>NZ_LIGX01000032.1 GCF_001683795.1 Neoakkermansia glycaniphila
GTCAAAGAAAGTAACGCCAAGTTCAATATTAAACACTACATGCCACACGGATGTCAGCCTCCTCATACGAGCCTGAAGACAACAACATAACATCCCCGCACATACCAATGACTCCCGGATAGGCAGCCCTCAACAAGCTGAAACCCGGTGGTCACAGCGCAGTGGTCCCACCCGGTCCCGTTCCGAACCCGGAAGTGAAACGCTGCCGCGCCGATGGTAGTCGGACGACAGGTCCCGCGAGAGTAGGTCGCCGCCGGGATGTTATATGAAGCCCCGCTTGCTTAATTGCATGCGGGGCTTCTTCGTTTGTACGATGCGTGAGTTTTGACGCCTTTACCATGACTACGTCATGCTGCCAGGGGGCGTGGAATGGTGAACGCAACAAGCGTCAGGTTGAATGAGACTGGTTGCTGAAATGAGGCCGAGAAGCCCTGGCGTGCCTCCCAGTGAGATCCTGCGCTCTTTTTTCTTGTATCGGAAACTTGTGATCTGTTATTGTCACTCGCGTGAACAATCAGGACTCTCTCTCTTCCCGAAAACTCTCTCTCTTCGCCCTTTCCAAAGACGATTCCTTGACCATTAAAGGTATCGCTATTCTTTTGATGGTTGCTCTGCATTTCCTGTTCCCGGATTCATTTGTGTGTGCGGCTTGTATTGCGTTGTTCGCTTTTGTTTCGGGATATGGGCTTTCGACGAAGCTGGAGCGTGACGAAGGTTCTGTGTGGAAGGCTGCATGGCATAGTTGTTCTCATTTTTATTGGATTTATCTTTTCTGTTTTGTTCTGGCAACTGCCGTTTTTTTCATGTTTCCTACTCCTTGGGTGCCTTTGGATCGGAGTATGTGGGTGTATGCCGGGGCCGTGACTATGGTGCAGCCGATGTATATTGATTGGTGGTATGCGACTGTTTTTTTGTGTATGACGATGGGGCTTTATCCGCTGTTTCTTTATGTGCGGCGAAGGTTCCCTTCCATGGATGTCAGTGTAGCTCTGCTGATGTGCGGTTTGTTTCTGGTGGCTTGCGGTTCTCATTATGTGGCGTTTTTCGTTTTTTCCCGTTTTTTTCCTTCCTGTTTGGGTTTGATGTATTCAAACGGAGAGTATCACCTTGTGTCCAATGTTCTGACGTATAGCGGTGTTTTCTGTTTGGGTGCGTGTTATCAGCGTTTTTGTTCTACTGTTTCCAAGAGCAGGGCTTGGTGGACGGCTTTGGTTTGTGTTTGTCTCCTATTGATCGGTTATGTGATTTTTTCTTCCTTTCGGGAACGTTTTGCCATTTTGCCGTTGCTGATCGGTTCCGTTTATCTTTTCCGGTATCTGATATTTGTTCGGGTGCCTTTGATGGTGTTGGGGCGTTATTCCGTGTGGATGTGGTTGAATCACCGTTTTCTTTTCGGTTATTGGTTTGCTCCGTTTTTTCATGGGCTGCCGCCGTGGCTGGGATATGCCTTGCTGGTCGTGTGTTCGCTTTTGTTGGCCGCGTTGATGGATGTTTTGTTCAAGTCCTGTTGCAGGGGGGTGACGCGGTTGCGTTCGTTCGCTGGATGAGGTCTATAAAAAAAGGAAAGAGGGGTTGGCCCTCTTTCCTTTTTGTTGGTTGTGGAGTGTGAGTTTTACAGGCTGTGGCCGAAGTCGTCGTCTTTTTTGAGTGTTTTGATGAAGGCGACGATGAGGTCGATGGTGGTGTCGACGTCGTCCAGGTCGGCGGTTTCGACGGGG
This sequence comes from Neoakkermansia glycaniphila, assembly GCF_001683795.1. GTDB lineage: Bacteria > Verrucomicrobiota > Verrucomicrobiia > Verrucomicrobiales > Akkermansiaceae > Akkermansia > Akkermansia glycaniphila. The sequence continues at coordinate 1,719 of NZ_LIGX01000032.1, forward strand.
GAGTGCATGTAGCGCAGCGGCATGGAGATGTTGGCGCAGGGTACGCCGTTGTGGGAGCGGAAGATGGAGTCCGCATTGGTGCCCGTGGTGCGACCGCTGGTTTCGTGCTGGAGGGGGATGTTGTCTTTGTGGGCGGCAAGTTCGATGCGCGCGTTGATCTTCGGGTGGCAAGCCGGGCCGTGACAGAGGCATGCGCCTTTGCCGAGTTTGACGTCGCCGTAGCGGCCTTTGTCGAGGCCGGGGGAGTCGGTGGCGTGGGTGACATCGAGGCAGATGGCGGCATCCGGGTTGATGCGGTGGGTGAGCATTTGTGCGCCGATGCAGCCGACTTCTTCTTGGACGGTGTTGCCGAAGACGATGTTCCACGCGGGTTTGATTTTGTCTTCCTTGAGTTTGCGAGCTACTTCGGTGAGGATGAAGCCGCAGAGGCGGTCGTCAAGGGCGCGGCAGACGAGGCGTTTGCCGTTCATGAGCATGGGGCCGTCGCAGTAGACGCCGACATGGCCGATGCGGAGACCGAGTTCTTCGACTTCTTCACGGGTGCTGGCTCCGAGGTCGACGTAGAGTTCCCAGAGTTTGGGGTTTTTGCCGTCGTCGTCGCGGATGTGGATGGCGGTGTTGCCGGTGACGCCGATGACTTCGCCTTCGGCTCCCATGAAGCGGATGCGGCGGCCGCGCGCGATGGCGACGTCGCTGCCGCCGAGGCGTTCGACGCGGAGGTAGCCGTCATCGGTGATGTAGCGGATGCTGAAGCCGATTTCATCGGCATGGGCGTCGAGGAGGAGGGTTTTGACGTCTTTGCCTTTGGCTTTGAGTGTGGCCCAAGTGTTGCCGTAGGCGTCGCACTTGACGGCGTCGGTGAGGTCTTTCATTTGGGCGGCCCAAAGACGCTGGGCGTCCATTTCATGCCCGGTAGGGCTGGGCGTTTCGAGGATTTCCGTGAGGAAGTCGAGTGAGTCGTCGTTCATGTTCGTTTTGCGGTTGATGGTTTATTCGAAGCAGCGGTAGGCGATGTCGGTGCGGCGCTGGGCTCCGTCGAAGGTGATTTTGGATGTTTCCGTGTGAGCGCGTTTGCGAGCTTCGTCGAGGGTGGCTCCCTGGGCGACGATGGCGAGGACGCGGCCGCCATTGGTGAGGTAGTTACCATCTGCATCAAGTTTGGTGCCGCAGTGGTAGATGCGCGCTTCGGTGACGTCGGAGAGGCCAGAGATGAGGTCTCCGGAGTGGGAGGTGGCGGGGTAGCCTTTGGAGGCGAGGATGCAGCAGACGCTCCAACCTTCGTCGAAGCTGATGAGTTCGGGTTTGAATTCGCCTTTGGCTCCGGCGAGGCAGAAGGAGGCAAGGTCGCCGCGGAGGAGGGGCATGACGGCTTCGCATTCGGGGTCGCCGAAGCGGCAGTTGTATTCGATGATTTTCGGACCGTCCTGTGTGAGCATGAGCCCGAAGTAGAGGAAGCCGCGGTAGGGGAGGCCGTCTTTGCGGAGTCCGGCGACGGTGGGGGCGACGATGGTGCGTTCGATGGTTTCGAGCAGGGCAGGGTCGGCGAGCTGGCGGGAGGCTACGGCTCCCATGCCGCCGGTGTTCGGGCCGATGTCTCCGTCTCCCAGCCGTTTGTAGTCGCGGGCAGGGCAGAGGATCATGTAGCGGTCGTCGACGATGGCTCCGAAGATGGAGATTTCGGGACCGACGAGGCATTCTTCGATGAGGAGGCGGCCGGGGCCGAAGCGTTTGTCGATGAAGATTTCTTTGAGGAATTCATCGGCAGATGTTTCATCCGGGCAGACGGCGACGCCTTTGCCGGCAGCAAGTCCGTCGAATTTGAGGACGGTGGGGTAGGTGCCGCCGATTTTGGCTTTGGCTTCATCATAATCGGAGGCGATTTGTGCTTTGGCCGTGGGGATGCCGTGGCGGATGAGGAATTCTTTGGAGAATTCTTTGCTGGCTTCGAGTTGTGCACTTTCTTTGACGGGGCCCCAGCAGGGGATACCCGCTTCAGAGCAGAGGTTGGCGAGGCCTTCGCCCGTGACGAGGTAGCTTTCTTCTCCTGCTACGCAGAGGTCGATGCTGTTGCCTTTCATCCAGGAGATGAGACTTTCGAGGTCATGGGCATCGATGGGCTGGGCTATCCGGAGGATGGCATCGCTGCCGGGGAATGAGTAGATTTCGGGTTTGCAGGGGCTGTTCGCCAACGTTTCCACGAGCGCGTGTTCGCGCCCACCTTTTCCTATGACAGCGATTTTCATGCGGCTTGAGTATGCTTTATTTTTGCGTTCAATGCAAGTACGGATGCGCGAGGGTTTTGTTGTGCCGTGATTTTGCGGCTGGGCGCGTGGCGGGTTTGATGGTTCCGGTGTGGTGGGTAGGTTGCGTGGTTTTGTGTTTTGCTGGAGAAAGCGTCGATTTTCCGGGCTTTGTTTGGGGCTGGCGGCCCTTGTTGTTGTTTTCAGCGGCTGCGATGGCGTGCTATTGATGTCTACATACGTGAAACGACCGGAACGGGCAGCGGTTCCGGTCGTTTCGTGAGGGCAGGAGGTGGGAGGGTGTGTCGGTTGTCAGGCTGTGGGATCGTTGAGTTTTTTGATTTTCTCTTCTGTTTCGCCGCGTCCTTCCGTGTAGTATGATTCGTCTCCGGGCGCGAGGACTTGAAGCAGGCGGGCAAATTCGCCGGCATGTTCTTTTTCTTCGTTGGAGATTTCAATCAAGACCTGTTTGGCAAGTTCGTGGTCGATTGAGTCTGCCAGTTGTTCATAGAGCTGGATGGCTTCATATTCTGCCGCGATCATGAATCGGATGGCGCGGACGAGTTCTTCGTGGGTCAATTTGCGGTCGGCTTTCATCCCGCTGAAAGCATTGGAGAATTCAGGCATAACTTTGTTTCTGGTTTCAACGTGCCTTCATGGCGACGTTTCAGAGGGTGAGACGCCGGAGAAGGGTGTTTTCGTTGAATGTAAAAATAACAGTTATGCGAGAGCCGTTTCACGGGGGCCGGATCAGGCGACACTCCAGCCGATGGTGTGTCCTGCGTCCATCGGGACGATTTCCTGTCCATATCCGCGGTAGGCTGCGGGAATGGTCATGGGGGTGTCTACGAGCGTGACGGTTTTGTCGGGCGGTGTGAGGGCGTAGATGCGGCGTGCATTGCCGGAGACGAATGCCTGCAGGTTGTCGAGCGATTGATGGGTCGCGAATGTTTCGGCCAGTTTTGCGAGGGCAAAGGGGGCAGTGAAGACGCCTGCCGCACAGCCGCAGCATTCTTTTTTATGGATGGGGTGCGGGGCGGAGTCGCTGCCGAACATGAGTTTGGGATGGCCGGAGAGTGCTGCTTGCAGGAGTGCATCGCGGTCGGCGGGGCGTTTGGCGATTGGTTTGCAGAAGAGGTGGGGTTTGAGCATGCCGCCTGCGAGGTCGTCCAAGGTGATGAGGAGGTGCTGGAGGGTGACGGTGGCATGAAGGTTTTCATGGGCGTCGAGCAGTTCCAGTGCAGCCGCGGTGGTGATGTGTTCCATGCTGATTTTCAGCTTGGGGAAGCGGGTGGCGAGGTTTCGGTAGACGGGCAGGAAGTCCTGTTCACGGTCCATGACGAAGCCGTGGCTTTCACCATGGATGAGGAGGGGGATGCCCATTTCTTCCATGAGGTGGAGGGTGGTGCCGGTTTCTCCGAGGTTTTTGACGCCGCCTTCGCTGTTGGTGGTGGCTCCGGCCGGGTAGAGTTTGAGGCCGAAGAAGAGAGGGTTGGCGAGCGCCGTTTCGAGTTCCTGCCGGGTCTGGTTTTTGAAGAAGAGGGTCATGTAGGGCCGGAAGTCGCATCCGTCTGCGGCTTGGAGGATGCGTTCGGCATAGTCCCGCATGGCGGCGGAATCGGTGACGGGCGGGACGAGGTTGGGCATGATGACGGCTCCGGCGAAGGTGCGGGCCGAGCAGGGGGTGACGAGGCGAGCCATTTCTCCATCACGGAGGTGGAGGTGCATGTCGAGCGGTGTGTCGAGGGTGATCTGCATGCCGGGAGTGTACCGGATGCCGGAGAGGCTGGCAAGCGGTATTTGCTGTGCGTGTGGCGGTGCTGTCGGTTGCCGTTTGGGTTTTTACGTCAGTTTTTTGAATGGTTCTTGACGTGGAGGGGATGTTTTTTCATAATCTTCCGTTCACATGGGACATGATTTTCCACTTATTTATGCTCTCGTCGGTGGGTTGTCCGTTGCGTTGCTGCTGGGGTACCTGGCCCAGAAGCTGCATTGTTCTCCGCTGGTGGGCTATTTGGTGGCGGGTATGATTGTGGGGCCGTATTCTCCGGGGATTGAGATCGATAAGGGGATGGTGGATCAGGTGGCCGAGATCGGGGTGATTTTGCTGATGTTCGGCGTGGGGTTGCATTTCCATTTGAAGGATTTGATTGCGGTGCAGCGTGTGGCGCTGCCGGGGGCGATGGTGCAGATTGCCGTGGCGACGGTGCTGGGTGCGGTGGTTTCCCACGCGTTCGGCTGGGGATGGGAGGCAGGCGTGCTGTATGGGATGGCGATTTCCGTGGCGAGTACGGTGGTGCTGACGCGGGTGCTGGCGGATTACCGGGATTTGCATACGCCGAGCGGGCATGTGGCATTGGGCTGGCTGGTGGTGGAGGATTTGTTTACGATTTTGCTGCTGGTGCTGCTTCCGGTGATGTTGGGGCCGTCCCAGTCCGGCGGAGGGGTAGGCGAGATTTTTGTCGCTTTGGGGTGGACGCTGGTGAAGCTGGGCCTGCTGGTGGTGTTTACGCTGGTGGTGGGCAAGAGGTTGATTCCGCTGTTTTTGAAGTGGGTGGCACGGACAGGTACCAGGGATTTGTTTACGCTGTCGGTGCTGGTGCTGGCTTTGGGTATTGCGGTGTGTTCCGCCGAGTTTTTCGGTGCGTCGATGGTGTTGGGGGCTTTCCTGAGCGGTATGGTTGTAGGGCAGTCGCATTTCAGTGCGCGTGCGGCGGCGGAGGCTTTGCCGATGCGCGATGCGTTCGCGGTGCTGTTTTTCTTGTCCGTGGGGATGTTGTTCGATCCGGTGGCTTTGCTGGAGAGCTGGCCGCTGGCATTGGCGACTCTGGGGATCGTGATGCTGGGCAAGCCGCTGGCGGCATTTGTCGTGGTGCGGTTGCTGGGGAAGCCGATGCGTTTGGCGTTGTCCGTTTCGGTGGCGTTGGCGCAGATCGGGGAGTTTTCGTTTATTTTGGGTGCGATGGGTGTGCATTACAAGGTGCTGCCGAGTGTGGCGGGTAATGCATTGATCGCTGCCGCTGTGGTGTCGATTGCGTTGAATTCTTTGTTGTATCGATGTATTCCGGGGATGCTGCGTTTGCTGGAGCGTTGCGGGATAGGTCGGTCGAAGATTGCGACGGAGGATAGGCATGAGCTGGTGGAGGAGGATAAGCAGCGCGTGATCGTTATCGGATATGGGCCTTCCGGCCGTATTATGTGCCGGATTCTGGTGGAGAATAATATCGATGTGGCGATTATCGAGATGAATATCGATACGGTGCTGCATTTGCGTTCGCAGGGTATCAAGGCCGTGTATGGCGATGCTCGGCAGCGCGATGTGCTGACGGCGGCCGGGGTGCTTCATGCATCCGGCCTGATCGTTTCTTCGGCGGGTGCTGCAGCCCATGAGGTGATGGAGGCGGCTCGCGCGCTGAATCCGGAGATTGCCGTGGTGATTCATACGACGTTTATGCGTGAGGCTCATAGTCTGCGCAAGGGGAGCGAGGCGGTGGTGTTTGCCGGAGAGTGCGAGGTGGCGATGTCGATGGCGGAGCATTTGCTGCGCCAGTTCGGTGCGACGGATGAACATATCGAGAAGGAGCGCCGGAGGATTCATGATGAGCTGAGGCAGGCAGGATGATTTTATGATGATGCAAGAGAATAAATCGAGTTTATATGCCATGATGAAGGTGGCGGTGATGGTGCTGGCTGCGGTGCTGCTGCTTCTGGTGACCGGGGCTTCTCCGGTTAACGGGGTGCCGCAGGTGTATCGCAGCGGTGTGATGCTGGTGCTGGGCGGAGTGGTAGGGGTGTTGTGCCTGTATGCGGCTTTCCGGCTTTCCGGCCGGGGGTGGTGGCGATTGCCTTCGGTTGTGCTGCTGCTGTTCGTCTGTTGTGGCGGCGCGGCAGGGGTATGGGCGGGCTGCGACGGATTGGCCGGGCTGCCGTTCGATTCTTTCTGGTCGTGGGTGACGGCGCTCTGGTTTGCCGTGTTCGTGTTGGTGGCGGCTACTTGCGGCGGAGTGGCGGTGTTTGTGCTGTCGCGCATGATGAGCCGGAAGCTTTGCCTCGCCGTAGCGCATTTGGCGCTTGTGGCGATGGGTGTGGGAGCTTATGTGGATTATTTCAATGAGGTGAAGGCTTTGCTCTATTTGCCGGTCGGGCAGTATGTGATGAAGACGGGTGAAACGCCGCGTGTGATGACAACAAACAAGGTTCTCAATGACGAGGGGAAGGAGTTTGCCCTGGGGTTTCATTTGGGTGTGAGCGATTTCGAGGAGAAATATTACGATCCTGTCGACTATTCTTTGTACCGGGTAGGCGAGAAGGGGAACAGTTTGCTGCAGAAGAAGAAGGTGGAGGATGGTATGGTGCGTTTTGACGGTTTGAAGGCCATTCCTGTGTCGGACTTCATTCAGCTGGGTAATATGCCCCAATCGGTTTATGTTGTCGATCACGAGAGGGTCGCAGTGCAGGAGCAATCCCCGGTCAAGATGTTTACGGCGATGTGCGTGGTGCAAGATGGCAAGGAGAGGAAGGAGTTTACGATGAAGGTGAATGAGCCGCTGGGGTATGGGGATTGGATATTTTATTTGCTGAATCGGCGTGATGAGAAGGGTATTCTTTGTGTGCAGTTTCTGGCACGCCGTTCCTATGGCGATGTGTGGATGATGTATGGCATCGGCGGGTTGCTCGTTTCTTTGACGATGTGGTGCTGGTGGCCAAAGAGGAAGAAGTCCCAATCCGAACAGACGGAGGTAGCGGTATGAATGAGACGAACTGGATTCATGTGATGGTGTGCGCCATTCTGGCGTTGAATTTCGTGGCGATGCTGCTGGCGTGCAAGAGGCGGCAAACTTGGGCGTTCCGCTTTTTCGTGATGGGCTGGCTGGTGTCTGCCGTGCTGCTGGCGTATAACTGGGAGTTGGCGCAAGCTCCGCCATTCGGCAATATGCACCATGTGATGTGTATTGTGCCGCTGGTGCTGGGGCCGGCGTATCTCTATTCATGGAAGGTGCAGAAGCATGCGTGGCTGCTTGGGTATTTTGCCGGGGCTGCTGTTCTATTCATGGTCGGCGCGTTGTGTATGCCCGTGCTGGATTCGTGGCGGCAGATGCCTGCTTTGCAGTCGCCGTGGTTTGTGCCGCATGTGGCGGCTTATCTGCTGTCCTACGGGCTGATGACGGTGGCGACGGTGCTGGTGGCTGTGTCGTGCTGGAGGCGATGGGAGTCGGATAAGTTTATGGATGCCGCGCATGATACGGTGCTGCTCGGTTTCCCGCTGATGAGTTTCGGCTTGTGGTCGGGCGCGGTATGGGCCGATGCCGCATGGGGCGGTTATTGGGCATGGGATATCAAGGAGGTATGGTCTCTGGTGACATGGGGGCTGTATCTGGTGTATTTCCATATTCCCCGCAAGCCGGAGAGGCTGCGTTCACGTCGCGTGGTGCTGTTTCTGGCTTTTGCCGCCTTGCTGGTGACTTTCCTCGTGGTGAATCTGCTGCCGAAGATTACGTCGATGCACAGTTACGCGCAGTGAGTGTGTAGAGATGCTTCGCCACGGTTGCCGGTATGACGAGTGGCGTTTGTTCGGCTTTTTTCGTCATGCCGTGTTTTTCCGAAGAATGTACGATTTTATTCTTGGTGGTGGTGTGAGTGGATGTATAGTGATGTTCCATGAAGACACAATGGACAACTACCCTGGGTGTGATGTTGCTGATCGGGAATGTGCAGGGGCAGGAACTGCCCCGTGAGGATGATGCTGCCAGGGCCTGGCATTTGGCGACGATGCCTTTGCCCGTCGGGAAGACCGTGCCTGCCGAAAGCAAGTATGAGTCATATCGTCAGGAGATTCTTGCAGGAAAGCAGAAGATGCTCGATGTGTTGAAGGGGATTGCGGATTCAGCAACGGCTTCTGCGGCGATACCGAAGCTTGAAGCTATTTGTGAGGGGACGGAGGCGAGCTGGCAGGAGCATATCGGCGATATGCTTGTTTCCTGCAAAGACGAAGCCCGTGTGGAAAAACGGTACGAAGTTCAGAGCAGGGTGATTGATACGGCCTTGCATTTTGAAATTTCCCGGTTGAGGGTGCTGGGGCTTTTGTCGGATGATGTCAAGGCCGCCATTGAAGCTTTCGGGTCCTTGTGTGTGTTTCCGGAGGTGGTGTATGCCACGGATCCGGTGATGGCGCACGAGCAGGAGGAAGTGTATCGCCGATATTTTTATGAGCTGATGGCTATTCTGGAGGAGATGACTGTGGCTCTGGCTTCCGTGAAGGATACGGCTTCTGCTGATGCCGTGGCAGTCCGCATGACGGTATTGAGGGAGAGGCAGAAGAAGGCGGAAGAGTATTTGAGCGGGAGGAAGGTTTCCGATATTGCCAGAGACCGGGTGCGTATGCCGGATGAGTACCTTTTCTCAAGGATGCAGAACGTGTGGGGAGACGAGCTGAAGCGCATTGGGCAAAATGACCATTTCGGTTCTTCCGAATTGGAAGAGGCGTTGGATGGGATCAGCCTTTCGTATTGATGTGTGTGATGAACCTGTGTGCGAATCACAGATTATCCTTGATGTTGAGTCGCGCGGAACGGCTTTGTCCGTGCTCCAAGGCAAAGAATACTCATGGGTAGGGGAAAGAGTTTTTGGAAAAGGAGGTACAGGTAATACAGGATGAAGAAGGAGATGAGAGCAGCCGCGGCGTTCAATTCGACAGGATGCCCGGCGATGGCTCGCAAGGCAGCTTTGAGGACGCGGTAGAGCGGAATATGGGCTCCGTAAATCCACATGAGAGCCGGCCCCATATGAGCAAGGTACGATGTTATTTTTCCACCGAGCGGGAAAAGGAATAGGGCAAGCAGGAGCAGAGCAAGGCCGCCACCGGCCAACAGGGGAAACATCAACCATGTCCAAGGAGCTTCGAAGAGGTAGGATTGCCCATGAAAGAAAAAGGCGCTCCATGCCAGAATGACAAGGGGCAGCAGTATCCAAAGGCGTTTGCGCATGGCCTGAGCCAGATCGCCGGGTTTGATGCTTCGCATTCCGGCGCCGGAGAGGAAGCACAGAATGCCGGCATGGTGTATATAGGGTATCGAATAGTTAGTCGTTCCCCAGAGGATCAAGAGCAATAGAACAAGAGAATATATATGGAGGGTGCACCAGCAGTATATTCTGCATGCTGCATAGACGGTCTGATAAACGAACAGGTTGCATAGAAACCACAGGACGACGAGGAAGGGGTGTTCGCCCAGGCCGAAGGCATTGCGGATAATCCATATCGCGCCGAGGTGATCCTTCCATACCGTAGCCTGAGGATCGTTCGGATATAATGTGGCTGTGACATAAGCCAGGCATCCGGCGATCACAGCCCAAGCGGTCCAAGAGATACCGAGCCACATGACCCGATTCCAGCTTTTTCCTGCGTTTCGCGGAGAAAAGTACCCCGCAAGGAAAAAGAAGAGCATGACGCCACCTTGCGTGGGTAAGGTGCACCATGGGGCGGATCCTTGCGTATGGGAGAGGATGACGAAGTACATCGCCAAAACTCTTGCCAGATCAATCCACGGGATTCTGTTTTTGGAAACGGCGGAGAGAGGTTCCATTCAGAAAGAGAGAAGCGCGAATAGGGCAGGTAGGCAGCAGACCTCCGCAGCCGCTGGAAGTTACCGGCTGCGGAGGAGGGAGGGAGCCGTTTATTTTTTGCCTTTTTTGGCAGGTTTTTTGTCGGCCTTTTTCGATGATGCCTTTTTGGAGAGCGGTTTGTTTTCCGCACCCCAGTTCCAATCCCACTGCTGGAGGTTGGAGACGCAGGCTGTGAGGAGGTCGACGGAGGCCTGAAGGTCGATTTTATGCGCCATTTCAATGACCTGATGGACGTTGCGCACGGGGACGGAGATGGCTCCGGCAATGGCTCCTCCCGCCGTGAAGCGTTGCATGGAGCCGGCATCGGTGCCGCCTGCTGCGAGGAGTTCGAGCTGGCTGGGGATGTTTTCGGCTTCCGAGACGGCTTTCATGAAGGCGACCATGCGGCGGTCGGCGATGAGGGAGCTGTCGTAGATTTTGATGGCGGTGCCTTTGCCGAGTTCTGTGCACATTTCATGGCTGCCCGCGCCTGGGGTGTCGTACGCGATGGTGACGTCGAGGGCGAAGGCGAAGTCCGGCTGGATTTGCAGGGCCCCTACCTGTGCGCCTCGGCAGCCGACTTCTTCCTGTACGGAGAAGACGGCATAGAGGTCGTAGGCCGGGAGGGTTTTAGCAGCTTTGAGGGCGCGGAGGGTTTCGATGAGGATGTAGCATCCGGCGCGGTTGTCGAGGGATTTGACGTTGATGCAGTCGCCCATTTCGGTGAGTTCGCGTTCGCGGGTGATGGCATCGCCGACGGAGACGTATTTTTCGACTTCTTCCTTCGGCAGGCCGAGGTCGACGAAGAAGTCGGTGACTTCCGGCATTTTGGCGCGTTCCGCCGGGGTCATGACGTGGATGGGTTTGGCGCCCATGCAGCCGAGGAGGTCTTTGGTGCCGTGGACGATGACGCGCTGGGCGGTGAGGGTTTTCGGGTCGAAGCCTCCGAGGGGCAGGATGCGGAGGAAGCCTTTGTCGTCGATGTGGCGGACGATGAAGCCGATTTCGTCCATGTGCGCGGCGGCCATGATGCTTTTGGAAGAGTCCTTGCCTTTTTTGACGGCGATGACGTTGCCGATGTTGTCGACGCTGATGCTGTCGACGAGGGGGGTGATTTCCTTGATGATGAATTCGCGGATGGCGTTTTCAAAGCCGGGCGCACCGGGCGTCTGGCATACTTTGCGTAACAATTCGGTGTTCATTGTACCCGTGAGCATACTCCATTCAGGCGCTTTTTCCAGTCTATTGTTCCCGCCGGGCAAAATTTCTTGTATGTTGCGGGCAAATGAGGTACTTTGGCTGCGTTATGGCAGGTCTTATCGTTGCGCCTCGGGCGCGCATTTTTCAGGGGCACGATTGGGTGTACGGTTCGGAAGTACGCAAGGTGTTCGGCAATCCTCGGCCCGGCGATGTGGTGGCTTTGAAGGATGGCCGCGACAGGTATCTGGGTTCCGCGATGTATAATCCGCAGTCGCAGATCGTGGCCCGGAGGTTTTCGCGCAGGAAGCAGGATTTGGACCGCGAGTTTTTCGTGCGCCGTTTGGGTCAGTCGATTGCGCTGCGCGAGAGGCTGATGCCGGGCGAGAGCCTGCTTCGGCTGGTCTGGAGCGAGTCGGACGGTTTGCCCGGCCTGATCGTGGATCGTTACCAGGATGTGCTGGTGGTGCAGACGTTGACGGTGGCGATGTGGCAGCGCGTGAAGCTGATTACGAATATTCTGGGCGATTTGATGCAGCCGCGAGCGGTGATTGTGCGTAATGATTCTCCGATGCTGGCGGCCGAGGGGCTGGAGCAGGAGGTGTATGTGGCCATGGGTGAGGAGCCTCAGCCGTTCGATGTGCAGGGCAGGGGTTTGCGTTTCCTTGTGGATTTGCAGACGGGGCAGAAGACGGGGCTGTATCTTGACCAGTTGCAGAATTATATGGAGGTTGCCCGTTGGGCGAAGGGCCGCAGGGTGCTGGATTGTTTCAGCAATCAGGGCGGGTTTGCGCTAGCCTGTGCGCGGGCCGGGGCTTTGTCGGTGACGGCGGTGGATGTGTCCGAAGAGGCGATTTCTTCCGTGCGCCGCAATGCGGAGCTGAACGGGGTGAAGATCGATGCTGTGGCGGACAATGCTTTTGATTTCCTGAAGAAGGAAGCCAATGAGGTGCGCAACGGCGGTGAACCGAAGTGGGATTTGATTGTTCTCGACCCGCCTTCGTTTACGCGCAGCAAGAAGTCGTTGCACGATGCGATGCGCGGCTATAAGGAGATTCATCTGCGTGCGATGAAGATGCTGCCAGTGGGCGGGATTCTTTCGACTTTCTGCTGTTCGCACCATGCGAGCGCCGAGCTGTTCAGGGAGAGTATCGGAGAGGCTGCGGTGGATGCCCCTGCCACTCTGCGCCTTCTTCAGACGCATGGGCAAAGTCCGGATCATCCTGTTCTTCTGAATTTGCCGGAGACGGAGTATCTGAAAGGGTTTTCCTTCGAGCTGGTGCCCGGCAGATAAGGTTGTCCACCGTTTTCCGATGACGAATCCCCTGCACATGCGGGGGATTTTCATTTTTGGTTTTGGGGGCGGCAGGCAGTGTCATGGATGGCGAATTTTTTTAGACAAAAAATGAAAGTTGCGTGAAGGATTGACGGTGAAAATTTCATGGTTTCGATTGTTGTAATTTCTCAAATTATTTTTCAGATTTCTTCAAAAAAGTGTTGACCGGATATTCGATTCTGCTATACTGTGCTCGTCCGGAGGAGCGGACTTAAAAATCTCCTTGGGCCCTCAAGTGGGGTCTAGTTTCATAGGGTAGTTGGGGCGCCCCGGTCTTTCGAGACCGGGGCGACTTCCTTTTACGGGGTAAGCCTTTTCTGTGCCTGCCTGAAAGCACTGGGGCTGGTTGTACGAGGCCGGGGCGAGGTCTTGCGACGGTACGATGAATCGTATGTTCTGCGGGAGCGTGTTTGCTTCCGTTGGTATAGTGCCGGGGGGAATGTCTTCCTAGTTCTGGAAGAGGAAGGCGGAAAGCGCTGGGAGTGCGAGGCTGAGCCAGCCGATGGCGAAGAGCTGGTCGGTGGTCATTCTGTGCCTGTAGCGGTCAAGTACCTGAAGGCAGGCTGCACCGATGGCGATGGTGTAGTAGAAGCACCTTTCGTATGGAGGCATGATGTTTGCCAGGATGAGGCAGGCCAGCAGGAGCGCCAGCAGGAAGACGGGCAGCAGGCCGACGATGCGGTTCTGTTCCTGTCCCTGTTGAAGCCATGCATGGCGGCTCAGGAGGTGGAGCATGACGAGTGCTGCAAAGCAGAGGGTAGGCGGGAAGAGGATGATGTTCGCAATGGGGGCGGTGATCGAGTAGTACCACGCGGGAGCGGAGCATGCACCGGCAAAGCTGAGGGCGATGAGTGCGGTTTGCAGGATTCTGTTTTTCCAAAGGTAGGGTACCATGAGGGCCAGCGCTGTGCAAAGAGCCGGGATGGAGCAGAAGGTCAGCAGGCCGATGCCGACCTGATACAATCCGAGCCACAGGGCGGCTAGGAGTGCTGCGATGATGAGGTAGGCCAGAGGAATGAAGCGTGCCTGATAGAATTCCGGCCGCCAGCAGGCATGAGGATCGCTTTTGTAGATGATGACTTTGAGCATGCGCATGATGAGGACGAAGCCCCATACGCAGACGCAGAGGAGGAAGAGCGGCTCTCCCGGCAAGCCGATGATCCAGAGCATTTTGGAATAGGCCAATCCCCATGCGAGAGCAACGAGCATGATGTCGAGGCCCCACAATTGGGGTCGAATCCACCACGGCGCGTTGTTTTCAAATGGATGCACAACGATGACATGATGGCTTTTTGTACGATGGAATGCAAGGGGGAGGATTGTCATGAGGATGGATACGCATTGCATCCGCCGGAAAAGGGAGTATGATGCGGTCATGCAAGACGGCACTTCTCCTTTGTGTATAGCCGGGCGCATGTTTTCTTCGCGCTTGTTGGTCGGTACAGGTAAATTTTCTTCGCCCGATGTGATGAGGGATGCTCTGGAGGCTTCGGGTTCGGAGGTGGTGACTGTGGCTTTGCGGCGTGCCGATTTGACGGGCAAGCATGATCCTGCCGCCAATATTCTGGAGTTTATCGATCCCGAGAAGTTTTTGATTCTGCCGAATACCAGCGGTGCAGCCACTGCCGAAGAGGCAGTGCGGCTGGCTCGGCTGGCGGTGGCTGCAGGTTTGCCGAACTGGATCAAGCTGGAGATTCATCCGGATCCGCATTATTTGCTTCCCGATCCGATCGAGACGCTGAAGGCTGCGGAGATTCTGGTGAAGGAAGGTTTCGTGGTGCTGCCTTATATCAATGCGGATCCCGTGCTGGCCCGACGCCTGCAGGATGTGGGGACGGCCGCGGTGATGCCGCTGGGCGCTCCGATCGGCACAAATCACGGGATGACGACGCGTGAGCAGATCGAGATTATTATCGAGCAAGCGAGTGTGCCCGTGGTCGTGGATGCCGGCCTGGGCGCACCCAGCCATGCGGCCGAAGCTTTGGAGATCGGCGCCGATGCGGTGCTGATCAATACGGCGATTGCGGCTGCCGGCGATCCCTGCGCGATGGCGCAGGCTTTTGCCTTGTCCTGCCGTGCGGGGCGTATGGCGTATGAAGCCGGGCTGGCTTCTTCATCCCGCCGTGCCGTGGCGACGAGTCCTCTGACTTCGTTCCTGCATCAGTAATCCCATTTTTTTTAACGGAAGCCCCGCTCCTCAATTTTAGAGGAGCGGGGCTTTGTGCGTTTTTCCTGTATGGGAAGCTCTGGTTTTATTGTGCGACGATGTTGATTTCGGCGGCTGTGGCCCACGGATGGTCTGCATGGACGGGGGAGAGGGCATCGAATTTGAAGTAGCGCGCTTCTACGGGTGCATCGAAGTCGATTTTCTGTTCTGCCGGGTCTTTGCGAATGTAGTGGTAGGTGAATTTGCCGTTTTTGACGGGTGTCCACGTTTTGCCGTCGTCGGAGATGGAGAAGGCGTAGGTTTGGATGAGACCGTTGGGAAGGTCGGTGCGAGGTGTGTAGATGAATCCGGTGAATTTCTGTTTCCTCCCCATGTCGACGGCGAGGGAGTGGGGGTAGCCCGGGAGGCCGTTGGTGTAGGAGGTGTGCCAATATGTTTTGGGGTCTCCGTCGATGGCGTAATGGGCAAAGCCCGTATCCGGCTCTTCGGATGAGGCGGAGAGGATTTTCCAGTCCGATCGCGTGGCTGCCGCATGGAAGGCGCGTTCATACGGTACGGATGTGTCTTTGCCGTTGGCCGCCCATGCTTTGACGGTGCCTTGTTCCAGCGTGAACGGAGTCTTGTATTCCTTCGTTTCGCCTCCGTTGATGGAGTACATGAGTTTGCATTCCGGCGTGGAGGAGGTGAGTGTGATGCGGTTTTCCTCGTCCCGGTCGATGACGGGCGTGTGGGGAACGGTGGATTCGGAGACGCCCATGCCGTTTTTTTCGGCCATTTCCTTGTGCCATGCCATGACTTCGACCTGGTTCAGGACGGAGAGTGTGAAGCCCAGTGCGGTGGGTTTGCTGAGGGTCTGGTATTCCACCATGGGGCGGGGGCCGCAGGAGGCCCCGCCAAGGCCCATCTGGAAGGCATCCACATTGACGACGACTTTGTCTTTGTTCGGCAGGTTGTCGAGGGAGCGCGCCTTGTCGAGTTCCTGCGCGGTGTAGTAGTTGACGGAGGTTTCCAGCAGGTCGGAGCCGGACGCTGCGCCGACATAGAAGAGTTCATCCGCAGGCGCCTTGCCGAGGCCGAGCCAGGTGACGTCCGTGCGGTTGCCCATTTCCTGCGGGCGGGAGTAGGGGAAGAACATGTCGTCAACAGTGGTGGAGAAGACATCTTTCCATGTGGATGTTTTGCGGTCGCAGTAGTTGTCCCACGGGCCGCGGCCATAGTAGGAGACGTGCCGGAAGAGGGCGGGCATGCCCCATGTGAAGCCGAGGCGGGGCAGTTCCACTCCTTTTTCGGACGGGTAGATTTGTGCGGATACATCGATGCAGCCGGGGCGCGTGACGGTCCAGACGATGCGGTAGCGGAACTGCAGGGGCGAGCCTTCGGTTTCCATGTCCGAGACGATGCGGACAGCTCCTCCGGGGAGTTGTTCACTGGTCATAGCGAGGCATTTGCTTTTGATGTTATGCAGTTTGAGTGTGTTCATCCACTTGCCGCGGATCCATGCGTCATTATCCACGGGAGCGCGGAAGGCCTGCAGGCGTACGGGCATGCCGGGGCAAATGAATTGTTCAGCGCCCCACTGGAAGGATTCCAGCATGCCGTGGGCGAATTCGACTCTGAAGTTCGGTTTGTCCGCTTCTTCGGGGCGGCTGACGATGATGCGGTTGTCCGTGGTTTCGATATGCAGGTTGACGGTGCCGTCTGTTTTCTTTCCGCTGCCGATGTAGTAGTTGTCCGCGGGGCCGTCGATGTAGGCATAGGCTTCCGCATGGTTGACGGCCGTTTCAAGATCCTGCGCATCGGTGGGATCGATGTTGCCGTTGGGTGATCCGAAGCTGCTGTTCCTGACGAGGACGAGAGCCGGCACCTGTTCCAGAGGGATGTTGGCGGAGGCTCCGGGTTTGAGGGTCGGCAAGGATTTGGTGATGATTTTTTTGTCCACGCCGAGGCCCAGAGGGATGATCTGGAGGGTGTAGCCCGACATGGTTTTGTGGAAGTGTTTGTTGGTGACGGCGAGCGTGCCGTTTTTATGCTGGAAGCCTACGTATTGGTATACGTGTTTGACTTCCTTGATTTTGGCGGTCAGTTCGCGGCTGCCGAGGATGATGCCGTTGTCGCAGAAGTTGTTCTGGTTCGGTTTGTCGCCGAACATGCCGCCGTAGGCAAGTGTGCGCGTGGCAAAGGGGGCGACGCGGTATTGGCCGTCCTTTCCTTTGCTGGCATGGAGGGATTGGTCGACGAAGTCCCAGATGCAGCCGCCGATCATGCGGGGCGAGCTTTCGAAGGCATCCATGTATTCCTTGAAGTTGCCGAGGGCATTGCCCATGGCGTGGGCATATTCGCAGACGAAGTAGGGGCGGGAGGTTTTCTGCGTTCCCCATTGGAGGACGCGTTCGACGGGCGGATACATGCAGGAGTCCATGTCCACGGCGGGGTGGCCAGCGGGGAATTCGCAGTAGTGCAGGAGGCGCGTTTTGTCGTAGTCGCGGATGGCCCGGGAGGCGGCTTCGAAGTTCGGGCCGTTGCCCGATTCGTTGCCGAGCGACCAGAAGACGATGCTGGCGTGGTTTTTGTCCCGGTGTACCATGCTCATGTTGCGTTCGACATGGGCTTTTTCCCATGATGGTTTGCGAGAGATGTCCATGGCGCTGCCGCGTATGCCGTGGGCTTCGCAGTTGGCTTCATCCATGACGTAGATGCCGTATTTGTCGCACAGGTCGTAGAAGTACGGCTGATTGGGGTAGTGGGAGCATCGAATCGTGTTGATGTTGTGCGATTTGATGATGAGGATGTCTTCGAGGATCTGCGCCTTGGGGATGGCGCGCCCATAGTCAGGAGAGGTTTCGTGCCGGTTGACGCCTTTGAATTTGACAGGTTGACCGTTGATGAGTACGGCTCCGTTTTCCGCCGTTTCGACGCTGCGGAAGCCGATGTTGAGTTTGCGGATGTCGTTACTGCCTTCGATGCTGTAGGAGACCTGATAGCGTTCCGGTGTTTCGGCTGTCCATGCCTTGATTTTCGGAAATTCCTTTTGCCAGTTGACGGTGGTTTCTTCGCCCGCGGGAATGGACGGAAGTTCGACGGTGAAGGTTCCCAGTTCCTGTCCTTCATTGGACGGGTTGTACATGCCTTGGCCGAAGGGGCGGTACCATGAGTAGGTTTCTTCGATGCCTTTGATGGTGATATTGACTTTTTTCCCGGCGGGGATGTTTTCCTTGCCGGTGTTGCGGACGGTGATGTCGGCATCAATGGTGCCCGTCGTGTATTCCGGTTTTTTCAGTCCTGCGCGGAAGAAGATGTCGCGCACGTGGAGATTGGGCTGGGCGAAGAGGGTGACATCCCGGAAGATGCCGGAGAGGCGGAAGAAGTCCTGGTCTTCGAGGTAGGAGCCATCGCTCCAGCGGTAGACTTCGACGGCGATGGTGTTTTCTCCGGGCTTAAGGTAGGGAGTGATGTCGAATTCGGAGGCGGTGTAGGAGTCCTGCGCGTAGCCGACTTTTTCGCCGTTGATCCATACATAGAAGGCGGATTCGACGCCGTCGAAGCGGAGGATGACTTGTTCGTTCTTCCAGTTTTCGGGGACGGTGAAAGTGCGCCGATAGGAGCCGACGGAGTTGCGTTCTTCATAGGCGGGCCAATCCTTGGGTGGTTCTCCCATGACGTAGGGGGGATTGGGCTTGAAGGGGTAGGGTACATTGGTGTAGATGGGGGTGCCGTATCCGGCGAGTTGCCAGTTGGAGGGCACTTCGATGGTGTCCCATTCCGAGACGTCATAATCCGTTCGATGGAAGTCGGCCGGACGTTTGTCCGGGGTCATGGAGAAATGGAATTTCCAGTCTCCGTTCAGGATCTGGATGCGATCGCTTCCCGGCATGATGGAGGCTCGGGGCGGTTCCGTGTTGACTCGTGTGATTTGTTCGTTTTCCCAATCGTGGCGCGGCTGTTCCGTTGTTTGGTCGGCCATCGCAATACTGAGGAGGCTCGTGATGCTGCAGAGGCAATTTCGGCAGAGAGGCATTGGCGTATATTATCATGTAGTGCCTGTATGTCAATGATAAAGTGGGAGAATGAGGGGAGTGGGGGTGGCTCCCGGATGTGCTTTCTCTGTAAAAAGCGAAGCGCTCCCTTGAAAAAGGGAGCGCTTCACTGTAAAAGCTCGGAAATGATTCAGGCTTCGATTTTGCCAACGGTTTCCTTCAGGGTCTTGCCTGCCTTGAATTTGACAACAGAACGTGCAGGGATGGGTACATCCTTGGCAGGGTTTTTCGGGTTGCGCCCAACTTTGGCTTTCACGGTCTTGACCTGGAAGGTGCCGAAGTTGCGGATAACGACACGGTCACCCTTGCCGAGGCGCTTTGTGATGATTTCGACGGCTTTCTGAATGACGTCGAAGACATCACTCTGAGTGAGGTCGGAGTGGGCGCTGATCTGATTAACGAGATCTCGTTTAGTTAATGTCTTAGCCATGTTGTATGATGAGGTGTTTGTGCTAACGCTAGGAGAGATATAGCTCATTTTTGAAGCTTTGTCTCGCAAAAAGTGAGGCTGTATCGCTTTTTTTTGCACAAAATCGAATTTCTGCGTAATTCGGGTGTTTCGAGTTCATTATTTCCTTGACCTCCTGGTCCGGAAAGGCCATTACTCTGCTGTTCGCATGAGTTCCATTTATTCAACGGTGATCGGTGACGACGAGGCGGCGAAGCTGCTCCGGGTGTTGCAGGAGGGAGGATATGAGCCGAAGGAGGTGCCATATGCGGCCTTCGCGTTTACCCGGCCGGGCGTTTCGATCGCTTTTTATACCAAGAGTAATAAGCTCGTGGTGCAGGGGAAGGGTACGGAGGAGTTTCTTGAGTTTGTGCTTGAACCCCGCGTGACGGGGATTCGCCACCGTACCGATTCGACGGTGGCGGCCGGGGTGGCGGGAGCGAGAAAGGTTGCCGTGGATGCCACGCCCCATTTCGGGATTGATGAGAGCGGCAAGGGTGATTATTTCGGCCCGCTGGTGATTGCCGGCGTGTATACGGATGGCGCGATTGCGGAGAAGCTGGCCGCTGCCGGAGTGTGCGACAGTAAGCTGGTGAAGAGTGCGGCGGCGATCAATCGACTGGCTGCGAAGATCGTGGCGGTGCCGGGGATTGCTTTCGAAGTGGTGTGCATCGGGCCGAAGAGGTATAATGAGATTTATGCGGAGATGGGGAATTTGAATCGCCTGCTTGCCTGGGGGCATGCACGGGTGATTGCCGCTTTGCATGAGAAGGTGCCGTCCTGTCCGCGGGCGTTGAGCGATCAGTTCGCCAATCCGTGGGTGCTTCGCAAGGCTTTAGGTGCACGCAAGGTGCCGATCGAGCTGGAGCAGAAGACGAAGGCTGAGAGCGATGTGGCCGTGGCGGCTGCTTCGATTCTGGCTCGCGAGCGTTTCGTTCGCTGGTTGAAGGATGCCGCCGCCGGCGGGCAATGCGAGCTGCCGTTGGGCGCGGGGCCTCATGTGGTGAAGGCTGGGAAGGCGTTTGTGCGGCAGTACGGGGCGGATATGCTGGGGCAGGTGGCGAAGTTGCATTTCAAGACGACGGGGCAGGTGCTGTAATGGTTTTGGAGCCACAGGCGGTTCCGGGTGATGGGAGCAGGAAGTCCGGCAATCGGCCGGATTGATATGGATGAGGATGGCGAGGGACGGTTCCAGGGGTTCTTTGTGGCGTATGCCGTTGCAGATTTTTTGATCCGGCTGTGATTCAAAGATGAAAAAGCCGCCTTCCCGGGTGGAAAGGCGGCTTGAAAGCGATGTGGCTGTCCGGTCAGTCGCCGAAGGAGATGCCGAGGTCGCGCGCCGTAGTGACGAGCTGGCAGTGGGGGTCGACGAGGTTGAGGGTTTCGACGGCTTCTTCGATGGGAACGGAGGTCATGGATGTGCCTTGCAGGGCAACCATGCGGCTGAATTTTCCCT
Organism: Neoakkermansia glycaniphila; assembly: GCF_001683795.1. Classification (GTDB taxonomy): domain Bacteria; phylum Verrucomicrobiota; class Verrucomicrobiia; order Verrucomicrobiales; family Akkermansiaceae; genus Akkermansia; species Akkermansia glycaniphila. Next base: position 22,196 of record NZ_LIGX01000032.1, read on the forward strand.
GCTCGATGAGTTCGACGGCGGCGGATCCGAAACGGGTGCCGAGGACGCGGTCGAAGGCGATGGGGGAGCCGCCGCGCTGCAGGTGGCCGAGGATGCAGCAACGGGTTTCGATGCCCGTGGCTTTTTCCAGGTTGGCGGCGACGAGGTTGCCGATGCCGCCGAGGCGGACTTCTCCCTTGGTTTCAGCATCGAGGGTGTAGAGGGTGTCGCCGATTTTGGCTCCTTCCGAGACGATGACGAGGATTTCCCTCTGGCCCTGTTCCTTGCGGCGCATGATGTCCGCAACGACTTTGTTGAGGTCGAAGGGGATTTCCGGGAGGAGGATGACGTCCGCACCTCCGGCGATGCCGCCATGCAGGGCGATCCAGCCGGCGTGGCGCCCCATGACTTCGATGACCATCATGCGCTGGTGGGCGTTGGCCGTGGTGCGGATGCGGTCAAGGGATTCGGAGACGACGGCAACCGCGCTTTGGAAGCCGAAGGTGTAGTCGGTGGCTTCGAGGTCGTTGTCGATGGTTTTAGGGACTCCGACGACGGGGAGGCCGATTTCGGAGAGGAGGAGGGCGGTGGATTGCGAGCCGTCTCCCCCGACGACGACGAGAGCGTCGAGGCCGAGCCTGCGGACGGTGGCCTTGGTGGCTTCCAGTACGGAAGGTTCGATTTCGCCTTTTTGGCCTACCCCTACTTTGATGGTGAAGTTGCCTTTGTTGACGGTGCCGAGGATGGTGCCCCCCATGGCGCGGATGTTGCGGCATGAGACGGGGGTGAGGGTGTCGAAGCGAGGATTGTCTTCGGTGGAGAGGAGTCCTTCAAAACCGTCGTGGAAGCCGATGACGGTCCAGCCGCGGCGCGATGCTGCGCCGACGACTCCTTCGATGACTGCGTTCAATCCGGGGCAATCGCCTCCGCTGTTCAAGATGCCGATGTTCATAAAATATTTAGTACGCGAAGTCCGAGCTGACTCCGGAGGGTGCGGGCTGCGTTTGCACAGGCTGCTGCTGGATGTTGGGTTGGGCAGGTCTGCTGCCGGAGGCGTGGACGGGTTTGGAGGGGAAGCGGATGAAGTCCTTTTGGTTGGCGTAGGATTCTCCTGCGCGCTGCCATGCATCCCATTCGCGCCAGCCGTCGGTAACGAGCTGTTTGGCGAAGGTGAAGCGGTTGGATTGTCCGGCGTCGGGCATGCCGAGGATGACGATGATGAGGCGCTGGTTGTAGATGCCGGAGGTGCCGGCCGCATTGGTGCGTTTGACCGGCTGGCGGGTGGCGGGGATGAGGGCGCAGGGGCCTGCTGCAAGGGAGTTGGCGGTTTTGATGCCGTCGATGCCGTCCACTCCGATGAGGGGGTTGGTGTTGTTGACGATGTGTTCCTGTACGCCTGCCGGGGTTTCCACCGCGATCTGACGGGATTTCTGGCGGGCGATGAAGGGGAAGACGTCGTTCTGCATGGCGTACATGCCGAGCAGAGCCATGTCCACGGCGCAGGATTCGGATCTGCGGCCGGAGACGTCGAGTCCGTGCGGGCCGACGAAGGATGTGCGTACCATGCCGATGCTCTGCGCGAGTTTGTTCATTTGCGCGACGAAGAGCTGGATGGGGTCGCCGCCGCCTGCGCGGAGGGTGAGGTCGGCTCCGACGTAATGGGCCAGTGTGTAGGCGGATGCGCTGTCGGCGGCCAGTACGGTGGAGAATACGGCGTCACGCAGTTTGATGCGGTCGCCGGGGCGAAGGTTGAGCGGATTGGTTTTTTTGATGGATTGTACGGCCATCGGGACGGTGATCGCCTGGTCGAGGCTGATGCCTCGGCGCTGGATCCAGTCGAGAGTGACGAGTGCGGTCGCAACCTGCGAGAGGCTGGAGATAGGGCGTACCTGCTCGGCATTGCTGGACCAGAGGACTCGGCCCGTGTTGACTTCCAGCGCAAGGTAGCTTGTTTTTTCGGATGAGTTCTGCGCCTGCGCGAGGCTTGCGAGCCCCACGGCGGAGAAGATCACAATGAGTAGTTTTTTCAACATGGTCATGGATGTGCTGCGATTGTAGGCGAAAATTCGGATTTGAAAAGTCTAAATTCCATGTGATGCATGGAACGGGCTGCTTTTCAGCGTCATGGAAGAGAAGTGGCTGCCGGGTGCGGATCGTCCGCTCCCGGCAGCATGCTGGTCAGAAGGCTCCGCAGTAGTGGGCGCAGGTCCACATGGCGCGGGGGTGGTGGAAGAAGGATTTCCACAGGCTGCCTTTGAGGGTGTTGGCCGGGGAGCCGTCCCGGTTGCAGTAGCCGAACCATTCTCCGTATTCGGCGTCCTGCAGGTGGGAGAAGGACCAGTTTTTGATTTTTTCGTGCCAGTCGGCGTATTTCTGGTCGCCCGTCATGATGTAGGCGAGGCAGGTGCCGATGAGTGCTTCGTCGTGAGGCCACCAGAATTTCATGTTGTGCCAGTATTCTTGGACGGGGCCGCCGTAGACGTCTACGAAGTAGAGGAGGCCGCCGTGCTGTTCGTCCCAGCCGCGGGCGAGCGACCAGTCGATCATGTTGCAGCCGATTTCGATGAGGCCGGGGTCGTTGCCGCGGTGGCGCGCTTCTTCAAGGATGAACCAGCCGCCTTCGATGGCGTGGCCGGGGTTGAGGGTGCGTTCGTCGAAGTGGTCGATGATGCTGCCGTCCGGTGCGACGGTTTCCATGACGGCTTTGATGTCCGGCTTCAGGAAGTAGGTTTTGAGGTCGTCGATGCAGCGGTCGATCCATTCGGTGTAGTAGCGGTCTTCATCTCCGAGGAAGCGGCGCAGTTCCTGTGCGGTGACGATGGCGATCATGCGCGGGCCAAGGCCGATGGCCGGACGGTTGCCGGTGCTTTTGGGCACCATTTTGCCCGGGGTGAAGTTGATGTCCGTGAAGATGTCGAACCAGTGGCGGGCCTTGCGGGCGGATTCTTCGTTGCCGGTAGCTTTGGCATGGGCGGCGAAGGCGATGGAGGCGAAGGATTCGCTGAAGGCGTAGCGGCGTTTGCGGATGGGGGTGCCGTCCTGCGCGACGTGGAAGTACATGCGGCCGTCTTTGGGGTCGATGCAATGGTCTTCGAGGAATTTGAGCGCGCTTTCCGCATATTTCAACCAGTCGGGGTTCTTTTCGACGGTGTTGTACATGGTCAGCAGCATCCATGCCATGCGTCCCTGAGCCCAGACGGATTTGTCGGTATCGACGACGGTGCCGTCGCGGTCGAAGCAATGGAGAAGGCCGCCGTGCTGTTTATCGTAGGCGCGGGGGAACCAGAATGGGACGACGTCTTTCAGGAGCCTTTCCTTGTAAAAATGGCCGAGTTGTTTGATGTCCATGGTGAGAAAGAGGTGGTGCGCCCGCCCGGAGTGGTTCGGGTGGGCGCAGGGGGAGGGAGGTTATTTGGTAGCCCAGTCGAAGAAGCCGATCGCGGTGAGTTCGTTTTTGAGTTCGATCTTGGCTGTTTCGCTGAGGTTGCCCATGGGGAGGCGTGCCGGGCCGAGATCGACGCCGTGCCAGCCCATGACGGTTTTGGCAGCGCTCATGTATCCCTTGGAAGCAAGGATGTTGATCATTTTGACGGATTTGAGCTGGAGGTCGCGAGCTTTGGCGATGTCTCCGGCGTTGAAGGCGTCGATGAGGTCGAGGTAGAGTTTCGGCGCGAAGTTGAAGGAGGAGCCGACTGCACCCTGTGCGCCGGTGGCGAGGGCGCCGAGGAACCATTCGTCCACGCCCCAGGGGAGGTCGTACTGGCCGTTCTTGTAGTTCAGGGCGTCGATGTAGAGGGCGAGGTCGGGGTTGGTGAATTTGATGCCTGCGAAGTTCGGGATTTCCTTTTCCGCCAGTTCCATGAATTTGACGGGGTTGTAGGAGACGCCGGTGAGTACGGGGATGTCGTAATAGTAGTACGGCAGGTTCGGTGCGCCGGCGGCCGCATGTTTGCAGCAGTCGACGAGGAGCTGGAGGCTGCCGGGCTTGAAGTAGCAGGGGGCGTTGTTGCTGGTTGCAACGGCTCCGTGTTCCTGAGAGTAGGCTGCGAGTTCCTGTGCATCCCAGACGCTGTTGCCGCCGGTGTGGGTGATGAAATCGATGTCGTGTTTTTTGCTGGCTTCTCCCCAGGCTGCGATAATCTCTTTGCGTTCGGTGAGCTGCATGTGGGCGGATTCGCCGGTCGATCCGGTGATGAAGGCGAGTTTGATGCCCTGTCCGGCGAGGAAGCGAGCCTGATTGTCGACTTCGTTCGGGTTGACATTGCCATCGGCCAGCATGGGGGTGTGCGTGGCGGCGACGAGTCCGTGGAGTTTGAGGGATGTAGTGATCATACGATGAAATGCTAAGGTGATTTCGCGGTGAAGTATAGTCTTTGCGTCGCGTGAGGACAAGCCTCAAGTGAGGGGATTTGCAATGTTCGTGTCGCGGATGGGCAGGATGCCGTGGACAGAAAGAAAATCCCCGCAGAACCGTGAGGTTTGCGGGGATGGAAAAGATGCCGGCAGGTGCTTCAGAACGGGATGTCGTCGTCGAATTCTTCGGCAGGCGGCGCCGGGTTGTTCTGGCGCGGCTGGGAGTATCCGGACGATTGCTGGTCGTAGTTGTTGTTCTGCTGGCGGTTGTAGCCGCCGTTCTGGTTGCCGTAGTTGCGCTGTTGCTGGGGGGCTCCGTTGCCTCCTCCGTCGCGGGGGGAGCCCATGAGCTGAAGGTTTTCGGCGACGACGCGCAGTTTGGATCGTTTTTGGCCGGTGGCCTTGTCGTCCCATGTGTCGTACTGGAGCCTGCCTTCGAGGAAGACGGGGCGTCCCTTGGTGAGGTACTGGGCTGCGATTTCGGCTGTCCGGCCCCAGCAGGTGACGTCGACGAATGTGGTTTCTTCGCGACGGTCGCCGTTGTTGTCTCCGGAGACGAAGCGATTGATGGCGAGGCGAAGTTCCGTGACCTGCGTGCCCTTCGGGGTGGTGCGCACATCCGGGTCGGCGGTCAGGTTGCCCATGAGAATGACTTTGTTGTAATTGGCCATATGATGAATGAAATGCGGTGCGAGTGGCTGGTGGAATGCGCCCGCCCCGTCGGGTGCTTTTGGCGCATTTGATGGATGTATCATAAGAGTTTTCGATGCAAAGGCAAGCTTAAAAAGTACGGTCCGGCATTTGTGGCGGTTCCGGGGTTTTCGGGATGCGGTTTATGTTATGTCGTGACGCCGTATTGTCCACCGTGCTCTTCTGGTGTTGAATGGCTGTATGCGGGACGGGTATGATCGTGATAGCATGGGGAGTCCCGCGTTGCGGGTCGGCCTGGTGCTGCTGCTTTCCTGCCTGTTGCATGGAGGGGCGTGGTGGTGGCTGCAGAGCTGCGGCGTGCCGGGTATGCCGCCGGAGCGCAAGGCGGCCGTGCGTGAGAAGGGAGCCGAGTTTGATTTGGATTGGCTGAATCGGGTGCTTCCGCTTCGTCCCGAAGTGGAGCCGAAGCCTGTGGCGGCGGTTGAGGAGAGGAAGGAGGATGTGTTGAAGGAGGAAGAGAAGAAGAGCCGGTTGCCCGAGTGGTTGAAGACGACGGTGTGGCAGAGGTCGCCGGTCAAGCCGGATCGCGTCGATTTTATCGGAGATCGCCATACGGTTGCGTCAGGCGGGCCCAAGGCTCCGAACGATGCGGTACTGCCCATGCCTGCTGTGGATGGGCGTGAAGACCGTGATGAGCTGGTTTTGTTCGATCAGGAGCGGCAGGACGGAGATCCGGAGACGGAGGGTGCGGAAGGTGTGCCGGGTGCGGATGTGCCGGTGCCTGTGCGCCCCGTGGTTCAGGCGGGTCCGGCAGTTCCGGCAGTTCCGCAGGCCGAGCGCGATCCGAAGGTGTTGACCGATCCGGATGCTGCGCCCGGTACGGAAGGGATTCCAGGACGCGGCGTGAAGGATGGGGATGCTGCCGGGAGGCCGGACGGCGAGGGAGAGGACGACCGGGAGCAGCCGAAGGATGCCGGGGTGCCGGAGAAGGCGGACGGCCTCGGCGAGGCTATGGCCAAGGCGCTGCGCGAGGGGGATCCCCATTTGCCCGATACGGAGAAGGCAAAGCCTTTGCCGGGGGTGGACGATGCGCCCGTGCAACCGGCTGTGCCTGCGCCTCCGACAAAGCCGAGAGTTCGCCCGGTGGTGTATGATCCGTCGCTTCCGATGTCGTCCCAACCCGGGTTCCGCACGCATGAGCGGCGTACCGTTTCCCGCGGCAATTTTTCTTTCGGCAGTCGTCCGGCCCTGAATGTGGCTTCGACTCCGCTGGGGCGTTACGAGGCGTTGATTTATCGCCGTATTGCCGCCAAGTGGTATCCGCTGACGGATTCCCACCGTGGGGATATGAAGCCCGGTTCGTTGAAGGTGCGGATTCTGATCAATGAGAAGGGGTATGTCGTGAGTCTTGATTTGTTGCAGCGAGTGGGGGCGGGAGCCATTCAGCAGTCCCTGACGTACAGGGCCATCCGGCAGGCGGAGCTTCCGCCGATGCCGCCCGAGGTGAGGGAGGCGATCGTAGGGGATATGCTGGAGCTGTATTTCAATTTCTATTTCGACTGAGTTTTATTCCATTCACCATACAAATCCATTATTAATCGATTATTCCAATGAACATCAATCAATTCTTCGTTGAGGGCGGTATTTTCATGTATCCGTTGCTGGCCTGTTCGGTCGTTCTTGTGGCGGCCGTGCTGTACCATATTCTGGTCAATTTGCGCATGGGCGGCATTTCGTCCGATCTGATGCGGTTGTGGCAGGAGGTTCGGGCAGGGGACAAGGCGACGAGGCGGACGTTTCTCGAGCGGATCGTGCGGAGGCGCACGGTGGCGGAGCGTCTTTTGTCCCTGATCGTGACGCATGCCCGCGTGGACGAGTCCGAGTTGCGTGAGCTGGTTCAGGCTCGGGCCAAGGAGGAGTTCGTGAATCTGGAGGCGGGGCTGTCCACGATCGAGACGATTGTAAATATCGCTCCGATGTTCGGGATTCTCGGTACGGCTTCGGGGCTGGTGGAGGTGTTCGGCGCATACGGTTCTTCGACGGATCAGGATAAGATCGCGCAAGGTATCGCGCAGGCATTGAATACGACGATTACGGGGCTCGCGATTGCTGCTCCGGGGGTGATTGCCGCGTCGTATTTTACGCGGAAGCTGGCAAAGCGCGCCGCCCGGATGGAAGCGTTGATGAGCGAGGTGATCGCTTACCGCTCTTGTCTGGAAGAACGTTGAACCGGGAGATCGAACGATGACGTTTTATCAAGTCAGAAAGAGGTCGCAGGGGATTCCGATCGTGCCGATGGTGGATATCGTGACGATTCTTCTGCTGTTCTTCACGCAGACGACGAAGTTCATGCATCCTTCCGGGGAGGCAAGAAGCGAGCTGCGCATCAAGGCGCCGACGACGAAGTATATGCCGGGAGAGCCGAGCGAGAGCGATCAGATTCTTCTGGAGTTGTCCGCTGAAGGGAAGATTGCCCTGAACGGCGAGATCGTGGAGAAGGATCGCCTGAAGGAGGTGCTGGCGGCTCAAATCCGGGAGCGTCCGGCGGCCAAGGTTCAGTGCGCCGTGGATAAGGCAGCTCCGATGGGCGAATTTATCGGAATATGGGATATGCTGGCAGCCGCAGGTGTTGACATGGAACAAATTCGTGTTAAAATCGACTTCGAGAAGGCGGATTGATATGACGGCCCGCCAGCTAAGGTTATGTTACTTTCCATTACCCAATACGGCGATGCGGTTCTGAGAACGAAGTGCGCTCCCGTTTCGAAGATCGACGAAGGCATTGTGGCTCTGGCCAACAATATGCTGGAGACGATGTATGCCGCCGAGGGTATCGGCCTTGCCGCTCCTCAGGTGGATGTGTCGCTGCAGCTTGTGGTGATCGATATTCCGGAGGACGAGGAGGAGCCCGGCGAGACCGTGACGATGAACGGAGAGGAGAAGCCGATGGCTTCCATCATGCCGTTGCTGCTCGTCAATCCCGTGCTGGAGCCTTACGGTGCAATGAGCATGTGCAATGAGGGTTGCCTGAGCGTGCGGGGTATTCGCGCCAATGTGCAACGCCCCGAGCGTGTGCGCGCCAAGTTTTCTCTGCTCGACGGAACGGTTGTCGAGCTGGATTGCGGCGGCTTGCTCGCCCGCTGCCTGCAGCACGAATGCGACCATTTGAACGGTGTCGTGTTTACCGATCGCGTTTCTTCCGCCGCCAAGCTGACGCTGACGAAGAAGCTCAAGCGCCTGGCCGCCGAGCGCTGAAATCCTGCACCATGTATTCTCTTCCCAAAGTTATCGGGGACCGCTACGTCCTGACTTCCGTCTTGCGCGATTTGCCGACGACGGTCATGTTCATCGGCGTGCAGAACGATATACGCCGCGAGGTGGTGATCGAAGCCCTGAGGCCGGAGCTGGCGACGGAGGAGCATGTGGAGATGTTTTTGGAGACTGCCCGCGCGCAGTCTCGCAATAATTACGATTTCGTCAGCAAGGTGTTCGAGATTATTCATGTGGACAATAGGTGGTATCTCGTTCGCGAGCGGCTCAAGGGCGTGCCTTTGAACGTGCTGGAGGCGATGGGCCACCGGTTGGAGCCCCGGCAGTTGTATGGCCTGCTCCGGCAGTATTTGCGGTGCATTATCTACATGAGTATCATGCAGATTGCCTCGCGCCCCGTGGATCTGGAATCTTTGTACATGTCCGACGACGGTTTTTTCCGCTGCGGCAATCCGGCGATCGGCGGACCCCGCACTCTGGAGATGGCGGAAGGCGATGTGCGCGCGCTCGGAGAATTGGGCCTGCAGATGGTGGACGAAGAGTCCGAAGGAGCCAGCGATTTGATGCAGCTTTGCCTGCGGATGAAGAATCTGCGCGACGGGCATCCGGCTTCCTGCCTGTTTTTCTGCGAGGAGATCGGTTTGATGTGCGATGCTCCTTCGCGAGATGAGGACGGGGAGTATTGCCCTGTGATTTGACCGTTGCAGTGCCGGCGGGCCGGAGGTGGGCGAATGCTTGCCATTAGTGGGGAAAGGATAGTTGTAAGACACTTTTTGGGCTTTCCGTGCTGGTGGTTTCGGGGCATGATGCGGGGCGTTATGGCTGACCGTAATCAAACTGATCCCGTCCGTATGGAAAAAATCGTGAGTCTCTGCAAGCGCAGGGGGTTTATTTTCCAATCCGCTGAAATTTACGGCGGTTTGAATGGTTGCTGGGATTACGGTCCTCTCGGTGCGGAGCTGAAGCGCAATCTGAAGGAGTACTGGTGGCGCTGCAATGTGCAGGAGCGCGACGATGTGGTCGGTATGGACGGTTCCATTCTGACGCATAATTCCGTGCTCGTGGCTTCCGGCCACGTCGGCGGGTTTTCCGATCCGATGTGCGACTGTCTGCTGACGAAGGAGCGCCTTCGCGCCGACCAGGTGCCCGCCCAGTCCGGAACGGCGTTCTGGTACACGGGGGCGAAGTCGAAGGACGGCAGCTGGAGTGTGGAGAAGGAGTTCGCCGTGTTGGTGGCTTCCGAAGAAGCTGCCCGCGATGCCCGCAAGACGGCGGCGAAGTTTTATGTGCAGCTTGCTGCGGCCGGCGTGTCGGCTGCCGATCTTGAGCTGCAGGGCGAACGTGCCGAAGCCGTGACTGATTCCGTGCGGTTCAATCCGGCGAACGGTTCGCTGCTGACGGAGCCGCGCGAGTTCAATCTGATGTTCAAGACGAAGATCGGAGCGACGTCCGACGAGAACGATCCGAGCGCGATCGGCTGGCTTCGTCCGGAGACGGCCCAGTCCATTTTCTGCCAGTACAAGAATATTCTGGACAGTTCCCGCATGAAGATTCCGTTCGGGATCGCGCAGATCGGGAAGTCGTTCCGCAATGAGATCAATCCCCGCAATTTTACGTTCCGTTCCCGCGAGTTCGAGCAGATGGAGATCGAGTATTTCTGCCGCGCCGAAGACGGCCTGAAGCTGACGGACGAGTGGCTGGAGCGCCGCCTGTGCTTCTACGAGAATATCGGCATTCCCCGCGAGAAGATTCATATTCTCGATGTGCCGGACGGCGAGCGCGCTTTCTATTCCAAGAAGACGTATGATCTTGAGTACGAGTTCCCGTTCGGTATTCAGGAGCTGGAAGGGATCGCCTACCGCACGGATTACGATCTCGGAAGCCATCAGACGGGTTCCGGCAAGTCGATGGAGTATTTCGACGAGGAGTCGCGCGAGCGTTTCATTCCGCATGTGGTGGAGCCTTCAGCAGGCTGCGACCGCACGGTGCTGGCGGTGATTTGCGAGGCGTTCGATGAAGAGGAGCTGGGCAAGGACGGCAAGTCCGATGTCCGTACGGTGATGCGTTTCCATCCCCGCATGGCTCCGATCAAGGCGGCCGTGTTCCCGCTTCTGAAGAAGAATGAGGAGCAGGTGCGGATTGCGAAGGAGATCGTGAAGGAGCTGAAGCCCTGGATGCCCGTGTTCTACGATGAAGCCGGAGCCGTGGGCCGCCGCTACCGCCGCCAGGACGAAGTCGGTACGCCGTTCTGCATTACGGTGGACTTCGATACGCTGGGCGAGAACGGGGAAGAGAATAAGGATACGGTGACGATTCGCCACCGCGATTCGATGGAGCAGGAGCGCGTGCCTGTGAAGGATGTGCTTCACTGGCTGATCAAGCGCATCCATTGATGCTCCGTTGCATTTCTGCATGATTTTCAGCGCGTCTCTGTTCGAGGCGCGCTTTTTTCATGGTCGGCGGTGCGTTTGAGGGTGACGGATGTTTTTTTGCTGCCGACGGGGAAGTCGAGTTTGTAGGTTGATTCACTTACGCGGATGACGGGGGTGTTGTTGTGTGGCGGCGCCAGTTCCGGAGTGGTGCGGGCCGAGTAGACGATGACGGGGCCTTCTTCGGCAAGGTCGAAGCTGAGGGTGCCGTCTGTTGCGCGGATGTTCGAGACGGTGCATGGCGGCAGGTATTTGTCGGCGCGGCCGATGACGGCCCATCCATGGTTTTCCGGGACGAGGATGCAGCTTTTGTATGAATCCTGCGCGATGTCTGCCGGGGCGGAGCCGGTGAATGGGGTGCAGGTTCCGGCGTCCGGGTCGTATGCGATGAGTTTAGGCAGGGGAGAGTCGGTGTCTGCCTGCCGGGTGCGGGCCAGCATGTTGCGGCTCAAGCGGTAGTCGTCCATGGTGATGCTGGCTTCGGCGCGGCTGCCGGATTTGGTGTTGAGGTTGAAGGAGGTGGCAATGGCCGCGCCGTTGGGCAGGGGTGCGATGACGGAGTATGCCTTCGGCGTGTCGAAGGGGTTGATGAAGGTGGAGTTGCCTGTCGGGATTGCCGGAGCCAGAGGGCGCAGGATGAGGCCGTCCGAGAGGACGAAGGGCATGACGGTTTCCTCTCGGAAGTCTTCAGGTGCATCGGAGAGGTAGATGGGGCCGCCGGAGAGAGCCTTGGTGATGGCGAGGAGGCGGCTGCATGCCGGGTCGGACGAGTGGAACATGTCATGGTCGGGCCAGACGCTGTGCCCCATCCACAGTGTGTTCTGAAAGGATTGGTAGATGTGCGACCGGGCTTCGTTGAGATTACCGAAATGGTAGTCGATGCTGCACCGGGTGATCGCGCTGTGTTTGGTGTGGAACGGAGCCATGGGGCCGATTGCCATGCAGTTGAGGAGGGAGAGGTTCAGGTTGTGGCATGCGTTTTCCAGCGCGGTGGTGCACCATCTGTTCATCCGGGCGGGGTTGGGCTGGCCCTGCATGTGTTGCAGGTATTCGCACTGGACGTCGATTTTGACGAAGTCGAATCCGTATTGTTTGACGGAGTTCATGTAGGCGTTGTAGAATGTCTGTGCGTCCTGTTCCGTCTTGCCGGGGAAGAGGGCGTTTCCGGAGCTGATGAGGCCGGAGTTTACGGCATTTCCCAGATCGTTTTGAGGGTCGATGCCGTTCCAGAGGCCATGATAGCAATGCCACAGTCCGAACCAGCGAAGTTTTTCGCTGCGCCGGGCCAAGAGGTTTTTCCATTGGGAGGGGAATGTTTTTTGCTGGGGGGCGAAGCTGCGGAGTTTGAGGTTTTGCTGCTGCTGGAAGCCGTCGTCAACGAGCATCCAGCGGATGGGGATGGGGGATTGTTCGATGCGGCGCGCGGCGTCGATCAACAGGGATTCATCGATGTTTTTCTTATATTGTTCCCAGCTGCACCAGCCGAGGTAGCGGAACGGTTCGGGGTATTCCTTGTCGTCGCGCCACCATGAACCGGATGTTTTTTCCGTGCTGCGGAAGATTTTTTCGGCCTGCGCCCATGCATCCCGGCAGGCGTCGAACGGGGTTTCTCCCCAGCCGTAAACCATCGTGGGCAGAGGACGGGAGATGTTGACCGGTTCCGTGCCGAGGGTACCCGTTTCGCAGGCGATGCTGCCATCTTCCGTGATGCGGAGCCATGACATGGTGTTGTCTCCGGGAATGGGAAGAAGGGCGAGGAAGGGTTGAGTGTCCGCGTTTTTTTGTCCGGGTTCAGACCCGGTTTGGATGAGGGCAAGAAAGCCTTGGTTGCCCGGCGTTTTGACGGTTGGGTTCGGCGTGCCGGAGAGCAGGGCCTTGAGGTCGCTGCCTCCCATCCATGGCAACATGCGGTTGCCGTCGGCCGGCCATCGTCCGGCATCGGAGGCGAACCAGCAAATGCGTTCGATGGGTGGGAGTTCAATTTTTTGTGAATGAAGGGATTTAGCCTTGTTTTGCGACTGAAGGGTTTGGGGCGGCAGGGTGAGGATCGCGAGTGGTTGCTGCGGTGTTCCTTTTCCGGAGGTTTCGGCTTGGAGAATGCATGGTTGAAGCAGTATGCCGATGAGGGCTGCAGTGCGCAAATTGTGCCGGAAGGTGAGGGGAACTGTGCTGCCTGGAACGATCATGTCTTTATCGAGGTTGTTGTGTTTGTTTATTGTATATATACGGTTCGGAGAATGGATTCTTTCATTTGAAGGGAGATCACGGTTCTTGCCAAGCCGCCGTTCCTGTGGTAACGTGCATGAAACTACCATGTGCAGTATGTCCAAATTCGAGACGTCCATGCCGCAGATTCCATCTGTGGACAAGCAGAGGGAAGCCCTTGACGGAATGTCCGCCCATTTGCGCGACAGGTTGGAAGAGATGCAAAGGCTTCAAGAGCGTCAGGCTCGGAGTATGAAGGAGAATAAGGTGCGAGCCGAGGCGGCTTTGCGCGGCGAACTGCCTGCAGCGAAAGCTGTGCCGCCTGTCGCAGAGTCCGTGCAGGAGGTTGTTTCCGTGGTGGAGGAATTGCCTCCGCCTGCACCGAATCCCGGCCCGCCGCCGCCGAGTATCGTCAGCGCTTCCATGACGGTATTGCCTCCGGTCAAAAAGATGCCTCCTCCCGCGCAGTTTGCGGCTCTGGCATCGAAGCCGAAAACGGAACTTCCTCCCGTGAAGGCTGCGGCTCCGCCGCCTGCCTACGGAGCGGGCAACGGCGGGTTCGTGCCTCGCCCTCCTTTGGCAAAACCGGATAGTCAGGAAGATGAATTGAAGGTGACGCCGTTTGTGGCAGGGGTGACGTTTGTCATCGCCTTTTTCATCTTTTTCCTCCTGATTTATGCGCTTTCGAAGTAGTCTTCAAACGCCCTGCCTGCTGTCCCAGACGGCGATGTGCAGCCTGTCCGAGTAGCGGACGTTGTGTTGGAGGCAGATGCCGATGACATGGGCTCGCGCCGCGGCCAGTTCTGCGCGGGTCGTGGCCATGGGCATGAGAAGAATGCGGGAGCGTGGGATGCCTGCGGTTTCCGCGGTTTGCCTGATTTCTTCCCAGTCGCTTTCATGGGCGATGACGAATTTGAACCATGCGTTGCCGGTAGCGGCGAAAGCAGCCAGTGTATCCGGGACGAGCGCACGCCCGGTGCGGTTGCCGGAGTGCGAGAGTTTGGGCGAGACGTTCCATTGATCGACGCGTGCAGCCAGCTCGCCGGAGGGTGCCTGTGTGCCATTGGTTTCGATTTCCACGCGCCAGCCGTCGAGCAGGCCGAGGAGTTCGCCCAGTTCCTGCTGCTGGAGCAGGGGTTCGCCTCCGGTGATGACGATGTGGCGGCAGGGGGAATCTTCGGGGCTTTCGGCCTCGACGATGTCCATGATGGCCCGGAGGACTTGGTGAGGTGTCATTTCCTCGGCTTCCTGCCGTTTCCATGAGTAGGCGGTGTCGCACCACGAGCAGGCAAGGTTGCAGCCTGCGAGCCGGAGGAAGACGGTAGGCGAGCCCTGTGATACGCCTTCGCCCTGGACAGAGTAAAAGATTTCGGGAACGGAGTTTAAGCGTGCAAGTTTCATGCCTGTGTGGTATAGGTGGCGGCATGAGTATTATTACCAAAAGAGGCGATGATGGTCAAACCGATCTTATGTTCGGCAAGAGAAGTCCGAAGTCCGCGCCACGGCTGGAGGCATACGGGACGGTGGATGAGTTGAACTCCCTGCTCGGAGTGGTGAGGGCGAGCGGCGTGCGGTCGGAGACGGTGGAGAAGATCGACGGGGTGCAGGAGCGGCTGGTGGGGTTGATGGGCGAGCTGGCGACACTGGAGGAAGATCTTCCGAAGTACGACGAGAAAGGGTATGCGCGTATTCACGAGGAGGAGGTGGCGTGGCTGGAGGAGTTGTCCCACGCGATGGAGAAGGAGTGCGATATCCGTTTTCGCGGGTGGGCGCGTCCCGGCAAGGAGGCGACGCTCGGTTCTGCCCAGCTCGACCTGGCGCGTGCGGTGTGCCGCCGGGCGGAACGGCGCGTGGCGGTGCTGCGCGATATGGATGCCCTGAGCAATGTGCAGAGTGCGCTTTTTCTGAATCGTTTGTCCGATTTGCTGTGGATTCTGGCGCGCTATGAGGCTCTTCAGGCGCAGCAGCCGGACTGATGCGGTTCCGGGGGAGGTTCCGCGCGGGCGGCATCTCCCATAATAAGCTTGATTTCGCGCGGGTTTTGGTCTATGTTTCCGCGCAACATGTCCGAGCGTAGAAATCCATATCCTTTCGATGTTTTCGAGCCCAAATGGCAGCAGATTTGGGATGCTGAAAAGACTTTCAAAGTAGCGAATCCGGGTGAAGCCGGGTTCGATGCTTCCCGGCCGAAGTGCTATATTCTCGATATGTTCCCGTATCCGAGCGGTGCGGGGCTCCATGTCGGTCATCCGGAAGGGTATACGGCGACGGATATCGTGTCGCGCTACAAGAGGATGAACGGTTTCAATGTGCTGCATCCGATGGGTTGGGATTCGTTCGGCCTTCCCGCCGAGCAGTACGCGATCAAGACGGGGCAGCATCCCGCGGTGACGACTCAGGGGAATATCGACAATTTCCGCCGCCAGCTGAAGATGCTGGGCTTTTCCTACGACTGGGATCGCGAGATCGCGACGACCGATCCGGAGTATGTGCGATGGACGCAGTGGGTGTTCCTGAAGCTGTACAATTCCTATTTCTGCAAGGAGTGCAATAAGGCGAAGCCCGTGGCCGAGCTGGAAGCGAAGGGCTGGAGCCGCGACGAGATCGATGCGGTGCGCCTTGCCTATGTGGCCGAGGTGCCGGTGAACTGGTCGCCCGATATGGGTACGGTGCTGGCGAATGAGGAAGTAGAGGAGTGGCGCAGTAAGGGACATACGATCGAGCGCCGTATGCTGCGCCAGTGGATGCTCCGCATTACGGACTATGCGGAACGCCTGATCGATGAGCTGGAGCCTCTCGACTGGCCGGAATCCATCAAGCTGCTGCAGCGCAACTGGATCGGCAAGTCGGAAGGAGCCGAGGTGGCTTTCAAGGCAAACGGGCATGAGATTACGGTGTATACGACGCGCCCCGATACGTTGTTCGGCGCAACATATATGGTGCTTTGCCCCGAACACCCGCTGGTGGACGAGATGGTGACGGACGAAGCGCGGGAGGCCGTGGCCGAGTACCGAAAAGCCTGTGCGGCGAAGAGCGATCTGGAGCGTACGGATCTGGCGAAGGACAAGTCCGGCGTGTTTACGGGCGCGTATGCGGTGAATCCCGTGAACGGCAAGGAGATTCCGATCTGGATTGCCGACTATGTGCTGATGGGCTACGGTACGGGCGCGATTATGGCGGTGCCCGCACACGACGAGCGCGATTTCGAGTTTGCGCAGAAGTTCGAGCTTCCGATTCTGCAGGTGGTGGCTCCGCCGAGCGACGATATTCCGTGGCAGGGTTTCTGCGGCTATGAAGGTACGAGCGTGAATTCGGATTTCCTGACGGGCCTGTCCACACCCGAGGCCAAGAAGCGGATGATCGCCTGGCTGGAAGAGAAGGGCGTCGGCCGAGGCAAGGTGAATTACAAGCTGCGCGACTGGCTGTTCTCCCGCCAGCGTTACTGGGGTGAACCGTTCCCGATTGTGTGGAATGAGGAGGACGGACGCCATTACCCGCTTTCCGAGAGCGAGCTGCCGCTGTTGCAGCCGCAGATGGAGGATTTCAAGCCTTCCGGCGATCCCCGCGGCCCGCTGGTGAAGGCGACGGAGTGGATCCGCTATTCCGAGACCTCCCACCGCGAGACGAATACGATGCCCCAATGGGCGGGTTCCTGCTGGTATTATCTGCGTTATCTCGATCCGAAGAATGCCTGCGCCTTTGTCGATCCTGAAGTGGAGCGCTACTGGATGGGCAGTTCCGAGAAGCCCGGCGGCGTGGATTTGTACGTGGGCGGTACGGAGCATGCGGTGCTGCATTTGCTGTATGCCCGTTTCTGGCACAAGGTGCTGTTCGATCTCGGGTTGCTTTCGACGAACGAGCCGTTCAACAAGCTGGTGAATCAGGGGCTGATTCTCGGTGAGGACGGGCAGAAGATGTCCAAGTCCCGAGGCAATGTGGTGAATCCCGACGATATTGTGCAGCAGTACGGTGCGGATTCCCTGCGCATGTATGAGATGTTCATGGGGCCGCTGAAGGATGTGAAGCCCTGGGCGACGAAGGGTGTGGAAGGGGTTTCCCGCTTCCTGGCCCGCGTCTGGCGCGTCGCGTTTGTGGAGAATCAGGCGGGCGAGTGGACTCTTTCCGGCAAGGTGACGGCCTGCGGATGTCCCGAAGGCAGCATTTCTCCGGTGCGTAAGGAGGTGCACAAGACGATCAGGAAGGTGACTTCCGATATTGAGGAAATGTCGTTCAATACGGCCATTTCCAAGATGATGGAATGCACGAACGCGATGACTTCGGCCGAGAAGGTTTGCCTGCCGGATTACGTGAATCTGCTGATGGTGCTCAATCCGTTCGCTCCGCATATCACGGAGGAGATTTACGCCCGTTTGTGCGAAGCGTTCCCGCAGTTGCCGAAGCAGCAGCTTTGCATGCAGGAATGGCCGAAGCACAAGGAAGAGTATCTCGTGGAGGATTCGCTTGAAATCGTGATCCAGATCAACGGCAAGCTGCGCGATAAGGTGCAGGTGGCCGCCGATGCGGGTCGCGAGGATGTGGAAAGGGCGGCTCTCGCCCAGCCCCGCATTCAGGAACTGCTGGAAGGTCTGACGGTGCGCAAGGTGATTGTGGTGCCGGGCCGTCTGGTGAACATTGTTGCCAACTGATTTGTCTCTCTGTTTATGTTGATTGCTCCTTCTTTGCTGGCGGCCGATTTCACGCAGATCGGGAACGAAGCCCGGCGCGCGTTTATTGCGGGTGCGGATTGGCTCCATCTCGACGTGATGGACGGCCATTTCGTGGATAATGTTTCGTTCGGTCCGGATGTGTGCGCCGCCGTGCGCCGTGCCGTCGGCCCGACGGCGTTCCTCGATGCTCACCTGATGATTACTGCGCCTGATCATTATTATCCGCGTTTCGTGAAAGCGGGCGTGAATCTCATTTGCATCCATGCCGAACTGGACGGGCAGGTGGATTTGTCCGCGACGTTGCGCGGCATCCGCGAGGCTGGGGTGCAGTGCGGCCTTGCCGTGAATCCCGCGACTCCGTGGGAGGCCTGCCTTCCGTATCTGGAAGCGGTGGATATGGTGCTGGTGATGTCCGTAGTGCCCGGGTTCGGCGGACAGTCGTTCATGGGCGAGGTACTGGACAAGGTGCGCGCTCTGGCCGCATGGCGCAAGGAGCACGGCGCTTCTTTCCTGATCCAGATGGACGGAGGAATCGGAGCGGAACAGGCTCCTTTGTGCCGCGAGGCCGGCGCTGATTGTCTGGTGGCAGGATCTTCGACCTTCCGCGCCAAGAGTATGTCCGATGCCATCATGACCATGAGGAATGCTTGATATGGATGCGGATAAGGAAGGTGTGCAGCCGCAGGTGCAGGAAGCGGCAGAGTCCGGCGGCAAGGCTCGGCGCTCTTCGCTGAAGGGTGTGCTGATCAATGTGATTTTGCCCGTGCTGATTCTCGATTATTGCAGCAAGGGCAGTATGGAGCCGTGGGCGGATTTCGAGGTGGGCCGTTTCTGGCATCTGGGCCCCGTGTGGGCGATGGTGCTGGCTCTCCTGCTGCCGATTACGTACGGCCTGCAGGAGCTGATCCGCCATAAGAGGGTGGATTTGATGTCGTCGGTCGGGCTGGCCGGGGTGCTGCTGACGGGCGTGATTACGATTCTCGTGGTGGGTGAGGAAGGTTCCATCGCGGCGTCGACGCCGTGGCTGTTTGCCAGCAAGGAGGCTTTGATTCCTCTGGTGCTGGCAGCGGCGGTGCTGGTTTCCCGCAAGAGCGAGTCTCCGTTGCTCCAGACGTTTCTGTACAATCCCGATGTGTTCGATGTGGCATTGATCGAAAGGCGTGTGAAGGAAGCCGGCAATGAGTCTGCCTACGGGAAGCTGCTGGGACAGGCGACGTGGATTCTGGCCGGTTCTCTGATCGTGTCGTCCGCCGCGAATTTCTGCCTTGCATTGTATTTCCTGATGCCCGTGCTTTTGGAACCCGTTGCACTGCAGCAGGAGCAGTACAATTATGCCGTAGGCCGCATTACATGGTGGGGTTTCATCGTGATCGGCGTGCCGTTGATGATTGCCCTGATGGCGGTGATGCTGCGGCTGATTCGCCGCCTCGGCGAGCTGACGGGGCTGGGGCGTGATCGCCTGCTGCTGCGCTAACTCGCTTTGGGGTTGACTTCTGCGCCCCGAATGTATTGAATAAACGTGATGAAGCGGTCTTTTGCCTTTCTTGTTGCCTGTATCTGCGGTTTGTCGGCGTGCGCGCCGACTCATTCCGAACTGCGCGAGATTGCGGATGTGCCGTTGAAATCGACATCGGTGCCCGACTGGGAAAGCGGCTTGCTGCGAGCCAACGCCACGTACCATCTGTACGGGGCAATGACAGGCAAGGAGCGGGTCGCCCTTCTCGGCGATTATTATTATGCGACGTGGTACGATGCTTCTCCGGAGCAGAAGACGCGGCTGGTGTTCCAATACCAGCAGGCGGCCACGGGTTCGCAGGTGAAGGAATTGGTCATCGACTTTGCTCCGGGGCGCGAGCGGGGCGAGCGGCATGAGTGTTTCCGCTTTACGGGCAAGGAACGCGCAAAGCTGGGAGATATTCTGGCGTGGCGTCTGTTGCTTGAGGTGAACGGCAAGGTGGTCGATTCGGAGCAGTCGTACCTTTGGGAGTGATCCATGGTTTCGGAAGGTTGTTCCGGTAAGTGGATTGCGGCATGGTGTTCGTTCTCCGGAAGATGCAAAAGGCATCCCTGAAGTCAGGGATGCCTTCTGATTGAAGATGTGCCAGTAACAGATCAGGCGTCGCGGCGTCTGCGACGAAGCGACAGCAGCGCAAGGCCGGCGAGGCCAAGTGTAGCTGTAGCCGGTTCCGGTACGGTGAAATCCTTGGCCGAATGTGAAGCAAGGTAGGTGATTTCTTCCTGATTCAGGACGCCGGAGTAAAGCGCGAATTCGTCGAATGCGGCCGTTCCGCCGGGAGTCAGTGCAATGGAGGTGAGCTCTCCGGAAAAGTTGACCCCGGTTGCATTCAGGAACTGAGTGCCGTCCCGGTACACTTGCAGTGTGCCGTTCTGGAATGTCAGGGCGATGTGCGCAAAACCCGTCATCGGGACGGTTGTGCCTTTCCAGTCGCCGAGGCCGGATTGGGTTCCGCTGTAAAATTGCCATGAACCTGAAGCCGTGGCACTTCCGCTATCCTTTTGGGAGAAAATGCGGTTTCCATTGGAGGAATTGAGCTGGAACATGTTGGCATATTGAGCCGAACCATTGTCCTTGACAAAGAAGGACAGAGAAAAACCGTCGGTGGTATTGACTCCCAAGCTGTTGTTTGGGCCGCTGCCCTGCAGGGTCAGCTTGGCGCCACCGCCGGGGCAGTTGAAGGCGAAATTGCTGCCGAGCGCTCCACTGCTCCAGCCGACCCATCCGGAAGAAGCAGTCCACATGCCTGTGCCCGGATTTTCGGCAAGGTTGTAATTGACGGCTGCAGCCGTGCCGGATCCTGTGCCGGAGATTTTTTCGAAGTCGTAGTGGTAACGAAGGGATGTATCAGCCTGAACGATACCGGCTGACAAGGCAAACAGAGCAGAGATCGAGAGTAGGGTCTTTTTCATGAAATGAATAATATCCGGCAAAATTATACTGATTTTAAATCCGCAGTCAAGCCATATAATATGACTGCCTGAGCGTACGCGCCAAAATAGAGCATGGTATTATTGTCATGAAGAGGAAGAAATTGTATGAATATATTTTATATGTTGTATGTTTTTTAATTCAAAACGAATGTATTTTTTATAAAATTATGCGGATTTAAAATCCGTATGCCAATTCATCTCTTGAACATATTCGATAAGCCCGTGAAACGGGAATGGGATCAATTTGGCTCGCTGTATCATCTTTTGTAAAACAATATATAGGAGTTGTTGTGTGGTTTCGATCGATTGGTTGGCTGCAAGTTGGGCGTGTTGGGAGATATGAGTGTGGAGCGGATACGAAAAAGGCGCCGAATAACGGCGCCTTTCAATGGTTGTTGATGCTTCTGTTTTACGAATGAATGGCTTCGGCCGCGGCTTTTTTGATTTGGCCCGTCATGGAGTTCAAGGCATTGGCGCGCGTGGGCGCGAGGTGTTCCTTGAGTCCTGTTTCATCGATGCGTCCAAGGTCGGCACGGACGATTTCTTCCGGCGATAATCCGGACAGAAGGCGGATGAACAGGGCGATGAGCCCTTTGGTGATGACTGAGTCGCTGTCCGCCGAGAGAATCATTTTACCGTCGACGAGTGTCGTTCCGAGCCAGACGCGGGACTGGCATCCCTGAATGAGGTTGTTTTCCTGGCGGAAGCAGTCTTCCATGGGCGGCAGTTTGCGGCCGAGGGAGATGATGTATTCGTATTTTTCCGTCCAGTCTTCGAAGAAGGAGAGTTCTTCGAGGAGTTCGTTCAAGCGTTCTTCGTAGGTCATGGCCGGAGGTTAGCGGTTGTTGGCGAGTGTGGCGAGTACTGCCTTCTGTGCGTGCAGGCGGTTTTCCGCTTCGGTGAAGATGACGGGGGCGAACTGTTCGAGGATTTCTTCGGTGATTTCCATGCCGCGATAGGCCGGGAGGCAATGGAAGACGCTGTGGCCGGACGCTGCATGGGCGAGCAGTTCCCTGTTGACCTGATAGGGAAGGAAGTGCTGTTCCTTGGTGCCTTTTTCCGATTCCTGCCCCATGGAGATCCATGTGTCGGTGTTGATGACGGTGGCGTTGCGGGCGGCTTCGACGGGATCGGTGCTGAAGATGACGCGGTCGGTGTCGAGGTGGCGGCGGAAGGCTTCGTCGGGCATGTATTGTGCAGGTGCGCCGATGGCAAGAGTGAAGCCGAGGTGTTTGGCTGCCCACATCCATGAGCGGGCCATGTTGTTGTCGCCGTCGCCGACGAAGGCGATTTTCATGTCTTTCCACGAGCCGACGCCGTAGAGTTCTTCGATGGTGAGGAGGTCTGCGAGGATTTGGCAGGGGTGTTCCGCATCCGTGAGGGCGTTGATGGTCGGCAGTTCGGAGTAGTTGGCAAAGTCGACGACTTCCTGTTGTTCGTAGGTGCGGATGACGGCGCCGTGTATCATGCGGCCGAGGACGCGGGCCGTGTCGGAGATGGGTTCGCCGCGGCCGAGCTGGATGTCGCGCGTGGAGAGGAACATGGGGCGGCCGCCCAGTTCGCTGATGCCGACTTCAAAGGAGACGCGCGTGCGCGTGGAGGATTTGGAGAAGATGAGTGCCCAGGTTTGCCCCTGCAGGGGGAGTTCTGCATGGCGGCCGCGTTCGGCTTTGAGTTTGTGGCCGAGTGCAAGCAGATCCCTGATTTGTTGTGCAGTCAGTTCTTCGATGGACAGGAGATTTTTCATAATGCGACTCAAGAGGAAGCGCGGAGGATAACAATACCCGACGGGAAATGAAAGTGCTTTTTTCGCCAGCAGGCCATTTTATGGCAAAGTGGCAGGCGTGCCTTCATTTGCCGGAGGCTGCAGAGGTCGCCCGGTTTCGTCGTAGCCATGGCTGTGCAGGTATGCCCGGAGTTCTTCGCTGGTCCAGTAATCCTGTTCTCTGAGTTCCCGGCCAAGTTCCATGGTGGCGTCGGTGGCTCCTTTGCTGTTCAAATGGTTGACGGTGTCGGCGAATTCCCTGGGGTTCGGGTTGACTCCCAATGCCGGATCGCGGAGGACAGGCATGATGGTGGCGATGTCCAACGCGAGAGAAGCATAGTAGGCGCGGGCTTGTTCTTCCCGGAGGGTACGAGGGATGGAGTAAACGACTCGGACGCCGTTCCGGGCACACCAGTCGCGGATGTCGGTGAGGAGTTGTCTGCCGAACCGGTTGAGTTTGGATTTGGGCATCATTTCTGCCGGGTTGAAGGGGAGAGCTTGCCTCATCCAGTTGTGGTTGACGCTCATCCAGCCCGATTCCGTGAGGTTTTTATCGATGGAGTATCGGTACAGTTCGTCGGAGAAGAGGGGCTTCAGGAGGCGTATGAGTACGGTGGATGCATCTCCCCGGAGGATGGTGGTGTAGTGTTCCGCCGACGGTGTGAAGAGGTGTGCCGCATGGTCGAGCGGTTTGCTGTGGTGGACAAGGAATTTGAGGCCGGATGTGGTGTAGTTGTGGAAGGGGTATTCGATTCCTGTCAGGTTGTCCGGTTCGATGGCAACGATCAGGGTGTCTCCTTTTTTGAGGTAGGAGAGGGCGAGTTCGGTGTTGACGGCGGCTCCGAATCCGGCGTGCGTGGCTGCGTTGACGAGGGGGATGCCATCGTGCTGCAGGAGGAGGGCCGGGTTGATGCCGGTTCGGCTGCTGGATCCGCCCGCAAGTACGTATTTGTGGTCGTGGTCTCGCTCGATGGTTTCCTGCCAGCGGTCGGATCGGTTGATGGCTTCTCCGAAGAAGCTTTTTTCGGTGTCGAAGTGTGTGTCGAAGTAGGCCACGAATCCCAGGCCGATCAGGACGGAGCAGAGCAGGATGATGAGGGTTTTCTTCATGGCGTCAGAATGAGAAGTAGATGAAGGAATTCTTGACTCCTGGATTGAAGACGATGGTCAGGATGACCCAGACTCCGCACGCATAGGGGGAGATGAGCCATTGGTAGGGGTTGCCCGTTTTTTTGCCCGAGAGGCCTTCCATGACGATCAAGACGATGCTGATGAGGGCAAAGAAGCAGAAGGTGAGGATGGCGACGGGGAATGTGCCGACGACTGCCATGAGGGATTTCGTGTTGTAGCTGGAGAAGGTGAGGAGGTGGCAGGTGTTGTCCCAAAGCTGGTGGTTGTCCGTTTCATAGAAGAACATCCAGATGTAGAACATGGTGATGAGGGTGAGCAGGGTGGACAGGGGCGCCCACATGCGCAGGCCGAGGTTGCGGTAGCAGCGGTGGAGGATCATGGCGATGCCGCTCAGGCCGCCCCACATGACGAAGTTCCATGAGGCTCCGTGCCACAGGCCGGAGATGAGGAAGACGAGGAGGATGTTGAAGGCCCAGAATTTGGTGCGGCTGCCCCCGATGTTGAAGTAGATGTAGTCGCGGAACCAGCCTGTGAGGGAGATGTGCCAGCGCCGCCAGAAGGCGGTGATGTTTGTGGCGGAGTAGGGGCTCAGGAAGTTCATGGTGAGCTGGACTCCGAGTCCGCGTGCAAGCCCGTAGGCGATGAGTCCGTATCCGGCGAAGTCGAAGTAGATGCGCAGGCCGAAGATGATGTTGTTCATCCAGATGACCCATACATTGCCGCCATCGTAGTGTTGGAAGAAGGCCGATGCGAGGTTGTCCGCCATGCACATTTTGAAGAAGAGGCCGAGGACGATGTAGCGCAGGCCGATGTCGATATTGGCGGCTTTCCATGTGAGCCGGATGTTTTCCATTTGCGGCAGCAGGGAGTCGCGTCGTTCGATGGGTCCGGCAACGATCTGCGGGAAGAAGCTGGCGAAGTTCATGAAGTCGAGGAACTTCGGGAGCGGCTGCTGACGGGAGAGTGTGTCGATGCAGAAGGAGATTTTCTGGAAGGTGTAGAAGGAGATGCCGATAGGGATGATGAGGTCGCGCAGTGTGTCCCATTCCTGATTGAAGACCTGTGTGCCGATGAAGTAGCCGTATTTGTAGTACAGCAGGGGGATGAGCAGGAGCGGTATGAGGATGCCGAGCGCCAGTTTGCGCATGTTGCGGCCGCCTTTCAAGGCGAGTTTGACGCCTCCGTATGCCAGAAAGGCGACGAGGAGGAAGATGCCGAGCGTGAGCATGCTGGCCATACCGAGGAAGGCAAGGCTGATGATGAGCAGGGCATATTTTTCAAATTGCTGTTTGGCCTGTGTCCGGTGATGCAGGATGTAACGGCCTGTCAGGAAGATGCAGACCATCGCCGGAATCAGGCAAAGCCAGAACACGATATTGGTAAAATCCATGGAAGAAGCGAGAGAGTGTGCGTGTGCGGAGCTTGTTTTTTGAGGAAGGCTGCTCCATTGATTCCCGTGTGAGATTGAGCCTCACGGAAGGGTAGCGGATTTTATACTGTGATGTCCGTAGCGTCAAGCGGAATCCCGTGGTCACTCCGGGAGATTTGTTGGCGTGTCCGCGCGTGTGAAATGGATGCTGCGTGCCGGAAGGATTTCCATGACGGCCGGAGACGGTTCTTCCTGCATGGGGGCGCCACCGGTGGAGCCGGATGCCATGATGATGCGCGATGCTCCGGTGGCACGGAGCCATTCGATGTCGTCCGCAGGGTGGCGGGTATGCCTGCCGAGAATGACGGTGTCTGCTCGCAGGATGTGCGAAGGAAGGCGGAGCAGGGAGCGGAGGGAGGCATCGCCTATGTACAGGGTGCGGTGTTTTCCGGTTTCCCAGAGTACGATGGGAGTTTCGTCGTCCGCGTCGGCATGGGGCAGTTGTGGCGAAGCGGGTATGATGGTGTAGGTGCCTGCCGGGGTGGTGGCGGTGATGCCTCCGGGCGGAAGATGGCTGCTGTCGATGGAGATGATGCCCGGATGGGCTTGCCGGATGGTTTCTGCTCCTCCCGTTTGCCGGGCATGGGCGTGGGTGGCGAGGAAGAGGCCGGGAGTGCCGGTGAGGTGGAACAGGACAGGTGCGACCGTCCAACGGGCATTGTCGGCAGTGCCGCAGTCGATCAGGAGTCCGGGATTGCCCAGAAGGCAGGCATGGCTGCCGTGGGTGAATGTCATGATGACGATGCTGTCTTGCGGCATGGATGAGGTGGCCGGGATATAGGCGGCAGGCAGTCCCGACAGGGCGGCGATTCCCTGCAGGGTGAGATCGGCTATATGCCGGTTGAGCCAGTTGATGCCGAGGAGGGCGGCAGGGCACCATGACAGGCAGAGTGCGGCGACTCCGAGACCCATGACGACGGGAAGAAGAGGTGCGAGCAGGATGTTGGCTGCAATGCCCCAGGTGCTGACGGCATGGAAGTGGAAGATGCACAGGGGCAGGGCGGCCAGCCATGCGCAAACCGAGACGATGAAGAGGCCGCAGGCGCTCCGGCCCCAACGTTGCCGCAGGCGTTCCGTTCCGGTCATGAGGCGGAAGGGGATGTAGTCGTCCGGTTCGAACCAGCCCCGGCAGGTGCGGCTCCAGCAGGCTCCGGCGCAGATGGCGGCATAGACGGCGAAAGAGAGCTGGAATCCGGGTTGGAAGAGGTAGCGCGGGTTCCACAGGAGCAGAGCCAGCGCGGCGAAGCTCCAGATGTTCAGGAGCCGGTAGTCGCGCTGAAGGAGGCGGGCCAGAAGGAATGCTGCGATCATGAGGTAGGCGCGGACGGCGGAGACGGGCATGCCGGTGACGAAGATGTAGCCGCCCAGCAGGAGTAGCAGGAGGATGTTTTTGGTGAAGGGCGAGCAGTGGCACAAGCGCAGGAGGCCGCCCAGCAGCAAGGCGATGATGCCGACATGAAGTCCGCTGACGGCGAAGGCGTGGAGGCAGCCGCTGCGCCGGAAGTTTTCGATGATTTCGGTGTCGGCATGCTCTTTGTCTCCCAGAAGAAGGGCTGCGATGAACTGGGCTGCAGGGTCGTCGGGCGGTGCGCCGGACATCAGAAGCGAGGATATGGTGCGGCGGCATTCCCTGGATGCGGTCAGCAGGCGCTGTTGCCATGAAGCGGGAGGTTGCCGGTATGCTTCAATGACTCTGAGGCGGCAGGCGACGCCCAGCGTGCCGAGCCATGCGCTGCGGTCGAAGAGTCCGGGCAGGGGAGGTGGTGGGAAGTCGGCGGGCAGTCCCCGGATGTTCCATCGTTCTCCTTCCTGCATGGAGATGGTTTCGGGGAGGAGGAGTTCGATGGCATCTCCTCCCGTTGTTTCGAGAATGGCGCTGTGTTCGCGGCTGCGGATGACGGTTCCTTCAATATGGCGGATGGATGGGGGCGTTTGGTGCCATGTATCACGGAGCAGTTGTATGCGCGTTTCTTCCTGATGGTATTTCCATCCCGCATAGGCGGATGCCAGTGCGAGGAGGAGGAGTGTTTTCCATTGGCGGGCAAGGGCTGTGGCAAGAAGTGCGGCGATCGCAAGGTACCACCCCCAGCCTCCTGCCAGAATGCCGATGACGGCGAGCAGCGGGGGGAATAGAGGAGATGCGGCGAGTAATCGCCTCAATCCGGCAATGGCGCCGCCGGAGAGAAAGGCCGGGATGCGGTTCATTCCTGCGAGAACAGGGAGAGGGCGGTTTGGAGGATGGTGGAGGGGGATTGCTGGAGCAGGCGGTGGCCTGCGCCGGGTACAAGTATGGGGGAGATGCCGGGGATGGTGCGGGCCAGTGCGGAGAATTTGGCATCCTGTTCACCTGCCAGCCAGATGGTTTTTCCGGAGAAGTCGCGGAGGTGCGGGCGCATGTCCGCCTGCCTGCCGAGCGACCAGATGTCGAAGGCTTGTGCGGCCTGTTCCTGCGGGTAGTCGGGCGCAGGTCCTTGCCCCGAACCTGCCAGTACGCCCTGCCGGTTCCAGTGCTGGAGGAAATCCCGTGGCGGCAGTTGGCGGCAGAGGGCTGATTGTTCGAGGTCGGAAGCGAGTCGGGTTTGCCTTTCTTGTGCCGTTTGCAGGCCCGGATGCGTCGAAAGGAAGGCGATACCGCTCCATGCCTGCGGCGCGGTTTGCATGGCGTGGAGGGCGAGCCTGCCGCCAAGAGAGTAGCCCATCAGTGCGCAGGGTGCGTGCGGGAGGGTCAGTGCGGCGATTCTGCGTCCGGCTTCTTCAAGGCCGGAGCAGCCGGATGCGATCAGTTCCCACAAATTCAACGGATGGCAGGAGATGCCTTTTTCGCGCAGAGGAGTGATGATGAAATCCCAGTCCCTCCAGGAACCAAGGTTGCCGTGCAGCAGGATGAGGTGTCTGGAGGGAGGCGGGTTCACATGGTGGGCTATTTGGAGACGTTGAAGCGGAATTCGATGACGTCGCCGTCCTGTACGGTGTAGTCTTTGCCTTCGATGCGGAGTTTGCCGAGTTCGCGTGCACGGGCTTTGGCTCCGCATTCGACGAGGTCGGCGAATGCGACGACTTCAGCCGCAATGAAGCCGCGCTCGAAGTCGGTGTGGATGACTCCGGCGGCCTGCGGGGCCTTGGCTCCGGCAGGGATGGTCCAGGCGCGTGTTTCCTTGACGCCCGTGGTCAGGTAGGTGCGGAGGCCGAGAAGGTGGTAAACGGAGCGGATGAGGTCCGATACGCCGGAGTCCTGCACGCCGAGGTCCTGCAGGAATTCGCGGACTTCTTCAGCCGGCAGTTCGCAGAGTTCTTCTTCGATGCGGGCGGAGATGACGACGGCTTCGGCATTGTGGTGGTTGGCGACGTACTGGCGTACCTGGGAGACGTAGGGGTGGGCGTCCGGGTTGCTGACGGCGTCGGCCAGTTCGTCTTCATTCACGTTGCAGGCGAAGATGCTTTTCTTGTCGGAAAGAAGGCCGAAGGATTTCAGGAGTTTGCGTTCGTCGTCCGAGAGTTCGAGGGTAAGGGCGGGGTTGCCTGCATCGAGGTGGGGCAGGAGTTTGGTGATGAGGGCGACTTCTTCCTTGGCTTCCTTATCGCCTCCGCGGGCTTTCTTTTCGCGGGAATCCTTGCGTTTTTCCATGGCGGAAAGGTCGGCGAGGATGAGTTCGTCGTTGATGATTTCGATGTCGCGCAGAGGGTTGACGGTGCCGAGTTCGTGGATGATGTCGTCGTTGTCGAAGCAGCGGACGACTTGGACGATGGCGTCCACTTCGCGGATGTTGGCAAGGAATTTGTTGCCGAGTCCGGCGCCTTCGGAGGCTCCCTTCACCAGTCCGGCGATGTCCACGAATTCGATGGCGGTCGGAATGATTTTTTCGGAGTTCGATATTTTGGAGAGGACGTTCAGGCGTTCATCGGGGACGACGACCATGCCGACGTTCGGGTCGATGGTGCAAAAGGGGTAGTTGGCGGCCTGCGCCTTGCGGGAGCGCGTGACTGCATTGAAAAGGGTGGATTTGCCGACGTTCGGGAGTCCTACGATACCTGCCTGTAACATAACGGGAGTCACCGTAAATGACCGGGGCCTGATTGTCAAGAAGAATGCATGCCGTTCCGGCGCCGGGAAGCGATGGGGAAGATTTGTCAAAAAGTATTGTCCGTGCGCCATGAACGGCGGGTTTTTTCTTGACGGGAGGGGCTGCAACTGGTACGCTCCACGCCACATGGCAAAAGTCCCAGTTATCAATCTGCGTAAAGGCCATGCTGTGAATCACAACAACGATGTGTGCGTTGTGGTCAGCATGGAACACAAGTGTCCCCCCCGCATGGCTTCCTATGTTCAGATGAGCATCCGTAGCATTGCGACGAAGAAAATCTACAATCTTCGCCTTACGTCCAACGAATATCTCGAAGGCGTGAACCTTGCCCGCGAAGAATACGAGTTCAGCTATATCGATGGCATGGGCTACCATTTCCTTGAGCCCGATACGTACGACGACGTGACGGTGACTGAAGATATCGTGGAGCCCGTGAAGGACTACCTCATCGAAGGCGGTACCTACATCCTGATGTTTACGGACGAGACGGTGGTTTCCATCGAACTTCCCGCTGCCATCACGATGACCGTGGCCGAAGCAGCCGAAGGCGTGAAGGGCGATTCCGCCAATAACGTGTACAAGCCCGCCACCATGGAAACGGGCCTCGTCGTGCAGGTGCCTTTGTTCATCAAGCCCGGCGAGCGCATTTCCGTGAAGACGGAAGACGGCTCCTATCTGGGACGCGTGAACAACTGATTGTTCCCCGCCAATTCAAAGTAAAGAGCGCATTCTTTCGGAATGCGCTCTTTTTGTCATACTGCACAATGCCTCGTCAAATGAAAGCGGGTTATCTCCACGGTCGGGACGGCCTGTACGCGGGATGGTAGATCGGGCGCTGCGGGCGGTAGTTGCCATGGTAATGCGGGCGGGGCCGGGGCGGAGGATTGTAGTGATGGTGATGATGGTCATCACGGTCATTGTCAATCGCAGCTCCTACGGCGACTCCGGCAGCAAGAGCCCCTACGCCGATAGCTGCAGCGCCGGCCGGAGTGACGGTCGTGTTGCCATAGGCATCGGTGGTGCAGGAGGTGATTG
This sequence comes from Neoakkermansia glycaniphila, assembly GCF_001683795.1. Lineage (GTDB taxonomy): Bacteria > Verrucomicrobiota > Verrucomicrobiia > Verrucomicrobiales > Akkermansiaceae > Akkermansia > Akkermansia glycaniphila. The sequence goes on from NZ_LIGX01000032.1 coordinate 52,141, forward strand.
CCAATTGCAATCCGATTGCAGGAAGTATCCATGCCAGCTTGATGATAGATGATTTCATGGCCTTTGTGGCTGAGACAATCCGGCTGCGGCGTATGTTCATTTTATTTTTGCCTGCCTCATGCCAAGGCGGGCGGAGGGAGCAGGATGCAGGCGGGTCGCGCCTCGAATCTTCATTCTTGCCTTTGCCGGGCAATCTGCTATATTGGCGGCGTAGATCATGGCCCTGCATCCCCTTTACCCGCATTTGTTGTTGTTTGCCTCGGTTTTTCTGGCGGCTTGCACCCCGGAAAGGACGATTCTGTATGATGATTCGCCGACCGGGGGCTTGCAGGAGCTGAAGAATAACGGTACGGTGTTTGTGAACGGCAAGAGGCAGGGCGACCGTCGGGCCGAGTTCGAGACGTTGATGAATCCGAACGGTATTCCTCAGACCAAGATGGATAAGGTAAGCGCTTTTCAGGGGAAGCAGTTCGAGTTCGGCGGCGATACGGCCGGGTTCGGTTCCAAGGATGCATCGGATGCCTATCGCAAGAAATCGTTCGATCAGGCGAACAAGCAGTTTGCCACGCGCAGCTGGGACGGGCGGAAGGATAGCCCGATTGTTTCCGTAGAGACGCCGGATTTCGTCAAGCTTCAACGGCCCGTCGAAAAAACGGAGTGGAAGAATAACAAGGATGCCTTCGTGATGAATCCGTCGGAATTCAGCGGCAGGAAGTATGATGCTCGCGGACGGGCCTTCGAGAAGCGAAGCGACGGGCTGATTGAGGAAAAGATCAAGGCGAGCCCAGAACCGACGATTACCGACTGGAAGGAGCAGCAATTGCGTGAGTTGCAGGAGGCGCGCGCCGGGTGGAAGCCGTTGACTCCCCAGTGAGCGGAGCGTGTCGGTATGAAAAAGCCGGTTCCCAAAAGGAAACCGGCTTGTTGAAACAGAATGGATCGGCTGTAGCGTTTAGCCGATTTCGGTGCGGCCTTTGAGCTGGGCGCCTTCTTCCATGGAAAGCGTGCGCGTCGTTACGTCGCCGTGCAGAACGGCCTGGCGTTTGAGTTCGCAGCGTTCGGAGGCGATTTTGCCTTCGACATGGCCGTAGATGCGTACGTCTCCGGCGGTGATGTCGCCCTTGATGGCGGCCATTTCACCGATGGTGACGGTGCCGTGATCCGAGATGATTTCGCCGTCGATCTTGCCGTCGATGTGCATGTCGTTTTGAAAACGAATGGTTCCGGTGATCTCGATGCCGGATGCGAGGAAATTGGTGACTGTGTCGGACATGGTGGTTTGGTGTGGGTTGAGGGTTAGATGGTCATGATGTCCTTTTCTTTGGCGGCAACCTGTTCATCAATGCTCTTGATGAATTTGTCGGTCAGCTTTTGGACTTTGTCTTCAAGGTCGCGCTGGCCGTCTTCCGTGACGACGTTGCCTGCCTTGAGCTTTTTGGCGCCTTCCATGCCGTCGCGGCGGCAGCCGCGGATGCGGACGCGAGTGTCTTCCGCAAGGGATTTGACGTATTTGACGAGATCGCGGCGGCGGTCTTCCGTCAGTTCCGGGATGGGGAGTCGCACGGAGCGGGCATCGATGATCGGGTTCATGTTCAGCTTGCTTTCGTTGATTGCGCGCTGGATGTCATGCAGGGTGCTCGGGTCGAACGGCTGGATGAGGATGGAGCGTGCATCGGGCGTGCTGATGACGGCGATTCCCTTGAGTTTCATGGTCGAGCCGTAGCTGGTGACATATACGTCGAGATTTTCGACAAGGGCGGGCGAGGCTTTGCCTGTGCGCACGCCGCCGAATTCCTGTCCCATGTGGGCAAGGATTTTCTCCATGGCGTCTTCGGTTTCCAACAGGAGTGTTTCTGCGTCCATATTATTTTTTTGTGAGTTGTTTAGTGTTCTTGAGAAATGATGGTGCCGATGCGTTCTCCGAGGAGGGCGCGTGTGATGTTGTTCGGCGTGTGCATGTCGAAGACGATGATGGGCTTCTTGTTGTCCATGCAGAGGGTGAATGCCGTGGAGTCCATGACCTTGAGTTCACGTCGCAGGCATTCCTGATAGGTGATCGTGTCGAAACGCGTGGCATCCGGCACTTTCTTCGGGTCGGCATCGTATACGCCGTCCACGGAAGTGGCCTTCATGACGATTTCGGCGTTGATTTCGCTGGCGCGCAGAGCGGCCGTGGTGTCGGTGGAGAAGAAGGGGTTGCCTGTGCCTGCGGCGAAGATGACGATTTTACCGTCGGCCAGGTCGTTGCGGGCCTTGAGGCGGATGAAGGGCTCGGCCACGTTTTTCATTTCGATGGCAGATTGCACGATACAGGGCACTCCGGCGCGTTCGATGGCGCTTTGCAGGGCGAGGGCGTTCATGACGGTCGCCAGCATGCCGACGTAGTCCGCCGTGGCGCGGTCCATGCCGCGGACGCTGGCCTTGGCTCCGCGCCAAAAGTTGCCTCCGCCGACGACGAGGGCGATTTCAAGGCCTCCCTGACGGTGGGCATCGGCGATTTCTCCGGCGATGCGTGCGACGATTTCGGGGGAGATGTTGTCCATGCTGCCGGGGCTGCGAAGAGCCTCGCCGCTCAATTTCAGAAGTATGCGCTTGTAGGGAGGGTTTGAACCGTTTGTCATGGTAAGATGTTTGCTGAGAAAGCTTCTCATTTTTTCGGCAGGAAGTGAAGTCAAAAAACGATGGGGCGGTTATTTTGCACCCGCCCGTTTTTCTGAGAGGGCGTTTTTACCTTGACGACGGTATGGCTGAGGATATGATGGTCTTATGCTTTTCCCTACCCTGCTGGTCGCTTTGTGTGTTGCCTCCGTGAATCCCGGAGATGCGGTTTCCCCGCCTGTGGCAGGGGTTCCCGATGAGGGCTGGGTGTTTCATGAATCGTGGTCCGCGCAGGATCGCAGGGAGATGATGGAGGTTGCCGGGGAGGTCGAGTCTCTTTTGCGTGAGGCGGATGAGTGGGTTGATACGGGTTCGTTCGAGGCGAGGTTTTGGCATCTCATTGCTCCGGCTGTGCGGCGTGATGTGGTTGCAATGGTGCGCGAGACGGCCCGGACGGGAGATGTGCGGCTTGAAAGCTCCAACCGGATGTCGCTGCTGTGGTGTGCCATGTTTACGGGGCATCGCGAGCTGGCCAGATCGCTCGTTTTGCGCGGCGCCGATGTGAATGCTCGATGCCTGATTGTGTGTCCACCCATCGGGGAGAAGGATATTCTGGCAGAAGGGGAAAGTCCTTTCGGTATGGCGTTTTCCCCGTTTCCGGGCGGTTCTGCCGCGTATGCCGGAGCGGAGGTCGAGCTGGTTCGCCTGATGCTCGACCATGGCGCCATGATCGAGCCTTCGCCCGGCATGCCGTACTCCTATCTGGAGCAGGCTCTTATTTTCTCGGGTGTGAGGGGATGGAAGGGTGTTGATATTGCTGATCTTCTGTTGGAACGAGGTGCACTCATTCATCCGGAAGAGGCGGGCAAGGTGATGATGTGCTCCGTCCGGAGCGGTTCGGTGCGGATTGTGCAGGAGCTGATGGAGCGAGGGGTGGACATCAATTCCAAGTATGACGGCGCACCGGTATGGGCTGCCGTGAATTTTCGGCAACCGCATTCCGTGGCCATGCTGCAATGGTTACTGGATCATGGGGTGGATACGTCGCTGGAGGGCGTGCCTGCGTTTTACGGGGGAAGTGCCTCTCACCCGTTTTTATTCCATCTGGTGGAGAGGAGTGTTGCCTTGCGCGATGGTGAGGTTCGGCTCCATGAGGGGGTGCAGGAGCGAGCCTTGGCGATGGCGGACGCATTTCTGAAGAAGGAGGGGGATGTGGATTGCGTGAGTAATCGCAAGACGCCTCTGTTCGTTTGCTGCGAGCGGCTGGGAGGCCAATCCCGGCCGGGTGATTTCGCCGTCCGGATGGCACGCCTGATGCTGGATCATGGGGCGGACGCTTCGTTTGCTCCGTGTTCCGCCGAGAATCGAGAGTTGATGTCCGGGCGGCTGGATGCGGTGCCGCAGGGTGTACGGGATGTGTTGCCCGAATTGTGGAGGAAGTGACGGTCGGCTGTCAGGAAGGGGTGTCCGTATTGCCGACGATTTCGACAGTGCGGATGGGGAAGGGGATGTTGATGCCGTGTTCTTTGAATTCCTGCAGGATGTTTTTGGCGAATTCCATGCGTGCCTGCAGGTAGTCGCCCGTTTTGCACCATGCACCTACCCGCAGGGAGAGGGCCGAGTCGGCAAAGGCGACGAACTGGACGACGGGGGCGGGTTCCGTCGCGAGTGTGTCCTGCGAGGTGACGACTTTGTGGATCAGGCGTTCGACGGTGGAGAGATCCGAGTCGTAGGCGACGCCGATGTCGAAGTCGCAACGGCGCAAGGTGTCTCCAGTGATGTTGACGACCGGTGTTTTGATGAGTGTTTCGTTGGGTACCCGAACGACGGCGTTGTCCGCCTGCCGAAGTTTGACGGAGAGGAGCCCGATGTTTTCGATGGTGCCAGTGAAGCCGCTGATCTGGATGGTGTCGCCGATGTTGACGCTTTTTTCGCCGACGAGGAAGATGCCGCTGATCAGGTTGGATAGCGAGGTCTGGGAGGCGAAGCCGATGGCGATACCGACGACCCCGGCCGCACCGAGGATGCTGACGACATCGATGCCCATGGCGGAGAGCGCCTGAATCAGCGCGATGGTCCAGATGGCGACGCCGATGACGTTTTGCAGGAGGCGGCCGATTTGCCGGGGCATGGTTTTGCGGATGACGGGAATGAGGATGCGCCGCAAGGTTTTGACGGCGATGTAGCCGGCAATGAGATAGATGATGGCCAAGGCGATGTGCTTCCATTTGTCGCTTTCGATGAAGACGGACTGGAAGGTGTCGGCAATCGACTGAAAGAATTCCATGCCCGCAGTATAAGGGCGGAATATGGAAAACGCCAGTTCAAAACGCGTGATGGCATGCGGCAGGCATGGCCGTGCCGCCGGGAAGCTCGCCTGCCGTTTGTCCCGAAGTGGGTGCGATTGGTGCGAAGGATCGTTTTACAAAAAGTGCAAATGAATTGAAACGTTTTTTCAGGGAACCGTCTGTATGTATGCAGGGGTATTCGTTTGCCCCGATTCACAACAAAAAACAACGATCCCATGTATTCAGGACTTTTCTTCATGTTATTTTTGGCCGCCATTGATTCGGCGGGGGCAGGAGCAACGGACAAATTCGTGCCTGCCGGCGCTGCTTCGGAGGTCGCGGGGTTGCCTGCGCCGTATTTTTCGGCTTCCGTTCCGGACGGCTCGTCGTGGTTGACGGACGACCGGTTGAAGGCTGCTCGCGATGTGATTCTGGAAGGAGGGCAAAAGAAGAAGCCGTTTTTCATGGACAGGGAGGTTCCCTGCCTGCGTGATGCGTATTTGCTGTCTTCTTCCGGAGACGATCGCATCGTCATTTTTCTGCAATGCCGCGAGGTCGTTCGTTCGCAGCCACAGGATGGCAATGAGGAGTTCGGATCGAAGCCGGTGTCGGGTAAGGGTATTTTCGTCTTTGGTATGGGTTCCGGAAACGGCGTGTTGGTGAAGTCGTTCGGCATGCAGCGGGGAGTTGCCTCAAAAGAAGATTTGCTGAGCTGGACGTCTCTGCTCCTCCCGACGAGGGGTCGTGTGGATAGCGTGGTCAAACCGGATGTGAAGGATGGGCTGTGTTATTCGATGGATGGGACGGATCCTTTGCTGAACCGGAGGAATGCGGATGCTGTTGCCCGCTATATTTTGAAGCGAAATCCGCGCCGCGCGATGCATGGTTCCATGTATGGAGAATTGCCTTTTTATGAGATCAAGGGGTCGCCGTATGCCGTTTTTCTTCTTCCGAAGGGTCAGTTGGCTCCCATTGAGAAGCCCGAAGATGTGGGAGGTTTTTCATTCTGTTATCGTGGGCTTCCGAATGGACGGAGCGCGGTTTCCGTCATGTGGAAAACTTTGAAGGAGGGAGCAGGTGGACGCATGGTCTGGGGTGGGTGGTATGCTCCCCAATATATGCTTGATATGTCGTGCGAGGCGTTTCTGTATCTGCTGCGGGAGATGGAGGGCGCTGCTCCTGTTTCTCCGGAGGAGCCGCCGCATCCGAATCCGGCCGGGAATATGCAGGCCGGAAAACAATCAACAATCCAATGAAATCAACAAGATGAATATACTGAAATCAATAGGCTTTCTTTTTGCTGTGACTCTGTGTCTGGGCTCTCCGCTTGCTGCCGACAACGAACATGCTGTGCCGCCTACAAGGGAGGCGGATAGCGGAGATGGGCTTTTCCGTGAGGTGTTGGAGCAAACACGCCTTCGTATTCTGGAGCACAAGGAGAACAGGCGTTTGGCGTCGGAGGGTAGAGAGGTTCCGTTTCTGCCGTCGTTCTGGGATATGTATTTGCTGTCCGCTGCGGATGAGGCGGAGCGTATGGAGCTGTTTCTCAGATCGCCGTACCAGCCCGCAGGCAGGGTGGAGCAGGGTATTCGCCTGAGCTCGCAGGAGGATGGCCGCGTGCTGGTGAATGCCGTAGGATTCGAGGTGGCGGAGGATTTTGCCCTCGCGTTGCACGGTATGGCGAAGTTTTTGTGTGCTCCTGAAGCGGAGAATGTGTCGGAAGATTCCGGAATCATCAGTTATTTAATGACGAAAACGGTGTTTTTCAGTGACATGATGAGGAGTGCGGCGGATCCTCCCGCCATCTATCGTGTGGAGGGTACTCCGTTTGTTGTTTATGTGGATCGGATTTGGCTGGGGCTGTGGAGAATGGATCCCGGGGGTATGCAGCCCTCTGGTTTTTGGATGGATTGTCCATGTATTCCGTCGTCGGATGCGGCTGCACGGAAGGCGTTGCTGCGCGAGATGAAGCAGGCGGCAGAGGGTACGAGGCTGCCTGCTTTGGGAGTGGCGGACGGCTGGTCGTTCATCTCCAAGGATGGGGCATGGTGTTCTCCCGACGGGATGAAGGAGGTGAAAGCGCGGATTCTGGCGCATGGCAGCCGCAAGTTCCTGAAGCCTTTCAGCAAGGAGTTTCCGTATTTGCCCGGGTATCGGGAAGTCTATTTGCTTTCCGATCCGGATGAAGCCGGAGTGGTTGTGCTCTATCTCAAGTGCCCGGCAGAGGGCGGCGGTATCAAGGGGATTCGCCTGTCGTTGTTCGAGGACAGGATCATGTATGCGGAAGCTGTCGGCTTCGGCGAGAGTCGCGGGATGGCGGATCATTGGGCCGAAGTGGTCTTTCCTCTGGAGAGGAATCCGAAGACGGGAGCTTTCCGCCTGTTGCTGGAACAGGGCGAGAACGCTTGGGTCAACAAGCGAAATCTGGACAGGATTTTTGCATATTACAGCAGTATGCGGTCGCCGTTTGGAGAGTTCGTCTGCAGGCCGGAGGGTACTTCCTGTGAAGTGTCTTTCGGCTGGAGCGGAGAATTTCCCTCTTCCATGGCGATTCGGCGTGTGGGAGCGGATGGCAAGGCTGGCGATCCGGTGACGGTTGCATGGTGGGGCGTGCGTTCGTCACGAGGCTGTGATCCGGCGTTGTCGCGGTATCTGATGCTGGAGGCGGAGGGTAACCATGAAGGCGGGGCAGCGGATATGCGGTTTATGGCGGAAGCGGTGTTCCGTGCGTTGCTGGATGAGATGAATGCGGCCGATATGGAGACGGCGGTCCCTGCCGAAGTGATGACGCCGGAGATGCTGGCGGCTTTGCGCGATTCGCTCGTACAGGGGCAACAGGTGCAGCATTTGCCCTCGGTCGATCGAGTGCTTCCGTACAGGAGGCTGGGGGGCTGGGAAGCATTTTTGTTGTCCGATCCGGCGGACAGGGGGCATGTATCCGTTTATCTGAAGTGTCCGTATCAGGATGCCGCATCTCCGAAGGCTCGCGCCTTGCGCCTGTCGTTGGCGGCGGGAGGCAAGGTCGTGCGGGTGGAAGCTCTGGGGCTCGCTGTGGCTGGATTGTCTCCGAACGGGTTGGCGAAGTTTGCTGCGGAGGTGCTGGAAGAGCTTGCTGAGGGCGGTTCGGCCATTGATGCGGCAAAGGGGGTGAAGCTGCGGAACGAGATGCTCCGGTTCGTGCTGGTGCGGAAGCCTGCCGTAAGGGATGGGCGGATGCGGTACCATGTCGGCGGTTCGGCTTATGATGTGGAGCTGGTGCCTTACCGTTCTCTGGGGGCGCTGCCGTTTGCCGAGTATGTGAAGGATATCCGTTTTGTGAGAGGGGAAGAGGCGTCTGCCGATATCGATCGTGCCGGGTGGGCGGAGATGGTCCGAGAGATGGGGGTGTCGGCTCGATGTGGGCCGCAGCCGAGTCCCGACATGATGGCGGATGTGCCGTCTTTGCCACAGGCCAAACTGTCGGCGGAAGGACTGAATGCCGTCCGTACGGCCATTCTGGACGGAAGCCTGCCGCCGGATCGTGCCGTTTCCCTGTTGTCCGCCGATGAAGATGCCCTTGGGGTGGATTTGTATTTGCCGCTCGTTTCTGCGGTCGGCAGTAAAGGGATCCGGGTAACTTTGCATGAGGATGGCGGCATTCATGTGGAGTCGCACGGGCTGGGCGGAGAACTCTTCCGGCCCGGCGATCTCGTGACGCTGGCGGGTCTGTTGCTGCCGGAATGCCGGAAGGATGCACCGGGCCGGAACTCGGTTGTTCTGGAAGACGGCAAGGATGCGCTGGTCAACCGGACAAACCGGGAGAAGATCGCCAAGTTTGTTTGGCTTCGGATCTTGGTGGAGGAGGCATTGGCTTCCCGTTCATCGAGGCTGCAGGTAGATCCCTGTTACCGTCCGAAGGGTTCATCGTATGAATTCCGGCTGCTGAAGACGGGTAAAGGCGAGATCGACGGCTTGCTCATCTGTTGCCGGGGAGAGAGGGGCGAGGATGTTGTTCTTGTGAAATGGTATCCTCAGGCCGACCCGATGATTGCGAAGTGGAACGAAGAGGATGCCTGCCCGGCTGTGGCCAGGTATTTCGTCATTTCCGGTATGGCAGGCAGGGAACGGAATCTGAAGCTGGTGCAGGGTGCATTCGATGCCGTGCTGCGGGATATGCACGCTGCAGAAGGAAAACCCTGGCCGCTCCGCCGGCCGGATGCCGGGGATATGGTGATTGGCGGCCAGTTGGGCGCTGTTCGTGAATGGATTCTGGCAGGGAAGGAGAAGAAGTGGTCGCATCTCGCTCAGGAGGAGAGGCCGTATCGTCCGGGCCGGTGGGATATGTGGCTTTTGTCCGATCCGGAGGAGAAGGATTATATCGTCGTGTATATGAAATGCCCTTATCAGGCAGAAGGTGCGCCGGAGAAGGGGCTGCGCCTGTCGTGGCTGGGGCCGAACAGAATCGGGGTGGAGAGTTTCGATATTCCGAGGAAGGGGCTGTCCGCCCGCAATCTGAGAGCTCTGGCTGCGGAGGCTCTCCGGGAGTTTGATTGGCAGGTGCCGTCCGTATATCGCGAATTCGGCAAGGAAACGGCGAGCAGGATGCTGGAATATGTGCTTGCCATGCGTTCGCTCCGGGAAGATCGTTCCAGCAAGAGTTTTTCGTGGTATTACGAGATGCCGGGCGCGGCGTTTAGTGCGTGGCTTCGCCCATACAGGGGACAATGGGTGGACGTGCCCACGGATGCCGATGGGCGTTCTTCACCCATGACTTCTCAGGGAATTCCGGCTCTCGAGTATATCAACGCTCTTGAATTCGTCGATACTTCGGATCAGGTGAGAATGGTGGACAGGCAGCCCGGAGAAGTTCTGTTGAAGGAGATGGCGCGCTCTGTATTCAAGGTTTCGCTGGAGGATGGGCGCGACGATGTCGTAACGTCGGCGAACAGGGACAGAGTCTTGGACTATCTGAGTGGAAAGATGGAGGCCATGCGGATGTATGGCGCAGTGTATGGCTTGCCGCCGGTTTATCGTGTCGAAGGTACGCCGTTTCATGTGATGCCGCTGTTTGCCTCAGGAAGCGGCAGTGATAAAATCTGTAGCGGGTTGCTCATTTGCCCGGTTTCCGGAGCCGCCGGTTTTCCGGTCGAGATGAAATGGAGGTCGGTTCCCGAGAGGGGCAATGGTGAAGTTTTCGACTTTTCCATGCGTTCGTATCGCGGATTTCAGGATGATGGGCTTCTGAATGCAGAAGGGAGGAGTGATGCGGTTGATGCGGTACGAGAAGTGTTTTCCGTTTTGCTGCAGGAGATGAATGCAACAAAGCCTTGAAAAAGTTCCTCAAGACTTGCCGTATCATTGGTTGGCTGATTGTTTGAAACCTGCATTCGCGGAAGCAAATGCAGGTTTCAAATAGAACGGAAGAATTCGGGATATCCGTTTAACCTTCTCCTGCATTTTTCCGAAGGATGGGGGCAGGGAGGAATGCCGGACGGCCTTACTGTTTTCTCCTGCGTCGGAAGGTCAGAACGGGCAATCCAAGCAAGGCAAGAGCCGCGCTGCCCGGTTCAGGTATGTTGTCGGAAATGGTGGCGAATTGGAGCGCGACGTATTGGGAGGAGTTCGTAATGGTCAACTGGATTTTACCGGCGCTGTCGGCGGTGATGTCGTAGGATGCGATTGCCTGAACTCCGGAAGCTCTTTGGGCAAATGTTGCAAGAGCCGTTGATCCGGATGTGCCGTTGGACTGGAACCAGCTTCCGCCTGTCAAGGTACCCATGGTTGTGGATATCTGCATGTCGCTGCCGGAGTCGGTCGCTCTGCCCATACCCAGAGAGATTGTATAGGTGTGGCCTGCGGCAAGTCCTGAAAACGTGATATTTCCGGCTCCACTAAATGAATTGAGTCCGTCCCTCCATACATCGGAGAAATCCGACGTGCCGGCCGGTAATTGCAACGAATCGGTAAATGTATTGAACGCCTGTTTGTTATTCCATGTTGTTGCGGCGAATACAGGGGATCCGCTGGGGCTTGGTGTACGTGACATCCAATTGGCGAACTGCCATCCCAGAGTCCCTCCTGTCGTTGTTTTGATGGAGACGGCATTGCTTTGGAGAATATTATCTCCTACGGCGTTGGCGTAGGCCGGTGTGGTGGTGTTGCTGTACCCGAAATCGATGATGGCAGTTGCGGCTGAGGCAATCCCTGTACCGAAAACGTATGTAGCACACAAGATGGAGATGCTTTTTTTCATACAAGTATAATGATCAATTCTGACCACTTCTAGAAGTTAGCGGATTATGAATCCTGTGCATAAAAGGCATCGTTTTATGTAATACATCTACCAGAACATCAAAATAGTACGAATTCATTACCTCTGATTTTCCGATGCAGATAAAAGGTATGATATACCTTTTCCTGGAATAAGTGACTCACTGGCATTATATTTTGAAATTTCATATTGACACAGGATTCATAATCCGTTGTATGAACTGTCTGCGGCATGTTTTGCCATCGTTCCGGTCACATTCGGGATTAAGGTTTCTGTATGGAGAGAATGGAATCAATGGTTCCGTTCGTAGATGCGGACATAGTCGATCAGGTATTGCCTCGGGAAGTCGTTGCCTTCGACTTTGCCCCCCCAGCTTCCGCCCAGTGCGAGGTTGAGCAGGAGGTAATGCGGCGCGCGGAAGGGGTTGCTGCCGTCAGGCTGGTTGGCGATGTCCACGGGCAGCGTGCCGTATGGCTTGCCGTCGAGGGTAAAGGTGATGTTTTTGTCGTCCCATTCCATGCCGTATACATGGAAGGTATCGGTGAGGCTGGGCTCTTTTGTTTTGATTCCTTTGCTGGCGTTTTTGCGGTTCGTTCCGCCGTCCGTCCTTTTCCAGTGCAGGGTGGCATGGCAGGTGCCGGGTGCGGAGGAGACGTATTCCATGATGTCGATTTCACCGCATGCGGGCCAGCCGACTTTGGGGCGGCTGGTGCCCAGCATCCAGATGGCAGGCCATGAGCCGATGCCTTTCGGAAGTTTGGCCCGGACTTCGATTTTACCGTATTTCATTTGCGCCAATCCTTCCGTCGTGAGGGCTGCGGAGGTGTATTGCGCCTGTTTGCGGGATTTCTGCCACTGTTCGGGGGTGGCTTTAGGATCGTATTTCGGGTTGTTGAAGGGTTCCTTCCGGGCTTCGATGATGAGGCATCCTTTTTCGACGCGGGCGTTCTGCCTGCGGTTTTTGGTGTAGTACTGTTCTTCCTTGTTGCGGACGAAGCCTTCTTCATACGTCCATTTTTTCGGGTCGGGCGCTCCGTTTTTTTCGAATTCGTCGTTCCAGACAAGTTTCCATCCCTGCTTGTTTTGGGGAGCGGGAGGATGGCCGGAGGTTTGCGCAAGACCCGTTCCGAAGAGAGCGAGAGGGAGCAGCAGGAGGGAGCGGACGGTTTTCATGGCTGTCGTGAATGGTTTTGGTTGTTGATGTGCGGAGGATGGAAATGCCGGGCGATGAGGATGCTGTATTCGGCTTTCTCTCGTGCCCATACGGTGAATACGGGCAATGCGGTTCCATTCTTTCAAGGCTATCCGGATCGGATGGATGCAGGGTCGTGTTCACGAATAAAAAAGGCGCGCTCCGAAGAGCGCGCCCATGTGGGTATTCTATGGCTTTGGTGGCCGATGCCGGTTACATCATGCCGCCCATTCCACCCATGCCGCCCATTCCTCCCATATCGGGAGCGCCGCCACCGCAGCAGCCTTTCTTCTCCGGAAGTTCGGAGATGAGGCATTCGGTGGTGAGCATGAGGCCGGAGATGGAGGCCGCATTCTGCAGAGCAGAGCGCGTGACTTTCGTCGGGTCCACGACGCCGGCGGCGAGGAGGTCTTCGTACTTGTCGGTGGCGACGTTGTAGCCGTCCGCCACGTTGGGCATGTTCTTGACCTTTTCGACGATGAGCGCACCTTCGCGGCCTGCGTTTTCGACGAGCTGGCGAAGCGGGGATTCGATGGCGCGGTAGACGATGCCTGCGCCCGTCTTTTCATCACCTTCGAGATCAAGGCCGCAGATGGCTTTCTGGGCGCGGATGAAGGCGATGCCGCCGCCGGGAACGATGCCTTCTTCCACCGCTGCGCGGGTGGCGTGCAGGGCGTCGTCGACGCGGTCCTTCTTTTCCTTCATTTCGGTTTCCGTGGCTGCACCGACTTTGATGACGGCGACGCCGCCGGCAAGCTTCGCAAGGCGTTCCTGGAGCTTTTCGCGGTCGTAGTCGGAGGTGGTGTCTTCGATCTGCTTGCGGATCTGGGCCACGCGGGCCTGAATCTTGTCGGATGCTCCGGCGCCTTCGACGATGACGGTGCTGTCCTTGGAGACGACGACGCGCTTGGCCTGGCCGAGCTGGTCGATTTCGACGTTTTCGAGGCGGAGACCGAGGTCTTCGGAGATGCACTGACCGCCCGTGAGGATGGCGATGTCTTCAAGCATGGCCTTGCGGCGGTCGCCGAAACCGGGTGCCTTGACGGCGCAGATGTTGAGCGTGCCGCGCAGGCGGTTCACCACGAGAGTGGCGAGGGCTTCGCCTTCGATGTCTTCGGAGATGACGAGGAAGGGACGGCCGGTTTTCGCCACCTTTTCGAGGAGGGGAAGGAAGTCCTTGAGGTTCGTGATCTTCTTTTCGAAGATGAGGATGTACGGGTTGTCAAGGACGGCTTCCATGGCTTCGGCGTTCGTGACGAAGTAGGGGGAGAGGTAGCCCTTGTCGAACTGCATGCCTTCGACGACGTCGAGGGAGGTTTCGATACCCTTGGCTTCTTCGACGGTGATGGTACCGTCTTTGCCGACTTTGTCCATGGCTTCGGCGATGATGTTGCCGATTTCAGCGTCCCAGTTGGCGGAGACGGTGGCGACCTGTGCGATTTCCTTGGTGGAATCGACTGTCTTGGAGATTTTCTTGAGTTCGGCAACTACTGCTTCGGAGGCCTTCAGGATGCCGCGCTGCAGGGAGATCGGGTTGGCTCCTGCGGTGACGTTGCGGAGGCCTTCGCGGTAGATGCTTTCGGCGAGGACGGTGGCGGTGGTGGTGCCGTCGCCTGCGATGTCGTTGGTCTTGGAGGAGACTTCGCGGACGAGCTGGGCGCCCATGTTTTCGTATGCGTCTTCAAGTTCCACTTCCTTGGCGACGGTGACGCCGTCCTTGGTGATGGTGGGGGAGCCGAATTTCTTGTCGATGACGACGTTGCGTCCTGCCGGGCCGAGAGTGCTCTTGACGGCACGGGCGATTTTTTCCACACCGCGCAGGAGGGACTGGCGGGCCGTTTCGTCGAATTGGAGTTGTTTAGCCATAATAATCAGTTTTTTAATTTTAAATAATTTTCAATAAATCTCAATAAGTCGCGGTGTTTTTGTTGATCCGCGACGCTGTGACGGGGTCGGAATCAGTCGATGATGCCGAGGATGTCCTGTTCGCTGACAATGACGTAGTCCTGGCCGTCGATTTTGACTTCCGTGCCGCCGTATTTGGAGATGAGAACGCGATCGTTTTCCTTCACGGTGAAGTCGATCAGTTTGCCGTTTTCATCACGTCCGCCGGTGCCTACCGCCACGACGATGGCTTCCTGCGGCTTTTCCTTGGCATTGTCCGGAAGGAAGAGGCCTCCGGCCGTTTTCTGTTCTGCTTCTGCGCGCTTGATGAGTACGCGCTGTCCGAGTGGTTTGATCATGGTATTGTGTATGTGTTGTTGTTCAGGTGATATCGGGCCGGAGTCGCCTCCGGCCCGGAGAATGGTTGCCCTTAGTTTTCGTCGACGACTTCGGCATCGACGACGCGGCCTTTGGCCTGGCGGGGGCCGTCGCCTTCGGGTTCGGTGGGCTGGCCCGTCGGTTCAGCCTGAGCGGCCTGTGCTGCCTTGTTCAGGTTTTCAAGCATGCCTTCGAGTTCGGTGCGGGCTTTCTTGATGCCTTCGATGTCCTTGGCTGCGACGGCATCCTTGAGGGCCTTGACCTTGTCTTCGATGGGCTGCTTGATTTCGGCCGGAGCCTTGTCCCCGAGTTCGGAGAGCTGGCGTTCGACGCTGTGGGCGAGGGATTCACCCTGGTTGACGGTTTCGATTTCCTCCGCTTTGCGGCGGTCTTCTTCGGCATGGGCTTCCGCATCCTTCTTGGCGCGTTCGATTTCGTCCTTGGAGAGGCCGGAAGATCCCTGAATGGAGATGTTCTGTTCCTTGCCGGTGCCTTTGTCCTTGGCCGTGACCTTGAGGATGCCGTTCGAGTCGATGTCGAAGGTGACTTCGATCTGCGGCACTCCGCGCGGAGCGGCGTTGATGCCGTCGAGCTTGAAGTTGCCGAGAAGCTTGTTGTCTTCGAACATTTTGCGTTCGCCCTGGCAGACTCGGATGTCTACTGCAGGCTGGTTGTCGGCGGCCGTCGAGAAGACCTGGCTCTTGCGTACCGGGATGGTGGTGTTGCGTTCGATCATCGGGGTGGCGATGCCGCCCATGGTTTCGATGGAGAGCGTCAGCGGAGTGACGTCGAGCAGGAGTACGTCGCTGACGTCGCCCTGAAGAACGCCGCCCTGAATGGCCGCGCCGATGGCGACGACTTCGTCGGGGTTCACGCCCTTGTGGGGTTCCTTGCCGGCGAGGCTCTTGGCCATGTCCTGCACGGCGGGCATGCGGGTCATGCCGCCCACGAGGACGAGCTCATTGATGTCGCTGGTGGAGATGCCTGCTTCGCGGATGCATTCCGTGACGGGGCGCTTGGTGCGTTCGAGCAGGTTTTCGGTGAGCTGTTCGAGCTTGCTGCGGGAGAGCGTGAGCTGGATGTGCTTCGGGCCGGAGGCGTCTGCGGTGATGAAGGGGAGGCTGATGTCGTAGCTCTGCGTGGAGGAGAGGGCGATTTTGGCTTTTTCCGCTTCTTCCTTGATGCGCTGGAGGGCGTCGGTCTGCTTGGAGATGTCCATGCCGGATTCCTTTTTGAATTCATCGAGAATCCAGTTGATGATGGCATTGTCCCAGTCGTCGCCGCCGAGGTGGGTGTCGCCGTCGGATGCAAGTACTTCGAAGACGCCGTCGCCGATTTCGAGGACGGAGATGTCGAACGTGCCGCCGCCGAGGTCGTACACGGCGATTTTTTCGTTGCTCTTCTTGTCGAGGCCGTAGGCGAGGGCTGCCGCCGTCGGTTCGTTGATGATGCGGCGCACCTTCAGGCCTGCGATTTCACCGGCGGCCTTGGTGGCGTTGCGCTGGGCATCGTTGAAGTAGGCCGGTACGGTGATGACGGCTTCCGTGATGGTTTCGCCAAGTTTGGCTTCGGCGTCCGTTTTCAGTTTGCCGAGGATCATGGCGGAGATTTCCTGCGGGGAGTATACCTTGGTTTCTCCACCGACTTCCACCTGAATGTGGGCGTCGCCGTTGGCTGCTTCGACGATGGTGTAGGGAACTTTCTTGTCGTCTTCGGTGAGTTCGCTGTATTTGCGGCCGATCAGACGCTTGGCCGAGAAAATGGTGTTTTTCGGGTTGGTGACGGCCTGGCGTTTGGCGGCCTGGCCGACGATGCGTTCGCCGCTCTTGGTGAAGGCGACGATGGAAGGTGTGGTACGCGCGCCTTCGCTGTTTTCAAGGACGGTACCTTGCCCGCCATCCATGACGGACATACAGGAGTTTGTGGTACCGAGGTCAATTCCGAGGATTTTGCTCATGGTATGAATTTCTTTCTATTCGTGATTGTTGGTGGATGTTATGTTGATGCTGTGTGTCGCATCATTGTTCACTATTTGGTAGAGCAATTTTTGTGCCAAAAACGAATTGTTTTGATTATAAATTGTTTTTATTTGTTGGGCGCTCGTGTGTGCTGCTTTTTATGAGACATTTTGTCTCGCGTTGTGTGTCGATATGTCGCATGGTGTGACAATATGTCTCTATGTGTGGCACGAATTGTCGCAGAGGAGGATAGGGTGCGGCCAAGGTTCAGTCGGGGAAGACGTTTCCGGGGGTATTGCCGATGGAGATGCAGACTTTCTGTCCGACCTTGAAGCTGTCTTCGGGTGAGGCGAGTTGGGTGATTTGCTTCAATGTGCCGGCTTCATCGTCCATGCGGACGCGGATTTGGACACCGGGCGCTTCTTCCAGTTTGTTGTCGAGCAGGGAACCGGCGGCTGCGGCGAGGTGCTGCGTGCCTTCGGCGATAATGGATGGAGCAATGGTGCCTGCCGCTTTGCCCGTCATGCTGGCAAAGGCTCCCGATTGGGTGTCGACGACGAGTTTGACGTGTTTGACGCGGACGATGGTTCCGGTCATGATGGTGGTGACGACACCCGTAGGCGTTTCCGATCCCTTCCGCGTCTGCTGGCAGGAAACAAGTCCCGAAAGCAGGAGCGATGTGGTGAGGAGAGAAAGGAAGCGCGAGCGAAACGTCATGATGCAGATAAACCATACTCATTACGTATGACACAAGCCGAATCTTTCAAATTTTTGAGAAAAATCCTGAGAAATGGCCGTATTAAGGCGCTATTCCACGTTTTTGCACGCAAGCGATGTTACTTAGCGCGGGCTGACCGTGATGCGTTTGTTCGGGCTGAGGCCGTATACCTGTGGTTCATACATGAGTTCGGCCTTGGCCGGAGGTGCGGTTGCCGTGCCGGCGCGGACGACGCGGGCAAGGTAGCTCATGTGGAGGGTGTTGCCTGCATTCCACCGGGTCGCGAAGACGCGGACGCGGTTTTTGAGGTATTCGCGGTGGTCGATGGCGGTTGACGTTGCCGTGGAACGGGCCGGTTCGTCCGGGGAAGCTATCGCCTGGGAGGAGAGGGCGGGGTTGACGGCTTCCATGCAGGAGGGGAGGCAGTCTTCCATTGCGAGATATCGGAGGGCGCGTTGCTGTTTGGAGCAGGTGAGGGTGACGCGTACGGTGTCGCCCACGCGGAAGGAGTCGGTCGGTTTCCATCGGCCTTCGCTATCGAGGGTTTCATAGACGCGGGTGACGGTGAGGCCCTTTTCCGTGACGCCGGGATATTCGGTGTTTTCCGGTTTGGCTTCGATTTCCAGGATGGCATAGACGGGGCTTCCGGAGAGGTGCTTGGCGGAGATGCCGAGGTTCCGGACGGCGGTGCGCTCCGGTTCCGTTTTCCATGAGCGGGCGATGGTGCCGGTACCGAGGTCAAGGCGAGAGGCGCCATCGAGGCTGCGGAGTTCGATGCGGCCGTTTTTCGGCTCGTTGCGGTGCATGCGGTCGTAGGCATGCAGGGCGATGAGGTTCCAGCCGGAGTTCCATGTGTTGCGGTGTAGGTTCTGCGTGGCGGTTTTGCGCCAGTCGAGGAAGGCGGCGTGCGCCTGTTCGGGGCGGAGTTTCATGGCGATCATGAAGAGGAGTGCCTCATCAGCTTCCGGGTAGTATTCTGCGTGTGTGGCGTTGTGTTGCATGCCGAGCAGGGTTTCTGCTTGGTTCCGGGTGCCGTCGTCCGGCGTTTGCAGCAGAGCCAGGGCAAGATACAGGCGGGCCGTTCGCGAGGTGTCCTTCAGGTGTTCCATCGCGTTGCGGAGGGGGATGTTGTCGCTTTTCCCGGCGAGCGCCAGTACGTAGGCGGCCATGGCCTGATGTTCGGAGCCGTGATCGTATGGGCTTTTCCTGAGGTAGTCATAGCCTCGCTCCAAGGTTTGTCCGGGGATGTCCGCTCCGGTTTCCTTCGCAAGGCGGAGGATGAGGAGGGCGTAGGGCGACCATTGGCTGGAAGCATCGCCTTTTTGCCAGTAGGCGAATCCTCCGTCCTTGTTCTGGCGGCTCAGGATGCGGCCGATGCCGGTTTGCATGGTTTTGCGGGCCTGCTCCCGGGAGATGTTCCGGGCGGTGCCGTTCAATGGTTGCAATAGGTCGAAGAGGATCCATGGCAGGGTGGCGGATGCCGTTTGTTCGACGCAGCCGTAGGGGTATTGCAGCAGGTAGTCCACATCCCCCAGAAGATGAAGGTAGGGCGATGCGCTGAGTTTGAGCGAGATTTTTCCTCGTTCTGAGGCTCCGAGTTCGTCGGAGACGAGCCGTCCGGGGTCGATCGTGGAATGGCTGCCATCCAGAACGAGGTAGTGTGTTTCCCGGAGGGAGGGCGCGGGGTGGATGATGTCGAAGCTGCCTTCGACGGCATCGCTGCGGGAGGCGGCCGAGGTACCCTGTTCATCAGCAGGTAGAGCCGTCCATTGGAGGGTTTTGGCGCCTTCGGCAGTTGCTTCGATGTCGAAGTTGACGGTGGTTTGGGAGTTGGCCTTGAGGGAGATTTGCTGTGTGGCTCCTCCTTGCAGGGAGATGTTCCATGTGCCGTTTTTGTCGGAGTTGTTGACGACAGTGACGGGAAGGGTGAGTTTGTCTCCCGTGCTCATGAAGAAGGGTGTGCCTGCCGTCAGCATCAGTTCCTGATTGGCGGTGTAGTTGGCTGTGGCCGAGCCGAAACGGTCTCCTTTTCCGACGGCTACGGCGATGACCCGGTAGCGTGTCAGTGTGTCCGGCGTGGTGAAGGTGGCGGAAAAGCGGCCCTGTTCATCGGTTCGGATGTCGGCTTTCCAGAAGGCGCAGGGGCGGAAGTCGGTGCGTGTGCGCAGGTATGCTCCGCCAGCCTGCTCTGATCCGAACCCCATGCCGCCGGAGCCGAAGCTGGTTCCCAAATCAATGCCTTCGCCGAAGTACATGTTGAAAAGAGGGAGGTCCCTGCTGCCAAGGTGGAGGCTGGGAAGAGGGTGCAATGCAAGCGGGTTGTTGTTGTTTGCTCCACGCGTGTAGCTGTTCCATGTCGCGAGACCGGGCATGATGTAACTGCTATGGGAAGGGTAGCCGAAGCTGGGGCGGAAGGCGGTATGGTGCGGCGTGAAGTGTGCCAGCGGGTCCGGATTGCGGTAGGGGCGGATGCTGAGCGCGCCTTCGTCTTCGACATAGAGGGTGATTTCCGCTTGGGACGGGGAGCCGTCCGGTTCGAGGGCTTGACCGCTGACGGTGGTTTCGCTGCCGGGGCGAACAGCGGTTTCGGGGGCGTTCAGTGAGATTTGAAGTTTTCTGGCCGTCTGTTCGATGTTAATGTTGCAGGAGCCTTTGCTGATGACCGGCAGGCCTGTGGCATCCGGCGGGGCGATTTTCAGAACCGTCACTTCCACATTGGGTTCGTTGGTGGCATCCATGGGGATTTCTATTTTCCGTGTGCCGGGAGGGACGGTGACGATTCGGGATGCGGTTTGCTTGAGGCTGTGAATGAAGACGATGAGTTCCCCTTCAACGGGATCGTCGAAGATCAGGGGGATCGGCTGCCCTTGAGCGACGGCGGCCGATGCGCAACGGAAGCTCAAATTGTTCTTGGGGCGGTAGATGGAGTTTTCCGTGAACAATCGGGTGGTTGTTTGACTGGATGCGGTGTTGCCGAAGCGGTCCGTCCATGTGGCGGTGATGGTGTATTCGCCCGGGTGAGGCGGTATGAAGCCGTAGTCGGTGCCTCCCTGTTGGCCGGGAGTATTGCGGGCGGCCCGGACGGTGACGGTGTCGTTCAGGACGTGTACTACTCTGGGTTCGCGCTTTTGTATGCCGGCGGCATCCGTCGTTTTGACGTATTCTGTCCGGGTGACGGTGAGGCGGATTTGTTCGTCGTGCGTCCATCCTTTGCCCTTCGTATCGGTACAGACGAGTTTCAGGGAGGCCTTGTTTCCGGGTCGGTAGAACCGGGGTTCCGCGTGGAGCCCCGCCATGAATTCCGTGGGATAAACGATTGTGCGTGCGGTGGCAGTGACTGTTTCTTCCCGGTTGTTGGTTATTTCGGCCCGCAGAGACAGGCTGGTGACTCCATTCGGGCGGATGGGCATGTCTATGCTGCCGGTGCCGTCTTTTCCAAGGACGACGGTCTCGGTTTCGTCGGTTGCTTTCCGTTCTTTGTCCGGGTGGCTGAAGGAGTAACGCCTGTATTCGCCGGCATCAAAGTATGACGAATACGTTTTCATGATGAGGCGTGTGTTCGCTCCGGCGACGGGTACGCCGGAGAAGTCGATCGCTTCGACACGGATGTGCGCCTTTTTCGGGTTGATGGGTTCGGCGGTGAGCTCCGCTTTCGGTTCGAAAGCATTGCGCCTGTATTCTTCGACGGAGATATTGTCTTCATAATCCGCCTCGTCGGAGAAGAGAGTGGAGTTTTGCCCGGCGGCGATGCCGGGTGTTTTGGGGAAGGTGAATGTGTAGCGGAAGGTGCCCGTTTCTTCTTCGGGGAGGTTGAAGCTGAGGTCGCAGGTGCCGAATTCGCTCCATGTAACGGTTTTCTCCCGGAGGATTTGCCGTTCGTTGCCGTAGAGGGTGAAGGTGGCCGGAGTCGGCGGCAGCGGCAGGCAGCGGTCCTGCTTCCATCCGCGCATGATGGCTTTGAGGTGTACCGTTTCTCCTGGGCGGTAGACGGGCCTGTCGGTGAATGTCATGAGGCTGCGTTTCAGCTCGGGTGCTTGAGGCTGTGCCGGTTTGGCCGTTGCCTCCGGTTCGGTGCTTTCGCTGGGGCGGTCGAAGGGTGGTTCCAAACAGGGAATGAGGGCGTAATCGTTGCCGTGTTCGACGAGGAGCCAGGCCGTTTGGTCCGGCTGGGACATGGCGAGTTTTGTGCTGCCTTGCCGGGTGATGCCGGTGCCCAGAACGGTGCCGTTCCGGTCGTACGCGGTGATGCGGGCTTCGTTCCGGACGGTACCGGATGCGACGGAGAAGGCGACGACGTGGAGGGTGTTTTCATCCGGCAGCCAGAATGCGCCGAGGTCCGTGATCTGGACGAGGGTGCGGTCGCGGTGGCGGCCGGAGTCGAGCAGGTAGCTCGCGAGGGTGGCATCCGTTGTGATGGGCAGGATGCTCTGCCACAGGAAGGAGGAGGGGGCTCCCTGTGCATCGATCAGGTACATGCCCGGTGCCGGGCGGCCGTTTTGCATCCGGTCGAGGGAGATGTTCCGGATTTCCGTTTTGAGGTCGAGCGGGGCCGTGATGGGAGAAGGCTGCCATCGGCGGGTGTGCTCTTGCGTGGCGGGCAGCGCCGCATTGAGGAAGGCTGTTTTTCTGTTCCATGTCTCCCGAAGGTCTTCCGTGCTTTTGTCGATGGTTTGTTCGACGGTGGTGTCGAGTATGTGCCTGAGCGGGGCGAAGGGGGTGGTGCGGTTGATGCTTTTCTGGATCAGCAGGCGCGCCAGACGGCAGGTTTTATACCACTGTCCGTTGTGTTCCGAGATGTCTTGATCTTGCAGGTAGAGGAGCATGGCCCGGATGGCGTCGCCCGGTTCGATTCGCCCGGCGCGGAGGGTGATTTCCTGCATGCCGTGTGAGGCGACGGAGATTTCATGAGGGAATCCGGATGCGAAGATGTGGGCCTGTTTCGGGCGGAGGATGACGTGGGGGGAGGCCGGAACGCATCGGAGGGTCATGGCTTGGCCGGTAGGCAGGGTTCTTCCGTACAGGGCTTTCAAGCCGGCCTGCAGGCGGATTTCGACCGGAAGCTCGTCCTCGCTGTGGATGCGGATGGCTATGGTGTCTGTGGTGCGGGAGATGCGGTCGGTTTGCGTGATGTCATGGTAGTTGTTGCCGTCGAGGTAGACGATTTCGGGCGTGATGAGGTCCGCGCCGGAGGGGAGAAGTTCTAAGTCGATGCGTTTCCCGTTGTGAACGAGGGTTTTGGTGTTCACCTTGTCTGCCTGTTGCGCTTCCTGTCCATCGACGAAGATGCGAAGGCTGTTGTTGAAGATGCCGGGGATGTCTTCTTTCCGGAAGTCGGCATTCATGCGAAGTTCCATCACGGGGTAGGCGGGGATGAGGCTGCTGCCTGTGTCCTCTTGGTTGTATGTGAGGGAAAGGGAATCGGCGGAAAGGTGGCATGGATATATGCTCATGCTGCTGCTTGGGTGGAAGTCGGCATAGATTCTCCGATGGCCCGGGAGGTGGCGGCAGGTGAATTCCCATTCCTGATCGAGGTCGAGAGGCTGTTCCGGCTGGACGCATACGACTCCCGGCAGGACGGCGCCCGGCGGCAGTTCGTTGTATCCGGGCATGTGGGACAGGCGTTCCCGATGCCGCTCGGGCCATTCTCCGCCTTTGCAGACGGGCCGGGCGATGCCTTTGATTTTTTTGCCGTCTTGGCTGCGGTAGGTGTATTGCAGCGGTGCATCCGGCGAGAGGGACAATGCTTCGCGAGGCCATTCTTTTTCGGGAGTGTCCGTGAGGTGTCCTCCGAAGACGAGGATGCGGCAGGAGGCGTCGTCGTTGGTGAACCTTTCCGCATCCAGCCGGACGGGCGGCGTATGAACCGTCCATTCGAGGGGCTGAACGGGTTTGCCGCTCAGGTAGGTTGTGCCTTCGGGCAATGAGACGGTCCATGGTTCGGCTGCCGGGAAGGAACCGTCGAATTGGACGGTGAGGGTGTCCTGATCGGTCCATTGAAGTTCCGGCTGGGGGGCGGTCGTTCTTTTGCCCCGGATGGTAGCCCTTGGTGCGGGCGTGGCATATATCTCACTGCGTTCGATCAGGGCTTCCGGGAAGGTGATGATGGCCTCCCGCCCGTTCCGGTTCCATTGGCCGGTGTCCGCGCAGACGGTGGGGACAGGTTCTTTTTCGCCGTAAGACGGGGGTGTGGTTGCTCCGGAGAGGAGATGCAACGGTAGCAGGAGGAGGGAGAACGCGTTCACTACTCCATCATACAACCGGAGCCGGGTTTCTCAAGCGGAAAAGCGGCCGGAAGAATCACAAGTGTGTAACAATGTTTACAGTCCCCGGTGGCGGCGGTAGAGGTGGTAGATGAAGGATTCCGAGAGGGCCTGCCAGCTGGCGTCGATGATGTCATAGGAGACGCCGACGGTGGTCCAGTTGGAATGGGAGTCCGAGGATTCGATGAGGACGCGGACGTTCGAGGCGGTGCCTCCGTCTGCATCGGCTTCTCCCTTGACGGTGAGGACGCGCACCTTGTAGTCGGTGAGTTTCATGTCTTCGATTTCGGGGTAGAAGGGGAGGAGGGCTTTGCGGAGGGCCTTGTCGAGGGCATGGACGGGGCCTTGGCCTCCGGCGGCGGTGTGGGCCTGCTGTCCGCGTACATCGAGTTTGACGGTGGCTTCGACGATCATGTCCGGGTCGGCCACGGTTTTGCTGTTGACGACGAAGAGGCGGAGCAGTCTGAAGAATTCCGGCAGCGGGTTCTGCGGGAGGTGGCGCAGCATGAGGAGTTCGACGCTGGCTTCGGCGGCGGCGTAGTCGTAGCCCCGGGAAGCTTTACCTTTGATGGCTTCCGAGAGGCTGGCAAGGATGGGGTCGTCTTTGGAGAGGGTGTAGCCGAGGTTTTGGGCGAGGGAGAGGATGTTGCTTTTTCCACCCTGTTCGGTCATGAGGATGCGCTGGCTGTTGCCGACGGTTTCGGGTTCGATGTGTTCGTAGAGCGACGATTCCTTGTTGATGGCGCTGACGTGGACTCCGCCTTTGTGCGCGAAGGCGGAGTCTCCGACGAAGGGTTGGCGGTGGAAGGGTACCATGTTGGCGACGTCGGTGACGAAGGCGGCGGTCTGTTTCAGGCGGCCGAGGTGGCCTTCCGGCAGGCAGGTGCATTGCCCTCCGGTTTTGAGTAGGATGTTGGGGATGACGGAGCAGAGGTTGGCGTTGCCGCAGCGTTCGCCGACGCCGTTGATGGTGCCCTGTACCTGCCGCGCTCCGGCATGGATGGCGGCGAGGGTGTTGCTGACGGCGAGTTCGCAGTCGTTGTGCGCATGGATGCCGAGGATGGCGTGAGGGAGTCGGGCGCGGACGTCACGGATGATGGCCGTGATTTCTTCGGGCATGCTGCCGCCGTTCGTGTCGCAGAGGACGAGGGTGTCCGCGCCGCCTTCATGGGCGGCAGCGAGGGCTGCGAGGGCGTATTCGGCATCGCGTTTGTAGCCGTCGAAGAAGTGTTCGGCATCGAAGAATGCCTGATGGAGGTTCTGCTTGAGGTAGGCGATGGAGTCGCGAATGATTTCCAGATTGCGTTCGCGGGTGATGCCGAGGGCGATTTTGACGTGCTGGGGGCAGGTTTTGCCGAAGATGGTGCCGACGGTGGCGCCGCAGGTGGCGATGGCCTGGAGGGTTTTGTCGTTTTCCGGGGTGGAGGAGGCATGGTGCGTGCTGCCGAAGGCGGCAAGGCGCGCATATTCGAAGGGGTGTTTCCGGATTTGTTCGAAGAAGGCGGTGTCGATGGGGTTGGCTCCGGGCCAGCCGCCCTCGATGTAGTCGATGCCGAGGTTGTCCAGGCGGACGGCGATGCGCAGTTTGTCCGCCGTGCTGAGGTTGATGTCTTCACTTTGCGCACCGTCGCGCAGCGTCGTGTCGTACAGATGGATCTTTTCAGGCATGGCATGTGTACTATACTGCACGGTGCGAGGCGCGAAAAGCCGGGAGTGTGTCTGTGGGCGTTCGGCGTTTGCCATGCCTCGCCGAGGATTAATTGGTGCCGGGCGATTTTTCTGCTTTTTCTGGAGTCCCGGCTACCGGGGTGCCGATGCGGAAGTGGATGTCGAGGAGGGTGGGCCGGTCAGGGCGTGTTCCGGTGTGCCGTTCGATTGCGGCGTCGAGGGGGATGGTGACGATGTCTCCATCCGGGGCGGTTTTGTTGCGCCGAACGAATGGGCGTGTTGTCTGATAGACGGTTTCAAGGTAGGCATCCTGTAGTTTCTGACGGTTTTTTCCATGGTTTCCGTGCAGGATGACGGCGTCTTCCTCCGTCCACCCCATGCCGCCCCGGTAGGGGGAATCGGGCTGGGCGAGAAGGCGGATGTGGCGTTGTTCCGCTTCCGCCTTGATGAGCATTCTGGCAAAGGCGTAGGTGTCTTGATCCACTTTGTTCTGGTGCTGGCGTCGGATTCGGTCGCGTGCAGATGTCGGCAGGTAATGGGTGTCTTCAAAGGCAGGGCTTACAGGCGGGAGTTCCTTGGCCAATGTTTCGAAGAGGGCGTCGGAGTGATAAAAGTCCTTGGAGGAGATGCGGATCGGCGTTTTCCTGTTGGATTCGATTTCGTGTAATGCAAGATAGGTTCGGTTGATGAATTGCCGTTCGATTCTCGGGAGTTGCTCGTAGGGGTATTCCTTATGAAAGCGGTTCAGCCGCATGCCCAGGGCTTTCAGTGCCGGTACGGCTGTGTCCGCGCTGGCCGTGTCGTGAATGGTGGCGAGGAGGGCGAAGTATTCTTCGATCAGGTGGCGGTAGGCTTTGATTTCTTCGCGTACGTTTTGCGGAGCGGTTGCGGTTGGCGGTGCGGAGTGGAGCGTGTTTCCGGCGTCCGGTGCGGCGGACAGGACGCCGGATATGGCGAGGAATGGCAGGAGTGCTTTTGTGTTCACAGGTGGCGGAGACGGTCAGTTTTCTTCCGGCTTTTCGTTTTTGGCTGCCGGTGTGTCTATGCGGAAGTAGACGGGGATGAGCGCGGGTTGTTCCGGACGTTTGCCCGTGCGTTTTTCAATGTCGTCACTGATGTTGACAATGATGATGTTGTAGAATCCGTTGTCCGGTGTCGCCTGTACGAGTCCGTAGAAGGGTTTGGCTGCCGGGTAGACGGTTTCCAGATAGGCGTATTGGAGTTCCTGCTGTTTTTCTTCGTTCTGTTCGTGCAGGATGACGGCGTCTTCCTCAGTCAATCCCATGCCGCCCTGATAGGGGGAGTCCGGTTGGGCAAGCAGGTTGGCATGGCGTTGTTCGGCATCTTTTGCCATGTCGTCTTTGGCGAATATATAGGGGTTGTTGGGCTGGTCGGCCGTTTCCTGTGCCTTGTAGGCAAGTTGCATGGCGTAGTGTTCCGTTTTTTGGTTGCGGAACAGGGCGTTGAACGGGCATTCTTCGTCCGTGAGGGAGACGAGGAGGGAGTCGGATTGATAGAAGGCGTTGTCGATGATGCGGTTTGCCTGTTTTTTCTCGCTGTTGATGCGCCGGATTTCCTGACCGGTGTTTTGAATGAATTGCCGTTCGTTTTCGGAGAGTCGGTTATAGGGGTGGGCGGCTTGGAATGCGTTCAGCCGGTTGTTCAGAGTTTGCAGGGCCGGTACGGCTTTGTTGGCGCTTGCCGTGTCTTGTATGGTGTCGAGCAGGGAGAAGAAGTCCATCCATATTTGCCTGTAGGTTTTGATGTCGGCGCTTATGGATTGCGGGGCGGTTTGGGGTGTCGGCGCTGGTTCCGTTTTCTGCGTGTTTGCCATGGCGGGTGCAAGGATGCCGAGGCAGGCGAGGGTGGGGATGAGGGTGTGTGTTTTCATGGAATGTTGATGGTTGGAGACTTAGTGTGTGTGAGCGGTTGCTTTGCGGGTGTTTGAGTGGACGCGTTCGAGGGATTGTTTCGCTTCGCGGGCGACGGGTCTGTCGCGATCCATGCGCATTTTTTCCAGATGGCGCAGGATATACGGTTTTGCGGTGTGGTTGGCCAACGATTTGCAGAAGATGATTTTCCGGTCATGGATGGGTTTGATGTTTTCCATGCGTGCCTGTAGTCCGGCGTAGCGCGGATCGCTTTCAGAAAGCCGGGAGGGAGAGTCGGGGGAGAGCCATTTGTCGAGTTCCTCGTATGCGCTGGTGTCCGTGTCCAGATCTCCGTGGACGAGGTCGACGAGGCGGTCGAATTCTTCGTCGGTGCGGGTGGAGTCATGGTTGAGCAACGCAGCCAATGCAGTGTCGGCTTCCTTGGAGATCATCGGATGGGATGAGGTGCGCAGTTCCACGAGATACGGTACGACGGAGTCGTTGCTCCACATGGCGAGAGCCTGTTTGACGTTGGTCCAGACGCCGTATTGGTTGCGGGGATCCGTGGCGGCGGCCATGCGTTTTTTGATCATTTCGAGTCCTTTGGGCGATCCGGCCTGAGCAAGGGCAAGCAGGAGCTGGCCTGCCATTTTTTTCTCGTTGACGTCGGAGACGAGCTTGTCGCCAAGAGCTGCGGCGGCTTCGGGGTTTTCCCTGTAGGTGCTTTCGATAATGGTGTAGAGGTTGTTGGCCAGCGCTCCTGTGAGTTTGCCGGATGTTTTTTCATCGTTGATGCGTTTGACCATGGCGTCGAAATCTCCCGCATCGACGAGTCCGGCGATGTTTTTGTAGATTGGGAAGATGTACATGTCCTGATTGCCGGAAGCCTTGGTGTTGATTTTGTCGGCTAGATTGAGCAACAGTTGCTTGGCATTGGGCATGTGCGTGGCCGCGATGTTCTGGGTGAGCCAGTCGAAGCGTTCTTTGTCGTAGGCTTCAGGTTTTTTGACGATTTCGTCGATGACGAGCTGGCGGATGGTTTCGTCCTTCGCCATCATGACGGCGAGGTAGATGATGGCCTGCCGGGAGTCGCCCATGTCGCGCTCCGGGTCTTTGATGAGGCGGAGGAGCCGTTGAGCCGCCGGTCGGTCGATGGTTCCCAGATCGACGTTTTTCCGGTGCAGGGTTTCGAGCCGGAGGTCGCCTTTGGGTGGTTCGTAGAGGGATTGGGTGATTGTTGCGGCGATGTCAAGCAATTCTCTGTCTTGTTTGTTTTCCCGGGGGGGCGGGTTGAATATGGCGTGCAGGATGCCGACCGGACGAGTTTTTGCCGGTTGTTCGTCGGAAGATACAAGGGTATGCCGGCTCAAAATGGCACAAAGGGGGATGACAAGGATAGGGAGCATCATGGCAGTCTAGGGGATCGGTGTTCGTTTTGTCAAGCCTGGTTTGCGGTGTGGTGGATATTGTGCGGAAGGCGGAGCAGGTTACATGTTGTTCCGGGGTTCTTCGCGGGAAAAGGGACGGTCATGCAGGGAGCGCGTGACTCTTCCTTGCTTGATAGCGATGTGGGATTGCATGCAAAACGCACGTTCCCGATCCGGAAACGTGCGTTGCAAAGGGGATGCGAGGCCGTTTTAGTATACGTCGCGCTGGTAGCGTTTGTCGGTTTTCATGGCTGCCAGATAGGCGGCGGCTTCGTCGGCGGTTTTGTGGCCGTAGCGGGAGATGATGTCGAGCAGGGCCTGTTCGACATCCTTGGCCATGCGGGAGGCATCGCCGCAGACGTAGAAGCATGCGCCTTTTTCGAGCCATGCCCAGAGTTCTGCGCCTTCGCGTTCCATGAGGTGCTGGACGTAGACTTTTTCAGCCTGGTCGCGGGAC
Source organism: Neoakkermansia glycaniphila (assembly GCF_001683795.1). GTDB lineage: Bacteria > Verrucomicrobiota > Verrucomicrobiia > Verrucomicrobiales > Akkermansiaceae > Akkermansia > Akkermansia glycaniphila. Next base: position 81,090 of record NZ_LIGX01000032.1, read on the forward strand.
CATGCGACGGAGAGTTTGAGTTTGCCTTCGGAGACGAGTGTGTCGAGTTCGTCGGTGTAGCAGCCGTCCGTGGCTTGATGCGGGTTGCCGAAGAAGAGCCAGTTCGGGCCTGTGGCTCCGGTGGCGATGCGTTCTTCCCAGAAGGCGCGGAAGGGGGCGATGCCTGTGCCCGGGCCGACCATGATGATGGGGAGGGCGGAGTTTTCCGGGAGGCGGAAGTTTTTGTTGCTGTGGATGAAGACTCTGGCCGTGCTGCCCTGGGGCATGCGGTCCGCCATGAAGGTGGAGCAGACGCCGCCGCGCTGGCGGTCAAAGGCGGTGTAGCGGACGGCTCCGACGCACAGGTGTACCTGCCCGGGGTGGGCCGTGGGGCTGGAGGCGATGGAGTAGAGGCGGGGCATGAGTTTTTTGAGGATGCCGACGAAGGCTTCTTCACTGCCGAAGTTCGGCTTGTGGTTCATGCCGGCGAGGTCGAGGAGGTCGCGGCCCCAGCAGAAGTTGTTGAGTTTTTCCTTGTCTTCGATGATTTCGGCAAGGTAGGGGCAGTTGGCAAAGGTGTTCCATTTGGTGAGGATGCCTTTGTTGACGGTGGTGATGTCGTAGTTCGAGATGAGGGCTTCGCGCAGCGGTTTGGAGTCTCCTTCCGGGGTGGGTACGGCGGCATCGGGATTCAGGCCGAGGGCGGCGATGAGTGCATCGGCAAGTGCCGGGTCGTTGCAGGGGATGACGCCGAGGGCATCGCCCGTGACGTATTCGAGCCCGGAGCCTTCGAGGCTGAATTCGGCATGGATGGTTTCTTTGGCGCTGCCGGGTGCGGTGAGGGGCCTGACTCCCAGTACGGGGGCCGGGAAGGGGTTTTTCTTACCGTATGGTTCTGCTGTCATGTCGAACGTGGATGATGTGATGATGGGTCTGGGCGCGGGGAGGAATGGGTTTACCAGCGGATGGCGGCGGAGCTCCATGTGAGGCCGGCGCCGAAGGCGACGAGGAGGACGATGTCTCCCTTGCCGAAGCGGCCTTCGCGGCGCGCTTCGTCGAAGGCGATGGCGACGGCTGCGGCGGATGTGTTGCCGTATTTCTGCAGGTTGACGAAGACGCGGTCTGCCGGGATGGTGAGGCGTTGCGCGACGGCGTTGATGATGCGGAGGTTGGCCTGGTGCGGTACGACGAGTTTGATTTCTTCCGGCTGGATGCCGGCCCGTTCGATGAGCGAGGTGGCCGATTCCTTCATGTGGGAGACGGCGTGGCGGAATGTTTCGTTGCCTCGCATGGCGAGGGTGGCCAGGCGTTCGTGGACGTTTTCCGTGGTGGTGGGGCAGGCGGAGCCGCCGCCGGGGATGCGGAGGAGGTCGTGCAGGGAGCCGTCGCTGCCGATGTCGGAGGCGAGGACTGCGCCGTCTCCGGGCTGGTCGCCCGTGCGGAGGACGGCTGCGCCGGAGCCGTCGCCGAAGAGGACGCATGTAGAGCGGTCTTCCCAGTTGACGACGGTGGAGAGTTTTTCAGCCGCGATGATGAGGGCTGTTCTGGCTTGTCCGCAGCCGATGTACTGGACGGCTGTTTTGAGGGCGAAGAGGAAGCCGGAGCATGCAGCGGAGATGTCGAAGGCGACGGCGTTTTTGGCTCCGATGTTGTTCTGGACGTAGCAGGCGGTGGAGGGGGTGAAGGTGTCCGGCGTGATGGTGGCGACGATGATGAGATCCACTTCTTCGGGGGATACTCCGGCAGATTCAAGCGCACGCTCGGCGGCTCTTGTTGCCATGTGCGAGGTATGTTCGTTCTCGGCGGCGATGCGGCGTTCGAGGATGCCGGTGCGTTCCACGATCCATTCGTTGGAGGTTTCCACCATTTTTTCCAGGTCGGCGTTGGTGAGGCGGCGTTCAGGCACGTAGGAACCGGTGCCGATGACTGCAACGGGGAGTCTCTTGAAAGGCTGTGTGAGGTCGGACATAGTCAGCAATCAGATGTGGTCTTGACGCGGCCGTGGCCCGTTCGGGCCGTCGTGGCTGTCAAGGTGAGGGGATTCTACTCTATCGGGTGGGTTTTGGCGAGCATAAAATAAGTCTCGGCACGGAGGGCTTGGGCAGGTGTGAGGATGTTTGAAGGAGAGCGTGCTGCGGGTTCTTTTTTTGATAGCCGTTCGGGAGGTTCTTGGCGTAACCGCCGATATGCAAAGACACCGTTCCGGATGTCCGGAACGGTGTCTCAAGCGTGGCGGATAGCCGATAATCAATCTTTTTTGGCAGCTGCAGCAGCTTTTGCCGCTTCAGCCTTTTTGGTGTTTTCCTGTACGCGGGTCATGGCGGATTTGGCCTCGACGGCGACGAGGCGGTCGGAGTCTTTGCTCATTTTTTCCAGATAGCGCATGATGTGCGGTTTCGCTGTGTGTTTGGCCAACGATGTACAGAAGATGATTTTCTGGTTATGGATGGGTTTGATTTTTTCCATGCGTGCCTGCAGTCCGGCGTAGCTCGGGTCGCTGGATTTGACTTCCATGGCGGAACCGGGCGAGAGTTTGTTGTTGAGTTCGTCGTATTCGCTGGTGTCCGTGTTCAGGTCTCCGTAGACGAGGGCGACGAGGCGGTCGAATTCTTCGTCGGTGCGGGAGGAGTCATGGTTGATCAGAGCGGCCAGGGCGGTGTCGGCTTCCTTGGCGATCATCGGGTTTTCCGCTGTGCGAAGTTCCACGAGGTACGGTACGACGGAGTCGTTGCTCCACATGGAGAGCGCCTGTTTGACGTTGGTCCAGACGCCGTATGCCATGCGCGGGTCAGGAGCGTTGGCCATGCGGTTTTTGATCATTTCGAAGCCTTTGGGAGATCCGGCCTGAGCAAGGGCAAGCAGGAGCTGGCCTGCCATTTTTTTCTCGTTGATGTCGGAGACGAGCTTGTCACCAAGAGCTGCGGCGGCTTCGGGGTTTTCCCTGTAGGTGCTTTCGATGATGGTGTAGAGGTTGTTTGCCAGTGCTCCTGCGAGTTTGCCGGATGTTTTTTCATCGTTGACGAGTTTGACCATGGCGTCGAAATCTCCTGCATCGACGAGTCCAGCGATGTTTTTGTAGATTTCTCCTATGTACATGTCTTTATTGTCGGGTGCCTTGGTGTTGATTTTTTCGGCGAGGTCAAGCAGCAGTTGCTTGGCATTGGGCATGCGCGTGGCGGCGATGTTCTGGGTGAGCCAGTCGAAGCGGTCCTTGTCGTAGGCTTCTGGCTTTTTGACGATGTCGTCGATGACGAGCTGGCAGAGGGATGCATCCTGCGCCATCATGACGGCGAGGTAGATGATGGCCTGACGTGCAACGCCGATGTCGCGGTCCTTGTTTTTGATGACGCGGAGGAGGCGCTGGCACGAGTCTTTGTTGATGCTGCCAAGGCCCACGTTTTTCTGCTGCAAGGCTTCGAGCGAGAGGTCGCCTTTCGGTTCCTTGATGAGGGATTTGTTGATGCCTTCGGCAACTTTGAGCAGTGCCTGAATTTTCTTGTCTTCCTCTTGCTGGGCTTTGTCATCCTGCATTTTGAAGTAGAGGGCGATGCCGACGCCGATGAAGAGTGCAGCAAAGCCGCCCAGCATGAAGAGGACGCTTTTCTTTTTGTGCCATGGCGTTTGGGCTGCGGCGGATTGAAGCGCCTGGTAGTAGGCGTCCTGCCGGGCCTGTTCGGCGGCTTCTGTGGCAGCGGCGTCCGGATTTTCCGGGTCTTCAGCCGTTTGCGTACCGGGAGCGGCGGCCGCAGAGGCAGAGGATTGCAGGGCGAGGCCCGGGCGTGCCAGTTTCGGCGTAGCCAGCGAGGGCGCAGCGGCGGGGCTTGCATTCAAGGAGAGTTTGGGTGCGGCCTGAGCTGCGGGTTCGGACGGAGCCGTTTCCGGTGCGGCGGCGGCGTGGGGCGCAAGCATGGGTGCCGGAGCCGAGGCGAACGGCGATGCAGCCGGAGTGTGGGGCTGCGCCGCCAGAGAGGGGCGTGCCAGAGCTGGAGCCGGAGCTCCGGCAAAGGGTGAAGCGGGCGTGGCGGGTGCCGCCGGCTGGGCAGCAGGGTCGTGATGGGGTGCAGCTGTGCCTTTCAAGGCCGAGAGGGAGAGTTTCGGTGCACCCAGTTTGACCGGGGCTGCGGCTGGCGCCGGAGCTGGCGGAGCTGCGGGCAGGGGGGTGCCTCCCGCCAGAGGGGCGGGAGCAAAGGCCGGAGCCGCATAAGGGTGTGCTGCAGGGGCAGCGAGGCCGGCCTGCTGGGCGACCATGGCCATGGCCTGCGCTTGTGCGGCAAGTGCTTCCTGCATGGCGCGGATCTGGTCGAGCGTGGCCTGGAGATTGGCTGCAAGCGGTGCGCCGGCGGCATCGGCTACGGGCATGGGAGCCGGAGTGGGGGCGGCTGCCTGAGGTTGAGCTGCCGCTGCGGCCTGTTGTGCAGCCGTATGGGCTGCTGCCTGTTCTGCCGCGAGGCGTGCTGCCTCCGCCTGTTGGGCCGCAGCCTGTTCTGCTGCGAGGCGTGCCTCTTCCGCCTGCTGGCGTTCGTAGGCGGCAAGCTGTTCTTCGTATTCGCGCATTTGGCGTTCGTATTCTTCCTGAGCAAGGCGGGCTTCTTCTTCGGCCCTTGCCTGTTCTTCAGCCAGCCTGCGAGCTTCTTCCGCGGCTTCCGCTTCAGCCCGGGCGGCGGCTTCTGCCGCGAGCCTGGCTTCTTCTTCGGCCCTGCGGGCTTCCTCTTCGGCGGCGCGCGCCGCTTCTTCTTCGGCACGGGCGGCGGCTTCGGCGGCCTCTTTTTCCAGTTGTTCCTTCAGGATGGGGGTGACGAAGCGGGGTTTCTGGATTTCGACTTCGTCGGCCTGCGAGAAGAGTTTCGGGCGTTCTCCGATTTCGCCTCCTCCGGCGACGAGTACTCTGCGGGCGATCGGCCTGGCTTCGGCTTTTTTGGCTGCTGCACGTGCCGCCAGTTCGTTGGGATCTACTTTCTTGATCGGTGCGCCGGCGGGTATGGTCGTCTTTTTGTCTTCAGGAGAGGTGTCGTCTGTCATAGATCAGGAAGAAATTGTTTAATCGGGAATCTACTTTATTTGCTGCAGGAATGCAATCATGGAATGCGGGCCTGCCAATTATTTTGATGCGGGGTCGATCAGCTGGATGGATTGGATGTAGCAGCTGCTGTCCGTGGTGCCGGGGTAGGCTTCCTGCAGTGTGAGCTTGATGGAGTTGACGGGTTTGCCTTTGTCCAGAAGGGTGATGGTTTGCGGGTTCCAGTCGTCGCTGAGGGTGACGGTGTAGGTGTCTTCGCCGTTGTTGATGTCTACAAGGATGCTGCGCGGGCGCGTGTACATGGAGTAGGTGGTGGCCGGGTGGGTGCGGGCCGTGGGGTCGACGGTGCTCTGGACGGATGGCGTGACGCCCGTTTGGATGAGGATGCCCTGTGTGCGCCTGGGGTTTTTCGGTTTGATGAGGAGGTATTCCCCTTCGCCGTCTCCGGGTGTGTTTTCCGCCCAGAGGCCGCTGCCGGGCGTTTTGAGGTTTTCCGCGGAGCATTCGTTGCCCATGATGTCTTTGGGGAGTGTGGAGCTGGCCGTGATGTCGTAGTCGGTGCTGAGGCGGTATTTCGCTCCGTTTTTCCACGTGCAGGTGTCTCCGGTGACGATGCAGGGCTGGCCGACGGAGATGTCGAAGGTGTTTTGCCGGTCGGCGGGCAGGGGGTGTTTGACGAAGTCCCATGTGGCGGTGCCGTTTTCGGCGCGTTCGAGGTTGTCGAGTTTGATGTCGACGTCCTGCGGGTAGATTTCGGAATGGATGAAGGTGGCGGATCCGCTGCGGAGGGGTTCGCCAGCCCAAGCCGAGAGGTAGGGGAGGCGGAAGCTGAGGCCGGGGGCGGGGATTTCGACTGCGCCGGTTGCTGGTTCCTTGATGCGGCTGCCGCTGCTGTAGGGCAGGGTGAAGGTGAAGTTGACGACTTGCAGGCCGGGTTCCGTTTTCATGCTGGCCTGGATCCAGTGCCGTGTGTCGTCAAAGTCGCGGAAGGCAGGTGTGCCGTGCTGGGGGTGTTTGCCTTCGGCGAGGACGAATTTCTGTTTGAGGTCGTTTTTGGAGACGGAGATGCCGGTGACGGCCTGCGCAAAGGGAAGTTTGCGTTCGTTGGCGGCGGGGTTGTACCAGATGGGTACGGCGATGTCGATGGGGTGGGCTTTGCCTTTGGTGCGGATGTCTTCGAGCGTGCAGGCGATGGAGTACCTTGCTTCGTGCTGCAGGAAGGCGATCTGGACGCGGACGTCGCGGAGTTTGACGGTTTCGGCCTGCCGGATGTCGAAGAGGATGGGCAAGCCTGCCGAAGGGGCCTGTATGGCGGTCTGTTCCTGAGGGGGCGCGGGAGCCGGAGCGGGAGCGGCCGGGGTCGCCGGCGGTTGCGCTGCCGGGGCAGGGGGCTGGTCGGCATGAAGCGCCGGAAGCCATGCTCCTGCTGCCAGGGCGACGAGAACAGAGTGGGTGTTTTTCATTTCTTGCGCGATTTTGCCATATGAAACGGGGGGTGTGCAAGCCGGAATTCGGTATGCAGTCATAGTCGCGGGTTGACAGAACGGTGCAACTCGTCCAGTCTCTTCCGAGCAAATGATAAAGTTTACGAATTTGACAGGTGCCGAGGAGATAGGTTCCAATAGCTACCTGCTGGAGATTGACGGTACGAGGGTGGTTCTGGATGCCGGTATGCATCCGAAACGCGAAGGCCATGCAGCCAAGCCACAGTATTCCCTGATCGGAGAAAAGGCTCCAGATGCGATTTTTGTGACGCATTCCCATCTGGACCATATCGGTACCTTACCCGTGCTGCAGGAGCTTTACCCCTCCTCTCCCGTGTATATGACGAACGGTACGGCCGTGCTGGCGGAAGCGATGCTGCATAATTCCGTGAATGTGATGACGTCGAAGCGTACCAGCGAGGGGATCGTGGAGTATCCTTTCTTTACGCACGGCGATCTGGATCGCATTGTGGACGGGTGGACGGAGCGCTCCTATAATGAAGCTTTCCGGATCGGCAAGCATGGCGAGGTGATGTCCGTGCTGTACGATGCGGGGCATATTCTCGGTTCGTGCGGGGTGTATCTGGAGTCCCCTTCCGGCCATAGCGTTCTTTATACGGGCGATATTCAGCTTGAAGACCAGAGTATGATTCCGGGTGCGGATCTTCCCGCGGACGGGGTGGATACGCTGATTATCGAGTGTACGCGCGGGAGCGCCGAGCGAGCCGTGCATTATACGCGCGAGAAGGAGCTGGAGCGTCTGGCCAGTGCCATTTCGGAGACTCTGGCGGCCAACGGCGCTGTGCTGATTCCCGTGTTTGCTCTGGGCAAGAGTCAGGAGTTGTTGTACAATATCCAGAAGTTCAAGGAGGAGGGAAAGATTCCCGATGTTCCCGTGTATTTCGGAGGGCTGGGTTCCAAGGTGACGGGTATTTACGATAAGCTGTCGGATGTGACTCCGCGCATGAATCCGGGCTACCGGCTGAAGGAGGTGGTGGAGACGCTGCCTCTTCCCCGGCAGGGTAAAGCTCCTCTGCGTGTCTCGCCGGGGAATATCTATCTGGTTTCCAGCGGGATGATGAATGAGAAGACGCCGTCCAATTCTCTGGCTGAGCAGGTGTTGCCGAAGTCGAACAATGCCATTCTGTTCGTTGGGTATTGCGATCCTGATTCTCCGGCCGGCGCTTTGAAGGCGACGCCTCCCGGGGAGCTGGTGAAGCTGCGCGAGAAGGGCGGACAGGCGGTGCCTCGCAATTGCCGCGTGGAGAGCTTCGATTTTTCGGGGCATGCTCCGCGCGAAGCCCTTGTGGAATATATTCACCTGCTGCATCCGAAGAGGGTGGTGCTGGTGCACGGAGATCCTGAAGCGATCGAGTGGATGCGGGATGAAGTGCAGCGCATTCTTCCCGGAATGGAGATCGTGATCCCTGAACCGGGAGCGACATATGATCTGATGGACTGAAAAATGCAGGCATGCGCTGATTCCGGGTTGATTTCTGACAAGTTTTATGTCACCTTTTTATCGTCATGAAAAAGGTATGTTCCCAATGCCGGAAGGAGTTTGAAGCCGAGGATGATTCCTCGGTCGATACTTGCCCGGATTGTTTGAGAAAAGTTTTCCGGAAGGCCGAGTCCGCCCATTCCTCCGGTTTCGAGGAGTTGAAGCGGGAGCAGGAGATTCGCCGCCGGAAGCAGCTTTCCCGCGCGGGGCAGTTTTCTCGCGTGTCGCTTGATGGGAGCGAGGTGCAGCCTGCACAGTATATGCTTTTGATTCTTGGCGTAGTGCTTGTGGCCGGTATGGCCGGGTTGTTCATGATTTCGGAGTCGTCCCAGTTCGGTATCCTGACGAATATGTCGGAGACGAACCAGAGGATTCTGGTCTGTTTTCTCGGTGCGATTGCGGCGGGGCTGATCTGGTTGAGCAGCCGCCATCACAGATGGATCATGTTTTTTGCCGGACTTGCGGCTTTGGCTTTTTCATGGTTTATTCCCGATATCTGGCCTCCGGTGCAACATGCCAATGTGGCCGGGGCCGCCGAGGTGTATGCCGATGCGCAGGCTTCACCCGCTTCGGAAAAGGGTACATCGAGATTTTTGGACGACCGGATGCTGGAGGGGTTTTATGAGCGGAAGAAGAAGATGCCGAATGTGAAGCATACGGCCGTGTACGTGCATAAGGTCAGCCACATGGTGCGCGAACAGCTGCGCCCATTCTTGCAGCGCATGACGGGCAGCGATTCCGTATCGGCAGAAAGTTGCGCGGGGGGCGTGCTGTATACGATCGACGGTTCGCGGCTCAATGACGGAGCGCTGAAGGCTCTTCTGTCGCGCCTCGGTTCCCTGCGGTTTGCGGAGAACGATGTATATGAGGTCGCGTTCGATCCCGAATTGTCGCATTACCAGAACGAGTATGCCAGCAATATCGTGCAGGACAAGTTCAATTCTTCGTTCGCCCATGCCAATATCAATGAGCTTCGCTGTTTCGATCCGAGCCGGATTGCGGATGCCGCGAATCGGCTGATGCTGGCGAATACGGCTTCGTACCGTTCGGATATCCGGGCGGCTCTGGTGGCTCTGCTGAATGAGCCGTGGGAGATCGATAGTCCCGTGCTGGCTTCCGCAGGCAAGGCGCTGGCGGTTTATGGCGGTGATTCGATGATGCCGGCTCTGGAGCGCAAGACGGCGAAGGATACGGTGCAAAGCCTGTTCCTGCGGTATTTGGCTGCCGGAAAGCAGGTGCCTGATGAGATGGTGACGTTTCTGGTCGAGACGGCTCCCGATGAGATGGTGGATGTGGTCGTGAAGCAGTGGCTTGCGAATCCTCGAGATTGGGACGCCGCCGTGCAGAAGCTCGGCAGCCATGCGGAAGACCGTTTGCTGGAAGTGTTGCGCAAGGATGGAGATAACATCCAGCTTGTGAACGATACGGTGCGCATGCTGGGCAATGTTGGGACGATGAAGTCCACTGATGCCTTGGAGGAAGTGGCCCGCAGGCACGACGGGACGATCCGCAATATGGCGGAAAATGCGATCGGCAAGATCCGGGCCAGATAGGCGGACTTGCGGTTTCGAGCGCTCCGCCGTTCCGTGCGAACGGCGGAAAATCGGTTTTCCGGCAAAAAAAAGGTATCGCCAAAACGGCGCGGCTGTGGTAGAAGGATGCCGGCGCGGCGGGCCTTGCCTTGAGGTCGCGGCGTGATGTTCTACTGTTTATGGATACTATTTATTGGATTATTCTGCTCGCTATTCTGTGCCTCTCGATTTTTGACCTGATCAATGGCGTATCAAATGACGCGGTCAATTTCCTGACTTCGGCCATCGGTTCCAAGGCCGCTCCCGTACGGGTGATCCTGACGGTTGCTTCGATCGGGGTTCTGGTGGGCGCCATTTTTTCGGGAGGCATGATGGAGGTGGCCCGCAACGGGATTTTCCATCCCCAGTATTTTACGTTCCATGAGGTGATGCTCCTGTTTCTGGGGGTGATGCTGTGCGAGGTGATTCTGCTGGATACTTTCAATACGTTCGGCCTGCCGACTTCGACGACGGTGTCTCTCGTCTTCGGTATTCTGGGTTCGGCGACGGCGACGGCTTTTTACAAGAATCCGCAGGAGATTTCGACTTTCCTGAATACGGATCAGGCGCTGGGTATCGTTTCGGGGATTCTTCTTTCGGTGGTGATCGCGTTTTCGGTCGGTACGATCGTGATGTGGTTCTCCCGCCTGATGTTTTCGTTCCGCTACCAGAGGCCGTTCAAGATGTACGGTGCGGTCTGGTGCGGTCTGGCGATGACGGCGATTTGCTACTTCGCCATGTTCAAAGGGCTTCAGTCGATCAAGAATTTCGACGGGGAGTATGTGATCGACCCTATGCTGATGAAGTGGATCGATACGAATCTCGGCGTGTCGCTGCTTGTTGCATTTGCTTTCTGGACGGTGCTGATGGGGCTGATTCAGCATTTGTTCATGGCGAATGTGCTCAAGATTACCGTGCTGGCCGGTACGTTTTCGCTGGCTCTGGCTTTCGCCGGAAACGATCTCGTGAACTTTATCGGCGTGTTCATGGGTGCTCACGATGCCTTCTGGTTCGTGCATGACGGGTGGGACCCTGCTTCCATGGCTTGCCTCGGCAAGGGGCATCCGTGCGATCCGAACCGCATGTATCTGATGATTGCCGGTTTCGTGATGGTCGGCGCCCTGTGGTTCTCACGCAAGGCCAAGACGGTGATCGCGACGGGGGTTGAGCTCTCCCGGCAGGGAGACGGCGGTATTGAACGTTTCGGGTCGATTCCCCCCGCACGTGCCGTGGTGCGCGGCGCTCTGGCCATGGGCGATGTGTGCAAGAAGTTTTTCCCCGCCCGTATGCTGGTTCGGATGAATCGCCGCTGGGATCCGGTGCCCGTTGCTTCCAATCCGAAGGACAGGCCTTCGTTCGACCTGATTCGCGCAAGCGTGAATCTGACTGTGGCTTCTCTGCTGATTTCCTGTGCGACGTCGATGCAGTTGCCTTTGTCCACCACATATGTGACCTTTATGGTGGCGATGGGCAGTTCCCTGGCTGACAAGGCATGGGGGCGCGAGAGCGCGGTGTACCGCGTGACGGGGGTGTTGACGGTGATTTCCGGCTGGTTCATGACCGGGTTTGCTGCGTTCCTTCTGGCTGCTGTGATGGCGACAGTGCTTCATTACGGGCAGGAGTGGGCGATTTTCCCGCTGCTGGCACTCGTGGCCTTCATTCTGGTGCGTTCTTCGATTTACCATAGCCGCCGCGAGGCCAAGATTTCTCGCAAAACAGCGGTGGAACAGGTGACTGAGGAGAATATCGTGTCCGTTTGTTCCAAGCAGGTGTCGGACAGTGTCGCCGAGTTTGCCGAGATTTTCGATAAGGCGTTTCCGTCCTTTGCCGGAGGCGACCGCCGCGAGTTGAAGGATTTGTCCCTCCGTGCCGATAGTCTTTCCGCCCGCAATACGGAACAGCACAAGTACGATGTCTTGCCGATTCTGTACAAGATGCAGAGCCAGTCCCTTGATTCCGGCTATCATTATGTGCAGGCTCTGGATCATTTGAATGAAGCGACGACGAGTCTTAGTCAGTATACGCTTTCAATGTTCAATTATGTGGACAATAACCACACTCCTTTCTCCGTGGAGCAGAACGACGATATGAAGGAGGTGTACGGCAAGATGAAGCGTTATATCGACGAGATCAGCTGCATGCTTTCTTCCGGCAATTATGCCAATTACGATTATACGATCGTCGAGCAGGAAGAGCTGTTGCAGGTGCTGGCCAGGGCGACGAAGCGCCAGATCAAGCGGGCGCAGCGCAATCAGTCCCGTACGCGCTCGTCGATTCTGTATCTCGGCCTGCTGAACGAGATGCGTTTCATGGTGGTTCAGCTGCGCGCTCTCGTGAGTGACGAGAAGAATTTCCTGACGCTCTGAAAAAGCCGGAAGGAAACAGTTTTGCAAGCAAAAGCGCCGACTTTGAGGAGTCGGCGCTTTGATGTTGACTGTTGGTGCAAGGCTCTTATTCCGGCTGCTTGGCCTCCAGTTCCTGAGCCCGTTGTTCCCATGCGCGCGCCTTGTCTTCATCCACAGGGGTGCCGATGCCTTCCTTGTAGCACCGGATGAGCTGATGCACGGCCGGAAGGTAATCCTGCCCGGCGGCGAGCTGGATGTAGCTGAAGCCCTGTTTTTCGTCTTTGGCGGTTCCTGCGCCTTCCATGCACATGAGGCCGTAGATGAATTGACCTTGTTTGTTGCCGTATTCCGCCGCCTGCCTGTACCATTTGGTGGCTTCCTGTTTTTGCGGCTGGATGGGGCCGAGGCCGTTGGCATAGATTTTGCCGAGAGCAAGGGAAGCGTCCGCTACCGTGCCGTTGGCTGCCTGTTTGAGCCAGTAGATGCCCTGTTCGAATGTTTCCTTGCCTTGGATGTAGAAGAGGCCGAGCTGGTACTGTGCTTCGGCGATGCCTCCCTGAGCGGCGATGGACCATTGGCGGAGGGCTTCGTCCATGTCGCGTTTGACTCCGTCGCCCTCGGCGTACATGCGGCCGAGGTAGTATCGCGCCTCGATCCATCCCTGAGCGGCGGCTTTTTCAAACCATTCTTTTGCCTTTTCAGCCTGTCTGGGGAGTTCGTTCCTGCCGAAATAGTAGAGGCCTGAGAGTGCGATTTGTGCGTCCTTATGGCCTTTTTCTGCAGCCTTGCGCGTCCATTCGATCATGGGAGCCATGGCTTCTTCGGCTCCTTGTTTTACTTTTTCGGCCTCGATTTTGGCTTTGTTGAATTCTTCCTGTCCTTTGGCGAGGAGCGTTTGTTCTTCTTTGCCGGATGTTTTGTCTGCGTCGCCGCACGAGGCGAAGATGAGCGGCAGCAGGCAGATAGCGGGTATGGATTTCATCATGGGTACGACTATAGGCGGTTAGGGGAAGCATGCTCAAGTGCATATTCGGACATGCGTGTACGAATTGGGCCTTGCACGGTGCCGGAGTGATCGTGTAGAATCGGAAGTCATGAATTTGAAACACGGCCTCCTTCTTCCCCTCTTGATGATTTGCGTTTCCTGCTCGTCCAAGAAATCTTTGACAATTCTTTCCGATCCTTCCGGCGCCAATGTGCAGGTCAATGGACGGCTGGTCGGGAAAACTCCGGTGACGACGACGATCGACCAGAGCAAGGCCGTCGATATTTTCGTGGAAAAATCCGGCTACCAGTGCGCTTCACGAGCCCTGACTCCGGAGGTCAGTACGATGGGTGCGATTCTGTGGACGGAAGGTGACCCGAAGGCGAAGTTCATTCGCGAAGATTCCGTGAATTTCAGCCTGAAGAAGCTGGATGCTCCGGCCATGCCGTCACGCCCGGCTCAGCCCAAAGCGCCTGTGAAGCCGTCCAAACCGGCAGATCGTCCCGTTCCCGTACTGCGGGATATGCCCAGTTTTTCCTGAATGTTCCGCTGTGGCCTCAAGAAAAAAGGATTGCTCCCTGCAGGGAGCAATCCGGAAAGAGGGGAAGGAATGGCAAATGCCGTTCAACCGATGCGGAAGGTGATGCGGGCCTTCGTCGTGTCGTAGGGGGACATTTCAAGCTTGACCTTGTCGCCGACGACGAGCCGGATGAAGCGCTTGCGCATTTTACCCGAGATGTGGGCGAGAAGTTCGTGCCCGTTCGGCAGTTTGACTTTGAACATGGTTCCTGCCAGCACTGCGGAAACCACGCCTTCGAGTTCGATCTGGTCTTCTGCGCTTGCTTCCTCGGTGTTCTTTTTGGCGTTGCGGTTGTTGACGAATCCTCTGGAGCGATTCTTGCCGCCATTATTCTTCCGGCCGGGTCCTCCGCCTCGGTTACCGCCGGGAGCAGGTCCTCTGTTGCCGCCGGGAGCTGCGCTGCGGTTACCGGCAGGGGCTGCGGCGGAGGGTGTGGCAGCACTACGGTTGCCTGCAGGGGCCGCACTGCGGTTGGCTCCGGCAGATGCAGGACGATTGGCGGAATTGGAACCTCGATTGTTGGAAGGTGAGGGTTGTGGACTCATTATGTTGTGTATCGTTATCAGGCACGCATTCAACCGCACTCGCGACAAAGCGCCCGTGCAAGTTTACTTCCCGTGCATGATGAAGGCAAGCGCTTTTTCCTGAATTCGGCCCGTTTTCTGAAAAAAAGACGCATATTTCTTAAAATGCGATTGACAAAGACCACCTTTGAGGGTAGAACAGTCCCCCCGAAATAGAGGTTCGATAGCTTGTAGCCTTAACCGGAAACGCAATTATTAATTATGAAAACCTTCTCTGCTAAAGCTCAAGAAATTGAGCGCAAGTGGTATGTGATCGACGCCGCCGACAAGGTGCTCGGTCAGGTCGCAGTGGAAGCAGCAAACCTGCTTCGCGGAAAGAATAAGCCGATCTTTACACCCCATGTGGATTGCGGCGATTACGTCGTCGTGATCAATGCCGACAAAGTCGTGCTTTCCGGCAACAAGGAAACGAGCAAGATCTATACCCGTTACTCGGGATATGTCGGCGGTCAGAAAGTTGAAACGCCTGCCAAGATCCGCGCCCGCCGCCCGCAACTTCTTCTCGAACATGCCATCCTCGGCATGGTGCCCCATACGCGTCTCGGCCGTTCCCAGGCTACGCACCTCAAGGTGTATGCCGGTTCCGAGCATCCGCATGCCGCACAGCAACCCATCGTTCACAACATCGCCTAATCTCTGAGTCATCATGAGTCAATCCACTCCATACAATGCTACGGGTCGCCGCAAGACCGCCATTGCTCACGCATGGCTGACCCCCGCTGAAGAAGGCAAGACGGGCCGCATCACGATCAATCGCCGCGGTTTCGAAGAATACCTTCCGACGATCCAGCTTCAAAACACCGTGCTGCAACCGTTCCTGGTGACCAACACGATGAACAAGTACAACGTGACCATCGTTTCCCAAGGCGGCGGCATCCATGGTCAGGTCGGAGCTATCCGCATGGCTATTGCCCGCGCTTTGGTGATGGTTGATGAAGCCTACCGTTCCCAGCTTCGCGAACAGAGTCTGCTTACTCGCGATTCCCGCATGAAGGAACGCAAGAAGGCCGGTCGTCCGGGTGCCCGCAAGCGCTTCCAGTTCTCGAAGCGCTAAGGCTTGCAGGAACCACTATCCCTCCTCTTCACAGATACGCGCATGGTTTTTCCATGCGCGTATTTTTATATGCAGCTGCGAAGCGGAATCAAGATGGGGCGGAATGTGTTCGGCAAGCGGAATCGGATGGATGGTGCCAGCCCGATGTCCGTGTATGATTACAGGGCAGGAGGCGCCTGCAGGGAAAGGGTGAAGGAGCGCTCTTCGTATCGGATGCCTGCATCGCGGAATCCGAGTTTTTTCAGCAGGGCGATGGAAGCTGTATTGCCGGTATCGGTGTCCGCATGGAGGCAGGCGGCACCCTGCGCCCTCAAGGCGGCAATGACGGCGGAAACAGCCTCGTAGGCATAACCCTGCCGCGCGTGGGTGCGGTGGATCGTGTAGCCGATCCAATAGGAAGTTTCTTCCTGCCGAAGATAGATGTCTCCGATCAAGTCATTCGTGTGGCGGCACGCAATGGCGAACTGGGCTCCGTGGCGCAGGGCGCTCTCTCCGAGGACGGCATCGGCGTATTCCTGCCGTGTTCGTCCTTTGAAACCTTGATACTGCATCCAGTCCATGTCGTTCCGGCAGGCGGTGAAGGCATCAAGATCTTTTTCGTGGAAAGGACGAATGATGCAGCGTGTGGTTTGTATGTGCATGGAAGGGGGCGGCTGAATGGAGCAGGCTGGCTGTTTGATGGCAGGGTGCGTTTTTACTGCCGGGGCGGCTGCTGTTGGTCGATATGAACCGTGACAACAAAAAGGCTGTCCGCCGGGGGGACAGCCTTAAATTGCGAGCTGTTCGAGCGCGGTTATTTGATTTCGAACAGGGAGGAGACGGATTCCCCAGCATGAATGCATTTGATGGCCTGACCCATCAAGGCGGCGATGCTGACGGTGTCCACCTTCGGACCGTGGGCCAAAGGTACGGAATCGCTGGTCAGTACGCGTTCGATGACGGAGTTGCTGAGGCGTTCACGTGCCAGATCGCTCAGGACACCGTGGGAGACTCCGGCAAAGATGCGGTTGGCTCCGTGTTCTTTCAGGATCTTGGCGGCAGCGCAGAGGGTGCCGGCCGTTTCGGTCATGTCGTCCACGAGGAGTACGTCCTTGCCTTCGACTTCGCCGATGACGGCGGATGCTTCCACTTCCGTCGCACTGACGCGGTGCTTGGCCACGATGGCCATTTTGGTGCCGAGGGCATCGGAGTAGGCGCGAGCCATCTTGACGCCGCCGATGTCGGGAGAGACGACGACGAGGTTGTTCAGATCGTTGACGTAGTTGTCGCGCAGGTGCTTGATGAGGACGGGCGTGGCGTAGAGATGGTCAACGGGGATGTCGAAGAAGCCTTGGATCTGGGCGGCATGGAGATCCATTGTGAGGACTCGGTCGACGCCGGATGCCGTCAGGAGGTTGGCGACGAGTTTGGCGGTAATGGGTACGCGGGGCTGGTCCTTGCGGTCTTGGCGGGCGTAGCCGAAGAAGGGCATGACGGCGGTGATGCGGCGGGCGCTGGCACGGCGAGCGGCGTCAACCATGACGCAGAGTTCCATGAGGTTGTGGTTGGTCGGCGGGCAGGTGGGCTGAATCAGGAAGACGTCGCGGTCGCGGATGTTTTCGTTGATTTTGACGAAGCTTTCGCCGTCCGGGAAGGTGTTGACCGTGACATTGGTGAGGGGGATGCCGACATTGGCGGCGATTTTTTCTGCAAGTGCTTTGTGAGCTGTACCACTGATAATTTTCATAGTAAGACGCTACGAGTGCGCGACTATTCTTGACAAATCGGGCGAGAATATCAACACTAAAGCGCAGAAGCTGGGTATATTTTTTTGAAGATATGGAAAATACGAATACGGATTCTCCCATAAGGGACAGAAATTATGTGAGCTACGCAAGTGCGGCGATAGCCTTGGCGCTGCTGGCGTGGTTTTACTGCTTTCAGCCGGGCTTTGGCCGGGAGCACTGGAGCGCATTTGCCTGGCTGATTTCGAGTTGGAATGGCGAGACGGATTATGAACATGCATGGATGGTGCCTATTCTTTCCGCAGTGATGCTTGTCCATGCGTGGAAGAGTATTCGCGATGTGCCCGGAAAGCAGGATATGCGCGGGCTGGCCATGCTGGCGTTCGGTGCGTTGCTGTACGTGGTTTCCTTCCGTACGCTGCAAGGGCGCATTGCGATAGGCGCGCTGCCGTTTATTCTGACGGGCGGCGTCTGGTTCCTTTATGGGGGGAAGATTGCCCGCTTGTGCGCCTTTCCGTTTTTCTTCCTGTGGATGATGATTCCCCTGCCGGGGTTCCAGCAGGCGACGGTCGGGCTGCAGTTGCTTGCCACGCAGGCGGCTCACTGGGGAGCCGGATTGTTCGGTGTGCAGACCATCGTCGAGGGTACCAATATCTCGTCCGCTTCGGGCAACTGGGATACGTACAGTATTGCGGGCGGTTGCAGCGGCATTCGTTCGCTGATGGCGTTGATCATGATTTCGACGGCATGGGCCTATCTGGCACCGCTGGCGATGTGGAAGAAGATCGTGCTGGCCTGCAGCGCGGTGCCTTTGGCGATCGTGGGCAATGCCTTCCGCGTGACGAGCATTTTCGTGCTGGCCGAATATGTGAACCCGGCGTTTGCCTCGAAAACGTGGCATGACTGGTCGGGGCTGCTGTTTTTCTTCCCGATGACTCTTGTGCTGCTGACTCTGCTTCACGGAGTGCTTGCCGGAGAGTTCCCCCTTCTGAAACGCCGCCGCAGCCGCGTGATGCGTATCCGGCAGGCCTCTCCCGATCAATCTGCCGACCATTCTCCGAATCATGAATAAATACTCTTTTTTGAAGCCCGTTCTGCTGCCCGTCGTGCTGGGGCTTGTATTGTCGGCCATCTATCTGTTGCCTTCGCATGGGGAATTGGCGAAGGCGGCCATTGCCGAGCAGTTGCCGCTGGGGACGGAGCTTGACGGATGGATCGGCTCCAAGCGGCAGGAATCCGACAAGGAGCGCGAAGCTCTCGCCGTGGATACCGTGTTCAATAAGGCCGATTATATTAAGGATTCCGGTGCGGTGTTGACCAGGACGCTGCGCGAATTGCCGTGCAGCGTGTCCATCGTCTTTTCCGGCAGCGATATGAACAATTCCATCCACCGTCCCGAACGCTGTCTTCCAGCGCAGGGACATGAGAATCTTCATTCATCCAAAAAGACGGTCAAGCTGAATAATGGGCGCGAGATCGTTCTGACTCGCCTTGCTTCGATGACGAGGCATCAGGAGGGTAAGCTGTACTATATCCATTATTATGTTTTCATCGGTAACCACACGGTGACGGAAGACCATCTGGAGCGGACATGGATCGATATGCGGGACCGTGTGCTGGAAGGGCGCGTGCAGAGCTGGGCCTACATCCAGCTGGGTTCCTATTACGGCGATCTGGTCGGCACATCGGAGGAGGAAACGGACAGGCAGCTGGTGGCCTTGATTCAGGATCTGCTGCCGCAGATTATCAAGTGGGATCAGTTGAAGGACTGAGCTTGCCGCTTGACATGGGGCGGGTGAATCTCTATAGTCTGTGTTGAACGTATAAATATCCATATGAAAACAGTAGTCGAGAACGTCCGCCGCTATCTCCAGCTTATTTCCTCCCAGTTCGTGCGCAACCCCGAGTTGGCCGAACTCCGTATTGCCGAGGTGCCGGAAAGCTCCATGGTGCGCTTCCGCCTCATTCTGGACAAAGCCGATATCGCACGCGTGATCGGCCGTAACGGTATGACGGCTTCGGCCATTCGCTCGCTGGCGAAGGCTGTCGGTGAAAAGTATGGAGTCAAGGTGATTGTGCACATCCTTTCCCACGAGGAAGCGGAAATGGTTTGATCAGTCTCTTTTGCCTTTCCGGCGGCGCATGGATTCCATGTGCCGCTTTTTGTTTGACGATGTGGCTGCGATTACCTCGCCAGCATGTTGAAAGGGCGATTAGAAAAGAAAAAATCACATTTTATCTTTTTTTTTCTTGTCAAGACGAGGCAATGCATGTAGAATCCGCCCGTACCCGTTACGGGGCATTAGCTCAGTTGGTAGAGCGCTTCAATGGCATTGAAGAGGTCAGCGGTTCGAACCCGCTATGCTCCACCAAATTTTATTCAATAACCCCTTGATATCTCAAGGGGTTATTTGTTTTCCGGAAAGCAACTCCAAAATCAATCGGAAGAGAGATTCAGGAGAGCTTTCATTCTTACTTCTAGTTCTCTGTGATGCGGAAGAGACTGTTCATGCCAATTTTCTTCTCATGTGCGTGCGGCATGCACATGAGAAGAAGAGGATCAGCCGCTGTTCCTGTGTTGGAATGAAAGAAGGCGGCAGGTTGTGCCGCCTTCGAGGGTGGGAGCTAGATGTCAGGATGCCGTTCCCGGCTTTTTCCCGCTGATTTTCATGATGATGTAGAAGAACAGCGGGACGAGGAAGACGGCGAGGACGGTGGCGGTGATGATGCCGCCCAGTACGCCCGTGCCGACGGCCATTTGCGCTCCGGCTCCGGCTCCGCGTGCGAAGGCGAGCGGCAGGACGCCTACACCGAAGGCGAGGGAGGTCATGAGGATGGGGCGAAGGCGTAGGCGGGAGGCCTGCAAGGTGGCTTCGAGGAGGGGCATGCCGTCCCGATAGAGGTCTTTGGCGACTTCGACGATGAGAATGGCGTTTTTGGCGGAGAGGCCGATGGTGGTGATGAGGCCGACTTTGAAGTAGATGTCGTTCGGCATGTCCCTGAGGAAGATGGCGAGGAGGGCGCCCAGCAGGCCGAGGGGTACGACGAGGATGACGGAGAAGGGGATGGACCAGCTTTCGTACAAGGCGGAGAGGACGAGGAAGACGACGAGGATGGAGAGCCCGAAGAGGATCATGGCCTGCGAACCGGATTGTTTTTCTTCGTAGGATTGTCCTGTCCATTCGAAGCCGACGCCTTGGGGAAGTTGTGCTGCGAGCTGTTCCATGGCAGCCATGGCTTCACCGCTGCTTTTGCCGGGAGGCGCGGCGCCGTTGATGGAGTAGGAGGGGTAACCGTTGTAGCGGGCGAGCTGGGGCGGCCCAGATGTCCATTCTGCGGTGACGAAGGAGGAGAGGGGGAGGAGGTTTCCTGTGGAGCTGCGGACGTAGAGGCGGCCGATGTCGGTGTTTTCGATGCGGTTTTGCCCGTCGGACTGGATGATGATGCGGCGTACCTGGTTGCCGAGCATGAAGTCGCCTACGTAGCTGGATCCGAACATGACAGCGAGTGAGTTGCCTATTTCTTCCATGGGAACCTGCATGGCGAAGGCTTTTTCACGGTCGATGGAGACGCGGATTTGCGGTACGTCGGCTTGCCCGGCGAAGTAGACTCCCGCGAGGTCCGGGTGTTGGTTGGCCTTGCCGAGGAGGGTGTTGCGAGCCTGAAGGAAGGTATCGTCGTCTAGGTCGCCCCGGTTGAGGAGGCGGAAGTCGAAGCCTGCCGAGTTGTCCAGTTCGGGGAGGGCTGGCATGTTGAAGGCCCTGACTTCCATTTTTTTGTCGGCTGCATAGATGGCGTTGATGCGTGCGACGATGGAAGCAGCAGCCTGCGAGGATTCGGGGCGGTCTTTCCAGTCTTTGAGCCCGATGAAGAAGATGGCGGTGTTGGGGCCGGAGCCAAAGTAGCTGAAGCCACCGACAGTGTAGACGTAGTCGATGGGTTCGTTGTCGCGGATGTATTGTTCGAGTTCGCGCGTTTTGGCGCGGGTTTCGTCCTGCAGGGTGCCCGGAGGCATGGAGATGCAGACGATGACGTTGCCCTGGTCTTCTTCCGGGAGGAAGGAGGAGGGCTGGTTGGTGTAGAGGTAGGCAGCTCCGCCGATGCAGAGGGCATAGAGGAGGAAGGAGCGGACGGGGCGGCGCAGGATGCCGGAGACAATGCGGCCGTAACGGGTGGTGGAGCGGGCGACCGAGCGGTTGAACCATCCGAAGAAGCCTTTTTTCTCGTGGTGATGCCCGGCTTCGACCGGTTTCAGAAGTGTGGCGCAGAGTGCCGGGGTGAGGGAGAGGGCGAGGAAGGCGGAGAAGGCGATGGAGATGACGAGGGTGAGGGAGAATTGCCGGTAGATGTTGCCCACGGCTCCGCCGAAGAAGGCCATCGGGATGAAGACGGAGACGAGGACGGCGGTGATGCCGATGATGGCTCCGCTGATCTGGTTCATGGCTTTGCGCGCGGCTTCTTTGGGCGGCAATCCTTCTTCGGACATGATGCGTTCGGCATTTTCGACGACGACGATGGCGTCGTCCACGAGGATGCCGATGCTGAGGACCATGCCGAACATGGTGAGCATGTTGATGGAGTAGCCCATGCCCCACATGACGGCGAAGGTGCCGAGCAGGGCGACGGGGACGACGAGGGTGGGGATGAGGGTGGCCCGGAAGTTCTGCAGGAAGAGGTACATCACGATGAAGACGAGGACGATGGCTTCGAGCAGGGTGGTGACGACTTTTTCGATGGAGATTTCGACGAATTTCGATGTTTCGTAGGGGATGCGGTAGAACATGCCCGGCGGGAAGTCTTTGGAGAGTTCGTCCATTTTTTCCCGGATGAGGGCGGTGGTTTCCACGGCGTTGGAGCCGGGCGCCATTTTGATGCCGAGGCCGGTGGAGGGTTTCCCGTTCATGCGGGAGAACATGCTGTAGTTGCTGGCTCCGAGTTCGACGCTGGCGATGTCTTTGATGCGGACGGTGGCGCCGTCCTGCAGGGTGCGGAGGGAGATGTTTTCGAATTCTTCGACGGTGCAGAGGGGATCTTCAGCAATAATGCTGGCGTTGATGGAGGCGTCCGGGGTGACGGCGGCACCGCCGATGTCGCCGATGATGATGCGGGAGCTTTGGCTGGCGACGGCCTGGACGATGTCCGAGGCGGTGATGCGCAGGGCTTCCATTTTGGCGGGGTTCGGCCAGATGCGCATGGCGCGTTCGGAACCGAAGGCCTGGACTTTGCCGACGCCCTTGACGCGTTTGAGTTCGGGCATGATGCGGGCGGTGGCCCATTCGCCGAGCGTGGTTTCATCGAATGTGCCGTCCGAGGAGAGGGCGACCATCAGCTGGATGTTGTTGGCGGCTTTTTCGATGAGGACGCCTTCTTTGCGTACCGTTTCCGGGAGGCGGGGGTCGACGATTTTGAGGCGGTTCTGCACTTCGACGGCGGCAAGGTCGGGGTTGGTGCCCTGCTTGAAGGTGAGGGCCATTTCCGTGGTGCCGTTCGAGTTGCTGGTGGCGGACATGTAGAGGAGGCCGGGAGCGCCGTTCATTTCGCGTTCGATGACGGCGGTGACGGCTTCCTCGATGTCTTTGGCCGATGCGCCCGGGTAGGTGGTCGTCAAGTTGATGACGGGCGGTGCGATGTCCGGGTACTGGGCAATGGGCAGCATGCGCAGCGAGAGGATGCCCGCCAGCATGATGAGGAAGGAGACGACCCATGCGAAGATGGGCCTGTTGATGAAGAATTGGGCCATGAGATGAGGGGTGGCAGGTGGTTTCAGTGTCCGGCTGTGTTTTGGCCGGCTTCGGGAGCGGCCGGGGCGGCGATGCTGACGGGTATGCCGGGCATCAGGTAGCTGGTTTTGCTGACGACGATTTTATCGCCGGGCTTCAGACCTTTGGTGACGATCCAGTTTTTGCCATCGAGCCGCTCGGTTTCGACGGGTCTTGCTTCGAGTTTGTTGCCGGGGCCGACAATGTAGACCATGGCGGACTGGGCGGTGCGCATGACGGCATCGCGGGGGATGCGGTAGATGTTGCGCTGGACGGCGGTGTCAAAAGCGATGCGGACGTAGGCGCCGGGCAGGAGTTCTAGGTCCTTGTTGGGGAATTCGGCTCGCATTTCGACGGTGTCGGTGAGGGGGTCGACAGCCATGTCGGAGAAGAAGAGTTTGCCTTCATGGGGGTATTCCCGACCGTCAGGCAGGATGAGTTTGACGCAGATTTTGTCGAAGGGGATCCCTTCGGCTTCGCCGGAGGTGATGGAGCGGCGCGATTTGCTCAGTTCCGCCGAGGGGGCGGAGAAGCGCACGTAGATGGGGTCGATCTGTTCGACGGTGGTGAGGTGGGTGAGTTCGTTTTTGTTGCACAGGGCGCCTTTGGTGACGAGGGCGCGGCGCACGCGGCCGCCGATGGGGGAGGTGACGGTGGCGTAGCCGAGTTCCTGCATGGCCTGTTCGAGCTTGGCTTCGGCTGCGGCGTATTCGGCTTCCGCCTGTTCTTTGCCCGCCAGTGCGAGGTTGTATTCGCGCTTGCTGACGCCTCCTCCTTCGACGAGGACGCTGTATTTCGCCAGTTTGTCGCGGGCATCCTTGAGGACGGCTTCGCTGCGGGAGACATCGGCCTTGCAGGCATCGACGGCGGCTTGCAGGGGGGCGCTGTCTATTTTGAAGAGGATGTCGCCTTCTTTGACGAGTTGTCCTTCCTGATAGCAGCGGTCGAGGACGATGCCCGTGACGCGGGCGCGGACTTCGGCCTGCAAGTAGGGTTCCATGCGTCCCGGGATGCGGACGCTTGTGACGGCTTTTCCTGGGCTGGCTTCCAGCACTTCGACTTCGGGTGTGGCGAATGCGCCTGCGTCCTGAGCGGCAGGTTTGTCGTTGCACGATGTGGCCAGCAGGGCGGACAGAAGTGCGATGGAGGGAAGAAAGCTTTTCATGACGAGGGAAGAACGGTAGGTATGTGCAAGAGTGCCGATCGTTGTGCAGTGCGGCGAATGAGGGAAGAATATCAAATTGAAATAATTAATCAATCGTGATTGATTAATTCATTGTGTCATGATAGTATCATGCCGTCATGGCAAGGAAGACTCCGGAAGAATCGCAGAAAACACGGGATGCCATTTTGGATGCCGCAGAAGTCGTTTTTTTGAAGAAAGGCGTTACCCACGCGTCGATGGCGGATATTGCCGAGCAGGCAGGGGTGTCGCGCGGCGCCGTTTACGGGCATTACAAAAACAAGATGGAGCTTGGCCTCGCCATGTGCCAGAGGGCTTTTGAGGCCGATGATTACTGGAAGGAGGGGAAGGCCGTGAATGTATCGCCTCTGGAGAGGCTGCGCAGGCAGCATTTGTTCCACATGAAGCAGTATTGCGAGTCGGATACGCAGCGGAGGGTGCTTGAGATTTTGTATACGAGGTGCGAGAGGACGCCCGAGAACGATGAGATGCTGCGGTTGAAGGAGCAGTTCGAGAAGGAGTGCGAGGATGATCACATGCTGTTGCTGAACGAAGCCGTCAGCAGTGGGGAGTTGCCTCGGGATCTGGATGTGGGGCTTGCCTTCGCGTTTCTGAATACGATGGTGTGCGGGCAGTGTTC
Source organism: Neoakkermansia glycaniphila (assembly GCF_001683795.1). Lineage (GTDB taxonomy): Bacteria > Verrucomicrobiota > Verrucomicrobiia > Verrucomicrobiales > Akkermansiaceae > Akkermansia > Akkermansia glycaniphila. The sequence continues at coordinate 105,496 of NZ_LIGX01000032.1, forward strand.
GTTGCTGATGTGCAAGGAGATGACTCCCGAAGAGTTCATGCTTGCTCTGGAACCTTTTCTGGATGCTTCCCTTGATGCCATGCGGCATTCTCCGGCATTGAGGAAGAGGTGAGGCTGAGGTGCGAGCCTGTCAGCGCAGAGGTTGTTGTTTCATCACCTCGGGATCGAGTATCTGGATGCTGGAGACGCGGTTCTGAATGCGTGGCGTGAGGCTCCAGACGAGTTTTTTATCGGGAGTGATTTCCAGTACGGCAGGGCCGGATGTGTGGCCGTGGCCGCCCCAGTTGCACAGGATGGTGTTGCCGTTGGGCAGCCGCTGGATGCCGGCGACGAATCCGAGCGTGACGCCCGGGATGTCGGTTTGCCCTACTTCCCAGACGATGTTGCCGTCCGGCGAGAGTTCGAGGAGGCGGTGCATGTCGCCGCAGGCGGTGAGGGTGTTGCCGTTCGGGAGGCGCACGGCGGTGTATCGGCCATCGGGGAATGCGCGGACGAGTTTTCCGTTTTCATCGAATTCCATGGCCTTGCCGCCATTTTTCTGCTGGGTGATGAGGTAGGTGCCCTGCGGCGTTTTGCGGATCTGGCGAAAGGTGCCGTGAGCGTTGCCGAGGTCGCGCAATTCGACGGTTTTGAGGATGTCGCCCGTTGCCCGGTCGATTTCACGGATCACGGATAGGTTATCGAAGGATTCCCCCGTAAGAATGCGGTTGCCGGGCAGGGGCTGGCAACTGTGCGTTTCGCCGCGTTTGCCGTCTTTCAGGGGCGGCGACCATTGCCAGACCGTTTCGGCTCCCTTGCCGGCGGCGTAGTCCGGTTTGATTTCGCGGATGCCTTCTTTTTTGACGGAGTGAAGGATGTTGCCGTTCGGCAGGAGGACGGCATCGGATACTTCATCCTGAAAGGGGATGCTCCATTCCGTTTCCTGATTGGGGCCGATAATGGCGATTTGCCCGAGCCCGCAGCCTGAGACGAGGATGCGATGCGTTGTTTCTTCCCCGGCTATCACAGATGCCGAGAAGATAAGGGCGAGGAGGCCGATGCGGAGGAAGGAGAACATGTTGCCCTCTACGGTGCCTGTTTTTCCTGTTGATTGCAAGGAGAATCCGCGTGGGCAAGCAGATAGTCCTTCAGGACGGCCGCTTCATTGTGTTCCGTATCGCGGGCGGCATAGAGCAGTGTCAGCGGGCCTTGTGCAGCCAGTGACTGCAGGTGCCGGACGGCTTCGGGAGATTGGGCGAGTTCTTCAATGTACCGTTTTCGGAATTCTTCCCATTTGGCCGGGTCGTGGTTGAACCACTGGCGCAGTTCTGTTGAAGGGGCCGTTTGTTTGTCCCATTCGTCCCATGGGGCGTTGGCTTTGGCTATGCCGCGAGGCCAGAGGCGGTCGACGAGTACGCGGCAACCATCCTCAGGGGCAGGCGGATCGTAGATGCGTTTGATGTGAATATGGGCGGAAGGTTTCATTTCTTCCGTTGGGATGCTCCTGAGGCGGGTTTCGTTGAATCCGCACGTGGCGGTTTCGTGACGAGAAGGTCGAGGCGCATCCAGCCGGCGGGGCGTTTGGGGCTTCTCATGAAGCTGGCGCCATCTGCCGTTTCAAACAGGACGGCGATTCTCCCGTCCGGCAGGGGAGCCATGCAGCTGTATCCTGCGGCGCCGGATGCCAGAACGACGGGGGATGACCATGTTTTCCCCGAATCGCCTGAGGCGTAGAGCATGAGTTTGCCGCGGTTATCGGTGTTTCCTGTCGGTTCCGTTCCGGCTGGGCCGCAGAACAGGAGCGTGCCGTTGCGGCCGAGAACGGAGGCGTGGCAGCCTTTGTCCGGAGCGGCAAGCTGGGGTTCGTCGCGAAGGGGACTCCAGGTGGTGCCGCCGTCGCTGCTGACGGTCGAACGCCGTTTGCCGGACGCGCGGAGGTTCAAGTAGATTTCTCCGGACGGGCCTTCGGCGATCTGTCCTTCACCTCCGGCCGGAGCGGGTTTTCCTATTTTCCAGTTTTTTCCTCCGTCATCGCTGTAAATCATGAAATCTTTCGTTTTGCCGTCGGGCAATTGCTGGCGGGATGGGACGAGGAGGCGTCCTTTGTGTGCTCCTTGCGCGATCCGGATACCAGAGCCGGGGCCGAATCCTCCCAGTCGGCGGTCTTCCGGCAGGAGGGCGGCTGTCATGTCCTTTTCCTGCCATGTGCGGCCGTGGTCGCGGGAAGAAAGCAGAATGAGCCTGTTTTTTTCGGCGGTGGGGGCGTATTGCGGCCACCGGACGGTGAAGAGGTAGATGTTGCCGTTTTTGGCATCGACGACGGGGCAGGGATCCATATAGGCATCGGTGCCGTGTTGGGCGATGATTTGAGCCGGCAGCCATGTTTTTCCGCCGTCATTGCTTCTGCGGAGGATGATGTGGGTGCGGGATTTGTCTTTCCACGTGTCGATACGTCCTTCTGCGAAGGCGAGCATGTCGCCATTGCGGGCGATGGCGAGAGCGGGTATGCGATAGCTGTGATAACCATTGTCCCCTGCCGAAAACGGAGTGGACAAGATTTTGGCATTGTCGGTCGCCGGGAGAACAGCGGAAAAGCAGAGAGCGGCGGCGGGCAGGATGAACGCGTTCATGGTCTGTTCCTGTATACGATGCATGCAGGGGAGTTTATCACCGGAGAAGGGTGTATTCGCGTCATGGTTGCCACAGGGAGCCGCTCCGGAACGTCTTATCATCAGCAGGAATGTTTTTATCATGAGTGTACTCCAACATATTGAAAAGGGTGTCGTCGTCAGATACGGTGATCTGGTCGGCTATCAGGCGAACCAGGTCGTGAGCATGACGCTGGCGCGGACTCCACATGTCAACGTTTCGTTATTCGCTTTCGATGCGGGCGAAGAGTTGTCCGAGCATACGTCGACGGGCGATGCGATGGTAGATGTTCTGGAAGGGAAGGCGACAGTGTTTATTCAGGGCAAACCCCATGTTGTGCATGCGGGGGAAAGCATCGTGCTGCCTGCCCATGTCCCTCATGCCGTGCAGGCGGTCGAACGGTTCAAGATGCGGTTGACAGTACTGTTCGGCTGATGGAAGTATGCTCTGGGTGCGGATCGTATCCGGCCGGATGAGGGGAGCTACGTGTTTTTATGCTTTGATGAAACCGATTGTGCCGTTATAATCGCTGCATACGGATTTTTCGATGAATATGGGAGGCAGCGACAGTACGGTTATCGCCATTTGCATGGCCTCGATGCATATGGCCGGTCTATTGCTGGCTTTGCATGCGATGCGGGCGTCCCGTACGCCGCAGGGTTCGCTTGCCTGGATGTTCGCGCTGGTGGCTGTTCCCTATGTGAGTATTCCTTTGTATTTGGCTCTCGGTTCCCGCCGTTTCAAGGGGTACGTGGATGCCCGCAAGAGGTATGCGGAGCGCAATACGCGGTTGTCCAACATCACGAGGGATGTGCAGCAGAAACTGTCCACCATGGCCGTGAAGATGGAAGGCGAGAGGCTGGGGCGGCTGAATGTGCTGCCCGATGTGGCGAATCTTCCGATCTGCCGGGGGAATTCCGCTTCCCTGCTCGTGGACGGCGACGAGACGTACAGCGCCATGGCCGAAGCTCTGAAGCGGGCGAAATCGTATATTCTGCTTGAGTTTTACATTATCAAGAACGATAAGGCAGGCGCGATTCTGCAGAAAGCCGTGATCGAGCGCGTGAAGGCCGGAGTGCAGGTGTACATGCTGTACGATGAGATCGGATCGCACAAGCTGCCCGTGGGTTATATCCGCAAACTGCGGAAGGCGGGGGTGCGCATCGAGTCTTTCAACGGCAAGAGGTTTTTCCTGACGAATATCGTGCGAGCCAATTTCAGGAATCACAGAAAGCTGGTCATTGTGGATGGGCGCGAGGCATTCGTAGGCGGGTTGAATGTAGGGGTGGAGTATGTGGGCCTTGGGAGGATGGGCTACTGGCGCGATACGTTCCTGAAGCTGGAAGGTCCCGCCGTGCTGGAAGCGCAGCTTTGTTTCCTCGAGGACTGGCATTGGGCGACCTATGGCGATGTGCCCTCGTTCGACTGGACGCTTCCCGCGCCGAAAAAAGATGACGTTCGGATGATGATTCTGCCTTCGGGGCCCGTCGATACCGTCAATGCCTGGAATATGGCGGTCATTTCCCTGGCGCAGACGGCGCAGCGGAGGCTTTGGCTGACGACACCGTATTTCGTGCCGAACGAGACGGTGCTGTACGAGTTGCAATTGGCGGCTCTGCGCGGCGTGCAGGTGCGTATTCTCGTGCCGCATGACTGTGACCACAAGATGGTGCAGATGTCTTCCTCGACGTTCATTCCCGATCTTCTTCCGAGCGGCGTGGAGATCTACGCCTATACGAAGGGTTTCCTTCATGAGAAGGTGGCTCTGGTGGATGACGATGTTTGCTGTGTGGGGACTGCGAATCTCGACAACCGTTCGTTGAGCCTGAATTTCGAGTTGACGGCGCTGATGTGCGACCGGACGCAGGCGGCTGCCATTGCCGCCATGCTGGAAAAGGATTTCGGGAATGCCCGCCTGATGCAGGCTTCCGACTGGGAGCGGCACAGCCTGCTGTACAAGCTGGCATCGAGTTTCGCTCGCTTGATGGCTCCGGTGCAATAGAGGGGATTGCCCGCAGAGGGACGGCCATTTCGGGATTCCCGGGTGCATGGTTCCGTGGTTGTCCCATGCGGTTCTCTGAAAGGTTGAGACCGGACAATTTCTATTCGATATGGATGGGTGATTTGTGATCGGTTGCGGGCGTATCAGTCGAGTACGCGAGAGGGGGAGTGAACGGTGTGTGCGGAAAATGAAACATCCCGCATGCCGGAACATGCGGGATGAAGAGTTGATGGCAGAGGATGTTCTTTAGAACATGGGGCCTGTGAAGAGGGGCAGAACGCCGCACACGATCAGGAAGGCCACGCTCGCTGCAAGAACGATGCCTGTGACGGGGGGGATGCTGAGGGGCTTGTCTTCTTCAAGCGGGGTTTCCCAGTACATCATGCGGATGACCTTGAAGTAGTAGTAGAAACCGGCCGCTGCGCATACGATCATGATCGGGAAGAGCCAGCACATCAGGCAGGCATGGCTGAAGCCGGAGGCTTCCGCGACGGTGATGAACGAGGAGAGCTTGGCAAAGAAGCCGCCCGTGAGCGGAACGCCCGCCAGAGAGGCGAAGAGTACCGTGATGGCGAAGGCCAGGCGCGGGTTGGTTTTGCCGAGTGCGCGGAAGGCGGAGATTTCTTCGCTGCCGCGCTGGATGCGTACCTGAGCGAGGGCGAAGAATGCGCCCATGGTCGCGATCATGTACACGGCAAGGTAGAACGGCACGTACGGTGCATCGAAGTCGGCATGGCCGCATTGGAGGTAGAGCGGGAGGATGAAGCCTGCCTGTGCGATGGAGGAGTATCCGAGGAGGCGCTTCATGTTCGTCTGGGCGATGGCGCCCAGATTGCCGATTACAAGGGTGAGGGCTGCAATGACCGCAAGGACGGTGTAGATGCGGTGGGCATAGCCGAAGGTGGCGCCGATGTAGCTGAGGAAAGGCGTGAGCAGGATGGTGAGCAGGGCAAAACCGGCTATCTTGGAGGCGACGGAGAGGAATGCCGTGGTCGGGGTGGGTGCGCCCTGATAGACGTCGGGCACCCATACGTGCATCGGCACTGCACCGATCTTGAAGGCCGCTCCGAGCAGCAGGAAGGTGATCGCCATCATGAGTCCTGCCGCGATGCCGTCGTTGACGAGGAAGGTGGCAGCTACAACGGTGGGGCTGAGTGTGAAGGTACCCGTCATGCCGAAGTACCATGCCGCGCCGAAGACGAGGATGCCGGTGCTGACGGCTCCGAGGACGAGGTATTTGACGCCCGCTTCGACGGATCCGTAGTTGCGGCGGTAGTAGCCGACGAGGATGTAGGAGGAGAGCGTGAGGACTTCCAGTCCGACGAAGAGCATGACGAGGTCCGTCGCCTTGGTCATGGCGCTGATGCCGGCGCAGGCCAGAATGGGCAGGATGTAGAATTCGCCCGTGCCGTCCTGCGTGCCGCTTTCGTTGGAAGAGGCATTCGTGATTTTGGCGTAGTCGAATGAGAGGAGCAGCGTCAGCCCGGTCGCGACGACGGCGAGCAGGGCGTAGATTTCATCCTGCAGGGCGAAGGCCGTCAACAGGGTGCAAACGGCTCCGGCGAGGCCGAGGAAGCGTTTGGGAAGCTTCTTGAGGAAGGTGTCGGCCATCAGCAGCACGAGCGCAAGGCCGACGAGGAAGAGTTCGGGAGTAAAGAGCTCCAGACTGTAGCCATCGAATAGTGAGTCAATCATAGCAGATTTGGATGTGGGATGGATGATGGATTACGCGAAAAAGCCGAGGATGGATGCAGGATACATGCCGAAGAGGACAAGCATGGCCGCAAGGAAGATGGCTGCGGCGCGATCGGAGGCTGTGAGCCCTGCCGCACGGTCGGAGGCGCGGGAGAGGTCGCCCTGGAAGATGTTGCGGTAGGCGCGGAGCATGTAGATGGCGCTGATGACGAGGCCCCACAGGGCAACGATCGTCGCGATTTGCACGGGGCCGAGTCCGAGGCAGCACTTCGTGATGTCCGAGGCGGACCAGTCGGCGAAGCCGGAGAAGAAGATGCAGAGTTCGCCGGGGAAGTTGGCGAGGCCGGGGAGGCCGATGGAGGCCATGCCCGCAAGGCCGAAGAGGAAGGCCATGACGGGGAGTTTGCCGCCGAGGCCGCCGAGCGCGCCGATTTCCAGCGTGCGGGTCTGGCTTTCGATCTGTCCGCAGAAGAGGAAGAGCAGGGCGATGGAGATGCCGTGCGCCAGCATCAGGAGGGCGGCTCCCTTGACGGCCCATTCGTTGTGGCCGTTGGCGGCGACGAGTGCGGCGAAGGCAAGGAAGATGTAGCCCATGTGCATCACGGAGGAGTTGCCGAGGAGGTAGTCCAGCCGTTTCTGGTTGACGGTGACGTAGCCGACCCAGATGATGTTGCCGAGGAGGCAGATGAGGAGCAGGTTGTTCCATCCGGCGAAGATGTCGATCTTGTTGCCGAGGACGGAGGCGAACATGAAGAGGCCGTAGAGGCCGAATTTCTTCAGTACGCCAGCATGCATCATGGCGACGGGTGTCGGAGCCGAGGCGTAGGCCGGGGCTGCCCATGAGTGGAACGGGAAGAGGGAGACGAGCGTGCCGAAGCCGACGAGGAGCAGTCCTGCGATGGCATGGCCGTATTCGAGCGGGGCTCCTGCGGCTACCGAGGCGGCGATGCCGGAGAAGGTGTAGCCGAGCTGGGAGCCGAGCAGGATGAGGCCGACGAGCAGGACCATGGAGGCGGCTCCGAGGTACAGGGTGGCTTTCCATGCGATGGTGCGGCGGTCTCCGCGGCCGAAGAAGCCGATCATGACGAAGGTCGGGATCAGCGCCAGTTCATGGAAGGAGAAGAAGGCGATGATGTTGTCCGAGAGGAATGCGCCTGTGGCTCCAGCCGAGATGAGCAGGGCGGAGTTGTACCACGAGGCCTTGGAGCCTTCGGGAGCCTTCGTGCCGAGTACGGTGGCGAAGGTGACGAGTAAGGTGAGGATCAACATGATTTTGGCAAGTGCGGGCGCCAGCGTCAGTTGAAGGGATACTCCGCCGATTTGCGTCCAGAAGGAAGTATCGGCAGCATCGAATCCGGAAACGGCCCAGATGCCGAGGCCCAGGGTCAGGACGGCGCTGAGGATCGCCGTCGGACGTGCGGGAGCTTTTGCCAGCCCGATCAGGGCTGCGGCCAACATGGGGATGAGTATAAGCCAGATAAGCATGGTGTGAGTTCGTTTGTGAGGTTAGATGCGGGAGAAGACCATGAGATAGACGATGAAGAGAATGCCGAGTCCGAAGATGAAGGCATAGCCTCGCAGGTAGCCCGCCTGCATGCGGCGGACGAGGTTGCCGATGCCCGCGACGATGCGGGCTGCTCCCTGGACGATGAGGCCACCGATGATGAATTGGTCGAAGAAGTCGATGATGGTGGCGAGGGTTCCCTGAATGCCGCGGATGAGGACTTTGTCGTAGAATTTGTCGATGTACAGGCGGTTGGCCAGCGCGCGGGAGATGGCGTTGTTCGCGAGCGGGTCGGTGTCGCGGCTGCGTCCGTAAACGGCGACGGCAAGGATGATGCCGAGGGCGAGTGCGCCGAGGGAGACGTAGAAGGCGAAGCCGGGTTCGAAGGCGTGCGCGTGGAAGCCGTTGAAGGGTACGAGCCGGTCGGCGACGACGCTGTAACCCGAGATGACGGCCATGACGGCAAGCAGGATGAGCGGAAGTGTCATGCACGGTGCGACTTCGTGGGCATGCCCTGCCTGTTCGCTGCGGGCGCGGCCCTTGAAGACGACGAGGACGAGGCGGAGCATGTAGAAGGTGGTGAGGCATGCGACGCCTGCACCTACCCAGAAGTAGAAGGGATTGTGCTCAAGGGCGGCATCGAGGGTGGCTTCCTTCGAGAAGAATCCGGAGGTGCCGGGGATGGCGATGAGGGCGGCGGTGCCGAGGATGAAGCAGAGGGCGGTGATTTTCATTTTGCCGCCGAGGCCGCCCATTTTCCAGATGTCCTGTTCGTGGTGGCAGGCGAGGATGATGGCGCCGGCTCCGAGGAAGAGCAGGGCCTTGAACCAGGCATGCGTGAAGAGGTGGAACATGGCGGCTTCGCCGGAGCATACGCCGACGGCCATGACCATGTAGCCGAGCTGGGAGAGGGTGGAGTAGGCGAGGATGCGCTTGATGTCGTTCTGCTGGGTGGCCATGAGCGCCGCGATGACGGCAGTGATGGCGCCGACGGCGGTGATGACTTCCGAGGGAAGTCCGGCAAAGGCTTCGACTCCGATGGAGGTCTGTACGCGGACGAGCATGTAGACACCGGCGGCGACCATGGTAGCAGCATGGATGAGGGCCGAGACGGGGGTCGGGCCTTCCATGGCATCCGGAAGCCAGACGTGCAGCGGGAACTGGGCGGATTTGCCGACCGCGCCGCAGAAGAGGCAGAGGATCATGGCGGCGAGGGCGAAGGCGGGTACGCCTGCGGGGACGGCCATGTTGTCGAAGGAGAGTGTGCCCATCATGCCCCATGCGATGAGGATGCCGATGAGGAATCCGTAGTCGCCGACGCGGTTGGTGATGAAGGCTTTTTTGGCTGCATCGGCGGCGGCGTTTTTCTTGTACCAGTGGCCGATGAGCAGGTAGGAGGAGAAGCCGACGAGTTCCCAGTAGATGAAGGTCATCGCCAGGTTCGTGGAGAGGACGATGCCGGTCATCGAGAACATGAAGATGCTGAGGGCGGCGAAGTAGCGGCCCTTGGCGGAATCATCCTTCATGTAGCCCCACGAGAAGATGTGGACGAGGAGGCCGATGCCGGTGACGAGGACCATCATGCGGATGGCGAGGTCGTCCAGCATGCAGCCGATGTCGATGGAGGCCGTTTTGGAGATCGGTATCCAGGTGAAAGAGAGCGTTTCCGCAGCACGGGCAGCCGCATCTTCCTGCAGCAGGAGGATGGAGAGCGCGAAGGTGATGAGGGCCGAGAGTGTGGCCGTGAGGGCTGCGATGTTCCCCTTTTTGGCGAGCAGGAGCCAGTTGATGGCGGCAACGGCAAGCGGCAGGAGGAGCAGGATCCAGGTGATGTTCAGGTCCATGTTGTGTGGCGGGGGTTAGTCTTTCAGGACGGTCATGGCTGTGCTGTCCACCGTGCGGCGGGCGCGGTACATGGCGACGATGAGCGCGAGGCCGATGGCGACTTCTGCGGCGGCGATGGCGAAGACGAAGAGGGCCATGATCTGGCCGTCATAGACGGGGAGTCCGTCCGTGCCCTGTGCGCGGGAGAATGCGATGAGGGAGATGTTCGCGGCGCTCAGCATCATTTCCAGACACATGAATACGACGATGATATCGCGACGGATGATGACGCCCGCGAGGCCGACGGCAAAGAGCAGTCCCGAGAATATCAGATAATGAGCTAACATAGTCTTGAAGGTGTATTGGCGGTTAGTCTTTCCTGTCCGGACGGCGGCAGAGGACGACTGCGCCGATGGTGCCTACGAGGAGGATGAGGCCGAGGAGTACGAATTGGTAGTTGTATTTTCCGAAGAGGGTCTGGCCGAGCATGGTGGTGTCTGGGAAGTCTCCTTCCTTGAGTTCCTTGAGGACGGCAGAGTCCTTGCGGAATTGTTCGGCGTGTTTGGCTGCATAGGCCTCGGGATCGATCTTGGGCAGTTTGCCGGCGTAGGCGTTTTGTTCGGATTTGTCCTGAATCTTGGCGGGGCAGCAGGCGGCGGGGCAGTCGCGGCCGCCCGGCAGGTTGAGCGTGACGCTGGTGACCATGCCGGCGAATGCCGCGGCGACGCAGGAGGCGACGCAGCAGATGAGCCATCCGCGGCGGCCCTTTTCTTCTTTCTTCACGTTGAGCAACATGATGATGAAGAGGAAGAGCACCATGATCGCGCCTGCATAGACGAGGATTTGGATGATGCCGAGGAAGTGTGCTCCGAGGCCGAAGAGGACGGCAGCCGTCATGGCGAACGAGACGGCCATGCACATGGCGGAGGAGACGGGGTTGCGGAGGGCGACGACGAGGACGGATGTCAGCAGCGCCAGCCCGGCGAAGAGGTAGAACAGAATGTCGCAGAGTTCCATGGCTGTGTTTTTATTTGTATTGGTTCCACTTGTTGACGAGACCGCGTTTGGTGCCTCCCATTTCGTAGAGGCGGGCTTTGTCGTTTTTGCCGTCTTCGCGGGTTTCCGGCGTGATGAGGTATTCCTTGGTCAGGAAGATGGCCTGTTCGGGGCAGACTTCCTGGCACATGCCGCAGTAGATGCAACGGAGCATGTCGATTTCGAATTCGACCGGTCCTTTTTCGGGTTTCTGGTTGGATGCGTCCGCCGGAAGCGTGCCGGGTTTGATGGTGATGGCGCGGGGCGGACAGATGAATTCGCAGAGCTGGCAGGAGACGCAGCGTTCGCGGCCGTCTTCGCCACGGACGAGGGCGGGCGCGCCTCGGTAGTATTCGGGGAGGTGTTTGTCCCAGCGGTGTTCGGGGAACTGCATGGTGACGCCTATGCCGGAGCCGCCGAGTTCCTTTTTATTGCGGGATTTGCCGAGCAGGGCGAGTACAAGGTGCCTGAGCGTGATGCAGAGACCTTGCCCCAGTGCCTTCAGGTAGATCCTGTCCAAGAGGGAGAACTTGGGGCGTTTGATCGGAGTGTAGGACATGTGTTGTTGCGGTTGGAAGCTTATTGGACGAAGTAGAGGATGGCGGCCGTCAGGAAGATGTTGACGACGGCGAGTTCGAAGAAGACGAGCCAGCCGAGCTTCATGACCTGGTCATAGCGGAAGCGGGGCAGCGTCCAGCGCACCCAGACGAAGAAGTAGCAGAAGAAGAGGAGTTTCAGCAGGAAGGCTATGAACTGGAAGAGGACTGCCCACCACTGGCCGAGGTTGTCGGCGCACCATGCATCGAGGCCGAAGCCCATGGACCAGCCTCCGAGGAAGAGGGTGATGACGAGGGCGGAGCCGACGACCATGGCGGCATATTCACCCATGAAGAAGAGGGCGAATTTCATGGAGGAGTATTCCGTGTGGTAGCCGCCGACGAGGTCGGTTTCGCATTCGGCCATGTCGAACGGGGTTCGGTTGGCTTCCGCGAAGATGGAGGTGAGGAAGATGATGAAGCTGATGGCGATGGGGATGAGGAGGATCCAGCGCTGTTCGGAGAGGCCTTCACCCCAGAGCGGGAGGAGCATCCAGCCGTTGTCGGCCTGGTACTGGACGATGTTCTGGAGGTTGAGGTGGCCGTAGATCATCAACAGGGGGATGATGGAGAGGCCCATGGAGATTTCGTACGAGATCATCTGGGCGGAGGCGCGGACGCCGCCAAGGAAGGGGTACTTCGAGTTGGAGGCCCATCCGGCGAGGGTGAGGCCGTATACGGAGATGGAGGCGAGGGCGAATATCCAGAGGAGGCCGATGTCGAGGTTGGCCACGCACATGGAGATGTTGCCGTATTTGGTTTCGACTTCTCCGGCAAGGGGGAGGACGGCGGCGGTGACGAGCGGCGGAGCCAGGACGAGTGCCGGAGCGAGCCAGAAGTAGAATTTGCGGACGAAGGGCGGCGTGAAGTCCTGCTTGAGGAAGAGTTTGGCGCCGTCTACCGCGGGCTGGACAAGGCCGAAGATGGGGATGTCCTTGTCGAGGCGGAAGTATTTGAAGATGCCGGCGAGGCGCCCGTCATGCGGGAATCCGAAGAAGTCCAGCACTTTGACAAAGGGTATTTCCTTTTTCGATCCGAGTGAGCGGATGATGGTGAGCGGGATGCCCGCGCGGTTGGGTCCCGGGCGGTCCTGAATGAGGCCCGCGACGCGGCGTTCGATGAACACGCAGATCGGGATGAAGATGATGACGACGGCAAAGCATACGACGAGCTTGATGAGGGTCGTGATGCTGTAGAACCAGACGGGGTTGCTCAGCAGATCGTCGAAGAATTGGCAAATGGCTTCAATCATGGTCGTTTTCGTTCAGTCTTGTTCCTGTGTACTTATTTCTTCGCACGTTCGCGTTCGATGAGGGGGATGGTGACACCCGTTTCGATGAGCTGTTTGCCTTCGTTGTCGATGGCTCCCCATGTGAGGCCCGCAAAGGCTTCGTTGTTACGGGCGAGGAGGAGGAGGACGTCCTGTGCGGAGGCGCAGGCGGCAAGTTCGGGGTTGTCGCAACCGAGCATGAGGGTGAGGTCGCGCAGGATCTGCCAGTCGTCACGGGCTTCGCCGTGGGGCATGATGGCGCGGTTGAGTCGCTGGATGCGGCCCGTGACGTTGATCATGGTGCCATATTTTTCGACGAAGGTGACGCCGGGCAGGACGATGTCTGCCTGCCGCGCGGTGTCGTCGGCGGTGTGGCCGACGGTGAGGAGGTAGTCGAGTTTGCCGAGGTCTTCGGCAGTGAATCCGGCTTCCTGCGTGAGGTCTTCGCCGAGGGCGATGATGGAGGTGATGCTGCCGTTGCGGACTCCTTCGCGGATGGATTTGAGGGAGTAGCCCGGGCGTTTGATGCCGAGGACGAGTTTGGCTCCGTTGGTGTTCGGGTTGCGGTCGTCGCTGATGAGCATGTCGTCGTTTTCTCCCTTGCGCGGGACGATTTCGACGGCATCGGTGCCGAGCTGGTGAGCCAGCTGGGAGACCATGTAGAGTTCTTCGTCGGTCATGCGCGCAGAGGCGATGATGGCGAGGTTTTTCGGCGAGATTTTCTTCAACTGTTCGGCGGCCAGCGAGAGGGCTGCATCCCATGTGGAGCCGCGGTGCGGTGCGCCGATGTCCGTGCGGACGCAGGGTTGCGTGAGCCGCTGGTCGGAGTTGATGTATTTGTAGTTCAGGCGGTGGGAGTCGGGCATCCAGCAGGAGTTGACTTCGTCGTTCTGCCTCGGGGTGATGCGGTAGACGGTTTCTTCACGCGTCCAGACGTTGATGTTGATGCCGGTGCCGCAGTTGACGTCGATGGTCGGGGTGCTCTTGAGGAACCATACGCGCATTTGGAAGCGGAAGTCCTTGGAGGTGAGCGCGCCGACGGGGCAAAGATCGACGGTGTTCATGGAGTAGTTGTGGTCGAGCTGGCGGCCCGGGAAGATGGTGATGCGGTTTTCGGTGCCGCGTTGGGACATGCTGAGGACGGGGTCTTTGGCGATGTCGCGCATGAAGCGGACGCAGCGGCCGCAGAGGACGCAGCGTTCCTGGTCGAGGTTGATGCGCGGGCCGATGTCCATGTTTTTGCCCTTTTTGGTTTTGGACTCGGTGAAGCGGTGGTATCCCTGGCCGTAGTCGTTGGAGAATTCCTGCAGTTTGCATTCGCCAGCCTGGTCGCAGATGGGGCAGTCCAGCGGGTGGCTGGTGAGGAAGAATTCAAGGACGCCGCGGCGGGCTTCCGAGGTGACTTTGCCGGTGGTGCGGATGCCCATGTTTTCGCATACGGTGTTGGCGCAAGCGATGATGGGGCGGGGCATCCACTGGATGGGAAGGTAGCCGTCTTCGTTGTAGCAGGGGGCGTGGCCCGGAGCGAGGCGGGGCGGCATGCCCTGCTCGACGAGGCACATGCGGCAGGAGCCGGAGATGGCGAGTTTCGGATGGTAACAGAAGCAGGGGACGGCGACGCCTACGGATTTGCAGGCATCGGCGATGCGCATGCCTTTGGGGAATTGATGCCATGTGCCGTTGATCTGGACATTGACCTTACCTTGTGCGGCAGCGATGTCCTTCGGCAATGATGTGGGAGTGGTACTCATGTTGTGGCAGGAAGGTGGCGGGTTATTCGCGGACGAGGTATTGGGCGGCGGCCTTGGCTTCCGGTGTGTGGGGAAGGAGGGCGTTGATGGGTTTGGTCAGGGCGAGGAATTCTTCGCGGAATTTGGCGACCATGGCTTCGGTGGGCCATGATGCTGCTTCACCGAAGGCGCAGACGGTTTTGCCTTCGATCTGGTAGGCGACCTGTTCGAGAAGGTCGACGTCTTCCGGGGAGGCTTCACCTTTGAGCATGCGGTCGGTGAGTTTGAGCATCCACGGGCAGCCTTCGCGGCAGGGAGTGCACTGGCCGCAGGATTCGTGGGCGTAGAATTTGTTGAGGTTGTTGAGCATGGCGGGCATGCTGCGGGAGTCGTCCATGACGATGACGCCGCCGGAACCGGCCATGGAGCCGTATTGGGCGATGGAGTCGAGGTCGAGCGGTACGTCGAAGATGGTGAGTTCGCGGATGGTGCCGTCTGCATTGCGTCCTTTCAGGACTTCATCGCAGCGCATGACTTTGGAGGAGGAGCCGCCGGGGATGATGGCCTTGAAGGTGCGGCCTTCTCTGGGGCCTCCGCAAAGGTCGTACAGGAGTTCGCCGAAGGTGATGGAGCCGGAGACGATTTCGTAGTAGCCGGGTTTTTTCACGTCGCCCGATACGCCGATGATGCGGGTGCCGGGGGAGCGTTGTGCGCCGATCCGGCTGTAGGCCTCGCCGCCCATGTCGATGATGTGTTTGACTTGGCAGAGGGATTCGACGTTGTTGACGATGGTGGGGCAGCCGTAGAGGCCGATGGCTGCGGGGAAGTAGGGGGGCTTGATGCGCGGGTAGGGGCGCACGCCTTCGATGGAGTTGATGAGGGAGGTTTCTTCACCGCAGATGTAGGCGCCTGCGCCGCGCTGGACGATGATTTCGAGGTCGAAGCCGGAGCCGCAGATGTTGCTGCCGAGGAAGCCTTTCTGTTTGGCGTCTTCGAGGGATTTGACCATGAGTTTGGCCGCTTCCGGGAATTCTTCGCGCATGTAGATGATGCCGAAGTGGGCACCGACGGCGTAGCACGAGATGATCATGCCTTCGATTAGCTGGTGCGGGTCCTGATGGACGACGTAGCGGTCCTTGAAGGTGCCGGGTTCGGATTCGTCGCAGTTGCAGACGAGGTAAACGGGCTTGGTGTTGCCTTTCGGGATGAACGTCCACTTGACGCCGGTGGGGAAGCCTGCGCCGCCACGGCCGCGGAGGCCGCTTTTCTTGACTTCGTCGATGACTTGCGCGGGTTCCATCTTGAGGGCCTTTTTCAAGGTTTCGTAGGCTCCGTCCTTGATGGCGGTTTCGATGGAGGGGTCCCAGTCGGCACGGTCCACATTTTTGAAGATGCGGCGCGTTTCCTTGGGGTGAGGTTCCTTTCCGGGCTTGTAGGTGATGCTCATGGTCGGTGGAAAGTGAAGGGGTTACTTGCCCGCGTAGGTGCTGATGAGGTCGTCGGCCTTGTCGGGGGTGACGAGGGAGTGGGTGTGGTCGTTGACCATGACGGAGGGGGCGAAGCCGCACTGGGCGAGGCATTCGACGAATTCGATGCTCCAGAGGCCGTCCGGGCTCACACCGATAGGGTTGTCGTGGTTGATGGCTTTTTTGTCGATGCCGACTTTTTCGCAGAGCGTGTCGAAGAGGTCTTCGCTGCCGGCCATGGCGCAGGAGAGGGTGCGGCAGACTCGGATGTGGAATTTGCCGGGGCAGCTCTGGCGAAGGCCGGGATAGAAGGTGACGATGCCGATGACGTGGGCAGGGGTGCATCCGATCTGTTCCGCAACCCAGATGACTGAGTCTCCGCAGATGTAGCCGAACCTTTTCTGGATTTCATGCAGGATCGGGACGGCGGCGGACTGGGCCTTGCCTTCGGGGTACAGCGAGATGATGCGTTTGGCTTCGGCCGTGAGTTCGGGCGTGACGCGGAATTTCTCGTAATGTTGTTCGCCCGGGCTGGGTTTGTGCTCGACGATGGCGTCGAAGTTGTTGGCGGGAGATTCGGACATGATGCAGTGAGATTGGTGGAGGAGTTCGGTTGTTTAGCGGTCGCATTCGCCTTGCACGAAGTCGAAGGAGCCCAGAATGGCGGGAATGTCGGATACGAGGTGGCCGGGGATCAGTTCGGGCAGCACGGAGAGGGAGCAGAAGGAGGGAGAGCGCACTTTCATGCGGTTCGGGATGCCGCCGCCCTTGGAGTCGATGAAGAAGCCGAGTTCACCTTTGGGATTTTCGGCGGCGAAGTAGACCTGGCCCGCAGGGGCATCCACGCACATGGTGGAGACCATGAATTGGCGGATGAGTTCCTCCATGCCGGTCATGACGGCCTGTTTTTCCGGGAGAATTCCTTTGTCCGTCTGGACGTTGATGGGGCCGGAGGGCATTTTTTCGCAGACCTGGCGGACGATGCGGACGGATTGGCGCATTTCTTCGGCGCGTACCATGAAGCGGTCGTAGCAGTCGCCGTGTTCGCCGATGGGGATGTCGAAGTCGTAGTTTTCGTAGCCGAGGTAGGGGTTGGTCTTGCGGAGGTCGCGTTTGACGCCGGATGCTCGGAGGTTCGGGCCGGTCATGCCGTACTGGAGTACCTGTTCCTTCGTGAGGGTGCCGACGCCGACGAGGCGGTCGACGAAGATTTTGTTTTTGAGCAGCAGGGCCTGGATTTCGTCGATGGTTTTTTCGCAGCTGTCGCAGAAGGCGAAGATTTCCTTTTCAAGTCCGGCAGGGAGGTCGCGGGTCTGGCCGCCGATGCGGGTGTAGGAGGATGTGAAGCGTGCGCCGCAGATCTGTTCGTAGAAGTTGTGCACTTTTTCGCGTTCTTCGTAGCAGTAGAGGAAGACGGTCATGGCGCCTACGTCCATGGCATACACGCCGACGCCGAGGAAGCAGGAGGAGAGGCGGGAGAGTTCGCAGCACAAGACGCGGAGGGCTTTGCCCCGTTCGGGAAGTTCCCAGCCCATGAGTTTTTCGACGGCGCAGGCATAGGCGATGTTGTTGCTCATCGGCGCGAGGTAGTCGAAGCGGTCGGTGTAGGTGACGAACTGGTTGTAGTGGATGCTTTCACCGATTTTTTCCATGCCGCGGTGCAGGTGGCCGACGACGGGGTCGCACTTGGTGACGACTTCGCCGTCGAGCTCCAGAGCCAGACGAAGCACGCCGTGTGTTGCCGGGTGGGACGGACCCATGTTGAGCATCATCGTTTCGCTCAGATTATCAACCTTGTTCGACATGTAGTCCAGTGCCGCTGTAGCATCGGGGACGGAAAGAATGGTGCTCGTCTTCATATTTCCAGGCGCGCTCTTTGTGAGCAAATTTGTGCGGAGACATTTAACAGGAGAAGGAGGGGGACTGCAAGTCTAAAGTCGCCTTGGAAGGTTCTTTTCTCGGGTGCCACGAAAGGTTTTCTGCGGCTTCCACGTATTTTTTTCGTCCTTTTTTCAACTTTATGGTTGAAGTATGTGTCCAAATTCCTACAATTCGCTTATCTCTCCTCTATGGGTTCCACGACATCCATTACTCATTCGCTTACGACTGCGCTGACGGAAGAAGATTCCGTGAAGGCGCGGTGTATGCTGCTGACGAAGCAGGCGGAGCGGCTTGAGGCGGCGGTTATGGCTTTCCGGAATGAGGTGGAGGAGCTGCGGCGCAGTCTCGGCAGCCGGAATACGACAGGCCCGGAGGCTCAGACGCGGTTGAAGGTTCCGGTCGGGAAGCGTGCGGAGACGACCAATTCCGCATCCAATGATCCAATTTATCTGCGGCCGCTGGCCAAGCGCGATTATTTGCGTACGAAGTGGAAGCTCGGCAAGGGGTTGCCTTCCGCCATGACGGCGACGCAGGAGATTCCGATGCTGCCGCCGCGCGCTGACGATTTGCGTTCGGTGACGGGGCATTTGAAGCTTTCCGGCATGTTGCTGGACGGGCAGAACTGGGAGTCGGTGACGGCTTTGTCGCAGATTGCCGTGTCTCAGGGAGCGATTATCGGGCGCGATTCGGCCGTGTGCCTGATCCGTGTGCCGGATTCCGGCGTTTCGCGTCAGCATGCGAAGTTGTTTTATTCGGCTCAGGGGCTGACGATCCAGGATCTCGGTTCCAAGAACGGTTTGTCCGTCAACGGTGTAGCCCTGACTCCGGAAGATGCTCCCCGCCATTTGTCGCGTGGGGATATTATTGATCTCGGCGATGTGTCGCTGTTGGTGGATATGACGGCCTGACGGGGCTTTGTTTGCGCGTTGCGTTTTTCAGGGTTCGGAAGAGCGGATGTCCTGAATGGAGATGGAGAGGGAGGATCGTCCGCGCCAGACGTTGCGCGTGATGGTGAAGGCGATGTCCCAGGGGGGATCGGGGAGGCGCATTTCGCCGCCGTTGAAGTAGATGGCGTCGTGTTCGGAGACTCCCTGTTTGAGGAAGAGTCGCAGGTGGTTGCCTTGAAGCCGTTTCGGCACGTCCGTGAGCGCGATGTTGCGGGACATGAAGACGGGCTGTGGGTTGGTGTTGCCGAAGGGTTCGAGGAGTTCGTAGCTGTCGAGCAGGTCGAGAGTCAGTTCCGGGAAGGTGACTTCGGCATCGATGTGGAGGATGGGTTTGCGCTGTTTTTCCGAGGTGGTTTCCCGGACGAAGGCGTTGAAGGCTTTGCGGAAGGCGTCGAGTTTTTCTTCGCGGATGACGAGGCCTGCCGCCATGTCGTGTCCGCCGCCGGATTCGAGGTGTTCGGCGCAGTGGTGGATTGCCTGTACGAGGGAGACGCCGGGGATGGAGCGGCCCGAGCCTTTGCCGAGGCCGTTTTCATCGATGGAGATGATGAAGGTGGGTTTGTGATAGCGGCGCATGAGCAGGGAGGCGACGATGCCGACGACGCCCGGGTGCCATGTAGGGGAGCCGAGGACGATGACGTGGTCGTTGGCCGGGTCGAAATGCCGGTGGAGCATGTCGATGGCTTCCATGCGAATTTTTTCTTCTTCCGCCTGGCGCGCCTTGTTGTGGGAGTCGAGGCGCTGGGCGAGAGCGCGGGCGCGAATCGAATCCTGCGTGATGAGGAGTTCGACGGCGTCGAGCGGAGAGTCCATGCGTCCGGCGGCATTGATGCGCGGGCCGATGCGGAAGCTGACGTGGGAGGCGCTGGGCGAGCGGTTCATGCCTGCGACTTCGTTCAGGGCGAGGAGGCCGATGTTTCTTCCTTCGCCGAGGACTTTGAGTCCGTAGCGGGTGAGGAGGCGGTTTTCCGCGACGAGGGGAACGATGTCCGCCACGGTGGCGATGGCGACGATGTCCAGATAGTGTTTGAGGTCGAAGCCGGGCACTTTGCGTTCCTTGAGGAGTGCGTGTGCCAGTTTGAAGACGACTCCGGCGCTGCACAGGTAGGTGAGCGGGCTTTCGGTTTCGAGTTTGGCGTTGATGACGGCGACGGCGTCCGGCCTGCCGAGAGGGCCTGCTTCGTGGTGGTCGAGTATGATGACGTCGATTCCCATGGCCTGAAGTGCGGCAACTTCTTCGACGGAGGATGTGCCGCAGTCTACGGTGATGAGGAGGTTCGGCAGGGGGCCTTCGCGCATGCAGCGGGCAATGCCCGCTTCGCTGAGTCCGTAGCCTTCCTGCGTGCGGATGGGGATGAAGAAGCGGGGCGCTGCGCCATACGCGCGGAGGATGGCGCGGAGGAGGGTGACGGAGCCTACGCCGTCGACGTCGTAGTCGCCGTAGATGCAGATTTCCTGCCGGTTGTCGATGGCGTCGAAGATGCGCGCGACGGCCTTGTCCATTTCCGCGAGGGAGAATGGGTCGCCCAGGTCCGCAAGGCGCGGATAGAGGAATTTTTCGGCCTGTTCCTTTCCGGTGATGCCCCGTTGTGCCAGCAGTTTGCGAACGAGTGGGGGCAGTAGAGTGTTCAGTTCGGGACCAAAGTCGATTCCACCAACAGTCGGGCGCATTTCCCAACTGAAATTCGTACTCATAGGATGTTTATACCTTTTTTGCCCGGGGGAGTCAAGAATTCATGTGGCTGCTGCCTGAATGAACCGTGCATGACGGCCGGCGGTTCGGAGGATGGGATGAGATGCGGAGAGGCATGTATCGCCTTCCGGCGATGACCGGGTTTCTTCTTGCTGTGAAGGAGGGCTCCTGTTTTAATGAATGGCGATGAATGCGATTTCCGATACTCTTGTAGAAGAGATGAAGACAGCCATGCGTGCGAAGGATACGGTGGCTTTGAATGCCTTGCGCGCTTTGAAGACGGCTCTCACGAATGCCAGTATTGCGAAGGGTAATCTGCATGCCGAGCTGGATGAGAATGAGACGGTTGCCGTGGTTCGCAAGCAGATCAAGCAGCGTGTGGATGCGGCGGAGCAGTATCGCGCTGCCAATCGTGAAGATTTGAGTTCCAAGGAGGAAGCCGAGATCAAGGTGCTTTCCGCCTTTCTGCCTGCCGAGATGTCGGAGGAGGAGGTGAAGGCCGTGTTGGAGCAGGTGGTCGCCGAGACGGGGGCTTCCGGCAAGAAGGATATGGGGCGCGTGATGAAGGCCATGCAGGAGCGTACCGATGGCCGTGCTCCCGGTAAACTGCTGGCGCAGCTCGTGGGTGCGCGCCTGGCCTGATTGGGTTTTATTCATGCCTCACGTTGCTGCTCTGATTGTGGCCGCCGGTTCATCGCGGCGCGCCGGTTTCGATAAGCTCGCCGCTTCGCTCGGCGGCGAGCCTGTGCTCAAGCGGAGTATCGATGCTTTGCTTGGGGCGTCCTGTATCGGAGAGATGGTGGTGGTGTGCCCGCTCGACCGGTGGGAGCTGCTCGGTTTGCACCGGGAGAGTTTCCGCGTGCCGGTCTGCAGGGTGGATGGAGGGGTCGAGCGGCAGGATTCCGTGGCGGCCGGGTTGGCTGCCTTGTCCGGTGATGCGACGTGGGTGGCGGTGCATGATGCGGCTCGCCCGCTGGTGCGCCCTGAGGATGTGATGCGCTGTTTCCGGGCCGCGCAGGAGTCCGGAGCCGCTGCATGCGCCCATCCGGTGGCGGATACGCTCAAGCGGGCGACTGCGGACGGTTTCAGTATGCCGGAAGCTGTGGACAGGAATGGGCTTTGGGCGATGGAGACGCCGCAGATTTTTGATGTGCGTCTTTTGTCCGAGGCTTACCGGAGGGTGGGCGAGCAGGGGTTGACGGTGACGGATGAGGTTTCCGCGATGGAGACTCTGGGGGTGGCGACGAAGCTTGTGGCCGGGGGTATCAATTTCAAGATTACGCTTCCCGGGGATTTGGAACTTGCGGAACTGGTCTGGCAACATGGTCGCTGAGCATCATCCCCGGTCCGTCTGGATTTTGGGCGGAGGCTACCTTGGTGCCGCGTTGCACGAGTATTGGCTGCGCGAGGGAGTGGAGTCGCGGAGGTTCGATATGGTGGCGGATCGTGCCGATGTGGTGGCCGATGTGACGCGCGGCGATGTGATGGCAGCGAAGGCTGCCGAACTGGGAGAACCCGATACGGTTTTTCTGTGCATGAGTACGTCCGGCGGAGATTGTGACGATTACCGCCGTTTGTATGTGCGTGCGGTGGAGGTTGTGAACGAGCTGTTTCCGGGTGCGCGCCGCATTTTGTGTTCCAGTACGTCTCTGTATGGGATTCTGGATGGCAGTTGGGCGACGGAGGCGCATGCCTGCGAACCGTTGCATGGCCAAGGGCGCGTTTTGCTGGAGGCGGAACGCCTGCTGAGGCAGTCCGGCGGTATTGTGGCCCGGCTGGCGCCTTTGTATGGTCCGGGCCGCTCCGTGCTGCTGAGGAGGTTTTTGGATGGATCGGGCTGTGTACACGGCGCGGGCGATCGCTGGCTGAATTATGTGCACCGGGACGATGCTGTGGCGGCTTTGGCCCTGCTGGCTGTGTCGGATTGCCGGCACCAATGCTATAATGTGGCGGATGCTGTGCCGATGGTGAAGGCCGATGTGTACGGTTACCTGTCGGAATTGACGGGGCTGGATATTCCTGCGGACGATGGTTGTTTTTCCCGCCGCGGCGGTACGAACCAGCGGGTGTCGAGTGCGTTGCTGATGGCTTTGGGCTGGCAGCCTTTGTATCCGTCGTTTGCGGACGGCGTGCCGGGTGTGTTGGAGTCGTTCGGTTTTGAGGTGTAGAAGTTGGGGCGAGGCCGTCGCATTGCGGAGCGGCAGGGGTACGGAAAAAACGCGGCTGCCTTGTCGGAAGCCGCGTTTCTTATGGAAAGAATGTACCGCCTATTGCCTTAGCAGGACCTGTAGTACTGGTAGTGAACCTGTTCGTCGATGGCGAGGCGTTCGCGTGCTGCGCGGATGACGGAGGGTTCGGCATTGAAGGTGTAGAGAACGTATTGGCCAGCCTTGATGTGGTTGGATTCGTAAGCGAATTCGCGACGTCCGATGTTCTTGATTTCGGTGATCTGGGCGCCTTCTTCCTTCAGCTGGTCGGCAACGGATTGGATAAGGTCGTCCATGGAGGTAACGCCCTTCATGTTGAGGACGATCAGTGCTTCGTACTTTCTCATAGTGTTAAATTTGTAAGTCTGCTTGGGACTATCTTGCAAATGCGGTCGCCGAGGATGCACTTTTTTCCGATGGAATGCAAGACTAAATTTGAGGATAGATTAGAAAATTGCAAATCAGCCGATTGATTTCAGGGCTCGTGCAACGGCTGCGACCGTGTGATCGATGTCGCTTTCCGTGTGGGCGGCGGAGATGAACCCCGTTTCGTACGGCGAGGGGGCAAAGTAAACTCCTTGTTCCAGCAGGGAGCGGAAGAAGGGGCGGTATTGCTCCAGTGAGGCGGTCATGGCATCCTGCAGGTTGTTGACTTCTTTTGCGGTGAAGAAGAGGCAGAACATGGATCCGGTGCGGTGGAAGGTGAAGGGGTTGCCCGTGTCCGCAAGAGCTTTGCGGATGCCTTCTTCGAGGCGTGCGCCGAGGTTTTCCAGCCGGGAGTAGGCATCGGTGTTTTCCAGTTCGCGCAGTTGAGTGAGGCCCGCTGTCATGGCGATGGGGTTGCCGGAGAGGGTGCCTGCCTGGTAGACGGGACCGAGGGGGGAGACGCAGTCCATGATGTCCGCCCGGCCGCCGAAGGCTCCGACGGGGAGGCCTCCGCCGATGACTTTGCCGAGGCAGGTGATGTCCGGCGTGATGCCGTGGATGCCCTGTACGCCGTCTTTGCCGAGGCGGAAGCCGGTCATGACTTCGTCGAAGATGAGGAGGGCGCCGTGGCGTGCGGTGATGTCGCGCAGGTATTCGAGGAAGTTGTCCTTCGGGAAGTATAGGCCGGCATTGGCCGGGTAGGGTTCGAGGATGATGGCGGCTATGTCGCTGCCGTGCGCGGCGAATGCCTGCCGGACGGCTTCCTTGTCGTTGTAGGGCAGGGCGATGGTGAGGGCGGCGAAGGCATCGGGTACGCCTGCGCTGTCCGGCTTGCCGCAGGTGAGGGCTCCGGATCCGGCGGAGACGAGGAGGGAGTCGACATGGCCGTGGTAACAGCCTTCGAATTTGATGATGTATTTCCGGCCCGTGTAGCCGCGAGCCAGCCGGATGGCGGACATGGTGGCTTCCGTGCCGCTGCTGGTCATGCGGACTTTGTCGATGGAGGGTATCCAGCGGACGATGGTTTCCGCCATGTCCACTTCAACGGCGGTGGGTGTGCCGTATCCCAGTCCCCGCGTGATGGCGTCTCCTACGGCGGCGATGATTTTGTCCGGCGCATGGCCGAGGATGGCGGGGCCCCATGTGCCGATGTAGTCGATGTAGTCGTTGCCGTCTTCATCGCGCAGGTGGGCTCCCTTGGCGGAGCGGACGAAGAAGGGGGTGCCATCGACGAGTTTGAAGGCGCGGACGGGGGAGTTGACCCCTCCGGGGATGACGGCCTTGCCGCGGGTGAAGAGTTGCTGAGACAGGGAGGTGTTCATGGGTGGAAATGAAAGGGGGCAAACTCGCATGGAGCTTGCCCCTTTTTTCAAGATTTTCGATTTCCCGAACCAGGAGGTTTAGGCTTCAGGGGCGGGAGTGATCGCTTCGGCGGGAATTTCTTCCTTGTTCGTGAAGCGCCACTTGACTTTGTTGCGCTTGGAAGCGGAGCGAGCCTTGCGGCGGCGTTCGTCCATGGGTGTTTCAAAAGCACGGCGACGGCGCATTTCGTCAAGAATGCCTTCCGTGTCGAGTTTTGTCTTGAGGCGCTTGAGTGCGCGGTCGATAGGTTCTCCTTTTCTTACAGTAACTGAACGCATGATGATAAAGTTTGATAATTCGTTCGGGAATCGGGCGAAGAAACTACCGTTTTTTTGTTGCGGAGTCAAGTATAATGTCTTTCGAGAGAGAAAAAAATGCGCGAAGCGGATTTTTTTCGTGCGGCGGATCAGGAACGGAGGGTTCCCTGCCGGGTGAATCGGCGGCGGCGTATCCATTCGAGGCAGAGGAAGGAGCCGAGCGCGGTGGCCGTGGAGATCATGAGCAGGACGACGATCTGGTAGCGGATGGCCTGCACGGGGTCGGCTCCCGCGAGGATTTGCCCCGTCATCATGCCGGGAAGGGCGACGATGCCGACGCTCATCATGGTGTTGATGGAGGGGCGCATGCCCAGTACGAGGGCTTCGCGGACGATGGGCTGGCTGGCTTCGGCGGGCGAGGCTCCGAGGAGGAGGCGCATTTCGACTTCTCCCCGCCGCGCTTCCATTTGCTTGAAGTAGTAGCCGAGCGAGATGCCGAGGGCGTTCATGGTGTTGCTGATGATCATGCCCCCGATGGGGATGAAGAAGCGGGCATCCCACCAGGGGTTGACTTCGATGATGCCTCCGGTGACGACGGTGAGGATGAAGAAGCTGGTGAGCAGGATGGAGGCGAATGAGGGGAGGAGGTAGGAGGTGGATTGCTTGCCGACATTGCCCCTGACGATCTGGGTGGCGGTGAGGATGGAGGCGATGAAGAAGGCGGCGACCCAGTACCATTGCCCTGATTGGAAGAGGAACTGCAGGATGTAGCCGACGGCGAAGAGCTGGATGAAGGTGCGTGCGGTGGCGAGCAGCAGGCTCTTCTCGAGGCCGAGGCCGCGGATGAAGGAGAGGGTGCAGGAGAGCAGGACGAAACCGACACTGAGGAAGAGGGGGACGAGGCCGATTTCCATGTAGGAGGTGTTGTTCATGACGCGGAGGGGGAAGCCCAGGTGGCGCGGCCGTTGTCCAGATACAGCGTGCGGTAGGGGCGTGACGGGCGGTAGGCCTGATGCGTGATGCAGATGATGCCCGTGCCGGCATCGGCCAGGGCTTCGAGGTATTTCTCGACTTCTCCAGTGTTGGCGGGGTCAAGGGCGCTGGTGGGTTCGTCGAGCAGGAGGAGGTCGGGCTGGAGCAGGACGGCGCGTATGAGGGTCAGGCGTTGCTTTTGTCCTGTGCTGAGGCGGGAGGCGGTTTCATCCAGAGGGATGTCTTGCAGGCCGAGGCGCTGCATGGCGGCGGCAAGAGTGGAGTCGTCCGGCCGGGAGAGTGTTTTGTTGGCGCGGAAGGTGAAGGGGAGAAGGAGATTGTTCCGGATGGAGAGGTTGTCGTCCAGTATCGGGGTTTGCATGACGAAGCCGAGGCGGTGCCTGAGTGTGGCTGGCGGGGTGTCGGACAGTTCCGTGCCGAGCAGGCGGATGCTGCCGGATTGCGGGGCATCGAGTCCGGAGAGGAGGCGGAGCAGCGTGGATTTGCCGCTGCCGGACGGTCCGGTGACGAGAACGAAGTCTCCCCGGGCGATGTCGAATGTCAAATCATCCAGCTTGCCACGGCCCGAAGGATGGATGAAGCGGAGATGTTCGACTGAGAGGAGAGGCGTGTTGGTGTCGTTCATGCGTCAATGGATGCCCATGACTTCCCTTTGCCAGTTCAGGAGATGGGTGAATCCCGTTTCTTCATTGGTTGCGATGGATTCCATGATGGCCCGCGGTGCGACGAAGGATGGGTCGAGATCGAGCTTTTCAGCCGCCTCGTTGCGGCGTTGAATCCAGTTTTCCAGCCGGGTTTCGAATTGGTCGTCGTAGGCGGGCCGGGGCCGGCTGATGCGGCAGGGATAATCGTTTTCATCCATGCCGTGGAAGGTCTCGACAGCTTTCAGGAAGCGGGCGGCGCGATGGGTGTGGAAGCGGCTGTGCGGTGTGATGCTGTTGCCTTCCTGCAGGGCGGTGCTCCAGCGCAGGAGGTCGTCGTTCGAGCAGACCATGAACGAGGGTTTGTCCCATGACTGGGCTTCCCTGTCGCGCCATGTCCAGAGGGTTTTGAGCGCGGCCAGTCCTCGCCGTTGCAGGCGGCCGCAGCCGCGGATGCGCCATGAGTCTGGCGATTCTTCCGCCATGCGTTCGCGGGCGCGTTCCATGTTGTGGCGGCAGGTTTCTAGGAACCATTCGTAGCGGCCTTTGCTGCGCAATTCGGCGCAGAGTTTGTCCGCCATGTCGAGCATGTACTGGACGTCCGATTGCGCGTATTCGAGCATGGCCTGCGAGATGGGCCGTTTGCCCCAGTCCGCCTTCTGGTTTGTTTTGCTGAGCTGGATGCCGTAGAAGTGTTCGACGAGAGCGGCAAGGCCGAATTGGCGAAAGCCGAGCAGGCGGGCGGCGATCTGCGTGTCCAGAATGAGGTGGGGCAGGGTGTTGAATCCGTTCAACATGAGGCTCATGTCGTAATCGGCGCCGTGCATCCAAATGTCAGATTCCGACAGCCAGGTCGTAAAGGCCCGCATGTCTTCCATGGCGAGGGGGTCGAGTAGGCATACGCCTTCTTCATCCGCATACTGGATGAGGCAAATTTTTTCCTGATACCTGTGCAGGCTGTCTGCTTCCAAGTCCAGAACAACTCGAGCAGGGGCTTGGCGACCGGCACGGAGCTTCCATTGGAGCAGATCTTCCCGTGTGGCAATCATAAGTGAACGGCGGTTATTGCATCACATTCATCTGCTGCCTGCAATAAAAAAATGCCGGGTCATGAAAAGAGGGGGTAGGTATAAAGCTGGCCTGCATAATTGCGCAGCGTGACGTGGTCGTCCGTTTGTTCGACGATGTAATCCGGGTTGACGGGGATTTTGCCGCCGCCGCCCGGTGCGTCCACGACGTACTGCGGGATGGCGTAGCCGGAAGTGTGGCCGCGGAGTGCTGAAATGATGTCGATTCCCGTCTGCAGGGTGGTGCGGAAATGGCGGGAGCCTTCGATCAGATCGCACTGGTAAAGGTAGTAGGGCCGGACGCGGCATTGCAGCAGCCGGTGGTACAGGGGACGCTGGATGGCGATGTCGTCGTTGATGCCCTTGAGGAGGACAGTCTGGCTGCCGAGCGGGATGCCATGGTCTGCCAGCCGGACGAGCGCTTCTTCGGCTTCGCCTGTGAGTTCGCTGGGATGGTTGACGTGGACGGAGAGGAACAGGGGTGCGTGTTTGCGCAGAGTGGCGCAGAGGGAGTCCGTGATGCGCTGCGGGAGGAAGATCGGAATGCGCGAGCCAATGCGCAGGAATTCGATATGAGGAATGCTGCGGAGTTCGGAGAGGATGGAATCCAGCCGGGAGTCGGGGAGGAGAAGGGGGTCTCCGCCGGAAAGGAGCACATCGCGGATTTCTGTATGGCGGCGGATATAGTCGAAGGCGGCATCCCAGTTGGTGCGCAGTTTATGATCCGTGACGCCGGAGACGACACGAGAGCGTGTGCAGTGGCGGCAATAGGAGGCGCAGCGGTCTGTGGCCAGCAGGAGAACGCGGTCCGGGTAACGGTGGACGAGGCCGGGGGCTACCATGCGATCGTCTTCGCCGCAAGGATCGGCCATTTCTTCTTCCCCGACAATGGTTTCATCCATGTGCGGGATGACTTGCCTCCGCAACGGGTCGCATGGATTGTCGGGATCGATCAGGCTCAGGAAATAGGGGGTGATGCTGACGGCCAGCCTCTCGGCGGCATGGAGCAGGGCGTTTCGTTCTTCGGTGCTGAGGCGGAGGGCCGCTTCCAGCTTGGGGATCGAGTTGAAGCTGTGCCTGAGCTGCCATGTATAGTCTTCCCATTCTTCTTGTGTGGCACCTTGTCGTATGGAGTCGGGAATATCGGTCAGGAGAGTCTTTTGGTTCATGGCGATGATGGAAAACGGCTCGTTCAGGTTCTTTGTGGCTCGGAGCAGGTTTTACGTTCAAAAACTGTCTGGAATGGGTGTATGGCGAAGGAAGTCGTGGGGCGATGGAAGCCGGGTGATGTTTTTGGCTGCGGCTCGGACCAGCCTTGATGAAGTG
This sequence comes from Neoakkermansia glycaniphila, assembly GCF_001683795.1. Classification (GTDB taxonomy): domain Bacteria; phylum Verrucomicrobiota; class Verrucomicrobiia; order Verrucomicrobiales; family Akkermansiaceae; genus Akkermansia; species Akkermansia glycaniphila. The sequence goes on from NZ_LIGX01000032.1 coordinate 134,046, forward strand.
TGCTGCCTTGTTGGGTTATTTTATGATCAAAATCCTTGAAAATGAATCGATTGTTTTTTGTTGCTTGTTTTTAGCATGGCACGATGCGTGAAACGACACAATCTCAGAGTTTGCCATGTTGTGAAAGACAAGTGAGGCGAAGGGTACAAGTTTGTTGAAAAATCCCTGTCCGACAATGGGAAATGAATGTGTGTGCTGTTGTCGGCAAGGTGCAAACAGTTACTGCCGCGCTGCAGAAAATTGGTACGGGTGATGGGAATCGAACCCACGTCTCAAGCTTGGGAAGCTCGCGTCCTACCATTGAACGACACCCGCGTGTGGAGATGGAAGAACCCTACTCCACGGCTGGGAGGCGGTCAAGCAAAAAGAAAAAAATCATGCTGCTAGAAAAAATGCTTGCCAAGGTGCGGAGGTCTGCTAAAATGCAAACGTCAAGCGGGTATAGCTTAATGGTAAAGCTCCAGCCTTCCAAGCTGATCACACGGGTTCGATTCCCGTTACCCGCTCCACTCTTTCTATTTTGAATTTTACCCAAGTGCGCTAATGATGAAAACGTGCGTTTTTAAGAAGTTGGGAGTTATGGCTGCGGCTTTGTCCTGTGTGTGTGTTGCCGGCGCCATTACTGCTGAACAAAAGCAACAGGTTGCTTCCGGTGTTGCTGCCCAGATCAAGAATGAGAAGGCCGATTCCGGGAAAATGGTTGTCATTGTACGTGATGCTGTGCAGAAGTCGCCGGAAGCGGTGACTGACATTGTTCGCGCTGCTCTGACGAGTTTCGACGCCAAGAAGAATTTGCCGACTGTGAAGGAAGTTGCGATTGCTGCCGTTATGGCGCATGAGACGCCATATCGTGTCTTGGAACCTGTATCCAAGGAGGTGCAATCGGTTTTGGGTAATACGGATGAAGCGAAGCTTCTGGTGAAGGATATTGCGACGTACGTCGTGACCAAGGCTGCTGACAGTCCGCTGGCGACTTCGGGTGAGACGCAGGAAGCTTCGGCTGTTCCGTTTCGTTCTTTACTTTCCAAGGATAATGTGAAGGCTGGCAATGGCCCTAACGGCGGCGGTTGCGATGGGCCGGTTGTGGTGCCCCCTCCCTCGCCGGATGTGAGTGTTCAATAAGCCCATGTTGACCTTGATTCGTTTGTACGGCTAGGCCTTTATGAAAAATACGTTTTTTTTGATGATGCTTGGAATTGGTGCGGTTAGTGCTAATGTCCAAGCATCTTCCTTGTACGATGTGACTCCGTCTGTCGGATTGCTGGAATCGTCTCCCCTGAAATGGTCGTTTACCTTATCGGCTGGTTATGACGATAATGTCAATGCTGTGGCGAAGAGCAATCCGGTTCATGAAAGTTCTTCCTATGTAGGATTCTCGCTGGGTTCTTCCTACTCGAATCAGGATGCGCGGACACAGTTGAGTTACAATGCCCTGTTGGGGGGTGACGTGTATACGCGCAATATGCACGGGCGTACGGATCAGGTTATCGGCAATTCCAGCTTGTCGATGCAATTGACGCATGCGTTCGATTCGACATTGCGGTACACGATGCACAATTCTGTGGCCTATACGCCTGACCCCAACTATGCGGATGGCATTTCCGCTTCCAGGCGCCAGGGAAATACGTTTACTTTCAATACATCCCATACGGTAGGCAAGAGTTTGGATCCCCGTTGGGCCTTGAATACGAATGTCAGCTATAGCGGTATTCTGTATTCCGAAAGCGAGTATCAGGATGACAATCGCGAATATGTGAATATTGGGGAAAGTTTGTCTTTCAAGGCTTCAGAACGCACTTCCTATTTGGCCAATGCCAGCGGACAATTCGTGTTGCGACAGGAGGGCTATAACAGCCAGAATATTTATACGACAGTGGGTATACAGCACGCGCTGTCTCCTAGGTCCAATGTGTCGATGAATGTCGGTACTCAGATAAAGATTCAGCAAGGAGCCGGTACCAAGGTATATCCTACGCTGTCCGGTGGATATAACCGGGTAGTGACGGACAGTATGTCCATCAGTTGTTATGTTTCCTACAATAATGAAAGCGTAGGCACATATTATGATGGCCGCAATTACGGTTCCAATAGCACATGGCGTTTGGGTGTTAACTGCACTCAAAAATTGACTCATGTCCTTTCGTTGAATTACGGAGCTTCTGCAATGTTCAGTGATTATTCGGATGGTGAGGCCGGCTTGGGTGATCACAAGGAAACGACTTACAATTTCAATGTGGGGCTGTCGTGGAGGTTGGACAGATCTTGGTCCGTAGCTGTTGGCTACGCTTACACGAATGCCGATCTTGGCGGTTTTTCCACCCCTTATACTCGTAACGTATATTCCATCAACACAACTTATACGTTCTAAATTTTATCATTGTAGCTGCCGGACCTTGGGGAAGGTTTCCGGCGGCATCCCTTTTTACTGAATATTCTCTTTATATATGTCCTCTCCCGCAATAAACCAAAAGTCAGAAGCTTCCTTACATGCAGGCGATTACCTTCAGATTCTTCGCAATAGATGGAAAGAAGCGGTGCTTGTTTTTGTACTTGTGTTTGTTGCCGCTGCCGTAGCGACCTATTTGATGCCTCCCAGTTATACGAGCGTCATCAATTTTGAAATCAAAAAACCGGGAGCCATTGTTTCCCTGAGCAGAGGCGCGGAAAGGGTGCTTCAGAATAATGCGTCGGAAAATTATATTCCTACGCAATTCGAAATTCTGGTGTCGGATATGAATCTGATGGCTGTTTCCAAAAAGCTGAATCTGGCCCAGCAATGGCAGACTGATGATGCGACGGCCGCCTCTATTCTGCGAGGGATGATTCAAGTGATGCCAGTGCGTGGCAAGGACTTGGTGGATGTCAAGGTGGTCGGATCCGATCCGGCATTGGTTAAGCTTATTTGCGATGCCGTCACCGAATGCTACAAGGAAGGACGCGAGGCGCAGGAAAACGAGGTGCTGGATAAGGCGATTGCCACAATTCAAGAGGAATTGACTCGCCGTGAAAATGAACTTCTTGCCAAGACTGATACGTTGCGCAAGTATATGACGACTAGCGATTATATCGGTCTTTTGAGTGATACTGGCAATACGATTCCTACCACTGTCAATAATGAAGAGGCTGTACTGACCGAGCGCCGTAACAAACTTTCCGCGTTGGATGATGAGATCACGCAGCTGAAAACGCACATCAACAAGTTGAAGTCGTTGAAAGATTCGGAGTTGATGGATTATGTGAGGCAAACGGATCTTTTGGCGGAGACGACTCCGGGCAGTTTATCTGTGCGTGAGTTGTATACGCGCTCCCAGACGGAAGAATCTACTCTGAGTAAAATGCACATGGACGGCTATGGCGAAAAGCATCCGGCTTTGCTGTCCATGGTACAGGAACACGAGAACACAAAGCAAAAACTGACGGAAGGACTTGTCGGACTGAAGGATGCTTTGGAACAGACGTTGTCGTTGAAGGAAGAAGGCCGCAAGAGTATCAAAAGGGCTTTTGATGAGGTCACGGAAATCGTCAGAAACAAGACGCAGTCCGATATTCTGGTGATGTCGGCTATTCGCGATTACCGAACGGAGAAAAGCCGTTATGAAGATCTGGAGAACGAGTATATCAATCAGACGATGAATCGCCGTGCAAGCCGTCCGATTATCCAGATTCATACACAGGCGCGCGAGGCGAAAGTGCCAAGCTCACCGAACGTCAAGATGAACCTGATCCTCGGTGCTGTGGTCGGCGTCGTATTCGGTATCGGCGTAGCGTTCCTTCTCAATTATATGGATACGTCTGTCAAGACGCTGGAAGATGTGGAGCGCAATCTCAATCTGCCCGTGCTTGGTGTGATTCCGCAGGATATCGGTTTGCTGCATTTGATGAACGGAAGCAGCCCCGATGCGGAAGCTTACCGTATTCTCCGTACGAATATCGAACTGAAGCGCAAGGATACTAATGTGGTGACTCTTGCTTTGGTGTCCGGCAATGCAGGTGAAGGCAAGACGACGACCTTGTGCAATTTGGCTTATGTATTTGCGCAGGGTGGTTTCAGTACGTTGATGATCGATGCCGACCTTCGCCGCTCGAAGCTGGCCGAATACAACGATGTGGAATGCGAATACGGTTTGTCCAATTTCCTGACGAGTGACCTGGCTCTGCAGGATGTGATCTTGCAGACGCATGTGGACAATTTGTATATTCTGCCTGCAGGCCCGACTCCTTCCGATGCTTCCGGCGTTTTGAATTCGTATCGCATGCGCGAATTGCTGGATGAAGTGCGCCGCCGCTTCGATATTGTTCTGATTGACAGTCCTCCCGTGCTTGGCGTCAGCGATGCATCCCTGATTGTCAGCAAAGCCGATGCGACAATCATGGTGGTACAGCCTCGCAAGTTGCCGATGAAGGCTTTGGTGCGTGAGAAGATGGTGATCGAGAATGCCGGTGGCCACTTGATGGGGGTTGTGATGAATAATGTCGATATTTCCGGTGATACGCAGTATCAATATTACACGACATATTATTCGTACTATTCACCCACGGAGGGCGTCGAACCTTCGGCTGCTCTCAATCCTTTACCCGTTACTTCCCGTTCTTCGAAGCGTTCCGAGGTTGCGAAAAAAACGGAATCGACGGATCAGCCCGGGGACGATCTCTATTAATCTGAAAACAATCCATATACCATCATGAAACATTTGTTGCAAATTATCTGTTGTGTTGTGTTCTGTTCGTTGTCGTTTTCCGCCAAGGCTCAGGATGTGGAACCTCGTGCCGTACCTAACGGTTTCGTCACGATCGAAGCGAAAAATCTTCCGGGAAGCGATACGACCATTGTCAGCGGCAAGTACCAGCTGGACAGCAAAGGCACTGTACAGATGCCCTATTTGTCCGGTACGATCAGTCTTTCCGGCAAGACGGGCCGGCAGATCCAAAATGCGCTGACGGAAGCTTACAAGAAGGAAAAGATTTATACTTCTCCCGTTTTTTCGGTTGTAGTCGATAGTATTGAGCACCAAGGTGTCGGTGTCCGTTATGTCCACGTGACAGGGGCAGTGGGCAGTAAGAGGAATTTGCCCTACCGTCCGGAGTTGACTTTGATTGAGGCCTTGATCGAATGTGGTGACATTACCGATTTCGGATCGCGGTATATTTTAGTAACCCGCAATGGCGTGACCAAGCAGTACGACTATTTCAGTACGCGCGACAGAGGTGTGAAACTTTTTCCTGGTGATGTGATTTTTGTGAAAGAGCGCGGATTTACGGAAGGACGTGAGAAAACATTGCTTCCGTAGTCTGTGTGCCATATGCGGAATCGAGAAGCCTGCAATCTTTGCCATCTTGTCAGTATGAAACAGTTCCTTGCAGTTATTTGTTGCGTTCTGTTCTGCGTTCTGCCATTTTCCGTCAGGGCACAGGATGTGGAGCCTCGCGCCATTCCCGGCGGTTTTATTCATATCGAGGCTAAAAATTTGCCAGGTAGCGATGTCTCCGTTGTGAGCGGCAAGTACCAGCTTGATAACAAAGGCACGGTGAGGATGCCCTATTTATCCGCTCCGATCGCTTTTGCGGGCAAGACTGGAAGGCAGATTCAGGATGCTTTGACGGCGGCGTATCAGAAGGAAAAGGTGTATACAACACCTGTTTTTTCCGTCGTTGTGGATTCCAAGGAAGTTCCAGGCGAACGGTTCGTTCATGTGACGGGCGCGGTCGGCAGTAAAAAGAATTTGCCGTATCGTGCCGAGTTGACTCTGATTGAGGCCTTGATCGAGTGCGGCGATATTACGGATTTCGGTTCTCGACATATTCTGGTAACCCGGAACGGAGTGACTAAAGAGTATGATTATTTCAGTACCCGCGACAGAGATATCAAGCTTTTTCCGGGAGATACGATTTTTGTGCGGGAGAGGAAAGTGACGGAGCAGCGATCAAAGACCCTGCTGCCGTAATATGGTTTCCCAAACCGCTTTTCATGAGAAGGGGCGGTTTTTTCGTTTGTGCGCCCTGATTGTTTCATGAAGAGAGTTCTCATATTGACGGCCGGTTACGGTGACGGGCACAATAGCGCGGCTCGGGCCGTAGGCGAGGTTTTGCAAGAGAGCGCTGAGGTGAGGGTTTGCGATGTATGCGCCGAAGCGCTGCCGGAAGTGTTCAAGTGGACGAAGCGTTTGTATTTGTGGATGACGGCCCGTGTGCCGTGGCTTTGGAGGTGCCTGTACGATTTGTCGGATACTTCCGACTGGTCGGGCGGTGTGCCTCCCGGTCTGGGGCCTGTGGCTGTGAGGCTCCGGGTTATGCTTGACGAGTGGAAGCCTGATGCTGTGGTGTGTACATTTCCGTTGTATCCTTACCTGTTGGATGTCTTGTTCCGCCAGGGTGTTCACAGGGTGCCCTATATGACGGTGGTGACGGATTCTTTGGCGATCAGCCGCACATGGCTGGAGTCGGATGCCCGGTTGTTTGCGGTTTCCGATGAGGGCACAAGGAGTTTGCTGGTGGAGGAGAAGGGGATTGCACCCGATAGAGTCGTTGTGACGCATTTTCCCGTGTCTCCCAAGGTGCATGCGGGGGACGAGGCGAAGTCCTGGTGTGCCGGGCAAGCGTTCAAGGTGTTGTATGTGCCGCAGGGAAGGCCTTCTCTGGTGGAAGAGGAGCTTGTCGCCATGCTGGATGCTGCTCCTGAGGTGCGTGTGACGGTTGTGCTGGGGCACAAGGTGCGGCGGTTGTACCGGGCCGTGCATGGTGCGGCTTTGCGTGCGGGCAGGGATCGCGTGCGTATTTTGGGGTGGACGCATCGTATGCCGCAGTTGCTGGCATCACACCATGTTCTGGTCGGTAAGGCTGGAGGTGCCAGTGTGCACGAGGCGTTGGCTGCAGAGGTGCCTGTGCTGGTGAATCATTTTGTTCCGGGCCAGGAGGAAGGGAATACGGAGTTGTTGCACCGTTTGGGTGGCGGCCGGTTTGTTTCTACTCCTGCCGAGCTGCGTCGTGCATTGCAATTCCTGCTGGATCAGGACGGAAGTGCCTGGAGCGTGATGAAGCAGCGCTTGCATCAGGCGCGGATGAAGGGCGGTGCTGCGCACATTGCGGAACTGGTTCAACAATTGGATGATTTTCACGTATGATTTATCTGTTGATCGATAATTCCAATACGAGGACGAAGTTCGTCCTTTCTTCGCCGGAAGGTTTGCTGGATAAGCGCTGCATGATTCCGACGAGGGAGTTGTGCGGGGAGCGGCTTGCCTTGGCTTTGGAGGGGTGGAAGTACGATTTTGCGCTGATTTGTTCAGTCGTGCCTCGAGTGGCGGAGGTTTTATGCGATTGGTTGTCGTGTCCGTTCCATGTGCTGAGCTGCGAATCCAATCTGGGGATCGGAATCCGGTATCCGTTGCCGAAACAGATTGGGGCGGACCGTTTGGCGAATGCAGTGGGTGTAGTGGCGTATTACGGTGCACCGAGCGTGGTTGTCGATTTCGGAACAGCGGTGACGTTCGATGTGGTCAGCGACGACGGATTTTACCTTGGAGGTGTGATTGCTCCCGGTCTCGCATCAATGGGGGATTATCTGGTGAGGAATACGGCGCTTCTGCCTGCGGTGGATCCTCGAGAACCCGATTGCGCCATTGGGAAGAGTACGGAGCAGGCTATTCATGCCGGATCGATTTACGGGTACCGGGGCTTGGTGAAGGAGATTCTCGTGCGTATCGAAGAGGAGATGCCGGGGCGCCCGTATGTGGTGGCGACGGGAGGTGATGCCGAGCTGATTGCAAAGGGCGTTTCCCGTATCGATGCTGTGGACGGCAATATTACGCTAAACGGTATGCGACTTGTAGCTAATTTGAATGTTCAAGGCTGACATTCAGCGTGTAGCGAGATAACCGGAGGCGGCGAGGAGGTAACCGCCTAGGACGGAGGCCAGTGCAAGGAGCAGCCCTGTTTTGCTTTCGCCCATCAGCGACAGTTTGGCAAGCTGCAGGGCGAAGGTGGAGAAGGTGGTGAAGCCTCCGAGGATGCCGGTAACGAGTAGGGGAGAGAGCCATGGCGCCGCCTGCTGATGCCTGCCGAGCCAACCGGCCAGCAATCCGAGGAGCAGGCAGCCGAAGAGGTTGATCATGAGTATGCTCCATGGGCGCCCGTCATCCCATGGAAAGATGCGGACGATGCCGAATTCCATCAGGTAGCGCATGCTTGCTCCGATGCCTCCGCCGATGAAAACGAGTAGTAGGGATGTTCCTGCAGCCATGACCCAAAAAATGTTCAGGTGATTGAAATATGTGTTGCCTTTGCTAGGGGCGTAAGGTAGTATGAAGCCACTTCAAATACAAATACTATGTCTGACAGCATTGAATCCCAAGTGAAAGACATCATCGTCGAACAGCTCGGCGTTGAACCCGAAAAAGTGACCACAGATGCCAAGTTTATTGATGATCTGGGCGCCGATTCTCTGGACACCGTCGAACTCGTTATGACTTTCGAAGAGAAATTCGGCATCGAAGTGCCGGACGAAGAAGCCGAAGGCCTCAAGTCCGTTGCTGATGTTGTCGCATACATTGAGAAAGCCAAAGCGTAATAGCTGAACACTAGATCAAGTCTTCGGGCGGTTCCTCTCTGAATTCATGAGGGAACCGCCCTTTTACCCTCTGGCGATACTATGCCGTCGATACCCGACGAAGAGATGGAGTATGCTCTTGAGAACACTCATGTTCTCTACGAGCCTGCCCGGCGTATCGATACTTTCGGGGATACCCGGTTCGATTTTATCCTTTTGTCCGAACCCATGGATGCCGTGGGGATGTGTCGCGTGCGTTCGGGTCATGTAGAAGCACAGAGGCCGAAGATTATCAGGCCGGAGGCTTATCGCGATCTGGAAGTGGAGGGATTCGGCGCTCATGGCAGGCAGTTTTTCGACTGGTTGAAGGCCCGGGGCGCCAAGTTGCAGATGCTGCTTCAATACGGTTTCCGGTTCAGCCGGTCGGATGTGCAGGAGGTGCTGCTGCACGAGAATATGGCAGATGTGCGGGGCCGGGTGGTGGATGAAGCCTTGCATTCCGGGAATGCTCTGCGTGTGGTGTTGGAAGGAGTGGATGACGATTGGGAGATATGCCTGTTGAAGTTTACCCTTGAAATGGTTCAAAAGTCTCATGAAATCAATATTTTCGATTTTCGCCGCAAAGGCCTGCTTTAGTTTGTGTGGTCTGGGCGGTTTGTTGTCCGCTGCTGAAGTCAATTATTCGCTTTGGCCGAAGAGGCCGGAGCAGCTGGTGCATGCCCGCGAGCTGGTGAAGCAGAATCGGCTGCAGGAAGCAACGGCCCTGCTGCAGGAGTATTTGCACGATAAGCGTATTGCGGGCAAGGAGGCGCGGTATATTGTATCCCAGATCAATATCCGTGAGTATTTGTCGCGTGATAATCCCGCGGTCGTTCCCTATACGGTCAGAGGCGGAGATTCGTATTTCAAGATTGCCCAAAAGACGAAGACGAGCATTGATATGCTGCTGTACCTGAACGGGACGATAGATTTGAACAAGTTGCAGGCCGGGCAGAAGCTTTTGCTGCGACCGATGCAGTTGACGATGGAAATCAATCTTCCGATGAAGGAGATTCTGGTATGGGATGGCGGTAAGCTGGTGTCGAGCTATCCTCTGCTGGCTGTGCGCGACGGCGGGACGGGGAATGTGGAGACATCCGTTCTGAGCAAATCTGCCAGTCTGGACGGGGCTTCGGTAAGCCATCAGTCCCAGACGTATGCAGCGGCCAACAAGACGTTGAATTTGAAGGCAGGCACGTTGATAGTCGGCAATACGCGCGATAGCCGTCCTGATGAGAAAGGATATTTTCTTTCCGTGGAGGATTGCAATGAGCTCGGGCTGCTGATGGCTCCGGGAAATACGGTGTCTATCATACGTTCTGTGGAACGGTAACGGTGCCTGTACGGCGAATCGCATGGTAGCTTCTTCATTTATCCTCGGTTCGTGGTCGCATGTTTTCGCCCTGGCGAGCATTGCTTTGCTGGGATATGCCTATATGGTTCGGGTGCGCCCCTGGGTCGGGGGCAGGAAGGTGTTTGCGGAGCGGTGCCTTGGCATTCTGTGCCTGTGTACTTATGTGCTGAGTATTGTTGCCAAGGCGATTTCAGGAGATTGTTCATCATGGCAGGAATGCCTTCCGTTGCACTTTTGCGCATGGATGGAGCTGGCCTGTTTTTTTGCGCTGTGGTTTCGCCGTCCTTTGATGTGTGCTCTGGCCTATTTCGGAGTGTTGGCGGCGAGCGTTCAAGGGTTGGTGACTCCGACTCTGGGGAGCGATTTTCCTTCGATCAGTTATTTCGCCTTCTTTTTGTCGCATGGCGTGATTCTTGTTGCGGCGCTTTCTTTGCCGATCGTGTTCGGATGGAGGGCCGGATGTGGCGATCCGTGGCGTGTTCAGTTGATCGGGATTGCGTATTTGGCATGTATGGTTCCGGTGAATTGGTGGCTGGGAACCAATTACGGTTTTACGCGAGTAGCCCCCGTTGCCGGTAGTATTCTGGATTATATGGGAGCGCCTCCTTGGTATTTGTTGTCTATTCAGGTGCCTTTGGCACTACTGTTGTATCTGCTGTATTTGCCGGTAAAAAACAGATAGGAAATCTGCTTGCCTCCAGCAGTCGATTGGGGGATAAAAGCAGGTATGGACGATGAACAGAATTCCGATGTTTCTTCCGAAGGAGATGTGCCGAAGGCTTCTGCCGGGCAGGCAGAGCTAAAGCCATGCGGCGTTTTAGCGGGGCTTTCCATCGGCATCGGAGCAATTGTGGGAGGCGGTGTGTTTGCGACGATGGGGCCTGCCGTTGTCAGTTCTCAGGGAGGCGCGCCGTTGGCGTATGCCTTGGGCGTGGTGCTGGCTGTGCTGACGGCATTCGGGTATATCCGTATGACGCTTCTGTACCCGATGCGGGGCGGTACGGTGGGATTTTTTACAATTGCTTTCGGTACTGGCTATGTGTCTTCCTGTTTGAATTTGCTGCTGGTGGTTTGTTATGCTTGTATAGCATCCTTGTTTGCCGGGGTATTTGGCGCGTATTTGGCTTCCTTGCTCCATTTCCGGGGGAATGAGTTGAATTTGGCGACGCAGGTGTTTGCTTGCCTGGGTATTGTGGCGGTGGCTTATTTGAATTTGAGCAAGGCGTCGGCGATTCCCCGTTTGTCTCTTCGTTTGAATGCTATCAAGCTGACGGTGATGGGTGTGTTCATGGTAGCCGCTTTTCTGGCTCCGACATGGGATAGCCACAATTTCGCTCTGGAAAACTGGGGGACGCCATGGAGTGTGGTGTCTGGCGGCTTGATGATTTTTATCAGCTATGAAGGCTTCGAGTTGATTGCTTCGTCGAAGAGACCGTTTGCCAATCCGAAACGGACGGTTCCGATTGCATATATGGGGACGCTGGCCGTCGCTTTTCTTTTTTATGTGTTGATGGCGGTGGCGACGGTGGGTAATGCGGATCTGTCTCTTGCTTCCGAGCAAAGCGCATATTTGATTTCTGCGGTAGCGGAGCGGTTCATGGGTACGGGCGGGGCTATTCTTTTGTGCGTGGGTGCCATTGTTTCCGCTTTGTCGGCTTTGAGTACGGATGTTTTTTCCGTGTCCGAGATGCCTGGACTGATGGCTGAGCAGAAGGAGATGCCAAACCGTTTTGCACCGACTTCCCCAAGAGCGCGGATGTGGGGGATCGTGTTTGTGTGTACCATGTTGCTGGTGTTTGTGAATGTGTTGACGGTGGCGGAGCTGACGGCTGCTTCCAGTATGGGGTTTCTTTTCGTGTATCTGATCGTCAATCTGGTGTCCCTGAAGATTACACCGCGGTCGAAGCAGGCCTGGATTTTGTCAGGCTCGGCAGCCGGAGGGTGCCTGTTGGCTATTGTGCTGCTGTTCGTGCATTTGGCGACTTCTTCCCGTGCTCATATCGTGATTACGGTGGCTTTGTGCATGCTGGCACTGCCGTTTGTCTGGCAATCTTTGTATTTTGCCTTTCGCTGGTTGAGGCACAGAGGATGATAAAGACCTATCTCGGCGCAACGCCGAGGTAATTGCGTACGCTTTTGACGGAAGGGTAGTAGATGTCCGGAGTTTTCACCCAGTAGGATGATGAAGAGCCTCCGTCGAGATTGAGCGCCATGTGGACGTTGAAGTTGCCCAGAGTGCCGTTTTCATGCAGCCATTCCGCCAGTTCCTTCAAGGTGAGGGCGGAGGTGGTGGCGATGCACCATTTGCCTTTGCCGTCCGTGGCGATGAAGGTGCGGTAGGCGCGGCGCGTGTTGTTGAGCCCCGATACGATGTGGCCTTTTTCGATGAGGAAGGGGCCTCCTTGCAGAGCGTTGGCGATAATGGGTTTTTCTTTTTGGGCAAGGTAGTCTTTGCTGCGGACGAGCTGGATTTTTTTCCCGGTGTCGTACACCAGCCCTGAGACGGAGAAGGCTCCCGATTGGATGGGATGGATTTGTTTGCCGTTTTGCACGACCATGCCGAGAGGCGTGCCTTCCTTGTCCGCGCCGAAGTAGCCGCCGTTGACACCTGCCTGGCACTTATGCCGGGTCATGGCTTTGGAGAGGGAGCCGTATTGCGGAGATGAGCAGTCGGTTTCGTCGATGACCTGGAGGCGATGCGTTTTTTCCTGGAAGAAATAGGCGTGGATTTTGTCCGTCGGAGAGAGGATTCCTGTTTTTCGGGTATGGGTCTGATGCTGTGCGAAAAGGGGGGGTAAAGACAGAAGAGCGAGAATGAGACCCGTGAAAAAATGCTTCATAAGGTCTCTATGGTAATGCCGATGGCCGTTTGTGTGGAGAAGGGAGTGTGTCAGTGTATTGCCGACCGGAAATAGCAGGGGTGTTTTCTGACGCTAGAACGTAGAAAAGCCTTTTCAAAACTCTTTCTCTTTGTTACCCTGCCACCGCATACTCGACTCTGTGGTCGGGGTGTAATTTCGTAACTTCATCAAGATACATACTATGACAGCGAATGATTCGAATAAGGACACATTGACTCAGCACTCCATGACCGGGGCGGAAGCCCTTGTCGAAAGTCTTGTACGTCAGGGTGTCGACGTCGTCTTTGCGTATCCTGGTGGAGCCAGCATGCCCATCCATCAGGCGTTGAGCAAGGAGTCCCGGATACGGACGATTCTGCCCCGTCACGAGCAGGGCGGCGGTTTCGCCGCGGAGGGTTACGGCAGGGCGACGGGCAAGGTGGGGGTGTGCATTTCGACTTCCGGTCCGGGAGCGACGAATATGATTACGCCGATTGCCGATGCCTATCTGGATTCCACTCCGATGGTTGCCATTACGGCACAGGTGGTCAGCTCGCTGATCGGCCGAGGAGCATTTCAGGAGACGGATGTGTTCGGAATGACGGCTCCCATCGTGAAGCACAGCTATCTGGTGACGAAGCTGGAGGATATTCCCCGTGTGATCAACGAAGCTTTTTATCTGGCGCAGTCGGGGCGTCCCGGTCCTGTCGTGATCGATATTCCCAAGGATTTTCAGGAAGGTTCTTTTGTGCCGGATTTCGATGACGAAAAGGATCTTCCGGGATACGATCCGAATGTGGAATGTCCATCCGACCGCCTGAAGGCTCTTGTCCCGCTGATTCTTTCGGCCAAACGCCCGGCCATTTATGCAGGTGGCGGCGTGATTTCCGCCGAAGCCTCCGATGAGCTTGTCGAGTTCGCCGAGCTGGCCCAGATTCCCGTGGCGACATCCCTGATGGGGATCGGAGCCATGCCGGAGACTCATCCTCTTTCGGTTCGCTGGCTGGGTATGCATGGCGCCGTGTATGCGAACAATACCGTGAATGAAGCCGATCTCGTGATTGCGCTCGGAGCTCGTTTCGACGACAGAGTGACGGGGGCCGTCAGCAAATTCTGTCCGGATGCGACGATCGTGCATGTCGATATCGACGCTTCGGAAATCAACAAGAACAAGAAGGTCAAGTACCCGGTTCGTGCCAATGTCAAGGACGCCTTGCAGGTGCTCAATGCCGAATTGAAAGCACTGGGATGCAAGCGCGAACGCTATGATGTTTCCCGTCGCGCCGAATGGTTCCGCCAGATCGAGGATTGGAAGGAGCAGTATCCCCTGAGTTATGAAGAGCGCGACGGTTATATTGCCCCCCAGACCGTGATTGAAGAGCTGTATCGCCAGACGGCGGAGCTTGATCCGATTATTACGACGGGCGTGGGGCAGCATCAGATGTTTGCCGCGCAGTTCTACAAGTTCGACAAACCGAGGAGGCTGGCTACATCCGGCGGCCTTGGTTCCATGGGGTACGGTTTGCCTGCCGCCATGGGGGTGCAGATGGCATATCCCGATCGGCTGGTGGTCAATATCGACGGCGACGGTTCTTTCCTGATGAATGTGCAGGAACTGGCAACGATCAAGGTGGAGCGCATGCCGATCAAGTGCCTTGTGTTGAATAATCAGCATCTTGGCATGGTGGTGCAGTGGGAGGATTTGAAGTACGATTCCAATCGTGCCCAGACGTTCCTTGCCGATGCTCATGACGATTATGACCCGACCCATCAGACGCCCGAAGTTATTTACCCCGATTTCCCCACGTTGTGTGCGGGATTCGGCATCAAGTGCGAACGGGTCACCAGGCAGGAAGATCTGGCCGCAGCCATAGCCCGCATGATTGCTTCTCCTGAAGCGTATGTGCTGGATGTCATGGTGCCGTATGATGTGCACGTGCTGCCGCTGATTCCCGGTGGCATGAGCTACAAGGATGTTTTGCTGGAACGCATCGCCGGAGACGGCAAGGGTCGCAAGGCATCGGATTTGGGCAAGACACTGCCGTCTGCTCTGTAATTCATCATCAACGAGGCAGAATCCGCGATGCGGGTTCTGCCGGCTTGCTTTTTTAGATTCGCCATGTTTGCCCAAACCGCCAAAATTGTCATGGGTGCCTTGTGCATCCTTGTTTTGGCTCTGCTTTTGGGTTCCTCGGCGTCCGAGGGCAAGGAAACGCCTTTGATGCTGCTTGGCGGTATTGCCGTGCTGGCATCGATTGTCGCGTTGGGGAAGAAGGTGTGGTGGCTGTTGCTGCTGTTTCCCGTGATTGCCATTCCTATTCCGGGATTGGGGTTTCTTCCGAAATACGCGATCGCCACGATGATTGTCCTTCCGTCCATGCTGGCCTTGGGTGCGATGGGCAAATTCAAATTCACATGGCATTGGCTGCCATTGATGGATTTGCTGATGGTTGTTCTTCTAGCCTTGCTGGTGCAGGCTTATATCAGAAATCCGGCCGATATTGCCATGTTCAGCGGTCTGGATACGGAATACATCGGCGGGAAGGAGTATGTGCTTTTTATTTTCAGTTTCCTTTCCTATATTACATACTCGATGATTCCGACGAGTATGGAAGAGCTTCGCAAGCTGCTGCGGTACGCCTTTGTTGTGATTATCTTCTTCACGCTGCTCGGGTTGATGTTGGGGCAGTTGGAAGCTAGCGATTCAGGCGGTGCAGCAAATGGCGAGGATATGCAGACTGAGCGGTATGGGCGTTTCGTGGGGGTCGGTTCTTTCGTAACAATGTGGCTTTTGTGCCGATACAATCTCACCCAGATTATGCTTTCTGTTTGGCGATTACCGCTATTTCTTTGCGGTGTTGCCGGGATTTTGTTATCGGGTTTCCGTGAAAAATTGCTTGGCTTGGCTGTTGTCTGCTGTTTTATCTCTTTGATCCGCCGCCGCTTCATTGAAGTATGCCTTGCTGCCGGAGCTGGCTGTTTTGTGTTGTTCTTCATGAGTACGGCGGGCGTTTTGAAAGAGATGCCTTTTGGTATTCAACGATCTTTGGCTATTGTGCCTTTTGTGGAGGTGACTCGCGATGCCAAGGAGTCGGCGGAAGAATCGGCCGATTGGCGCAAGGAAATGTGGGCTTGGGCGTGGGATGACCGCGAGGGGTATATTATAAATCGCATGTGGGGGGACGGTTTCCGTTTGAAGGTTTCTGATGTTAAGAATGAATCCGAAATGATTTACCGCGGTAAAATTTCATTCGGTGATTTGGAATTGTTTGCCCGTGCCGGACAATGGCATAGCGGGCCGATTGAATGTATCAACCGTATCGGTTATGTGGGGCTTGTTCTCTGTTCTCTGTTGATGCTCGCCATGCTGGTCGTCAGTTTTCGAGCCTGTCGTGCCCTGCTGGGACTGAAGGAGGATTATATCGTGATGTTTATTCTGGTGCCTCTTGTGTCGCAGATCGCCCTGTGGTATATGTCTGCCGGTACATTGCAGAAATTTTCGACGTTCATTCCTACGGTGGCATTTGCCAAGTTATTGTATTGTACGGCTTTGAAGGAAGGTTATTTGACGCCGATGTGGAGGCGTGAACGGTATGTACCGCTGATGATCAGGCAGGAAGCTGCCGCTTCTCTTCCGGCTTAAAGGAAAAAAGCCGACCATCATGATGGCCGGCTTGCGTTTTATGGGAATGTCAGAAGCAGATTATGCTTTCATGGATTGCTCCATGGCTTGGGCTACACTCAGGAGGCCAGTTTCGTCGAAGTGGCGGCCGAGAAGCTGGATGCCGACGGGCAGAACGCCGTCTACCGGGCAGGGGATGGAGATGCCGGGCAGGCCTGCGAGGTTGGCCGGAATGGTGTAAATGTCTGCCAGATAGGTTTGGAGAGGCGTCATGGCACTGTCGTGCAGCTTGGGTGCAGGTGCCGGAGTGGTTGGGCCGAGGATGTAGTCGACTTCGGTATATGCCTTGCGGAAGTCTTCGGCAACGAGTGCCCTGACTTTTTGAGCGCGCGAGTAATAGGCATCGTAATAGCCGGAGCTCAAAACGTAGGTGCCGAGAATAATGCGTTTTTTGACTTCGGCACCGAATCCGGCTTCGCGGGTGCGGCGGTACAGGTCTTCCAGTCCGTTGGGAGTGTCTGCCCTCACTCCGTAACGTATGCCGTCGAATCGGGAGAGGTTGGAGGATGCTTCCGCGCAGGCGATGATGTAATAGGTTGCGACAACGGCTTCGGAATGGGGCAGGGATATTTCCACAATTTCCGCTCCCAGGGATTCGAGTGTCGCAATGGCCTTGTCGAGAGCAGCCGTGATTCGCGGATGGTTGCCGGAAGTACGGTATTCCTTGGGTACGCCGATGCGAATGCCTTTGATGTCGTGGCCGAGCCTGGCCGTGAAGTCTTCGCTTTCCCGGTTGCTGGAGGTGGAGTCGTGCGGGTCGTGGCCGCAAATGGCTTGGAGAAGGATGCCCGAGTCTTCAACCGTCTGGGTCAGAGTGCCGATTTGGTCGAGAGAGGAGGCGAAGGCTACGAGGCCGTAGCGCGAGACGCGTCCGTAAGTCGGTTTGAGGCCGACAATGCCGCAGTGCGCGGCAGGCTGGCGAATGGAGCCACCCGTATCGGAGCCGAGTGCGGCGATGGCCGTTCCGTCCGCTACGGCTGCCGCCGAACCGCTGGAGGAACCACCGGGGGCATGTTCCTGATTATGCGGGTTGCCGGTGGCACCGAATGCGGAGTTGGCTCCGGTCGATCCCATGGCGAATTCGTCCATGTTGGTGCGTCCGAAGGGTATGCCTCCGGCTGCCTTGAGTTTGGCGATGGAGGTAGCATCGTAGGGGGCAATGAAGTTTTCCAGCAGTTTGGAAGCGCAACGCGTCGGTTCGCCGTAGATGCAGATGTTGTCCTTGATGGCGATGGGTATGCCGGCCAGCTCACTGCGAACATCGGCCTGTTCGGCCTGCTTGACTGCTTTCTGCGTGTCGAACGAGATGTAGGCGTGCGTTGTCGCGTCGCGTTCTTCAATGGCTTTTGCGACGAGCCGGACGAGTTCGGCGGGAGTGGTGCTGCCGGCACGCAATTGCGCGCGCCATGATGCGAGTGTTCCAAGTTGCCTGGGCATGATTTCGTGGAGATGTGATTTAAGCCGATTCGACGACCTTCGGGACGCGTATTTGTTGAGCGGATGCCTGAGGTGCGTTCATGAGAGCGTCTTCCGGCGTCAGGCCTGGTTGCGGTTCATCGGAACGCAGTGCATCGAATGTCGGTACGGGATGATACATCGGTTCGATTCCGTCCGTATCCCACTGTTGGAGCTGGGTGACGTAGTCGAGGACCTGCGAGAGGTCTTCGGTAAAACGGGCGGTTTCTTCGTCTGTCAGTTCGATACGTGCCAGTTTGGCAATGTAGGCGACATCTATGAGGGGTTTGTTCATCGGAGGTATCAGGCCTGGTTCAGAAGGTTGAGCAGCCAGCAAAGGGATGCGATGATGGAGGCAACCAGGAGGAGGAGGAGGAGTGTGTTTTCCTTGAGCTCGCGGCGGGTGTTGTACACGTGACCTTTGTCGACGGCACATTTGATGCGGCGTGTTTGGCGCTTGGTCAGGATGTCTTCGGGTGCGCTCAGCGTGTTTTCCATTTCCTGAATACGGGTAGGAGCTCCTTGCACGAAGGCGCGGAGGTCGGCCAGTTCCTTGTCGATTTGTTGCTGGCGGAGATCCAGTTCGTCAAGCGGTGCGTATTTCGATTTGCGGGAAGCCATGAGTTAGCGGAAGATGAGGTATATAAGCCAGGCGATCAGGAGGAAGAGGGCGAGAGGAAGGTGGAAGGCGATGCCGTCCATGAAATGCTGCCCAAGTTGTTCACGGGAGAAGGGTGATTCGTTGCTGCGTTTGATTTTGCGGAGGATGTCCGTATGGTGGAAACGGCGGCCATGGGCCAAGGCTTCGCGGTAATCGTTTTCGGCGCGCTCAAGCTTGGGGATGGCGTCGCGCAGCCTTTCCTGCAGCGTATCCTTGGCCCAGTGCTGGGGATTAAGAGCCGAGAGTATCTGGATGTGTTTGCGGAAGCATTCGCAGGCTTCCTGTATTTCGTTCTGCTCCTTTTGCATGGATTCCAGTTCCTTGTCCATGCGGCGAATGGTATTGTGAAGCTTGAGTCCGGTTTCATTGAGATCGGACAGGAAGGAGTCCTTTTGCTGGTTGACTTCTTCCAGCGCCCTTTTTTGTGCCTCGAGCAGCTCGATCTGCCGCGCGGCAGCCGCAACCTGTCGGTTGACGTTTGCGGGGGAGTGAATGTCCCCGTCAGCCGCTTGCGGGTTGAGTTCCATTTGCCGATATTGCGGCTCGGGTTGCCGGGAGGGAGAAGGCGCCATGGTACGTAAAAATTACTTCACCTTTCTTAAGCAAATAGGTGCCTTGTGTCAAGACTTAATCACGACAGGCCGGATAAAGGCGGGATGTGCAGTCACGCTACGGCCGATTCACGGTTCGGACGAGTCGCGGGACGTCTGGTCTTCTTTTGTGAGTTCGGCCAGAAAGCCGCTTTCATCGATGTAGATGTGGGGCGGAACGGGGTAGGGGATGGCGAGAGTCGGCCCTTTGATGGCGCTGCCCTGTGCGCTGATGCGGTAACCCGGCAGGAGTAGGCCGCGCGTGCGGGCCCGCATACCGAGCTGGACAGTGCCGTCTCCGAGTTTGAAGACGCTTTTCATCATCGACATGGAGATGACGATGCCGGCTGGCGTGGCGTGGCAAGGTCTCCAGCGCATATTGGGCGTGCTGATGTCGGAACCTTCGCTGAAGTCGTAGAAGGGTACCTGCTTGGGAGGGATGACGGAGAGCAGGAGGCGGCGCATGTGCTGGGAACCTGCCATTTGCCCAATGGAGGAGGAGATGGGCGTGGTGGCCTGTTCGATCAGATGTACGGGCGTGAGGGTGAGGATGGGCCAAAGGACGGCGACGGTTTCTTCATGCGGTTCGTCGTGCCCGATGGTGGTCAGAAGGGCGGATTGCGGCATGAGCGCATTGACGCGCGTCAATTGCTGTGCGTTCATCCAGTATCTCTGGAAATCGACGGTGTCCTGAACTGATCTGAGGAGGATGGAGAGCCATCGGGCGGCCAGAGCCGGGTATTCCTTGGGTATTTGGTTGTCGATGACGGCGGCGGCGATTTGCAGTCCTGTCAGGAATCCTCCGTTCCAGTGGACGAGCGGCTTGTTGCCCCGTTTTTCCAATCGCTGAAGAAGGCTGTCCTTGCCGGTAGAGCAGCTGGCTTCAAGACAGATGCAGGATAATCGACGGAATTGCTTGAGGACGGACTGGCTGTCAGTTGTTTCCGCATCCATTCGGGTGCCGATGGCGGCTGTGAACGGGTAGGGGATGTGCTGCGGTTTTTTGGTAAAGACGCGGTTGCCGAAGAAGGAGAAGATGCTGCCCCAGAGGCCGTCCATGTACACGGGGATAATCGGAGCCTGTGCCCGGCGGGCGATGATCTCAAGTCCCCGGCGGATGGGGCTCAGGCAGCCTGTGCGGGTGAGTTGTCCTTCGGGGAAGATGCAGATGAGGTCTCCTGCCTTGAGGCCTTCTGCCGCCTTGGCGATGGCTTCGCGCGGATTTTTGGTGGAGATGGGGAGGGAGTTGAATATTTCCAGTATCCAGCCGACGCAGCGTACGGCCGCGAATTCCTCCGCGACGATGAAGCGGATGGGACGTTTGCTGAGGAGGGTGACGAAGAGGGCGTCGGCATAGGTGACGTGGTTGACGACAATCAGGGCTCCGCCCGTTTCCGGGATGCGGTCGCCGTTGATGATGCGCGGGCGGTAGACGCATCGCATCAGCCAGATGCCGACCATACGGATGAATTCCTGGGGTATCAGTCGCAGCGTGACGATGGTGATGCCGAGGCTCAGGAGGAACAGGAGGAAGAACTGCCCCTGGGCCGGGATGCCGAGTTCATTGAGGACGAGCATGGCTCCGACGGCAACGAGTCCCATCAGGGAGTCCATCAGGTTGCCGGCGGCGATGATGTTGCCCCGGTGCGCGGGGTCGCAGTTGTCCTGCAGGAAGGCGTTGAGGGGGACGAGGTAGGCTGCGCCGAAAGCTCCGGTCAGGGCAAGGCAGATGTTGCTTCCCAGTGAGCTGGGAGCAAAGAAGGACATGGTGAGGCAGGAGATGGTGATGCCGATGGCCCCGAACGGGATGAGGCCGAGTTCGTTTTTGCGTTTGCAGAGGATGGAGGCGATGACGCCGCCGCAGATGACGCCGCCGCTGAGCCACGACATGAGCAGGGCGCACAGTGCGCTGAAGTCTTCTTCCTGTACGGCGATGCCTTTGGCGATCTGGATGATGATGAGGAAGAGGGAGCCGGCGAGGAACCAGAAGTAGGAGATGCCGATTTCGCTGAGGCGGAGGAGGCGGTGCCGCCAGAGGTATTTCAGTTGGATGAAATGCTCATAGAAGAGGCTCCATGTGAAGGGGCGCGCCTGTCCTTGTTTGTGCGGGTAGCGGGGGAGGATGAGTGAGACGATGGCGACCGGTACGGCAATGGCAAGGAAGACGATGGTGGGGACGATGGCGGCATGCCATCCGTCCCCTTCCGGCATGCTCGGGGTTTTGGAGGCTTCCAGCAGGTAGCTGTACCAGACGAAGACGCCGATTTGGGCCGCCAGAAGGACGAAGACAACGCTCATTTCGATGATGCCGGAACCGAATCCCAGATATTTGGAGCCCAGCATGTCTTTGACAATGCCTTTTTTGGCTGGGCTTAGGACGGTGGCCTGAAGAGCGAAGATGGTGAACCAGATGATGGCTCCGTGAATGTCGTGCTGGAAGAGGCAGAAGAGCATGAGCCCCATGACGATGATTTGCATGAAGGCCATGGCTTGGATGATGCGTGCCTTGCAGAAGCAGTCGGATATCCAGCCGACGAGGGGAGAGAAGAGGATGTAGGGTAATACGAAGATGGCGCCGAGGGTGTATTCCAGCGTGCTGCCTTGGCCCCAAAGCCAGACACCAAGGGGAATCAGGAGGAATTGGACGGCTTTTTCGTTAAAGGCGTTTTGAGCCTGTACGGCGACGAGCGTCCAAAATCCCCGCCATTCCTGTTTGGTCGGTTCCTTGGTTTGTGTGCTTTGTTCCTCCATGAGGGCGAGGTTATTATTTCATGAAACAGTGAAAGTGCAAGCCTAATCTCCGCGCGGGGCGGCCTGATGCAATGCTGAAAAGCCCGCATCCTGCGGGAGGCTGCGGGCTTTTTGAGTGGATGGGTTGCGGTTTCGCTTATTCGGCCGGAGCGAAGTTCGCATTGCGCATGTCGCCGGTGCCGAGGAATGCGTTGTGCATTTCGAAGGCCTTGCCGAGGTTGTGCGGCGTGTGGCCCTGCGGCGTGAGCGCCATGTAGTCGAGCAGGAGCTGCCTGTAGTCGGGATGGACGCAGTTTTCGATGATTTCCTTGGCACGGTCGCGGGGGCATTTGCCGCGGAGGTCGGCTACACCCTGTTCGGTGACGACGATGTCCACGTCGTGTTCCGTGTGGTCGTGGTGAGAGACCATCGGTACGATGGAGGAGATGGCGCCGCCCTTGGCGATGGAGGGGCAGGTGAAGATGGTAAGATAGCCGTTGCGGGCGAAGTCGCCGGAACCGCCGATGCCGTTCATCATCTGTTTGCCGAAGAAGTGCGTGGAGTTGACTTGGCCGAAGAGGTCGACTTCAATGGCCGTATTGATGCAGATGAGGCCGAGGCGCCGGACAATTTCCGGGTTGTTGGAGAGTTCCTGCGGGCGAAGGATGACTCGGGATTTGAAGAAGTCGAGATCCTTGTACATGTCCGCCAGCATGCCGTCGGAGACGGTGAGGGAGCATCCGCCGACCATGATGCAGCGACCCTGTTTCATGAGGTCGATCACGGAGTCCTGGATAACTTCCGTGTACATTTTGAAGGGAGGAATTTCCTGGCTGCGGCCGAGCGCTGCGAGTACGGCATTGGCAATGTTGCCGACGCCGGACTGGATGGGCAGGAAGCTGGCGGGAATTTTGCCTTTTTTCAGTTCTTCTTCAAGGAAGACTACGACGTTTTCACCGATTTTATCCGTGACGGGGTCGCCGTCCTTGAAAGCGCCGATGCCGTCCGGTTCGTTGGTGTGGACAATGCCGACGATTTTTGCAGGATCGACCTTGAGCGTGTGTGTGCCGATACGGTGGTCGGGGGCGATCAGGGGCAGGGGCTGTCTCTTATACACATCTCCGAGCC
>NZ_LIGX01000033.1 GCF_001683795.1 Neoakkermansia glycaniphila
ATCCAGCACGGTTCCGCCTTCCTCCTGCCGCACAGGCACGGACGAGCTGTCAGCCAGAGCCTGAGCCGAAGGAGAGCCCTGCATGGCATAAGGAAGCTTCAGGATGCCGTCCTTCGGCATCTCGTACATGATGAGGTAAAGCGCATCTCCCTTTCCGGTGACCACGCCCCACGGGAACGGCTCGGCGAACGGACTCGCCGTCGTACCGTAGATGGCCTCCTGATTGATCTTCATCCATGCGCCGATGGCCTGAAACAGGCGAACCGATTCTTCCGGAATGCTGCCGTCCGCCTTCGGCCCGAGATTCAGCAGGAAATTGCCACCCCGGCTGACGGTGTCCGCCAGTTGCCGGACGAGAACTTCGGGCGTCTTCCAGTCGTTATTGGTCGCTGAATAGCCCCATGTGCCGTTCAGCGTCATGCAGGCTTCCCAGTCGCCACGCACGCCCTTCTCGGGAATATAGTGTTCGGGCGTGGTGAAATCGCCCTTTTCGCGAGCCGTGGCAGTCATCGGCCCGTGGTCCTTGACCGTAGCCGCATCGTAAAGCCGGTTGTTCATGACAACCTGCGGGTGCTTGTCCCTGACCATGCGCAGCAAATCGGACGCACCCCATGCTTCGTCACCCTGAAATCCCCGGGAACTGAAATCCCACCAGATCAGATCGACTGCTCCGTAGTTCGACGTCAACTCACCGATTTGCCGTTTCAGGAAAGCCTTGTAGGCATCATGATTGCCGAAACGGTGGGTTTTCAGATTGCCGGAAGGATACGAGATGCCGCGCGACAGGGCGAGCTTGCCGTCATAGTCGGGATGGTGCCAATCCAGCAGGGAATAATAGTAGCCCGTTTTGATGCCGTTTGCCCGGCATGCTTCGGCATATTCCTTCACGATATCGGCTCCTGTTGCCTTCACGCTGTTGAACTCGCTCGCCTTCGAATCAAACAGGGCAAAGCCTTCATGGTGCTTGCTCGTCAGGACGATGTATTTGCATCCGGCATCCCGGGCCAGCTCGACCCATGCCTTGGCGCAACCGCGCTGCGGCTTGAACAGCGGGAGAGCCTTGGCCGCGTAGCTGTCGCTGTCGAGGCCGGCCATGTTCTGTATCCACTCCACGCAGCCGTCATACTTCCTGCCGTCGACCTCACCGGCCAGCCCGGAATACAACCCGTAATGGATGAACATACCGAATTTTCCGTCGCGCCACCATTGCATTCTGCCATCCCGCTCCTGCTCCGTTTCAGCTGGCGCCGCATGCAGCATGCTTGCCGAGGCGACCGCCACAACAACCGATTTCAATAGATGAGATATTGTAGACATACCATCATACTACGCACATGGCTATCATGTTTTATCATTGATTGAAATAAAACGATCAATAGATCTTGGGCGCGGAATACAGGGATTCCTCCACCGTGCGGCGGCGCGATTCCAGAATGCCGTGGGCGACCGTGCGCACGATCTCTTCAAGAATGAGCGACAGATGGCTGCCTTCGCGGTAGTCCGCCGGAGCAAAGAAATCGACCCGGTGCGAATCCGCCTTCAAGTGGAAGCATTTGCGGAAGCTGGCGCCCGTCAGGTCGTCCGCATTGTACACGGCGACGGTGTGGCCGCCCTGCGCACGCATCACGGTGAAGCACGGCACATCCGTCGGCCCGTCGCCGATGTAGATCATGTGCTTGAAGGGAATGGGGCGCATATCTTCCGGCATGTGGTCGTTCACGTCCTGCGTGTAGTCCAGCATCCCCTTGTTGATGCGGAAGAGGAACTGCGTCTTTGTCGTATGGGAAATCACGCGCTTCGGAAAGTCGATGCAGCCATCCCGCTCGCTGAACTCGCAGCCGAACACCGCCTTCAGATGCGGGCGGATGGAAGAACCGTCGATAATCGCCTTGAGGCCGGAAGAAACGATATAATATTCGAGTTTCAGCCCGGCAGCCTTGTGATCGTCCAGCAGGGCGCGCTGCTCGAACTCGGAAAAGAACTCGGGAATCCCGTTGAAATAGGTCAGCTTCTGCCCAAGGCGCATCAGATCCGCATTGCTCACGCCGTCCAGCCGCAGCTCGTCCAGCAGCTCCTTCAGATAGCTCAGCTCCCCGTCCCAGCCTTCCTCCGCGCTGCGCCTGTTGCACTTCTTCCAGAACTCCGGCGCGGAAATGCCGAACTCGGGGAACACGGTATCCTCCTGCATGTTATGCGGACTGAGGGTCTGGTCGTAATCGAAAATCAGAGCAATGGTATTCTGGGGGACGGACATTTTCTCCTCCAGTTTCTCACAAACGCGCCCGGTGTCAACCGGAAAAGCCGCCTTCGCCATCGAATCCGCCCCGCACCCACCATGCGCCAAGACGCACGCGAGGCTTGCGCCCCAGCCTTGCAGCCAGTACGATAGGCCGCCGATGCCGCCCGAATTCGCCTATCCCGACCTCCCCATCGCCCGCCACCGGCAGGCGATCGCGGATGCGTTGCGGCAGCATCAGGTCGTCGTCGTCGTCGGGGAAACGGGCTCCGGCAAAACCACCCAGCTCCCCAAGATCGCCCTCGAAGTGGCCGGAGACCGCCGGGGCATCCTCGGCTGCACGCAGCCCCGCCGCCTTGCCGCCGTCGCCGTTGCGCGGCGCATCGCGGAAGAAGTCAAATGCCCGCTGGGCGGTTACGTGGGCTACCAGGTGCGCTTCGACGAAAAATGCAACGAGGAAACCCGCCTCAAGCTGATGACGGACGGCATCCTGCTGGCCGAAACGCAGACCGACCGCGACCTCCGCAAATACCACACCATCATCCTCGACGAAGCCCATGAGCGCAGCCTCAACATCGACTTCCTCCTCGGCTACCTCAAACTCCTCCTGCAGCGCAGGCGCGACCTCAAACTCATCATCAGCTCCGCCACCATGGACGCGGGCAGCTTCGCGGAATTCTTCGACGGCGCACCCGTCGTCAGCGTCGAAGGCCGCACCTACCCCGTGGACATGCACTACATGCCGCCGCGCAACGAACAGGAGGAACTGCCCGAACACGTCGCCCGCGCCGTCCACTGGCTCAGCAGCATGGACAACCGGGGGGACGTCCTCGTCTTCCTGCCCGGCGAACGCGAAATCCGTGAAGTCGCCGACAAACTCGCGGGAGAAAACCTCCCCCGCACCGCCATCCTCCCCCTCTTCGCCCGCCTCGGACTGGCGGAACAGCAGCGCATCTTCCAGCCCAAGGGCGGAGAACGCCGCATCGTCCTCGCCACCAACGTCGCCGAAACCTCGCTGACCATCCCCGGCATCATCTACGTGATCGACAGCGGCCTCGCCCGCCTCAGCCGCTACAGCCCCGCCCGGCAGGTACAGCGGCTCCAGATCGAAGAAATCTCGCAGGCCAGCGCACGCCAGCGCGCCGGGCGATGCGGCCGCGTCTGCGAAGGCGTCTGCATCCGCCTGTACAGCGAAGAAAACTGGGAAGAACGCCCCCCCTTCACCGACCCGGAAATCCGGCGCAGCGCCCTCGCCGGAGTCATCCTCCGCATGGCGGACCTGAACCTCCCGCCCCTCTCCGAATTCCCCCTGCCCGACCCGCCCTCGCCCAAACTCATCAACGAAGGCTACCGCACCCTGCGCGAAATCGGCGCCTTCGACAAGAAAAAAGACCTCACCCCCATCGGCCACCAGCTCGCACGCCTCCCCATCGACCCCCGCCTCGGCCGCATGCTGCTGGAAGCCAACCATGAAAAAGCGCTCGCCGAACTCCTCGTCATCGTCTCCGGCCTCAGCATCATGGACCCGCGCGAACGCCCGAGCGACTGCGCCGACAAGGCAGACGCCGCCCAGGCCAAATGGCGGCACGAAGACAGCGACTTCCTCGGCATGCTCCTCCTCTGGCAGGACAGCCTCGCCTACAGGGAAGGCCGCCAGTGGCGGCGCAACCAACTCCGCAAATGGTGCTCCGCCAACTTCCTGAACATGCCGCGCATCCTCGAATGGCACAACCTGCATGAAGACCTCTCGCGCCTTCTCAGGGAAAGCCTCCGCTGGAAACCATCCCCCCTCGGCAGCACGCCCGAAACGCAGGCCACTCCGGCCATGATCCACCGCTCCATCCTCGCGGGCGGTCCCCTCCTCTTCGGCATCTGGAAACCGGAAGAAAAACTCTACCGCGGAGCCGGAGGCCGCAACTTCGGCATCTTCCCCGGCTCCGGCATGTTCCGCCGCAACAAACGCTCGGAATGGATCATGGGCGTCGAACTCGTCGAAACCACCCGCCTGTGGATGCGCCGCTGCGCCGTACTCGACCCCGCATGGGTCGAACAGATCGCCCCGCAGCTCTGCACCTGCCACGCCTACGACGCCGCTTGGGACCAGCAGGCCGGAGCCGTCTACGCCAAAGAACGGGTCAACTGCGGCGGCCTCGTCCTCATCGACGGGCGCCGCATCCACTACGGCAGGCACTACCCCAAAGCCGCCCGCGAAATCATGATCCGCGAAGGCATCCTGCAAAACCGCCTCCGCGACACCCCTCCCTTCCTCCAACACCTCGCCGACCTCCGCGAAGAAATCGAACTCGTCGAATACAAACTCCGCCGCCGGGGGCAAATCTGGTACGAAGACGGCGCCTTCGACTGGCTCGACCGCACCATCCCGCAAAACATCTGCACCGAAAAAGCCCTTCGCCAGTGGCGCGACAAGGAAGAAAAGCAGAACCCGGAAATCCTCTTCGTCCCGCGAGACGAAGCCATGTACCACTTTGAAGACGAATCTCTTCTCGGCGAATTCCCCGACACCCTCGCACACGCCGGCAACGAATACTCCGTCTACTACAACGACGATCCCGGCTCTGCGGACGACGGCGTCACCCTCGGCCTCCACATCGAACAGCTCCGCGACTTCCCCGACTGGCTCCCCGGATGGGGCGTACCCGGCCACCTCGCCCGGCGCGCGGAATGCCTGCTCCGCAGCCTCCCGAAAGACATCCGCGTCTTCCTGCAACCCATCACCCAAAAGGCGGAATACTTCGCCGAACTCTGGAACGGAGTCGAACGCGAAGAAAGCCTCGCGGATGCCCTCTCCGAATTCGTCGAAACCGAAACGCGCCGCCCCTGCCGCCCCGATGCCTTCGACTTCTCGCGCCTCCCCGCCGAACTCGTCACCAAAATCTGGGTCTGCGACGACGAAGGCAACGAACTCGCCCTCGGCACGGACATCGCCGCCATCCGCCAAAGGCTGCAACCCCTCCTCGACAAACAATTCGCCAGCGCCGCCGTCCGCGAATTCCCCCGCACCGGCATGACCAAATGGGACTGCGGCGACCTGCCCTCTTCCGTACAGCTCGGCACCGCCGAAGGCTACCCCGCCCTGCAGGACGGGCGAGAATGCGTCAAAATCCACGTCTACCCGCGCCGCAGGCAGGCCGAGGACGCCCACCGCCACGGCATCATCCGCCTCCTCCAGTTCCGCCACGGCGACTTCGTCAACCACCTGCGGAAAAAATTCCCTCTCGGACTCGAAGGAAAGCTCGCCCTCTCCACCCTCGGCCAACAGCCGAAAAACAACCTCGAAGACCTCGTCCACGTCACCATGGAAGGAGCCGTCGGCACCCCGCTGCCCCGCACCGCCGAAGCCTTCGACGCTGCCTGCATCCGCCTCCGCGAAAACCTCTTCGACATCGCGAAAACCACCGCACGCCTCTGGGACAGCCTCGCCATCACGGACGCCCTCGTCCGCGAATACTGCCTCACCGCACGCGCAAGCCGCCACACCGAACCCATCGCCCGCGACCTTGAAAACCAGCTTGCCTGGCTCATGCGCCCCCGCTTCCTGATGAGCACGGGCTACAACCGCCTGCCGGACCTCGACCGCTTCCTGCGCGGCATCCGCGACCGCCTCCAGCGCATCGCCCAGCAACCCGTCGCCCGCGAACTCGAACGCATGCAGCAATTCGCCCCCCTTGCCGCCCCCTACCT
>NZ_LIGX01000034.1 GCF_001683795.1 Neoakkermansia glycaniphila
CCCCTAACCCTCCCACCCTCAACTCCCCTCCTTGCGGCATGCCCTGCCATGCACAGGCTTTGCATGCCCTTGTTCACTTATTTTCTAACAAGAAAATACACCCCCAACCCAACCCATGCACACACGACGCCCCCTCCGCGCCAAGCTCATCCTGCCGAGCCTTGTCGAAGCCAACGGCCCCGACTGGCGCCCCATCAAGTACTCCCTGTTCCCTCCCGTAGGCCTCGCCACGCTGGCTGCCTACTTTTCGGAAGACGACGAACTCGAAATCATCGATGAACACGTCCAGCCGCTCCACATGGACGACTCTCCCGACCTTGTCCTCATCCAGGTATACATCACCAATGCCTACCGTGCCTATGCCATAGCCGACCATTACCGGGCGCAGGGATGCCACGTCGCGATGGGAGGCCTGCACGTCACCTCCCTGCCGGACGAAGCGCAGCAGCATGCCGACACCATCATCCTCGGCCCCGGTGAAGAACCCTTCCCCCGCTTCCTGCAGGACTTCCGCCAGGGCCGCGCCCTGCCCCGGTACGCCGCCGCACGCCATACGCTCGAAGGCCGCCCGCTCCCGCGCCGCGACCTCATCCACAGGAACAAATACCTCGTGCCGAACTCCCTCGTTGTCTCGCGGGGATGCCCCCACCACTGCGACTTCTGCTACAAGGACGCCTTCTATCAGGGAGGCAAATCCTTCTACACCCTCACGACCGACCAGGCTCTTGAGGAAATCGAAACCCTGCCCGGCAAACACCTGTACTTCCTTGACGACCACCTCCTCGGCCATCCCCGCTTCGCACGATCCCTCTTCGAAGGCATGAAAGGCATGAATCGCCTCTTCCAAAGCGCAGCCACCGTCGAAAGCATCCTGAAGGACGACCTCATCGAAAAAGCCGCCGAAGCGGGATTGCGCTCCCTCTTCGTCGGATTCGAAACGCTCGACAACGGCAACCTGATCTCCAGCAACAAAACGCACAACCTCCACCGCGACTACACCGCCGCCATCCGCAGGCTCCACAGCCTCGGCGTCATGATCAACGGCAGCTTCGTCTTCGGGCTGGACGGCGACGACGAAACCGTCTTCGACCGCACTGTCGACTGGGCCGTCTCGCAGGGCATCACCACGGCCACCTTCCACATCGCCACGCCCTACCCCGGCACACGCTTTCATCAAAGCATCGTCTCGCAGAACAGGCTACTCACCCGCAACTGGGACCTGTACGACACGCGGCACGCCGTCTACCGCATCCGTGGCATGAGCTCCGAAACGCTGGAACGTGGCTACAGGCGCGCCTACCGGAAATTCTACAGCTGGAGCAACATCGTCAAATCCGCCCGCAACCCCTTCCTCGCCCCGAACCGCCTCCGGCAATTCCTCTACACGGCAGGATGGAAAAAATGCGAACCCTTCTGGAACATCGTCATCCAGAGCGGCATTCTCGAAAAATCGCGCCCCCTCCTCGAAGGCCTCCTGAACACCATGCAAAATTCAGGCCAGAAGAAGGAATTGTGACGAATTCGCCACACACGGCCTCTTGCTGCATCTGCCGCCGCCCGCTTATACTGTGCGGCGACAGATGACAACCACCACACCACCGGAGGCACAAGATGCAACCTCCGCCAAGAAGGACAAAATACACGTCGAATCCATCTTCATCTCGGACCTGCACCTCGGCACGCGCGACAGCAAGGCCGACGAATGCCGCAAGTTCCTGCGCCGCTACCGGTGCAAGCGCGTCGTCCTCGTCGGCGACATCATCGATGCATGGGCGCTCAAACGCGGAGCCAAATGGCAAAAACCCCACACCCGCTTCATCCGCAGCCTCCTCAAAAAAGCCGAAAAGGAAGACTGCGAAATCATCTACCTGCGCGGCAACCACGACGATGTGGTCGAACGCTTCTCCCCCTTTGCGCTCGGCTGCCTCACCGTGGCGAACGAATACGTCCATACGGGGCGCGACGGGAAAAAATACCTCTGCGTCCATGGAGACGGCTTCGACAGCATCTCCACCAACCACCGCTGGGTGGCCGTACTGGGCTCCGTCGGCTACGACGTCCTGCTGTGGATCAACCGCGTGTACAACACCTACCGCCGCTGGAGGGGCAAGGATTACTACTCCGTATCCAAAGCCATCAAGGCCAAGGTCAAAAGCGCGGTCAACTTCATCGGCAAATACGAAGAACAGCTTGAAAACATGGCGTGGAAGCGCGGCTGTGCGGGCATCATCGCCGGACACGTCCACCACCCCGCCGACAAGAAAGTCGGCGAGAAAGGCGTGCATTACCTGAACTGCGGCGACTGGGTGGAAAGCCTCAGCGCCGTCATCGAATACGAGGACGGCCGCTTCGAAATCGTCCACTATGCGGACGAAAAAACTCCCGCCTAGGCTCCCTTCTCCTCGACGACGACAGCGCGGGGCACTTCCTTGATATACACATCCTGCTGCGGGAACGGAATGGAAATACCGTTCTCGTTGAACGTACGGTAAATCGCTTCGCGCACGCGGGAAAGCGTCGCCATCTTCATGCGCACGGGAGCCCACACCCACACGCCGAGATTCACCGAATTGTCGCCGAACCCATCCAGCACCACGGAGGTATTGCGCGTCTTCGACAGCCCCTCCACATCCCTCACCGCTTCGAGAATCAGCGTGCGTGCCTTGTCCACCTCCGTGCCGTAGGCAATGCCGATTTCCACCTTCACCTGCTCGAACACGTGATTGCTCGTCATATTGCGGAAATTCTTGTTGAACAGCTGGTTGTTCTGGAAGGCGATCACCGAGCCGTCCAGAGTCTCGATATACGTCGTCCGGTAGCCGATGGACGACACCTTGCCGCGAATGCCGTCGCACTCCACGATATCGCCCTGCCGCAAGCGGCCGAACATCAGCGACAGCCCGCAGATGATATTGTCGATCGTATCCTTCAACGCGAAACCGAGGCCCATGCTCATCCCGCCGAGAATCATCATGATCCCCGTGAAATTGACCTGAAACACCGCCAAGGAAATCAGCACGTACACCCCCCACAGCACGAAGGTTCCCAGCGTCATATACGTCGAATAGCCGCCCAGATCATAATCCTCTCCCAGCTTCTCGTGCAACTCCGTCTTCACCACGAAAATCACATACCGCAGGGTAATCGCCATGAAAATCACCGTAATGATCGCATTGACGGAAATCGACTGCGCGAAGTCCGACACGATAAACGGCGTACTCGCCCACTCCCGGATCAGATGGGCGATATTGAAAATACTGGCAGGCCACAGCAGGCTGAACATGATCAACAGCAGCGACATCACCGGCAGCACGAACTTGGACATGAAAGGCTGCAGCCTGTGCCCGGCATTCTCCACGCGCAGGGAACGCTTCTTCTGATAGATATGCACCAGATGGTAAAACGCCATCAGGAACAGAATGCTCGTCAGCAGCATGATCCAGGCCAGCATCACGAGGAAGAACAGGAAGGAAAAACCGATCAGGGAGCAGATCGACGCCAAACCGATCAGAACGCACGATACGGTCGAGAAAAACTTGTCCACGGGAGGAGCCGTCTGCTTGTTGCGCACGAGAATCCAGACGTTCCATGCAAACACCAGCGGAAACAGAAGCGGCAGGGTCATATTCACGATGATATTCGGTGCCATGCTCATGCGCAGGAAAATGAACACCGTGCAAAGCACCATGCCCGGCGCATACAACAGCAGGCCCTGCCGCACCTTCTCGTAAGGCAGCCGCACCGTCACGGAAAACGTAATCAAAGCCAGCGTCATCAGGAACTCGATGCCCGTCGTCATCACGGCCCGCATGAAGTCCAGCGGCTGCAGCAGCGACCCGATCGACATGAAAAAGGCGAGGTACAGCAGCGTACTCCAGCAAATATGATAGGGAGCCTTCTCCATCATATTCCGTTTCATCAGAATCTTCTTGAGCCCCACGCGGAACGTCAGCCTCGCCAGAAGATAGGAAACCACAAGGAAAAGAGCAATACCCTTCACCATCTTCCAGACTTCCTTGGTGCGTTCCGTAGAACTGTCATCCACCACGTAGGTTGCGATAAATGCTTCCTTGAATCGTTCACATGCCGACGAGAAATAATTCAACACCGATACGGGTGAATAAAACACCGTATTCACCATGGCCTGCAACTTATCGGCTGCATATGTTTCCAAAGCGGCGCTCTTATCGTTCAATGAGCCGATGCGCCCCTTCTCCTGGGTCAGAGTCTTCAGATACGCGTCGATCACTTTGTTGAGCTTGTCGCACTTCTTGACGGCCTGCGCCTTGGCCTTCCGGCTCTCTTCCGAAAGCGTAGCATCGTCCATCGCCGCGATGGAATTCTTCAAGCCGTCGAGCCTTGTCTTTTCCTCGTTCAACAGCTTGATGGCCCGCTCGAAAGTAAACGTCGTCTGCGACGTGGCCTCGTTATCCACCAGAGTCTTGAGCTCGGCCCGCAGGGACATGACCTGCTGGCAGTAGAACGCGAGGGCGAACATATTGGTCGCATCCTGCGAATACAGGATCACGCCG
Source organism: Neoakkermansia glycaniphila (assembly GCF_001683795.1). Lineage (GTDB taxonomy): Bacteria > Verrucomicrobiota > Verrucomicrobiia > Verrucomicrobiales > Akkermansiaceae > Akkermansia > Akkermansia glycaniphila. The sequence goes on from NZ_LIGX01000034.1 coordinate 4,533, forward strand.
AGCTTGTTCAACTCCTCCGCCTTCTTCTTCTGGTTCGCAATATATCCGTCCAGAATCTGCTGAAATGCCTTCATCTTGGAAGGAAGCTCGTGCAGCCTGACATCAAGCTCCTGATTGATGGTCGCAATCGTCTGCTCCGAAGATTCGTCGGCAGCCCTCAACCCGGGAGCAAGAACACCCAGCATCACCGCCAGGCAACACACGACACCGCGCAGCACAGAAACCGGAAACGAACAGAAAGACATACCCGTCTTTTACACGTCCTGCCGAAGAACGCAAGACTTTTTCATTCAACATCTATAAAAGTATGAGGCATATCCTTTTTTCAAGCGGATTTCAAATCCGACGTCAAGAGGAATAATCGCAAGGACCAACAGATAATGAAAAAATTACGATCATTTTACAGGAGGAGTTTTCCTCATCTCAAAATAAATGATCAGAATTGTACCGTGTTTATCAATCGTCTTTCAAATTTGACCAGCAAGACAATCTGAAAAATACCAACAATAAGCTGATTTGAAATCCGTTATACTAGGATTTACATTTATTGAAAACCATATTCACATGAAATTACATATACCTCTTTCTCTCCGGTTTATCCTCAGCCTTGCGATCCTGTCAGCCAGCACAGTCTCCGGTATCACGCTTCCCTCCGTTATTAACGACGGCCAATCACACGAAGAGACTCTCACCGCAAACACGGTGATCGACAACTCTCCCTTCACGCTTGCCGGTCAGTCAAGCCTGCAATTGACAGGTAACGGCTACGATCTCACCGTACAAAACACGGCCTCGGGCAGCAACTTCTATGTCAAGGAAGACTCTTCCTTGGAGCTCTCCAACATGGGCAACATCATTTTCACGGAAAATAGTACGAAGTATTCGGGTGGGGCGTTCCGCATCGAACGCGGTACATTATCCATCACCGGAAACGGAAATATCACCTTTTCGGACAATAGGGTAGCCATCGGCAAAGGCGGCGCCATTTACCTGATACTCGGCTCCACGCAGGAATTGACCGGAAACGGCAACATCGTCTTCTCGCAAAATTACGTATCCAATGACGGCGGGGCGATTTATCTCCATTCCGATTCATTGAATGCAAGGACCACACAAACGATTTCCCGTAACGGCCACCTGGAATTTTCCGGCAACCGCACAGGTACGGACGGATTCGGGGGAGCGATCCACCTCGCACTGTCCAGGCAGGACATCACCGACAATGCATCGCTGACGTTCTCCGGCAATACGGGAGCCGGTGTCGGCGGAGCCATCTGTATCATCGATTCTTCCATTCAATTCATTCTGAACAACGGCAACATCACCTTTTCGGACAATACAGCAGGCACGATAGACAGCGTACAGGGTTTTGGAGGAGCCATCGTCGGCTTCATCAATACAGAACAGACAATTGCCGGCAATGATACCGTTTCGTTCCAGCGCAACGTTGCCAAGAATTCGGGCGGAGCCATCTATCTGGCATTCAACTCCACTCAAACCCTGCAGCAAAACGGGCAGCTCGTTTTTTCCCGAAACTCTGCCGGTGTCGGCGGAGCCATCGCCCTCGACGATGCCTCGCTGACGATTGCCGACAATGCCTCCGTCATCTTCCGGGGCAATTACAGCTTCGCTCTCGACCCGGCCTCCTCCATAGATCCGGACACCCAACCCAGACTCAATGCCATTGTCGGCACGGTGACGCTGGATGCCAATGCCCAGCCTGAACCCATACTCAATCTCTCCGCTCCGGATCACGGTACCATCACATTCCATGATCCCATCGTCCTTCAGGCTGCAAACAACAACAGCCTCACCACGACAGACGCCGTGCTTCTCAACCTCAACGGCATCACATCCACCGGAGGAACGAGCGAAGCCACGGGATCAGGCACAATCGTGCTGACGGGAGAAAACGCAGAACAGGACCTCCATGCAGCATGGCAGCGGGAACAAGATCGCCGGTCCGACGCCGGGCTTGCTCCCCTGCCCACCCCGGACGAAGCCGCATGGCAAACCATGCTGGAAGACTCTCGCACCACTTCCATCAAAGGTGCGGCCGTTCTTCACGGCGGTACTTTCGCCATCACGAATGGAGCCGCTTACCGGGGCGAGGACTTCACAACCATGCCGGGCAGCATGCTGCACCTGCGCAACAATGCCTCCATGAACGTCCGGAATGCCATCTTCTCATCCGGCAGCCGTCTCGAAATCTCCGGCTCAGCACCAAGCCGGATATCGGCGGACAACCTGACAGCAGGAGGAACCACCTTCGGCTTCCGGTTATCTGGACCGTCCGGCACGCCCATGCTCTCCATCACGGCCAATACGTTCACCTTCGGAAACAACGCCTTCGTACTCTCGCCCGATCAGGGAATCACTCATCTGGCAGACGGATCCTATACCCTGCTGCACTTCACCGGGCAGGATAATCTCCACACGCTCTTCTCTTCGGCAACCTTGCGTTTCGAAGGTATTGAGGCCGAAACGAGCGAATTTTCATGGAATGAAGAAGGCACGGAATTAACGTGGAAGGGCAGCGGCATCATCGTCACCGAATTCCGCCCGGAACCACCCTCGCCCGGCGATCCCGATCATCCGGCCACCCCGGCTCTCTCCGATGCCGCAACCATGGCAGCCGCCGTATCGATCAACACCCTGTGGACAACGACCCGCTCCCTCCAACGCTTCACGGACAGCCTGCGCACGCACTCCGTGCAGCTCTCCACGGGGTAGGAAGGCCGTGGCAAAATCTGGTTCGACACCATCGGCAGCTTCCTCAGCCAGAATGGCGAACGTGGATTGCCCGGTTACGACTTCTCCTCATGGGGTGCAGCTCTCGGAGGAGAATATGATATGACTCCCTACCTGACGTTGGGCGCGGGTATCGGCAGCCTCTACGGTAAAAACAAGGCGGATGGCGGCATCTCTTCCATCGACCAGGCGTTGACCATGGGCGGCCTCTATGCCAACATCCGCCTGATGGAACACAAAAACGATACCCTGTGGCTGAGTGCTGCGACGGCCTTCGGCCATTCCCGCAACAACGGCCACGCCTCCGCACGCGACGGTTCGTCCACCCTCGCCGCCAAATGGAACGAAAATGCCTGGACGGGCGACCTCCGCACCACATGGATACATGCCTTGAACGAATCCACCGCCTTGCACTGCTTCGCCGGAGTCCGTTACACGGCGGCGAATCGAAACGCCTTCACGGCATCGAACGGCAACGCGGAAAACGACCGTTTTGGCAAAGCGGATCTCACCACCATCCAGCTCCCGGTCGGAGCGGGCCTCAGCCACCTGTCCGGGAAATGGAGCTTCTACGGTGAAATGTCCGTACTGCCGGACGCGGGACGCAACAATCCGCATGCCTCTCTGGTAGATAGCCACGGCAATCGGTATACGGTCGACGGCATCAATCCCGGCCGCTGCGCCGTTGAACTGCAAGCGGCGGCAGCCTACGCATTGACGCCGAACTGGCAGCTGACGGCAGGCTACCAAATGGAGACGACAGGCGACACGACACAACAGAGGGTAACACTGGGTACGGCTTACAGCTTCTGATCCGGTCCCATCCATTCGGTCGGGCGGCAGACTCCCCCATTCTCCCCTGTGGTACATCCACAGGGGATTTTTCTTTCCGATCAACTCGGTAGAAAAAATTCCGGCATCGGCAGGCGGAATCCCACAAACCGCATTGAATCCGTATGGCGACTCTCAAGAAGATCCCATCGGCGCATAGGCCCCCGAAACATTTCTGGACGCTATAGAAATAATGCTGGAGATTGCACATGGATCCTCTCCTATCACAAAAAAACCTATATGGATGCCGGGTTGATCATCAGTGACGCAAAAACCGCGTTCCCCGGTACAGGGAACGCGGTCGGTTAAACATGATCCAGTCGCTTCAGGCCTTGGTTTCGGGAGCCTTCGGAGCAACAGAGGCATCAGCTGCGGAAGAACCGAGGAACGAAGGCAGTTCAATGCCCACGCTCTTCGCCACCTCATGCAGCGGCAGAGTTTCCTTCACGAGGTTCTGGACGAAACCGCCCACGGATGCATCCCGCCCGTTGCCCATGACGACAACCTTGTCGAACGTCAGCTTGCTGATGGCTCCGGCCTGCAGTTCCACAATCTTGGGAAGCTGTTCCGTCACCAGCAGGGACGAAGCATCGCGAGAAGAACCGGAGGCGGCCACAATCTGCTGGAAGCCGCGGGCCTTGCCTTCGAGCACCGCCTCAATGGCGGCAGCCTCGCCTCGGCCGACAGCTTCGAGACCTTCACCCTCGGCCTTCTTCTTGAGCAGAAGGGCATCGGCCTCACCCTCGGCCAGCTTGCGCAGGGCGGCGGCTTCGGCTTCGCGTTGAATCAGCAGAGCATCGGCCTTGCCTCTCTGCTCCGTCTTCAGCACGGAGGCGGAAGCTTCGGCCACGAGCTCGCGCTCGCGCTTCTGCGTCTCCGCAGCAACAAGCACATTGGCGGCCTGCGTGGCGCGTTCGAGTTCGGCACGCTTCAATTCGGCTTCCTTGGCGGCGAGATAGGCTTCTTCCTGAGCCTTGGCTTCCTGCACCTTCTCCGCCACTTCGGCGAGCTTGTGCGCTTCGGCCTGCTTCACCTTCAGCTTCGCCTGCGACTCCGCCACCTTGATCTGAGCTTCGTTCTGGCCTTCGATGGAAGCGGCATTCGCCATGGCCACCTGCACGGCCTGCTCCTTCTCGGCTTCAGCCTTGCCGATCTCGCCTCGGCGGGTTTCTTCCGCCACCTTGATCATCGCATCATTGATGGCGCGTGCGGCGGCTTCCTGCCCAAGAGCGGCGATATAGCCGGAGGCATCCTGAATATCGGTAATATTGGCATTGATCAAATGCAGGCCGACCTTGTGCAACTCCACATCCACGGCGCCGGTAATGCCCCGGATCAGCTTCTCGCGGTCCGCATTGATTTCTTCAATCGTCATCGAAGCGATCACCACGCGCATCTGGCCCATGATGATTTCCGTCGCAAGGGAGCGGATCTCGTCCCGTGTACGGCCAAGCAGGCGGGAAGCCGCATTCTGCATCAGCTCGGGAAGGGTCGAAATGCCCACGATGAAGGAAGAAGGCACATCCACGCGGATATTCTGCGAAGAAAGCGCGCCCTTCAGCGGCACGTCGATATTGATCGGGTTCAGTTCCAGATAGGCATAAGATTGCAGAATGGGCATCACGAACGTCGCGCCGCCGTGGAAACAGCGGGCCGGCTGCCCCGCTCCCACCTTGCCGTAAACGATCAGCACCTTGTCCGACGGACACATCCTGTACCGGCTGAACAGCCATGCGACCGTACCGATGATGAACAGTGCCAGAATGACGATGGCGAGGATGGATGTTGACGAGTCGAGCGACTGCATGATCGACGCGATATATGCTTGTTGTATCATGGTTATTATGGGGTTTCTCTCTTTATTGGGAGCTTGTCAGAGCGGAGACACCGTCAGCACGCCCGCATGAACGGCCGTAATCTTGACGGGAGTCTCCGCCGAAAGGGGAACATCGCCGGACTGCACCGCCGGCAGGAAAAACAACTGGCTGGGATGCGCCACCTTCACCTGCCCGCCGGATTCTCCGTGAGGGGGAATCGTCACATACACGAGAGCCGGCATGCCCACCAGCGAATCGTACTTCAGCGTACCGTCCGAACGCAGGCTGTAAATCATCCGCATCAGGAACACGATCAGGAAAAACATCGCGAAACCGCCGATGATGCCGCCGATCACGGACTCGCCCACCGTACCTCCCGCCTGCGACAAAACGAACCCCGTCCAGCCGAAACCGAGGAGGAAGCCCGTCAGCGAGCGCAGGGAAAGCCATCCGGCCTCATGGCCGCCGCCTGCTTCCCCGGCGGAGGAAATATCGTCCCCACCATCGGAAAAGAACGAAAAAACGGAAACCAGCACGGCCATGGCCGTCGCAAACCACGCAATCGCGCAGAAAATACCGGTCGCAGACAGGAAATCGGGAATCAGGTTGAAATAGGTAAGAATGCGGGTAATGGAGTCGAACATATTCTTAAACGAAGCATAGGGTATTGCCGCACATAAGTCAACGGAAAAAGATGAAGCAAAGGAAGCTCACAGTCAACCCGTTACAAAATCATGACAATAAAGGCGCACGCAAAAAATGCGCAGGAAAGCCCATACGAACCGCAAACCCGCCTCAACGGCGGTTCCACGTCAGCTTCCGGTACAACACCCAGATACCCATCACGGCGAACCCGCAGAGCATGCCGCCCAAATGCCCGGCCTCGCCGCCTGCATTGTTCCAGTTCATCGCAATCACAACAAGGGCAACCGCCAGCACAACCAGAGCGAACGTACGCACGGACATCTCAATCGGCGGGAACCACAACGCCACACGGGCATACGGGAACATCACCGCTGCAGCGGCAATCACCCCGTAGATCGACCCGGAGGCTCCGACCATCGGAATCATCTTCCAAAAGGGAATATACTCGGACAACGCCGCCAATTCCTCACGCATGCACAAGCCCTGCGACATCAACAGACTGGAGAACAGCGCACCGACTACACCGCAGCCCAGATAAAACAGCAGGAACCGGAACGCGCCCATCATGCTGCACACCGCACGGCCAAAAATCCACAGGGCAATCATATTGAACAGGATATGCCCCATATCCGCATGCACAAACTGGTATGTGATCAACCGCCAGTATTCCCCCAGATCGAAACAGTCTTCAAAGGAATATGAACCGTAAACCATCGGCAACGGCACGGGCTCTCCTCCCATATTCGGCACCTGCCGCATCAACCCAAAAACGAACACAACCACATTGATGGCGATCAGCCCCTTGATGATCCGGTCGGCTTCCACGTCGCGCGTAAAACTCATGCCTCCATCCTAACCGCACCGCCGCACTCCGGCAAGCATCGACCGTGTCAACCTCCGCAAGCAAAATCTCCCCGCCCGGTTGCACCCGGACGGGGAGATCGTCAATCACATGGAATACAACGGAAATCAATCGATCGACAGCGCTCCGCGGGAATCGGAACCGCCTGCGCCCGCAATCACAAGACGCACCTGATAGGCACCGCCCGCCTTCAACTCGGGAGACGACAGCGTATAGCGATTCTGCTTCGGGCGGCCTCCGGCAAAGCCGGCCTGCTTGCTCTCCGCAATCACACGACCCTTGTCGAGCACCTGCACGGATTTGATATCCAAACCATTGCCTCCGCCCGTATAATCGAACGACAGATTCATCACTCCATCCTTGCGGGGAGAAGCGCCCTTCACATACGTCACTGCAGGACCGCCCTGCAACACCTCGGGAGACCATTCATACTTCCCTGCTCCTGCAGACGCCAATTCCTTGACAAGACGCACCCGCACATCACCCGACGACGGCTGGGCGGACTTCACATCGAACACGATCGAATTGCCCGCCTGCACATCGCCCGGACGCACAGCAAACGGCACCATTCCGCTCGTCGAATCACCGGACAGACTCAAAAACGCATCGGATGCACTCCCCTTGCCCGACGTACCCTGCACGCGGATGCCGGACACGGTCACGGGGGATTTCGGCTGTTTCAGCTCGAAACTCAATTCGTACGCACCCGGAGCCAGCACCACGCCGTCCATCGGAATGCGAAGCTCCGCAGTCTCGGACTTCGTATCATCGGAGGTCCAGAACATCGTCGGATAATCGCCGCCCTTGAAATTGCGGGGATTGAACAACTCCACGCCCTTGCCCGAATACACCGTCACCTCGCCCTGCGAATCGCGGCCGGAAGCGGCATTGGCATGGGTCACCTTCAGTGCATACTTGCCGGGCGAAGCCTTGGCAATCTTCAGACGGTAAACATGATCCTGCTTATGCGTGCCGGAGAAGCCGTCGTGCTCATCGGCGGAAATGGACTTCCCGTCGCGCAGCAGCTCCACCTTCTTGATCTCCAGCCGGGAACCACCCTTCTTGTAATCGAACTTCGCGATCACCTCGCCGGAAGACTTATCTGTCAACTGCGGCAAATCAAGCGTAAACTCGCTGCCGGCAAGATCTCCGGAACTCCACTCCCCGGCGGGCAGCGGATCGATAAAACGGTAATTCACCTTGTAGGCATCCAGCACATTCGCATGGTCCACAAGCCGCTTGTAGTAATCCTTGTAATCCTTGCGCTCCTTTGGGGTCCAGGTCAGCTCGGCGATCGCCGTCACACGGGGAAACGCCTGATACTCCACATGCTCCGTCTTCGGCATCAGCTCGCTCCAGAGCTGGCCCTGGGCGCCGTACACATTCTTGCGGCCCTCCTCCGTCAACCCCTGCGGGAACAGATCGTAATTGTAAATCATCTCCAGCGTAAACGGCCCCTTGTACAACGACCAATTATCGGCAGGAGAATCCGTCTGCCACGAATCCAGATAAAACGGCCCCACGGAACAATGCACGATCCCATGGCCGCCATTGGCCGACTTGATCGCATTCTGCCGCGACAGCCACGGCATGATAATCGCCGACTTCGTCAAATGATCCATATTGCTGCCGTGCATAATCTCCTCCCACCCCATCGGGCGGCGGCCCTGCTTCGCAATATGCTTCGCCAGCTCATTGAACATCCATGCCTGCATCTCGTCCTCATTCTTCAGGCCGAGGGCTTTCATCTGCGCCTGCACCTCCGGACTATTCTTCCACTGCCCCTTCGGAGCCTCGTCGCCGCCGAAATGAATCACCTCGAACGGGAACAACGCCATCGTCTCATCCAGCACATCCTTCAGGAACGAAAGCCCCTTCTCGCTCGGAGAAAACAAATCCACGGAAATATTCGACTTCACCGACGGAGCCTTGCCCGTCGTCCCGAACTCGGGATACGCCGTCAACGCCACCATCGCATGGCCGGGGAACTCGATCTCCGGCATAATCTCCACATGGCGCGCCTTCGCATACGCCACGATCTCCTTGATATCCTCCTGCGAATAATAATCCGCACCGTGGAAATTGCCGTACATGCACTTCGCCGGGCGGGACGGATCCGTCGGATCCTCGCTCGGATAAGTGGAGGGCGTACCCTTCGCCACCTCCAACAGCTTGGGATACTTCTTGATCTCAAGGCGCCAGCCTTCCGAATCCACAAGATGCCAGTGCAACCGGTTCATCTTGTGCAAAGCCATCAAATCGATAAACTTCTTCATCCACTCCTTATCCTTGAAATGGCGGGCGGAATCCACCATCACCCCGCGCCACACGCATGTCGGAGCATCCTCCAGCGTCATCGCGGGAATAGCCGTCCCCGTATCCTTGGCCTGCCCCACAATCAGCATCTGATTCAGAGACTGGATACCGTAAAACACCCCGGCGGCACTGCCTCCCGCAATCTCGATACCCTTCGGAGAAACCTTCATCACATACTCCTCCTTCGGCAGCTTCCCATCGATGGACAGCGTAATGCCTCCGGACGAAGCCTTACCCTTGGCGGCAGGCAGCTTCTTCAGAATACCTTGCAGAATCGACTTCTCATTGGCAAGAGAAGCATCCGCCGCTACGACCGTACCCGGCTGCACGACAAACGCCTGATCCTTCTGCCCGGCAAGCCGGAAATACCCGGTCAACGGCGAACCGTCGGGAGCCTTCTCCTGCACGGGACGAGGAATCACAGGCACATCGGCCAAAAGGGAACCGGACGAAACAGCCGCCAACAACACGCCCCAGGGCGACAAACGAAGAAATGAGGATTTTGACATAAAATGGAAATGCGTCCATACAATACGCTATGACACCATACGGACGCAAGACAACAAATCTTGCAGCCGCACAAAGAAAACCGCAGGGCAGCTCAATGCTCCGGGCACCCGCAATCCAGCCGGCTTCCCTCCCGCACAAGCGGGAACTGCTCCGCAAGAGGATACGAAGGCACCTGAATCAGCTGCACATCGTACATCTCCGCAATCGCCGGAGCCTCCGACGAGGCATAGGCCTCACCGTAATAAATCGTCTTCACGCCATGCGCGCACAACGCCTGCATGCAAGACGTACACGGCATCGTCGTACAGGCCACCACTCGGGCTTCGCCTCGCTTGAACAAACTGCACAAATTGATCTCCGCATGCAGCATGAACTTCTGCCGCTCATCGCGAGACTGCCAGAACTCCTCCTGCGGATCGAACCCCGGAAACAAACCGTTATACGCAGTCCCGATCACGCGGTTATCCTTATCCAGAGCCGCCGCTCCCACCTTGCGGTAAGGATCTTCGGAACGAAGAGCGGCCACATGGGCCAGAGCCATCACATACTCGGGAATACTGATACGGGACATAACGAACGGAAGAACTGGCAACAGCCTACACGCAAACCCCTGCCATGACAAGCGGGAAATGGAGCGCCCCCATTTCCCGCTGGACAAATGCCGCCCGAACACGTAGCATCCGCCCGCACCATGAACAACCTCACCGGCACCTCCATCCTCGCCCTCTCCGCCCTGCTCGCAGCCCTGCCCTCCTGCCAAAGCTACTACGGCCAGACCATCTCCCGCCAGACCGACGGACTCACCCTCCTGAACGCCGCGCTGGGCAACATCCACGACAAAACCTCCGCCGATGCCGCCGCCATCGAAGTAGACCGCTACGGCACCCTCCTCATGCAAGATGTCCGCGGCCTCCTTGCCCATGGCAAACCCAACCTCCTTGAACTCTACCTCCTGAAAAACAGCTATCAGGACAGCAATCTCAAACCCATGGCCAAGCAAACCCTCGCCCAGCTCTTCCGCCTGTACGGCCAGGGCTTCTATGGATCTGCAGCCCTGCGCCAATCCTTCGTCAACCAATTGACCAAACTCTGATACCCGCACTCGGGAACCTCACTTCTCCTTCTTGACCGGATCGGCCAACGGAGAATTCACCCGCTCCTCGGGAGGCAAAAGCTTCACGATCAGCTTGCGGAGAGCTTTGCTCTCGCGCCGCATTCGCACCACCCACACGGACAGCGCCACCGTACCCACCACCAGAAACACGCTCAGACTCCAGCAAAGACGGCGCAACGAATCCATCCCCTGCTGCAAATTCGCCTTCAACTCCCCGTCGCGATTCAAATTGCGCACGGCCGTCTGAGTCAACTCGGCAGTCATCCGATTCAGAAAAGACGACAGCTCCTCCATCATCTGCGCCTTCCGCTTCTCCAAAGCCTCCTCCACACCCAGAGATGCCGAAATCGACTGAATCGGAGCCTGCTCGGGATTCTTCCTCTGCTCCTGTGCCGTCTTCAACCCCGCTTCGATCAGAGACGAACCGAACTCGCGCCACCGCTCCTTCCTATCCTTCTTCGCATCCGGCTCACCTTCACCGAAACACGGCAGAAAAGAACAAGCCATGGCAGCCATAGCCAACATGCGGATGCACAATGTACGCCACTTCAAAACATTCATATCCATTTAACTACGCTGTTAGCAAAAAAGAATCAAGCAGGAAAAAGGACATCGTCAACCACCGCGTCAACCGCACACCACCATACGCCGCATCCCTCATCCCGCCCGTGCGAACCGCCTACTCACTGGCAATACCACCCTATGCCGGAAAAAACAACGAAAACGGAACTTTTTCTCTTGACGGAATCCAATGATTCCGCTAAACTCCGCGCACCTCATCACATGGTGGAGTAGCCAAGTGGCCTAAGGCAACGGTTTGCAAAACCGTCATTCGTGGGTTCAAATCCCACCTCCACCTCCAATTTTCAAGATAAGCTGAGAGAAGCCGAGTCGCACCGCCCAAGAAAGCGGTGCTTTTTTGTTCCCAGCTTATCCCGGCTTATGCTAGATTGAGAGGCAATACCAAACGGTCGTGCTTGAAAAGCATGTTCGTTTGAAGCCTCGATACGCCATTGAAAACAAGCAGCCGATGCAAGGCATCCGTGTGCCGATTGATGACGGTTATGGTTCAGAAAAATCCCTTTCTACGGCTCAAACGACGAAATTGCCGTCACCTATTCTGCCATATCCATGACAATTCGAAAAACAAATAACCCCTTGATTTATCAAGGGGTTATTGAATAAAATCTGGTGGAGCATAGGGGAGGCCTAGTATGTAACTGGAGAGTTATGTTGTTTATCTATAGGGCGTTGCGTTTTTTGTCATGTTGCTGGAGCTTTATATAATTGGTATATATGTGGTGCAGTTTGTGCTGCACGATCAATTAAACATATCAATTATATGGCGCATCTCATTACAAGAACCAATTCCCGCTTCTGGTACGGTCGCTGGCGTAACGGTGAGACGATTTCCATGAAGTCCACCCATGTGCCCGTCAAGGGAGATTTTATCGGGGGTATCAAGGAGACTACGACTCAGGCTCGCCGAAGGGCCCAATCCATTGCAGACGCTTATGAGGCTTCCGACAAGGAGGGGCTCGGCAACGAACTCGTTCGGGAAGTTTTGTCTTCTCTTGCCAAGGAGTCTATCCCGGAGATTCCTTCTGTCAATGAGTATCTGGAAGGTTATCTGTTTCTTCGACGTTCCCAGCTTACCCGGAATACTCTGTACAATATGAGGAAAGCCTATGAGCTTTTCACGAAGCATCTCGGTTCCAGGGCGAAGCTGCCGATCAATACGGTGCGACGCAGCGATGTGAAGGCGTTCGTCAGCGAGCAGCTTCAGCAGGTGCGCAGGAGTACGGTGCAGAAGTATATTACGGCTCTTTCCCCCGCTTTCATGAATGCAGTGGATGATGAGATTATCGAGAAGAATCCTTTTTTCAATACGAAGGTGCCTCGCAACGTAGGGCATGAAGATTCGTGCAAGGAGGCGTTTACTCCTGACGAGGTGGCTCTGATGCTGGAGAGATTGCCCGAAGAGTGGTACAGTATGGTGCTGTTCTGCCTGTGCATGGGCGGCCAACGTCTGGGGGATGTCGCCATGCTTCAATGGAATCAGATCGATCTTGAGGCGGGGATGATTTCACTGGTGACGGGCAAGACGGGCCGTCGTTTGCGCATTCCCGTTATCGGGCCGCTGGAGCAGCATATTCGCGCAATTCCTCACACTGGGCGGTTCGTGCATCCCGGCTGTGCGGAGAAGTATCAGCGGCAGGCGGGCCGGTACCTGTCTTATCAATTCAAGGTGTGGTTGCAGCATATCGGGGTGATCGCCCGGGATGCTTCGACGAATGCCCGAGGCGGTCGTACCCGCAATGTCGCGCCCAAGACGTTCCATTGTCTCCGCGCCACCGCTGCGACCTGGCTGCACAATCTCGGGATCGACCATGCGCTTGCCAAGGAGATTGTCGGGCATGATTCGGAGGCTTCCCACCAGCTTTATATCCGTCCTTCGGACGATTCCCGCAAGGATGCTCTCGAAAAGCTCGGGCAGGCGATTCTGGGGTCTTCTTCCCGGTTGCGTTGCCCTGCTCCGCTTCCGGCTGCCCCGTCAGTTCCCCGGACGGAGAAGCCAACCGCCGTTCCTTTCTCCACGGCGACGGCTACGGAGTGGAATCCGGGGATGCCTTCTTCCGGCGCTGTTTTTGTTTTCAATGCGTGTTGATCTTGTCGTTTCTGGCGGGGTATGAAAGACGCCCGTTTCCCATGCGGGGGAAACGGGCGTTTCGTTTGTTCCCTGCCGTGCCGTTTGGCGCGGGTTCTGGCTTGCCGGAGGCGGGAAAAGACGGGACAAGGTTTGTCTGTTCAGGATTATCTATTTGCCCTGGCTGTACATCCCGGCAGACAGGGGCTGGTCAGGTTCATATTGATGAGCCATTCTCTTTTCTGCAATGGCAATCCACCAGATGATCGTTCACAAAGCCTGCGGCCTGCAAGTGGGCGTAACAGATGGTCGATCCAAAGAATTTGAAGCCTCGCTTTTTCATGTCTTTGCTCATGGCGTCTGATTCCGGTGTCGTGGCCGGGATGTCCTTGAGTGTTTTGCGGTGATAAATGATCGGTTTTTGGTCCGGGAAGAATGACAGTGTGTAGTTGTAAAAGCTGCCGAATTCTTCCTGTATGGCGATGAATGCTTTGGCATTGCTGATAGCCGCCTTGATTTTGAGCCGGTTTCTGACGATGCCTGCGTCCTGCATGAGGCGTTCGACATCCTGTTCCGTCATGTTGGCAACCCTGGTGACGTCAAAGTGATGAAATGCTTTGCGGTAGCCTTCTCTTTTACGGAGTATGGTGATCCAGCTCAGGCCTGCCTGGGCGCTTTCCAACGTCACGAATTCAAAGAGAAGTTTGTCGTCCGTGATGAGGTTGCCCCATTCTTCGTCGTGATATTTCATGTACAGGCTGTCGGCGCCGCACCAACCGCATCTTCCATTGATCAGGTCTTGCATTTCCATGGTTATAACCCTTCTTATCATGCCTCAATTCCTTCGATTTGTCCAGCCCATAAGTGCAAGCCTGTGCCCATCGTCTGTTGGGGATGACGGGATGCTGGTGTCTTTTTCCTGCCGTTTGTTGGTCCGGTTCATCAGGCGGCTTCCCTGCAGGGCATGAGGAAGGCATTTTGTTGTCGAGGCGGGTGGCTCCGAGTGCGGCCTTGACGGTGATTTGTTCACGGACGTCGATGTATTCGGAGCGCGGTTCGATGCGGAAGGCGGCTTCTTTCCAGATGCCGAATTTGACGCGGGTTTTGAGCCACGCGACGCAGAGGCGGTTGCCCGCTTCGTCGAGGGGGAGCATGTTGGTGATGAGGAATTTGACGCCGAGGAAGTCGTTGACTTGTCCGTTGGTGAGGGAGGAAAAACCGTAGTCGCGCCGCTGGGTTTGTTCCATGAGGAGGAGGTCCATGTGCTGTTTGGGGGAGATGGCGACGACGATGTCGTCTCCCTTGCCGGGTTTCCAGTGCAGGATGCGGTAGCGGCACAGGAGTTCCGCGATTTTGTCGAGGAGCATTCCGGAGGCGGTTTTGGTGCCTTTGGCGACGAAGTCCGCCGGGATGAGCTGGAAGGAGCCGGGCGAGGTGTCGAGGGTTTCTATGGTGGCTCCGTCGTCTCCGACGTAGTTGGGGGCGAGGATGCCGCCGCAGACGCCGTCTTCCTGGGTGCGGATGCGGTAGCCGCCCGCGTCGTCTTCCATGACTCCGAGGATGACTTCGTCGTGCATCCGGGCGCAGGCTTTGCGTTGTTCTCCCATGACTTCTTCAGCGCGGAGGTCGAGGGTGTCCATTTCCAGTTTGTCGTCTTCGGAGAGGGGGATGGAGTCGTAGAATTTGCGGGGTTTGATGCTGCGTTTGCCGAAGTCCATTTCGGACCAGACGATTTTCTGGAGCCTTCCGCTGTATTCTCGCATTCGGGCGCTGCCGTGGTAGGGGAGTTCTACCGATTTGCCCCGGCAGTTGGGGTGGATGGTGACGAAGGGTCTGACGAGTTCCATGTCCTGCTGGATCTGGACTTCCCATTTTGTTTCGTGTTTGGTGCGAAACATTTTCGTGATGTCTGGCGTTAATTCCATAGTGGCTTATTTTCCTGTGGAATGGGGGCGGCAGGATATGCTCATGGTGTGAGTACGGGGTGTGCATGGCGTGAGTTTCGCCTTCTTTCTTGACAATGGTACAATTTTCTTGTACGTTTCTGGCATGACCCCGTTATGCCTTTCCTATAGTGAAGCCCGGCAGAATCTTTCGCAGACGATCAAGACGTGTGTGGATGATTCGACGCCGGTGATCATCAGGTCGCGCCAGCGCGAGGTGGTGATGATTCCGCGTGAGGAGTGGGAGTCCTGGATGGAGACGATGCACCAGCTTGATGCTCCGGCCAATGTGCGCCATCTGGAGAGGTCTCTTGAGGAGCGGAATCGTGGGGAGTCCGTGGTGATGAGCGCGGATGATCTGAAGAAGTTCATGTCTTCGACGGAAGATGAAGCTTGAGTTTTCCAAGTCGGCGATGGCCGATCTGGCCTTCTGGAAGAAGGCGGACCGGAAGGTGGTGGAGAAGGTGACGGCTCTTTTGCTGGAGATTTGCGAGTCGCCCTATACGGGCAAGGGGAAGCCGGAGCAGTTGGTGGGCAATTTGTCGGGGTACTGGTCGCGGCGCATCAATGCGAAGGACAGGATTGTTTATGCCGTGGATGAGGAGGCGGGGGTGGTGTTTATTCGTTCTCTGCGGAAGCATTACGAGTGATTTGCCCGGCGGAGTGCCTGGGTGGGGACACAGAGGGGCGCAGACTCGACGCAGATGATGCACGGATTTTTTGAGGGAGAATCCGGCGGAGTGCCGGATCAGGTGAGAGTTTGGCGATTCATGTAATGCACCTGCTTTCCTCATGATATGAGTGTTCCTCTTTCGTCTGTATGGCAGATAGGATGGGGGGATGAAACGTGTGGCGTTCAATGGCGGGGAGATTTCGCCGGAGTTGTCGTTGCGGTCCGATCTGGATGTGTTCCAGCGGGCCGCGCAGTCTCTGGTGAATTTCGATGTGTCGCAGATGGGAGGGATTCGCCGCAGGCGCGGGATGATGGCGTTTTGCCCGGCGATGGAGCGTTCCCGGCTGGTTCCATATGTGTATTCGCAGGAGGAGCGGTTTCTCGTGGAGGTGTCGGGCGAGCGTGTGCGGGTGCTGGATGCGGCTTCCGCCGCCGTGCTGGCGGAGTTCGACGCGGAGTTCGGCGAGGTGGAGTTCTTGCGCTGGAAGCAGGTGAATAATCTGCTCATTCTGACGCATCCGGCCTGTGCGCCCTGTGTGCTGAAGCGGAATGGCGCGGGGAGGTGGGTGTTCGAGCCGTATGTGTTCTCTGCACCTCCGTGGCGGTATGCGGGGTACCGGGATGAGGAGCTGCTGGTGTTGGGGAATGCGGACGGGAGTTATTCGGTGGTGTTGCCGGACAGTTTGCCGGAGGTGGAGCGCTCAATGGAGGGCGGCGATTTGCTGCGGGCTTCGTTTTATACGGAGGAGAGGGAGTGTTTTGCCTGCCGGTCGGTTCTGGTGGGCGGGGTGCAGGTGTTTTCGGAGCTGGGCGGAGAGTCGTTTTATGCGCAGGGAGCGAAACTGGCGCGGCGCGGGGAGGCGAGTCTGGCGTTTTATGTGTGTACGAAGGATCTGGAGGCGGGGAGTTTTGTGGACGGTCTTAATTTGCCGGAGAATTATCCGGACAATTTCCTGCGGGCGGAGAGGACGGAGGGGTTCGGCGGGGTGCAGCCGGTGAACGGGTTGAGCGAGCGGAGGTATGCGAAGGGGGAAAAGGTTGTGCTGCGGTCGGGGTACTGGGAGTACTGGACTTGCGTACGGGCGTTTGGCGGTGGGGATTTCGTGCAGGCGGCGGTGTCGCCCTCGGATTATCCGGGGCATTTCGTGAAGGGGCTGGCGGTGGGGGAGGCGGTGCCCTGCCGGGGGACGTGGGAGTTTTTCTGTTCCGGGGCATGGTACGGGAGTTATGAGGTGCGGCGAAGCTATGACGGGCCGGGGCTGGACCGGGAGTGGGAGTCGCGGGGGATTTCGTTTTCACGGATCGGGGCGGCGAGCAATGTGCTGATGACCGGGGACGAGAGCGGGGAGGAGTGCCGGGTGCGGCTGTTTCTGACGCGGAGCCGGTTTATGGACGAGTCTCCGGTGAACGGGTTTCCGGACGATGTGTGCGGGAACAGGCTGGTCGTTTCTTCCTACAAGCATGATTTGCTGCTGCGGTATTGGGAGAGTGTGGATGAGGAGACGGAGGCTGTGCTGGCCTCGGGCTGGCATGATGCGAGTGCGGTGAAGGTGGATTTTACGGGGAGGCGGAGTTTTGTGGACTGGAGCTGGTGTGCGTTTCGCCCGGCGTACGGGTTCCCCCTGCTCTGCGAGGTGTTTTCTCAACGGCTGGTGTTCGCTTCGACGGTGGCGCAGCCGCAGTCGTTGTGGATGAGCCGGACGGATGATCTGGACAGGTTCGACCTGGGGAAGGAGGAGGATGCGGGGATTGCGGTGACGTTGGCGACGACTTCGCAGAATGCGATTTGCTGGCTGATGGCGCACGGGGAGAGGCTGCTGCTGGGGACGGCGGATGCGGAGTATGTGGTGGGCGCGGGGCAGTCGGGGGCGGTGTCTCATGCGAATGTGCGGGCCGGGAATCACGGGTATGTGGGGAGCGCGCCGCTGCCTGCGGTGATGGCGGTGGACAAGGTACTGTATTGCGAGCGCGGAGGGGCGAGGATGTTTCAGTACGGGTACGATTTTCAGAGCGATGCGTATGTGAGCCGGGATTTGACGGTGTTTGCTTCGCATATTCTGGCGCAGGACGGCGGGGTGGCGTGCGGGGCGATGCTGCGGAAGCCGGAAGCGAGGGCGGTGTTTGTGCTGCGGGACGGGTCGATGGCGTTGATGACGTACAATAGTATGCACGAGGTGCATTGCTGGCACAGGTATGAGACGGCGGGGCGTGTGGTGTCCGTGGCGGCGTTGCCGAACGGGACGCGGGGGGATGTGTTGTTTTTGATCGTGGAACGCGAAGAGGATGGAGTTGCCATGAGGTGGATTGAGGTGATGCGGGAGGATGGCCCGTGGATGGATCACGGGGAGAGGGATTATGTGTCGGAGGTGGTGACGAATGCGCTGACGGCTCCCGATGTGCGGGCGCAGAAGGTTCCGATCGCGCAGGTGCAGATGTTCCTGGAAGAGGAGTGTCCGGCGGAGGGGGTGGAGGTGACGGCGGACGGGACGGTGTGGGTGAAGCTGGACCGTTACGGGATGCTGCCGAGGGGGTGGAATGCGCTGCTGGCTTCCGCCCGCTGGGACTGGGAGTGCGTGGTGGGGCTGAGGGTGCGAGGAGAACGGGGATTTTCTCTGCTGGCGATTCAGGGGTAGGAACGGTTTTTAAACACAGATGGACACGGATGAGACGCAGATTTTTTGGAGTGCGAATCCGGCGGATTGCCGGATTGGTATGGAGGGAAATTTTGATGAATGTTTATTCCCTTTTCTCTTTTACCTTGAAACCTATGGATTTGACGAATGAACAGTTTGAGGAGGTGGCGGCGTTGCTGGCGGACAGGTGGTGGCGGTTGTGCCATTTGTACTGGATTGTCGATGTGGACGGGCGTGTGGTGCGGTTCGTGCTGAACTGGGCGCAGCAGGAGCTCTACGACCATCTGCACCACAGGAATGATGTGCTGAAGGTGCGGCAGCTCGGGATTTCAACATTCGCGGCGATTCTGGAGCTGGATGCCTGCCTGTTTACGGAGAATATTACCTGCGGTGTGATCGACCGTTCGCTGCCGGAGGCGAAGAAGAAGATGGCGAAGATGCGGTTTGCCTTCGATCATCTGGATCATGTGCCGGAGGGAGCGACGGAGGAGGATCGGCTGGTGGCCGCCATCGGCGGGATGGTGAAGGAGGAGATGAAGGGGTGCCGGTTTACGACGGAGGATGCGACGTTTCCCAATGGCTCGACGGTGTATGTGGGGACTTCGCTACGCGGGGGGACTTTGCAGATTCTGCATATTTCGGAGCTGGGGGCGATTGCGGCGCACGATCCGAAAAAGGCGGAGGAGATTATCAGCGGCGGGTTCAATACGGTTCACCAGAACGGGGTGATTATCAAGGAGAGTACGCATGAGGGAGGCCAATATGGCTTGAATTACGAACTGACGGTGGCGGCGATGGATATGGTGGGCAAGGAGTTGACGCCGCTGGATTTCAGGTTCTTTTTCTTTTCCTGGATCAGGCAGCCGGGGTACAGGATTGTCGGAGGGAAGGCTCCGGTTGAGCCGAAGATGGTGAAGTATTTTGCGAGTCTGGAGGAGGAGTACGGGATCGTGCTGGACGATGAGCAGAAGTGCTGGTATGCGGCGATGGCGAGGACGCAGAGGAAGATACGGCAGGAGTTTCCGACGGTGCCGGACGAAGCTCTCAATCCGGTGGCGGAGGGGACGATTTTCGGCAGCCAGATCAATATGCTGCGCGAGCTGGGGAGGCTGACGGCGGAGTTCGAGGCAGACGCGCATTTGCCGGTTTATACGGCGTGGGATATTGGGCTGGCCGATTTCATGAGTATCTGGTGGATTCAGCCGGGGCGGGACGGGAAGTTTTATGTGCTGGATAATTATACGGCGAACGGTCGGACGCTGGATCACTACATCGGGGAGCTGCGGAAGCGGGAGGCGACGTATGGCCGCGTGGCGGAGTGTTTCCTGCCGCACGACGGGGGGAGGCGGTTTCTGGACGGGGCGAGTTTTGCGGGGAGTCTGGAGAAGGCGGGGTACCTGGTGACGTGCGTGAAGAGGACGCAGGATTTGTGGGCCTCAGTGGATGCGACGCGGCAACTGCTGCGCCATGCGGTGATTCATGCGCGGTGTTCGCAGCGGACGGCGCTGCCGGATATGATCGCGGGGTATCTTTCCGGGGTGGATGCGTTGTCGAATTACCGGACGGCCCCGTCCGGTACGCACGGGGTGCTGCGGACGGAGCCGCTGCACGATGTGTGTTCCCATGCGGCGGATGCCCTGCGGACGTTTGCCGAGGCCTGCGAGAAGGGGTTGGTGGCGAAGGAGCGCGGATGGAAGGAGGAGGATGCGGGAGAAGAGATGTGCCAGGGCCGGATGCGGGGGCTGGCGAGGGGGGCGGAGGAGCTTTTTTAAAAGGTTAGAGTTATTTAATTGCTATTTTATGATAATTAATTACATATATAAATATGTCAAAAATTTTATTAGATACTTCAACTCTTATTGAAATAAATAATTCAAATTCAATTGATATCGACAATTTGACTTGCCCAGATTTTGTGAAAAACAATATATTTACAGGAATTGAGGCATTAATATTATATGATGATATATTTATAGATGGATCTCCATATGTCAATCATTATAAAATAGAAAGTAGCATATTGCGTGATTTTTCTGACATATTAAAACCTATAAAAATATCAGAGGATGAATTGTTAAATATTCATAAAAAATACAAGTGTTATCCAGTTGAAAAAATTATTAAAAATTTCCGCAAAGACTATCATAAAAGTACACGCATGAATAAAGATTACCTATCCCGAGATTGTTCATCTGCACACATGAAAATGTATTCTTTATTTTTTGAAAAAGAAATTACTGATAAATATATTATCAATTTAGAAAAAGATTTATTTCCAATACTTGTAAATACAATTAGATGCGCATATTATATTGAATTGCAAAATAAAATATCATCTGATTTGGTGCTTCATCCAAATAAAAAAGAATTATTATCAAGTATGCATAAATTAACTCAAGAAGGAGTTCCTTTTCGCTTGATTCGTTCATTTGAGTCTGCATTACATGAAAGAACAAAAGAATTACATGATATTTATTTGGGGGATACAATAGCATCCTTCAGTGTCCCCATAATCGCTTCATATGTGCTTAATCGTGCCCGAAAAGAAAAAGAATCATTAAGTCATGTTATTAGAGATGTACGCAATTCAAAAAAAGCAGTGCAATTCAGAGAAGGAATGTCTTGTTTGATCGAAGCATGTAGACAAGGCAAAACCGCATTAAAATTAGATATTCTTCAAAATTTAGACGAAGCCAAGCATGAATGGGAAAAGCATATTCATCATAAACCTTATCGAAAAACGCGAAAAATCAATTTGTCTGTATCATGTTTCGCCGGAATTGGAACCGATATTGCAGTTCCTTCCCTTGATTGCAAAAAATGCCCTTCTGAAAAATTATTGACTTTTATTCATGATATGATGTTATTGCAATAATAAATTAAAATAGAAGATATTACAAATACATCTTCATGGCATATGCATCTCTCATGCCCTAAAAATAGGAACATGTTTAAAATAGTTCAAAACGATTTCGAAAACTGAGAGTATTTTTGTAGGCTGTCAGAAGGGTCCGGTGAAACATTCATAGATTGCTGAACATACATGAGACGAGCCAGTTTTGAATGGGCGAATTTCACGTTTTCGGTGAAGAAGGAAAGGGTGGAGGAATGTACGAGAAGAGCGGAAATATAGACGCCTGTGGGGACTGCAAGGGAACGGATGTTTTGTGGTGAGGTGAATTATGGGATTTTGTGCACCCAAATCATTTCTATAATCAATAGAATTTTAAACGACGTAACAAAAAAATATTATTAATTAGATATCGTCGACAATTACTCGAGCCAGATAAGAATGCCGATGAAATGAGCGAGGGAAAGAAAAGAAGAAGCCAATTTCTCATACCGTGTCGCAAATCCTCTGAATCTCTTCATTTTCAGAAAAAGTCTCTCTACAAGATTTCTCTCCTTGTACAAATGGGTATCGTATTTTCTTTGTTCCCGCCTGTTTTTACGCGGAGGAATCACGGCAACTGCCCCCATACTCTCAACAGCTTGAACAACATAATCCGCATCATAACCGCGATCTGCCAAAACGTGACATGCTTGCTGTCCCTGCAGTAAGGCCATGGCCTGCTTGTAATCAGATTCTTCTCCTCCCGTCAGAATAAATTTCATCGG
>NZ_LIGX01000035.1 GCF_001683795.1 Neoakkermansia glycaniphila
GGGCTTATCCTGCACCGTCAGCCGCACCTCGTCGCAATTGGAAAACACCGTCACATCCTTCGGAGAAAACGGCGTCATCGAATGGGCCACATAAACCATCGGCCCTTGCTCGACAGGCCTCTGCGACATGAACGCATAATAGGAAAGCTTCGGCTGGCGGAACGCATCCAGAATACCGCCGTAAAACGTATCGGGATGATAGCCGCGCTGATGATCGAACGGATGCCAGAGAGTCCCCCCGAAATGGTAATCCGGAGCGCGGTACAGAGTATCCCAGCAGGTATAGGCATAATCGGGATTCAGGTAATGCTTCGCCTGCACCAGCATCGGCACCTCGCCCCACGCGCGGGACACGCGCGATGATGAATTGTGGGACGACCACGAATCCACATTATCGCCGAACTCGCGCGTAAAATACGCACGATCGGGAGACTGCGTCTTCGACGAAATGGCGAACTTCTCTTCGGAAATCTCGGGATGCGAATACAGCACCTCGTAATGCTCATGGCCCTGGGAAATCGAATCGCACCCCGTATAGCAACCGGGCACGGGATACTCCTCATGTGTCGCATCGTGTGCGCGCTTCGCAAAATCGGCCGGGAAATTCGTCTCATTGAGAATCGGCTCCCACATCAACACGCTCGGATGATTGCGGTCGCGGCGCACCATATTGCGGATATTCTCATACACGCGGCCTTCGAACGGCCCCTTGCCCCAGAACTGCCAGCCCGGAGTCGCCACGATCACGAACAGCCCGAGCCGGTCACAGGCATCCATGAATGCCGGATCCATCGGATAATGGGCGCAACGGATCACCCTCATACCCGCCTTGCGCAACTTCAACGCATCCATCCACTGCAAATTGTTCGGCACGGCATTGCCCAGCACCGCGAAATCCTGATGCCTGTTGCCGCCGATCAACTTCTCGGGGAACTTCTCGCCGTTCACAAACAAACCTTCCTTGGAAATCTCCACTGTGCGGATACCCACATCAAGCTGCATTGCATCCACCTCCTCCGCCTTGCCTCCAGCCTTGCGGAACACGCCGACATCCAGCTTCGTCAGGCTCGGCCGGTCGGGAGACCACAGCGACTCCTTCGTCACAGGCACATCCAGCATCACCTCAAGCTGCTTAGCCTCACCCGGCTTCAGCACCAGCGGCAGCACCTTCGACACACCCTTCGCATCAGGCATGGAAACCTTCACCTCCCCGGCAAACTCCTTGTCGGACTCATTGCGCACATGCACCTTCACCCCGCATTCCGCCACACCCTTCGCCAGATCGATCTTCTGAGTCCAGAAAAACAACCCTCCTCCGGCCACGACATTCTCCTCATTCGCATCCGTAATATGCACCTTGTCCGAACCGATCAAATACACATCGCGGTAAATCCCGCCGAAATAGCAGAAATCAAGCACATCCTGCGGCTTGCCGGGCGCATACGTCGGATCGTCCGAATTATCGGCACGCACGGCGATCACATTCGGCTTGCCGCACTCCAGAAAATCCGTCACATTCAGCACGATCGGCTGATAGCCGCCGAAATGGTCCGCCACCTTCCTCCCGTTCACCCACACGGAACTCTTCCCCATCACGCCCTCGAAATACAGCGTCATACGCTTCCCCTGAAGACCCGCAGGCACATCCACATGCTTTCGGTACCAGGCCGGGCCGCGGTAATTCTTGCCGCCGCTCGCCTCCTCGGGCAGCAGCTCCAGCCCGTGGGGCACATTCACCACCTCCCAGCCGGAATCGTCGAACGACTTCCCGTCCGCGCCCTGCACATCCCCCTGATGGTAACGCCAGCCGACATTCATCGAAAAACCGTCGCGCACCCCGCCGGGCAGAGCCCCGGCCATCGTGGAAACCGTCTGCACGGCCGGAAGCTCCGTACCGGAAGAATCTCCGGCAGGCATACCGGATGCAGCAGCCGCACAAACTGTGGCACAGGCGGATAAAATATGGATAAGCTTCATACAAGGAATATATACCGGATCGTGTGGAAAAATCTTTCAACCTTCGGAACAAACCACCCCCGAAGACCCACAGCATACCATTCCCGTTGTGCAAATCAAGCACATTCCTCCCGCCTCCGCCACCGAACCGGACACCACGCGCGCACCTGCGCGACACGCGCAACAAACCCTCATAAATCAACACCTCAAGACCTACTTTTGAATTGACACTCCATGCGAAATTGCCTAGTATTCGCGCGAGGAGCGTGTAGAGACCGAATTTGTTCTTCCGGATAGCCTACGGTCCACCCATCGCATCCCGTGAAAAGGAACGACGGACCGCCAACATCCGGCTCTCCCCGCCAACCTCGCCCACTCTTAACCTTTTTCACAAACGAACACATGTTCTCCCTCTTGAAAAAATTTTCCGGGCTCTTCTCGTATGACATCGGGATAGACCTCGGGACAGCCAATACCCTGGTGTACATCAAAGACCAGGGTATCGTCCTCCGCGAGCCCTCCGTCGTCGCCATGAAAGGCGACAAAGTCAAGGCCGTGGGCGACGAAGCCAAGCGCATGCTCGGCCGCACCCCCGGCGACGTCGTCGCCATCCGCCCGATCAAGGACGGCGTCATCGCCGACTTCAACGTCACCGAAGAAATGCTGCGCCACTTCATCACGAAAGTATCGTCCATGAAGCGCCTCCGCAGGCCGCGCATCCTCATCGCCATCCCCTCCGGCATCACCGAAGTCGAACGAAGGGCCGTCGAAGACTCCGCCTACCAGGCGGGCGCGCGCACCGTACGCCTCATCAAGGAACCCATGGCCGCCGCAATCGGCGTAGGCCTCCCCGTGGACGACGCCGCGGGCAACATGATCGTCGACATCGGCGGCGGCACAACCGAAGTCGCCATCATCTCGCTGGGAGGCATCGTCTACAGCCGCTCCGAACGCTGCGCAGGCGACGCCCTCGACGAATCCATCATCCACCACATGCAGACCGTGCACAACCTCCTCATCGGCGAACGCACCGCCGAAGAAATCAAGGTACGCATCGGCTCCGCCCATCCCCTTCCCAAGGAATTGCAGATGGAAGTCAAGGGACGCGACCGCGGGTCCGGCCTTCCCAAGACAGTCACCATCCGCTCCGAGGAAATCCGCGAAGCACTCAGCGAAAAACTCAACACCATCGTCAACGCCGTACGCCACACCCTCGACCGCTGCCCGCCCGAACTGGCGGCCGACCTCGTCGACCGTGGCATCGTCGTCGCCGGTGGCGGAGCGCTGCTCCGCGGCATCGACCAATTGATCCATGCGGAAACCCACCTTCCCATCCACATCGCCGAGGACCCCCTCAGCGCCGTGGCCGAAGGCACGGGCAAATCTCTGCAGGAACGCGAAACCGTCTTCCAGGAAGAAGACTGAACCGGATCACCCCCACCCGATCAGGGCCCTCCGACTCCACCCACTGCGGAAAGCCGCCCGGCCCCGGGAACCACGCCGGAACCCAGCTCGCAACCTGCGCCCTGCACCCCCGGCGTCTGGCACACCACCATTCACACCATTGTTTTGTAAAATGTTCAACAAACTGAAGCGCGCCTTCGGATTCGGCACATGCGATCCGAAGGAAGGCACCACCATCGTCATCAACTCCGAAAAGCTTGAGCGCCGCGTCGCCCTGCTCGAAAACGGAATCCTCGAAGAATACAACATCGAACGCGAAGGCCACGACAACATCGTCGGCGGCATCTTCAAAGGCCGCGTCAAAAACATCGAACCCGGCCTCAAAGCCATGTTCGTAGACATCGGCTACGAAAAAAACGCCTTCCTCCACTTCTGGGATGCCCTGCCCGCCGCCCTCGACTCCAGCCTCGAAGAAATCGAACGCGAAGGCCGCCCGAAAAAACAGCAGCGCAAAATCACCTCCAAAGACATCCCCGAAATCTACCCCATCGGCTCGGAAATCATGGTTCAGGTCACCAAAGGCCCCATCAGCTCCAAAGGCCCCCGAGTCACCACCAACATCTCCCTCGCCGGACGCTACATCGTCCTCATGCCCTACACCGACCAGTTCGGCATCTCGCGTAAAATCGACGACCCCAAGGAACGCCAGCGCCTCCGCCAGATCGTCCAGAAACTCAACGTCCCCGAAGGCATGGGCATCATCATGCGCACCGTCGCCCAGGGCCAGCGCTTCCGCCACTTCGTCCGCGACCTCGCCATGCTCCTCGAACAATGGCGCGCCGTCGAAGAAAAACGCGACTCCCGCCCCGCCCCCGTCAGCGTCTACCGCGAACCCGACCTCATCGAACGCACCGCCCGCGACTTCCTCACCGACAACGTCGACAACATCATCTGCGACAACCTCGAAACCACCCAGATGATGCAGGACATCGCCGGGAAAATCTCCCGCCGCTCCAAAAGGCACATCCAGCACTTCCAGACGCGCAACCCCATCTTCGAAGAACTCGGCATCCAGAAGCAGATCAACGAAGCCTTCCAGCGGCAGGTCCTCCTCCCCTGCGGCGGCTACCTCGTCATCGACGAAACCGAAGCCCTCATCGCCATCGACGTCAACACCGGCCGCAACAAAGGCTCCAAAGACCTCGACAAAACCATCCTCGAAACCAACCTCGAATCCGCCCGCGAAATCGCCCGCCAGCTCCGCCTGCGCAACATCGGCGGCCTCGTCGTCGTCGACTTCATCGACATGCGCCACCGCAAAGACCAGCTCTCCGTCTATAAAATGATGAAAGACTGCCTCAAACGCGACAAAGCCAAAACGCAGGTCCTCCAAATCTCCCCCATCGGCCTCATGGAAATGACCCGCCAGCGCCTCAACGAAAGCCTGCGCGACTACGTCAACGACCACTGCCCCTACTGCCACGGCCGCGGGCGCATCAAATCAGTCGTCACCATGAGCGTCGAAATCCAGCGGCAAATCCATGCCACGCTCAAAAAATACAGCGACACCGTCGGCGACCTCGTCGTCGTCGTCAACAGCGAAGTCCTCTCCCGCTTCAAAAACGAAGACGCGGCTCTCCTCATGGAACTCGAACGCCAGTGCAACGGGCGACTCCTCTTCCGCAGCGACCCCTCCATCCACCGGGAAGCCTTCGCCATCCTCGACGCGAGGAACGACAGCAAACCGCTCTACCAGGTCAACATGTAACCCATGCCACTGGAAGACGACCAACAAGACATCATCAAGAAAGCCCTCGCCAACCGGGGGCTTTCCCTTGCCGACCTCCCGGAAAACCCGCAGGCGCTCGACGCCTACCTCCGGCAGCAGCTCGGCATCTCTCCGGAAGCCTGGCGCCGCATCCCGGCCTACGAACCCGCCGCTGCCCTCCCGCCCGGCCTCGACCGCCACGAAGCGCCCTACCCCTACGGCACCGTCAACATCTGGACGATCGACACCCCGCAGGGCCTCATCGTCGTAGACACCGGATGCACCCCGGCCGACCTCCGCGCCGCCATCGGCAACCGCACCGTCCTCGCCATCCTCATCACCCATGAACACGGCGACCACATCGGCGGCCTTGCCTCCGGCTGGCAGCAATCCCCCGTCTACGGCATCGGCAGCGCAGAACCTCCCGCCTCGCTCGGCGGCTGGGACCTCCGCACCGTCAGCCTCGCGGGCCACACCCCTCGCGCGCGCGGATACATACTCCAGCAGGGGAACGACACCCTCCTCTTCACCGGAGACGCCCTCTTCGCCGGATCCATCGGCAAAACACCCGGCGGCGAAACTCCCGCCGCCCTCGACCGCATCCGCACAGCACTTGCAGCCCTCCCGGAAAACGCCGTCATCTGCCCCGGCCACGGCCCTGCCACCACAACCGGGCAAGAACTGAAAAACAACCCCTTCCTCGCCTGAGCTCCAAAGGCAACCGCCTCCGGCCACGGCAACGGGCATGACTAACCATGCCGCACCATGCAGTTGACGCGCACCAACCGACAAACTATCATCAGGCCATGACCAAAAACAAGCATAAACACCCTGAAGAAGACCTTCCTCAGAACCCGGAAGAAACCGCAGCAGCGGACACACCGGAACCCGAAACCGCCGTCGACCCGGCAGCCGCCGCAGCCGAAGAACTCCAGAAATGGCGCGACACCGCCCTGCGTACCGCAGCCGAATACGACAACTACCGCAAACGCACCGTCAAGGACCGCGAAGAATTCGCCCGCTACGCCAACCAGGGCCTCCTCGAAGAACTCCTCCCCATCCTCGACAACTTCGCCATGGGCATGCAAATGGCCAGCGACGACACCAAATCCATGATCTACATCGGCATGAACATGGTACAGAAACAACTCGCCGACTTCCTCCAGAACCAGGGAGTCGAACTCATCCCCGTCGAAATCGGACAGCCCTTCGACCACAACCTGCAGGAAGCCATCCAGAGCGAAGAATCCGACCAGCCCGAAGGCACCATCCTCCGCATCATCCGCCCCGGCTACACACTCAAAGGCCGCCTGCTCCGCCCGGCCAACGTCGTCGTGGCGCAACGCGCCGCCGACCCGGCGCCTGAAGCCTGATCCACCCACCGGAGCGCACCACCTTTAAACCCACACTCATGGCAGATTACTACGAAGTACTCGGAGTAGCCCGCGACGCGACGGACTCCGACATCAAAAAAGCATATCGCAAACTGGCGATGAAATACCATCCGGACCGCAACCCGGATGACAAAACCGCCGAAGAAAAATTCAAGGAACTCGGAGAAGCCTACGAAGTCCTCTCCGATGCCGACAAACGCGCCGCCTACGACCGCTACGGCCACGACGCCTTCAAAAACGGAGGCATGGGAGGCGCAGGCGGCCCGGCAGGAGGAGGAGGATTCCATGACCCCATGGACATCTTCGCCCAAATGTTCGGCGGCATGGGAGGCTTCTCGGAAGCCTTCGGCCGCGGTGGCTCCGGCCAGCGGCGCTCCGCCAAACGACCGGGAGCCGACCTTCGCTACGACCTCGACATCACCCTCGAAGAAGCCGCCAAAGGCTGCGAAAAAACCCTCGAAATCGAACGCCTCGTCGCCTGCGACGCCTGCTCCGGCACAGGATCGCGCGCCGGCAAAAGCGGCTTCAAAACCTGCCCCACATGCCACGGCCAGGGCGTCATCACCCAGCAGAACGGCTTCTTCGTCCAGCAAAGCACCTGCCCCACATGCCGAGGCACCGGAGAAATCGTCTCCGACCCCTGCCCGAAATGCCGGGGGGAAGGCCGCGTACGAAAAGACACCCAGATCACCATGCGCATCCCTGCAGGCGTGGACACCGGCACCAAACTCCGCTCCTCGGGCAACGGCGACGCCGGCACCCACGGCGGAGCCACCGGCGACCTCTACGTCTTCATCGAAGTCAAAAAACACGACATCTTCCAGCGCGAAGGCCAGGACCTCCATGCCACCATGCCCATCCCGCTGAACCTCGCCATCGCCGGGGGCAAACTCAAAGTCCCCACCCTCGAAGGCCCGGCCAGCATCAAAATCCCCGAAGGCACCCAGTCCGGCACCATCTTCCGCGTCCGGGGCAAAGGCATCAAATCCCTCAAGGGCGGAGCCACGGGCGACCTCCTCATCGAAATCCACGTCGAAACGCCCTCCGGCCTCAGCCGCGACCAGCAGGCCAAACTCGACGAATTCGCCGCTGCGCTCACCCCGGCCAAAAACCAGCCCCAGTATGAGGAATACCTCAGAAAAGCCGCCCGCTTCCTGAAAGACAAAGACTAACCCCCGCATGCCCCGCTTCTACCTGCCGCCTGATGCATGGCAAGCCCCCGCCTGGGAACTCGCGGGGGACGAAGCGAAGCATGCCCTCAAAGTCATGCGCCTCCGCGAAGGCGACACCTGCACCGTCTTCGACGGCAGGGGCCGCGCCGCGGAAGCGCGCATCACCGCCACCAGAGGCAGCTCCGGCCTCCTCCTCGAACCCGTGGCCGACCTCCCCCAGCCCCCGCCCGTCGCAGAAATCACCCTCTGCCAGTCCATCCCCAAAGGCGGCAACATGGAACTCATCATCCAGAAAGCCGTCGAACTCGGAGTCTCCCGCATCATCCCCCTCATCACCGAACGCACCATCGTCCGGCTGAAACCCGGCGAAGCAGAAGCCAAAACCGAAAAATGGCGGCGCACCGTCCTCGAAGCCTGCAAACAATGCGGTCAGAACACCCTGCCGCAAGTCGAACTCCCGATGGACTACCGCGACTTCCTCACACACGCCGGCCTTCCCCCCCTCAAAATCCATGCCGCCCTCACGGACACCGCCCAGCCCCTGCGCACCGTCCTTGAACAGGCCCGCACAGCCCACATCCGGCAAGCCGCCATCCTCGTCGGCCCCGAAGGAGACTTCACCCCTGCGGAAAACGAAGCCGCAGCCGCCCACGGATTCCTCCCCGTCACCCTCGGCCCCATCATCCTGCGCGTCGAAACCGCCACCTTCTTCGCCATCTCCGCCATCCGCTACGCGCTGGACTGATCTGATCGGCGCAGGGTCACACCTCGCATGCGTCAAAACTCCACACGTACAGCTTTCCAACACGAAAATTTGCCATTGTCTTCAATGAGGCGCCATTCCATACTCTGCCCTGTCTTTCGCTCGACTGACTCTTTCACACCCTGCAGAATTTTTGTTGCCTTCACTTGTCCATGGCTGCCCACAAGAAAAACGACTCGATCCGCCAACAATGCCACATAAGGATCTCTCATACCGTGGGCTACTAAAAACGATTTATATGCCGGAGTATAATAAATCCATGCACCACCCACCGGAATCACATTCGTTGTCCTGAATAAATCGCAAGAATAATCCAGCGGAGATTCCGGAAAAAGCATCTCAAGTGGAGCAGCACACACGAAAATCGTATGAGGATGCGCTTGCACATACTCTCGACACGACACTTGGTCTACAGAAGGAGAGGATTCAGAATCCAACAAGTGCACCAAACCGTGACGATCATGGCGAAATACAAATAAAGTTCCTGCCCCCATCACGGCAACCAGTAGGTAAAGCTTCCATTTTTCAATCGCATACGCCGCTTTTCTTGGCAAATACGCCCCCATTCCAATCAAGGCCATCATCACAACCGGAAAATAGACACGATCCAACAATCTGTGTTGTGTTAACAGCAAAAACACAATACATGCAACAAACATCCCATATAAAACAGGAACATGCCATGTTCTCTTAGAGACGAATGCATAGAGGAAACCAGCAAGACACAAGCACACCCATAATGACAAGGCAACAGGTGATTGTCTTATTTTAGACAATTCATTCCATTCTGGCGACAAAATCCCGCGCTTTGCCAACCAATCCAAACCGAATAGACCACGCATCCCAACCTGATGGATCGACACGGCTTGATCCATTTGCCCTGATTCCTCCATTTCTGGCACATAAATAAATGCTTTGAACATATCTATTTGCTCGCGTGTAATCTTGCAGTCACGAGCATAGCGATCATACTTGTCAATTCCGGAATTATCTGCAATATCCTGAATTGAAATGCGTTTTTTCAAAAAACTCAAAGTTTGAACAATCTCTTTATTTTGAACATTCCCTACATAATTGACACCCCATACGCATCCGGCTATTCCCAACAACCCCAATCCGCATATTCCTATCTGTCTCCACATCTTCTTACCTTTATTGCAAACAATCAGAGCACTCAATACTCCGAAGTAAACCAATCCCACATATAAGGAATCGATCCTGATGCATAAAGCAATAAAACACAATATAGCCCCTGCTCCATACCTTTTCCATGCTTTCATCTCTCGGGACGGAAGCAATATAAAGCCCATACCTGCCAGAAGCAACGAGATGGAAACCAAGGTATACATAGGCATACCCAAAAGTATTCGAATACAAAAAAATACCAGCAGAATCAAAATAGTACGCGACCACAAATAAAAAGGCTCCTGCTCCCTTGATCTGGAAAACGCTCTGCTAAAAAACAGAAAACATGATATCCACAGAGAAACGAACAGGAGAATCATATTCGCCAGCATCATCCATGCTGAATGCACAGGTAATATCTGTGCTACCATACTCCACCAATATCCCCACAGATACCCGGAATGCAGCAAATATGGAGAATAACCGCACCCTCCGTTCGTCAGTAGAAACTGCAATTGTATATCGTCATTGTGTAAAATAACAGCACCCTTGCACCAAACGAGCAATCCAGATACTGCACACAACAGGAAGGAACACAGCCACGGATGTCGGGCAATATAGGAATAAAATACCTGTACCCCGTGTTTTGCAGCAGAAAAGACATTCCTGTTCATCCTGCACAAAGTATAAACATCCGACTTCACTGTCAAGAGAATCTCTACCTTTTCATGAAAATATCGTCACCCAAGCGATCGATCATTATTATCGCTGAGTTTCATCGCAAACACAAAAAGCGGGCAATAGTATTACTACTGCCCGCTGAAGGTTTATATTTTTTGATCTCTTAGGCGCAGCGGCGGCGGCGCACAACGAAAGCAAACATGCCGGCCATCCCCAAAACTGCAGTCGAAGGCTCGGGCACAAGACCGGGATTCGCCACGATATAGTGGGCAACGATACCCTTGTTGCCGCCCTCGTCAAACGTATAATACACCTCGCCAAAATGGCGGGCCAGCTCATCCTGATCCGTACTGCCTGCCCATGAAGCGGCTGCCCAGTCGCCCGCGCCGGTCTGCGCATTCAGATTCGTCAGAGCCGCGCCGTTCTCATCCGTAAAGGAATAGATCTGCGCCTCGCGATTCCATAAATCTCCACTCACCAGCGTACGGCTTTGGATCGCATACCCGGTCGCCAGCGTCGTATCGCGAAGCTTCAGACTGCCTGTAATCGTCACCTTGGACGCATTCGTCAAACCCCGATCGTTACCCTGCCCTACCAGCGATCCGGTCAACCCCAAATCCACCACGCCCCCGCCGAAAGCAAGCCCTGTCGCATTATTCGCGCCATTCCAGTAAATGGCCGACAGCGCGCTTTGCGTCGTCAACCTGTTCCGGAACTTGAAACCGTCGCCGGAACCGGTCCATGTATAATTTTTGCCGATCGTCACATTGTACCATTGGCTGGCCCACTGCTGCCCCGTCGTTACATTATCTCCGATCACCGCATCGGCATTACCCAGAAAGATGGAATTCTGACCGATCGTAATCGTCGTATTGTCTCCAATGATAAACCGATTGCCGGACGCATTGAGATCGTTGATGGAACCGGATGCGCCCGCACCGTCCCAATGCGCCTGATCGGTAAACGAAGCGCTCGCGCTATTGCCCGATTTCCATGTATAATCGGCAGCAAATACGGACGGCGACAAACCGCAAATAATGGCAGTAAACAGAATTTTATTCATAGAAAGAATGATGGAACGATTATTATTTAACACAATAGCAGCAGGGCGACAAGACTTTTGTATATAACAAAATTTCGAACACGTCCCGAACCGCCCGGCTACAACCTGCTGACCGTTCACATCCTCCCGATCCGGCGGAAATGCCGGCGCGATTTTGCCATCGCCGCATATGAGCGGCAGCGATTCCTGACCCACGGCACAAGAATGCACGCCACGGTCAGCAGCACATACAGCACCCAGGCAAACCCCAAAATATCCATCCGACGGTTATACCTCCCCTTCGACCCCTTGTCAACTGCCGCGCGATTTCACCGGGCCTCGGGAATATCGCTCCAGCGCGTCGTATAATGGCGGCTCACATACTGCCTGCGCCACGGCTGGGAGACCCCTTGATTCGCAAAATGCACCCGGTGCCCGGCCTGATGCAGGGCATCAAGCGTCTGCATCAGCCGATCCGGCACGGAAACCTTCCCCGCAGAGCCGAACGTAAGCTGCACGCAGTCAGGAGACTGGAACTCACCCAGCACCACGCCGATCTTCTTATAGGAATACCCCGGCTTCCACACGGCATCCAGCAGAGCAACCGCCGCCGCCGTCAATACCCGCGTATCGTCTCCCGGCACATCGAGGCGCACCGTCGCACCGTTGGAATACATCGCCTGCGGATCATCCGCAAAATAGCTCGTCCGCAAGAACACCCCCACACTGCCGCACAGCAGCTTCTCCTTCCGCAGGCCGCGAGCCTCCGACTCCACAAAACGGCACAGCACCTCCCGCAAAGCTTCCTTCTGCCGAATACCATCCTTCAACGAACGGCTGTGAATAATCTGCTTGCGCACATCCCCTTCATCGTCGCCGGAAAAACACGAAACACCGTTCAACTCCAGGTGCAGCCTCTCGCCATGCACCCCGAAGCAGGCACGCAGCCAGGCCATATCCGCCCTCGCCAAATCTCCCGCCGAGCGCAGCCCCAGCGCCCGCATCTTCGGGGCCAGCCTGCGGCCCACGCCCCACAGCTCCCCGGCAGGCACGCCATCCAGAAACGCGAGCCGGCCCTCCTCCGCAGCGAGGGAAAATACCCCCTGCAAGGATGCATCATGCTTCGCCGTCTCATTTGCCAGCTTGGCCAGCGTCTTCGTCGGGGCAATGCCCACACTCACCGTAATCCCGGTCCACCGGGCAATCTTGCGCCGCATGCGCCGTGCAAAATCCAGCCACACCTCCTCCGACCCCTCGCCCACATTCGCAAACGCCTCATCGATACTGTACTGCTCCATCTCCGGGCATTCCTCCTCCAGCAGCGACATCACGCGGCGAGAAATATCCGAATACAGCGCGAAATTTCCGGAGCAGACAACCACCCCGTTCGCATCCAGCACCGGCTTCGCCTTGAAATACGGCTCCCCCATCCCGATACCCAGCGCCTTCGCCTGCGCACTCCGCGCCACGATACAGCCATCGTTATTCGACAACACAACAAGAGGCTTCCCGCGCCAGTCCGGCCGGAAAATCTGCTCGCAGCTCGCAAAGAAATTATTGCAATCGAAAAGAAGGAACATCAGGCGGGGCAGCGGAAAAAGTGAACGACGGAAGTGACGACGCCGAACAGCGAACACTCCACGCCGGGCCGCACCTCGATGGCGGGATAGGCGGGATTCTCCGGCACCAGCCGCACACCGCCTCCGGACTTATCCAGCCGCTTCACCGTAAACTCCCCCTCGAACGCCGCAATCACCACATCGCCATCGCGGGCATCGAGCGCACGATCCACCACCAGCACATCGCCGTCGTGAATACCCGCACCCAACATCGAATCACCCCGTGCGCGCACAAAATACGTCGCCGCCGGATGCCGCACGCACAGCTCATTCAAATCCAGCGTCCGGTCGATGGCATCCTGTGCCGGAGAAGGAAACCCTGCCGCCACGCCTTCCTCGAACAGGGGAATCTGCCCATCATCGCTCATGCCCACAGCATGCCCCTTTTTCCCGGCCCAGTCAAGATTGAGAGAAGATCAGGACAAACAAGGCGTTAACAAAAGCCAACCCCTTTTACTTCAACAGGCGCCCGTCGCGCTTGATCGCATCCCATCCGCCCTCCAGCACGAACACCGGAGCCTCCAGCCCGTACTGGGCCAGATCATCGGCTATCTCCTGCGAAGACGTGCAATCCTGCGCACAGAACACGATAATGCACTCCCCCTGAAACCCGGCCTGATGCAGGCGCGGCATCGCCGCCGCCTTCAACTCCTCGAACTCCGCATCCTTGCGGATGGGGAACGAACGGCCCAGCGCATGCAGCATATACCCGAGATCCCGCTCATGCTCCGCGCTGCGCTTGCTCCGGGCATCCACCCACACGATGCGCTCGCCCCAGTCCTTCAACGCCGTCTCCAGGCAAATATGCCCCTTCGGCAGGCGCGCCTGATCGCAGGGCGGCACCCTGCCCGGCGCAAACCATGCGTACTCCATATAGCAGAGCACGACCGCCACACCCAGAATGATGAGGCCGACACGGACAATCTGGCTGAAGGCATCCCTGACCATGACTTTACTTGCGGGGAGGATTGACACTCAGGAAAAACGACCGCTTCGCATAGCGAGGGTCCTTCGAATCAGTCTTGATCCACAGCGTATTGAATGCCCCCTTCGCGGTACTCTTCGGAGTCACGACCACCCGGTACTTGCGGCCGGGTGCCACCGTCACGGGCTCGTAATCGAAATCGCTCCCCACAAGGCTCACATCCGTCAGCTTCAACGCCACCTTCGGATCAATATCGATCGTGAATTCCTGCACCTTCGGCTTCTGCCCGACCGTCCATTGCAAAGCCTTGGGCTGCACCTTCATCAGCTCGGGAATATCCACGCGCAGCGCGAGCTTCTGCGTCTTGCCGTCCGAAGTCCTCACCTCCACGAACTTCTCGATCTTCCCAGTAAAGGCTCCGAGGCGCATCGTCAGCTCGATCTCGCCCTTCTCACCGGGGGCATACTCCTTCTTGCCGCCCTTCAGCGAGGCATCCGTGCAATCGCACAGCGGCTTCACACGCGTCACCTTCACGGAGGAGTTCCCCGCATTGGAAAAAGAAACGGACGTGCGGATCTCATCCTGCAAAGGCTCCGGGCGCAAATCCAGCGCCTCCTTTTCCAGACGTATTTCCGCATGCAGCGGCAGAACCGCCATACAGGCCATTACGGAAATCAGGGAATGCGGAATCGTCATGGCAGGATGGAATGAAAGTTGAAGGCAGGTTACGGTTCTTCGGGCAGGCGCACGGCCTCCTCCTTCTCCCGCTTCTTGCGGGCATCAAGAATCAGGCTGCCGATCAGGAACAACCCGGCAGCCGTGCAAATACACGCATCCGCCACATTGAAGGCCGGCCAATGGTAGCCGCTCGGCCACGACTCGCCCTTGATCCACGGGAAGGAAACATCGAGAAAATCCACAACGTACCCATTCATGAGATTCTGCAGAAAGGACAAATGTTCACTTCCCGCCAGAAAGAACCCCTGCGTCAGGCGATCCGTCAAATTCCCGAGAATACCCGCCGTGATAAAGGCCCATGCCAGCCGCAGCAGCTTCGTCTCGAAAAATCCCCGGCGGAACAGCCAGAACAGCCCGATCAACGCCACGACCGGAATCATCAGAAACACATAGCTCGACCATGCCGTACCGTTCCCCATACCGAACGCCACCCCCGTATTGTGTACGCGGATAATGTTGAAGGTAAACAGCCCGAAGAAATCCTGCACCACGGGAACCTGTTCGATCACCAGCCCCACGGGAGTGGACAACGGCTCCTTGAAGTCGAACACGATCCACCACTTCGTCGCCTGATCAAGCAGGTACAACACGGCCACGAGAATGACCAGCCCCTTCGTCAGGGACTGGCGGCCGCCTTTCTTCTGGAGATCTTGCATCTCCGGGGATTGCTGGTCGCTCATGCAGTACTTCCGTAAGAGAGTTACACAGGCGGATTCAAGCCATCACATTGGCGCAGCGTTCGCACACGCCATCGGCATCCGTCGGTTCGTAACGGCGGCAGCGCGGGCACATCTCGAAGGGAGACTTCACGGCCGTGGCAGCCAGAGCTTCGCCCGTACCTACTTTCAGATCGGCAATGATGAAGAACTCCGTCGCGAAGGCGCGATCCATCAGCAGGGCAACCACATCTTCGTTCTCGCCGTTCGGCACCGTCAGCTCCACGGCAGCTTCGTTATTCTTGGCAAAGGCCTTGGCCTGCACCTGAGCTTCGATCGCCACCTGAATCACGGACTTGATCTCCTGCAGGCGGTCGAAAATACCCGTCGCCTCCTGAGACTTGAAATCGGCGAACTCCGCCGGAAAATCCTGCTCGTGCACACTTCCCTCGCGTCCGGCATGCTCCCATGCCTCATCCGCCGTATAGGCCAGCACCGGAGCCAGCAGCAGGCAGAGGGAGTGGAACACATGGTACATCGCCGTCTGGGTAGCGCGGCGGCGGCGGGAATCGCGCTCGTCGCAGTACAGGCGATCCTTCGTAATATCCACATACAGAGCGGAAAGATCCGTCGCGCAGAACTGGTTGATAATCGAAAACGCCTTGCGGAAATCATAAGCCTCGTAAGCGGCGCGCACGGAGGAAATCACCTCGTTCAGGCGCTCCATGATCCAGCGGTCCAGCAGAGGCATATCGGCCGGAGCCACGGCATCCGTCGCAAAATCGAAATCGCCGAGATTCGCCAGCAGAATGCGCAGCGTATTGCGGAGGCGGCGGTACGGCTCCGTCACCTGCTTGAACAGATCTTCGCCGAACGGCACCTCATTCTGCCAGTCCACCGAAGCGGCCCACAGGCGCACGATATCCGCGCCGTACTTATCGTAATAGTACACCGCATCGATCGGCTTGCCGCTCTTCGCATCGGACTTCGAAGTCTTCTTGCGCGTATCCTTGTCCACCACGAAACCGTGAGTCATCACCGCCTTGTACGGAGCCTTGCCGCGCCATGCCACCGAAAGCATCAGCGAACTCTGGAACCAGCCTCGGTGCTGGTCCGTCGCTTCCAGATACAAATCGGCGGGAGCGGGAAGATTCGGGCGGCTGTCCAGCACCGCCATGTGCGAACTGCCGGAATCGATCCACACATCCAGCGTATCGCGGCACTTGCGGTACGTCGTCGGCAGGCCGAGACGGCTGCAAAGCTCCTCCTCGGAAAGCTCGAACCAGATATTGGAACCGTGTTCGGCCACCAGATCGGCCACCTTGCGCACGAGAGCGGCATCCAGCACGGCCTTCCCCGCCTCGTCGAAAAACACCGGCAACGGCACGCCCCATGTACGCTGGCGGGAAATACACCAGTCCGGGCGCGCTTCCACGGTACCGTAAATGCGATTGCGGCCCCATGCGGGCAGCCACGTCGTACGGTCGATCTCCTCGAGAGCCTTCGGACGCAGATTCTCCATCGAAATGAAAAACTGCTCCACCGCGCGGAAAATGATCGGCGTCTTGGAACGCCAGCAGTGCGGATACTGGTGCTTGTACGACTCGGTACCGAGCAGCGCGCCGCGCTCCTGCAGCATCTCGATCACGGCCCCGTTCGAATCGAACACATGCTTGCCCACGAGGGAAGGCACGCCCACCTCATCCGTATACTTGCCGTCGTCGTCCACCGGGGAAATCACCGGCAGCCCGTACTGGCGGCCAGCATTATAGTCGTCCGCACCGTGGCCGGGGGCGATATGCACTGCGCCCGTACCCGTATCCGTCGTCACGAAATTGGCCGTGATAATCAGGGAATCCCGGTCAAGGAAAGGATGGCGCGCCTTGCGGTTCTCCATCGCATCGCCCCGGAAGGCCTTCAGCTCTTCGGCCATCGCCCAGCCCGTCTTCTCCGTAAAGGCTCCGACCAGCTCGCGCAGCACAATGAAATTCTTCGTCTCGCCATCCTTCACGAATGCACCGAGCACATACTCAAGCAGCGGATGCAGAGCGATCGCCACATTGGCGGGCAGCGTCCAGGGCGTCGTCGTCCAGATCACCATCGAGGCATCCACGCCTTCCACCTGCTCCACCAGCGGGAACGCCACGAACACCGTCGTACTCGTCTTCTCCTGATACTCCACTTCAGCCTCGGCAAGAGCCGTATGCGCACCGTAGGACCACTGCACCGGCTTGCGGCTCTGGTACACCGCGCCGTCTTCCACCAGCTTCGCGAACAGCCGCAGGATATTGGCCTCGTAACCGGGATTCATCGTCAGGTACGGATTCCTCCACTCGCCGAACACGCCCAGGCGGCGGAAAGAATTGCGCTGAATATCGATATACTTCTTCGCGAACTCCGTACAGCGGCGGCGAATCTCCGCCGGCTCCAGATCGCGGGCCTCCTGCACCACCTTGAACTCGATCGGCAGCCCGTGGCAATCCCACCCCGGCACATAGGGAGCGGCGAACCCGGCCATCGTCTTCGTCTTCAGCACGAGATCCTTCAGAATCTTATTCAGAGCCGTGCCCATATGCACATCGCCATTGGCGAAGGGAGGCCCGTCGTGCAGCACGAAAAGCGGCGCACCCTGATCCATACGGCGCTTCAGAATACGTTCATAGAGCTTGCCTTCCTCCCACTTCTGCAGCCGTACCGGCTCATTCTTCGTCAGGTCCCCGCGCATCGGGAACGTCGTATCGGGAAGGAAAATCGTATCCTTATAGCTCTTCGCGGGCGTGCTCATGCGCGGGATGCTAGCACAGCAACACCCATAAGTCAATACGTGGAAACGGCCTGACAAACCTCCGCAAGCAAAACGAACCCAGCTCCGCACGCACACCGCACCACCCTCGCCGCCAATGAAAAAGCAGGACTCCCCACACGGGAAATCCTGCCCGGAAAATCATACTTTCAGCCGTTACAGGGAACGGCGGCGGCGCAGACCGAAAGCGGCAAAGCCCAGCAGAGCCAGAGAAGCCGTGGCAGGCTCAGGCAGCAGGGCATTCGTACCGTTATTGGCCAGCCATGCAGCATCGTCGGCAGTCAGAGACTTATTCCAGATCGCGAAATCGGAAAACTGCCCGTCGCCGCGCGCCGAAGTATTCTCACCGTTGGCGCCCAGACGGATACTCTTCAGATTGCCGGCCATGCGATTCCATGCCGATGTCGATGTGGCGAACAGGGAACCGTCCACATACAGGGACACGATGCCCGTGGAAGCCACGCTCACCACCAGAGACTGCCACGGAGCGGAATCCAGAGACGAGAGATCGCCAATCGTCGCTCCCGTATGTGCCGTAATGCTCTTCCGGTCGGATGCATACGTCCAGCTCCCGCCGTAGCCCGGAGTCGACACCGTATTGCCCGTAAACAGGAACGAAGCATCCCCCTGCGTACTGCCGGCAAAATAGCTGCAAAGCGACACACCTGCAGTCCCCATATCGCGCACCTTCACGGAAAAAGCCATACCCTGCGACGCATAATTGATACCCGCGCCCTGCAGATTCTCACAGGAGGGAGAATAGAAATTGGCGGCATTGGACACCAGATAACCCTTCCCCTTGTAACCGCCCGTCGCGGAAAACACATTGGCATTCCCCAAACACGGGTTGAACTGGGAACCCGAAGGAGCGATCACCGCACCCAGACGGGCGGTCGCCCCCGAACCGTTCACGACCGTAAAATCGTAATAAACGGATATATCATCCTTGGACAAGGAAGGAGCTGCCGTTGCCACTCCGCCCAGCAGAGTACCGCACAACAGAATATGATTGATGGTTTTCATGGTATAATTATATTGAGAGAATTGTTTAAACGGCATTTACCGAATGCGTCGACGGCGAAAGCCCAATGCGGCAAACCCCAGAACGGCCAAAGCTGCCGCCGCCGGTTCCGGAATGCCCATGGCCGCCTTCACATCATCGAGACTGTCGGAAGCGGCAAACGAATATACATTGAGATTGCCGACCGTGAGATCGTTCGAACTGCTGATGCCATTGGTTCCTCCCGGACCGAAGCCCAGCATGAACCCGCCGAGCACAGCCTGTCCGCTCGAAAGCCCGGTCTCGGCCACCGTCAGAAAATCCCTGCCGTTGCCGAAAGAAAGCTGCTGATCGCCGGCGAACATGTAAATATTGCCACCCCTGTTGACAATGGACAGCTTGAGAAAATCCGCCGTACTCTGCAGGTTGGATGTCGCCGCACGAGTCGTGCTGCTGTATCCGTTCCACCCGTTGCCGGAACAGAGAGCGAACGTATAACCGTCGGCACTATTCGTCGCCGCAAGAGAAAGGCCGTTTGTCGCATTATTGTTCGACGCGAAAATCTTGGCGGCAGTACCGGTCGTATTCTGGAACTTGATATCCATCTGCACGGCCCAGTTCGTCGTCAAATTGTAGGGAGCCGCACCGAAATAATATCCGCCTGCCTCGGCAACATTGGAGTGGATCACCGCCGCGCCATTG
This sequence comes from Neoakkermansia glycaniphila, assembly GCF_001683795.1. Lineage (GTDB taxonomy): Bacteria > Verrucomicrobiota > Verrucomicrobiia > Verrucomicrobiales > Akkermansiaceae > Akkermansia > Akkermansia glycaniphila. The sequence continues at coordinate 19,749 of NZ_LIGX01000035.1, forward strand.
GTATAACTCACGGAGGAAGCCTGGCCTTGCATCGTATAACCGTTCTGCGACGTCAAATTGCTGTCGAACTTGTACACATCCGTCAGGGAAACGGCTGCATCAGCACTTGTTGCCACCAGCAACAGAACAACTGTAACAATAGACTTCTTAGGTTTCATCATTTCATGGGGGGACAGATGCACCTGTCCAACAGAAAATACACGGATTTCATATCCTGTGTCAATCCAAATAAACGATATCTTTGATAATATATTTATTATCGCACTGCCTTTTGGTGCGCGCATCCGGAATGCGACGAAATGCCCTCAAACCCTCCTTACTTGTAAAGACGAAAAACAAAGCGGATATGAAATCCGCCACCTGCAAATAGTAAAACGAATATTATTTAAAATAAATCGAATAAAAACACAAACTGAGAATCACGCCGAACCCGCCTCCTACTCGGTCTTTCGGGGCAAAACATACGCCTGGACAATGCAAATGATATGCATCAGAAGCGGAATCAGAATCAGAACAAACCAGCCGAACAGCGCATACAGCCCCGTCACCGTCACAAACCAGAAGACGGCCCAAAGAAAATACCCCTTGTACAACTGCCCGAGACCGGGAATGACAACACTCAAAATTGCAGCTAAAACGGAACCGCTTTCAGATCTCATACCGAGATGACAAACGTCCCCCCTCCATCGTTCAAAAACAGTTACTCCCCTCATGAGGCAAAAAAACGGGGATAAACGCTTGACCATCCGAACCCTGCTCTGCTACGCTCTCCACTCCGACCATGCTTGACCTCCTCGACCACTGGCTCGCCCGCGGCAACCATTACCTGTGGGGCTACCTCCTCCTCTTCGCCCTCATGGGCACCCACCTGTACCTGACCTGCATCCTCCGCTTCCCCCAGCGGCACCTGCTCACCGCCATGAAACTCTATTTCCGCAAGGAAAACAAAAAACATGGCGAAATCTCGCAGTTCAGCTCCCTCATGGTCTCCCTGGCCGCCAACATCGGCACGGGCAACATCATCGGCGTCGCCCTCGCCGTGGCGGAAGGCGGCCCCGGCGCCGTCTTCTGGTGCTGGCTCACAGGATTCCTCGGCATGTCCACCCGCTTTGCCGAAGGACTCATCGCCATCAAATACCGCCGCATCGCCTCCAACGGAGAAATCGTCGGCGGCCCCATGTACGCCCTGAAATACGGCCTAAAAAACCGCTGGCTCGCCGGAACCTTCGCCGTACTCACCGCCATCGCCGCCTTCGGCATCGGCAACATCACGCAGGGCAACGCCGCCGCCAAAGTACTCGAACACTCCTTCTCCCTGCCCACGTGGGGCACCGGCGCCATCCTCACCGTCCTCACGGCTCTCGTCCTCCTCGGTGGCCTGAAAGGCATCGCCCGGCTCTGCTCCGCCCTCGTCCCCTCCATGGCCCTCATCTACATCCTCGGCTGCGCCTGCATCCTCTGGATGAACTGGGAATACATCCTCCCCGCCGTCGAACTCATCCTGAGCAGCGCCTTCACCCCGCAGGCGGCGGGCGGCGGCTTCATCGGCTCCGCCATCATGCTCGCCATGAGCAAAGGAGTCTCTCGCGGCCTCTTCTCCAACGAAGCGGGCATGGGCTCCTCGCCCATCATCTCCGCCCCGGCGCGCACGCCGAACCCCGTCCAGCAGGCGCTCGTCTCCTCCACCGGCCCCTTCTGGGACACCGTCGTCATCTGCACCCTCACCGGCCTCGTCATCGTCACCAGCATCATGGCCCATCCGGACATCTCCTCCATCGACGGCGAAAAACTCACCTACCTCGCCTTCGGCAAAATCGGCGGATTCGGCGCCCACCTCCTCACCATCAGCCTCACCACCTTCGTCGTCTCCACACTGCTGGGGTGGTCCTACTTCGGCGAACGCTGCCTTCAATACCTCGGCGGCACGCGCCTCATCACCCCGTACCGCGTCCTCTGGGTCATCGCCGTCTTCATCGGCTGCGTCACCCCGAAATCGAACATCGTCTGGAACTTCGCAGACTGCGCCAACGGCCTCATGGCCCTGCCGAACCTCGTCTGCCTCATCGGCCTCACCGGCGTCCTCATCGCGGAAACGCGCCATTACCTCTGGCAGCGCCGCCTCGACGAAGTGGACCGCACCCCCATCCCCAAGGACGACGACGGCAAGTAAAACATCCCGACCACCCGCCTCCCGTCCAACAAACGGCCACCCTCCTCCACAAAACGGTCGCGGCACCGCCTCCGCCAAACACAACAAAACACGGAAGCCGCATCATGCGGCTCCGCCAACAACCCGGTCCATCACCGGACCGGCAACCCTCCCTCCTAGCGCGAACCTCCGCTTGTACGAGGCTGCGTATAGCCGGCAGGCGCAGGCACGCCCATACCGCCGCCGCCCTTGTAAACGCGCTGCTTCGGCGCAGGTGCGGGAGCGCTCGGCTCAGGCTCGTTATTGCGCCCGAAAATCAAATAACCCAGCACGAACACCACCACCAGCACCAAAGCCACCTTTGCCATCATCCATGGCATATCGTTCTGTGGCTTCGCAGCGGGGGTATAAGCCGGCTTCATTCCGACGCGGGACGGCACACCCTTGGCAGCCGCCGGAGAGGCGGCAGGGGAAGCGCCCGCAGGCGCATTCTGCTGCTGCGCCGAACGGAAAGACTTCAGGGTAATGCCCTTATTTGTCAACACCGGCTTATCCGGCTTCTCTGATTGATCTGTTGTATCCTTGAACATACGCGGTATATGGTTGGAACCCAATGAACGTGTAGGCCGCTTCACCCCCTGTCCGGCATGCATCGAAGCAACCATCCGGGCAGACACACCGCTTTGCGGAGCTCTGGTAACGGCATGAGCCCCCACGCTGGCACGGGCCAAGGCACGGCTCTTGTGGCGCGCACTCAGCGCCGGCATCATGAACACGCCCTGCGGCTTGCCCAGATAATCGATCCACGCCCGCGCCGTCGGATAACGATCCCGTATCGACGGAGACAAAGCCTTATCCACCCCCACCAAAAGCGGCTGGGGATACAAATCCTTCAAAGCGGGCATCAGCGCCAGCCTCTGCGTACGGTCGCGCATCGACCGCTGATCGCCCGGCTCCGGAATCCTGCCGCTCAACAAACGGTAAAACGTTGCCCCCAGCTCGTACAAATCGGTCCACGGACCGATCTCGCGGCGAAAACCGGGATAAAACTCGGGAGGAGAATACCCGGGACTCACCTGCACCGCCCCTGCATGCTGCAACTCCCGTGAACGCACCGCGCCGAAATCAATCAGCACCGTCTTGCCCTCGGGCGTAATCAGCACATTCCCCGGCTTGATATCGCAATGGTAAATCCCCTGCTTGTGAACCTTATCCAGAATCTCCAGCAAATTCAGCAAAAGCCCCTTGATCTCCTCCGCCTCGTAATGCTGCCCAAGCTCCGCCCGCACATCCGCAATCTCCTGAAGAGACTCGCCCTCCACATACTCCATCGCGTAATAAATCGTCCCGCGCTCAAGAAAATGATCGTAAAACTTCACCACGCCGTCCACATCAAGCCGCTGCAGAGCGCCGATCTCATGATCCGTATTGGCAATACAAGCCGCCAGCACCTGCGCCGACTCACTCGAAACCGGCCTCACATCCCCCTGGGCATCGCGGCACACATGCCCCGTCGGCATACACTCCTTCACCACCACTTGCCTCACTCCCTCTTCATCCCATGCCAGATAGGTAATACCGAACCCTCCCACACCCAACGTACGGGAAACAATATAGCGATCGTTCAGACGAACACCGGCCAGCAAAGGTAAAGCCTCTTCATTCATGACATAGAAAGCAGGGCGCAAAAGACATGCGCAACCGCGATTATTCTACAAAAAAACAACACGAACCGTCAACAGCAAAGCACGACTGTGCAAAACAAAGCCCGCCTCCTCGGGAAAACGACTTGACAAACACCCCGGCCGCACCCTGTAATAACGCCATGTCACGCTATCATGGAGAACAGGTACTCGTCGTCCCCCGCACCGCATTCGACGCCGTCGGCAGCTTTCAGGGCGTAAACCTCGCCCCCGAACAATACCTCCGCGCCTTCCTCCAGCCCGGCATCGCCCACTACATCGACCGCGAACTCGCCGAAAACTCCCCCGAATACAAACAAATCATCGCCTACGCCATCTTCCGCCACAACGGCCGCATCCTCGCCTACACACGCGGCGGATCCGGAGGCGAAGCACGCCTGCACGACAAAATATCCGTCGGCATCGGCGGCCACATCAACCCTGTGGACGGCCTGGCCGACAACCTCGACACCTACATGGCCGGAGTCGAACGAGAAATCCGGGAAGAACTCCGCATCGAAGGAGCCTACACCCAGAAACTCTTCGCCGCCATCAACGACGACAGCAACCCCGTCGGCTCCGTCCACCTCGGCATCGTCCACTGCTTCGACCTCGAAACGGATCAAATCGCCGCCAACGAAACCGCCCTCGCCAACCTCCGTTTCCACACCCTCGAAGAACTCACAGGCCCCTCCTACGAACGCCTCGAAACATGGTCCCAGCTCTGCGTCGACGCCCTCCGCTGACACCCCTCACCCTCCGCAAAACCTCCCTTACAACCAAGCCCGCCCTTGTGACGGACTTGTGACACTTCCTGTCCCCTTGACCCTTGTTCGACACGGGGCAACCCCGCTAGACTGGCAACCATGAAAACATGGCCCCTGCTGCTCTGCACCTGCCTCCTCCTCTCCCACTGCTGGGAAGAACAATCCACCGCCCCTCAACCGGCGGAACAACTTGACACCCTCCGCCCGGCCATCTTCACCACGGGCATCGCCGCCCAGTGCGAAAACCGCATCCGAGCCGACCTGGCGGCACTCCCCCGCGAACAGGAACTCGCACTGGACAATGCCTACTACCACCAATGGGCGCAAACCGCCCAACAGTGGGAAACCATCCTCAAAAAACTGAAACGGCACCAACACCACCAATCCGCCGACCTTCAAGAAATACTTGACTCGCCAGAAACTCCATGACAGCCTGTCATCATAGAAACCAAACCCCATGCACACGCCCGCCATCTTCCTCTTCGCCGCTATGGCAACAGCCGCCCAGGCCGCAGAACAACCGTCTCCCGTATCTCCTCCCGCCGCACCTGCCGGGCAACAGCAGCCCCTGCCCACTTACCTTGATTATTATCACAACCTCTTATCAGGACTCATGGTTCTGAACGGAATTCTGGCTAACGTCAAGGACAAGGAATCTGCCGACCAATCTGCCGAATTTGCCTTCGCCATCTATGAAAACATCAACGAAATCCCACGGTCAGCAGCTCTCAAACACACATCCGAAGAAGAACAACGCCGTGTGGATGCCCTATATTCCGCAGCAAAACAAGCGTTCACACAAAACTTGCAACAACACATCCGCAACATCGTCCTGCATAAAAACTACTCTTCCGACCACATGGGCGAACTCATCGACAAACTCGCGGAAAGCGACTGGGCCGCCGACCATCCGTCCGACTCCTCCGGCCTCCAAACAAACCCCGCCAAATTGCAAAGCGCCGAACAGGAAATGTCCTCCTTCCTCGACCAAACATTGGAACAAATCGAAAACATCAACACCCTCCTGCAAACCGTACACAACACGGTATCTGCCGATCTGGCGGCCGAAAAACTGGCCGCGTTCATGCAGCAAACGGAAGCCCGCAGAGATCAGCTCAGTGAAAAACACGCGCAAACTCCCCCCAATATGGTGGAAAGAATCATACAATCCCGCATGCAACGGATAGAATCCGGCAAGGCAGCCACGAAAGCCGTCCAGAAAAAATTGGAACAGCAAAACTATTACGGTTCCCAAACTCTGAAAAAAGCCCTTCTGAAATTTGCCTACCGATTCTGACCCGCCTCGCGACTGGGTGCTTCACGCACCTCATCAGAAAAAACACCAGCCACATTCCCGACACATAATCCCTTCCTCAAAATCCGCATCATCCCATGAACAAACCCGCCATCTTCCTCCTTGCCGCTATGGCAACAGCCGCCCATGCCGCAGAACAACCGTCTCCCGTATCTCCTCCCGCCGCACCTGCCGGGCAACAGCAGCCCCTGCCCACCTACGACGAACACTATCGGAACACACTGGCAGCGCTCGACTCCCTCAACAGCATCCTCGCCACCGTCAAAGACAAAGCCTCTGCCGATCAAGCAGCGGAACAGGCCTTCGCCATCTATGCCGAACTCAACAAAATCCCCCTGCCGCCCATCATCAAACAGACACCGGAAGAAGAACAACACCGTGTAGAACAGCAATATGCCGATAGAAAAAATGCAACCATGCAACAGTTTCAACAACACATCGGCAATATCTCTGTGTATGAGGGCTACACCTCCGACCGCATGTGTGAATTCATCGTCAAACTGCAGGAAGACCACTGGATCGATTACAACCCGCCCGGATCCGCCAACACGCAAACAGACCCCGCCAAACTTCAAATCCTTGAACGGGAAATCCCCGCATTCTTCGACACAATGTTCGAAGAAATGGAACACCTCAACAGCCTCCTGCAAACCGTACAAAACACCGCATCTGCCGACGCGGCAGCAGAAAAACTGACTGCCTTCATGCAAACAATGGAGACTGCCCGTGATCAGATCATCGAGAAAAACGGAATGCCGCCCCGCGACATGGGAGACCGCATCATGCAACCCCGCCTGCAACGCATGGAAACCATCACCACCGCCACGGAAACCATCCGAAAAAAACTGGAACAGAAAAACTACTACGGCTCCGAAACCCTCAAAAACGCCATTCAAAAATTCTCCCGACTCCTCTGATTACGGCCTGCAACCAACTCCTCCATCCTCCAAAAAACACTTTTTTTTTCGGACGACATCCCCTTTCAAACGTTATTCAACATAGAACCCTATCGACCCCATGACCATCCGCCAGCATCTCAGCCTCATCCCGGCCACCCTTGCACTCGGCCTCTCCCTCCTTGCAACCGCCACCGCCCAATCGGACGGCACACAGGAACCGGGCTGCTCCGAAACAATCACCTGTCAGGCACAACTGGAAAACCACCTTCAAGCCATACTGGCCCATTATCAGGAACTGGAAAACCAACTATCCAAAGCCACCACCCAGGCAGGAGCCAAAGACATCTGGAATATGATACATCGCGAAATGGGAAACGAGCTGCAAAACAGCTCGTTCATCCGCGACGATCTCCAAGGCATACCATTCAAAGAACAAAAACGCATTCTGGAGCCTTACAGAGAGAAAATGCAAAGCATCGACAGCAAACTGTCCATACAACTCAAAAGACTCGGCTTCGACAAACGCAGTATCGCTTACTACATGGACCAGATAGATCCCATCCATTCATTCATCGAAGCCTGGGAAAGCCTTGTTTATCAATATCCGGAAGAATCCGATGCCGACGAACTATTCCAGCAATATCTTGCACGGCTCGACAATCACGACAAACTTCTCTCCTCCATCCGCACACCGAACGACAGGCAACGCGTCGAAGAAACAATCGACACCATCCGAATTTTGCACGACGAGCTACAAGAAAAGAAGATAACGCGCTTACGACCAAATCATTTTAACAGAATTAAGAATGATGATTGGACAAACGAGCTGCAGGATTTGTTGCAAAAATTGCCTCCCGAAACACAAAAACGTCTCTATGACAAATACCTCCCCCTGACTCAACCCTTCCTCCATCTCCCCTCCGGAAAAGCTTCCGGACAATACCATTACCTCGTCTACCAGTCGGAACCTCTGCTGCAATACCTCTCCCGGCGATACCAAGAACAATACATGCTGCAAAAGGCACAGGAAAACATCACAGAACAAAAACAAGACAACTTCCCTGTCGGCATGCCCGAAAAAGAAATCCTCATTCGTCAAAACATTGCCCTGACAAACCAACTGAGCAACCTTCTCTCCGAAATAACAGGCAAAGCGGCAGCAGCCGCTGCAGGACCACATGCTTATGATTTGAAAAACAGATTACTGGAAAACAGGGAACTACTCATCTGCTCGGATGACGTCTCGCCTGAAGAACAAACCCGCATCGACCGGGCATATGGCGAGCACATGCAACAGGCAACCGACAAACTGAACAGACAAGTACAACGCCTGGCATCGAAAAAGACCTACCGCAACAATGACCTCTCCGACATCGTAGCAGAACTATCTCCCGAACAGAAACCACAACAGCAAAACAACGCCACCCCCGTCGCAGACCAAACGGAAAAAGCCCAGCCGGAAACGGACGAAAATTAACCCCGCACCCGCATGAACGCCAACCTCCTCCTCACAGCCTGCCTGCTTGCGGCCAACATCAGTCATGCGCAGAACACCCCCGGCACGGCACGACAGACGGAACCCGCCACCCCACAAACGGAACGGCAGCGACACGCCAACACCTACGAAACACATGTCCAGGGAATGATCGCCCATAAAACGGCGCTCGCAAACGCTCTGGCACAAGCCACGGACAAAAACACCGCAGAAACGGCAGCACGGAAAGCCGCGCAAACTTACCGGCAAATGCACGACTACTTCAGCAGCACCCTGCCCGGCATCAAAACAGCGCTTGAAGAACTCCCCGTCAGCGAAGTCGACGCGATCACCAGCCGCCACCAACAAGCCAGAGAGACTGCCGAACAGGCTCTCGACAAAGAAGTCCTCCGCATCAGACTCCATGATGCCTTCGGCAACGAACCGTTGGCACACCTCATCACCGACATCATCGCCTCCGGCCTTATCCCCGTGGCAAACCTCCAGCAGGAACTGACCGACCCGGAAGCGCTGCAGAAACTCGAACACGCCATGCGGGCATATTACACCCAAATGATCGGCAACCTTCAAACCCTCCTTGCGGAAATACAGTCCATACACGACAAAACCACGGCCGACGCCGCAGCCGCCCGCATACGAACATTCTTCTCCGAACAGCAAAAAACGGAAGAAACCGCATTCGCCGACATGGTGCATACATACGGAACCCCGCCGGATACCCTCAAACAAAAAATCATGGACGAATTCCTCCCTCAACTCCGGCAATGCCAGACAACGAGCGAAGAACTGAAACACAAACTCGAACAAACAAACTTCTACGGCTCACAGGAACTGCAAAAAGCCCTCAATCAGCAACCTGAAGCCTGACCTCAACAGACAAACGCCACCTCTTCCCCGCCAACAAAACAACCATGAACAAAACAATCAAACACATACGCGCAGCCCTCATCCTTGGCACGGCTGCACTCACCCCCGGACTCCTCCAAGCCGCTCCGGACACTCCTTCCGCCGCACCGTCCGCGGAAAAGAAAACCGAACCGGCAACTCTCGTCAAACAGATGGAAACGGCATACGACGAAATCAAAACACAACTGAACGGCATCCATGACAGGCCAACCGCAGATGCCGCCGCCGCACAGCTGAAAAACGCCAAAACAGCACTCTCAGCCATCGGCGCCTCCTTGAACCAAACCATGCTTACCTCGGGGGAAAAACAGCAGTTGCTCGACATAAGCAGCAACATCGGGAGGCTCCTCGCACAAAACAAGGCCATCCTCGAATCGAACGAATATTACGGATCGGATGAACTCCGGGCAGCCATGCAGGCATTCTTCATCCCCATGAAAAAGAACGCAGACGGAGCCTACATCCTGCCCATGTCATAAAAACGGCTCATTCCGCCTGCCCAGACACCCGGCACCATCCTTTCCATGAGGAAACTCATACGTTGAGTTTTCTCATTGTTTTTTGTCGGACAAATGCGTTTTGCGTGATCGATTGATCTTTTATAGTCAGCACAAAAAAAATATACGAATAAAAACGAAAACACGTTAACAAACAAAAAACTAGAAATATAAACAAACAGAAAGCCGACCATTATTTCAACGCAAAACAATGTATATTTTCGGACGAAGCTCATCTCAAACGTTATTTAATATAAACATACAATCATATGAAAAAACATTCCCATCCCACATCGTGGCCGATCATACTCGGCATCGCCCTCCTCGCAACAGGCACGCAAACAGTCAAAGCCGCACAGCCGGAGCCCACACAACAGGCAGCACCCAGCACCGATCCCTCAGCCGACATCAAAGAACTGGAAACCATGCACCTTGCCATCCAATCCCGGTTGGCTGCAATCCATGACCGAGGCTCTGCCGATAAAACAGCCGAATGGCTACACGCAAACCGCCTCAAATGGGCCGGACTCGTCGCGTCCCTGCGTCGAACCCAATTACCCACGGAACTCGAAAAAAGAAAACTCGACATCCAGCATCGTACCGGCCTCCTGCTCCTGCAATATACTTCACAATTCGCAGCTCCGACAACCCTGATTGTATCGGACAGCGGCGTCACAAATGCCAGATTCCACGGATCGGACAAATTGTTGCACACGCTGTACGCCTGCTTCGCCCCGGTAAACGCAGAAGACACGGGCATGTACCACACGCCGCCATTATACAAACAGCTGCTCATTCATTACGGCATGATGCTACGCGCCGCCGAATCCATGTTCGCACACATCACCAACCAAGAATCTGCAGAAAGCACCGCCAAACGATTGTATACGCTCATGCACACCATGCAAACGCTGCAGGCAAGGATGCAAACACTGGCCCCTTTTCCCCGATGGGAAGACACACCTCCCTTCAATAATATCGGCTACATGCCCCTCATTCGGAAGCACATCCTTCAACTCTCCGAAACTGATTACCATGAATCGTTGGCTCTGAAACTAATCTGCGAAACCATCTTCCTCCCTCCGTCTGGCCTCTCCGTCCATCAAGAACTGCTCGCACAGCAGGAATGCGACCTCTACACGGTCATCCAGCAAGAATTGGCCTCCGTCCATGACAAAGATTCCGCCGAAAATACCCTTCTCCTCATTCGGCCATGGTTGCAAAAACTCGACTCTCTTCATACACATTTCGCCATCAACTGCCACTCCTCGCAGACGATGCCCGCGCGCTGCCAAAAAATGTGCGAATACGGCTCCGCCTTCACCGACACCTGCTTCCATCTGATGCAAAACAATTACTATAATGCACCGGACCTGCAAAAAGTCGTCGAATCGCTTATCCGGAACCTCCCAACACATGCCGAACTCTACCGCCACGATATGAACGACGAAGCTACCTGACAACAAACACCCTCTGAGTCCACACCACAACAACCATCATCTCATCCAAACACATTCATTCCATGCATCCCCTCCGCACATATACAACCCATGCCGCGCTCTGTTGCCTCGGCATCGCCCTCTTCGCGGCAAGCACAGGAAAGGTATCGGCCGAACCGGCTGCCGACCTGAAAACCGCCTTGCAGCAAATAGCACCCGACACCGATCCCGCAGCCAACATCAAAGATATGGAAACCCTGAACCATATCATGCAAGCTCAACTGCAGGGAATCCACGACCAGGCTACCGCTGACGAAGCCGTAGCCTTATTGCAACAGAGCAGGCTCAAATTGCGCACGATACTTCATCTCCTTTACCAACTCGACCTGCCGCCGGAACTCGACCGCCAAAAAATCTCTATTGAAAGCACGATCGGACGCATGCTTTTGACATATCGTGCTGAACTGAAAAATAAAGATTTTTACGGTTCGGACAAGTTGCGGCATGCCATGCATGACTTTTTCACCCCAGCAAAATACATGACGCTTTCTTATTATGTGTACCCTTCTCAATACACCAGATTGCAGAAAGTCTATGACACAACTTTGAAAGACACCATCGCCGCCCTCGCCCAAACGTCCGACAACACCTCAGCAGAAACCACCGCCGAAAACTTGCATTACGCTGCGCGCTCCCTGCGAAGCCTGCAGGCAAGAATGCAAAATCTGGATATCCAATCCGGTCTCAATCCAAGCTGCCCCACAGGCGATCCCTCCCTCCTCCCACAGATACAAAACCATATAAAGCAATTGCAAAGCGTAAAATATTACGACTCGCCGGCACTTCAGCAAACCTGCGAAACACTCTTCTCTCCCGTATCCGATCATTTCGAGTACATGGAAATACTCGCCCAACAGGAATGCGATCTCTATACAATCATTCTGGACTATCTGTCGATGATCGATGACGACACTTCGGCCGAAGACGCCCTCCTTCACACATGGCAATGGACCAGAAAACTCAATCAACTCCACACGAACATGGAACAAATTGCACCGCCATCCAACATAGCACAGCATGCCATACTCTCCCAGCGGAGAATCTCCATGGCACCTCGCTACGATCAAGCACTCTTCCGCCTCATACGCCAAATGGGAAATAAAAAATACTACGGATCGAACGAACTGGAATGCAACATGCAAGACCTCCTGCACTCAATCGGCCAAGGCATCGACCCGTCCATTCGTTGAGAGCCTGCCATCCGCAGCCGACAAACCTTCTCTTCCACTGCAGAGGGGAAGGTTCCTTATTCGAAGCAGAAACGCCACCGCATGGCCCGTACTCCGGAACCATCGTGTAATGCAAGACACCCCCGGCCACCATCCTTGACACCCCGACCTACCCAAGCTATCATCTTACCGGAATGATACGCACAATCTCACTGACGCTCCCCGTCTTCGGCATCTTCACCGCCGCCGGACTCGCCGAAACCGCTCCTGCCTCCGAATCGGCCCAGCCTGAAACTGCCGCCGAACAGACTCCCAACCCCAACCCCGACGACGAACGCATCGAAAAAGCCTATACCGACCTCATCGTCGCCTTCGGAAAACTCGACGCCATCCTCGAAGGCACCACCAGCAAAGCACAAGCCGACCTCATCGCACCGCTCTTCCTCGCAATGCTGGATCAAATCAAAACCATCTTCGCCCATGCGGCCCAATTATCGCCATCCCCTGAAATGATGGAACCCATCATGAAAGTCTACGAACCGGCACTGGAAAAATACAATCAAAGCATCGATACCCACATCGACCGCATCCTCAACAACAAATGCTACGGCTCCGACGCCATGCAAAAAGCTATCGGAGAATATTTCAAACCTGCCCGAAACAAACCGTAACCGCACCACTGCCGGGCAAATCGCCCTCACACAGCCAGCATCCTAAAACGGATATACCCCCATTGATCAACAAGCCGCGCCATGCAAAATGGCGCGGCTTCTCCGCATACGCTCATCCAGCCATACACGTTAGAAAAACAATGCATTCCGAATAACAGTTATTGAACAACCGAACGAACCGCAGGCATCTCACCCGGTGAACGGAAACCTCCGCACCACTCAAACCATGAAAACCACCGAACCGACCCAAACCTTGAAAAAGGCCATGGCCACGGCTACAGGCACCCTGCTTATTGCCGCATCTGCCATCGCCTCGGCCTCCCAGGCGCCAGCCTCCGCAGACAACACCGGCACACAGCAGGCCGATCTCCCGAAATACCTCAACACGCGGCAGGGTTTCGACGTCCACGCCCTGCCCGAAGACCAGGTAAGCCCCAGCCTGCAAAAAGGCATGCCTGCCCACAAACAGCTCATGAAACGCACCAAAGGCGTCTCCACCCCCGACGCAGTCATCCAGCAGAACCGCAAGGACGACTCCGGCAGCCGCCTCGTCTTCTTCCCCTCCACCCCGCCGAAAATGATGCCCTACCTCGACGGCATCTACGTCTTCGGCAACACCTGCATCCAGCCGGGAGCCGTCATCAATGAAGACCCGCTCTCCACAGGCGCGCAAATCGTCAAAAACCGCCTGTCCGACGTAGGCTTCCAGTACTCCTTCAACCACGGCTTCAACTACACCGGCATCACCGGCCCCCGCCCCATCGGCGGCCAGCGCGACTTCACCTCCTACAACGCCTCATTGCTCGCCAACTGGTTCCTCATGCGCACCCGGGACGGCAGCCAGGGCCTCTTCATCGCCACCGAATGGGACTGGGGTGACGGCATCAACTACAACCAGCGCAACGGCGGCCCGAACAAAAGCCTCGGTTCCCTGCAGAACCCCGCGGCCTCCTCGCGCGGCGGCGGCTCCTACCTCGCCAACGTCAGCCTCGGCTACAGCGCGTTCGACGGCAAACTCGTCCTCATGGTAGGCCAGCTCGACGCCACCAACTACCTCGACCAGAACGCCTACTCCGCCAGCGGCTTCAACAACCTCCTCAACGAATCCTTCGAATTCAACCAGGCCCTCCCCATCCCCTTCGGCGCCTGGGGCTACCACGTCGCATGGCAGCCGGTCAAATCCTTCTACCTCATGGCCGTCTCTGCGGGCAACAACTACCAGCTCAACCACAACCCCTTCCAATACATCAACAAAAACGCCTGGACCAACATGATGGAAGCAGGCTTCGTCTCGGACGACTTCATGGGCTGGGGGCCCGGCACCATCCGCTTCCAATATGCATGGACCCGCACCGGCAGTGAAAACGGCAACGCCGTCGGCATCAACTGGCAGCAGCAGCTCGGCAAACACAGCACCCTCGGCTGGTTCGGACGCCTCGGCTGGGCCGACCCCGATGCCGCCGCCATCAACGGAGTCAAATCCGCCGTCACCACCGGCCTCGTCTGGCAGGCTCCATGGGCTGCTGCAGGCCCCTTCCGCTACGCCAACAACGACCAGCTCGCCCTCGGCTTCCTCTGGCTCACCCCGGCAGACAGCATCAAACCCGTCCGCAACAACAACGAATACGGCATCGAACTCGCCTACGTCATGCAAATCACCCCCACCATGACCATTGAGCCGGACATACAAATCACCCGCAACCCCGTACACGGCAACGGCAAAGACACCAACGTCGTCTTCCAGATCCAGAACACCTGGCACTGGTAAACCCACGCTGACCGGCACGCCACACGCACGGCGCAGCGCCCCGCTAAGGAGCGTTGCGCCGCACTGCGTCCCGCCCACAACGAAAATGTGACGCAAAAGTCACAGAAAAGCCCCACTTGGGACTTGATGAAAAAGAACATCTGACATATCGTCTCTCTAGAACATGACATCCGACTCCGCCACTCCCGACCCTCAAACCGCCGCCGCCCCCGGCGAAGCGGCAGCCCTGCGTGCCGTCATCTTCCTCGGCGCCAGCTCCATGGACCTCATGATCAGCGAAACGGCAGGAGAAAACGCCCGCATCATCGACGTCCTCACCCAGCCCGTCCCCCTCGCCCGCGACATCTTCCGCAAAGGCTACATCTCCCGCGCCACCATGGACCGCTGCGTCCAAATCATGGACGACTACATGGCCCTCCTCCGCGAATACGGCACCGGAACCACCCTCGACATCAGCTTCCTCGCCACCAACATCGTCCAAGACATGGCCAACATGGACACCTTCATGAACCGCCTCCACATCGCGCACGGCCTCCGCCTCCGCGTCATCGACGACGGTGAAATGACCCGCCTCATCTACATGAGCGTCCGCGCCGTCCTCCGGAAAAACCCCGACCTCCTCAAAAAACGCGTCCTCGTCGTCCACGCCGGCCCGGGCAACACCCGCCTCCTCCTCTTCGAAAAAGGCCGCATCACCCGCTACTCCAGCTACCGCCTCGGCACCCACCGCACCGGAGAAACCATCGGCGACATCGACTACAGTGACGACTCCACCGAAATCACCCTCGTCCGCGAACACATCCGCGGCCAGATCGACCAGATCCAGCACGACTTCCACAACATCTCCCCGCCCGACACCATCATCATCATCGGCGCGGAAATCCAGAAACTCCTCCCCCTCCTCAACCCCAAAAACAACGCCGCCATCAACGCGGCGGACATCTCCTCCCTCGCCGAAAACATCGCCAGCAAATCGGTAGAGCAACGCATGATCAAACTCGAGCAGGACTACTCCAGCATCGCCTCCGTCCTCCCCGCCCTCATCATCAACCTCTCCATCGCCCAGCTCTTCGGCAGCTCCCGCATCATCATCCCCCCCACCAACTACGGCACCGACTTCCTCAACAGCCTCATCCTCTCCCACACGGACACCATGGCGCTCGAAGACGAAGTCCTCCACTTCGCCGCCCTCCTCTCCGACCGCTACCAAGCGGACCGCGCCCACAGCCGGCAAGTCGCCAAACTCGGCTGCATGCTCTTCGACGCCCTCCAGAACCTCCACCGCCTCGGCAAACACGACCGCCTCCTCCTCCACGTCGCCGCCATCCTCCACGAAATCGGCACCTACATCAACCCCAAGCGCCACCACCAGCACTCCCAATACATCATCCTCAACAGCGAACTCTTCGGCCTCAGCCGCTCGGACGTCGAAATCATCGCCCTCCTCGCCCGCTACCACCGGCACGGAGCCCCCACCACCGACGAACCCACCTACGCCGAACTCGAACCCCTCGACCGCCTCCGCGTCCAGAAACTCGCAGCCATCCTCCGCGTCGCAGACGCCCTCGAACGCTCCCACTCCCAGCGCATCCGCAAACTCGGCGTCCGCATCGCCGACAAACGCCTCGAAATCCTCGTCGAAGGCCTCAACGACATCACCATCGAAAACATGGCCATGAGCCAGAAAGGCGACCTCTTCACCGACATCTTCGGCTACGAAATCGCCCTCATCCCCACCTTCAGCCGCTAACTGCACCACCCCACCATGAACGAATACATCAACCGCGAACTCTCATGGCTCGAATTCAACCAGCGCGTCCTTGACCAGGCCAAACGAACCAACCTCCCCCTGCTGGAACGCATCAAATTCCTCGCCATCACCGCCTCCAACCTCGACGAATTCTTTCAGGTACGCGTCGGCGGCCTCCAAATGCTCCGCAGCGCAGGCTCCCGCGCCCGCGACATCTCCGGCCTCACCCCCACCAAACAGCTCCAACTCATCCGCAAACGAGTCGGCACCATGATCGCCGACCAGTACAAACTCATCAACGAGGAAATCCTCCCGCTGATGGAAATAGACAAAATCAGCCCCATCCTCCTCAAACACCTCCGCGAACCCCAGCGCCTCGACCTCGAACGCCACTTCCTCACCCAGGTCGCCCCCCTCCTCACACCGCTCGACATGGAAGTCGACACCCCTCCCATCCTCCCCTCCCTCAACCTCATCATCGGCGTCGAACTCATCGACCCCGACACCGGAACAACCCGCTTCTGCGCCGTCACCATCCCGGACAACCTCCCCCGCCGCATCCCCATCCCGGACTCCGAAGAAGAAGCCTACATCCTCCTCGAAGACCTCATCGGCGCGCACATCTCCTCCCTCTTCCCCGGAGAAACCCTCCTCCACCACACCCTCTTCCGCGTCACCCGCAACGGAGACATCGCCGTCCAGGAAGAAGACGCCCTCGACCTCGCCGACGAAATGGAAGAAGTCCTCGTCGCCCGCAAATTCTCCGAATGCGTCCGCCTCGAACTCCCCGCCGGCACCCCCACGCCCCTCGTCCGCCGCATCCAGCAAATCACCGGAGCAGGCAACAACGAAACCTACCTCCTCAAAGGCCCCCTCCGCCTCACCGACTTCATGGACATGGCCTTCGCCCCCGGCAACGAAAACCTCAAAGTCCCGGCATGGGCTCCCCAGCCCTCCCCGGAAATCGACCCCTCCCTCAGCATCTTCGACAACATCGCCAACACCGGCGGCATCCTCCTCAACCACCCCTACGAAACCTTCGAACCCGTCCTCCGCCTCGTCGAAGAAGCCGCGGACGACCCCAGCACCATCGCCATCAAACAAGTCCTCTACCGCACCGCCAAACAATCCCGCATCGTCGCCGCCCTCAAACGCGCCGCCGAAAACGGCAAACAGGTCACCGTCCTCATCGAACTCAAAGCCCGCTTCGACGAAGCCAAAAACCTCGAAAAAGCCGAAGAACTCCAGCGTGCCGGAGTCCAAATCGTCTACGGAGTCAAAGGCCTCAAAACCCACGCCAAAATCTGCCTCGTCATCCGCCGGGAAAACGGCCTCCTCCGCCGCTACTGCCACCTCGGCACAGGCAACTACAACGAAACCACCGCCAAAATCTACACCGACATCTCCTACCTCACCTGCGACGACGACCTCGGGGCCGATGCCTCCCAATTCTTCAACACCGTCACCGGCCGCACCAAACTCACCCGCTTCCGCAAACTCTACCCCTCCCCCGCCATGATGAAAGCGCGCCTCCTCGAACTCATCGCCGGGGAAGCCGAACGCGCCCGGCAGGGAGAACCCGCCGAAATACAGGCGAAAATGAACAGCCTCAACGACGTCCAAATCATGGACGCCCTCCAGGAAGCCGCCGATGCCGGCGTACGCATCAGCCTCAACATCCGCGGCATCTGCTGCTTCAAACCCAACACCCCCAAAGCCGCCAAACACATCCGCATCGTCAGCATCGTCGACCGCTACCTCGAACACGCCCGCATCTTCCACTTCCGCCACGGCGGCGAACACCGCCTCTACATCGCCAGTGCGGACTGGATGACCCGCAACCTCGACAAACGCGTCGAACTCATGATCCCCATCGACGACCCCCGGCACATCCGCCGCCTCCGCAACATCCTCGACGCCTGCTTCAAAGACAACACCCAGGCCTCCCTCATCCTCCCGGACGGCACCTCCCAACCCCTCAAACCCGGCGGCAAAACCAAAACCTTCCGCATGCAGGAACACCTCACCAAAGAAGCCAAACGCCTCGCCAAAAACAAAGAACGCCAAATGCAGCAAATGCTCGAACCCTACCGCCCGCAGTAACGCGGACCGCACAGCACAAACCTCTCTCTTCCCCTCTCTCTACACATGCCTGCCGCCGAACCTCTCGAACGAGCCGACGTCTTCGGATTCCCCGTCGTAGCCGGAACCATGGACCAACTCATCGCCCACCTCATCACCACTGCGGAAACCCTCGACCGCCCAATCCTCATCGCCGCTGCGGATGCCCATGTCGTCACCCGCGGCGTACGCCAGCAGGAATACGGCAACCACCTCGACACCTTCGACATCATCTGCCCGGACGGCATGCCCGTCGTCTGGAAACTCAAACGCCAACCCACCCGCAACGCCCCCCACCGCCTCAGCGGGCCGGACATCATGAGCGAACTCTGGGACAAAGGCCAGCCCTCCCCCCACATCCGCCACTACCTCCTCGGCGGCAGCGAACAAACCCTCGCCACCCTCCGCGAAAAACTCCTCGCCCGCTACCCCGGCGCCCAGCTCGCAGGCAGCTACTCCCCGCCCTTCGGCACATGGGACGAAACCATCCAGCAAAACATCCTCCAGCGCATCGCCGAAAGCGGAGCCACCTGCATCTGGGTTGGCCTCGGCTGCCCCAAACAGGAAACATGGCTCGCCTCCATGCGCCACCGCCTCCCAGCCGCCCTCTACTTCGCCGTTGGCGCCGCCTTCGACTTCCACGCCGGAACCGTCCGCCGCGCCCCCCTCTGGATCCAGAAACGAGGCCTCGAATGGCTCTACCGCCTCTGCCGCGAACCCCGACGCCTCTTCAAACGCTACTTCACCTACAACAGCCTCTTCCTCTGGTACACCCTCACCGGGCGCAAACACAGCCCCGCCGCCACCCCGCCTCAACCTCACTGACAAACAACACACATACACGGAACACCGCTCCCGCCTCAGCCCGACCTTCACTCACCCTCTGGAACAAAAACCACAAATCATTCACTATCAACATGAATCTGTGAGCATCCGTGAAATCTGTGGCTCCCTGTAACACACCCACATCGCACCGGCACCCCCGCCCCTGCGACAATACCCTTGACCTCCCCTCCTCAATCCTGTATCCTCTACAGCTCATTGGACTATTAACATGACGTTACATACCATATCCGTATTAGTTGAGAACAAGTTCGGCGTCCTCACACGCATCGCCGGACTCTTCAGCGGTCGTGGATACAACATCCACTCCCTGAACGTCGCCCCGAGTCAGGTTCCCAGCTTCTCCCGCATGACCATCGTCGTCGACGAACAGGAAGAAACGCTGAACCAAATCATCAAGCAACTCAACAAACTAGTCAATGTCGTCGAAGTCATCGACTTCCGCAACACCGAAAACGTCTACCGCGAAATCCTCCTCCTCCGCGTCGGAGTCACCAAGGAAAACCGCTCCGAAATCCTCGAAGTCTGCAACGTCTTCCGCGCCCGAGTCGTGGATGCCACCAAAGACACCCTCACCATCGAAATCTCCGGCTCCGAATTCCGCATCGAACGCTTCGTCTCCATGATGCAGGAATACGACATCCAGCTCCTCACCCGCAGCGGACGCATCGCCGTCCCCAAACCTGAGAAGTAAAACCGACCGGAAACTTCACTCCCTTCAGGCGTGCCGTTGCAACAACGGCACGCCTTCTTCATACCCGCCACTCCCGCCAGCCATCCCCTAAAACACAAAACACAAAGCCAACCACACCCACTGCCGCCGGGCAACCGCCTCCCGCCACATCACCCGGCCAGCCTGCCAGCCTTCGACATTGCCACCCCGCTGCTGCCGTGCTACAATCTCCGCAAACTCCGCCACCGCCATGACCACCGAACCCGCACCCCCTGCCACCGCCCCGTACCGCGTCCTCTTCGTCTGCCTCGGCAACATCTGCCGCTCCCCCGCCGCCGAAATCGTCTTCGACAGCCTCATCCGCAAAGCCGGACTCGAACACAAAATCCAGGCAGACTCCGCCGCCACCTCCGACTACCACATCGGCGACAAACCCGACCGCCGCATGCTCGCCGCCCTCCAACACGAAGGCTACGCCTGGGGCGGCCACCTCGGCCGCCAGCTCACCCGCCGCGACTTTGAAACCTTCGACCTCATCGTCCCCATGGACAACGCCAACCTCCGCGACATCCTCGCCCTCGCCGGCAGCGGAGAACACCACGCCCGCATCATGCCCATGTGCAGCTACCTCCGCAACCACCCCGACCGCGAAATCCCCGACCCCTACTACGGCGGCCCCGAAGGCTTCACCCACGTCATCCGCCTCCTCGAAGACGGCTGTAACAACCTGTTAATAACAACAAAACATGCTCTTGAAAATGAGCATCGAAAATAATCTTATCAACATATCATCCGCGATTTACTTGAATCCAAAGTAAGGCATGGTACAGTTCGCGATTGAGACAGTGTCGCCTTCTTTATGTTTTGCCTCGAATCCAAAATCAGGCATGGTACAGTCAAAAAGCGGGTGACGAGGTAGGGAAATTCGTTTTGCCTTGAATCCAAAATAAGGCATGGTACAGTAATCGCTCTCGGTACAGGGATACGAGCCGGGTTTTGCCTTGAATCCAAAGTAAGGCATGGTACAGTGAACAAACCCTGCCCCTCAAACCGGAATACGTTTTGCCTTGAATCCAAAGTAAGGCATGGTACAGTAAGAGTGGCGGCTACGTTGTCAGTCTCAACGTTTTGCCTTGAATCCAAAGTAAGGCATGGTACAGTAGACCACGGCATCCCCATGGTCATCAAGCAGTTTTGCCTTGAATCCAAAGTAAGGCATGGTACAGTAAGAGTGGCGGCTACGTTGTCAGTCTCAACGTTTTGCCTTGAATCCAAAGTAAGGCATGGTACAGTTAATTAGCATAGTAAATAGCTGGAATTATTGTTTTGCCTTGAATCCAAAGTAAGGCATGGTACAGTGAACAAACCCTGCCCCTCAAACCGGAATACGTTTTGCCTTGAATCCAAAGTAAGGCATGGTACAGTCATCTACGGAAACTAATGACCATCATGCACGTTTTGCCTTGAATCCAAAGTAAGGCATGGTACAGTAGATACCATGCCTTACTTTTATATTGAATATCTTAAATAGATTTCCTCGCAACGAGTCCTACCACAAAAGCATCTGTTCAGGCATGGAGATATCCGGTGGAGGCTTCGACTTTCCGTGAAAAATGTAGGTTTTGTCCCACTGGATATTGGTCACGAACATGCATCGCACCGAACCGTCAGGAGGCACCATGCTACGCAAGCGCCGGGCATGGGTTTCTATTCGTTCCTGAGTGACACAAGCCCGTGCATACACACTGTATTGCACCATCAGGTAACCGTCTTCCAACAGGTTTTTCCGAAACTGGATGTACTGTTTTTTGTCCTCCCGCGTGGTGGTCGGGAGATCGAAGAAGACTACGAGCCAGCCCATTTTATAGTTGATATTGTCCATGGTTCATAAGGTCCGGACTGGTGAGACAACACCGCCTGCCGGAAGCTTCGGCATACGGCTTCCAGAGAGGCGCGGATCGTTGTTGTTTTCCCGCGGCAGAAGGTTTCGGCATCCAGTGTGGAGATGATATGCCGCCGGTATTCCCGCGTGATTTCGGAGATGGAATCGGGAGACTCATCCTGCTCGAGTCCCCGGCGAATCCAGCGGGCGACATTGGCATCGAATGCCGGACGAAAGGGCTCCATCAGGTCATAAGCAAGCGGTGCGGCATGTTCCCGTGCCTGATGGAAGATGCCGAAAGCCGGGTCGAGCCCCAAGGCGTAAAGTTTTTGCAGAATGGAGGAGAGGAGTATGGCGTAGGCGTAGTTGAGCAGAGAATTATAGCCTTCTTCTTTGCGGCCGCGCCGAAAGTTTGCATCGGCAAAAGTATCGGCAAAGATACTCCAGAAGAGCCGCGCCGTGTCTGCTTCCCGGTTGGGGCGGCGGGATGTTGCCACGGCGCATATTTCTTCGATCTTCGGATGGAGTGGATTCCATGCCGTTGCCAGTTCTGCCTGATTGCCGCATTTGGCGGATAGCGTTTTATCCCAGAGGCGTTTTTTCAGATGGGCAGGCATGGTAGCGAGACTGCGGAGGGTAGCTGTGTCCGTAGCCCGGTCTGCCGGCAGGATGAGAGCCGCCGGTTTGTGGCTGTCGCACAGGATGAAGCCTATGCGACGTTTGGCTGCCTCGATGATGAGGTTGCTGGTCAACGTGGCTTTGAAGGAACTCACAATAATGGCGCCTACATCTTCGAGTGGTATGCTCTGGCGTCCGCTGTCGCTGATGCAACTAAGCTGCCCTCTTTCGCAGCTCAACTGGCAGGTATAAGCGTCGATGCTGAGGATATGATAGGACATAATTTATGGAGTTGTTCCGCAATAAGTGGTAGGTAAGATTTCCATGCCTTGCGAAAGCAGGGCTTTTATGCTAACGTTCTTCCAGTTTTCAGTCCTTGTGTCTTCGATCTTTCCGGCGTAGTACGGCCTCTGCAGATTGACTTTCAATCCCGACGATCCTTGATCCTGAATACTGCGCACTTTCCACATTCCGTTTTTGTCGCCGGATTTCTGATGACTCAACCGAATCAGCATGCCTTTTTTCAAGAGGCGCACATGGCGGCCATGATTGAGCTTGCGTAGTTCTTCGAGCCTTTTGTACACATTGTGGTGAGGAATCATGGTCGGTACAGGATCCAGCGCAATGGCAAAATTGTCTTTGATGATGATGACGCCGCGAATAGGCTGAAGTTTGGATGTTCCCGTCGGTTTGATGCCGACGAGCTTGCTGGCCTTTTCCGTAATCGGATTGCCTTGTTTATCCGTTTTCCGCGTTCGGATACGATTACCGTCTTTACCGATGCTGAGGCTTTTCTGCCTGATGACGACTTCCGAATTGTCGTCGATGTGTTGCCCGGGGGCAATGCCCCAAATGGTTTCTTCCAGTTTTGCGCCGCTCATGTCCGCCGGGATGTGTTGGACGACGCGGCCTTCGGAAAGTTTCGCCGCGATGGAGTTTTTCAATGTGGTAGGGAGGTCTCGAAGTTCGAGCTTCGATTCCTTCGTGATGGTATAATATCTTTTGCTGACAGCGGATTCTACTTCCTGGCGTACGTTTTCCGGCAGACGGCGTGCGGCAAGAGCTTTACGCAGGAGTCCGCTACGGTGTTCGGGAATGAGATGGGGAATCAGCCCCAGCACGCAGGCATCCAGAGCATGGTGCAGATGTGTCAGCCTGCGCAGGGTTTCCTTGTCCTGAATCCGGTGGGTGACAGGATCAACGGCCTCCGGACAGATTCCGGCAAGACAGCCTGCAACTTTCCATGCTTTGCGCACGGTTCCGGTGATGGCACCGGGTATCATGTCGACCGTGGCGTGAGGAAAGTTTTTGCGTACTCCCCGGGCCGCAATTTTCATCAGATGTGAGCTCTGTGTCATCATGCCTTCGGTAAAGTCGAGCTCGCTCTCTCCATTTGTCCCTTGTGAGGAGAGCCGATCCACCATCATGAGTTTTTTCCGCGTTTTCTTGCGTTTGGCATCGTCTGCATGTCCTTTCGTATCCAGTTTTTCGACAAATGTTTCATACTGTTTGACACTGACAATGTTTTGATTGCGGCCGGGCACCGATTGACCTTCACATTCCTTGATGAATTGGTAGGCGGTGCGTTTTCCTTTCATTTTATTGACTGCCAGCCATGTGAGAACGAGCGCGGAGAGGGCATCTGTTTTACGGTTGGCATAGGGAACGATGTGTTCCCTTTCGAGTTTCGGAAGGTCGTAGGGCATGTAAGTTTGTCCCGTAAAGGGGCATTGCCAATTCATGTCCATGGCGATGCGGCATTTGCGGATGAGTCCCGCGCTTGTGGCCATGTCCGGCGCATGCTTGGCGAGATAGGCAACGGCGGATTTGAAATGTTTCATACGCTCATTCAACTCGCTCTGGATTTGTTTGGAAGTCATTCCAGAGAATGCGCTCAACTCGCGCCCGACTTCGATGCAGAACCGTTCGACGCGGGAGGGATCGCCATCGGCGAATTCCCGGACGAGATCCTGCGTAAGCCGATCGAGAATCAGCATGCGGTGCCGGACAAGATGGTTATTGGTCAAAGCATCGAGCGGGAGCTTGTTCAGGTACTCGTTTTCTTTGGACGCAGGATCCAGCAGGCCGTACAGACAACCGTGCGAAGGCTTGTCTTCACCGTCCGGATGTTGTTCATCGAGGGCCGGTCTGGTCGGATCCTCTCCATTCATGATTTCATCAACGGCCTGACGCAGGACGGGACGGGCATAAGGAGCCCGCCCGCTGGCTGTTTTCGGCGCCAGCGGCTTGTCTTGCCATGCGATGGACGCATCGGCAGAAGCGTCCGTATCGTTTTTACGGGGCCGGGGCGCCTTTCTGCCCTGTTGTTTCGCGATGGCCAGATCAAGCGCCTGCGTATCTTCTCCGTGGCGAAGCATCATGTCTCGCAGGTAGGCGGGAGTACAGATTTTGCCTCGGCGAAGACGCGTTAGAGCAACTCTCCGTACGACAGAAGAAAGAGCATCATACAATCCGGTACGGTGCAGGCATTCCATAGCCGGATCCAGAATGAGTGCCTCTTCGCTATCGGGGTGAAGGTGGAAGTAATGATCGATATTGCTTTCTACATCTCCCATGAGGCGCATGATTTCCTTTTTGATTTTTGCGGCAGTCAGTTTTCCTTCCGCCCGGGCAGCTTGCATGAGTTCACACCGCACCTCGACAGGAAGGGGCAGACCGTTCGCCCGCAGGTTGTTCAAGATGCGGGCGAAGCGGTAGGCATAGAATTCGGGACAGTCTGCGGTCGGCACCTTGGCGACTTTGTCCGCAAGCGCCTGCGCCTCTTTTTCACTCATGCCGCTTGTTTTCGCCTGCTCGAAAGTATGCGCCCAAATAATGGGGCACCGGCGAATGATGCGATTGTCGAAACGCGGCAGCAACTGCCCGAACAGGAGGCTGCCACGATACCGTCTGGCGAGGCGTATTCCTTTTGCGGCCAGTTCGCTGCGCTGCTCGGTGGACAAGTCTTCCTGCTGGGCGATGAGTCGGATGATCTCCGGCGTCAATTCCTTGATGTGGGATGCACTGTGACGAAGAATGTCCAGTACTTCACGCTGGACGACATCGCGAGGAAATGCCGAGTTGAGCGTGCGGTAGGCGGGAGTGGATACGGTCATTGCTGCAT
Organism: Neoakkermansia glycaniphila; assembly: GCF_001683795.1. GTDB lineage: Bacteria > Verrucomicrobiota > Verrucomicrobiia > Verrucomicrobiales > Akkermansiaceae > Akkermansia > Akkermansia glycaniphila. The sequence continues at coordinate 45,577 of NZ_LIGX01000035.1, forward strand.
CCGGAACATCCATATCCAGCTCCATGGCATGGCAGAGAGTGGCGCACATCGTCTCTGCGCCGAACTTCTGCATGAGGTGGCGCGCATTGTTTACTTTTTCCGTATCTTCTTTCGTGGAGACGGTCGCCCATGCGGCATTGTTATCATATCCCCGATTGTGGGCATACCAGCGCAGGATGTGCCAGACTTCAAGCGGAGAGAGTTGCCGGATGCCCTGCCACGCTTGAGCAGCGAGAAAGAACGGGGCCGGATGGCCGGGGGTGGCTTTTTCTTCCGGCGTCAAGATACCGGCCTGTACCAGCAACTTGCCGATTCTTTCAATACGGACGCGCCGCGAGCGGATATTGCGGCGCAGCCTTCGGTAATTCCGCCTCTGGAACGCCTGGCAATCGTCGGACGGAAAGAGTACAGTGCCGCAAGCGACAATGCCGGGATCTTGTTCCGGCTGTGCAGGAGCCTGCACAACAGCCCAACCGATAGAGGCGTAACCGACATCAAAAGAAAAGGTAATGTTTTGCATGTTAGATATTGACTATTGGAGTCAATATATCTATTATTCCTGTGGATTCAAGACAAAATTTGAAATGCAAACCGATTCCCCGGCTGCAAGCCAGCCACACCGGTCTTTCAAAGCATTTTCCGGCCCTTCCTTCGGGAAGGGCTTTTTTGTGGCTGGAGGCCGACTTATCCTCGAATACTCGCCGTGTCGAAGGCGACGATTTGCACGATGATGTTTTCCGCAGCGTCGGCGTGGCGGGAGCGGATGGCTTGCAGGAGATCGTCGTGCAGGGCCATCGCGGAGGGGGTGTATTGCTTTTCCTCGAGGAGGGTTTCGAGGTTTTGCCGGAGGTGGCCGATGATGATGCGGTAGAGATCGGCCAGTATGGGGTTGTGGGTGGCTTCGGCCACAAGAGCATGGAAGGCCATATCGTCTTCGATACCGTTGCCGTCCTTCTTCCGGCATTTGGCGAGGGCGGTTTCGAGGCGGGCGAGGTCTTCGTCCGTGCGGTGGGCGGCGGCGAGGCGGGCGATCTCTTTTTCGAGGGCTAGGCGCGCTTCGAGGATTTTGGAGAGTTCGGCTTCGTGCAGCCGGTTGTTCATGGCGACGGCGAAGCGGTTGTCCGCGATGACGTAGGTGCCGTCTCCGGGGCGGGCGGCGAGAATACCGGCATGGATGAGGGTCTGGACGGCTTCGCGGATGGTGTTGTGGCTGACGGAGAAGGTTTTGGCCAGTTCCGGCTCGGAAGGAATGCGGTCGCCGATCTTCCATTTGCCGAGGCGGATCATGTCTTCCATCGCGTCGAGGATCTGGCGGGCGAGGGTGCGGCGAACGGGTTTTTTGAGTTCCATGGCGGCAAGGCGGCGTGAGAGGTGAAGAATAAGGCGTCAGTCGATCACGGTCCAGAGCCGGCCCGTGTCGGTTTTGATGAGGCGAATGTCGAGGTCGAAGGCGTGGCGAAGGTTCTCTTCGGTGAGAACGGTTTCGCGGCTACCGCTGGCGGCGATTTCCCCGGATTTGAGAATCAGGCCGGTGGTGAATTCGGGCAGGATGTCTTCGATGCGCTGGGTGATGAAGATGATGGTGAGGTCGGGGCGGGTGGCGGCGAAGTCCGCAATGGTGCGGAGGAGGTACTCGCGCCCGGCGATGTCGAGGTAGACGCTGGGTTCGTCGAGAATCATCAGCTCCGGGCTGGTCATCAGGGCGCGGGCGATGAGGATTTTGACCTGCTCTCCCGAGGACATGGTGACGACGGTGCGATCCGCCAGATGCTCGGCGCGCAGGGCCTGCATGTGCCTGAGGGCGAGGGCTTCCTCTTCGGGCGTGGTGTCGCGGAAGAGGCCGATGGTGCCGTCGAGGCCGGAGAGAACGATTTCCCTGCCCGTCCAAGAGCGGTCGCCGAGCCACTGGTGCATGAAGGGGCTGACCCACGCGATGCGCTTGCGGTGTTCGACGAGGTTGACATGGCCGAAGGTTTCGCCCAGCGTTTGGATTTTCGCGCCGTAGAGGGGCCATGCGTAGCCCATCAGTAGCTTGACGAGGGTGGTTTTACCTGCGCCGTTGGCTCCGAGGATGAAGCAGCGGTCTCCCTGGGCGACCTGCCAGTTGATGTTGCGGAGGATTTCGCGGCCTCCGAGGAAGACGCGGGCATTTTCGATGTGGACGGCGGGGGTGCTCATGGCGCGGCGGCGGGCTGGGTGATGTAGAGAGAGGAAAAGGGGCGGAAGGAAGACGGGGCGCAGCCGTGTATCCGGCGGCGCCCCGTGCAGATGGGAAAGCAAGCGGTTTACTTGCGTTCGAAGAGGCTGCGGATCTTGGCGCCGACGATTTCGACGGGGTGCTGTCCGAGTTCTTCGCGCTTGGCCTTGAGGTTGGGGGCTCCCTTGGCGGCTTCTTCGAGCCAGTCCTTGGCGAACTTGCCGCTCTCGATGCGCTTGAGGGATTCCTTCATTCGTTCCTTGACGTCGGGCGTCAGGATCTGCGGGCCATTGTAGTACTCGCCGAATTCGGCGGTGTTGGAGATCACTTCGTTCATGCGCTGGATGCCGCCGGCGTAGATAAGGTCCACGATGAGCTTGGCTTCGTGTACGCATTCGAAGTAGGCCATTTCAGCCGGGTATCCGGCTTCGATGAGGGTCTCGAAGCCGTACTTCATCAGGTCGACCATGCCGCCGCAGAGGACGTTCTGTTCGCCGAAGAGGTCTTCGTAGGTTTCCTGAGCGAGGGTGCATTCGAGCACGCCGCCGCGGGTGAGGCCTTCGGCCTTGGCCATGGCGAGAGCCACGTTGCGGGCATTGCCGGAGGGGTTCTGATGCACGGCGATGAGGCCGGGGCAGCCGAAGCCTTCTTCAAAGACGCGGCGCACTTCGGTGCCGGGTCCCTTGGGGGCGACCATGATCACGTCCACATCGGCGGGCGGTACGATGGTGTTGAAGACGTAAGCGAAGCCGTGGGAGCAGCAGAGGGTCTTGCCCGGCTTAAGGTGGGGCTTGATTTCGTTTTCGTAGACGGCGCCGTGGTTTTCGTCCGGGAGGAGAATGTGGATCACGTCGGCCTTGTCAGCAGCTTCGGCGACGCTCATGACCTGGAAGCCTTCCTGCGTGGCAGCGTCAAAGGATTTGCCGGGGCGGACGCCGATGATGACGTTGAGGCCGGAGTCGCGCATGCAAAGCGCCTGTGCGCGGCCCTGCGCGCCGTATCCGATCACGGCAACGGTCTTGCCGTTCATCACGCTGAGGTCAGCGTCGTTGTCATGTATGATATCCATATGATGATGGTGTGTGATTGGTGAATTTCCAAACATTGGGTGTTTGGGTGGATGGAGTGTAACATGGCTCAGCGAATTTGCAATGCTTATTTCACAACAGGAAATCGTGAAGAATCAATCTCAGCGAACACATGGTCTTGGGTATCGGCTAGCATGAAATCGAAAAAACACGTATTTTTGACAGCCTGCGGATTTCAAATCAGCTTATCGCACATGTTATTTAATATTATTTTCATTTTATTCAATTTAAATTACATAACAATATATTGATATATTTTTTATCTTTTTATTGTTTTTTGCAATATAATTTCAAATCAAACATTTATAGCCATCTCCTCCCCATTGTATTTGCCATATGAAGCTTTATGGCAACCGACGACCGAGCAATGCTTGACTGCGGATTTGAAATCTGCTAGAACAGCCTTCGGTCGGATTCGCTTTGTTTCTCATTGACATCTGACATCAATGCTTTTTGCCCATGAAGAAGATCGCGACATACTGGTGGTCCACACCTTGTGAAGATATGATGAACTTCGGAGACCGCCTGACTCCCTATTTGCTTGAAAAATTACTGCCTGCCGGAGAGATCGGCTTCTTCCCGGTGACCCACCGGAACCGGGCCCGGCTATTGGTCATCGGTACTCTATTGCAGGATACATATCCGAACCGCGCCATGATGCTGCTGGGCACCGGCTTGTTTTATGAAATGACGCGCGTCTTCAAAAACGCCCGGGCATATGCCGTGAGGGGGCCTTTGACACGCCGTTGCCTGGGGCTCGGAGAAGAAACGGCTCTTGGTGACATGGGCATTCTGGCAAGAGACGTGTTCGGAGAAGCACCTCGTTCCGGGAAAATCGGAATTTTGGTTCATCATAGTGAGAGGCATCTTGCAGGACTGCAGAGATTCAAAAATGATCCTGGTTATCTTTACATCGACGTTTGCCGTGACGCTCCTGAAGTCGTTCGGGAAATCGCATCCTGCTCTGCCATCGTATCAAGTTCCCTGCACGGTCTTGTGATCGCCGACGCCTACCACATTCCCAACAAGTGGCTCAAACTTTCCGATTTCCCAGCTTTCAAATATAACGACTACTTTGCATCCATCGGACGCTCCGGAGAAGACTCCTTGTCTTTCTCTCTGGAGGATGTTCCTTCCTTCGAATGGCAGCCGATCGGATATATCGCCGGAATCGAGTCCTGCAAGGCAGGCTTGCGGGCCGCCGTTACGCGCATGGTTGAGGATATCCGGAACGATGGACTCCCCTTCGAATTAGACGATTGTTCCCTTGACCGCCATTTTACACGGTTCCGAAAGTGTAAAAAACAGGCGTATGCGCTCATTTCGCAACTTGCCCCCTGGCCCGGTCTTCGCAACTGGGGGATTAAAAAGGAAAGAGATATGGAAGCCATCCTGTCTCCGGAACAGCATCGATTACCGGCGTTCCATGGGGAAAACGGCCATTCTGTCTGAAATTTTTCCTATTTGCTTCTTGCTATGCCGTTTCGCCTCTTGGTATAATTGCTCATGTCCACGGCAGGAGTAACGGCACTCCGTTCCAAAGACTTACTTTACTCAGGTTGGTATGCAAAAAAAGAAAAGAAAGATCAAGGTCGCTTTGATCATCAATGAGTTTTTCGGCGCGGACGGCACAGCTTTCGGTGGTTACGGATTTTTGGCCCGAAAATACATTGCCAAGTATATCCCCGACGAAGATATCGAATTGGACGTTCTAGTTGACCAAACCCGCTATAAATTCCGGAAAACGCAAGTGGATGGCGTCAACCTGTATCGGCTTCCTTCCCGCTTCGGCTTGGCGCGGCTGTGGCTGTGGTGGAAGAATTACGATGTCTATTTGAGCGTCGAGCTGGTCACAGACTTCTTCCTGCGCCATGAGCCCAGAAAAGACAAGAAACTTGTTCTCTGGATTCAGGATCCTCGCCCATGGTCCGAATGGAGAGAAATCAATACGGTCGAGAAATTTCCCGAACCGTGCTACTACAATCAGTCATTATACGACTACGCCCATGAATGGTACCGACAGGGGCGTATCCGCTTCGTCTCGCAGGCGCATTTCCTGAATGAGAAGGCGATCGACCTGTACCGGCTTCCCAACAACGTACCGATCCAATACCTGCCGAATCCAATCGATCTCGATCTGAAGTTCGATGTGACCACATTTCCCAAAAAGAACCACGTCATCTTTCTGGGTCGCATCGAATCGGTCAAGCGCGGATGGCTGTTCTGCGAAATTGCCAAAGCGCTTCCTGAATACGAATTCTACATGCTCGGACAGACCTTCCGGGAAGCAGATGAAAATACGGCCATCATGGCTCCCTACAAGAATCTGACCAATCTGCATTTTGCCGGGCATGTGGACGGCGAGGTGAAAGAGACATTCCTGAAAGAAGCGAAAGTTCTCGTCAATACATCCATCCACGAAGCTCTGCCGATTTCATTTCTGGAAGCTCTGGCATATGGTACATTGCTGGTCAGCTGCCGCAATCCGGAGGATCTTACTGCACGTTTCGGCGAATTCGTCGGTACTGTACTAGGCGATGGCTACGAACAGGTTCCGCTATTCGTGGATGCAGTCCGCCGCCTGATGGAGGATGAGCCCCGGCGCACCCGCTTGGCGGCAGAAGCCGTAGCCTATATTCGAGAAGTGCATAATGTACCCCGCTTCGTACGCGATCTCCGCGCAGTACTTCACGAAACCGCACAAAACGCCTGAATCCGGACAGCACCGGGCCACCCTCTACCGGGTAATCGCCAGAAACGCACGCAGAGAACGAGCAGCCTTCCTGCTGTATTCAGCCTTGCGGGAGAATCTCCGCCGCAAGGAAGGAGGCGATACCTTGGCACACAATCCAGCCACACCGGCGGCGATGCCATGGACAAACCAACGACCTCTCAACACACCGCGCGCCGGAGCTCCCGCACGTAAGACCGCATAAAACGGATTACGACGAGCATATTCCCACCATAACGGAGCGAGAGGCTTGTCCGGATGACTCCACGGCTTCTGATCCCGAATATAATGGACAATCCTGTAAGAGGCAGGCTCATCCATGATCGTTTGTTCCTGTCGCGACGTTTCTTCGGAAAATTCATAGGGAGCGCATTGATGGTATTGGTAGTTCCATTCGCCGGGAAGGAGCTGCCACCTGTTCTCACATGCAATATTCAGAACATCCTGATCATGCTGGATAAAACGATTATTCCGAGCAAGATCCAGCAGACGGCGTTCGAGCTTTATTTCACGGAAAGCTTTCAGATTCATCAGAAGAACGCCTGCATTGAAACTGTGCAAAGGATTTTCGACGCCCTGCTCCACAATGGATTGATGCCATTCCTGATGCCACGAAGGATCGATCCAATAAGTAGCGATTTCCTTGACGCCGGCGACGAGGTAACCTTCCAGATCACATCGGTACAACAGAGCCGGATCGTCCATAACGAGCAAATCGCAATCCAGATAGAGTACGGAATCGTAATCCTCCAGCAAACTTGAAAGAATCAGGCGATAATAGGTAGCCGAACTCAAATGCCTGTCCACGAAAAGCTTGTCCAACTCCTCGCGGTACTTCTGCATATCAATATACCGTAACGAAAAATGCTGACTCCCGCTAGGCAGAATGGATGCCAGAGTACGCTTCATTTCCGGCAGGATACCACCGTCCAGAATCAGGATATCGTAGTTGAATTCGGACGATGCATGTTCGACAAGAGATTGGAGAGTAACCCCCAAATAGGGAGCATACGTCTCATCCGCCGAGAAAACGACGGGAATATTGCGTTCGGTAAAAGCAGGAATGATAGCAGTTGACATGGAGATGAAGGTTCTATTCCTAGTTTCGTTTGCCTGGTCGAAGCATCCGGCGAATCAATATTGCAATCGCAACATTTTCAATAATGTTAACAGATTTATTATCCGCTATCTAACTGTTTTCTCTTATTCCCATGAATTGAACTTATTGTGATGGCGAGTGCATATCAGATGCGATGCAGTAGCCGTTACGGAAAATAGAATATATTGACAAAGAATAAATTGCGCGAATGTGTTTGACGCCGGATAATAAATCTGCTCTCCTATCACATCAGACTCGCATGGAATCTCATTCGTTTTATTCACATATAGATGCACTGAACTTCGTCAGCAACATTACATTTAATTGCAAACCGAATTCGGCCATTCTTCATTATATATTTTCACCACATGCCATGCCCCGCCTCATCACCGCAGTATCCCCCACACACCAGATGTGATGGCAGAAGCAAATTACTGCCGTTCCGCCTTCATCGTGTGAGAATTTTACGCTCCCACAAAGAGGAGAAATACCCTTTTCTCCGCTCCGAACACCCAAAGAACTTCGAAAATAAAGTTCTTCACAAATATTCGGCTTCCGAAATTTCTCTTGTCGTTGCGGATGATGGATGGAATCACCATACCGACGCAGTTCTCGTCACGCTTTGCGTTGCCGCAAGAAGGGCAAGTAGGTTCTAAGCTGCTGCTTTATCACCCATTCCCTCCGGCCCAGAGCATGGCGAACAACTGGCTGAGCCTGCCTGATCTCTCGACGAACAGCTAAAAGAGATTTGGACAGTTGATACACGGCGCTCATTCTTTTGACTCTGTACAACAAGGAAAAACAGGAACGCTTTCTTTTCACTTCGCGCGCTAGCCTCTCTTTTTCCATTTGCACCCGGGGAGACGCCTGCTCTTGTAAAACTTTTTGGAGCCAATCAAGAGCATATTGTTTCAGAGAAGAAATCGTTGCATGAACTCGCCGGTAATCGATAGGCGTCGTCAATAGTTTCTTCGCGACAACCTCATCGACCGAGGATACAAGTCGATCTTGAAGGCCAAGTTGCTTGAAAAGAGAAAGAAATCGGCCGGCTCCACGTTCGGCATTTCCGATACAGATGAAATCGCGTTGGTAGATGATCGCAAAACATGCACCATGGAAGGAGTCAGTGATCACATACCGGCTGTGTGCAATATTATGGATGAACTGTTCGACTGTCAGATTTTCTTCAATTCCCGGAAGATCCATCTGCCGTTTTTTGGAAGTAAAATCAAACTGTGCGTCAAGCATATGTACCGACTGGCACGCCAGCACCGATTGTGCATATTGGAGAACAGCCTTCTTGCCGACACTCGGATCCAGAAGGTAGGAAGCCAGATACGTCTGTTCCGTTCTCTGGACCGGAGCAAGCAAAGAAACGGCATCGTATTTCTTCCGGGAACAAAGAAACACTGGGTCAAGAATATGTGTACCCTGAATACCGTATTGGCTTCGCAAAATATCAAGAGCCGAATCTTCCCTGACCGAAACCGCATCGTAACATTGAAGCATACCCTTCGCACGCCGCATTTGCTGCGGATTGCGAATATCGTTTGCATGGCCGAATGAAGAAGCGATCGCGATACGCTTTTTCTCCGGGTTTGCAAAACGCAGCAGGCTGTAATCGTCGATATGCTGCTGACCCTCGTTGTAACCGATGTTCCAGACCTGATCCGATCCGCTGGCAAAGACATCGACCATTTCATTCAACCGCGCCAAATCCCGCGGATGCGCCATCGGGGGAGTCGTATGAAGCCACCGCTTGGCAAATTGCCGAAAAACCGTCAATGTATCCGTATAACGCAGCATCTTGCTCCGGGAGCCAGACAGGGGAGCCGTATCGATGAGCACAGCACTATACCCCATCTCGTTGAGCGCAGCCATCGTCGCATACCCGTTCAGGATAGCACCATAATTACATGAATACCAGAGACCGACAATACCCACATCATAGCGGGGAAGCAAAGAATCCATGCGCTTCCGAACCAGTTCGGGCAGCGATAGACGGCCGGACAGCTCATCCAACATGGCTTGGCGCCCCCGGGGCTCGGGCCATGACCTGAGGAAAGACACATTATCGAACAATGCCTCATCCAACGGTTCGCGGGAAAGGAAAATACGATCTTTCAATTGGCCGAGCAACTCCTTCCCCTTGTCCGTATGCACGAGGACAAGCGAAGCGCCTTGCCGCAAATCCCATGTGGGATGCAGGTGCTCAAGCCCCCAGAAATCGCCCAAGGTCAAATCCGAACAATGGGGAAAATCGTTGAACTGGCAGTTATGGCATGTTTCGTTCAGGCACAGATCATTCAGGAATGCCTGCATGTAGACGTCATCCGCCGGATTGACCGTCTGGGTACTCCCGCCTTCATACGTCAGTTTGACGTGGGAATGCTGCCATCCGGCCCTCTCCTTGTGGCGAAATGCGATATGCTCGAGTTTTTTGCCTGCCATTTGTTCCCGATGGCTTTTATAGCGGTCCAGCAGATGAATGGAAGGCACGCCATGGCAAATCACATCGCACAGGATCAGATTAGGATCATTCCTGCCCAGATAACTTTGCAAGCCCGCCGTTTGGCATGCGGTCCCCGTAAAAAGCACGGGAGTCTTCTTCTTCAGCTCCTGAGCAATTTCCCTGAAAATCTTGTGATCCAGAAAACTCTGCGTATATTTGGCGCCTCGAAGCGATGCCAGCGACTGCTCATCCCGCACCAGAACATGTCGTGCATGGAGCTCTTCATCCAACGCAACCCCTACCACAATCCCGCCAGACTGCAAAATATGGCGGGCCAGCTCCGTAAACATGCCACCGGAAGAACTCTGCTCCCTTACCGCTGCATCGAGAGACCACGCGGAATACGCCAAGGGAGCAGCCGGCGGAGCCTCCTGTTCCGGGCCATCCTGTAAAATGGGGCAGACTTTGGCACACTTATTGCAACGAATACATAGTTCTTCTTCGATCAATGAATTATAGAAGCCGTCCGCATTCAGGCGTATGGAAATCGCCGAAGTCGGGCATATATTGGCGCAAGCGGCACAGCCCGTACATGTATGAGCCGTCGCCAGAACAGGCACATCGGCAACATTCCTTTTCGATCGATATGATTCCTGAGTCATTCTCGCGGGCATCGTAACAGATTCGATATCCGCACGACAAGCAATTTGTTCGTTCTTATCATTTTATCAAGAAAACCAACCATGAGGCAAAAAAACCAAAAAGTATTGACTACTTGATTATCTACCGTTTGATGCAGAAAAAAGCAAGCGGATATCGAATCCGCTTGATTATTCGCAAAAATACCCCCATTCGGCACCACCGGACAGGATATGCGCCAAACCGGCAAATGAACATCCCGCTCAACGCAGTGCATGAGTATGCGCATGCGATATTCCGGCACAGGCCGGATTCATGCGACATCGTCTGCAAATACGCTGCACACATCTGCCCGGCAATGCCTCCACCGTATTTCATTGACTCGAACCGATCAAATTTGTATAGTTCCTTCGCGTTCCCTGACTGACGATATGCCTCTTGTTTCAATCATTGTGCCTGTTTATAATGTAGCGGCGTATCTCCGGGAAAGCCTGGATAGTATTTGCCGGCAAACACTGCAGGATATCGAAATCATCTGCATCAACGATGGATCAACCGATGCATCGTTGAATATCCTGCAGGAATACTCTTCCAAAGACTCGCACTTCCGCATTATCTCCCAACCCAATGGCGGCGTTTCGTCTGCTCGCAACACGGGGCTTCGTGCTTCAACAGGGGAATACATCGGATTTGTAGATCCCGACGATTACATCCATCCGTACATGTTCGAACGCATGGTATCCATCGCCAAATCGAAAAACGCGGATGTCGTGGAATGCAGCGTCAAATTGATCCATCAGTCGGATCCGGGCCTTTTAGGCGGAATACTGCAACAATGGCATGACGTACCGACGCAGGACATGCCCGACTTCCGGTACGAAGGCATCCATCAAACGCTTGTTTATCTATGGAACAAAATCTACAGGCGGGAGATGCTCGAAAAGAACGACGTCCGCTTTATTGAAGGCATGACCGGCGAAGATCTGGTATTCAATGCATCCGCACTCCCGGCCTGCCGAGCTCTGTTTCGCATCGATGATGTCCTCTACTACTATCGATACGGCCGCCCGGCATCCATCACGAAAGACTATACCAATCTCAAAAAAGCCGAACAAACCTATGCTACGCTCTTGCAGCAAATGGTCGCATGCTCCGAGAAATGGCAGCAATTGGGAATTTTCGACCGGGTCGGAAAAAACCTCTTACCCTTGGTTCAACACCTCTTCCAAAACTTTTTCTTCAAACTCCCGGCCTCTGCCCGCAAAACCGGCTTCCATCAAATGCAGAAAATTCTGCTCTTGCATGGCTGGACAACCATGTTGCAGTATCCCGAATTCGGCATATTGAGAAACATTGCCGACGGTCGTTATGCAAAAGTCGTTTGGATCGAATTGCTCAAAAGAAAAATCGCACGCTCGAAACCGGGGTATCTGGCAAGACGGCTTGCGGAACGCGCCGCCATATCCCTCACGATGCATCAAAGGTAAGGCGGCAACACGCACCATGCGCCTTTTCCGGTCTTGAGTCCGGCTCAAGGCAATGTTAAGATGCGGGCATACCATGCCTGTTCTCTCTATCATCGTTCCCGTCTGCAACGTCGAGCAATATCTGGCGCAATGCCTGGATTCTCTTCTGAATCAATCTTTTCGCGACTTTGAAATCATTTGCATCGACGACGGCTCTACGGACGGCAGCCCGGCGATTCTGGACGCCTATGCACAGAGGGATGCCCGCGTGCGCGTCGTACACAAGAAAAATTCGGGATATGGGCATTCCATGAATATCGGCCTATCCATGGCAACAGGCGAATTCGTAGGCATCGTGGAATCGGACGACTTCATTGCTCCGGACATGTATGAAGTGTTGATCGAGGCCATCAATCGGTTGCAGGTACCCTATGTCCGCTGCTTGTGGTTCGATTACTGGGATGATGGCAATATGCACCCCTCTTCATCCTGCCTGTGCGGAGAACAGACAGAAGAACACAAAGCCTCACCCCTCGCATGCACGGAAATCTTTCATGAGCATGCCGCTATCTGGGCCGGCATCTACAAACGCTCCTGGCTGGAAGAAAACGACATTCGATTCCTTGAAACGCCCGGAGCATCCTATCAGGACTCTTCCTTCTTCTTCAAAGTGCTGGCCCAATGCGGCGAAATGGGCTTCGTCCGGCTCCCTTTGCTGTACTACCGGCAAAGCAACCCGAACGCCTCCATGAAAAGCCGCCAGAAAGCATTCTGCGCGTTCGACGAAGTGGAGGAAATGGAAAGATACTGTACAGCCCGGCTTCCCGAAAACGGAGAAGCACACGATGTCCTGTTCCGCCGTGCATTCGCCTTCTTCCACTGGACTTTCTACCGCGTCAGCCGAGAATGGAAACTTCCGGTGCTGCGGCGCGCACGCCCCGTTCTCCGCCGCCTCCGGGAGCAGGCGCCCCATGCCGGGCAGGATATGCCCCCTCGGGAACTCCTCTTGGCGCAGGCCATGATGCACTCGCCCGCCGTATTCCTGTGGAGATATTACACAGGCAAAGTGAAAGAACGCATCTTCCGCCAGAACGGATAAACCGCTGCTTCAGGACTTCGTGCGAACGAGCCGCGTCCCCGCCGAGAGCAATTTCCCGTACATCTTCAGGAGACGCGGGCAGCGAATGGCCATGCGAGGGAAAAGCATCAGCATCTTGCCGACACAGGGCCTCGTGCGGTTCGCCACTTCACGAATCTTCAGAGGTTCATAGGGCACACAGTGCCGCCACGGCGAAACTTTCCATAAATCGAAGAACATGGCTTCCTGCCTATTGCGCGGGCCCACAAGGATATTGGGTTTGGCCGTCGCGTAGTGGATCACGGCGGGATGCTGCGCCGCCTCCTTCAACTCCGCTTCGGTATAGGCGCAGCATGCTCCTATATCTTCCAGATAGTTGCCGCGCAGAATTCTGTCTTCAAAAAAGGCAATGGAACCGTATTTGTACGGAATGGTTTTGATCCTGCCGTGCATCACGCTGTTGATGATATCCTGATCCGGCGCACCCAGCACTTCGGGTGGAACGGAATACACCTTCCCCATCATCCTGTCCTCAATACCGTCCTGCCGGATCCGGTCGAGATCGAGCAACAGCTGTCCCGCACAATAGTAGGGCGTACCATCATCCGGCACGTCGAACGCCTCGCGATAGGCGTTCAATCCTTCATGGCCTTCGCGAGCAGCGCTGAGTTCTTGCGTGGCTCCGGCATAGCACTCGCCGAGATCGATTTGGAAAAGCTCTTCCAGATCATCGCAAATCAACACATCGGCATCCGTATAAAAGATTTTGCTGACGTGCGGCAGCAAATTGGCCAGGCGCAAGCGGTAGTAGGTGGCTACGGTAAAGCGGAAATTGCTCGGAAGATCGTTAAATTGATTCGACAGATCCCAGTAGGTGACATCGAAACAGGGGTAATCCGCCTTCAAATCCTCAATCATGGCCTTGCCCTGCTCCGTCACACCGCCGTCGAGCACATGTATATCGAAATGGCGACCCGGCTTGGCATGCAGCAAAAGCGAATAAATGGCAATCCCCAAAGGCACGGAGAAATCCTTGTCTGCCGAAAAGGCAATGGAATAGGTTTGTATATTATCGTTTTCCATGGAATATAGAGAATGTTTCATGCAGTTTGACCTTCAGCTTGCCGGCAACAAGCCTCATATAGCCGGACAGAGTATAGGTTCTCAACACATCATCCTTGTATGGATGGATAGCAGGCAACTGGTTTCTGTAGGAATACCAGAGCATGCTCGCCCGCGCCACGGAGCCAAGCCTCCCGCGCTCCAGCAGCGGCTGGATGAAATGGCGGCGAACGCGCGAAAACAGGTTCAGGTTCGGCCAACCTCCGGCTTGCTCAAGATCGCTCCACATACGGTCGAGATGGCTCGCAAATGGCCGGATATCCTTATTCCTGATATGGCCGCATGTCTCAAGCAAACGAACCTTGTTCAGCAGATCGACGGTCAGAAACTCGGCAAAATCCCTTTCAGTCCGCGCCCTTTGAAACAGCACATCCCAATGCTTCCACAGCAACAGCACCATATCGTCCGCCGCCGCCTTCGGAGAATTGGATGAAGCGCCATCGACGCTGAACGCAACGAGATCTTCCTCAAAACACCGATACCTCAGCTTGCGGTCAAGAAGGTGGCACATGAAATCGCAATCGGCTGCAATACGGAACGCCTGATCGTCGAACCCGCCGATCTCACGCATGATATCGGTTCGGCAAAAAAGCGTCTGATGGCAATAGGGACATGCAATATACGCCTTCTTGACATTCGGCGACCATGATTCGAGAAACTGCCCGCCGCTCTCCTTGCGCGCACCGCCGAACGCATAATCCGCCCCGCCTTCGAGAATGGGAGACGCCAGCTTGCGGATGGCTCCCGGCAGAAAACGGTCGTCGGCATTCAAAAACGCGATCACCGTACCGCGGGCAAGCCGGAGAGCCTTATTCATGGCATCGTAAATCCCCTGATCCGGCTCACTCACATAGCGCTCGATGCGCCCCGCCTGCAACTGCTCCTCCAGATAGCCGGGAGTACCGTCCGTCGAAGCTCCGTCGACGACCAGATGCTCAATGCTCAGACCGTCCTGCTTCTGCTCGTACACGGACTGGATGCAGGCGGGCAACTGCTCGCGTGCATTGAAGCATACAGTGACGATAGTAACATCCGGCGCGGTATTCATGAGAGAGTACGAAGATTATAATGCTTTTTCGTGCAGTCGCAAGCGTGTTTATGCCTGTTTGGTCTCATGCGACGCAAATTTGGCGACGATTTGAACCGATTTCCGGGCGCAAACATGCAGCAGCCACGCGCTCAAGCAGGAAATAAGGAAAAGAACCAGCAGGAAACACAAAGGCGGCAGATGCGACAGAACGGAAGATTCGAGTTGCGCGAAAATAAACTCATGCACCAGATAAAGTTCCAGGCTCAACATACCCATCCATGCCAAAAATGACCGAACCGAAGAAAACAGGCGATACTTTGACAAAGCGGAGAAAAGCCGAGCCAGTAAATATGTGACGAACGGAATGATGCCCGCCAGAATCACAATAATGTTGACGGGACCCTTGTGGAACTGGGGCGCCCCGTCCAAAAGGTAAAAGTACGCACCCGAACCTGCAGCAATGATCACAACCTGCCACGGCCATGCCACCATCGCCAGAACATCTCTTTGACGGCTGTACAGATACGCCCACACGGCACCAAGAATAAAAGCGGGAGAACGGGTAATCAACTCATGAAAACGGGAAACCCAGCCGGCTGGGAACACATGGCCGGCCAGATCGGCAGCAAACATCAACACTGCCAGCAGCAGGCACAGCAGAGGAAGCCGCACGCGGTTGGGGGCATGCAACACCCGAATCAACAGCGGCAGCAACAGAATATACACAAAATAGGCTTCGATAAACCAAAGATTGATTCCCAGCAAATAGCGTATATCGTACCATTGAAGCGGAGCCTGCATGATGCAGAGCTTGCAAATACCGGCGATCAAGGCGGCAGGCAGAACACGCAAAATTCTCCTCTTGTAAAACACCCATGTACCGCTCTTGCAGCAGGAATGGTAGCACCCCAGACCGGAAAGAAAGAAGAAAAAACCTCCACGCCCCACCACAACACGGCAGGCCCTGCAAAATCGAAAGGAAAGAACGTATAATGCATGCCTTCGAGCTTATCGAAGTGATGCAGCATGATGCCCAGCATGGCCAGCCCCATCAAGGCAGCTCGATAGGTGGAGAGAAGTTTTTCAGAAGATATTCTCGCTGTGTGCATTGGCTAATGAAGCAACAGCAGGCGCACCCTGCACCTGCCGTTGCCGCCAATAGTAACAAAGCAAACCGATTTTAGCAACGGTTTTTCGACACAAAGAAACCCCGCAAGGAAAACCTTGCGGGGTTGAAAATGCAATGGCTGCGATGCTTACGCACCAAGCTGGAAACGCTTGAAATCGACGACCGTAATCGTGTCACCGAGTTCCTTGGACTTCGCGGCAAGGAGAGCTTCCACCGTAGTGGACGGATCCTTGACGAAGCCCTGGTTCACCAAGCAGCTCTGAGCGTACAGGGCCTTGAGCTTGCCCGGAAGAATCTTCTCAAGCATGTGCTCGGGCTTGCCTTCCTGCAGAAGCTGGGCCTTGGCGATTTCCTGTTCTTCGGCCACGAAAGCGGGGTCAAGGCTGGAGGAATCGACGCTCTTGGGAGCGGCAGCGGCGATGTGCAGGGTGAGATCCTTGGAGAGGGCCTTGAAGGCATCGGACTTGGCGGTTTCTTCCTTGCCGGAGGCAACGGAGAGAAGAACGCCGACCTTGCCGCCCATGTGAATGTAGGAGGTAATCGCTCCGTTACCGGCGACGCTGAGGCGTGCGAACTTGCGCAGCATCATGTTCTCACCGATGGAGGAACACATGGCCTTGATGTACTCTTCAACGCTGCCTTCGCCCATGGAAACCTGAAGGGCTTCTTCAAGCGTCTTGGCTTCGGAGGCCTTAAGAGTCTTGGCTACTTCGGCCACGAGGCTCTGGAACTTGTCGCCCTTGGCGCAGAAGTCCGTTTCGCAGTTGAGTTCAAGCAAGATACCGTCGCATCCGCAATCGGAAACGAGGGCGGCGATGATACCCTGATTGGCTTCGCGGTCTGCCTTGGCTGCGGCCTTGGCAATACCCTTTTCACGAAGGAACTTCACGGCGGCATCCATATCGCCGTCGCATTCAATAAGAGCCTTCTTGCAGTCCATCATGCCCGCGTCGGTCTTGTCGCGGAGGGATTTGACGAGTGCGGCTGTAATTTCTGCCATATTCGTATTGATCTGGATGGAAGGTTAGGCCTGCTTGGCGCCGTTGATGGCGGCGACGAGGCGGGAAAGGATGAGGCGAATGGAACGCACGGCGTCGTCATTGCCCGGAATCGGATAATCGACAGCGTCCGGATTGGCATTCGAGTCGGTCAGCACGACAACGGGGATGTTGAGGCGATGAGCTTCGCGAATGGCGATATCTTCGTGATCGGCGCCGATGGCCACCATGGCATCGGGAGAACCGCCCATATTGCGGATACCCTGAAGGTTGCGGGAAAGCTTGGCGCGTTCGCGATCGAGAGCGGCGATTTCCTTCTTGGACATGCTCTTGAACTCGGGCTGCTTGTCGAGGTTTTCGAGCCAGTCGAGGCGGGCGATGCTCTTCTTGATCGTAGCCATGTTGGTCAGCATGCCACCAAGCCAGCGGTGATTGACATAGTACTGTTCCGTGGCTTCTGCCGCTTCCTTGACGGCTTCCTGAGCCTGGCGCTTGCAGCCGACGAAGAGAATCTTCTTGCCGCGGCGGGAAAGGTCTGCGAGGAATTCGCAAGCTTTATCGAGGCACTTTTCGGTTTCTTCCAAATTGATGATATGGATACCGTTCTTGTCTGCCAACAGATATTTCTTCATGTTGGGGTGCCACTTGCGGGTCTGGTGTCCGAAGTGGACGCCAGCTTCTACCATCTCGGTGATGAGTTCGTTAATCATATGTGTGTGAATTGCCCTTCCTTCAAGCAGGTGAGGGCGGGTGGTGGAAAGTGCTGTTCTTGAGCCCTGAGCTTCCCTTTGTTATCATAACAGCATCAGCAGGGGCAAGGAATATAGGTTTCCACACGGCATTTGTCAATCAAAATATGGCAGATGCAACAAAGTTTTAGGCCGGTATTCCGGCAACCCAACAGTATTGCCCAAGCACCGGCGACCAGGATATTGACTCGACCTACGCACTCCGTGGGAAGTGCGACAAGCCGGGCGTCTCCGCTCTCCTCCTCTCGTGCGGTTTCAATCCAGCGCGTGATCGAGTGGGCGCGATCCCACGGCACGGAGAAATACCGCTCCATCGTATCGATATCGACGGCAAACACCGTCGCGGAACTATACGTCCGCGACACCAGCTTCCCGCCATCCTTCTCGCGGCCTACGGCCAGATACAGTTGCGTAATCATATCAACTACTCCTTCCTTCGCGATAACCTATTACTTTGCCGCCCCCGCCAGCTCCTGCAGGAAACGGTGCGTCCCCAGGAAATGCCCCCAGGCATATGCCTCACCCTTCCGCGCCGCCGCCGTGGCCACCGCCCGCATCCGCTTCACATAGCGGCCGAAACTGCACGTCTGCAACACCTCGCGGATCACCTCCATGCTCGCCCGGCCCACCTTGTCCTCCCCGGGATCCGGCAGCCCGAAGGCCCTCCACACCGCCGCGATATCCTCCTCCGGCAGCTCCGAAGGCAGCTGAATATTGATCCCGCGCTGCACCGTCTGCGACAGCACCTTGCGCCACTTGCTCAGCATATCGCCCGCAAGACGATCCTCCCACACCTCCGTCCCCACAAACACCAGGGCGCAGCCCGTCCGCTCGTAAATCTCGCGGAACATCTCGATCACCTCCGCCCCGCGGTCCTGCCCCATCGCCACCTGGTGCGCCTCATCGACAATCAGCGTATGCCGCCGCCGAGGCCATGCTGGCAGCCCTCAAGGGCCAGCAGTTTGAGGATGCGGCAAGCGACTGGGCATACTACCAGACGACCGTCAGCAAGCTCACCCACAAATCTACCGCAGGCAAGGCCATCCATACGCTGGCCGTGTCCGCTCCTGTTATCATTTAATCAACAATCAAATAATCAATATATTATGTCTCAAGTTACCGTAGATCATCTCAAAACTCTCCGCCTCGGCAACGTCGTGTCGTTTGTCGCAGCCGGAGACAAGTATACCGCCGCCACCGACATCGCCAAAGCTACCGATGTCGACTGGTCGATCCTCGGATGTGTCGAGGAGTTGTCGCACTCCCCGCAGACCGAAGACGACGCCGTTGCCTATTTCGACCCGAACACGCAGAAATACAACGAGGACAAGAATACAGAAGTCAAGTCCGACCAGTTCAAGACGAAGATTGCGGACTGGTCGCCATTTGTCTGGCAGCTCAAATACCGCACGGAAAATCCGTTGGAAACGGGCAAGATCGTCCCGATGTTCGCACTTTCGGAGCCGTCCGTCAGGTGCTGGGTCAAAGTCGAAAAGTACGACGGCAAGAAGCGTCTGCTCTGCACTCAGTACCTGTTTTGCGACGTGCGTATTGACGGCGAAATCGCCGAGAACAACAAGCTCGCGCGCCCGACGCTCATCCTCGACGTGGTGCCGTCCGTCAATAACGGAATGATCGCTACCGAGGCGTTGACCGGCACTCCGGAGGCACCTGCAGGAGGCGAATAGAAACGCAAGCTACAAAACTGATTGAAAAAAAATGAAAACATTAAGAATCAATAATGTAGCTTGCGGAGAAGACGACACGATTATGCGTACGTGTACCTCTTCCACGGGATTCGGGAAGCAGAAATGCTCGCCAGGAACCGTACTATGTCAGGCTTACCCTGATATGAGAACGCTCCGCGCGAATCCTGCGACGCAAGAATCAAAGGGATTCCCGCGAAGTCTGCGATCTGGGCTTGCAAAGCTTCGCGGGTTTCGTCCGCTGCATGCGTAGTGGACATCGCACTCTGCTTTACAATTACGATAGCAAAAGTCACCCCTTGCTCCTTGATTATGGCTCCATCAATTGTCATAGGCCACAATAGATAACATAACAGGCCGTCAAAGACAACGTGGTCACTCTAACCTAATTTGTCATGGCGTCACCCCTGGAGCTTTGCGGCTCCGGGGGTGTTTTGCATGCGGCCAAAAACACAGAGTAAACACCAATAATGTATTGATATTCATTCTGCCAAAGCGGCCAATTTTGAATACAATTACGCAGTCAATGCGATGACACGTTGAGCCAAAGCCTCAAAAATACCACGGAATTTATCACGATTCCCGATCATATTTTCTTTCGTGATTCCTCCAACGTTTCCAATCTGCGCGATGTCGTCATCAGACAGAGCGAAGACAGGTTTCGAAACCTGCTGACTAATGGCGATCAGGGAATTAAAATCAGGAACGTGAGCAAGGTCATACGGATGCAATTCACTTCCAATCAGCACATCGCGAAGATCGTCAGAAGATATGACGCAGTCAATATCGGAAAGCGATGGCACGAATTTCTCATTGATTTCACGCCCGATAATATCAATCCAGCGTTGGAAAGCCACTGCTGGACGCTCATTTCTCGGCCTGTACCTCTGTTGTATAGCTCCGAGGAATTTCGGCGCATTGCGAATAAAATACGCATCACTCGTAAAATCATTATCTTCCCTGAATCTGCAAATCTCCCGTTTCCATTTTCTAATGTTCTTCTCCAGCGACCCTATGGCCTGTAAGCAATAGTAATCGGGAGATGTTAGAACGATAAAGTAGTCACTCGACATGAGGATAACCTCGTTCAAACCTCCGACATTCGGACTAAGGTCATAAATCACATAGTCCATATTATGATTATCAGCAATGTTCTTCAGGACTCCGGGTAGATTGCCCGGAATGTTTCGCGTCGCCGGTACACCTTGAGCGATTTTAAGCGATACACTGATCTGGGCATCCAGATCCGAGACATCCAAATGCCCGGGCAGGCAGAAAAGATTTTCCTTTTGCGTCCGCAAAAGGTTACCATCGCTCGAAACGATCCTGGATACCGAATGGCCGTCGATCAACGATCTCACAATAGGTTGCATAGTGAGGTTATTGCGATTATTGTAAAAATTGATCATCGCATCATCATCAATCGCGATATACCCCATCACGAGACCGGTTAAATTGCATTGGGAATCAAGGTCGATCATCAGCACGCGCTTCCCGGCTTCGGCAAGACTCCAACCCAAATTGAAGGCTGTTGTCGTCTTGCTGACGCCACCTTTATGATTGAATAAGCAGATTGACTTGGACATGGCTCTTGAGGTATTGTGATTGGTTATCGTGTATGAGTCAAGCGTATTCCGCTCCAAATATCTGGGCTAGAAATGTATGTTCGATATTTTGCCGAAAATGTTTGACGTCACGGCTTGTAATCGCTGTCGTACCAACCGTCGGATGCTGATCCGCCTCTCTCTCCATCGGCAAACGGCTCAAACAGCTTGCAGGCCATGACGGTTGCAAGCGCTCCAAGCTCCTCCGTGGATGGCACCGCCTCCGGCCACGGCCTGAAAAATTGGGAGTACCGGAGCTTGTAGACGGCGCGCAGCTTGCCGTCTGGCAAGGAGTAGCATAGCGTATCATGGCCGCGCGGGCGGAACAACTCAACGCCCATGTCGCGCTCGTAGTCCGCAACACTGCGCCCGTGAGCCTCCGGCGCAATCGGGATTGTGAGGCATTTGGCCGATGTGGCCGAGACCGTGCCGCCCTTGATTTTGAGGGCGAGGCCGTAGCGGTCACCCCCCTCGCCGAAAACGATGCTGAAGGAGTCGGCGTCACTTGGTCCCTCGCTCCATCTGTCCGGGATACCCTGCGCCCAGTTGGTGTCTTTGCGCCCCGCCCCGTGCGTGGGCAAGGCGGGGTTGTCGAAGTAGTCGTTGCCGCGCTCCCGGTACCAGTCCTGTATGTAGCGCGTCATGCCGCTGGCGATCGACGCATTGACATTTGGCATGTTGTCGCGCCCGGCCAGCGCGATCATGTCGTCAAGTCCTGTGATTGCAAACTCCATGACCCAATGATGCCGCATGCGACGTGTTTCCGCAAGGCGTGACGCGGGGGCTAGCCCACCGGCATCTTGTTGATTGCTAGTCCGCAAGCATGGGATAATGAGGGCATGGCTGACGCTGAATTCACAATCACTGGCCGGACGCAGGTTGATACGTCCGGGATGAAAGACCTTGCCGACACGGCCAAGGACGCAAAAGACGCAATCGACAAGATCACTGCCACCCCGGATGCGTCCCCCAAGGTGGATGCAACCGGCATCGAGGGCATCAAAGACTCCGCGCAGGAGGCCAAGGAGGCGGTAGATAAGCTCACGACGACACCGGACGCCGTGCCGCGCGTCAATACGACGGAGATCAGGAGCGTGCCGGAGGTCGTTAACGAGGCTAGAGACGCCATCGACGAGATTAACGCCGTAGAGGTTGCGCCCAAGGTGGACACGAGCGGGCTTGAGCGCGTCAGGGAGGTGACAGGACAGGCCAAGCAAGATCTTGAGGAGATGTCTGCCGCCATGGAGGCGGCCATGGCCGGAATGGATGCTCCCACGCAAAA
This sequence comes from Neoakkermansia glycaniphila, assembly GCF_001683795.1. Taxonomy (GTDB): domain Bacteria; phylum Verrucomicrobiota; class Verrucomicrobiia; order Verrucomicrobiales; family Akkermansiaceae; genus Akkermansia; species Akkermansia glycaniphila. The sequence continues at coordinate 67,947 of NZ_LIGX01000035.1, forward strand.
CGCCATGCGCTCTCTTGAGGAGCTGCTTGCCAAGTATCAGGAGATGGAGTCCAAGCTCAAGAGCGGCAGCTTTGAGTTTGACTTTGACTCTGAGGGTAATGTGCAGTCGCTCAAGGATGTTGAGCGAGCAATCGAGCAAGTGATCGACGCTCAGGTTATGCTCTCCGACCAGACGTCTGATATGGACTTTGGCGGCAAGTGGGGCGACCAGGTCAACGAGGACGTTGACAAGGTGCTCAATGCTTACAATACGGAGGTTGAGGCGGCGGAGGCTGCCGCCGAGAAGCTGGTGGCAGCCGAGGAAAAAGCACAGAAGGCCGCAGAGGAGAGCGCGGACAAGGTTATTGCCGCCTACAAGCGCAAGCAACAACAAATGGGCCGCTCGATCGATCAGCTCAAGGCCGATCTCGAAGAGTACAAGCGCAAAATGGAGGAGGCCGCCAAGGCCGGTGACAAGATCGGTCAGGCCGAGGCCATCAAGGGGATTGAGGACACCAGCAAGGCGATTAAGGCTGTTGGCACGGCTGGACGCACGGCAAGCGGTGGATCCGAGCAGGCCGCGCGCTCCATGAGTACGCTGGCGCGCATGTTTTCGACGGGGCGCGTGGAGGGTGAGAGTCTGGCTGCGTCGATCCGTGGCATCGGCAAAGCACTCAAGACGGGGCTTGGTCCTATCGGGTGGGGTATCATCATGTTTGAGGGCTTGTCCGCCGCCGGGAAGTTATGGGAAATGTTTAAAAATAAGTCCCGTGAGGCCGCCAAGCAGGCCGAGGAGGCGCGAAAAAAGGCCGAGGAGGAGGCCAAAAAGATGAAGGAGATCAAGATGGATGCGGTTAAGGCGGAGAACGCCCACGAAATCCAAAAGGCTGCTGACTACATGTACAACAAGGCCCTTAAAACAACGATTGAACTTGAGCGGCAAACACAGGAAATCAAGCACCAGCTCGCTCTTAAGCAGGGCGAGATCGATCAGGATATTATGGACATCAACAGCGAACGTGACAAAAATACATACAAGCTCAAGATACAAAGTGTAGACGAGGGGTGGACTCCGGAAAAATTGGAAGACGAATTGCAGAAAAATGAGGACGCACGCGCGATGGAGTTGGATGCAAAAAAACAGGAAAAGCTCATGGCTGAACGGGATGCCAACTTGCAGTCGGCGTACAAGACTTTCCAATCCGTTTTTGATTTGATGCCATCCATGCTGAACACGGGAGGGGACATTATCAAAAGCTCGAAGGATGTTGATTTGTTTGTGACTAAGCTGCGTGCAGCATACGTGGATAGATCGGCAAAAAAAGACAGAATGGGATTTATGGATGACGTGGGTAAAGATGTTTATGAATTCGGTTTGCGCAATGAAGGCGTAAGCTTTTGGGGTAGAAAGTCAAATGCCGAGGCATTAATCAGCTCAAACAAAAGTAAATTCGACGAGCTTGGCAAAAAATTAAATCTTACTGAAGAAGAGATGGTAGTCTTCTTGGGCCAATACACGGACGAGCTGTCTGATATGATTGGCGAAAAAAGAAAGGCATACGCAAAAGAATACACATCAATCAATGAAAGAGTCAGAATATTAGAGGGAGAGGTAAATCTCGATACAAGCGGAGCGAAAAAGAATGACAAAGGCGAGTACGAAAAGGAAGACATCCAAAAAGCAGCATCCGCCAAAGGCGTAAAAGCCGACGAGATGAAAAAAAGTTACAAAGATGGGTGGAAGTTACTGGATCAGATTTATAAAAGTAATCAATTGCTTGAGCAATCAATCGAATCCGTGGGGAAGGGGATGGAAAAAAGACAGGAAATATCTGTGCTCAGAGACGCCGCCAATCAAAAAACACGCGAAGATGAAGCCAATAAATACAAAATGGAAAAAGCTTTTGAGAAGATTGTCGAGGGCGCGAGTATCGAGGGATTGAAAAATCTGTATAAACAAGCCCAGGACGCGCTCGAAGATGCAAAAAAGAACGGCAGTAAAAAGGACATACAGGAAGCCGAACAATTTGCCGACAAAGTTAAGGGGATACTCGACAACAAGCAGGATGCGGCAGACAAAATGACGAAAGAAATAGACGACGCTATCGCCAAGGCTCTAAAGGACAAGAGCCTTAAAAAGAAAGATAGACAAGGATTACTCGAAATGAGGGATAAGCTAAAAAAAGCGGCATCGGACGGAAACCTTGACATGTCCGAGCTACAACAAGTCGCCCCCTATGTAGACGCTGCGGCCAAGAGTGCAGAAGGAGTCAAAGAATGCGTCACTCAAATGACTAATGCCACGTTAGATATGGCTAAAAGCCAAGCCAAGATTCAAGGCGAAATGGAAGGAAAATTTCAGGCATTGGCAGATCATCTGCAAAATGAACTCGATAACATTAAGAGACAAATGAAAAACAAGCAATCAAATTAACTACGCAACTGATGTCTGAACATCTGACGCAATACGTAAGAGACAGCAATTGGGAAGATGTATCCAAGAGATGAGAGCGTGAGCGGCAATCCTATCTCAAGCGAACCTTTTGACCACAATATCGCTCCTGCTATAAACTGAGCAAGAGCAGCACAAATAAACACGATAAAGCTTGTCGTAAGAAGATTGTCGGCGAACTTATTTTGACGTGGAGTTAATATCTCATTTTTTTCCCTTTCGTATTCTGCCCTCATGTCGTCGATGGCGTCTCTGATCGGAATCCACTCGTCAGCATTTTCGCCTCGAATCATCATATCGTCTGTAATTTCTCCCCTCCATAATGCGTTTCGTATTATCGCGTAAGAAAAAGGCCCCTTAACCTGCTTACCAAAATAACAGTAGTATTTCGCCATACCCCCACACTACCACGCGTCGAATTCGGCGGCAAGCGAAAAAGTCCAACTTACAAGCCAACGCAAAACTCATTGACATCACCCTCTAGCCCACCACGCTCCGATTGCTCCCTGTCCTCGCACGCCGTACAATAGGTGCATGAGGACAAAAAGCACCATCCCCATTACCTTTGACGGCCTGGACATCCTGACGCCGGGCGGCCTGTACGACGGCGAGGAGATCAGGATGCCTCTCAGCTACACCACGGAGGCTGTACCCGGCATCAACCGCCTTGCCCCCGCCCTGTACTCTCACGGCAACGTCTCCGGCACGTTCGACGTGACCACCTCCCGCGACTTTGTGGACGCGGCAGACGCGCAAGCCGAGTTTGCCGCGCAGCTGCGCACATGGCGTGGCAAGGGGGTCGGAGTCCTGGTTATCGACGGCATGCGGTATGAGGCCGTCCTGACCTCCTTTGATCCACGCCTCTCACGCGCCAGCACCCGGCTCACGCTCGGCTACAGCTTTGCCGTCGGCAAGGAGCTGACGGACTCCACCGGCGGCGGCTCCACCACCCTCCCGGACGGCTACATACCCATCGGCTGATTATGATTACTCTGGACGTACAAGACCTGCGTGACATGCAGTGCGAGAGCGGCAGCCTCGACCTGCAGAGCATGGATGCCTCAACCCTCTCCCTGACATTCGCCCGCATGGACGGGGAGTTTTTGCGCCGCTGGGTGTATGGCGAGCGGCTGCGCCTCACGCGGAGCGGCAAGACTATCTTCGAGGGCTGGATCCGTGACATTGAGCACAGCATCAGCGCGGGAGCTCGGCGTGTCTCCATCTCCGCCGCCGACAAGTGGGACGACGACGGCAAAAACATCTACTTCGCCCGCGAATCCACCACCTCCGGATATATCGGCAAGGCGACGCCGAGCAGCACCGTCTATGTGGCCGACACCGTCCGCGACGTCCTCAGGATCGGAGGCGCGAACATCGTCACCTCTCCGGGGACGATGAGCGAAATGGTGCCGTTCGCATCATCCTCAGAGACCCGGCAGAATCTCACGAAAAAGATAGGCCGCTGGGTGCCCAACCTCATCAGCCGTACGGAGTGGGACAAGCCGCCCGGCAGCGACGAGGAGATTAAAAAAGTCATCATCGCCACGCCTCGCGAGTACCCTCCTGCCATCATCGACGTCAGCGACATCGTGACCGAAACGATCCAGCTCAAGCCCCGTTACGACCTCTGCCCGTCGTCCGTGACCATCATCCGCCACTGGACGGACTCCCTCGGCTACAACCACACGACGACGTGGACGGTGCCGGAGGGCGGCAATCCCCACGCCGTGGATGCGTATGTGTTCGAGACGAACGATACGGCACAAGGCGACAACGAGGAGGTAGAGGACAAGTGGGGCAAGGATCCCGGCACATCGACCGGCAGCGGCACCAATAGTGCCAACACTCCGCAGCGCATGACGATCAAGGGGCGGCACATCCCGGATGCCGAAAATCTCACAAACGGAAATACGACGAACACCAAGTTTTGGGGAGAATATTACCCTATATTGCAAGGTCTTGATGGACTCTTGGAGTACAGTCCTCTCCGCCAAACGTGGAAGGTGTACGACCAGGACGAGCCGGATCCCGGAGCGAGCGACAGCGAGGCCGCCAAGGCCGAAAACCGCAAACCTTGGAACTACGGGGAGGATCCCAACACCAACTCCCGGCTGCGATACGCACTATTCGAGGGCGAAATATCCGACAAATTTAAAAATGTGCGCTGGGTCAACGCAACTCTCGAATGCTACGTGCGTTTCAAGGATGGCGCCGTAATCCCAGCCGGTCATGATCGAAGCCGTCTTGCTCGATTTTTCCGGGATGATGATGCCGACGACACGGAGTTTGACAAGGAGGGCGACAACGCAGCAGCCAGCGCGAAAAAGAAGGCGTTGAGACGCATCCTGACGCTTGATTGTGTGCTTATTGACAGGTTTCAATCCTCCTATCTCGAAACAGCCGAATGCCCCGAAGTGGATCCCGCGCAGGAAGACTATCCCACGGACGAGGACAAGGAGGAAGCCGAAAAGGAAATCCCCGCCGACTACGCTGCCGCCGCCGAAGCCTATTACAACGCCACTCGCGACCTGCAGTATGACGGCTCCATTACCATCCGCCAGACACCGGAGGAGGCAATCAACTACCTCGGCTGCCACCTCTCCATCAAGGGCGGGTTGCCGGAATGGGAGACCATGCGTACCATCGTGCAGGGAGTGAGCATCGACCTGATGACGGACAGCGTCTCCCTCACCCTCGGATCGCGAGATCAGGAGTTTGAGACGCCCAAAGCCCGCAATCTCACCAAGGAGGCGCGGGAAATCACGGAAGACGAGCGCACCAGCGGCAACATGGCCGGAAGCGGCGGCGGCAGCCTCGCCGATACCAACCGCACGGAAGAGGAGAAAAAAGAGGCGCGCGGTAAGAAAAACCGCCCATCGTCCCCGGCCATCGGGCCGAAGCTCGACACCAAGGACGACCCGATCGAGTACCACCGCAGGCCGTTTGAGATCACAACCAAGGCAGCCGGATACAAGACGGAGGAGGGGCATGTGTACGGCACCTATGGCGACCCCGTGAAGGTCGAGTCCAAGGAACTTTCCCCGGAAGTGAGCGACTGGTACCTCGTGTACAAGGTCAACAAGGACAAGTCGATCGAGAGTGCGCAGATTACGGACCGCAAAACGGACGTACACAGTTACGACGAGACGCAATCCACAGGTGCGTGGCCAGCCATCTACTGCATCCATCTGGCGCACATCGAAAACATGTCCATCTCCCAAAAATGGACGGGAGACGTGTATTTTGACGGCGCGGAGCGGAACCTCATGCCGTTCGAGTTGTATCGGCTGGCGGACAAGTGGCTGATCAATCGCGGCAAGGTTGTATCTCCCCTCGGTGAGCCGACCGATCCGGCCTTGTACCAGGCTGTCAACGGTGTGATTGCCACGCCGGGCAAGTGGTACCTCAACTACAGTATCAATGATGAGAGCAAGCTGGTGACGTTTGCCGAATTGAGCCAGCGGTGGCAGCCGATCCACATGTATGACAAGGCCTACCACAACAACGAGTGGCCGGCCACCTACTGCATCCATGTCGCCACCGTCAACCCCAACGGCACGGTTATCCAGCACCACACGGGAGACGTGTACTTCGAGGCGGAGCTCTACCCGCCCGGAGGGGGTGAGGACAACCCGTCCTCATCGGACTCAAGCTCGGCCGGAGGAGGGAGCATCCCTGTGTTTGTGGATGCCGACAACGGGGCGGATTCGGCTCGCGTGGGAATCGGCGTGCGCGACAGGTCTACGCCTTCCAAATGGCATTACTCTGTGGAGCTCCAGTACGCCAACGAGATGCCATCAACCGATCCGACAACCGGCTACTCCGACCAGTTCGGAGGAGTTTACTCCTGCGCTATCACAGGCACAGGCGCGGGCTCAATCTATGTGTATCCTTTTCGGCGGCCTCACATCTCATACGGGTCGATCGTGTATCCCATGTCCACTCAGGACTGGTCGTACGCAGGCGACATCGAGTCACAACGCGCGTTACACACCTACGGTCTCACCTACGCCGCCAAGTGGACGATTGACGACGATATCTCGCCCGGAGCAGCCCCCATCGGCAACCCTCGCATCCTGCGCGGTATTGTTGAGATACCCAAGGGCGGCGGCCTTGAGATCGGAGCGGAGATCGACCCGGACAGGCCGCAGGCATACCACTCCATGACGGATGCGGAGCTTGCCGCGCATGGCTGGGTCAAGGTATGCGGAGGCATGCCGGATAGTGTGGACGGACATACGCACGCCCTGTTCATGGCGACTCGCAGGGGCAAGCTTTTTATGTTTCAACGCACCCAGAATTACGACTTAATCCCTTGATTATATGATAAAAATAGCATTTGTAGACTGTTGGCCGATGCACGACCCCAACAAGGGATGCCCGAACTGGATCCTTGAGCAGCTCGACGGCATCGCGGAACTTGCACCCCTGCGGGAGGCGAGCCTGGTCATCGGCTCCAACTACGGCAGCCGGTGGCGTGACCTGCAGGGCAAGCCTTATATCCTCCATACCTGTGAGCCGTGGGGCCGCATGGACAAGCGGCACGAGCTGGCTGCTCACATCCTCGGCTACGACCCGGACGGAGAGTCATGTACGCGCCTGCCGAGCTGGATCATGTACCTTAATCCTCACAGGGATTACAGTGCCCCCGGTACGGTGGCGGCTGAGGAGGTGGCACGCCGCCGCCGCAAGATCCTCGCCGTGGTGTCGGACAAGTGGTGCCCGCCGCGCAACATGATCATGACGGCAGCCCTCGACCGCGGCCTGATGGACTCCATGGGCTGCTGGATGCCGACGCATCCGCAGGTGCGCAGCAAGCACGCCGTGTGCGAGATGTATGCCTTTGTCCTCGCTGCCGAAAACGGCAATGCACAGCCGGGATACACCACCGAAAAAATCATTGATGCCATCAACGCCGGGGCTATCCCGGTGTACTGGGGCGCGGAGCAGTCGGACATCAACCCGGCGCGCGTGATCGACCGTGCGAACTACGGGAGCGATGCGGCCATGCTTGACCATATCGAGGAGCTGTCGCGGGATCCTGAGGCGATGGCTGCCATCATCAACCAGCCGGTGTTCCTGCCCGGTAAGGATCCACGCCCGCACATCCGCGAGCGGGCGAGGGAGGTGGTTGAACGGATGTGTCATTAGCAAGGATCATGCCTGTTGACAATTATATAAGTTAGAATATAGTATAAGGCATGGTGACAAGCAAAATTAGATCAAGGTGCATTAACCCTGCATGTAATGGGATTCCTGAAATCGTTGGCATCAACGATTTCGCCATCGCATGCAAAATCTGCGGTATTACAACATATAAAACAGCGACGGATGAAGAGGGCGCGTGGCAAAATTGGGAAGACATGATTTCACAATTTCCTCAATATGCACGCGTTAGAACAGGAGATTATATAGGATGCAAAAATAACGGACTTTCATACAATATGATTGTTGATGAGATAATATTTAGCGGTCGGACTTACACCACGACGGGGGAAAGCTTCCATAAATCTTGTCTCGCGAGCTATTTAGGCATCACAAACTGGGATGCCGGATCACCGAAAGAAAAAATATAATAAAATGAAAACAGAAGTAAATAATACTATCTTTGAAGATGTTGAGAGCCTTGCAGAACAATACAGGGTTATAATGGGATCTCAAAGGTTAGAAATTAAAATATGGTTAAATACAAGAAGTCAGCTGTACAGGTACGACGTGAGTCATCATTACCAAAGAAGCGATCAGGGAGCACCCTACATAAGCAGCTGTGTGTATGCACATACAAGCCTTGACGCACTCGAAAAGGCCGCAACATACTTAAGGTTGGCTAATAATCCAAAAGACGATCTAATTCAATGGTTTATTAATCCTAATTTTTGATAAACACACCATATTCCAGCCGACTACGAACAGGATATGAAGCAAGTCTAACCTCAACCAGCCCCGCCCCTCAAAGGCGGGGCTTTTCGTGTACTGATTTTGCGGTCATAGCGCGCTTTTCCGCATTGCAAAAAAATTACAAGTAATTTTCTTAATTACTTATTTTCAACGTTTTATCAATAAAATAATCCACGCACTCCGTGAGGAGTGCGACGTGCGCCCACATCGTAGGATCGTTAAATTCTGAACTGTTTCAATCCACGCACTCCGTGAGGAGTGCGACATTTCGCAGGCGACGGCTGACTCATAGTCTTCAAAGTTTCAATCCACGCACTCCGTGAGAAGTGCGACGGCGCGTGACCCCCGGCTCCGGGTGCGGGTCGGAGTTTCAATCCACGCACTCCGTGAGGAGTGCGACTTTCTGCCTGCTCAAATAAAGCATTAACACATTCAGTTTCAATCCACGCACTCCGTGAGGAGTGCGACTTGTGATTTTGATTTCTTCTCCCGGCTGCGGAGAGTTTCAATCCACGCACTCCGTGAGGAGTGCGACTGCCAATACCATAACATGCTGATACAGCCTTGTCCATGCTTGCATTTTCGCGAACCTGCTTCCGTGATACGTCACTTCGCGGAAGAGGTTTCGCACCAATTCTCTCAACATCCTTATACTGAGCAAACTGCAAAATACGCCGATCTCCCGGGAATTTCGCCACAGCTTGGGGTTCGCGCAGCATGGCAGCAGGGAAGCCGCCACGCATGAAATCATACGATGAGACAGCTCCGGGTGCAAGCATTCAATCGTACCCGAGCGGCCTCATTCTTCTTCCCGCTCATCGGGACCGTCCTGCAGCATGTCAGCAGTCACAACATACTGGGCCGCACATCGGGGGCAGGTGATGTCCAGCTTGCCCTGTTCCGACAGGAGGTCGGCAAAGTCCTTTTTCATCGTGCGGACGGTGGGCAGGATTTTGTCGATGGTGCAACCGCAGTGGAAGCGGAGGCGGCGCGTTTCCATGATCTTGGTGGCCTCATTTTTCTCCATGGCGTCGGCATCCTCAAGAGTGAGATTCTGCAGCCAGTCAAGATCGGCGTCGGGCTGCGCTGTGATGAGGATGAAGTTTTCGTCCGGCAACTCGAAGCAGCGGACTATGCGTTGTTCGCTTTGCCGGTAATAGTCTTCTATCCATGTTTCCGGCGTGTCGCCGTGAAGCAGGATGACGGATGTCTGCGGGTTTTTGCCGTCGCGGATCATCTGGGTGAACAGGGTGTTCTGGTCCGGCACGCGCACATCTTCCGTAAACGCCCGCGCCACGACGCTTTCCGTCAGCGAGGAGCCGGAGACAAAGAGGTTGGCCACCAGCGGACTGCGCAGGTTGATGGTCCACGCGTGGTATTCCGCCCACGGCCGGGAAACGAGATGCAGAGTGAAATAGGCGGTCAGGTTCTTCAGCAGGGAGTCCACCGGGTCTTCGTTGCGCAGGCCATGCTGCATCAGGTGCAGGTAGTAGTCCGTGAAAATGGGCGATAACTGCGCTTTCAGCAGATGGCAGTTCCGCTGGCGGACAAAGATGGATTCGACGGTGACGAAGTCATCCGTCATTTCTTGTTGTACGGTGTCCATGACTGTGGCTGATCGGGTTCTGTTCAAAGGGGCATGGGTACCTGTGCAGGGTTCTCCGGAAGGGGAGGAGGAGGCAGTACGATGCCTTCAGGGAGTTTGGCCGGAGCGATGCTGTTCACAGGGCGAACGGGATACATGGAGCCACCGTCGTGCATGTAGAGGTGCTGCCAGTCAAGGCGCACGATGTCACCGGGCTTCAACTTGGCAATGGTTTCCGCCACTTGGGGTGATTGTCCATAGACGGGTTTGGCTACATCCACGTAAACCGTCTGCTGTTTTTCATCACCGTACTTTCCTCCCTTGTGGTAGTCGAGGTACGAGGCAACGGTGAAGACGGCGACGCGCGACGCATGCCCGCAACGGTCGGGGCACAGCGAGGTGAGATGGCGACAGGGGATATCCTTGTAACCGTCGAACCGGGCAATGGTTTTGAAGGTTGCAAGCACTTCGTACTGTTTGAATGCAGCCGGAGCAGCCGATGTGGCAGGGACTGCATTTTGTTCGGTCTGAGCAGATAAAGCCGAAACGGTACAGGCTGCCAGCAGGATTCCTGCCATCATGCATGCTGAATGGAAAGCGTAGGGAGTTTTCATTGCGGATACAGTCTAGGGGAAATCCTTCCCGAATCAAGTCAAAAGGCTGTCGGCATATCTAATTATTAGCGGCATGCCTACGGAATCACGGCGAGAGGAGTTTACAGCGTACTCCAGAAGGGATACGGCGAACGCCCATGAAATAAGGCATCCCATCCCCCGGTTACAATCCACGCACTCCGTAGGGGTGCGGCCCGATCGTCCCGCCAAGGACGACTCACCAAGCCAAGTTTCAATCCACGCACCCGCATGGGGTGTTATTGTCCGACCCCGGCGCAGGCCATGCCCGTCAAGCATACCTCTACACCATGACATACCGACTCGCCCGCGCCGCGTACCGCCTGGCATCCGTTGCCCATGCGGCTAGCCCTGCTTTCCGTCCTGCGGAACAGCGTCTTCTTTCCTGTCCGGGGTTGAAGCATTCCGACCGCCCATCATCAAACGGATATAAGGCAGAGCGGATGGCCCATATTTGCCGGAAGGGGCGGGCGGAGGAAGCAATATCTCGTCAAGGAGCTTCGCCGGAGTGATGAGGTTGACGACGCGGGCAGGATAACTGCTGCGGCCATCGTATATGTAGAGGTGCTGCCATTCGAGGTTGACGACATCGCCGGGGGACAACTTCCTGACGGCGTCCATCACGACCGCAGGCTATCCCGGCGCAGATTGCAAAACATCCATTTCAAATACTTTCTGTTGCTCGTCCCCATACTGCCCGCTCTTGTGATGGTCACGGTAGGAAACGATAGTGAAACCGGCGACCACCGTCGAATGCCCGCAGCGGTCGGGACACAACGCAGCCCGCCCAAGGCAGACGATATTCCGGTAGCCTTCGAAGCGGGCAATGGTTTTGTGGGTGGCCAGCACTTCGTACATTGCCGCTTCCTTCTTCACGGCATCTACCGCAAACGGATTCACGATCCAGTCGAATCCCAGGTCTTCCGTTCCGGAAGTGATCTCGACGTACTTGGCCTCCGGCCTGACGGGAGGTTCGTCCTTCGGCGCAGCAAAGGCAAATCCGGCGCACAGGATGGCAACGGCATAGGGAAAAAGTTGTAATCTTTTCATAGGCTTTCATCCTACACTCCACATATTGAGAGTACAAGAAGAATGATGCCGCACAGGCCGAACAACAGGGCCATACACGCATCCCGCCGATACAACCTAGGGCACGAGCGGCACGACGAACATATCCCCCACCGCCAGCCAGACAGGCAGCGTAATGAACGACACGAGGGTCGTGACCAGCAGCACCTGCGTCGCAATATCCGGATGGCCTCCGAACCGCTTGGCAAGGATGACGGGAATCACCGCAGAAGGAATGGCCGCCTGCAGCACCATGATACGCTTGATCAGAGGATCAACGGGCAGCGCCCATGCCAACAGCAGAATCAGCATCGGAGCCAGCACGAGCCGCGTCAGCACACCGGCGATATTCAGCCGCAGGTTCCACTGCATCCGCTCCCATGAATCGTACATCGTACAGCCGAAGAGCATCATGCAGAGCGGCACCGCACACCCGCCGAACATGGACAGGGTATTCATCACCGGAGGCACCGCCACGTAGGAGCCAAGCCCCGTCCAGCCCAGCAGAAGACCGATCACCACCGCCATCAGCGGCCCGCGCAGGAAGATGCCTGCGGACAGATTCTTCACCCCTCCGGCAATGATGATAATGCCGATGGTCCACACCGCCAGCTCGCAGCCGACATTGTGGGTCATCAGCACCCCAAGGGTCGGATCACCCTTGGCCGGGAACAGCACCATCAGAATGGGGATCACGAAGAAAGCGTAATTCTGAATACCCGCCGACAGCGAAAACGTCCGCAACCCCGTACCGACCTTCAGCTTCAGCAGCCGGGCCACCGACCACGCCACACCCATGCCGACGACCAGTTCGGTAAAGCCCATGGCAATCGCCTGCGCGGAAAAGGAAATGCTCGACAACTTCTCATTGCCGAGCATGCTCGACAGGATCAGGCACGGATAGCACACATCCAGCGCCACACGCATCAGCGGCGATTCATGCGCAGGCAGAATCCAGTGGATGCGGCGCAGCAGCCAGCCCGTACCGATAATCAGGTAGACAGGAATGACGGCAAGAAAAGTGGCAAGAACAATATCCCAGGAATTCATGACTGATGACAGGCCGTAGAACCGGATCCGCCGGACGGAGCGCCGCCGTGGATTTTCCCGGTGATGGTTTCGATATCGATGCGGCACACGAAAGTCCGGTGCAGGCGGGTCCGGATGTAGGCATCCAGAGCCGCTTCATCGTGCTGCGTGTAATGCCTTCCGATCAGAAGCAGAGCCTCGAGCACCTCGGCCTCGTCCTCGACGAGAGCCGCCCTGCCCTCGACGACGGCGCAGGCATAGCGGACATCGTACTGCTCGGGCAGCGGCTCGGCGCGGGAAACACAGGTCAGGCACACGGCGGAATTCTCGCGGATATTGTCCAGCTTCCGCCCCTCGACGGCGCAATGAAAATACACCGCCTGCCCGTGCAGAACGTGGGACACCGGCACGCCGTACGGCAGCCCGCCGTTCCCGGCCGTAGCGAGAAAGCCGTATTCGCTCTCCTCCACGATCCGGCGCGCCTCCTCCTGCGTGGCGCGTTCCCCTTTTCTTCTCATCTCTCTCATGGTCTCATTTCTCCTGCCGCTTCCGGCAAGCCGCCGATGAGCCCCGCCAGATAGTTTCTCAACTCTTCGATACCGCCGAACACCAGCGCAGGATCATTCACCTCCCGCAGCCGCGAAGCATCGACAGCCTCGCTCCACGCGGCGGACAGGCAGACCACCCCCGCCTCCTTCGTGGCGGCGACATCCGACAAGGCATCGCCGATGTACAGAAACTCGTCGCGCTCCAACCCGTACTCCTCCAGCAGCCCGGCCATCAGCTCCGCCTTGTTCAGGCGGTCTTCCGCTCCGGTACCGATCCGGCAAAACGCATCCTGCAGGCCGAACCGCTCCAGCGTAATCCGGCAGCTCACCGCCCCCTTGCCCGTAATCAGGGCCACCTGCACGCCGCACCGCTTCAAATCGTCGATCAGCTCGACAACACCCTCGTAAGGCTCGGCGCACTCGCCGTGCATCTCCTCATAAAGGGTGTAGAAATCTTCCAACGCCTGCTCCCAGCCCTCCTTCACGATCGCCTTCACCATACCCACCTCGTTCAGGCCGAACGTCTGCACAATCTCCTCCTCGCTAAGCAGATGCCCCGCATGGGGAGACACCGCCCGGGCAAACACCCGCAGGCACATCGGAATCGTCTCGCCGATCGTCCCGTCCAAATCGAAACCGACCATTCTGATCATGCCGCACCTCCGTTGATAGGCCGAATCACGCGGCAGGGATTACCCGCCGCCAGACAATTCGGCGGCACATCCTTCGTCACCACGCTGCCTGCGCCGATCACACTCCCGTGTCCGATCGTCACGCCGGGCAGAATCACCACACCGCCGCCGATCCAGCACCCGTCCTCGATCCGCACCGGGAGGGCGTAGGTATGGCGCACGTATTCGGTGCCTCCATCCGTCTCCACGGGAGTCAGGCGCTCCGCCAGCTCCACGGGATGCGTCGCCGTATAAATCTGCACATTGGGAGCGATCAGCACATTATTGCCGATCCGTATCTCATTGCAATCGACAAACGTGCAGCCCGTATTCACCGTCACATTACTGCCGATATGAATATTGCGGCCGTAATCGCAAACGAACGAATGCCCCACGGAAACCTTCTCGCCGATGCTCCCGAGCATCTCCTCCAGCACGAGGCGCTTCTCCTCTTTCTGCTCGTAGGGAAGCGCATTGTACTGCAGCAGCAGCCGATGAGCCTTCTTCTTGAACTCAAGAAACACCGGGTCATGGCAATCGTACCACTCGCCCGCCATGCACTTTTCCAGTTCGGTCATCAGCTGCTCCTTTCCGGGAGAATATTACTCCCACTCGATGGATGCCGGGGGCTTGGTCGAGATGTCGTACAGAACGCGGTTGATGCCCTTGACTTCGTTCAGGATGCGGTTGCTCGTTTCGCGAAGCAGGGCCGGGGGGAGTTCCACCCAGTCGGCGGTCATCGCATCTTCCGAGACGATGGCGCGGAGGTTGGTCGCCCATTCGTAGGAGCGTTCATCGCCCTTCACGCCGACGGTTTTCACGGGGATCAGGCCCGCGTAGGCCTGCCACACCTTTTCGTACCAGCCGAATTTCTTGAGGTTGCCGATGAAGATGGCGTCACATTCGCGGATGATGTCGAGGCGTTCCTTCGTCACTTCGCCGGGGCAGCGTACGGCGAGGCCGGGGCCCGGGAAGGGATGGCGCCAGAGGATGTCGTGAGGGATGCCCATGGCTGCGCCGAGTTCGCGCACTTCGTCCTTGAAGAGTTCGGCCAGCGGTTCCAGCACCTTGCCCTGCGCCTGGAGTTCCAGCACGCGTTCCACTCGGTTGTGGTGGGTTTTGATGACGGAGGCTTTCGATTTGGCGTTGGACGCGCTTTCGATCACGTCCGGGTACAGGGTGCCCTGTGCGAGCATTTCGGCGTTGCCGACTGCATCCCAGAACACATCGAGGAAGAGGCCGCCGATGATGCGGCGTTTCTTTTCGGGGTCGCCTTCTCCGGCGAGTGCGTTCAGGAAGCGTTCGGAGGCATCGATGGTTTCGATTTCCACGCCCATGCGGGCGAAATTGGCCTGTACTTCCTCGGCTTCATTCTTGCGGAGAAGTCCGTTGTCCACGAAGATGGGGCGCACGTTCACGCCCGCTTCATGCAGCAGGACGGCCAGCACGGTGCTGTCCACACCGCCGGAAACGCCGCAGACGACCTGCTTGTCGCCCACGCGGTCACGGATTTCCTGCACGATTTCGTTCTTGAAGTCGCCGATGTCGAAGCGTTGAAGGTTGTCCGCCAGCGCAAGGAAGTTGCGGAGGATGGTGCGGCCTTCGTGCGAGTGGGTGACTTCCGGGTGGAACTGGATGCCGTACATGCGGTCGCTCCACTGGAGGGAGACGGGTACGCCTTCCGCATTGCGGGCGATCACGGAGCAACCTTCGGCGAGGTGGTCCACGGTGTCCGAATGGCTCATCCACACCTGCGAGGAGGGGGTCACATCCTTGTACAACACGGCTCCGGCTTCGGGGACGAGGGCGGCGGGGCCGTATTCGCGCTTGTTGCTGCCCTTGACGGTACCGCCGTGTTTGATATTCAGGAGCTGCATGCCGTAGCACACGCCGAGCACGGGCACGCCGAAGCTTTGCAGCCAGGCGAAATCGATGTCGGGGGCATCCGCATCCGTGGTGCTTTTCGGGCCTCCGGAGAGGATGACGGCACCGGGTTCATGGATCTGGTCCAGATCCTCCAAAGCGTACAGTTTGGCCATGAAGCCCAGTTCGCGCACGCGGCGCACGATGAGCTGCGTGTACTGGGAGCCGAAGTCGATGACGGCGACGAGGTGTTTGACGTGCATGTGTACGGGAGAGTTAGCAGGAATAGTTGACCGGTTCTTCGGTGATGGTGATATCGTGCGGATGGCTTTCTTTCAGGCCGCCTGCCGTGATGCGCACAAAGCGTGCATGCTCGCGCAGGGTGGCGAGGTCGTTCGCGCCGAGGTAGCCCATGCCGGAACGGAGGCCGCCCATGAGCTGGAAGATGACGTCGGCCAGCATGCCCTTGTACGGAACGCGGGCTTCCACGCCTTCGGCGACGAGTTTGCCGGAGCTGTTCTGCCCGTAGCGGTCGCCGGAGCCGCGGCGCATCGCGCCGAGAGAACCCATGCCGCGGTATTGCTTGAAGTGGCGGCCCTGATAGTGGACGACCTGGCCGGGGCTTTCTTCGCAGCCTGCAAGAAGGCCGCCCATCATGATGAGGTCCGCGCCTGCGGCGAGAGCCTTCACCACATCGCCGGAGTAGCGGATGCCGCCGTCGGCGATCACGGCTACGCCTGCCGGGCGTGCGACGGAGGCCACTTCCTGAATGGCCGAGAACTGGGGCATACCCACGCCGGCAATGATGCGGGTGGTGCAGATGGAACCGGGGCCCACGCCTACCTTGATGGCGCTCGCACCGGCGGCGATGAGGTCGGCCGCGCCGTCCTTCGTCACCACATTGCCTGCGACGACGGGCTTGTCGGAAAGCTCGCGGAGCTTGGCGATCACATCCATCACGCGGGAGGTGTGGCCTGTGGCGGCGTCGATGAAGAGGGCGTCCGCGCCCGCTTCGATGAGAGCCTTCGCACGGTCGATGCAGTCGGGACCCACGCCCACGGCTGCGCCGCAGCGGAGACGGCCGAATTCATCTTTCGAGGAGTCGGCGAAGAATTCGCGCTTCTGAATGTCCGTCTCGGTGATGAGTCCGGCAAGGCGGCCGTCGGCATCCACGAGGGGAAGCTTTTCAATACGGTTTTCGTGCAGAATGCTGCGGGCCTGCTCGATCGTCGTCGTCGAAGCGGCAGTGATGAGGCGGGCAACCGGAGTCATCACGTCGGAAACGCGAGTCGTTTCGGGGCGTTCCACGCCGCGCATGTCGCGACCGGTGACGATGCCTTCCAGCCTGCCGTCGGCATCCACCACGGGGAAGCCGGAATAGCCGTGCTGGTGCACGAGCTCGCGCACTTCAACGATCGTCATATCCTTGCACACGGTGATCGGGTTCGGAATCACGGCGTTGTCGAAACGCTTGACCTTCGACACCATTGCGGCCTGAATCTCGATCAGGTTATTGCGATGAATCACGCCGAGGCCGCCTTCACGCGCCATGGCAATGGCCATTTCCGATTCCGTCACCGTATCCATCGGGGAAGAAAGGATCGGCAAACGCAAAGGGAAGGAAGAAACGAGCCGGGAAGAAACATCGGCATCGCCGGGAAGAATCGTGCTCAAGCACGGGAGCAGGAGCACATCGTCAAAACTGAGTCCAAGAGGATATTCCGCCATGAGCGAAGCTACCCGATTCCGGGCAGGATTGCAAGACTAAACCATCAGCACGAACGATTTTTTCGCGCCCGGCTGCGAAGGATTGCTGCAGACGCTCGCCGGACACCGCCCGTCATTGGCGAGGCTCTCGCTTTTTCCATCCTTTTCCCGCCAAAACCGGAAAGAATCGGTTCACAACCCATATACATGGAATCATCAACACGCATACGAAAATGACTTTGAACACGAAATTATTGGAAGAGAAAGGAAACAATTGCAGAGAATCGACGCTTTTCAAAAGAACGGAAACCAAAAAGAGAATGTCCAGATGTACAGGGAATATGGCTAATGAGTTTCTACTGAGATAATTCACCATCCGGACAGGAAGCATATCCTTGCACAGGAATACCAGGCTGCACGCAAAAAAACATCCGGCAAGCGCACCGGGCATGGCATAAAGGTAATCGCCGTACTGATCGACATACATCAGGAACAAGGAGCTATTCAACTCCTGCGCCGCATACACTCCGCCCCCTCCAATGATCGCAACCGCAGCCAACACATACCATTTCTGCACATACAGCCAATCCACATAGGGACGGCAGGCGATGCCGAAGAAAAGGAATCCCGCGCCGACCAACCCCGTATCCAGGGCAAAGGGCAATCTGCCTTCCGGCATGGCTGTATTCACGGCGAAGGAAAGCAGGATGAAGGCGAGGCCACATGCCCACGACCATTTTGCCACACTGCCATGCCTCCATTCGATCATTTTGGCAATCAAAGCATATAATATACCCACCACGAACATGCACGGCAAAAACCACAATCTCAGGCATATGCCGTAATAGACCGGCACATTCACACAGGAGGCAATACTCCACAAGGCGCTTTGAAAATTATTTGCATGCAATAAGTGTGGATAGAAAACAAGCGATATACCCAGATTGATCAGTTCAAACCCGAAATAAGGCAGCATCAAGCGCACGAATCTTTTTTTAATCGTAACCCATAGCGAAATGTCTCCTTTCTGCAAGGACTGAACATAACCGGACAGCCAGAAAAACAACGGCATATGAAAGGCTAGAATCAGATCGCTCCCAGGAGCGCCGCAATGATGAAAGATGACGAGCAACATCGCCACCCCTCTCAGCGTATCAATGAATGCAACCCGCAATGCTCCGGAATTCAGATTGTCGCCATCGCTCATGACCATCTCAAGAGAATAGAATCAATCCGCCTTTGCCAATCCCTACTCCGCCTCCACGGCGCAGCCGCGCAGAGCGGCGAAGCGGCGAATCACCTCTTCGATCAGGTTCGCCGGGCAGGAAGCTCCGGCGGTGATGCCCACCGTCCAGCGGCAGGATGTGTCAGCCGCTTCGGGCGGAAGGACCGTCAGTTCCTCCTTCTTCGTCCGGGTATTGAAGGCGCGGATTTCATGCAGGCTTTCGATGCAGGCGGCATTTTCGACGAACCATGTGTTCGGCTGGTGCTTCTGGGCGATCTCGACGAGGTGGGTCGTGTTCGAGCTGTTGTAGCCGCCGACGACGATGACGGCATCCAGCGGCTGCTCCAGCAGATGAAACAGCGCATTCTGGCGATCCTGCGTCGCACCGCAGATCGTATCGAACACATGGAAGTTCAGCTCGTTGCCGTCGCGAGCGATCACCGCGTCGCGCAGCATGGTCTGGATTTCAAGGGTCTCTTCCTTGAGCATGGTCGTCTGGTTCGCCATGCCGACACGCTGCAGATGGAGGTCGGGATCGAAGCCTTCCGACATCGCCCCCCGGAAATGCGCCAGAAACTTTTCCCGGTCGCCCTTGCCCAGAATGTAATCGCAGACCACGCGGGCATCCTCCGAAGTGAAGACGACGATGTAATGCCCATCCCCGCCATCGCCCCGGGCGTGAGACGCCGTCGCGCGGCTCTCCTCGTGCTTCGCCTTGCCGTGAATGACGGAAGTGATGCCGCTATTCGCATATCCCTTCACGCGCCGCCAGACTTTCATCACATCTCCGCAGGTCGTATCCACGATGGACACGCCCTTCTCTTCCAGAAATTCCCGCATCTGCACGGGTACGCCGAAGGCGGGAATGATCACCACGTCATCGGGCGTCAACGCCTCGTAGCTCTCGTCCATCTGCTGCCAGGGCAGGCGCACCAGCCCCATCTCGTCGAGCTGGCGGTTCACCTCGGGATTGTGGATGATCTCGCCGATCAGATAAATCCGCTGGTCGGGGAACACGCGCCGCGCCGCATAGGCAATATCGATCGCACGGCGCACCCCGGCACAGAAGCCGAACTCCTGCGCGAGCAGAATCGTCATATTGTCCAGCACCATCCGGCCACCCCGGGCACGGATGCCATCCACCAGCGGACTCAGGTAATGCTCGCCGATCACGGCGGAAACCTTTTCCATGACATCGGAGCGGCGGACGTTGACAGGCTTGTTCGGCTTCATGGCGCGAGTGTCGCCTTTTCGCCGCTGCGAGTCAAGCTTAACCCTTTCCAGCGAAGCCGCCCCGTGGTAGAATCGCGGCATGCTTCTCGCGCTCGCGCCCATGCAGGATGTTTCCGACCTCGCGATGATCCGTACCCTGCACAGGCTCGGCACGCTGCCCGACTACTTCATCACGGAGTACTTCCGCACCACGCCGCACCACCGCAAGCTCGCCCCCTCCACCCTCAGCAGCATCACGGAAAATGAAACCGGAGTCCCGATCTACGGACAGCTCGTCGGCTCGGACATCCCCGCCCTCGTGCGCGATGCGCAGGCATTGATGCAATACCCCGTTGCCGGAGTGGACCTCAACGTCGGCTGCCCCGCCCCCATCGTCACCCGCAAATACGCGGGCGCGGGACTGCTCCGCGTCCTCTCGCGGCTCGATTCCACCCTCGGCGCGCTGCGCGACGCCCTGCCCGCCGGAGCCTTCACCGTCAAATGCCGCATCGGCTGGGAAGACCCCGCCGAATTCGAACAAATCCTCCCCATCCTCCGCAAACACGCGCCCGACCGCCTCGCCATCCATGCCCGCACCATGGCGGAAGGCTACCGCACCCCCGTCCACATCGAAACCGTCCGGCGCGCCGTTGCGGAAATGGAATGCCCCGTCATCGCCAACGGCAACGTGGCGGATGCGGAATCCGCCGCCGCATGGCAACGAGCCGCCAACCCCGCCGGGCTGATGATCGGACGCGGAGCCGTGCGCAACCCCTACCTCTTCCGACGCCTCCGGGGAGAAGCCGCCCCGACCTGCCGCGACATGATGGCCTACGCCCTCGCCCTGTTCGAGGAGACCGCCCGGCTCTTCACCCCCTACAAGGAAATCGACCACATCCACCGCATGAAAAAATTCCTCGTCTATGTGGCCGAAGGATTGCCGGACGACTTCGGCCACCGCATGCGCCGCGCCACCACAAAGGAAACCCTGCTCCAGCCCGTCAGGGACCACCTCGACACCGATACCCCCTACCCCGAAACTCCGCCGGAACACTCCCGGCTCATCGCCCACGTCGCCGCGCTGAAAGCCGCCGCCCCGCCGCCCGGCACCGCACCCTCGCCTTGACAACGGCGCCCGTTTCCCCTACCATTCCGCGCCCCGCCCCTCGCCGGACACACCGCCATGGAACAGGATCGACACATGCAGGCCCTGGAGCGCGAACCCATCGGCAAGCTCCTCCTCCAATACTCCCTTCCGGCCATCGCCGGCATGGTGGCGTATTCGCTGTATAACGTCATCGACAGCATCTTCATCGGCCACGGCGTAGGAGCCGAAGCCCTCTCCGGCCTCGGAGTCGCCTTCCCCATCATGAGCCTCGTCTTCGCGCTCGGCACCCTTGTGGGCATCGGTGGCGCAGCCGTCTGCTCCATCACCCTTGGCAGGCACGACCGGGAAGGCGCATTCAACGTCTTCGGCAACATGCTCCTGCTCAGCATCATCCTCGGCATCGCCTTCGGGTGGGGATGCTGCCCCATCCTGCACCCCATCCTGCACCTCTTCGGAGCCAGCTCCGGCACCATGCCGCATGCCTACGACTTCATGCTCGTCACCCTGCTCGGCCTGCCGCTCACCTACGCCTTCTTCAACATGAACCACGCCATGCGCGCCTCCGGCTACCCGCGCAAGGCCATGCTCACCACCATCATCACCGTCGTCGCCAACGTCGCCTTCGCCCCCGTCTTCATCTTCACTCTCGGCTGGGGGATGACAGGGGCAGCCATCGCCACGCTCCTCGCGCAATGCGTCGGCCTGGCATGGATCATCCACCACTACCGCGACAGCTCGCACACCATCCACTTCACCAAAGGCATCTACCGGCTCCGCCGGGGAATCTGCACCGCCATCGCCTCCATCGGCATGGCACCCTGCCTGCTGAATGCCTGCGGCTGCATCGTCGTCCTCGTCATCAACCGGCAACTGCTGGATCACGGCGGAGACCCGGCGGTGGGAGCCTTCGGCGTCATCAGCCGCGTACAGATCCTCGTCGTCATGGTCGTCATCGGCCTCACGCAGGGCATGCAACCCATCGCAGGCTACAACCTCGGCGCAGGACGGCTCGACCGTGTGCGGCAGGTCCTCCGCTACGGCATCATCGCCGGCACCGGCATCACCACCTTCGGATGGCTCGCCTGCGAACTCTTCCCGCACATGCTCGCCGGCATGTTCACCGACAACGCCGAACTGAAAGAAATCGCCGAACGCGGGTTGCGCCTCAGCGCACTGGCCTTCCCCCTCATCGGCGCCCCCATCGTCATCGGGAACTTCTTCCAATCCATCGGCAGGGCGCGAATCTCCATCTTCCTCTCGCTCACCCGCCAGATGATCTTCCTCGTGCCTCTGCTGCTCGTCCTCCCCACCTTCTGGGGGCAGAACGGCATCTGGTTCGCCATGGCCACGGCAGACCTCATCTCCTCCGCCGTAGCATGGATCACCCTGTCATGGTTCTTCCGCCGCAAAATGAAAAGCGGCATCCATGACGAAGAAATGGCCTGAGGTAGAAACATCTCCCGCCGCACTCCGTGGGGAGTGCGACCTTATCGCCGGTCTGCACCCTCATGAACGGAGGGTTTCAATCCACGCACTCCGTGAGGAGTGCGACCCGATCGAGCAAAAAATGCTGGCGAAGCATGCCAGTTTCAATCCACGCACTCCGTGAGGAGTGCGACATGGTACCCGGATATGGACAGCGGCATCCCCTGCGTTTCAATCCACGCACTCCGTGAGGAGTGCGACCTTGCCCGTGGCGGAGTGCCGGGCAGGGATGAAGGTTTCAATCCACGCACTCCGTGAGGAGTGCGACCCCCTATTATTCGACACGACAGGCGGGCTTCCGATGTTTCAATCCACGCACTCCGTGAGGAGTGCGACATGCGGCGAGGGTGAAGAGGGAATCTGACGGCAAGTTTCAATCCACGCACTCCGTGAGGAGTGCGACATCTACTCGACGCAGGAGATGCGCATGGCCAGCAGTTTCAATCCACGCACTCCGTGAGGAGTGCGACACCATCCCCGGCGACCCGGAACCCATCGCCGCCGGTTTCAATCCACGCACTCCGTGAGGAGTGCGACCATGCCAATTTCCTCATGTGATGTAGCCGAGATGAGTTTCAATTCACGCACTCCGTGAGGAGTGCGACGATATAGCCCACGCGGCACGGTGCTGATTGTGGAGTTTCAATTCACGCACTCCGTGAGGAGTGCGACATTTTCAGGCTGCGGGGAGGCGAGGTAAGGGAGGGTTTCAATTCACGCACTCCGTGAGGAGTGCGACGTTCATCGCCTTCATGTCAATGACTTCTTGTTTTGAGTTTCAATTCACGCACTCCGTGAGGAGTGCGACTCATCGCTTCCGCCCGCGTCACCCCGGAATCTAGTTTCAATTCACGCACTCCGTGAGGAGTGCGACCCCTTCGCTCAGCGGCTTGCTGCTTCCCCCTGTTGTTTCAATTCACGCACTCCGTGAGGAGTGCGACCAGATACAGGGAGACGCTTTCCGTCATGTTCAATGTTTCAATTCACGCACTCCGTGAGGAGTGCGACTTTTCACGATATTGGAACCGGCGGCAAGGCTGATGTTTCAATTCACGCACTCCGTGAGGAGTGCGACAGCCAAGACCATAACACATTGATAAAGCCTTGTCCATGCTTGCATTTGCGCGGACTTGCTGACGTACTGCCGAAAAGCAGACGATTGCACCCGCGCCAGTCCTTTCAATCTTCTGATTCCCAGCGAATCACGCATTTCGCAGATCTCCCGGGAATTTCGCCACAGCTTGGGGTTCGCGCCACGGCGGCCATTCCTGACATTCGGAATTGTAGGGCAGGTCTCGACGATGGGCAAGTCTTTTCCATCAATCGCCTGCCCAGCCGCCGCAAAATACCGCCCGTTTCACAAGCTGCCACACTGTCCTTTCCCCTTGCTGCAGGAGACTCAGCCTCATACTCTCCGCTGCCTTCTCCACATCCCGGCGAGGCATCCCGCCAAAGCCAGAGCGGCGGCGGACGGTTCGGGCGCCAAGTTCAGCGGTGCAGTGAGCGCATGGATGGAAGTGACTTCCCACCCAGTCGCCGTCGCAGGGTCATAGGCATACTGCGCCGTTTCATTGTCGATGCCTTCCAGATAGAGGTGGCCGGTGTCCGACATTTTGAGTATCTGCCGGAACATGGCGATCCGGTAGTCGTCCGAATCGGTGAGGTACAGGATGAGGTCTCCTTCTTCCGTATAGTCGTATCCCCACATGGTGATTGCGTGCCCCGTAGTCGGAGAGGTCAGGCTGAGGGAGACGCCCCAGCCGTTGTCGATATAATCGGTGAAGACTCCGGTGAATTCTTTCTTAAGGCTCGTATTGCCCACGGAATAGAAGCCATAGCTCCGGAACAGGGGCGATTCGATGGCGTCCATATCGAAGGTCATGCCAAGATGGCTCCAGTACCCGCCCGGAGATATCGGAGTCGTCTGTATCTGTGACGATGTCGGATAGTATACATCAGGCAGCATGCCGCCGTTGAACCACCAGTTCCACGCCTGTTCCACCTGCCCTCCCCCGTCGGTCCAGTTTCTCGTGATCATCTGGTAGATGAAGAGTTGCGCAACCTGCGGCATGGCGACATAGGTGGAGGCGTATCCGTTCGGCGTGGAAGCGGCTACGTCTGTACGGTTGTCCTGCCACCACTGGAGGATGTTGGAGGCTGCAGCGGCCCAGCACATCAGGCTATCTATTCCATTCCTTCGGGCGGGTCGGAGCCGGTTCTTCCCACCAGTTGGGCTGTGCAAGGGGCCAGTCCGTCCACTTCGTCTTCTTGTTCACATCGTACCATCCTTCCGTTTCGGAGACGTGGGGGATGAAGACGGGAGCCGCCCCGGAGATGCCTGAAGAGAGGAAGAAGAGCAGCATGCCCGCTGCGGAAATCAGGGTCGACACGGAAAAGGAGGATGACATTGTATAAAGCTAGCCGATTGCAGAATGGCTGTCAAGCAAACGGTCTCGCCCGAATTCTATTTCTCGGAACGGGCTGCACCCCACCGTTTTCCCGTACCCGGCCATGCGCTTCCCGCATCTCCGCTCCGCCAAGGGATTCCATGCGCAAATGCTCCTCTCCGGCGATCCTTTGTGAATACCCGCCATTCGCTTGCCAATGCCGCCATGGCATCCACAAAAATCCCCCGGTACGGGAAGCGCACCGGGGGAGGGAATCGGGCGGAGCCGATGCAGGATCAGACTCCGTGGTATTCCTGAATGGTTTTCACGCCTGCGACTTTGTCCTTGATGCCGCGGACGGCGGCCACACAGGCGCGCGCCGAGGCAAGGTTGGTGCAGTACGAGATTTTGCTGCCGACCGCGCTGGCGCGGATGGCTACTTCGTCCGCACGGGCGTCGTGCGAGCCGGGCGTGTTGATGATGAAGACGATGTCGCCGTTCTTGATGCGGTCCACGATGTTCGGGCGGCGGCCTTCATGCACTTTGTAGGCGCGTTCGCATTCGATGTCGTGCTGCAGCAGGTGGATCATGGTGCCGCGCGTGGCGCAGAGGTCGTAGCCGAGGCGCACGAGGTCGCGGGCGATGGGGACGACGGCTTCCTTGTCGCGGTCGTTGACGGAGATGAAGACGAGGCCCGGCTCCGGCAGCGGGTTGAACGCGCTGATCTGGGATTTCGCGAAGGCGATTTCCGGGTCGGCGTCAATGCCCATGACTTCGCCGGTAGAGCGCATTTCGGGTCCGAGGACGACGTCGATGCCCGGGAAGCGGCCCCACGGGAAGACGGCTTCCTTGACGGAGTAGTATTCCGGCACGATTTCCTTGGTGAAGCCGAGTTCCGGCAGCGTTTTGCCGGACATGACCTTGGCCGCGAGCTTGGCGAGCGGTACGCCGATGGATTTCGAGACGAAGGGGACGGTGCGCGAGGCGCGCGGATTCACTTCGATGACGTAGAGCTCTTCATCCTTGATGGCGAACTGGATGTTCATCAGGCCGCGCACATTGAGGCGGGCGGCCAGTTCCTTGGCGGCGCGCATCATTTCCTTGTGCATGCCCATGGATACGCCGACGGCAGGGATCATGCACGCGGAGTCGCCGGAGTGGATGCCTGCGGGTTCGACGTGCTGCATGATGGCGCCGACGACGGAGATATCGCCGTCCGAGATCACATCGCAGTCGATTTCCATGGCGTTTTCAAGGAAGCGGTCCACGAGTACGGGGCGATCGGGGGAGACGTCCACGGCTTCGGCCATGTAGCGACGGAGTTCCTGCTCGTCATAGACGATCATCATGGCGCGGCCGCCCAGTACGAAGGAGGGGCGGACGAGGACGGGGTAGCCGATGCGCCCGGCCACTTCGGCGGCTTCATCCTGCGTGACGGCGGTGCCTGCTTCCGCCTGCTTGAGGCGGAGCTCGTCGAGGAGGGCGGAGAAGTATTTGCGGTCTTCCGCGAGTTCGATGCTCTTCGGGCTGGTACCGATGATGGGCACGCCGTGGGCTTCGAGAGCGGAGGCGAGGTTCAGCGGAGTCTGGCCGCCGAACTGGACGATCACGCCGTCCGGCTTTTCCTGGTCGCAGATGTTCAGTACGTCTTCCAGCGTGAGGGGCTCGAAGTAGAGCTTGTCCGAGGTGTCGTAGTCGGTGGAGACGGTTTCCGGGTTCGAGTTCACCATGATGGTTTCGTACCCGAGTTCCTTCAGGGCGAAGGAGGCATGCACGCAGCAGTAGTCGAACTCGATGCCCTGCCCGATGCGGTTCGGGCCGCCGCCGAGGATCATGATTTTCTTGCGGCCTTCGTCACGGGCTTCGTTCTCTTCTCCGTAGCTGGAGTAGTAGTACGGGGTGCTGGCTTCGAATTCGGCGGCGCAGGTATCCACCAGCCTGTAGGTGGGGATGATGCCGTGGCGCTTGCGCTCCTTGCGTACATCGTCTTCCGAGCAGCCGCGTGCTTTCGCAATCTGGCGGTCGGAGAAGCCGAGCTTCTTGGCTTCCTTGAGGTCGAGGGTGGCGAGGTTCTTCCCGGCATTCGCCAGATCTTCGAGCTGGGCGAGGAACCACGGGTCGATCTGCGTGATGTCGTGGATTTCTTCGAGCGAGAAACCGTTCATGTAGGCCGTCTGAATCCAGAAGATGCGTTCGGCATTCGGCACGGCGAGCATGCGCACGATTTCCTCATGGGAGGGGTTTTCGGGGTCCTTGTTATCGAAGCCGAAGCCCCAGCGGCCCGTTTCGAGGGAGCGGAGAGCCTTCTGCAGGGATTCCTTGAAGGTGCGGCCGATGGCCATGGCCTCGCCCACGGATTTCATCGAGGTGGTCAGGCGGGCGTCGGCCTGCTTGAACTTCTCGAAGGTGAAGCGCGGCACCTTGGTGACCACATAGTCGATGGAGGGTTCGAACGAGGCGGGGGTTTCCTTCGTGATGTCGTTGCGCAGTTCGTCGAGCGTGTAACCGACAGCGAGCTTCGCCGCGAGCTTGGCGATCGGGAAGCCCGTAGCCTTCGAGGCGAGAGCCGAGGAGCGGGAGACGCGCGGATTCATCTCGATGACGATCATGCGGCCCGTCTTCGGATCGGTGGCGAACTGGATGTTCGAGCCGCCAGTTTCCACGCCGATTTCACGAATCACGGCGAAGGAGGCGTCGCGCATGATCTGGTATTCGCGGTCGGTCAGGGTCTGGATGGGGGCCACGGTGATGGAGTCTCCGGTGTGAACGCCCATCGGGTCGAGGTTTTCGATGGAGCAGACGACCACGCAATTATCGTTGCGGTCGCGCATCACTTCCATCTCGTATTCCTTCCAGCCGAGGAGGGATTCCTCGATCAGCACTTCGGATACGGGGGAAAGGTCGATGCCGCGGGCGCAGATTTCTTCGAACTCGGCGCGGTTGTAGGCGATGCCGCCGCCCGTGCCGCCGAGGGTGAAGGCGGGGCGGATGATGAGGGGATAGGAACCGATCTCCTCCGCCACCTGCCAGGCATCGTTCATATTGTGGGCGATGCCGGAGCGGGGAACGTCCAGCCCGATTTTCAGCATCGCTTCCTTGAAGCGCAGGCGGTCTTCGCCCTTGTCGATGGCATCGGCATTCGCGCCGATCATGCGTACGCCATAGCGGTCCAGCACGCCGTCGGCATGCAGCTTCATGGCGCAGTTCAGGGCCGTCTGGCCGCCGAGGGTCGGCAGCAGGGCGTCCGGCTTCTCGCGGGCGATGATCTTCTCCACATACTCGGGAGTGATCGGTTCGATGTAGGTACGCGGGGCTGTTTCCGGGTCCGTCATGATGGTGGCTGGGTTGGAATTCACCAGCACCACCTCGTACCCTTCTTCACGCAATGCCTTGCACGCTTGAGTTCCGGAATAGTCGAACTCGCAACCTTGTCCAATAACGATCGGGCCGGACCCGATCACGAGAATCTTGTGGATAGACGTGTCTTTCGGCATATTTTAGGTTAAATCCCAAGGGGTATGCCATAACAGGCTCGAAAAAGCAAGACTAAAGTATTTTTTATTACGAAATCGGCAAGAGGCATTGTACCATGGCATCCACTGCCGGAGCATCCGGCCCATGCCTTTTTATCGGAAACAGGGAGACGAACAGGCCTCATTCGGCTTGGCAAATCCGGCGGGATGCATTATCATAGGATCATGCCCGATTCTTCCCCGGCTCAATCTGCTCCCGCCCGCCGCCGATTCTTCTCCCGCCTCGGACGGCGCGGCTACCTGCCCTGGCTCCTGCTCTTCCTGCTGGCCGATTGCCTGAACTCATGGGCATTGTGGGATTACTTCCACTCATGGACGCCCGGCACCCAAGAGCCGGACATGCTCCACACAGTCATGCAGAGCCTGCTGCTGCCGAGCACGCTCTTCCTCATCGTCATGAGCATTCGCCGCCTGCGCGATGCCGCGCACAGCGGATGGTGGGTGCTGGCGCCCATCGTCTGCCTGTTTGTCCAAAGCATCATCTCCTTGCCTGAAGATGTTTTCCAGGCGATGGCCTATACGCACCCCGGGGCGTGGATTCTTTTCATCGCCATCGCCCTCATGCAATCCACTCCCGGCCCGAACAAGTACGGGCCTGCCCCTCTAAACCGCCGGGCCGCACGGAACGAAGAGGCTCCGGAAGCCTGAAAACGGCCTTTCCTGAAACGCCTCCGCCCGCTTCATGTCATGGAAGGGCAAACTCCTTGCTTGAATTTCTGCGGCACATAGGCGAAACTCTCGCGCGAAGGCGGCGCGATGCCGTCTCTCGTACTTCGCATACACAATGAGTTCGAACTTAGCCCAAGAAGCTCTTCAATACCACGAATTCCCACGCCCCGGCAAACTTGAAGTCCTGCCCTGCAAATCCTGTTTTTCCGTGCAGGACCTGACTCTCGCCTATTCCCCGGGCGTTGCGGAACCCTGCCTCCGCATTCAGGAGGATCCCGCCGCCGCCGCACTTTACACCGGAAAATCCAACCTCGTCGCCGTCATCAGCAACGGCACCGCCGTCCTCGGCCTCGGCAACATCGGAGCCGCCGCCTCCAAGCCCGTGATGGAAGGCAAGGGACTTCTTTTCAAGATTTACGCGGACATCGACGTGTTCGACCTCGAACTGAACGTCACCCAGCCCGAAAAGCTCATCGAAGTCATCAAAACCATGGAGCCGACCTTTGGCGCCATCAACCTCGAAGACATCAAGGCCCCCGAATGCTTCATGGTCGAAGAACGCCTGAGGCAGGAAATGAACATCCCCGTCTTCCATGACGACCAGCACGGCACCGCCGTCATCTCCGGCGCAGCCCTGCTGAACGCCGCCGACCTGACGAACCGCCACCTCGAAGACATGAAATGCGTCGTCGTCGGAGCCGGAGCCGCCGGCATCGCCTGCGCGAGGTTCTACATGGCTCTCGGCGTACGCCGCGAAAACATCTACATGTTCGACTCCCGCGGCCTCATCCATACCGGACGCCTCGACCTGCACGCCACCAAGGCACAGTTCGCCCAGAGCGAGGAATGCTCGCTGGAAGTCGCCCTGCAAGGAGCGGACATCTTCCTCGGCCTCTCGAAGAAAGGCCTGCTCAAGCCGGAAATGGTCAAAACCATGGCCCCGCACCCCATCATCTTCGCCTGCGCGAACCCGGACCCGGAAATCACCTACGACGATGCCAAGGCCGCCCGCCCGGATTGCATCATGGGCTCCGGCCGCTCCGACTGGCCGAACCAGGTGAACAACGTCTCCTGCTTCCCGTACATCTTCCGCGCCGCGCTCGACGTACATGCCACCTGCATCAACGAGCCGATGAAAATAGCCGCCGCCCGCGCGCTGGCGGATCTCGCCAAGCAGCCCGTACCGGAATCCGTCGTCAAGGCAAGCGGCGGCAAGCCTCTGGAATTCGGCATCGACTACGTCATTCCGAAACCGCTAGACCCGCGCATGATCGAATACCTCTGCCCGGCCATCGCCGAGGCGGCCATCATCTCCGGAGTCGCCAAAAACCCCGAGTTGCTGAACAATGTGGAAGCCTACAAGGCGGCTCTCAAATCCAGAATCGCCCACGTCTCGAAACGCACCCACGCGCTCGTAGATTCTTACAAATAAACACCTCCACAGAGACAAGGCCGGGCATCGACCCGGCCTTTTTCTTTGAATCAACAACAGGGCTATTCCTCTTCGGCAGATGGCGTGAACCGCCACATACATGATGCCGTTTATTGAAAGGAAAGCACGTGGCAGAATTACTGAAACACAGGTTTTACAACGGCGAGTCGCTCCACCGGCTCGCTGCGAGCATACGCGCCGTCCATCCTGCTTTCCGAGTCGATGCTTTTGTCAACGGCATTATGGACGAAACATGGGACGCATTGGAACTGAAAGCCCGCATGCGGTGGATTGCCATCAATCTGGGAAAGCATCTGCCGGCCGATTACGAGCAGGCTCTCGGCATCATCGACCGGGTCGTCGCAGGCTATCCTGCCGGATTCAACGACTATGCTTCCATGTACTTCCCGGACTTCGTCGAAGTCTACGGGCAGGATGAACGCCATTGGGATCTGTCGAT
Organism: Neoakkermansia glycaniphila; assembly: GCF_001683795.1. Taxonomy (GTDB): domain Bacteria; phylum Verrucomicrobiota; class Verrucomicrobiia; order Verrucomicrobiales; family Akkermansiaceae; genus Akkermansia; species Akkermansia glycaniphila. The sequence continues at coordinate 98,890 of NZ_LIGX01000035.1, forward strand.
AGCCGCCTTGGAACGATACACTCCATCCTCCTCCGCCGAGTTTGCCGTAAGGCCTTTCATCATCAGGCATGAGAAGCGCATGATGGCGCAGATGGCCGCATGGGCCGGGCATGGCAACGAACATGTCAGGCGGCTTGCCAGCGAGGGTTGCCGCCCGCAGCTGCCGTGGGGGCAGGCATTGCCCGGCTTCAAAAAGGACCCGTCGCCGGTACTTGCCATTCTGGAGCGACTCAAAGCCGACCCGTCGCTGTATGTCCGCAAAAGCGTCGCCAACAACCTCAACGACATTTCCAAAACACATCCCGGCCTGATAGCAAAAATCGCCCGGGACTGGTACGGTAAAAACCAACATACCGATTGGATTGTGAAGCACGGGTGCAGGACGCTTCTCAAACAGGGCAACAGGGATGCGCTGGCCCTCTTCGGATTCGCAGATACCGATTGTGTACATGTGGACGGCTTCGCTCTGAACCCGGCATCGATTCCCATAGGGGATGATCTCACCTTTTCCTTCACGATCGAAACAAGCAAAGACACCAAAGTACGGCTTGAATATGGCATTGACTATGTGAAAGCGAACGGCAAACGAAACCGCAAGATATTCAAGATATCGGAACCTTCCATGAAGGCAAACGGGAAGAAGCCGTACACCAAAAAACATTCCTTTGCCGATGCAAGTACGCGCAGGCATTACCCCGGCACCCATTCGATCACGCTGCTTGTCAACGGCATCGGGAGAGGTACTCTTGATTTCGAGGTAGTGGCCTCCCGATAGGCAGGGTCTCGCCCGACCGTCGCCAAAACGCTGTTCATGCAAAAAAAATTAGAAAAAAAGCGGCATTTTTTTAAGACGGCGACGTTTTCAAACGTTATTTAAGAAAAGACAACAATTCGCCGCACACCATCCATCAACCGGGGAACAAACGAAACGCCATGGGCGCATACATCGACAGTCCGAAAACCGTAGCCTTTCATGCCTATATGAAACGGCATGCCGTCCTGCAGTGTCGCCACCGCTTCCCAACGGATTGCATGGAACAACGCATCACTTGCTGGCCGCTGAAGAACCCTTCGTTCCCTTCCTCATGAAATACACCTCGGAAACCATCCCTGTCATCCGGTGCTACGAACAGGTCCGCGGCATCTATCGGCGCATATATATCCGGCTCGGGCTGCTGGCCGCCGCGTTTGCCGCCTCACTCGCGGCGTTCTCCCTCGCGGGCGAAGACATCCCGTTTATAGCCTTTGCCATCTTCGTAGTCGCCGTCGTCATCGTCGCCATTCTGCCCGGCATCCTCTCCCTGTACGGCATTCCCTGCCCACGCTGCCGCCACACCCGGACATGGTTCAGCATAGGCCCATGGTGGGACCGCCAGCTGCGCCTCCGCTGCACCCGGTGCCACACGAACTACCAGACGGATTGCGGATTCAGTTTCTGGACCGGATATCCCACCCGGAGGCACATCCACGAAATGCCGCCGCCCACGGCCGAACGCCCGGCGGCCACCAAAATTTTCACCCGAAAATCATCATGAACGATTTTGAAGAAATGCGGGATCTGATCGATGCCTTCGATCCCGAAGACTGCGAAGACATGGAAATCGTCGTCCCCATTTACGACAACCCCATGGACCGCCTCTGCCCTGCCTCCTTCGGCTATGCCCACGCAGCCCGCGCCCTCAAGGAAGAAGGCGAAGCACGCGACATCATCCGCTACGCCCGTGCACGCGGCGTCCATGTGCGGGTCATCCGGTTCGACCGCAACAAGTACGACCAGTACCGCCACGGCCAGCCCGACTCCATCGCCCTCCGCAGCGAATGGGCCGACCAGCAGGAAGGCATCTCCTTCTATTAAGAGGGAGCAGAGCGAAGCCGCCGTTCAAACACAAGAAAAAACTCCCCCTGAATTCATTCGCCGCCCAACATCAGCGCGAATTTCCCTCGCCGCATGACGATGCACGCGGCTCGCCGCTCCCGGTTAAAACATGCTTGATAGCAGGGTCAGACTCGCCGAGAATATAAGCCGTCTGCAGAATCATAAACACTTCCTTCCTTCTCAAATAATGCAGAAAGTAGGCTGAAAAGTAACTGATGGTAATCGCGGCGATCAGCATATAGACATTGACCACAACCGCATTATATTTGCTGTTTACCCATTGGAACGACAAAGCGGAAAACAGCAGATAGAGAATGCATATAATCCCGATTGTGCGGCTGATGTACCATAACGATGAAGACAGGCGCACATGAGCTTCCAACCGATCTATATCTCTGCATTGGAAGGGCGCATAATAATGCAACACTGCTTTGTAAGCTTCCGTCGACCGTTTGGACGTACGGCTTGATGTGTTGGAACCATCCCCTACCGCGTCCCATTTGGCATAATCCTTCAAATGGTCAATACCGCGTTTCTTCAAATAATATCCATTAAAATCTTCATAGGGATATTTCCTCAAACGATTCACATAACAGCCAGGCAACGGCTCTTTGGAACATTCATTGTACTGCGCGCATTTGGGCCATTCATCATACACCGTCTTACACTCCTGCGCCGCCTCCGAACAAGGGGGCGCCAGTCTGCATCGTTTCAGGAGGCGTTTTTGATACCAAAAAACAATTTTTGTAAATGGCAGGCAACAGAAAACGATGCCATAGAGCACATAAATAACTACAGGCCAATTACAATAAACCGTACATATCTTTATCAGCTGCGATACGGAATCCGGCAAAACGACATCGCGGCGATAAAACAGAAATCCGGCGATATATGCAATACACAAAAAGAAAAAAATGAAAAATGCGTTGGCTTGTTCCAACCCCTGCATCAGGTTGTGAAAAACCTGAGTAGTATTGTCGATACCAGGCAAGAAGGTAACATACGTCCATATACTCAATGCAGACAAAAAAACAATGCCCGGCAAGAGGCTGCCGCACAAATCAATTAAAAATCATTCACCCATGTCGCCCACGTTCGCCGGGGAGCGATATCCTCTTCACAGATACATTGTCTTCGCCCACTTTTGCCCTCCCTCAAATTCTTTTGCTGTTCATTGCACATATTATCGAATTGTTATTTCTAATGTATAATCTACATACCATTTGTTATTTTGGGAAGCACAAAAAATAACAAAATAATACAACAACAACGCAAATAAACAGCCGATGTCATCATGATCGAAACCCGGCTCCGGAAAACCATCCGAAGCCGGGTTCCTGCAGGGAACGGAGCGATGCTGCGCGCACCGCCGCCATCAGGCCAACGCCTTGATATCCTCTTCCACCGTACCGATACCGCCGATGCCGAATTGCTCGACCAGCAGCTTTGCCACATTGGGCGACAGGAAGGCCGGGAGCGTGGGGCCGAGCCGGATATTCCGGACGCCCAGATACAGCAGGGAGAGCAGCACGATCACCGCCTTCTGCTCATACCACGCGATATTGTAAACGATCGGCAGGTCGTTGATATCGTCCAGCCCCAGAGCATCCTTCAGGGCGAGAGCCACCAGCACGAGGGAATACGAATCGTTGCACTGCCCTGCATCAAGCACGCGGGGAATGCCGCCTATGTCTCCCAGCGGAAGCTTGTTGTACCTGTACTTGGCGCATCCGGCGGTAAGAATCACCGTATCCGGGGAGAGAGCCCGCGCGAAGTCGGCATAGTATTCGCGTGAGCCGAAGCGGCCATCGCAGCCCGCCATGACGACGAATTGGGAAATGGCGCCCGACCGCACGGCATCAAGCACCTTGTCCGCCAGAGCCAGCACCTGCGCATGGGCGAAGCCGCCCGTCACGCTGCCCGTCTCGATCTCCTGCGGCGGAGGGCATTGCTTCGCCAGCTCGACCAACGGCGAGAAATCCTTGCTTCCCGCTTCGTCTTGCCCGATGTGGACGCAGCCCGGATACCCGACGGTACCCGTGGTGAACAGCCGCGCCTTGCAGCTCTCGTCCGGAGGCACGATGCAGTTGGTCGTCATCAGAATAGGGCCGTTGAAGGAGCGAAACTCCTCCTTCTGCTTCCACCACGCATTGCCGTAGTTGCCCGCAAGGTGGGGGTATTTCTTGAATTGGGGGTACGAATGCGCCGGAAGCATCTCGCCGTGGGTGTACACGTCGATGCCTGTACCGGCCGTCTGTTCCAGCAGTATTTCCAGATCCCGCAGATCGTGGCCCGAAATGAGAATGCCGGGATTAGAGCGCACGCCGATGCCCACCTGCGTCATTTCCGGATCGCCGTAGCGTGATGTATTGGCCCGGTCGAGCAGAGCCATGCCGTCCACCCCGTATTTTCCGGCTTCGAAGGCAAGAGCCGTCAAATCCTCCGCCGGCATCGTCTCATCAAGCAAAGCGGCCAATGCGCGCTGCATGAAAACCTCGATCCCTTCATCCCGGCAGCCGAGAGCCCACGCGTGCTTGCAATAGGCGGACAAACCCTTCAAGCCGTAGGTCACCAGCTCCTTCAGGCTGCGCCTGTCCTCGTCTTCCGTGGACATCACGCCGATGCGGAGCGCCTTATCCTTCCAAACCTCTTCCGGCCCCTGCCACAAAGCGGCTTCGGACAGGCCGTCAAGGCCGATGGAAAGGGAAAGCTTCCGCTCCAGCGTAGCGCGGATGGCCGAGGCGACCGCTTCCTCGTCGAAATTGACATTCGTGATCGTGATGAAAAGATTGTCGTTGATCATCTCCGCCACGCGGGACGAAACGGGCAAACCCTTCTCCCGGCGGCGCACCGCGACTTCGGCCAGCCCCTTGGTAGTCCAGACGAGCATATCCAGCAGGGCGGACAATTCGGGCTTCTTCCCGCAAACGCCTATTCTGGTGCAGCCGGTGCCTCCGGCGGTTTCCTGGCATTGATAGCAAAACATATTCATGATGGTTGGAATGGTGGTCTTTATTGGTTCAGAATTTCACCTGCGGAGGGAACACGACTGTGAGCAGCATCTTGAAATCCGACTCGGCATGCACGGAATGTGGCACTCTGGCGGGCATGACGATGGACTCTCCCGCCGCCGGACGGAACTCGCGGCCGTCGATCACGATTCTCGCCTGCCCCTCCAGCACCTGCACCAGAGCATCGCCCCCGGCGGAATGGGTACTGAGGGATTCCCCCAGCGAAAAGGCGAACAGCGTGATGCGCACCCACTCGTTGGTGGACAGGGTCACGCTGGCGATCTGCCCCGGAAGGCAGGGGACCAGCTCCGGCAATGCCAGCACGGCCGACATCGGAATGTTTTTCAATTGGCTTTCCATTCCTCCAGCATAACCCGCTTCCCGGAACATTCCGTCACGGATGTGACGAAACCGAAGATTTCCCGGCCGTGCATGTCACAAAACCGGAGAAATCGGCACCGACAACCGGAAGCCCCCCTCATTCACCGTCCGCCAGCCGCTGCAAAGCCTCCCTGTCTCTGGGGCGAAGTTCCTTCCCCTCCACCAGCAACAGCCCCTCGCGTTGCATCTGCATCAGCTCGCGGGAAAGGGATGGGCGCGCCACACCCAGAAAATCCGCCATCTCCTCGCGCTTCATTCTCACGGGCCGCCCGCCGCAAGCTGCCTCGCGCTCCAGCAGGAACCCCGCAATCTTCCGACGCAGGCCGCCGGAAGAGAGAAGCTGCAACTTCCTGTTCAGCATGAACGCCTTTTCGGAAACGATCCTCAGCAGATTCATCATCAATCGGGAGTAATACGGACGCACCGCCGACAACGGATCCTCGAAAAAATCCCGGGAAATGCGAATCAACGCCGCCTGCCCATCCGCCACGGCATAACGGTCATAAGAACGCTTCTTCAAAAAAAGATACACGCCGCCGAGGGACTCACCCGGCCTATCCACCGTTGCGGCGATCATCCGGCGCCCCTCCTTCGAATCCCGGCAAATATGCACCGCGCCAGACAGCAGCACGAACAGAAACCGGGGTTCGTCCCCCGCATGGAACAGCACATCACCCCGCCCATACTTCACCACCTGCACAACCCCATCTTCCAGAAACTCGGCCAAATCCTGCCGGGACAGCCCCGCAAACAACGGAAACTGCATGAAAGCCGCCAGCCTGTCCGCATCGCTCTTCATCTCCATGGCATCCGCTCCTTCCTTTACCCGGCATGCCGCTCGATGCGGAACACATTGATCACATCCGCATCGGGGCAGCAGAACAGGCACACATTCGGATCATCCGTACCCGGCATGCTGCCGCCGTAGCGCAAAATATCCACATACGGGAACGCCACATGCATGGCCATCGGGCACAACTTCCCGCGCTCCGTATCGAAATCGAACGAATCTCCGACCCTGTGGCCCCGGTGGCAACCGCGCGGGCCCTTGCGATCCACCAGCGTAATCGTAATCCTTGGTCTTTCGGGCATAACCGCACCATCATGCACCGGAAAAAACGCCGCGTCTGTGATTCATATCACAGAAATTCGAGCTGCCTTCCGCTATATTGGCCCGCACAACCCACGCACCCCGGAAGAAAACCAAACAGGCCCTGCCAGCCGCTCCGCAGACAGAACTGCAGCCCGCATTCACCACACTGCACCTCCCTCCCATGCACACGCTCGAATACAGCTTCCTCGACGGCCTGATCCACCCCGCCCAGCTGCAAACGGCCCTCGCCCATGCGCCGCAGGCCTGCCGCCTCGCCTCCTTCTCCACCATCGCCATCCCCCTGAAATCCGGCACGGACGAACAGGCCGCAGCAGAAGGCGATGCACTTGCCGGAGCCATGAACCTCCATGCCGCCGCCGGAGAACGCGCCGCCGACATCTCCACCCTCCTCCTCCAAGGGAATGCACACGCCGAATGGACAGCATTCGCCTGCGAACTGAACGCCCTCTCCGAACCAGTCTCCTACCCCTACCACCAGATACGCAGCCGGGGGAAAATCGTCCATGCCTCCGCCCCCTCTCCGGAAACCCGCTTCGCCTCCCTGCACAAACGGAACCGCATCTGCCTCGAAACGCCGCCCCACCATGAACACGGCCTCTACGGCTGCGACTTCGCCTTCGTCGTCCCGAAAAACGACCGCCCCGGCGGCCACATCCACCTCTTCGCGGGCGGAGGCGGCGGCATCCACGGGGGCAGCCCCGCCCTCGCGCCCCGCCCGGCCTCATGGCTCGGCCTGTACCCCTGCGGCGAAGCCGTCCGCGCAGCGCAGCACCTCCTCGACCTCAACGCCGCGCACGGAGAACCGGACAACCCGCGCAAACGCCGCCTGAAATCCCTCATCGCCACGCGAGGGCTCGACTGGATCGGCGACCGACTCCGGCAGGCGGGCTTCACCCCATTCCTCGGCCACGCCCCCATCTTCCTCAGCTCGGGCGAATGGAGCGGCCACGGCGACGCCGACGAACTCCTCATCCCCGTCCCATCCGGCACTCTCGCAGACACTCCCGGCTACCCCCTCGCCACCGCCCTGCAGGAACACCTGCCCCTGCTGCAGCAACGCATCCGCCTCACACCGCAAGGCCACCTGCGCCTGCACCCCGAAGACCGCAACACGGCCCACCTCATCCACGCCCGCCTCAAAACTCCCGACGGCCACACCCCGCTCTCCATCGCCTCGGCGGCCTGCCGCGGCCTGCCCCACTGCAAACGGGCGCAAGCCGCCGCCTCTTCCATCAAACAGGAAACCGCCGCCGCTCTCGACGCACTGCTGGCCGCATGCGGGCTGGCCCGCGAACCGATCTCCTTCCGCATCTCCGGCTGCCCCAACGGCTGCTCCCGCCCCCTCTTCGCCGAACTCGCCCTCATCGGCAGGGCGGAAGGCATCTACGACCTCTTCGCCGGAGGCAGCAGGCAGGGAGACCGCACAGCCCGGCTCCTCCGGAAAGCCCTGCCCATCGCCGAATTCCCCGGCTACATGGAACCGCTCCTGCACCTGTATGCCGCACAAAAACGGCAACAGCCCGGCCTCACCTTCGGAGACTGGATCCTCCAGCACATCGACCGAATGGAAAACTCCGGCGGCGCATGAACCACAAACGGATTGCCCGGACGGAACGAACGCGCTACCATCGGAAAGCCGCACAGGCGGCTCATCCGGCATGAAAGACAATCGGGAACTCATCCGCCTCCGGGAACTCATCCTGCCGCACGGCGACGCCCACCGCTACCGCCAACACCAGCGCCTCTTTTACGAAGGCGACGAACCGCAAGCCGTCTACTGCCTCCTCTCGGGCCGGGTGCGGCTCGCCTCCACCTCCGCACAGGGCCGCGAATTCATCTTCGGCGAAATCAGGCCCAACCGCATCATCGGCCTCACCTGCTCCCTGGCCTCGACGCCGTACCCCTACACCGCCACCGCCATGGAAGACGGCGACATCCTCACCATCCCGGCCAGCATCCTGAACACCCTGATGGAAACACGGGCGGACATCGCCGCCCTCCTCCTCCGCACCCTCTCGCTCGAACACAACATCGCCACCCGCCGCCTCAAAAGCATCGTCTTCCACTCCGTCGAAGAACGGCTGGAAAACTACCTTCGCAAACAATTCGAACACCGCCGCAAACACGCCCGGACCGACACGATCGAACTCCGCTTCTCCCGCGAAGAACTCTCCGCCATGCTCGGCACCACGAGGGAAAGCGTCTCCCGCGCCCTCACCGCCCTCACTCGCCGCGGCCTGATCCGCGTACAGGGCAAAATGCTCCAATGCGCCGACCTCGACCTCTTCCTCCCGCCTCAACCGTAGAAAACGGAAAACGCGGGAGGCATGACACCTCCTCCCGCGCTTTCACCCACAACCTCCCCCATGCAAAAAGGGAGGAAAGCGAAACCATTATCCGTTCCGGACCACACGATCCATATCGAATTATCCAACCGACGGCCTCCTCGCATACTCCATGGCGCAGAAAAGGAAATAAATATTGCTAACGCTGAATCAAAGTAAAATTAGCCGTCACATTCTCACTTTTATCACTCTGCGATGCTTGAGATCTTACAGTGCCGGAGAATATGCCAGTATATGTCACCATATCCGCTTTATTCTGAAAGGCAAGATCTCCTGCTATTTCAAACCGTGTCGATTGGGATGATAGAACCGCCGACAACTTGCCTGAATTTTTGGCGCCATACTGATTAAAAGACCACTCTCCCGTCAGATTGGTTCCTTCAATCAAAGCAGACCCTCCGGGATTGAGACGTATAGTCTTATAACCGTCTATTTTCAGAGTTGAATAATTCCCTTCAACCAACTTATCCGGTATAATCTTTACAGTATCCGGTTCACTTCCACCTCCACCACCGCCCCCTCCGCCACAGCTGGCCAATGAAGTTGCGACAATGGCGAAACCCAGTGCTGTCATCAATTGTTTCGTATTCATGATTGTTGTTCTATTATACTTCTATGTGGAAGATCTTTCGTTCTGACGATTTCTTCCAGCCGAAACAAGCCTAGCGGATATTGTATCCGCCGTCTCTCTTAATTATTCACATATTATTTACAATAAATAAAAAGAAACAAATAATAATAAAGTTAAATGAACGAAAATTGATTTATTGAAAATCTATCCGATCCACTAATTCTTCCAAAACAAACAAATTTCCATCTTTCATCTTGACGGCGGATACAATATCCGTGTCGAACTCCTCACGGAGTGCGGCTGTTATGCATCTCAGACCATTTCTACGACCTCTGCGCCACACGCGGCACCATGATCCGCCTGCTGCAGCACGACATCGAATGCGAACGCGCCTACAAAGTGCATGAAGGCCGCCGCCCGAATATCGTGGACCGCATCAAGAACGGCGACATCGTCTTCATCATCAATACGCCCGGCTCGCACGACACCCGCGCGGACGAAATCGCCATCCGCGCCAGTGCCGTCGGCAATAAGATCTCGTATTGCACCAACCTTACCTCGGCACGCGCCTGTGTAACCGCCGTCCGCTGCATCAAGGGCAAAGTCGCAGGATTGAAAACCATTCAGGAATACCACGGAGTCTGATTCTTCGGTAAAACATCGATTTGTTGCCGGCCTTCCTGTTTTCTAACAGGAAGGCCTTTTTATTGGTGTTGATTGCCGAAATCGGTTGAATATATATCGAGCAATTGATAATCAGTCAGAATAATCTTGACTTTGGGTTATTTATTGTTTAGTAAAAAAACAACTTACACTGAACGTATCATGAAAAAAATCCTCGCTTCCGGCGGCGGCATGCTGGCTTTACTCATTTTTGCCACAGCCTCCGCTTCTCCCGTATTCGTCCGCAATGTCTCCGAGACCGGAGGATGGTATGATGTGAACAAGAAAGTCATGTGGAACGACTGGCCTCTGGAAAAACCGAATTGGTGGACAGATCCGACGCCAACAAAACCTGCGGAATACTACACCCAGCCAACTGACTCTCTAATGTGCTGGGCGGCGGCCGCTTCCAATATTCTGCAATGGTGGCAGGATACGAGAACCGATGTACCGGATACGGTTCCGAATGGATATGCTGCTACCTATAAGGCCATGCCCCAAGTGGCTCAGCTCTCCATTTATCAGGCTCTGACCCACTCGTGGAGCAATGGTGGAGGCCAGGTCGAGCAGGCGTGGAACTGGTGGTTCAATGGCGGCATGCTGCCGGATATCTATTTCAGCACATCCTCCCAGCTGGAGGCCACCGCCGCATACACGGGGGCGTACTGGTCGGACCTCGGTCTCGTGTTTGATAGCGCAGAAATTTCATCTCCGCTTTTTCAATCGTATTCCTTCTGGTCGGAAGGGGATATGAGGTACGAGGAACGATTTTCCGGGATTGTTAAAAGCTATATTGACAATAACTGGGGGACGACGCTTACTCTCCGATCGGAAACCGGCGCCCATGCCATTACGATGTGGGGATACGACGTCGATGCCGCCGGTGATCTAGTTTTGTATTTGACCGATTCGGACGACTATGCCATCGGCATGTACCGGCAGGCATTGAAAATGTCCGAGCGCGGGGATCTCTATCTGGATGGCATTGATTCCGAAACGGCACGGTATGCCTATGATCCGGAAAATTTCACTGGATGGGAATTGACGACGATACACGGATTGACTGCGCCGCTGGGTTCCCGTACGATCCCGGAACCTGCCGCCGCTTTGTTGTCGATTGGCGGATGCTGCATGCTGGCATGGAAACGCCGACGACGAGCGGAGTGAAGTGCTATCCGTGCGCCGGAGGCGTGATCTGCCGACGAAAAAGCCCCGCCGATGCAAAAGCGGAGCCGGGGCATTTCTTGACTGTTCGTTTCAAGCGCGTCTGCGGCGCCTGAAAAGCATGGACATGCCGAAGCAAAGGCTCAAGGCAGCTGTGGAGGCTTCGGGAATGGGCATGTTTTCCTGAATACTGAGCCCGGCCAGTGTGAAAGACTCCGAAGAGTTGGATATGGCTCCGAAGGTGAAACTTTCTGATCCGGTAAAATTGATTTTTATCAGTATGTCATCAGTAGTCAGTCCATGGAATGTGGTTCCAGCAGATGTGGCGTTGGATAAATCCAATGGAATGGCTTCTCCTGTTTCTAGATTCTGATAATAGGAGGCAGACTGAAAAGTGGCAGTATCGCTGAGATTGGTGTAGATTGTCATGCTGTCTTTCACAGAAGACATGAGCAAGGAGATGGAATATGTGTTGGTGGCTTTGAGATTGGAAAGACTAACGAAGCAAAATACATCACTGAAACCGCTCGACGTATTGATACCGTCCAAGGAAACATTTGTATTATTCCAAGTTAGATCAAGAGGAGTATTGGCTGGCGGGGTTTGACTATTGCTGGCATACGAGGCGCTGATGCCGGACGAGCTTCCTTTATTTGCAATCAAATCATTTATAGTGAATGTTATATGACCAATTGTCGTTTCATGGTCATCTTTTTCGCCAAGATGGTTTCTACCTGAGATGGCCTCGCTTGAATTGATACCGAAATCGAGGTAATAAGTGTTTTCGTTCTCCGAGGCGGTGAGTGTTCCGCATGCCAACATCGATAGTAAAAAATAAATACAACGCATAGCGGTATTATTATACGGATATTTAATCCGTTATGCATTTGCAATAAAATAAATATCACATATGGGAATTAAGTTAAATAAAATGCAATCCGTATGACCATCCTTCCTCTTTTCATTGCAATAGCTTAGAGTAATAATGTTATACATCGCGTTCTGTTCATAATGCTCACCTTGTGATGTATTACGTAACAAGTAATTGACGTACGGATTAAATATCCGCGCAATATTTCTATTTACAACCAAATGAATACATCGCATTTTATACAATAAAAACGCACAAAAAAGCCATTATTCCGCTCTAAACCAGCCCACAAAAAGCGCGTCCGCCGCGATGGCAACGGACGCGCTTGCAATCGAAAATCACACAAACAACCCGGTCACCCGATGGCTCTCGCCATGGCTTCCAGCCCTTTCAACAGGCGTTCGCGGGTAGTGCCGAAGTTGAAGCGCACATGCTGCGGGCAGCCGAAAGGCGCACCGGAATTGAGAAACACCCCGGCCTTTTCCATGAAGTAACCCTGCGGATCTTCCACGCCCAACGCAGAGCAGTCCATCCACGCCAGATAGGTAGCCTGCATGGGATGCATCGTGATGGCAGGCATATGCTCCGCTACATAGGAATACACGAGGTCGCGGTTGCGCCGCAGGTGCCGGATGAGCCTTTGCCTCCACGGCTCGCCTTCCATGTAGGCAGCGCGGGCAGCGACGTAGGCAAAGCAATTGATCTCCGGCAGAGTGCAGCCGATGGTGCGGCGAAAGGTATCGCGCATCGTATCGTCGGGAATGCAGGCAAAGGTGAAGCCCAGCCCGGCGATGTTGTAGGTTTTGCTCGGTGCCGTCAGGGTAATGCAACGGCGGCGCAGGCGGTCCGGCAGGCGCATGCAGGTGAAATGCTCCGACTGTTCGTCCAGTACCAGATCGCAATGGATTTCATCGGAGCAAAGAATCATCTCGTGCCGTTCGCAGAATTCGGCGAGGCGGGTAACTTCCTCTTCCGTCCATACGCGGCCCAGAGGGTTCTGCGGGTTGCACAGAACGAAGAGTCGCGCCGCAGGCTGCCACGCCTTTTCCAGAGCCTCCCAGTCGAACTGCCATGCACCGTCGTCCCACACATGCGGCACTTCGATGAGATCGCAGCCGGCATCCCTGTGGACAGAGCGAATGGGAGGATACACGGGGCTGCACGTCATCACGGCATCGCCGGGCTTGCACCACGTCCGCGCCACGAGGGAAAGTGCGGGCACGCAACCCGTCATCGGCACGCACCATTCCGGCCTGATGTCGGCATGGTGCCGGTCGTGCATGTAGCGGGTCAGCACATCGAACATGTCCGCAGGCGGGTAGGAATAGCCGAATATGCCGTGTTCGACACGTTCGTGCAGGGCTTTCAGGATGCATTCCGGGGACGGCGTGTCCATATCGGCGATCCAGTAGGGTTGCAATTCTGCATGGAGATCCCACTTAATGGAACCCGTGCCACGCCGCGGAATTTCTATATCAAAGATTTCCGTATGTTCTTCCATGGTGTTCTTTTTTCCGATTCTAACGGGTTCCCTGCGGGATGTCGAGGGAGAAAACCATGTATTTCAAGGGTTGAGCATGCCGCAGGCATGAAAAACGGAACAATCGGGAAAAGGAAGAGAGGGCGGTCAGACAATGGGCCGCACCGGAATGCCGCGCTCGGCAAAATAGGCCTTGGCCTGCGGCACGGTGTATTCACCGAAGTGGAAGATGGAAGCCGCCAGCACGGCATCCGCTTTGCCGCGTTCAAGCACTTCGACCATGTGGTCGAGGTTCCCTGCGCCTCCGCTGGCGATCACAGGGATGTTCACCGCCTCGCTGACGCGGCGTGTCAGTTCGATATCGTACCCGGTCTTCGCGCCGTCCGCATCCATGCTCGTAAGCAGGATTTCCCCTGCGCCGAGGCGGGCGACTTCCTTCGCCCACTCGACGGCGTCGAGTTCCACGAAGTTGCGGCCTCCGTGCGTGGAAACTTTCCACTGGCCGGGCGCGTAAAGTTTCGCGTCGATGGCGACGACGATGCACTGGGAGCCGAAGGCGCGCGCACCCTCGGTGACGAGTTCGGGGCGATGGATGGCAGCCGTATTCACGGATACCTTGTCGGCCCCGGCAAGGAGCATCTCGCGCATGTCTTCCACCTTGCGGATGCCGCCCCCGACGGTGAGCGGCATGAAGCACTGCTCCGCCGTGCGGCGGACGACGTCCACCATGGTGGCGCGGCCGTCCGACGAGGCGGTAATATCGAGGAAGACGAGTTCGTCCGCCTGCTGGCGGTCATAGGCGATGGCGCATTCCACGGGGTCGCCCGCGTCGCGAAGCTGCACGAAATTCGTGCCTTTCACGACGCGTCCGTTGGTGACGTCCAGACAGGGGATGATGCGCTTGGCCAGCATGCGGCGAATTCGGTTCGGGTGATCAGTCGGCAAGTTCCACGTCGAGGTCGGCAATGGAGGCGCTGTCTCCGCCGTTCTGTGCGCTCTTGGCGACGAAGCGGATGTAGCGGCACTGCTCGGCCTTGTTGAACTTGGCCACCTGCTGGGCATCCGTATTCGGGAAGGAACCCTGGACGACGGGGTTGCCCCAGTTTTTGCCGTCCATGCTGACGTACACTTCGTAATCCTTCACGCGGCCGGATGCGCTGTCCGTACGAGGCTGGTACTTGAGCCCCTTCACATTGAGGGTCGCGCCGAGGTCGAGCTGCACTTCGTGCGGGAAGCTCGCCAGCGTCAGGCCGTACAGGGAGTGCCAGTAGGTGTTCGGATTTCCGTCGATGAGATTGGCGACTTCGCCTTCATTCGGCATTTCACTGCTGACGAAGTGAATGGAGAAGAGGGCGCGCGGCGGGTACTGCCCCAGCACCTTGGAGGGCTGCAGGGAGAGTTCGGCCATGGCAGCGGCGGCACGATCGTTCGTAGCACGCTTGAAGACGAGCTTGATGAACTGTGCGGCCGTCGGCGCGGCGAAGGTGACTTCGCGGTCCACATCGGAATCATCCATCAGAGCTACGGCATCGGGCTGTTCGTTCCAGGTGGTGCCGTCCTTCGAGAGATAAATCTCGGTCTCGGCCACGCGACCGCTGTTCTGGTCCTGGCGCGGAGTCAGGGTAATGCCGCGCAGTTCCGTCAGCACGCCGATGTCGACAACGACGGTGTGCGGGAACGGATCCATGTTCGGCTTCCACTGGGAGTGCCAGTAAGTGTCCTTGCGGCCATCGATCAGGCTCCATGCGGCTTCGCGGCCCGGCATCTGCGACGAGGCGGAGACGATGCGCATCAGGTTGCTGGGCAGCCACGTATCGAAGTGAGCCTTGGTTTCTTCGGAATCCAGGCGGCCTTCGCACTTGGCCACACCGCGGATGGTGCCTTCTTCACGCATCATGAAGGGCTTGTCATAGACGATTTCCGTGCCGTCCGGCAGCGTCAGGTGAATCTTGGCGTCGCGGGTCGAGCAGGCGGCGCGGACGAGGCCCGTCTTGTCGCGGGAAATCGTGACGGAAGCCGTGAGAGGCAACACCTTGCGGCCAAGATCGGCAAGATTTTCTCCGGCCATGACGGGGCGCAGGGAGAAGCCGAAGGAAGTCGGGCGGGCGACGGGAATATCGCGCTCCATCGGAATGGGGCCGCAGGAAGCGCCGCCGAGGCCGAGGGTAAGGGCGTCCACCGTGAGGATGCTCTTGCCGGCACGCTCGATTTCATGCGGATGGGCGGCCTTGGTGATGGCCTGCGGCGTGAAGGGCAGCGCGGAGAAGTTCATCGTGGTGTCCGATGCGGCGGAGACGATAAGGCCCGCGCCGTTGTCGTCCGTCAGGGCCACCCAGCGGGTATCCATGCGGTTACCCATTTCCATGGGCTTGGGATAGCGTTCGACCATGCCTTCCACCGTCTGCTTGTAGATACCGATGTCGGAACCGGCGCGGCGGTCGGGATAGTTTTCCACGGGGCCGCGGCCATACCACGTCACGTTCTTGAGGCGTTCGGGCAGTTCCATGATGTAGCCGAGCTTCGGCAGGATGGGCTGGCCGCCTTCGGGATTGATACCGGCCTGCACGCTCACGATGCCGTTCGGCAGCACGGTGTAGTTGATATTCGTGCGGAAGCGGAAGCCTTTTTCATTCAGCGGGCCGAGATCTTCGATCTGTCCGTGGCCGGAATCGTAGCCGTCCATGCGCTCGCGGCGCGTGCCTTGAGAGACGATGTCGCAGGAGATGCGCACGGCTCCGGTCGGCAGTTTTTCGACGACGAAGGGAGAAGCCTTGTGCTCAAGGTTGCGGAGCCCGGCATTGAACCACTGGTTCATGACCCACTTGTCGTTGGCGAGCGGAGCGCGGTAGGCGTTCAGCTTGACCGTAGGCTTGTCGGAAATCAGTTCGACACCGTTGACGCTGTAGCTCATGATGCCGCCCGTCTGCTTGTCGAAGGAGACGCCGAAGTTGTCGCCAAGCACGATGAGGGATTTGTCCTCATTGGTGACGTTGAGTTTCTTGCCGGAAGCGGAGACGATATCCGCCTGCTTCTTGACCTGCAGCAGATCGGCCGTCAGCGGAAGCTGTTCCGATGCGATGGCATAGCCTGCCTTTTCCCAGTTGGTGTCGTTCTTGAGGCTGAAGCTCACGCGCAGGAAGTATTCCTTCTTGCCGAGATCGGGATTGTCCTTGACCAGCAGTTCGAGCGGAAGGGCCAGCGTGCCCGTTTCCTGCGGATTCACATTGAGGGAGAAATTGCCGGAGGCAACTGCCTTGGAGCCTTCTTCCATAAGCTCCCACTTGCCCTGGTATTCATCCAGATTGGTGAAGTAGTGCTTATTTTTGATGGAAACGAGGAGAGTCTGCCCGTTGTCTTCCAGTCCTTGAATGGAGAAGCCGACATTCTGCTGCACGCGGCGCACTTCCTCCCAGAGGGGAGTCGGCGTGCGGTCGGAGTAAATGACGCCTTTCACGCAGAAAATACCGTCGTTCGGATAGTCGCCGAAATCGCCGCCGTAGGCCTGCATGGTGACTTCCGTACCATCCGGCAGCTTGACTTTCTTGTCGTAGGACTGGTGAATCCATTCCCAAATGCCGCCGCCCACGATGGAATCGCTGCTTTCGATGGCATCCCAATAATCCTTCAGATTGCCCATGGCATTGCAGAGGATGTGGGCATATTCGGAGATATACCACGGCTTGTTGAGCTTCTGCGCAGCCGTAGCCTGCGCCCACTTCACGGAGGGGTACTGGTTGGAATTGAGATCCGCGAGGGAATTGTTGCGTTCGTATTGCGTCACGCGGGAAGTATCGCGGGACTTGATCCAGTCGCGCACCGCCTCGAAGTTGGCGCCGGGTCCGGCTTCATTGCCGTACGACCAGATGACTACGCAGGGATTGTTCTTCGACTGTTCGACCATGTTCTGGTTGCGCCAGACGTGGGCAGCCTTCCATTCCTCGGGATGGCTGAGCGACTGTTCGCCGTAATAATAGCCGTGGGATTCGATATTGGCCTCGTCGCACACGTAGATGCCGTATTCATCGCACAGATCATAGAAATAGGCGGGCTGCGGATAGTGGGAATTGCGGACGTGGTTGATGTTGCCGCGCTTCATCAGCAGGATTTCTTCCAGGCATTCTGCTTCCGTCACCGCATGGCCGTTGGCATGCTGGCTTTCATGGCGGTTCACACCCTTCAGCTTCACGGCCTGTCCGTTCACGAGGAAACGGCCGTTTTCAAGTTTCACATCGCGGAAGCCGATCTTGCGGGAGATCACCTCCGTCACTTCGCCCTTCCTGTTCTTCAGCGTCATCAGCAGGCGGTAGAGATTCGGCTTCTCCGCGCTCCAGAGGAGAGGATTCTTCACCGTAGCAGAAAGCGGAACCTGATAGTCGCCGGACGGCAGCACCTTGCCGGAACCGGATTGAAGATTGCACACCTTCTTCCCATCCGCATCAAGCAGCTCGGCGCTCAGGCTGAATGCTTCCGGCTTACCCTGCACATTGCGCACATCCACATCCACGCTCAATTTGCCCGTGGCATAATTATCCTCCATATCGGTATGCACGAAGAAATCGCGTACATGCACCTTCGGAGTAGCATACAGGAAAACATCGCGGAAGATCCCGGAGAGGCGCCACATATCCTGGCACTCGAGGTAGGAACCGTCGCTGAAACGGTACACTTCCACAGCCAGCACATTATTGCCGGGCTTCAGATACTTCGTGATGTCGAACACGGCAGCCGTGCGGCTATCCTTCGAAAAACCGACTTTCTGACCGTTCACCCAGAGGTAGAAGAACGAGTCCACCCCGTCGAACTGCAGGAATACTTCCTTGCCGTCCCAATCCTGAGGAATCGTAAAATCGCGGCGGTAGGAGCCGACGGCGTTGCGCTCTTCCTTCACCGTCGAATACCTGGATTCGTCGCCCTGCGGATCGGCCATCACAAACGGCCAGTTGCGGACGAACACGTAACGCTGGTTCGAATAGATGGGAATGCCGTAGCCCTCCATCTGCCACGAAGAAGGCACGGGAATCGTCTTCCAGTCCTTCACATCGAACTCGGGCTTGTAGAAATCCACAGGCCGCTTGTCCGGCTGCGGCACCCAGGAAAACTTCCAGTCGCCGTTCAACGACTGCACCAGCGAAGAATCGGCGCGCTTGCCTTTCAAAGCCTCTTCCCTGTTGGCAAACGGGACGAAGAAAGCACGGGACACTTCCCTGTTCTGGAAAAGGTTCTGGGGATTCTCCCAGTCGGAGTGCGGCGTGTAATCCGCCAGCGCCGAACCGGCCAAAGTCACGAGCGCGGTCATTTTGGTCAGAAAATTCATGATAGGATATACTGATAGGAAAAAGGGAATCTTTCAAAAAAAACACGAACGGCCCTTTTACTTCTGGGCGAACGGAACAAACCGGCCGCGGCGGGCCAGCACGATCGTATGGAACTTCGCCTGCTTGCCCTTGTGGGAAGCGGGAACCGACGTAGTCGTCACCTCGAAGCCGGCGCGGCGCAGCAGGCCCTCCAGCCGCTTGTCGGGCTTGGACAGGGAAATCAGCAGCAGGCCGCCGCCCTTCAACGCGCCGAAGAAATCGGATGCTTCACCCATCGACAAGGCATAGCGGGCATGCGTGGACTTCACGATAATCGCATGCAGGCTGCCGGAACGGCGGCGAGCCACCTCTACGGCGCTCATCTTCTCCACGGAAATACGGTTATCATCCCACAGGCCGGGATGCAACGCATCCAGATACTGCGTCTGCCAGCGAACCAGCTCCGGGCAGGGCTCCGCCACGATGAAACTCGCCTTCTCCTTCTGCGTACACGCCACGGCGGCAGCCAAAGGGAACCCGAGCCCCACCCCGGCGAAAAGCAGCGTCGGCTGATTCGCCCGGGTAATCGGAGACATCGCCATCTCGGCCATGGCATCGTCGCTCCCGTGGGAAAAGGCGGAAGCGTACTGCACCCCGTCATGCAACAGGAAAAACTGGCCGTCGCGCTCCCAAAGCTCCCATGACAAACCATCCTGGGAAGAAGTCTCGGCGATACGTGTAAGCGGTTTCATGCTCGCGCACCATACACGAGAAACCGCCCACTGGCAAGAACGGAGCTGGACAGCAGGGAAAAAGCCTCACACGAAAGATGGAATGGGTACCTCACATGGTTTTTTTGGAGAATCAATCTTTCCTGCTTGCCATCCTGACGGAAAAATGCCATAAAGAGAAATCGCCGCGCTGTCGGTTTACATCTTTACACGTTATGAGCAACCCACCGCCTCCTCCCTCTCCAGTCAAGCCGCCCGTCCCTCCGGCTCCGAACGGAATGCCGGCGCCGCCTCCTGTGCCCGGAGCAGCAGCGCCTACCGCACCCACCATCCCCCTTACGCGCCCCGGCGCACCGTCCGCCCCGGTACCCCCCACGGCTCCCGGACTCGGTGCCGCAACCATGCCGGTGCCGCCTCCTGCTCCTCCTACGCGCCCGACGGCACCCGTGCCGCCCGCCATGCCCGGAGCGCCCATGCCTCCCAAACCTCCGACCTCGGCCACCATTCCGTTGACTCCTCCCGGAGCCCCCGGCGCGCCATCCGTCCCACTTCGTCCCGGCACAGCCTCGTCCGATGCAGTCAAAACCGTCCTTCTGCCCCAGCGCGAAGGCACAACGCCTGCCGCGACAGCACCGGGACAGGCCACGGGCGCCATGCCCTCCGCCACTCGCCCCTTGACCTCACCGATCGGCTCCCGCCCGGCAGGACTTTCCACCAAAGCAGCCGGCAGCACCAAAACCGTTGACACGGATGAAGAGGAAAAGAAGGAAAGCACCTTCATCCTCGTCATGTCCATCATCGGCGCCATCCTGATGATTTCCTTCTGTATTATCCAGTACCAGACGGACCAGATTCCGAACCGCGCAGCCACCGGAGAACAACGTGTCTTCGGCGACCCGAAGAGCGGTGAAGAAGAAGTCGTAGAGGAATAAAACAACGGAATTTGAACAACAGCGCCTCGCGGCGCATCTTATACGCATTATGTCTCTGCAATTCACAGAAACCAATTTCGAAGCTGAAGTCATCAAAGCCGAAGGCGCTGTCCTCGTCGACTTCTGGGCCACATGGTGCGGCCCCTGTAAAATGATCTCCCCGATCATCGACCAGATCTCCACCGAAATGGCCGGAACCGTCAAGGTAGGCAAAGTGGATGTCGACGCCAACCAGGGCCTCGCCGCCCATTATAACGTCCGCTCCATCCCGACCCTCCTCATCTTCAAGGGCGGCCAGGTAGTGGATACCATCGTCGGCGCGACCTCCAAGGACAACATCGTCAACAAGCTCCGCGCCCACATCTGAGCCGGGCAATCAACCATCACAAGGGTACGGACACATGAATGTTCGTGCCCTTTTTTCATCTCTCCATCACAGCAAACGCACATGACTCGCACCCTCATCAAACACGCGCTCGCCTCTGAAACGGCCATGGACAACATCCTCGTCGAAGGATGGATACGCACCCGGCGCGACTCCAAGGCATTCTCCTTCATCGAACTCAACGACGGCACCAGCCTCGCATCCATCCAGATCGTCGCAGACGCAGGCATTCCCGGCTACGAAGACATCGGCAAAATGACCACCGGAGCCTCCGTCAGCATCCATGGAAAACTCATCCCCAGCCCCGGCAAACAAAAATGGGAAATACAGGTCGCCTCCATCCGCCTCGTCGGCACGGCGCCGGACAGCTACCCCCTGCAGAAAAAAGGGCATTCCCCCGAATTCCTGCGCTCCATCGCCCACCTGCGCGCCCGCACCAACCTCTTCGGTGCGGTCTTCCGCACCCGCAGCCGCCTTGCAGCCGCCGTGCACCGCTTCTTTCAGGAACGAGACTTCGTCTGGATACACACGCCGCTCATCACTGCCAGCGACTGCGAAGGCGCCGGTGAAATGTTCCGAGTCACCACACTCGACCCGCTTGCCAACAACAAAAACCATGAAGAAGACTTCTTCGGCAAAGCCGCCTACCTCACCGTCAGCGGCCAGCTCGAAGGCGAAACCATGGCCT
The DNA here is from genome assembly GCF_001683795.1 of Neoakkermansia glycaniphila. Classification (GTDB taxonomy): domain Bacteria; phylum Verrucomicrobiota; class Verrucomicrobiia; order Verrucomicrobiales; family Akkermansiaceae; genus Akkermansia; species Akkermansia glycaniphila. The sequence continues at coordinate 120,396 of NZ_LIGX01000035.1, forward strand.
GCGCCTTGAGCAACATCTACACCTTCGGCCCCACCTTCCGCGCCGAAAACTCCAACACCACGCGCCATGCGGCCGAATTCTGGATGATCGAACCGGAAGTCGCTTTCTGCGACCTTGAGGGAGACATGGACCTTGCGGAAAACTTCGTCAAATACCTCGTCCGCACCATGCTCGACGACCAAAGCGGCGACATGGACTTCTTCTGCCAATTCGTCGACAAAGGCCTGCGCGAACGCCTCCAGCACGTCGCCGACACCCCCTTCGTCCGCTGCTCCTACACGGAAGCCGTCGACATCCTCATCAAAAGCGGCCACAAATTCGACTACCCCGTCTCGTGGGGCATCAACCTGCAGAGTGAGCATGAACGGTACCTCACCGAAGAACACTTCAAAAGCCCCGTCACCCTCTACAACTACCCGGCGGCCATCAAACCCTTCTACATGCGCCTCAACGACGACGGCAAAACTGTCACAGCCATGGACGTCCTCGTCCCCGGCATCGGCGAAATCGTCGGCGGCAGCCAGCGCGAAGAACGCCTCGACATCCTGATGGACAACATCAAACGCCTCGGCCTGAACGAAGAAGCCTACTCATGGTATGTCGACCTCCGCCGCTTCGGCAGCGTACCTCACGCCGGCTTCGGTGCAGGATTCGAACGCCTCCTCATGTTCGTCACCGGCGTCACCAACATCCGCGACGTCCTGCCCTACCCCCGCACTCCGGGCCACTGCGAATATTAACGCGGCCCCACTCCCTTCCCCTACCACAGCCCGGAGCCGCCTCCGGGCTTTATTGTCCCCATCTCCAAGACGCCGAAAACCGAAAAATGCCTCAAGACGAAAAATAAACTTGCCTTTGCACTCCAAACAGGATATAAGACGGCACACACCAACGCGCGGTTAGCTCAGGGGTAGAGCACATGCTTCACACGCATGGGGTCACTGGTTCGAAACCAGTATCGCGTACCATCTTCATCAACACCTCGGAATGATTCATTCCGAGGTGTTTTCTTTCAGGGAAATCACCCCGACACGGACTTCCATACCGTCCTGCCCATGCAGCCCCCCAGCTCCCCCCCCCCCTGCCAGGCCGAGGAGGATAAAAGTTTTAACCGGTGGCAAGCAACGAATTATTCCTTCGGCTGCTTGTTGCGGTTTTTCTCGCTTTGCAGATCGTAAACGGGAGCCGTTTCTTCAGACGGCAGCGGACGTATCATCTGGACCCAACCATGGCATGAGCCTGTTCCCACCGGAGACAGAGTAATCGTCAACGAGTACTCTCCGGGAGCATCTGCATTCAGATAATAATAATGTTCTGCCGTATTCCTGGGACTGAAAGTCGATGTGTAATCGTGAACATCCTTTGATACGATCTTTCCCGACGCATCCGACCATTCCATCGAATGAATCACCACAGTACCCTCTCCAAAGGCGTATTCGGCATTGATTTCGTGGTAACCGGAGCGAGAAACCTGCTCCGGGTTCAGGCGGTAGGTCAACTTCGTGCGCGGTGCTGCGACCTGCTTCGGTTCCCATGAACCGATGGTGACGGGCATGGACTTTTCATCCCAAAAATAAGGAATTCCCATGGCATCATACCTCTTTTTCATGGTTTCCAATCGTTTGAGGTACGAATCCCAGTCTTTCTTCTCCCGAGGCATCCACAAGGCTTCTCCTAGAGCGCTGATACGAGGGAAAACCAGTTCAAACATTTGATCAGGACTGTGAATGACCTCCGCCCACAACCCGGCCTGAGCGCCCATGACAAGCTTCTGTTGTTCCGGCGGCAGGAACGTAGGCATAGGACAATACGAATAAACCATGTAGAGCGGCAAAACATGATTTCCGTAGCCGCGAGGTTCCTTCTTGTTGCGGGAATTGACCTTGTCGAAATAAATACGGCTGCCTGGCGTCCACATAACGGGATGCCCGGCATCCAAAGGCTTCAACCCGAATTGAGTTCCCCGCCATGCGACAATGCCGATATCCTTATCCTCTCCGAGGCCGCCATCCATGGCCTCATCCCAAGCCAGCGGCTTGCGGCCATGCTTGCGGAGGATGGATGCGATACGCCTGGTAAAGTATGCCTGAAGCTCATTGACATTCTTCAAGCCCTCCTTTTCCATCAATTTGATACAGTCCGGATCGTTCTTCCAGACTCCGCGAGCGACTTCATCTGCACCCATGTGAAAATAGGTACCGGGAATCAGCTCGTTTACCTCTTTGACAATCGTTTCTGCAAAAGTATATACTTCCGGCTTTCCGACATTGAGAACATTGCTTATATTGCTGTTCTCCCGCTTGGTGCCCAGCTCCGGATACGCTTTGATCGCGGCGGCGGAGTGGCCGGGCATATCGATCTCGGGGATGATGCGGATGCCGAGCTGGCGAGCGCGCTGCACGATTTCCTTGATATCGTCTTCCGTATAGGCCGACCCGGACTGCGTAAGCTTGGGATAAGCCTTGCTGGGAAAACGCCAACCCTGATCATCCGTCAAATGCCATTGGAACGAATTGATCTTACTGGCGGCAAGGCCCTCGAGAAGCTTCAAAATGGTTGCCTTATCCTGAAAATAACGGGCGACGTCAAAAGAAATACCGCGATGGCCTATCTCGGGAAAATCATTGATTGTCGCACAAGGAAGCACAATCGAGCTTTTCGTACCTTGGGCATAAATATCGGGCGGCATCATTTGCAGCAAAGTTTGCAGACCGGAAGCCAGGGCTTGCGGAGTCGCCGCAGCCACATCCGCATGTTCTTGCGTAATGGACAACTTGTATTCCTCGGAATTCGTAAAACTTGCAGGATCAACAATAAGACGGATGCGCGCCTTACTCCAATCCTCAAGCACCGGAACTTGCCATCCTGTACCCTGCCGGAGCTTCTCGGCAAAGTAAAGACCGGGCTCCTGGCAGTCAAGAGATGAGAATCCTATACTCGTATCGGAACCGAGAGAAAGAGTACCCTGAGCCAATTCCACCTGTCTGGGAAGAGGAATCAAATCAAGATCCGCGGACCACGCACTGCCCATTGAAAAGGCACTGCACACAATAAGACAGACGAATTTTTTCATCTTCATCTCTAAAACGTATACGCATTGAATATCTATTTCTTTCAACAAGGAGAAAAGGCATGCAAAACCAGCCTCTCGATTGTATTTCGTCACAGACTACCCAAATAGCGCGCCACCGCCATCATCGCGTACAACCATCTTTATAGCACATTTGCATGCACAGCAAAAAATGGCGAATCTGCGGCCTGACAGTCCGTTTCTACCACAGCGTACCGGAAAGCAACCTCTTCAATGAACTCCACATTTTAGCCCTTGCAGGGAGCCTTGCCCAATACCCGGTTTGAATGTTACAAGCATTCGTGCCAGTCGGACAGGCGAATTCACAGCCTTCAAACTCACTGAACCCACACCTCTCCGGCAGAAAGCACCCCCATTCCAAACATCAACCGTTTTAACAGAAAACCACTACTTCACATGTCAACAGTCATACACCACATCCCCATCACCACAGGACAGGCGCACCACATGACCCTGCGCCTCGTGCAATCATACGGAGCCCCTGCGGCCCTAGCCGACTACACGGTCTACGGCAGCATCCTGCAGGACGGAGAAACCGTCCCCATCTCAGCCACGGGATCGGATGCCTCCGGCATCCTCTTAACCATCCCGCCGCTTTACCCCGGCAGCCATCCCTACAACCTCCACCTCAAGCATAAAACATCCGGTACCGACTACCTCTTCCTTCAGGGCAACTGCGACGTCTCGGAACTCATCGGCCCCGACACTCTGGACAACACGGCGGCCGAACAAATCACCGTCACCTTGAAAGACGACCTTTCCGATATCAGTGCGACACTTCAACTTTATCCTTTGCAAAATGGAAGTTCAAAAAACGGACTTGCCTTACAGGATCTGCAGGCCATGCTGGATGATGAAGCATTTCAAAAGCAACTCCAGTCTGCTTGCCGCATTCCTGAAATTGAAGAAAACATGGCGCATAAGGCCGACGTATCATCTCTCACCTCCTATCTTCCGTACAAAAAACTTGGTAACAATTTAATTGTGAATGATGATGGAACGGTCTCCGTCGACTTGCTTGATTATACAGGTGCCGATATTGCAATCGTACGCACATCTCCAGCAACAACCTCGGAAACGGGTATTGACGATGCTCTAAACGAGGCTGGATATACGTGGAGTAAACCTTCCGAGGAGCGATGGTTGATTCGCAATGCCAATCTTCCACTGGCTGACAACGTAAGGAGTGCCATTCAGATGTACAGAAGCATGAATATGACCTACGCCATTATGGCAAGCCAGGCTGTCGTAAGCGATGCCGCTGCTGCTCTTCCTTATGGTCAGGCTTTGATCATTGCATGGAATAGGCAGCCGCATCCCTCGTGTGTGGAGTCGATTCTATCCTATCTGCAAAATGCAGGATACAGTTATACGAATGATCCGGATGAACGCTCCATTGTTATCCATATGAAAGGTACTCAAGTACCTGAAAAGATACAAATGCTTCTCGATAGCTGGCACTCGCATGAAGACTATACCATTGAGCAGTCAGGTTATGTCACGCTTCATAATTTGGTTTCTCCGAAACGCATGATTGCGGCAGTTCAAGCCATGACAGATGATCAAAAGGCCGCTCTACGAACCGCTCTCGGAATTGAACCTGTGGATACGTCTGCGTTCGTACCATATGCTAAACTCGGCCGAGCCCTCACCACAGCTTCCGATGGCAAAGTCGATGTCGACCTGTCCAACTATAGTGGCACAACCGTCAACATTATCGGCACCACATCGGCATGCATCGGCCAATCAGCAGCCAATCGATTCGAAGCAACGGCCAGCGGATCCATATGCAAACATACCAGCAGAAGCGAGATTGTCAGCGGGACCGCACTCATGCGCGTACAACCAAGTGCTTTTCATATACAAAATGGCGAACTACCAACTGATAGTAAAATTACAGCAGCTGATAATGGAGTATTGGCCATGCAAGCAAAAGCGGATGTTGCAATGCGATCCTTAAGCGGCAACTACCCGGGTATCTTCCTTAATGGAGGCGCTCACAATGGTGTTGTTGTAAGAGCAAACTCAACAACATCATACAGCGCAGTCGCCGATATATGCGAAAGCGGAATCAAACTGTACAAATATGTCACATTCTCACAAGGACATAACTAATTTTTATAGGAGAGCACAAGATATTATCGAAAACCCTCCACGTCTCAGCATTCATTCCACATAGTTAACCCCCTCTTCCCGGGTGATATTTCTGCACGAGGTCAAGGCCTTGATGCGGGATATTACCCGAAAAAACACCAAAAACACACATTTTTCGATTAAAAAACAAGAAAAATAGACAAAAAAGCCTACGGCGCCTGCTTTACAGGGTAGAAGACATCGCTTCTCCCGGCAGGCGCCCCGGCAACAAAACCTCAACACACATACACAACATGTCTTCACAACAATCCCCCCTCCATCCTTCCAGCGGCCCCGTCGAGAACGAAGCCGACCTCGCCATGAACGGCTACCTGCCCGAAGGCTGGGCTCCCTTTATTCCCGGCGACGCGAATACCGCGGCATTCGCCTTGACCGAACATGCTGCCGACAGCTCGTCCTCGGACAGCGACTCCTCCTCCAGCAGCGATGACTCTTCATCCAGCGACTGGGACGATTCTTCCTCCAGCGATGACGACTCCTCGTCCAGCGACTGGGACGACTCCTCCAGCGACGACAACGACAAGCCCGACACGGAAAACGACCAGTTCTGCAACACCTGCACCTGCACCTGCGCCTGCGGCAAAGACAACGTCGCCAGCGAATCCTTCTTCACCGAAAACCACCTCGGCAGCACGCAGGACGTCGCCATGAACATCGTCTTCGGCATCGAACCGGACATCGCCGGCTGGTGCCCGGCCACCTTCCAGATTCTGGATCTCAACCCCCATTCCACCAGCTGGCACGACCCGGATATGCCACTGATCTACCGGCTCGGCTTCGTCTTCCAGCACGTCACCGAATGGAGCATCCAGCACGACCCCTACTCGAAAATCATCACCGTCGTCAAACCTTCAGGCAAAACGCTGCATTACCAATATGCCGGCGGCAAGGACACGGCGGAACGCGTCGGAGACACCCGCCAGTACTCCTCCCTCGTCCAAATCCTCAATGCAGACAAGACCCCCTGCAAAACAGGCACACCCGTCTATGCGGACTTCACCACGGCAGACGGAGCCTCCATCCGCTTCAACGTCCCCACAGCGACTGAGATCGGCAAACCTGTTCAACTGGTCACGGCCGACCGCGTCGTCGTCGACCTGGCCGCCTACGGCAGCAAAATGCGCCTCAAAAAAGACTTCGGCCTCATCAGCGGCATCTGGCACCACCTCGACGGCCTGCTGAACATCCGTGAAACGGAAATCCCTGCCGGGAACGGCACAGCCGCATCCTCGCGCATCGTCCTCGAATGGTACCCGAAAAACCAGGTCACGCCTTCCGGCGACTGGTACGCCACCACCGGCATGCCGGGCAAAACATGGACTCTGGAGGAAAACAACGCCACACAGGAAGGCAAAACCTACCGCCATCTCGCGATGACCGCCGTTCGCCCCGGCTCACCCGTCACCCGCGTCGACCGCTATCTCGCAGCCGACGAAACCGTCATCGACATGCCGACGGGCGAAGGCGACCGGCGCATCCGCTACTCCAACGTCCGCACCATCCAGTCCGACGGCACATGGGAACACCTGACGACCCGCCGCATGACGAGCGGGGACACAACGCCTACCTCCAGCACACGGCAGATCTACGAACTGATCGACGGCATCTGGCAGGAAACAAGCCGTACGGAAGGCTACGGCACCTCCCTCGCACAGACGACCACCTACACCTACGCAGACCTGCGCCTCAGCCGGATTGATTTTCAAAATGGAAACTATTGCTCTTACCAATACGACAGCAAGAGACGTGTCATCATGGAAGCTACTCCCTGGTCCGGCCGGGATGAGGCGTTGCCGAATGAGACTTGCGAGCAAGTCAAGATCACTGATTATTCCGATCTTCGTTTCAACGACTACCGCCCGTCCTCCATCCGGCAAATCATTCGCACGGCATCCGGCAAAGAAACCGAACTCTCCAAAGAAACATATGAATATTGGAATACGGTACTGGAACGTAGCGTCACCGTCAAAAAAACGGCTCTGGGCAGCGAGCTGGAACAAACCTCATCCTCCGTCTACTACGGGCCGGATGCACTGCCTCCCTTTGCCGCCGGGCGCATGAAAATGTCCCAAGGCATCAACGGAATCCAAACCGTCTCCTCCTATGCAGCCACCACGGCACACGGCGCCGCCTACTGCATCACCACGGAACAGCAGGTCGGCAACCAGCCCGTCGCAGGCCAAAGCACGCGCACAGTCTCCTACATGGCAGCAGACGGCACCGCCACCTGCACGGAAACCTACGCACACACCGGCAACGAATGGTCCCTGCTGACCCGTGAAACATACGAATACGACACCTACCGCAACCGCACGAAAACAGTCAAGGCCAACGGACGCACCTCCTCCACCGAATGGATGTGCTGCGGCCCCCTCCGCCAGACCGATGAAGACGGCGTCATCACCACCTACTCCTACAACGCTGCGCACCAGCTCATCGAAACCATCCGCTCGGCCACGGCCACCACGCCGGAAACCATCGTCTCCTACACGAGGGATGCGGCAGGCAGGGCCATCGCCACGCGCACGGACATCGGCCCGATGACCACGACCACCTCCACCGTGTACGACGCCCTCGGCCGCACCGCCTCCACGACGGACGAATTGGGGCGCACCACGAGATATGAATACAGTGATGACGGACTGACCGAAACCGTCACCTCTCCCACAGGCGCCACAATTGTCACCGCCAGGCACAACGACGGCAATATCGACACCATCACCGGAACGGCGCAACAGGCCGAAAAACACATCCAATACCTGAGCTCGGCAGGCCTGTATACGGAAATGCAGAAACAAGACGAAAACGGCAACTGGATCCGCATCGGCAACACAATCTCCGACTATTTCGGACAAACCGTCTACGACATCCGCCCTGCAGTCGCAGACGATACATTGATCAGCACAACATCGCAATACAACGCCAAAGGTCAACTGGTCAGCCAGCAGACGAAAGCCGACGGCGGCAGCTCCGACACAACCATCCTTGCCCCCGTCCTCTACGCATACGATGCCATGGGCAACATGGTCAAACAAACCGTCGACCTCTCGCCGAAACCATCCCGCATCACGGAACACGCTCAAACCTACATCTGCGAAGAAGACGGCGTCTACAGCCAACAAACTACCACTACTTACAACGCCGAGGGCCAGCCGCTCACGCAAACGTCATTGACCCTGACCTCCGACCTTGATCTCGAACTCGCCTCCAAAACCGTCACCATCGACGTCCGCGGCAACCGCAGCGTCCAGTGGACCCACTACGGCACCCCCACCCAGCGCATCAGCTATACCACCCAGCCGGGCATCGACGCCGTCGCCAGCCAGACCGGCATGGACGGCTTCGTCATCCATGCCACGGACTACGCCGGCATCGTCACCAACTACCGCCGCAGCTACACCGCCGCCGGCATGGTCATGACGCAAACCGACGGACGTGGCAACGCTACCACCGCCGAATACGACACAGCCGGCCGTCCCGTCAAAACCATCGACGGAGCCGGTAACGCCACCACCACGGCATACGACCACGTTACCGGCCAGCCCTCCTGCATCACCGATGCGCAGGGCAAAACCGCCTGCTACCGCTACGACATCCGCAGCCGTAAAACGGCCCAGTACGGCACAGCCGTACAACCCATCGTCTGGGACTACACCGACGATAACCGAATCTCTGACATGTGGACGTGGAAAAATCCGGCCCAGATAATCGAAACGGATCCTTCCAGCCTTATCAACCAGCCGGAAGCCGAACATACGCTCTGGTCCTATGACGCGGCCACAGGCCTCCTCATCACTAAACGGTACGCGGACGACAAAGAAGACACCTACACCTACGACAGCCTCAACCGCCTTGCAAGCAAAAAAGATGCTCGTGATATCACGGCAACCTACACCTACCATTCCCTCACCGGGGAACTTGCAGGCACCACCTACAACGACGACACCCCCGCCGTCACCTACGCCTACAACCACCTCGGCCAGCCCACCCAGATCACCGACGCCTCCGGCGCCCGCACCTTCCGCTACAACCAATACGGCGAAGTGGAAAGCGAACAAACGGAAGGCCCCGTTGAAAGCATCCTCACCCATACCCGCGACACCTGGGGCCGCACGAACGGCTACAGTCTCAAGCACAGGAACGTGCCCATCGACACCGTCGACTACGCCTACGACACCGCCGGACGCCTCGCCGCATCCTCCGGCTTCGCCTACGCCTACGACACCCAAAGCGGACTCCTCAACCACATCCTCTACCCCTCCGGCCTCCGCCGCGAACACACCTGGCACCCCGACCTCAACATCATCACCGACATCCGCTACAACGGCCTCAACGTCCAAACAGCGCTCCACCCCGACCGCTACCGCTACGACTACGACAGCCTCCTGCGTCCCGTCAGCCAAAGCGACTACCGCAACGCATCAACCAAACCCACTGTCACCCGCACCTACGCCTACAACGGCCGCAGCGAACTCACCGGTGAAACATCCACCGACGGAACCCGGCATGCGTACGCCTACGACAACATCGGCAACCGCATCACCGCGCAAAACAACGCCACGGCAACCTCCTACCAAACCAACCTCGTCAACCAGTACAGCTCCATCGCCGCACAGGGACAGGCAACCTTCTCCCCCGCCTACGATGCCGCAGGCAACCAAACGCTCATCCGCACCGCCACCGGAGAATGGAACGCCCAACACAACGCCGACAACCGCCCCACCTCCTTCCAACAGGGAGACCGGCGCATCGACAGCGTCTATGACTTCATGGGCCGCCGCATAGAAAAAGCGACAAGTGATGATTCCGGCTTGACGAAACGCCTCCGCTACATCTATCATGGATACGTGCAAATTGCCGAAATCGACGCGACGGACGAAACTGCCCTGTACGTCGCGAAAACCTACCGGTGGGACCCCTCCGAACCCGTCGCCACACGCCCCCTCGCCCTCACCCTGTGGACGCGTGAAGGCACGGCACGCGAAACCCTCTACTACGCCCACGACCTCCGCAAAAACGTCGTCTCACTCTTCGATGGCAAAGGCCTGCGCCGTGCATCCTACCAGTACGACCCCTACGGCAACATCACCTCCATGGAAGGCGACATGGCCAAGGAAAACCCATTCCGCTTCTCCTCCGAACACCACGACGAAGACCTCGGCCTCGTCTACTAC
>NZ_LIGX01000036.1 GCF_001683795.1 Neoakkermansia glycaniphila
CCCCGGCCCCGTCAACCGGGGCGTCGAAATCTGCGACCTCGCCATGGACTACCGCAACTGCCTCATCAACCAGCAGGTCGAAAACGGCATCGCCGCCCGCATGTCCATCCTCTACCATCTGACACCTCAGACCCAAAGCCATGAAGCCTGAAATCATCCTCTTCATCTCGCAGGCCACCGACATCGCCTCAGGCCGGGAAATCGACCTCTGCATCGCGGACGGCACCGTCATCGCCTGCGGCAGCGCAGGCACCCTCACCGCCCCGGAAGGAGCCAGAACCATCGATGCCACGGGTCTGTACATCCTCCCCGGCCTCTTCGACCTGCACACCCACATCTCCATCACCGGCAAGGAAACCGGGTACTGCGTCGCCGCAGCTGCGGCAGCAGCCCGCCAGGGCGGCATCACCGGCTTCCAGTGCATGCCCAACACCTCCGCCGTCCTCGACAACGGAGCGCAAATCACCAGCCTCATGGACATCGCCGCAGCACAACCCGGCATCTCCATCGTCCCCGCCGGGTGCATCTCGCAAAACTGCGAAGGCGAACAGCAGGCCCCCTACGACACCCTGCGCTGCAAAGGAGTCAAATTCATCACCGATGCCGACCACATCCCGCACAACCTCCTCATGCTCTACCGAGCCATGAAATACGCCTGCGAACTCGGCCTCACCTTCGCCCTCCGCGGCGACCTCCCGCAGCTCACGGAAAAAACCTACGCCCATCCCAGCGTCACCTCCTACCGCCTCGGCCTCCACGGCACACCCTCCTGCGCCGAAGAAATCGGCATCGAAACCATCATCCGCCTCGCCGGAGATGCCGGAGCCGCCATCCACGTCCAAACCGTCAGCACCGCCGGAGGCACGGAAATCATCCGCCGAGCCAAAAACGAAGGCCAGCGCATCACCGCCGAAGCTGCCCTCCACCACCTCATCTACACGCACGAGAACATCGGCGACTACGACACCAACTTCAAAACCCTCCCCCCCCTCCGCGACCGCTCGGACTGCGAAGCCCTCATCGCCGCCATCAACGACGGCACCATCGACTGCATCGTCAGCGACCACACCCCCCGCATCCCCTTCGCCAAAAAACAGGACTTCTGCTCCGCGCCGCACGGCATGATCGCCCTCGACACCTACCTCCCGGCCCTCTACACCAGCCTCGTCCGCCCCGGCCACATCGGCTGGCAAAAACTCCTGCAGGCCTGCGCCGTCCGCCCCCGCCAGCTCCTCGGCCTCGACGTACCGGAACTCCGCGAAGGCTCCGCCGCCGACTTCATCCTCTTCGATCCCGAAGGCACCACCGAAGTCACCCCGGCCATGCTGCAGGCTCGCACCGAAAACACCCCCCTCCTCGGCACAACCCTTCACGGGCGCGTCATCAACATCACTGAAGCATGACCATCTGGATCGTCAGCGACGGCAAACGAGGCCACCTCAACCAGACACAAGGCCTGGCTCGGGAACTCATCGAGGAAGCCCGACAGAGACAACCGGACGGCAACCACGAATACTTCGTCGTCAGCGTCGAAGGCAAATCGCGGACCGCACGCCTCTTCTACCTCGGCAAGGAACTCGACCTGCCCACGCCCGACCTCATCCTCGGAGCGGGCCACGGCACACACATCCCGCTCCTGCACATGGCCCGGCACTACAAAGCCCTCGGCATCGTCTGCATGAAACCCAGCCTCCCGGCCACCATGTTCGACCTCTGCCTCATCCCCCGCCACGACCTCATCGGCAAACAGCAAACCGGCAGCAGCATCCTCCCCACCGTCGGCGCCCTCCACGGCATCAAACCCAGCCCCGAAACGCCGAAAAAACACACCCTCATCCTCATCGGCGGCCCCAGCAAAGAATTCGACTGGGACGAAGACACCCTCATCAACCAGCTGGCGGACATCACCCGGCACAACGACATCCCCCTCGTCCTCACCACCTCCCGCCGCACCCCCCAAAACTTCGTACCCGACCTCCGGCAGGCTTGCCCCGGCATCCGCATCGTCCCCGTCGAAGAAACGGATGCCGCATGGGTACCTGCCCATCTGGCAGCCGCTCGCGACATCTGGGTCTCGCAGGACAGCGTCTCCATGGTCTACGAATCCCTCGGCTCCGGTGCCCCCGTCGGCATCCTCGACATGCCCCCTCGCAGCAAAACGCCCTCCCGCGTTGCCCAGGGCCTCCGTATGCTCATCGAAGAAAACCGCGTCACCCCATACCGCACATGGGCGCGCAGCCACCGACTCTCCACCACCCACGCCCCGCTCCTCGAAGCGGAACGCATCGCCTCCTGCATCCTCGACCGCTACCCGGCCCTGCTGCACCACCGGCAACCCTGAACCCGACTCACCGCCATGCCCGCCCCCCTCACCGTCATGCACCTCCTGCCCTCCCTCCACTCGGGCGGAGTCGAACAAGTCGTCCTCGAACTCGGTGAAGGACTCTCCGCACAAGGAGTCCGCAACATCGTCGTCTCCTCCGGCGGCTCCATGGTCCCGAAACTCAAAGAACAGGGTTCCATCCACTACGCACGCTCCATCGGCAAAAAAAGCCTCTTCACCCTGCGCGAAGTCCCGCGCATGAAACGCCTCATCCTCAAGGAACGTCCGGACATCCTCCACCTCCACTCCCGCGTACCCGCATGGGTCGGCTACCTCGCGTGGAAAATGATCCCCGCCGACCAAAGGCCCGGCCTCGTCACCACCTTCCACGGATTCTACTCCGTCAACGCCTACTCGAAAATCATGACCCGGGGCCAGCGCATCATCGCCGTATCCGGCTGCATGCGCGACCACATCCTCGAAAAATATCCCCGTACCCCGGCCGACATCATCCGCGTCATCCCCAACACCATCGACCCCGCCCTCGACCGCTACGGCTACCGCCCCTCCGACGCATGGCTCCGCGAATGGCACACAATGTACCCGGAACTCGCCGGCAAATACACCCTCTGCCTCCCGGGCCGCATCACCCGCCTCAAAGGCCACCTCGACCTCATCCCCATCCTGCAGGGCCTCCGCGAAGCCGGACTCCCTGCCCACGCCGTCATCGTAGGCGAAGTCAAAAAAGGCAAAACCGCCTACAAGGAAGAACTCGTCCGCGCCTTCGACAAAGCCGGCCTCGCCTCCTGCATCACCTGGACAGGCCACCGCCGAGACCTCCGCAACGTCCTCTGCGCCTGCGACGTCACCCTATCCCTCACCCACGTCCCCGAATCCTTCGGCAAAACCACCCTTGAAGCCCTCGCGCTCGGCCGCCCCGTCGCGGGCTACAGCCACGGAGGCGTCGGCGAACAACTCAACGTCTTCCTGCCCGAAGGCAACGTCCCCCCGCTCGACACCGCCGTCATGGTCGACACCCTCACCCAGTGGTACACCTACCCGCCCGAAACACCCCGGGAAATCCCCCCTCCCTACCGCCGGGAAGACATGATCCGCGCCCACCTCGACGTCTACCGCGAACTCCTCCCCGCCATCCCGGAGCCGGAACAAAAAACAACCTGACGCCGCCCCCGCTACCTCCCCTCCCATGACACCCCGCGAAGCCCTCATCACCCTCAACCTCATCCCGGGCCTCGGCTCCGTCCGCATCCAGGCCCTGCTGGAACACTTCGCCGCCCCCGAACTCATCCTCGAAGCGCCCGTCGAACACCTCGGCAGAATCCCCGGCATCGGCTCTGCCACCAGCCGGGCCATCGCCTCTTGGCGGCAATGCACCAGCCTCGACAAAGAACTATCCCTCGCCGAAGCCTGCGGCACGCGCATCACCACCCTCTTTGACGACGACTACCCCTCCGCCCTACGCTCCATGTACGACCCGCCCATCGTCCTCTACTCGCGCGGACAATGGAACGAACAGGACGGCGCCGCCTCCATCGCCATCGTCGGCTCCCGCCTCGCCACCCACTACGGCCACCAGCAGGCCCGCCGCTTCGCCCGGGAACTCGCCGACACCGGAATCACCGTCATCTCGGGCCTCGCCCGGGGCATCGACAGCGCAGCCCACCTCGGAGCCCTTGAGGCACGCGGCCGCACCCTCGCCATCCTCGGCTCCGGCATCAACCGCCTCTACCCCGCCGAAAACCGCCCGCTCGCCGACCAAATCGAAAACGGATCCGGGGCCATCGTCTCCGAATTCCCCATGGACATGCAGCCGAGCAAATCCAGCTTCCCCATGCGCAACCGCATCGTCGCCGCGTGGAGCAGGGCCACACTCGTCGTTGAAGCGCCTGCCCGCAGCGGAGCCCTGCACACCGCCCACCTCGCCGGAGAAAACAACCGCACCGTCTACGCCATCCCTGGCCCCATCGACCGCCCGCAATCACAGGGCTGCCACGACCTCATCCGCGATGGAGCCATCCTCGTCACCCGCCCTCAGGACATCCTCGACGACCAGCGATGGAACCACCTCCGCCCTCAGCCGGGAGAACTCCCCCTCTTCACCCACCCGGCAAGCGAAACAACGTCACTCCCCCTCACCGACCCCCTCGACCTCCTCATCATCGACAGCGTACGCATCGGAAACGACGGCATCGACACCCTCTGCCCCGCCACCGGACTCCCTGCCCACGAACTCACCCCACGCCTCGCCCGCCTGCAAATCACCCGCCACCTCCGCGCTCTCCCCGGCGGCCGCTTCACCCTGCCCTGAAAGCAACTGCCATTCAGCTCCACACGCCGAGCAAAAACCGCAGTTCCCGCTTGACCCGGCACAGGGAACACCTTACCATGATAGACATCATGAAACAACTCCCCCTTCTCCTCTCTGCAGCCATCTTCGTTGCTTCGGCAGCCGCCCAACAGAAAACAACCGTACCGAACACGCCTACGCCCTCCGACCATCTTGCCTTCGTACGCGACTACATGCGCGCCGAAACAGGCAACACGGAAGCCATGCTGCAACTCAGCTACGACTACGAAACCGGCACCCGGCTGCTTCCCCGCGACCTGAACCGCGCCCTTTACTATGCCCTCCGGGCAAAACGCCACGGCGCCTCGATTGAAAAACGAGAACTCGACACTCTTCTGACGAAAACAATCGACGCAGCCTCTCAACAGGCATATCCCCATTGGATCCGAACCAGCCCGGATGGAATGTGGCAAATCCTCATGCAGCGCGATGAAACGGCTGCACCCGGCATCCTGTTCGTAACAATCTCCCAAAAAGTCGAACAAAGGGAACTCGAAGATGC
>NZ_LIGX01000037.1 GCF_001683795.1 Neoakkermansia glycaniphila
GGCTCGGAGATGTGTATAAGAGACAGGTTCTGTATCTCGGCGGGGATACGGATACGACGGGGGCGATTTACGGTGCGCTGGCCGGTATGAGGGGGGAGGTTCCGGATGAGTGGGTGAAGGGTATCAAGGATTTCCCCGTGTCCATCGCTTTTCTGGAGGAGCTTGCCCGAGGTTTGGCTCAGGCTGCCGCATCGGGCGAGGCGGTGATGCCTCGCCGTTTTCCCTGGTTTGCCGTTCCGTTCCGAAATGCCTTGTTTTTGGTTGTGGTGTTCGTGCATTGTTTTCGGCGGATTGTGCCTTTCTGAAGATTGCAACGAGCAGGAGAGGGGCGTTTGGCGCAGGATGGCGGTGGTTTGAGGTTGCCGTTTGCCGGAGGAGCAGGTTCCGGTAGACGGTTTGCGTGTGTTTGGCGGGGTGATGATGGCGTGTGCGTATTGTTGCCACGATAAAAAACGGGATGCCTGCGGTCAGGCATCCCGTATGGTGTTGAAGGTGGGGTGGCGGAAGGTTTATTTGCCGTTGTCCGGTGTGGCCGCGAGGGAGTAGTCGAAGAAGGGGCACCAGTTGTCCATGCGGTATTCCTTGTCGGCAATTTTTGCTTTGAGTTTGTTTCCCTGAGAGTCGCGGAGGCAACCGCGAGGGCCTGTTTTGGGGCCTGATTTACGGTGTTCGTTGAATGTCATTCCATAGCGCAGGCTGCTTTTGCTCGGGTCTGCGGTCGTGACGAGTCTGACGACGTCTTTGCCCATGATTTTGACCGATTTGATCGGGAGTTTTTCTCCTTCCGGCGTGACGAGGGTGAATCCATAGTTTCCGGGGTCGTCGACGGCTTTGGTGTCCAATACCATGGGAGGAACCGGGGCATAGAATTGGATATCGACGGTCCATTCGTTGCCTGTTTTTTTGATTCTGTGCTGGAGAGGATGGACGGGTTTCCAGTCTACGCCGTCGATCATGACCCGTTTCATGACGTAGCCGACATATTCGCCGTAGAGCCGGGACATGGGTGCGGTGAGGTGTACGCCGTCGCTGTATTCGAATTGGTACATGGGCGTGGTCATGATGTAGCGGCTGTCTTTGTCCAAGGCCATTTCCAGCTGGGCAAGGGCTATGAGCGGATGGTCAGAAGGGTTGAACTGGTAATAGTTGAGGTGGGAACCGACCTGATAGCCGAAGCAAAGGACGTCGTTTTTCTGTCCGGTGATGGCTTTGGCGTCCGCGTCGATGTCCGCGATGAGCTGGCGCATTTTCTCTTTGTACCATTCCTTGCTTTTTTTGTTCTGGTGGTCGGTTTCGCCCTGCGTCCAGATGAAGGCGGGCATGGAGTATGTTTTTTTCTCTTTGTCGGCCAGTTCTTTGCCTGCTTTCAAGTCGGCGATGATGCGGTTGTATGCGTCCGTGCCTTTGTCCACGGCGTCGATGCTGGCTCCTCCGACTCCCGTTGCCGAGCAGATGAATTGGGTTTTCGCCAGGGAGGGGTTCTGTTTTTTGCCGAGTTGTATCAGTCGGCAGGCCGCGCCCGAGACCGGGGTTTCTCCACGGGGGCCGTTGGTGCCTTCGGCCAAGGGTACGACGGCGCTGCGGTCGTTGCCGTTTTCGTAGGCACGGACACCGCTTTTGAACATGAGTTGGTTTTCGTTGTTTTTATCGGTGGTGATGACCGGGTTTGCCGTCCATCCGACGGAGAGGGATTGGCCGTGCGAGGGCAGGTAGTTCCAGTCGGTGAGTGGGGGTTTGGAGGGGGCTGCATGGCCGGGGAGAGCTGTGGCCGTGATTACGCCGGCAATATAGGCGGTTCGGAGGAAGGTGGTATGTGTCAGGTTCATGGAACGAATATAAGTTGACTTATTTTAGGCTTTCCTAGATGGGATGTCTATCCGAAAGTTGATGAGCCGGGCCGATTTGCCTGTCCGGACCGGATGATTGCATGAAGGATGGCTGTTGTTTTGCCTTGAGAAAAGACGGGTAAATGGCGATTCCGGCGGTGATGGTTCGGTTTTGCTCTGGACAGCGGGGCGCTGGTGAGGTACTCTGTGGGCGTCGTTCGGATCCGGGTGATCGCTGCGGGCCTTGCGTTCGTAGAGGAAAGTCCGGACATCGCAAGGCAGCGTGTCCCGTGAAAGCGGGAGACGGCGGGTTCCCAAGGCCCGCCGGACGGAAAGTGCCACAGAAAATAAACCGCCGATGGCTCTTCGGAGTACAGGCAAGGGCGAAACGGGGAGGTAAGAGCTCACCGCTCCCAAGGCAACGAGGGAGGCAGGGTAAACCCCACGCGATGCAAGACAAACAGGGGAAGGGTTGCCTGCTCGTCGGATCCCCGGGTATTAGTCGCACCGCGCCCCTGAGAAGGCGCGGCACGGAGTTCGCTCCGTGAGAAAAATGATCACACAGTCCCTGCAAGGGGATGGACAGAATCTGGCTTACAGGGTCCGAACGACTCTTTTTGCATCCATGAATGAGGCGCAGTTTTCCTTGGGCAGGGGTGGGGCTTTCTGTTGACACATGCGGCGGGTTTCGCCATAATGCAAGGGATGTGCGTGAGAGTCTGCCTGTTGTTCGCCTGTATGCTGCCGCTGGTTTCGTGTTTCCAGTCGGTGAATCCGAAGGAGCGGGATTATCCCGGCTACAAGATGGCTCCCTATACGGTGAAGGGGCAGCGTATTGTGCCGATGACGGTGGATCAGGCCCTGCATTACAAGGCGGTCGGGATTTGTTCCCATTATGATGAGACGTCGTTTTTCGGGTTGTGTTCCGGCAAGACGGCGCTTGGAGAGGATGTGAAGAGTTATCACGAGCATGCGGCGCACAGGACTCTTCCTTTGCCGTGCAAGATTCGCGTGACTTCCTGCCGCACAGGCAGGAGTATCGTGCTTCGTGTGAATGATCGGGGGCCTTTTGTGAAGGGCAGGCTGCTGGATATCAGTTCTGCGGCGGCGAAGAAGCTGGGTTTCCGCGAGCGAGGGCTGGATAAGGTGTATGTCGAGGTGCTGTCGGTAGGAGATGGCAAGTGGGAGCGAAGGAGGGGATGACGGTGAAGGCCGATGTTCCATGCGGCGGCAGGCGGGGAAGGCTGTGCCGTGCCATGCGCCGGGCGCTGTGGCCGGCTGTTGCAGTGGCTGTTCTGTTTCTGCTGGTTTGGTTCGCGTTGCCGTGGCTGGTTCCTTTGCCGCAGGATGAGGCTTCCGCGCCGCTGACGTTGTTTGACAGGAACGGCAGGCCTCTGGCTTTTTTGCCCGACAGGGGCGGGGATGTGCGGAGCGTGGTGAGGTTCGAGGAGCTTCCGCAAGCGTTGGTCGATGCGGTGCTGGTGGCGGAGGATCGCCGTTTCGAGGAGCATGGCGGGGTGGATGTACTGGCTGTGGTGCGTGCGGCGGCGAGCCGGGTCGGTCTGGCTGGGCGGGCATCCGGTGCATCGACGATTCACGGGCAGTTGGCTAAGTTGATGGAAGGTTCTTCGTCTCCCGAACGAAGGACCTGGGGGAATAAGGTGCGGGAGCTGCTGCAGGCGAGGCGTATGGCGATGTGCTGGAGCAGGGAGGAGGTGCTGGTGAAGTATTTTGCGAGGCTGGGGTATGGGAATCAGTGTTTCGGGCCGGAGGCGGCTTCGTTTTTCTATTTCGGGAAGGGGTTGCGGGAGTTGTCGCTGGCGCAGTGCGCGTTGCTTGCCGCTTTGCCGAATGCCCCTTCGCGGCTGAATCCCCTGAAGTATCCGGAGCGGGCGAAGGCTCGGCGGGATTGGATTTTGAGGCGTCTGGAATCCGAGCGTGGGTATTCCCGGGAGGCTGTGGCCCGTGCGCTGGAGGAGCCGGTGGACTGCAGTGCACACCGGCGCAGGCCGTGGGGGGAGGTTGTGGCTCCCCATGTGGTTTCGCGTGTGCAGCGAGGGCATGATGCAGGAAGTTTGCGGTGTTCTCTCGATGTGCGCCTGCAGAGGCAGGTGGAGCGTATTGCCCGGGAGGAGGTGGGGAAGCTGGCCGGGCACCGTGTGTCGCAGGCGGCTGTGGTGGTGCTGGATAATGCGACAGGGGAGCCTCTTGCCTGGCTGGGTTCCGTGGATCGCGGGCCGGATGCTGGCGGTTTGCTGGATGGAGTGTTCAGCGTGGCGAGGTCGTCCGGGTCGGTGTTGAAGCCTTTTGTGTATGCGCTCGCTTTGGAGAGAGGCCATTTGGCCTGTGAGGTGATTCCCGATGTACCGACGTTTTTCCGGCAGCCGGACGGGATCGACGCTCCGGGGAATTACGACGGGAGGTTCCGGGGCCCGGTACCGATGCGCGATGCGCTGGGCAGTTCTCTGAATATTCCGGTGATGCGCGTGCTGAACGAGCTGGGGGGAGGGCGTGCGTTCGGAGGTGTGGAGGATTTGCTGGAGTTGCTGCGCAGGCTCGGTTTTTCGACATTGGATCGGAAAGCGGACGAGTACGGTCTGGGGCTGGCGATCGGAACGGGCAATGTGACTCTGTATGAACTGGCCAGAGCCTATGCGGTGCTGGCGCGGCTGGGTTCTCCGCTTCCCGTGCCGCCGATGCGGCCGGGCGATTTTCCCCGCCTGCATGAGTCGGTGCCGCAACCGGGTGAACCCGTGCTTTCGCGGGAGACGTGTTTCATTCTGCTGGATGTGCTGGCGGATGTGCGGGCGCGGGCGGCGACATTCGGCCTGCGTTCTCCGCTGCGCCTGCCGTTCCGCTGCGCGGTGAAGACGGGTACATCGTCCAATTACCGGGATAACTGGTGCGTCGGCGTGACGAAGGAGGTGACGGTGGCGGTCTGGGTGGGGAATTACGACGGGCGTGCGATGTTGAATCTTGGCGGCGTGGATGGTGCCGGGCCTATTTTTCATCGTGTGATGCGAGCCGTGTATGAAGGAAAGGATGCGTTGTTTCCTTTGCCCGGTTTTCCCGAACCTCCGGGTTCTCTGGTGCAGGTGGATGTGGACGGCCGTACGGGGCGGCAACCGGCTGCCGGGGTGCCTGCCGAGTATGTGCGCCGGGAGTGGTGCGTACGTTCACGCAAGCCGGGAGCGGCGGAGGCCTGCGATTATGCAGATGACGGGCGGGTGAGGCTTGATCACCGGTATGCGGGGTGGCTGGATCTTCCGGGGGCTTTGGGTGCCGGAAGGTTCGTGCTGGCTGGGGCGGATGCGTTGGCGGAGAGTCCACGCATTCTCGTGCCGCCTCAGAATGCGCGCTACATGCTTGATCCCGATATGCCGAATCAGGGCAGGCATGTAATGTTGAAGTCGAATCTGGATGATGCCCGGTGGGCATGCGATACGTTGAAGATCGAGATGAGGGACGGCCAGCCCGTGGCGGAATTGCAACCGGGAGTGCATGTGATTCGTCTGGTTCACCCTTCGACGGGCAAGTGTACAGCGCATACGATTCAGGTCGGTTCACTATAGTTGTTTACGATCGTCGCAAGATGCCTGCGATGAGGATGGACCGGTGTCTTGCTGCTGCAACGGCATCTTGCCGTTTTGTGTGATCATCATGTGTTGTATAAAATATTTTATGTTGATATTTCATTGGCGTAAAGTGCGATATTTTTCTATTACTCTAACATATAGTAATCATATTGACACTAAAAGAGCAGTTTGTTATATTGATACGGTAAATTATCATTCTCGCTATGAAAAGGACTTTGTTTATCACATTCGTATTGTCGCTGGGTATGTCCATGACAGCTGCGATGGCAGCCAATGTCGGCAAAAATAATGACGGTACATTATCGCTGAATCAGACAGGGGCATGGAGCGGTGGCGTAGTGCCGACATCTTCGGATGTGGCTGTGTGGGACAATAATTCCGCGTACGGTACGGTCGATGCACCCTTGAATCTGGGTGCGGATGCCTCATGGGGCGGTATTTCCCTGTCCGGCGCCAAGACTCTGGTGATCGGCTACGATAAAACGGGGGAAGGTGCCGACAGTAAGAAGACGCTGACGATCGGTGCGAGCGGTATCCGCACGACCGGAGGCGTTTCCACAGTCAGGATCGGCGCCAATGTCGTGGTGAACGGCAATCAGACATGGGGGCACGATACGGGGTGGAGGGACGGCAACGCGATCGTGATCGACGGTTCCTTGACCGGTTCCGGCAATATTGCGGGTATGTCCGGAGCCAATTCCGTGACCCTCAACGGCGATGCTTCGGGATATACGGGTGCGTTCACGATAGCCCAGTACAATGCGCTCAATCTGAACGGAGGTACGATGACTGGAGGCAATATCTCCTTGACCAATGGCGCCAGGCTGAATGTGAACAATCTCGGTACAAGCACTCCAACGGTGTGGTCACGCAACCTGACGATGCAGGTTTACGATGCTGCCTCGGCTTTGAATGTGAACGGCGGCAAGTTGACCATGAGCGGTACGAATTCCTTTGTCGGAACGATTACAGTGGCAAATAACGCCGAATTGAGGATATCGGGTGCCAGTACGTTCAATTACAGCGGAGCGGGTACGCCGATTCAGTGCGGGACGACCATTGCCGGTAACGGTACGGTGTTTATTACGGGTACGAGTACGATTTCCGACGCCAATGCGAAAATCGTCGTGGCCAACGGGGCGACGCTTGATATTACGTCCGGTACGTTGAGGACGTCGGGTTACACGAATTCGACCAATATGGTGACCGTGCAGGGTACGCTTCGCCTTGCCACGTACGGATACGCCGGTTCCCTTTCCAATATTGCCGACTATGCCGCCAACCGCCTGCTGGACGGAGGGACGATCGAGGTGGTAGGGACTTCACACAGTGCGGGGCAGGGTACGACGGTTTCCTCCAAGGGTGGTAGTTTCCTGTATAATCCTGGGGTCGCCGGTTCTGCTCTGACGCTTTCCGGGAGTCCCAACAGCAATGCTTTCATTTTGAACGGCAATCTGAATATCGGCGGAGCCGGGACGATCAATCTGGCCCCGGATACCGGCGCGCGTGCTCTGTTGAACGGCAGCGGCAATGTGACGAAGGTCGGTTCCGGGATGGTGAATTTCAATTATTCGAGCAGTACGAGCGACTGGTCCGGCAATATGGCGGTGAACGAAGGTACGCTGACCGTTTCCGGCGATATGGGACGCCGCAATGTGACCGTGAAGGAGGGCGCGACACTCAATTCTGGTACGAAGGCATCCATAACGGCCTTAGCCGGCAGTGGAAACGCTTCCCTGACGGGGATTGCCGTTTCGGCAACGGGCCTGACCGGAACGAGTTCGTCCGTGCGCGGTTCTTCCTCGAATATGGGGTTGACCGTGACATCCGCATACGGTCTCAGAAACCTATCGTTGTCGAATACCGTGGTGACGATTCAGCAGGCCGCGACTTTGACTCTGGCCGATGTGACCGTGAACGGTCGGACAACCTCGTTCTCCGGCACAAACGGTACCGAAACCGTTTCCTGCTCCAATACGGCATTCGTGCTGGCCGGTGCCCAGATTACAGACCTGGTCAACGGCAATGTGCGAACGGTGGATATGAATGCCGCTTTCGGCAATGTACTCATGACGGGTTCGCTGAATCTCGATTTGAAGTACTACATCTACACGCCGGATGATTCCTACCAGTATCTCGTCGTTCGGTTGTTCGATAATACGACGACTTTCGATCAGAACTTCGATGTGAATCTGATCAACAGCGACAGCAGCTGGGCCATTGCCTCGGGCACGATCGAAGGTATCGGTGATGCCGACTGGCGTACGAATGGCGGCACGGTGTATGTGCTCGTGCCCGAACCCGCCTCGGCGACGCTGTGCCTGCTCGGTTTGGCGAGTCTCGCCTTGCGCCGCCGCAGGTGCGCCTGAAAATGTGCGTTTTATTCTGAGCGGGAACACCATCCTTCCGGGGTGGTGTTCTTTTTTATACGGCGCCCGACCTGCCGGAAGGGGGCCGGATATTCCTGTTCCTTCCGCGATTGTGCTTCACAGCGGGTGCCGCGTATGCTACACTCGCTCCGCTATGTTAAGCGACAGAACCAAGGCTGGCTTTGAACGCGCGCCGCATCGTAGCCTGATGCGTGCGACAGGGATGACGGATGAAGATATCGAGCGTCCGTTCATCGCGATTTGCAATTCTTTCAACGAGGTGATTCCGGGGCATGTGCATCTGCATGAAGTCGCCAAGCTCATCAAGGAAGAAGTACGCAAGGCCGGCGGCACGCCGGTCGAGTTCAATCTTCCGGGCGTTTGCGACGGCATCGCGATGGCTCACAAGGGGATGAAGTTCTCCCTGCCGAGCCGCGAACTGATTGCAGACAGCGTGGAAACGATGCTCAGCGCCCACGCGTTCGATGCGATGATCTGCATCCCGAACTGCGACAAAATCGTTCCCGGCATGATCATGGGTGCCTTGCGCTGCAATGTGCCGACTATTTTCTCCAGCGGCGGCCCGATGGCGGCCGGGCGTCTGGCCGACGGTACGGTGCTTGACTTGAACAGCGTATTTGAAGCCGTGGCCCGTTACAAGGCCGGAAAGATTTCCGGCGGAGAGCTTCGCGAAATCGAGTGTGCGGCATGTCCCGGAGCAGGTTCCTGCTCGGGCATGTTTACGGCGAATTCGATGAACTGCCTGACGGAGGTGATCGGACTTTCCCTGCCGGGCAACGGTTCCCTGCTGGCTACCTCCGAGGAGCGCAAGGAGTTCTGGAAGGAGACGGCCCGCCGCGCCGTGGAAATGGCGAAGGCCGAAGGCCCGCGCCCCCGCGATCTCGTGACGCAGGATGCCATCGACAATGCCTTTGCCATCGATATGGCGATGGGCGGCAGCTCGAACACCGTGCTGCATACGCTGGCCATCGCCCATGAAGCGGGCGTGCCTTACGACATGAACCGCATCAACGAGATTTCCCGGCGTACGCCGAATATCTGCAAGGTGGCCCCTTCATCCCGCTTCCATATGGAAGATGTACAGAGGGCCGGCGGCATCAGTGCGATCATTCATGAAATTTCCAAGGTACCCGGCGCTTTGCATATGGAATGCCGGACGGTGAGCGGCAAGACGCTGGCCGAACTGACGGACGGTTGCGAAATTCTGGACCCCACGGTGATCCATCCCCTCGACCAGGCGTATTCGCCGGATGGCGGCCTTGCCGTCCTCTTCGGCAACCTCGCTGCCGAAGGTTCCATCGTCAAGAAGGCGGGCGTGCATCCCGATATGATGGCGCACAAGGGGCCTGCCGTTATTTTCGAATCCCAGGAAGAAGCCTGCGAAGGCATCCTTGCGGGCAAGGTGAAGGCGGGGGATGTGGTCGTCATCCGCAACGAGGGGCCGAAAGGCGGCCCGGGCATGCAGGAAATGCTGGCTCCCACCTCGTACATCATGGGGCAGGGACTCGGCGCGAAGGTGGCCCTGATTACGGACGGCCGCTTTTCCGGCGCCACGCACGGCGCGTGCATCGGCCATATTTCGCCGGAAGCGGCGGAAGGCGGCCTGATCGGCCTGCTGCGCAATGGGGATATCATCGAATATTCCATTCCCGAGCGCAGGCTCGAAGCCCATTTGAGCGAAGAAGAGATCGCCGAGCGCCGTAAAAACTGGAAACCCGTTCACAAGGAAATCGATTCTTCGTGGTTGCGCCGTTACCAGAGGCTTGCCGGGAATGCAAGCTCCGGAGCCGTTTTGAAGTAACCTCGCGTTCCCAAATTCCCCATCTTGGAATTTATGGCTTGAAAGTGCGCCGTTTTTAATAGAAAATACGGCGCATTTTTCTTGCTGCCATCTCCCATTTACGTACATGAGTAACAAACAGAATCCTATTGTCCAGTATTTTTCCGAATTCAAGATTCTTAAAACCGTCTCGAAGGATTTCTGGCTAACGAACCTCATTCAGTTTTTCGATGGCATCGCCTATTTCTCCCTGATCGCCATTTTCGTGCTCTACCTGTCGGACTACTGCGGTTTCGACGATGCGAACGCTTCGCTCTGGGTAGGCTTCTACACACTGTTCATTTCCGCATTCGTTTTCGCAGTAGGCTCCATCTGCGACATCATCGGCCTGAAGCGGTCGTATGCAATCGGGTTCTGCCTGTTGCTGTTCGGGCGTCTGGTAATGGGGCTCTCCCCCGATATCTGCTCGTCTTCTCTGGGAGCGTCCATCGGACTGGATGCCGACTGCGCCCGCATCGGAGTGATGGCTGGCATCTTCATCATGTCGTTCGGTACGGCGTTCATGTCGCCCGTCATTCAGACGTCGATTCGGCGATTCACCACGTTCACGGCCCGTGCGACGGGATTCAATGTGTACTACCTGTTGATGAATATTTCGGCCGTTGTCGCCAGCGCCTTCGTCGTGCAGGGCTTCCGTGATGCATACGGCTCGGTGGACGGTGGTTTCTGGGTGGTGAACTTCGGCACGGCGATGTGCTGCTGCGCCTTCCTCGCCACGCGCCTCATCAATGAAAACAATTATGCCGAGCCTTCGGAGCGCATGCAGACGAACACGCAGCGCAGGCCCCTCCAGCTTTTCAAGGAAGTCTGGAAGGAAAGCGCCTTCCGCAAGCTCATCCTGTTTCTCGTGCTGACTCTGGGCGTGCGCATCGTCTTCACGCTGCAATTCATCGTGATGCCCCAGTATTACGTCCGCACGCTGTATGAAGATTTCTCCATCGGCCTCGTCAATGCGCTGAATCCGACGATCATCGTCGTCGGCCTCATTGCCTTGATTCCCGTGCTCAACCGCTTCTCGACGGTGAAATTGATGATCGTCGGCATGTCCATCTCGGCATTCTCCCTCGTATTCATGGCCGTGCCTATCGACTGGTATTACTATGTACCGGGTATCGAAACGCGTTCGCAGGCCTATCTGGTAGCCATCGTGACGCAGATTCTCGTCTTCGCCTTCGGGGAGCTGCTGTTCTCCCCCCGTTTCTCGGAATACGTCGCCCGCGTGGCTCCCAAGGACAAGGTCGCTTCGTACATGTCCATTTCCGCCTTGCCGATGTTCATCGCCAAGCCGATCAACGGCATTATCGGCGGTCTTCTCGTCAGCTATTTCTGCTACGACGGCATTGCTGCGAAGATTGATACGAACCATATCGGCTTCTGGGATTCCCCCGAATTGATGTGGATGATCTACCTGATTCTGGCCGTGGTCAGCCCGCTCGCCATCATCAAGATGAAGAATTCCATCACCTCCGAGCATCCTGAAGAGGATGCCCTGAAGGAAGCCGAAGCCAAAAAGGCGTTGAGCGAAGATGAAGTCGTTTCTGCGGCCGTCGTCTCCGAAGAAGCAAAGTCCTGAACCATCCAACAAACCGAACATTATGACTGAACAAGGCAAAAATATCTTCAAGGACAGCCTCATACTCATCGGCTTGAGCCTGATACTGGCTGCCGTCAGCCTCGTTGTGACCAAGTTTTTCAAGGTAGAGGACAATCCGGCTGCCGACCTCGTATCCGCCATCAAGAAGGACGATTCCATCGCCTTTGAGGAGGCGTTGAAAGCCGGGCTTGACAAGGATGGCAATTTCATCAACCTCGTTGATTTCAAGAAGCGCACCCCGCTTATGTGGGCTGCCTACGCGAACAACAACAATATCGAAACGACGGAACGCTTGCAGGAATCCCTCGATAACGAGGAGGAGGAAGATGAAGCTGCTGCCAAAGCCGCTTCCAAGAAGGAAAAATCCAAAAAGATGTATCGCCTGCATTATGTGAAGCGCATTCTCGCCCAAAAGGGAGTGAAGGTCGACCAGCAGGATGAAGACGGGTGGACAGCTCTGCATTGGGCTTCTTGGAGCGGGCTCGACCGCGTCGTGGAACGCCTGCTCGACAGCAAGGCCAAGATCGACAATAAGGAAGGCAACGGCTATACGCCGCTGATGCTGGCTGCCATGCGCGGCAACGATCGGGCTGTGGTGATGCTGCTGTATCGCGGCGCGGACAGGAATCTCAAGAACAGGGACGGCAAAACGGCCCTTCAGCTCGCCCGTGCGGGTATGGCGGCGTACAAGGCGGATTTCGATTCCACCAAAACGCACGTCAGCAAGGTGAATGTGGACGATGTCTATAAGGCTCTGGATAAGGCTCGCAGCAAAGTGGAGCGCAACAGCTCGGACGGTACGGTATCGCTCGATATCGTTTCCAAGGCGTTGAATGGTGCGGTAGCTGCCGCCGGAAAGGATGCCAAGGATGTGGATGTGCGCATGCTGGCGTATGAAGCGACGATCAAGCTCCTGCAGATGTCTCCCGAACAATTGGAGTCCTACTTTTCCGAACAGGCGCGCAGGGAAGTCGCCCTCAAGGCCAAACTGATCACGGAAGCTATCCGGAAAAAGGTCCTGCCGAAATGGTTTGTCATGGAACCGGTTGCCAAATAACCGCGACACTTTTCAAAATGGGCGCATTCCTTACGGGATGCGCTTTTTTTGTATATTCTTCCGGCGGTAGGTTCCCGTTTCGGGCCGGAGTGAGTCACCATGCCGTTTATGGCTTGTTTTGGCTGTGTGATTTGCTTATATTTGCTCCATGAATTCGTTTCATCGTTTTTTCATTCCCTTGATGGCGGGATGCTGTTTGTCCGGTTCCGCTCTGGCGCAGGCCAGGGCATGGGATGCTTCGGTCATGCCGGGGGCAGCCGATGCGGGGGCTCCCCAGGTGGCTGTCAGGATGCAGGGTGCCTCCGTCGCGTCCTATGCGGAAGGCAAGCCGTTCTATGTGGCCGTGCAGGCCGATCTTCCCCACCCGTGGCATGCCTATTACCGGAATCCCGGCACGGTGGGCATCCCGATGGAGGCGAAGTTGCAGGAAGTGCCCGGTTTTACGGTTTCGGGGCCTTACTGGTCGCTGCCGATGCGTGAGGTTTCCGATCTGGGTGTGGCCTATGCGTATGAAGGCAAGGTGACGATGGTGTGGAAGGTCGTGCCTCAGGCGAATGCGCCTGCACAGGCGGATTTCAAGGTCGAAGTGAGCTGGCAGGTCTGCCGCGAAGGGCAGTGCGCCAATCCGGAACAGAAGGAAGTGGCGGTTTCCCTGTCGAAGGGCGACGGGGCGGCGGCTCCCGTATGGGGCAAATACGAGGATGCCGTGACCGGACTGGAGAAGCCCGCGTGGCTTGATGAATCCCGCAAGCCGTTTTGGGCGCAGGATCTGGCTGCCAAAACGGTGACGTTGACATGGTACACGCCTGCGGGCGTGAAGCTTGATCCCGCCAAGGTGCAGTTCTTCTCATGGGACAATTCCGTGCTGCCGACCGCTCCCCAGAAGCTGACGGAGAAGGAACCCGGCATGTATGAGCTGTCGATGACGATGAACGACGGTTCCGATATGCTGTACCCTCTGGCATCCGGCGATGAAGCTGGGGAAGAGGATTCCGATGAACCTGTGCTGAAGCCGTTGACGTCCTTGAAGGGATTGCTCGTGGCGGATGGCATGGGAGTGGATCTCGAACTGCCTGCTCAGCAAGGAGCCTCCGCTTCTGCTGCCGCCATGCCTGCCAAACAGCCTAAGGAAACGGCGGTGAAGGCTACGGCCGCCGAAACCGCCGCATGGCGCTACAAGTGGGAGCCCTGGAGTAAGGATGTGATGGACAAGGCCCTTGCCGAAGGCAGGCCCGTGTATGTGGATTTTACGGCTCAATGGTGCGCTACGTGCATTGCCAATAAGAAGGTTGCGTATTCATCCGAAGTCAAGGATCTGATGCGTAAAGGCAATGTGCTGATGCTGCGCGCGGATAAGACGAAGCCCAATCCGGCCATCGATGCCGAGATGCGTTCCCTGAACCGCAGTTCCATTCCGGTGAATGTGCTGTACATGCCCGGCAAGGAGCCCGCCATTACGCGTGAAATCCTGACGCCCGATTATCTGGCTTCATTCCTCAAGGCCCACCTGTTCGGCGAAGGCGATGTTTCCGCGATGGTTGAGGAACCTGAAAAGGTATCCAGCATCTGGGTGATTCTCGGTTCCCTGTTTCTCGGCGGCCTGATTCTGAATCTGATGCCTTGCGTTTTCCCTGTGATCGGGTTGAAGATTCTCGGTTTCGTCGAGATGGGCGGAGGCGACCGCAAGAAGGTGTTTGCCCATTCGATGTCGTTTTCCTTCGGGGTATTGCTTTCTTTCTGGTTGCTGACGCTGGTAATTTTCTACCTGCGTGCGCAGGCCGGAGGAGAAGCGCAGTCGTGGGGCGCATGGCTGCAGAATCCGTGGGTCATTTACGGGATCATTCTGATTTTCCTGACGATGGGCTTGAGCATGTTCGGCCTGTTTGAAATCGGTGTCGGAGCGACGGGTGCAGGCAGTTCCCTGCAAAGCAGAAAGGGCTACATCGGCTCGTTCTTTTCCGGTTTGTTGGCTACGGTGGTGGCTACCCCGTGCAGCGCTCCGTTCCTCGGGCCCGTGATGGCCAGCGTGATGGCGTTTGATGCCGGCATGATGTTCCTGTCGATGACGTGCATGGGACTGGGCCTCGCCCTGCCGTATCTGCTGATGGGTGCGTTCCCGGCGCTGGTGAAATCCCTGCCCAAGCCCGGTGCATGGATGGAATCCCTCAAGCAGGGCATGTCCTTCCTCCTGCTGGGGGCTGCCGCTTATTTCATCGGCACGTACAATGCTTTCTTCATCGACAGTTTCGATTTGCAGGTGGTCTATATCTTCTTCGTCGTGTTTGCCGCGGGACTTTGGGTGTATGGCCGCTGGTGCCCCATCTATCGTCCGAAGGCGACGCGCCTCACGGGCGCGATTATCGCGCTTGCGCTCGTGGGCATTGGCATCTGGGGCTCGATGCCGGACAAGCGCATTTTCGGCGAGGAGGAATCCGCGGTGCAGAGTGCCGAATAGCGGATTTTCTGAAGACGGTTTTTCAAGGTGCAGGGTTATCCTGCGCCTTTTTGATAGCCGTACCGGACGGGTGGGAAGCAGTATCATGCCTTGGTTTTCCGACACAGGGCGAATGGCCGGATTGCCTCCATGAAAAGAGCGTTTCCCCAGGGAGGAAACGCTCTTGAAATCCGTGCGGTGCGGTATCTTATTTACCGGTGAACCGGATGCTCATGGTGCCCTGCGATTGCGTACCCGATGCGCCGCTGACTTCGGCTTTCAGGGTGTAGGCGTCGAGATTGGTGCGGTAGGACGGCAGTTTCAGCGTGTAAACGTTGTCCCGGTTGTCCTGTCCCGTCCAGCCTTCGTGCTTGTCTTCAGCGACGAGCTTGTCGCCTTCATAGAGGGCTACGGAGTGGATTTTCAGCGCGCTTTGTCCCTTGTTCCATGTGAAACGGGCGGTGTAGGTGCCGGGTTTCTTGATGTATTCGGTGACGTTGAAGCTGAGCGGAGAACCCGATTCCAGATTCCACGGCAAACCTTCCACATTGCCGCTGGACATTTCGATGCTCTTGAACAGTGCATCGTGGTGGACGAATGCCTTGGCCGCAAGCGCTGCCGCGTCGCCCTTCGGGGTGACGGGGTAGGCTTTGCGCTCACCGGAGAAGCCCAGCTCGTGCTTGTGTACGGCATCCTGGTAATCCTTGTTTGCCTTTCCGGCGTCGGTACCTTGCAGGATGCGGAGCTGGCTGTCGAAGAAGAGCTGCCAGCGCGGGAGGTAGAAGTCGCGGATGAATCCGGCCCATTGCCTGTTCGAGTAGTCGTTCAGGCCGCTGATGCTATTGCTCCATGTCGAGATGAGCATTTTCGCGGCGCGCTCCATGTTGTCTTTTTCTTCCGGTGTTTTTCCTTTGTTCCGGGCATCCTGAATCCAGCGACCGAGCAGGAACTGGGGTTCGGTGGCGAGAATGTCGTCCGCATCTTCCATCAATTGGAGGAATTTCGCGGATTCCTTCTTATAGGCTTCCACATCCTTGCTGTCGAACGCTTCCCTGACGATCTGGAGCTGTTCATAGGCGGAATCCGTCAGGATCTGGCGCATGAGGTCTACGAAGTCGTAGCGGAAGGTAGGTTCCTTCATCAGCTCGGGATGCAGTTCGACGGCTTTCATGTAGGCGCGGGCGGCGGCAAGCACTTTGCGGAAGTCGTAGGAGCGTCCGGCGGAGGACCAGGTGGAGGCCTTGCGGATTCCCCAGAAGGGGCGGCCGCAGATGATCGATTCCGTGCAGCCTTCCTGTGCACGGTTGGGCGCGTAGATGGAGTCTGCCAGCAGCTGGAGGCCTTCCAGAATTTCCTGCGGTGCGCTGCCGTAGCGGCGTTCGGCGTAGCCTTTCAGGAAGGCGGGAATGTCAATATGGTCGGTGCGGCCGATGCGCTCGAAGAACATGTCGTAGTGGAGCGGGTTGGTCGCTACGCCTTCCGAGAGGATGCCCATGCCGATGAGTCCCGTTTTTTTCGCGTCGTTCAGGGATTTATCCATGCCGGAGAGCAGGGGAAGGCCACCGTAGAGGCCCGTGTTTCCGCCGAAGTTGGCGAGTTCGCACCACACGTAGGGTCGGCCTTTGAAGTTGCGCGTCGCCTTGTCGGCCGGAGTCATGTTGAGCGTAAGGGCGAGAACCTGCGTTTTGCCGGGGTCCGTGCCGTCGAGCAGTGCGCCGGACGGGTTGCCGCCCCATGCCTGGATGACCCATGTCGAATCCGGGGAGGCTTTCGTCATGGCTGCCTGTACGGCTTTGGCCGCATTGGTTACGTTGATGTTGCCGCTGCGTCCGCCTTCGTGGAACAGGTCGCCGCCGTAGGCTGTCGTCGTGGTTCCGTAGGTTTTGTGCAGCGCCTTGTACCAGGCTTCGGCAATGCGCGGGAAGGCGGCGCAGGTAGGATCGAGAACGGCCGGACGGTTGAAGCTGCACCATCCGCCCTGAGGCACGATGTTCATTTCCTTGTCGGCTACCGTTTTGCCGAAATCGTCGGGGAGGAAGCCTACGTAGCCTTGCAGTACGGGGGTCATGCCCATTTCCTTCAGGCGGGAGACGATGTTGCGTCCCAGTTCGGCTTCACGGTCGATGACGCCTTGCGAGATCGGGCCGCCGTGGCCTTCGAGATTGCCCATGTTCCACCATGCGGCGAAAGCCGGGTTCGGGATGAAGGCAAGGGCCTTGTCTTGCGGATAGCCGAGGCCTGTCAGGAACTGTTGCCATGTTTTTTCCAGCCCGGCGGTGACGAGTACCTGCGAGAAGCCGTTCAGAGCAAGGAAGTCGAGCTCGCGTTCCCACTGCTGCCAGCTGTTGAATGGGTAGGTGTAGGAGAGAGTACAGTAATTGTAGGCATGGCATACGGGCCATTCCTTGTCGAAGTGGACGGTGCCTTTGGGTTGGGGCAGCGTTTCGGGAAGCTTGATGCGGTCGCCGTTCCACGAGAGGTGGACTCCGGCGATGTCGCGAAGATAGCGGCCATAGCCCCGGATGCATTCGCGGATGGAAGGCGCGGTGATGATGATGCCTTTTCCGGTTCCGGCAACGGTCGTATCCTTCTGTGCTGCGTTCAGCTTGAATTGGACGAGCCCCTTGGCGGACGGGGTGATGCGGGCGACGAGATCCTCGGCGGATTTGACGGCGGGATCGGAAACGGCCTGTTTGGTTTTTCCGGCCTGGTTGGAAGAATCGTGGCAGGAAGTGAGGCTGCCGAGAGGCAGAACGGCAATACCGGTTGCAAGGCTATAGAGAAATACTGATTTCATAATGAGCAAAATCGCTTTTACCTAATACGGTGTCAAAATATCGTTTTATCATTTTTGTTTACAATATATGTTATGACAGTGAGAATTTTTTGACCATTGCAGCCAAAATCTCCCGATGGCTGACTTGTTGGACAATCGGGAGATGCGTCGATGCTGGTGTCCGTCGTTCTTTTCGGGCCTTTTCCTCCGAATAGTGTCCAGGTTCGGAACTTTCCGTTCAGTCTTTGGTAGTCGGTACAGCTTCGAGAAGTTTCCGAGTCATTTTGGCGAGGCCCTGCACGACTTCGGCATACTCCCGGTAGTCGATTTTTTCAGGGGTATCGCTCGTTTCATGGTAATCGTCGCTGCGCAGGTAGGCTGTGTCCGTGACAGCGAAGGAGGGGATGCCGTATTTCATGTATGACCAGTCGTCCGACCATGCAACGCCTTTCGTATAGTATGGGAAAGCAGCGGAGCGCACCGGGAAACGGCATTGTTCCGTGAAGAGGGACGCGCATCGGCGCGAGAAGTCCCGCCCGGTGTTGGTGGACATGAAGGCGACATAGTCACAGCGGTCGGGCAGTCCGGCCATGCCGGCGACCATGGCCGTTTTCCGTTTTTTGTTGACGCGAGGAGAGTAGCATCCGAGTGTTTCCGGCGTGTACATGCCCATGATGTTGTTTTTGCCCAGTTCCTTGACGATTCGGCCGGCATGGACGAGGGAACCCATGGCTTCCGTCTGGAAGAAGGGCGGTTCTTCGTTGGCGTAGCAGACGAAGACGATGCCGCTCCGCGTGGGCAGGTGGCGGAAGATGCGGGCCAACTCCAGCACGGCGGCAATGCCCGAGCCGTTGTCGTTGGCTCCGGGGGTGCCCGTTTTGCCGGGAATGAGGCCGTTCGTGTCGTGCCAGTTTTTCATGCCGGCACGGGTGTCGTAGTGCGCGCCGATGATGAGCCACGGAGCCTTCGGATCGGTGCCGGGCCTGCGGACTTCGATGTTGACGGCCGTTTTCCCGGAGGCCGGGCCGAACCTGTCCTCCTTGCCGACGGTGAAGGCCTGCTGCTCCGGTTCATACCCCATGCTGCGGAATTCGTTGCATATGTAGTCGATGGCCTGTCGGTTGGCTTCTTCGTGGTACAGGTTGCGTTCGCCGATGGTGTCCGCCAGCGTGTAGATATGCCCTTTCAGGTTTTTCTGCAAGGCTTGCGTATCGGGAATGTGTCCTGAACCGCAGGGCTGGAAGAGCTGTGTGCAGGCGATGGGCAGGACGGCGAGCAGGGTGGAGAACCCGGCAGTCAGGAGATTGCGTTTCATCTTGGTTCGATGGCTGGGGGCGGCGGGGATGGCTATTGTTTGGAGTCTGCTCCGGCAGGTTTGCAGCCGACTCCTTCGATGAGTACGCCGCTATCCGGTGCGGGGGCCGCCGAGATGTAGTGGATGTAGCTGATTCCGTTGGGCGAAGGGTTCAGTTGCTTCAACGTTTCGGCTTTTGCTCCATCGATACTGAGTGTGCAGGTACCCTGTTTTTTCGCACTTTTTGTTTCGTTGTCGATGTTCCAGTTGAATTCGACCGTGTACCATGTGTCGGGTTTCAGGGTGATATTGCCGATTTTATCGCCCGGGGCCAGTTTGACGGTGAAGAGCGCCTGTTCCGGCGTCGTGGTGTCGCATGCGTTGAACAGGCGGTCGCACAGGGAAAGGTGGACTCCTCCGCTGTCTTTCGGGAAACGGATGCGGGTAGCGGCCCGGCCTGCGAAACCGAGGTTGGGGATGTTCCATGTGGCTCCGCCCGCGCGGTAGTCTGCTCCGGTCTGCTGATTGACGAGGGTGTCGTCATCCATGAAGCGGAGGGAGATGACCTTGGCTCCGCCCTTGTCGGGATGGCGTTCGACGGTGGCGGAGGGTTTGCGGTTGTAGGCGCAGTGTTTTTTGATGACGGGGAGGTACGTGTGGGCTGTCCATTCGTCCAGTCCCGTTTTGGTGATGTTGCTGTTTCGGGTGTTTTCCGAGATCCAGTTTTCATCGACGATGACCATGCGGCGGTGTTCGGGGTGCTGGCCGAGGCTGACGAGGATTTTTCCTTTGCCGAGATCGACGACTTCGCTCTGATGGCTGCCGCGGTCCGTGCCCGGCATGTCGCCGTAGTTGGCATCGTTACGGTGGGAATTCAGGTAGATTTCACGGAATCCGTACCATGTTTTGCCGTCGTCGTCCGACAGGGCGATGTGATGGGAGTCGCGGTTGGTGAAGACATCTTCCCAAGCGTCGTTGCGTCCGTGGTTGACTTCGGGCAGGGCTGCGGTGTTTGTCCATGTGGCGTACAGTTTGCCGTTTTCGAGCCTGCCGACAGTAATCATGGTGAGGGTGCCGAAGAAGCGGGAAGGTTCGGGATCGGACCATGTTTCTCCCTTGTCTTTGGAGTATGATTGCCAGTGCTGGTCATGGGCTGTGCGGACGAGAGCCCAGAGCCTGCCATCCTTGAGTTCAACGACAGTGGCTTCTACGCCTCCGTTATGCCAGCGTGCACCCTTGTCGCGTGAGGAAGGCGTGTATTTGCCGACGGTGATGCGTCCTTTGGACGTGCGCCATGTCAGGCCTCCGTCGTCCGAGATGTGAAACCATGTGCCTTTGCTCTTGTCGTGTGCAGGGATGATGATGCGGCGCCCTTTGTCTACGGCAAGAGGATTGCGCATGATGCCGCCGAGCTTGACGAAGTTTTTCTGCTTTTCCTTGTCCTCCCATTTGGGTTCGAGTTTTCCGTCTTTGGTGACGGCGGACCAAGGGCCATCAATTTTTTTGGACATGAAGACAAAGCCGTTGATCGGCTGGACCCGGATGAACATTTTCTGTTTCGGAAGCCATGTGATGGCCGGGGATTCAATGGGAATGCCGCCGAAATTGGGAGGATAGGCTTGCGGCGTTTTCGTTTTCTGCCATGTTTGGCCGTTGTCGCGGCTGACGAGCATGTTCAGAGGGCCGTTGCCACGGTC
This sequence comes from Neoakkermansia glycaniphila, assembly GCF_001683795.1. Taxonomy (GTDB): domain Bacteria; phylum Verrucomicrobiota; class Verrucomicrobiia; order Verrucomicrobiales; family Akkermansiaceae; genus Akkermansia; species Akkermansia glycaniphila. The sequence continues at coordinate 20,505 of NZ_LIGX01000037.1, forward strand.
GCCCGAGTAATGGCGGATTTCTTTCGGGCCGATGCGGATGAGGCCGCGGCTGCCGTCCGAGGGGGGCGTCGCGACGACAGCGGGTTCCGGCGCTGCCGCCCATGCAGCAGGAAGGGAGGCAACAGCGGCGAGGCTTGCCAGAAGAAGGCTGAACGGTACGTTACGGTTGAACTGGTTGTGCATGGTCGTCATGGTTTGGGTCAAGGGTTCTGTAATTGATGTTGCGTTTATCGAAAAGTTTCAAGTAAGGGGCGAGGCGTTGCCGGAAATCGGAGAACGAGGTCGAAGGGCTTCCCCATGCCTTTTCCGCGAGAGCGAAGCCGCGGGGCCATGCCATGTATTCGAGTTGGCGTTTATTCTGGATGTATTCCGTCCAGAGGTTGCCCTGTATGCCGAGTATGTTCGCGATGTCCGGCAACGGCGTATAATCGAAGACGCGTTCAAGCGTGATGTGGCCTCCGATGGCCTTCGGTTCTTTGGCCGGATCGCCTTGATAGTAGTCGAAATAGAAGTGGGATGACGGGGTGAGGATGACGGGCGTTCCGCCCTGCGATGCCTGCACGCCTTTTTGTTCCTCTCTCCAGAGCATCATGATGGGGCCTTTGAGGCCGGCCTCGAAGGCTTCGTCCCATGCGATGGATTCCCGCCCGTTGTCTTTCAGGAACAGGACGATGTCTTTCATGAACCCTGCCTGCAACTCCGGCGTGGTCGAGATGCCGAGGGCGCTCATGCGCGCCCGGCAGAGGCCGCAGTTCTGCCCGCACCCGGGCATGACCTCGTCACCGCCGATATGGATCGGCGTGCCGGGAGGGAAAATATCCATCAGTTCGGTCAGGATGTCTTTGACGAAGGTGAGGGATTCGGCATTGCCCATGCAGAGATTGTCGTGGCCGCGAAGTCCGTTGTCCTGCGGGTCGAAATCCGAGCAGCCGAGGGCCGGGTATGCGAACAGGGCCGCGTAGGAATGCCCCGGAAGGTCAATTTCCGGAACGATGCGAATATGGCGCAGGGCTGCATACGCAATGAGTTGCCGGAGATCATCCTGCGTATAAAAACCTCCATAGACTTCTCCTTCCTGTTGGTCTGGCCCCAGCAAGGTGTTGCGCCAGTTCCATTCTTCCTTGCGGGCATCCCTGCGCCATGCGGAGATGTCCGTCAGGCGGGGATATTTCTTGATTTCCAGCCGCCAGCCGGGGCCGTCCGTCAAGTGGAGATGCAGGTTGTTGAGTTTGGCGAGAGCCATCGCATCGATCAGTTCCTCGACATCCTCCTTCGGGAAGAAATGGCGGGAGACGTCGAGATGGAGTCCTCGCCATGCGTATTTCGGCGCATCGTCGATAAACAGAGGGGGAATGAGGTAGCCCTTGTCCGTCTTGTATTCTTCAAGCAGGGCGGTCAGCGTCTGGATGCCGTAGAAGAAACCGCTCGGCGAGCTGGCACGCAGCTGGATGCGTGGCATGCCGTTGTTGTCTGCAAAGACGAGGAGCCTGTAGCCTCCTTCCGGCAGGTCGCCCGATGTGCCTTTGTACACCCACGGGTTATAGTACAGCAGGGAGATGCAGGGGGCTCCCTTGTCCAGAGGCGGGCAGAAGCCCATGGCGGATGCGGTCCGGAGTTCCCTCATGCCCTCTTCATCGCCGGAGGCTTGCATGGACAGCGGAAAATGGAGCGGGGGCGCGGAGGAGACCTCCATTTTGGCCGGCTGGGGGACGACAGCTTCGGCAAGGCTGCAGGCGAAGAACAGGAGCAGGGAGAGAATGAAAGCAGGGAGAGACATGGTTGTTCAGTGGATCAGGCGTTTCAGAAGGCCGTATTTCGGCGAAAAGATGTAGGCAAGGATAAAGCAGGCTCCGAGTACGAGGATGATCGTGGCTCCGAGATGCCAGCCGAGGGGGAAGGAGATGCAGAAGGCCAGAAGGGAACCGAGGCCGCCGATGAGCCCTCCGCCCCAGAAAAGCCATGAAGCCTTGTCCGTCAGCAGATACACGGTGGCTGCCGGAGCGACGAGAAGTCCGAGCGTGAGGAAGGCGCCGACAGCTTGCAGCGAAGAAACAAGGACGAGGATGATCAGGGCGAAGATGCCATAGCTGAACAGCCGTGACGGGATGCCGAGGGTGGAAGCTACCTGGGAGTCGAAAAGGTAGATGAGCAGGGGACGCTTCAATGCCGTGATGGAGAGGACGGCCACCGCGCTGATGACGTAGGCCGTGATGAGGTCCGTATCCGACATGCTCATGATGCTGCCGAAGAGCCAGTCGTCGATTTTCTGCTGGAGGCCGAGTCGCACGAGAATGATGTAGCCTGCGGCGAAGGCCGTCGTATGGAGGATGGAGAGCGCAGTATCGTGATCCAGCCGGGAGGTGCGGGAGACGAACAGGGAACCGAGGCCGATGAGCATGGCCGCCATGACGGCGCCGATCAGGATGCTCATTTGCATGAAACCGAAGAGCAGAATAGCCAAGGCGATGCCCGGCAGCAGGGCGCAGGAGAGGGTGCCGATTTGCAGGGAGGAGCGCTTCAGCACGACGAGCGCGCTGACGAATCCGTTGGCGAAGCCGATGGTGGCGCAGGCCCAGACGGAGCGCTGGGCGATGGGTTCGTTCAGGAATTGGAGGAAATCGTTCATGGCGTGGAATCCTCCTTGTGGAAGGCGCGGGAGATATGGGCGGGAGTGAGCACCTGCCGGGTGTCTTCGAAGGCAATGACCTGCCTGTTCAACAGGAGAGTCTGGTCGAAAATGAGCGGAGCGGAGTTCAAATCGTGATGGGATGCGATGATGAGGCGGCCTTCCGCTGCGAGGGATCGCAGCAGGCCGCCGAGGGTCTCGGTGCTTGGCAGGTCGAGCCCGGTGAAAGGTTCGTCGAGAAGCAGGAGATGGGCTTCCTGTGCGATGGCGCGGGCGAGGAAGGCGCGCTGCTGCTGGCCGCCGGAGAGAGCGCCGATCTGCCGGTTGCGGAGTTCGTTCAGATTCAGGGAGTCGATGGCCTTGTCCACGATCTCGCGGTCGTGCCTGCTGAATTTGCCCCAAATGCCGATGGAAGGGTAGCGGCCCATCTCCACCAGATCCCGTACGGTGAGGGGGAAGCTCCAGTCCACATCGGAGCGCTGGGGCAGGTAGGCGATTTCATGCGGGCAGGATTGCAGCGGCTGCCCGTTCCACGTGATGCTTCCTCGAGTGAGCGGCATCAACCCGGCCATCAGGCGGAGCAGGGTGGATTTGCCTGCTCCGTTCGGGCCGACGAGGGCGAGCGTGTGGCCGCAGACCGTGCTGAACGTGATGTCGTCCAGAGCGACGACCTGCCCGTAGCGGGCCGTCACGCCTTCGACGCTGAGCCTGTGGGCATCGGCGTGTTCATGGCCGCCTCCCCAGCAAATATGGTCGTGTGCTACCATGTGAAGGAAAAAGTATCGTGAAGTTTGCTCCCTGTCGTCCAGCGCGTGGCGGCACGGGTTTCGGCGGCGGGCGGTTCCAGCTCCAGAGTGACGGCTTCGTTGGCGTTCGGATCTGCCTGGCCGGGCCATTCTGCTTCCACTGTCCATTCGACAGTGTGTCGATCCTGTGGGAGATCGACATCCGTTTCCCAGGGGGAGGATTCTCCGGGCGGCAGAACGGCTATCGTCCTGCTCCGGTCGGTAATGCGGAGCGTAGCCGGTTTTCCCGTAAAGCGGACGGTCAGGACGGCGGGCGCCGTTTCCTGCTCGACATGCGATGCCGGGGTGTTTGCCGGCTGGGCGGGGGCGGACGGGTGCAGCATGTTCCACAGCGGCAGGCCCAGCAGCACCATGCCGATCAATGCCAGCAGAAAATGGAACCTTGGGGACGAGTGCATGGCAGAGCGAGGGAATGCAGGAGGACAGAATGGAGAAACAAGCGGTTATTTCTTGTTTTGAAGGAGTTTTTGCATCGTTTCCACGTTGTACCGGAACATGGTGGGAAAATCGTGACGGTCAGCTGACAGGCCGTCCGTAATCAGGGGAGCTGTCGGCACGCCGAGCTGCCGGGCGATGGTATCAAGCATCTTCGGGCTGGCGTTCACCTCGGTGAAAATGGCCGGTATCTTCTGCTCCCTCAACCGGGCGAGAATGGAGGCAAGGCGCGCCGTATTGCCTTCGTCTTCGCGTGAAATGCCCTGAATGGGAATCATGCGGAAACCGTACTCCTTGCAGAAATGGCCCATCGCGGCGTGTCCCGTGACGAGAACCCGGTTTTCGGCGGGAATCGCAGTGACGGTACTGCGCGCCCATGCGTTCAGCTCGTCCATCTCGCGGTTCCATTGTTTGAGGTTCTCCTTGTAGGAGGCGGCGTGTTCGGGATCAAGCTTCGACAACTCGGCCGCTAGGGAGCGTGCGGCGCGTTTCATATTGCCGGGTGTGTGCCACCAGTGGGGATCGTTGGGACCGTGGTTGCAGCAATCGTCGTCGTGTTCGTGCTCGGCATGCGATCCGCCGTCCTGCACGGGCACATCCGGCACGGAGGCGCCGAGATCGAGAATGCGAGTCGTTGCGGGCAGGGAATCCTTCAGTCGGCCGAGGTAGGGCTCAAGCTGCTTGCCGGAGGCCAGTACCAGCCGGGCGCCGGAAGCCGCCGCCATCTCGCGGGTCGTCGGTTCGAATGCGTGAAGATTTCCCGCCGGTTTCAGCAGATCGACTACTTCGACCTGTTCGCCGCCGATTTTTCTCGCCATATCGCCGAGCAAAGGGTGCAAAGCCGCTACCTTGACCTCAGCCGCCACGAGAACAAAAGCACTCACCAAATAAGCCGCAAGACATGACAAATATTTCACGTTGAAATGATATGCCAACTTTCGGGTTTGTGCAAGCAAGGAAGAGGTCATAGCGCATCAATGAGAGTCGGCAGTGCGAGTGCATACGTAAAAACGCCGGAGGTCTGGGGAGACTTCCGGCGTTTCGGTGAGGGGGGGTGGTGTGTCCGCCTATTTGGTGAGGCCGTCGCGTTTGGCCTGGTTCCAGTAGGCGTATTCGGAGCGGTTGAAGTCGACGTATTCCGGGGAGAGGTCGGTGGTGTAGACGGTGTATCCGGCGTCGCCCATGTTGAGGTCGATGCGAACGGTGAAGGCTTGGGCCAGCACGGCTTCCCGGAGGTTGTCGGACGGGGTGTCCGTTTGAAGGCCGCCGCGGCAGGCGGGGAGTCCGGCGATGTCGACGTCGATGAGTTCTTCCCGGACATTGGCGCGCGAATAGCCGACGGCATGGACGATGCGGCCCCAGTTCGGGTCGTTGCCGTTCCATGAGCTTTTGACAAGCGAGGATTTGGCGACGGCTTCGGCGACTTTGCGGGCATCGGCGAAGGTGCGGGCTCCTTCGACTTCGACGGTGACGAATTTGGTGACGCGTTCACCATCCTGTACGATGTGGAGGGCCATTTCGAGCATGACGTGGTGGACGGCGTCGCTGAAGGTTTTCCAGTCCGGCGTGCCGGGGCGGACGGTGACACCGGATGCTCCGTTGGCCATGACGAGGACGGTGTCGTTGGTGCTCATGTCGCCGTCGATAGTGATGCGGTTGAAGGAGGTTTCAACGGCGTCGCAGGTGAGTTTTTCGAGATCGGGGCGGGCGACGGCGGCATCGGTGGTGAGGAAGCAGAACATGGTGGCCATGTTCGGGCAGATCATGCCGGCGCCTTTGCAGCATGCGCCGAGGCGGACGGGTTTGCCCTGAAGGGTGATTTCAACGGCAATTTCCTTTTCGCGCGTGTCGGAGGTGATGATGGCGGAGGCGACGTCGTGGCCTTTGTCGGGGGCGAGTCCGGCTGCGAGTTCGGGGAGGCGGGGTTCGATGCGCTGCATGGGCATGGGCAGGCCGATGACGCCCGTGGAGCATACGGCGATTTCACCCTGCCTGATGCCGAGTTCCTTGGCGACGATGCGGCATTCGCGGCGGGCTACATTGATGCCCTCAACACCGGTGCAGGCGTTGGCATTGCCGCTGTTGGCGATGATGGCGCGGATGTCGTTGCGGCGGATGTGGGACTGGCTGACGCGGACGCAGGCGGCGCGTACTTTGTTGGTGGTGAATGTTCCGGCGGAGGTGGTCGGAAGGGTGGAGTAGAGAAGGGCGAGGTCGAGGCGGGTGGCAGTCGGTTTTTTGATGCCGCAGCTCAGGGCGTTGGCGACGAATCCCTGCGGTGCGGTGACTCCGCCCTCGATGGTTTTCATGTTGTTGTTCGGCATGATGATGGATGTTGTGCGGAAGAAATGTGCCACAAGGGGTATGGCTGTGCAAGGCGAAAATGCGGGTTTTACGGCTGTCCGTCTGGAACGGGTTCGGCAATGGGAGTTTCCCCGTTTGTTTCCGGGTTGGCGGCAGGCTGCTTCTCCTCAGTGGCGGGGCGTTCTTTCAAGAGGGTGCGAGAGTCGTCCCAGATGAAGTTTTCAAGCCGGATGCGGCGGGCGAGGTTGGCCGCATCCTGCGCGCGGGGGCCGCTGGTGTTGGCCAGGGCATTGGCGATGGCGAGTGCGGCGATATGGTTGCCCTGCTGCTCAAGGAGGTGGATGGAGGAGAATCCGGAGAGGTAGTACCAGTACCAGTGCTGGCGCGGGGCGCTTTCGAGGGCGGAGGGGTCGTGCGCCATGATTTGCTGGTAGTCGGCAAGGGCGGATTCGGTGTCTCCGGCTTTTTCGGCATACTGGGCGCGTTGTGCGAGTCCCCGGAAGGTCCAGGCGAGTGGGAGGTCGGTCAATTCGAGGAGTTGCGTGCAGAGGTCGCGTGCCTTGGTGAGAGCTGCCGGGTCTTTTTCGGCGAGAGTTTGCCATGCGTCCGCCTTGGTGGAGAGGGCGAGGGCTTTGTCACCCGGTTTGAGGGTGGCGATGAATTCGTCGCTGAGTTCGTTGAGGGCTTCCTGAATTTTGCCCATGCGTTTGAAGATGGAGGCGCGTTCGATGGCGGCGGCGGGTGCGTAGTTTCCGCGCCGAGCGACGCATTCGCGGAAGAGGTCGGCGGCGGCGGCGAGGCTGGAGGAGGTGTTGACCTTGGCGGCGGCTTTGCCGGCGAGGAAGGTGGCGGCATCGCGCAGGGGCGATTCCGGGTAGCTTTCCATGAAGGTGGTGAGGGATTGGAGGGCGTCGCCGTAGCGTTCGCTGCGGTAGAGGAGGTCTCCGAGTTTCAGGTGCAGCGCCGCCGCCGCTTCGGGATCGTTGATTTCCTGCAGGGCTTTGCGGGTGGCGGCGATGGCTTCGGGGTACTGGGTCTGGGCTTCTTCCAGCGCAATGCGGAGCAGGGCGCGGCGGCGGATGAGGTTTTTATCCCAGTCCGAGGTGTCCATGCCGTCCAGCCGTTCCATGTAGGTGCGGGCGCGGCGGGGGCTGGAGGAGCGAAGCTGCTGGACGAGGTCCATGTGTGCGCGGGCGACATCATGCCGTATGGAGGGCGACGGCGGTTTGACTTCAGGTGTTGCACTTCCGTTCGTGCCGGATGGCGCGGGCTGAGTGTCGTAGGTTTTGATGAAGCTTTCGAGTGCCTTGCGGGCATCTTCCTGTTTGTAGTGGGAGAGGAAGTGGGCGCGCTGGTATTGCAGCCGGGCATAGAGTTCGGGATCGTTTTTTTCGGCTTTGGCGAGGGCGTCCGCCTGGGTCGTGTGTCCGTCCATCAGCGCCGCGAGGGCGGTGTTCATGGTGGTGGCAGCCATCTGGCTGTCGTTGGCGAGGCTCCGCGCTTCGGAGAATGCGGCTTCGGCTTCGGCATACCGGCCTTCCCGGTAGGCGATGTATCCGCGCTGGAAGAGGGCGCGTGCGGTGTTCATGGACGATTTGTCCATGAGTTTTTTGGCTTCGTCCACCTTGCCGTCGTAGATCAGCCACTGGACTCCCATGAGCAGGAGGTTTTGCGTGGCTGCGTGGCGCGGCGCGGCCTCGATGCCTTTCCGAACGAGGGCAAGGGCATCCTCCCTGTTGTTGCGGAGATAGTTCTGTTCTGCCAGATGGAGGCGGGCTATGGGGCCGAGGTTGGCGTTCTTGCTTTTTTCCCATTCGTGCAGTTTGGCCATCATGGTGGGATCGAGAGCGAAGGCGTCGTTGGCCTTGAGGATGGCGAAGGCTTCCGGCAGGAGGGTGGAGTTGGGGGTGGAGTCGATGAACTGGCGGATGGTTTGTTCCCCGGCTCCGTTGTTGTCGCTGATGTCGGCATCGTCTGCTGCGGCCGATGGGGCAGGCTGGTTTTTCGCCCGGCTGATGCGGATGCAGGCTTTTTCGAGTTTGGCGCTGTCCTTGATGAAGTCGGTGTTGCCTTTGGTGTCGATGAGCTCGTTGCAGAGTTTTTCGGCACGGTCGTAGTTTTTGAGGGCGGTTTCCTTGCGGATGTCCAGCAGGGTGGCGACGGGGCGCAGGCTGGCGGCCAGTTTGTCGGTTTCTTCGGCTTTCAGGACGGCATCGAGCAGGGGCTGGACATCCTTGAGGTCGCCGTTGTCCAGCTTTTGCTCGGCGAGGGCAAGCTGAGCCTTGGTTTTGAGTTCTTTGTCATCCAGCGCGATCATGCGTTGCAACGTGTCGGCGAGGACGTCCTGATCTCCGGCCTGCCGCGAGACGTAGGCAAGAGCCTGCAAGGCGGCTCCGTAAAGAGGGTCTTCCGCCGGGATGGAAGCCAGAAGAGGCTCGGCCTCAACATAGCGTCCGGCCTTGGCGAAGGCGAGCCCCGACCAGTACGCAGGGGATTTGCCGTCAGGCAGAGCGGCATACAGGGCGATGGCTTCGGCCGCTTTGTCGTTGCGGACGTATGCTTCCGCAAGGCGCAGGATGATTTGTTCGCGTGCCGCATCGCTCAGGTCTTTTGTTTTGAGCGCTTTGTCGAAGTGGATGACGGCCTGGGAGGCGAGGTTTTTCTGCAAGGATGCGAGGCCCGACTGGTAGGAGCGGTTCTTTTTCAGTTCTTCCTGTGTGGCTGCGGCATCCTCCGGAGCCGGGGCAGCCTGAGCCGGGGCAGGGGCTGGCGGAGTTTCGGCTGCCGGGAGTAAAGGGATCAGCGAACAGAAGGCCGGAAGGGCGAGCGTGGTGAAGCGGAGCATGGAGGGGGAAGAAAAATAGTGCTTATTGTTGCGTCAGCAGCCGGATGTAGCGTTGCCCGGAGGCCGTGAGGACAGGCTCTTTGCTGGAACCCTGGACGCGGTTGACGGTGCGGTAGAGCTGGGAGAATGGGTGGGAGAGAGCTTTGACGACGGAAGGTTTGTCGACGGTTTCCGGCCGGGGTTCGACGCGGATGGGTACGCCGCCGCCGGTGAAGGAGATGTCGATGGAAGCAGGGGTGCGGACGCCGTTCGGGTTGTGCCACAGGAAGGGGTAGCGTTTGAGGAGGTCGGGCGTGCCGGTCCACGGGATGCGGACGCGGTACTGTTCTTCCATGGATGCGAAGAGTTTTTTGAGGTCGAGCGGCTGGCCGTTGCGGCAGGCTTGAAGGACGGGTACGGGGTCGAAGCCTGCGAGGTTCATGCCGTTGTACCTGCCGTGTTTGTTCGGCGTGGCAAGTTTGAGGCTGTCGTAATAGTTCTGGAAGTTGCTGTTGAGGAGCAGGGCGAACTCTAGGTGGAGGTGGGAGCGTTCGCGGTTGAGCCCCACGCCGCTGTGGCCGAGTATGCCGATGGTGTTCCCCGTGCCGACGGCATCGCCCGCCTTGCAGGTGACGTCGGCAAGGTGGGCGTACAGGCTGTAGATGCTGCCTTCGGGAAGGCGGTGTTCGATGACGACGTAGCGGCCGTAGTTGCTGTCTCGCGGATTGCTTGAAGCATGGACGACGGTGCCCGCTGCGACGGGGCGGACGATGTCCAGCGGTTCGCCCTGCGCATCCCTCTTCACGGGTTTGATGTCGATGCCTTCATGGAAGTGGGTGGCGACGGGGCCTCCGGCAGGCGTGCGGACGATGGTGCGGGTGAAGCCGTAGGAGCCTCCCTGCCAGGGTTTGGATTTGACGCCTTCGAAGTTGCGGTCCACATACATGAAGAATCCTTCCGGATCGTTGCGGAAGAGGGCGTCGTTTTCCGTCGGCAGGCGGAAGACGGTCTGGGAAAAGGCTGGGAGGATGCAGGCGGCACCCAGTAGCAGGCGGAGCAGTCCGTTCATGGCGGAAGGAGTTATCCCTGGGGCGATTCGATTTCTTCGATATCCGGTCTCGTCAGCGGGGAGGAGGGCTTGGCGGGCTGCGCCTGAGGTTTGGGGCGCGGCGGGCGCGGGTCTTCCTTCAGGTAGCGTTTTTCCTCGATCTCGGGCTGGGCGGGTTCGACGTGCTTGCTGATCATGTAGAGGTCGTAGCCGTTCAGCCCGTTCCAGATGACGAGCTTGCCGTCCGTATTGGGTTCCTTGATGACAAGAGGTTCAAAGCTCAGCCCGGCGACGGTGGGTAGAATATGCTTGCCGATGCTGGCTTGCGTCATGGTATTGAGCCGCATTTGCATTTCAGGCTTGGCTTCAAGTACGACGCAGTAGGAACCGTCGGGATTCAGGAAGGAGGCGAATTTCTGGAAATGGACGAGCGAAAGGAACGGCGACCTGTCGTAGAACCGTCCCTTGTGTTTGACGACGAAGTTGGAGCCGCCTTCGCCGCCGTCAGCCTCAAGGTGGAATCCCACGGGGTAGGGGCGGCTTTCACAGGATACGAGGGCGCAGATACCCAATGCAGCTGCGCTCATCAGCAGGCTCAAGCTTTTCATGGGATGGATTTTACACGAGGGATAACGTTTTGTGAAGCCAAATTTCGGATAATAGCGGCTGTCCCGGAGGTGCGGGGAGTCTGAATGCCGGTCCGGACGCGGCGTATGTGCGTGCCGCGAAAATATCGATGCTGCCGCGCGTTCGACTTCACTTTTCCACCTTTTTATTTAAGAATAATTCTCGAAACGATGATGGAGAACGAACGCCATATTCGCATTCGCGGAGCGCGGGTGCATAATTTGCAGAATGTCGATGTCGAGTTGCCGCTCGGCGGGATTACGGTGGTGACGGGGCCTTCCGGCTCCGGCAAGACGAGTCTGGCGATGCATACGCTGTATGCCGAGGGGCAGCGGCGTTATATGGAGACGTTTTCGCCGTATGTGCGGCAGTTCATGGATCGTATGGACAGGCCGGATGTGGATGCCGTGGAGAATATTCTTCCGGCGATTGCGCTGGAACAGCGCAATTCCGTCAAAAATTCCCGTTCGACGGTCGGTACGATGACGGCGATGAACGAGTATTGGAAGCTGATTTTTTCCCGGATTGCCGTGGGGCATGACGAGAACGGGCGGCTGGTGCGCCCGGAGACTCCTCTTTCCGTGGCGACCCGGCTGGCGGAGGAGTACGGGAGCGAGGCGGATGTTTTGGTCTGTTTTTCCGTGCCGGTGGTTGGGACGTTCGACGAGATGCGGCAGGCGTTGATGGGGCAGGGGTATGTGCGCCTGCGAACGAAGGACGGTGTGTCGAGGCTGGACGAGATGCAGGAGGACGAAGCGGCCACGGGGCTGCCGGAGTTCGATGCCGATGGCCGATGGCTGGTGGTGCAGGATCGCGTGCGCCTGCAGGGCAACGGAGATTTGCAGCGGTTGATGGAGGCGGTGGAGACGGCGATGCGCCTCGGCGGAGATGTGGTTCATGTGTTCCCCCGGACGGAGGACGGCTGGGGGGCGATTGAGTCGTTCCGGGGGGACTGGTTCCCGCTTCTCGAGCCGAGGCCCGGCCTGTTTTCCGGGAATTCGCCGCTGGGCGCGTGTCCCGAGTGCAAGGGGTACGGGCGCATGATCGTGTACGATTATCTCAAGGGGCTGCGGCCCGAGCTGAGTATCCGGCAGGGAGCGGTGAAGGTGTTCGAGTCCGAACGCATGCAGGAGTGCCGCGAAGATCTCGTGAGGATCGGGCGCCGCACGAAGAAGGTGCGTGTGGATGTGCCGTGGAGCGAGCTGACGGAGGCGGAGAAGGAGTGGGTGGTCGAAGGCGAAGAACACGATATCGAGAAGGCGACGGCAGGTGATTTGTGGTACGGTATCAAGGGGTTTTTCATCGAGATGGAGCGTTATACGCACAAGATGCCCATTCGCGTGTTCCTGAGCCATTACCGGATTTACAGCGAGTGTACGGCTTGCGGAGGCGGCAGGCTGAGGCCGGAGGCTCTGCGGTTTACCGTGGGCGGAAAGACGGTGCCGGAGGTGCTGGCAATGCCGATGGATGAGCTGCTGGGCTGGATCGATGTGCATATCATGCCCGCTGCGGATACGGACAAGGCTTTGCTGCAGGTGGCGCGCGAGCTGCGGAGCCGCGTGGCGTATCTGAACGAGGTTGGCCTCGGCTATATCACGGCGGATCGTTTGACTCGTACGCTGTCGGGCGGCGAGATCGAGCGCGTGAGTCTGACGACCTGCCTCGGCGCTGCGTTGACGGATACGCTGTTCGTGCTGGACGAGCCGACGGTGGGGCTGCATCCGCGCGATACGAGCCGCCTGATTTCCGCCATGCAGCGGCTGCGGAAGCGCGGGAATACGCTGGTTGTGGTCGAGCATGAGGAGGCGGTGATGCGTGCCGCCGATTATCTGGTGGATATGGGGCCCGCGTCCGGCTCAGGCGGGGGCAGGGTGGTGTATGCGGGGCAGCCCGAGGGTATTCTGTCGCTGGAGGAGTCTGCCACAGGGCATTTCCTTTCCGGAAGCCGTTCCATCGCCGTGCCGAAGAAGCGGCGCAAGGCGAAGAAGCAGCTTTCCATTCGGGGGGCGGAGTGCCACAATCTGCACGGGCTGGATGTGGATATTCCGCTCGGAGTCTATACCTGCCTCACGGGCGTGAGCGGTTCGGGCAAGAGTACGCTGGCACGCGAGATTCTGTATGCCCATGCCTGCGTCCATTTCGGCACGGCTTCCGAGGAGGCTGCGGGGAAGGTGGCTTCCGTCAAGGGTTTCGAGCATGTGGAGGAGGTGGTGCTGGTGGACCAGAGCCCAATCGTGCGTACTCCCCGTTCCACGCCTGCGGTTTATGTGGGCATGTTCGAGGAGATTCGCGCGCTGTTCGCTCTGGAGCCTGCCGCCAAGGCGCGCGGGCTGACTGCGGGCTATTTTTCTTTCAACAGCGGGGATGGCCGCTGCCCGCGCTGTTCCGGCCTCGGTCAGGAGAAGGTGGAGATGCAGTTCCTTTCCGATATTTTCGTGCCCTGCGCTTTGTGCGGCGGCACGCGGTACAGGGAGGAGGCTCTCGGGCTGAAGTGGAACGGCATGAATATGTCCGAGGTGCTGGCTCTGGATATCCGGAGTGCGCGGGAGGTGTTCGGCAGGGTGAAGAATGCCCGTGCGGTGCGGGTGTGCCGGAAGCTGGATATTCTTCTGAGCGTGGGGCTGGGCCATCTCGGCCTCGGGCAGCCGCTCAATACGCTGTCGGGCGGCGAAAACCAGCGGCTGAAGCTGGCCAAGATTCTGGTGGATACGTTCGGGCAGGAGTCGAAGAAGGGCAAGCTGCTTGTTCTGGACGAACCGGGAACGGGGCTTCATTTCTCCGATCTGGAAGTGCTGCTTCAGGTTTTTTACAGGATGGTGGAGAGCGGGCATTCCCTGCTGGTCATCGAGCATAACCTGGAGCTGATCAAGTGCGCCGACCATGTGATCGATCTCGGCCCCGAAGGCGGGGCGGGAGGAGGCCGCATCGTGGCGCAGGGTACGCCGGAGCAGGTGGCGGAAGCGGGTGCAGGTTTTACGGGCGCATATCTGCGGCCCATGCTGGGGATGGAGTCCGGCGATCTGCTGGCGGCGGAGCCGGAAGCGGTTGATCATGAGGAGGATGTGCCGGAGGGGGTGATCGCCCTGCGCGGCGCGCGCCACCACCAGCTCAAGAATATCGATGTGGATATTCCGCGCGGAGAGATGACGGTGATTACCGGGCTGTCTGGCTCCGGTAAGTCCACGCTGGCTTTCGATATCGTTTTCGCCGAGGGGCAGAGGCGTTTCCTCGATGTGATGTCTCCCTATGCCCGCCAGTTCACCGAACAGCTCGAAGTGCCGGATATCGACCGCCTGACGGGGCTGCCGCCTACCGTTGCCATCGAGCAGAACCGTTCGCGCGGCGGTACGAAGTCCACCGTGGGTACGGTGACGGAGGTTTGGCAGTTCATGCGCCTTCTGTATGCCAAGCTCGGCACGCCCCATTGCCCGTCTTGCAAGGTTCCGGTAGGCAAGCGCGGCGAAGAGGAGCTGCTGGCGATGGTGGAACAGAGGCTGGCGCAGAACGGAAGCCTGATGCTGGCCGCCCCCGTGGTACGCAACCGCAAGGGCCATTACGCCGATCTGGCCCGCTGGGCGGAGGGCAAGAAGTATCCTTATCTCCGGGCGGACGGCAGGCTGGTGAAGCCTTCCGAGTTCGTGCCGCTCGACCGCTATTCCAATCATGATGTGGATATTGTGACCGCGTTGCTCGGCGAGGGTGACGATGTGCGCCGCGCCGTGGCGCATGCGCTGGAGCTGGGAGACGGTTTCGTTCGCCTGCTGGCAGGCAAAAGGGAGGAGCTGCTGGGAACGAAGCTGGCATGCCCCTGCTGCGGCGAGAGTTTCCCGGAACCGGAGCCTTCGACCTTCTCGTTCAATTCACCGCGCGGCTGGTGCCCGACCTGCCGGGGGCACGGGCGCATTTCCGAAGCGCGTTTCGACAGCGATAAGGCGAATTCGGAGCTGGAAGCCGAATTGCGCTTCGACCGCGATGTCGAACGCGCGGCAGGCAAGGACACATCCGTGCGCACCTGCCCCGATTGCCGCGGCCTGCGTCTGAGTCCGTGGGCTCTCGGTGTGATGCTGCAAGGCCAGGGAATTGCGGATGTGGGCAAGTTGAGCGCGGTGGAGGCTCTGGATCTCGTCCGCTCATGGTCATTCGATGGGCGCGACGGAGAGATTGCCCGCAATGTGGTGGCGGAGATTTCGCAACGCCTCGATTTCCTGCAGCGGGTAGGCCTCGGGTATCTGTCGCTCGACCGCAGTGCGACGACGCTTTCCGGCGGGGAGACGCAGCGCATCCGTCTGGCTGCCCAGCTCGGGTCGGAGTTGCGCGGGGTGCTGTATGTGCTGGACGAGCCGACGATCGGTCTGCATCCGCGCGATAACGACCGCCTGCTTTCCACGCTCGACGAATTGAAGCAGAGAGGAAATACTCTGCTCGTGGTCGAGCATGATGAGGAGACGATGAAGCGTGCCGACCATTTGATCGACCTTGGCCCCGGCGCGGGAGTGCATGGCGGCGAAGTCGTGGCTCAGGGTACGTTCCGCGAGCTGGAGGCGATGGAAGATTCCGTGACGGGTCTGGCCCTTCGCGATAAGCCCAGGCATCCCTACCGGGGCGCATGGCGCGGGGTGAAGGATGTTCCCTTCCTCGAAGTGAAGGGATGTACGCTGCACAACCTCAAATCGGTGGATCTGCGCGTTCCCCGTGGCCGCCTGACGGTGCTGACGGGGGTGTCCGGCGCAGGCAAGACTTCTCTGGTGACGGGGACGCTCGCCGTGGCCGCACGCGATGCAGCGGGACAGAAGGCGACGAAGGAAGAGCGGGCAACGTGGAAAAGTACGAAAAATCTGAATACGGTGCGTGCCGTGTATCAGGTGGATCAAAGCCCGATTGGGAAGACGCCGCGTTCGACTCCGGCCACTTACGTCGGCCTGTTCGACGAGATCCGCAAGCTCTTTGCCATGTCCGCCGATGCCAAGCGGCTCGGATTCGATGCGGGGCGGTTCTCGTTCAACACGTCGTCCGGCAATTGCGAGGCCTGCAAGGGTACGGGCATGGAAAAGCAGGAGATGGATTTTCTGCCGCCCTGTTCCATCCCGTGCGAGACGTGCCGCGGCAGCCGCTACAATTCACGTACGCTGCAAGTGCGGTACAAGGGAAAGAATATCGCCGAAGTGCTTGATATGAGCATGGAGGAAGCCGCCGAATTTTTCGATTCCCAGCCCCGGCTGGCCGAACCTCTCCGCCTGCTGTGCGAGACGGGGTTGAGCTACCTGACACTCGGGCAGGCGTCGAACACCCTGTCGGGCGGGGAGGCGCAGCGCATCAAACTCGTTTCCGAGCTGATCAAGGGTCGCCGGGCAGCCATTCAGGCCGTGAAGAAGGGGCGTGAGCTGCCGCAGGATCTGTACCTCATCGAGGAGCCGACGATCGGCCTGCATCCGAAGGATGTCCGGCTGTTGATCGATGTGCTGCAACGCCTCGTCGAACTGGGTAATACGGTGGTCGTGATCGAGCACAATCTCGAGCTGGTCGCCGAGGCCGATTACGTGATCGACGTAGGCCCCGGAGCCGGCAGCGAAGGCGGAACCATCGTGGCGGAAGGTTCCGTGAAAGCGGTGGCCCGCAGCAGGAAGAGCGTAACTGCTCCGTTCCTCAGGCAGGAACTGGAGGGATGAAAAGGGAGGTGCGCCCGATTACTTGGAATCGGGCGTATCGGTGTCGACAAGATGGGATACCTTCTTGCTCATTTGCATATGGCAGGTATCGAGATTGAAGCTGACGCCCTGCTGGTCGAATTGGATATGCACGCCGCGTTTTCCGCTGGCGACCAGATCGGCCAGAGGCGCAGGCTTGCCCCCTTCAACCCAGACCCAGATTTTGTCCTGATGGTCGGTGTTTTGAGGTGCGCCGAGATAGGTGAGCTGTTCCCATGTTTTGCCGACAGTCAGATCGTCAATGCGGCCTTCAAGAAAGGAATCTTCCTGAAGGCTGTGGATGAGACAGCAATAGTCCGTTTTATCGTCGATGTACCGGAAAAGTACTGTCGGATACAGCATGACATAGCTGTAAAGAACCAATATGCCGATACCCAGTGTCCGGGCCAGAAAGGCTGTGACCGGCCTCAGCCGTAAAAACCCGGGGGCCATCATGGGTGCTACCAGAAGGACTAGACCGCAGAAGATCAGAATCGCTTTCATTCAAGTTACAATATAGAGAGTGTTCGGTGTCTGTTTTTTGATGGAAAACTGCCGAACGGGTGCTGTTATAGTAGAGTTTGGCGGTTGCGTCAACTGAAATTTCACAATTTTGCACAACTGTGTGCAGTTTTAATCTGGCTATATATATAATGTCTGTGAAAGATTCTTTGTTTTGGTTTATTTTTCTTGCAATTCTTTCATTTTAAGTGATTAGATTTTGTTATAAAAAGAGCGGGGTGATAGATTTGTTGCGAGCGAATCCGTGTCATACTGACAGGTGATTTCCTGTTTCAGGCGGAATCACCCAGCCAAACCAGCAATTTTTCCGCCCATGCGCGGGAAATGCCGGGCAGGGAGGCAACTTCGTCCGGCGTCCTGCTGCGGAGGTTGGAAACGGATTTGAAGCGTGAAAGCAGTAGTTCCTTCCGCTTCTGACTCATGCCGGGGAAGGCGTCGAGACGGCTTTCCTTGACGCGTCGGCGGACGAGAAGCTCGTTGTAGTTGTTGGCGAAGCGGTGGGCTTCGTCGCGAATGCGCTGCATCAGTTTGAGCGCGCCCGTTTCATGGTCGAGCCGCAGGGGGGCGCTTTCTCCGGGAAAGAAGATTTCTTCGTGCTGCTTGGCGAGGCCGATGACGGGCATGTCGGAGAGGCCGACGCTTTCCAGCTCTTCCATGGCGGCGCTGAGTTGCCCTTTGCCGCCGTCCACGATCACGAGATCGGGAACCTTGATGGGAGCCTTGCCTTCCGCGCTCAGCTGCTTCAGCCACGCATAGGCGGACATGCCTTCCGGTTTTTCATGGATGGCGGCGCTCTCGCGGAGAATGCGCGAGTACCGGCGGCGGATGACCTCGATCATGGAGGCGAAGTCGTTCTGCCCGTCTACACTGCGGATGCGGTAGCGGCGGTAGGCCTGGTTATCCGGCCGTCCGTTGGTGAAGCGCACCATCGACGCGACGATGTGGTTCGAGGAAAGGTTGGAAATGTCGAAGCATTCCATGATGGCGGGCGGTTCGCTCATGCCGAGGGCTGCTCCCAGCTCGGCGAGGTCGTGATCCGGGCGCACGGTGCCGGGCAGGTCGGGTGAGCCTTTCGTGAATCTCCGCGCCGGTTCGAAGGTTTTGACAAGGTTCTCGTGGATATCCCGGAGGACGGCTGCCTTTTCGAAATCGAGCTTGTCGGCGGCCTCCATCATCTCGTCCCGGATGCCGTCCAGTACGTCCTTGCGGCCGCGCCCTTCGAGCAGATCCATGGCGGCCTGGAAATTGGCTTGGTATTCTTCCGGAGAAATGCGGTTGATGCAGGGGGCGGAGCATTGCCGGATCACATCGGCATGGCAATGCTGGTATTCCTTTTCTCCGGGATGGCGGGCGGTGCAGGTGCGGAGGCGGTAATGGCGGTTGATCCATTCCAGCGTTTCCTTCAGGGCCGTAGCATGGGCGAATGGACCGAAGTAGCGGGCCTTGTCGTCCTTTTTCTGGCGCACGAGCGTGAAACGGGGAATGCGCTCGTGGCGGGCGGCCTTGAGCAGGTAAAAGCGTTTGTCGTCCCGGAACTGGATATTGTAGTGGGGGCGGTAGTCCTTGATGAATTTCTGTTCCAGAAGCAGGGCTTCCTGATCGCTGCGCGTCTCGTAGTAGTCGAAGGATGCAATGGAGGCGATCAGGGCGCGGGTCTTGTGATGCTCCAGCGTTTTGCGGGAGGGCGAGAAGTAATTGGCGAGCCGGCGCTTGAGATCCTTGGCCTTGCCGACGTAGATGATGCCGCCCGCGCCGTCCTTCATCAGGTACACGCCGGGGCGGTGGGGCGTCGCGCGCCATCGTTCCTTGAGTTCGGCCTTGGTCATCCGGGGTTGATTATACCACAGGGAATTCCGGCGGGCAAAGCCCTCTTCGGGGCATACGGCGCGGATGGCGGATTTCCCTGTAAGAACGGTCGCCGGCAAATCGTACCATACAGACAGGTATCGCTCTTGATTCCTGCGGAACTTACGCTATACTAACCGAACACGCCATGACATCCGTCCCCGTACTAGCCGACACCATTACCTGGGATCTGCACCAACTCTTTGACAAGGGTGGGTTTATCATGTATCCGTTGCTGGCATTGTCTTTCATTGCCACGATCATTTTCTTCTTCTGCCTCTGGAATACGCGCAGCGGAGCCGTGCTGCCGCACCGTTTCGTCAGCGAGGCGGAGCTTTACCTTCGCAAGAAGGATTACGCCGGTACGCTCGCCCTTTGCAAGTATAACGATTCCAGTATTTCACGCACGCTTCAGCTCGTCGTCATGTTCCTGCAGCGCAATCCGCGCGCCAGCATCGATGAAGTGCGCGAAGTGGCGAATGCCGAAGGTTCCCGCCAGGTGAACATCCTGACGCGCGTTATCTCGTGGCTTTCCGACATCGGTGCGATTTCTCCGATGCTCGGCCTGCTCGGTACCGTGATCGGCATGATGAAGACCTTTATCGAGCTTTCCAACCGCGAAGTCGGGGCCGGGCTCCAGTCCGCAGAGCAGGGGCTGCAGCAGCTGCTGGCCGGAGGCATGTCCGAAGCGTTGATTACGACGGCGGGCGGCCTTGTGCTGGGCATTCCCTGCATGCTGGCTTATGTGTTCTTCCGCAGCCGCATCCAGAAGCGCATCACGGATATGGAAGTGGCGATGACTCACCTGCTTTCCGTCATTTCCATGCAGATGGACCGCGAACAGCGCCTCGGCGTGGCGACCCTCGCATCGCCTCATGTGGAATCTCTGGATGACGACGATATTTAATCCCCAGCCTCCTTTCCGTTCATGAAATTTCGAGCACGAGTTCCCGAACCCATCGGTTTCCAGCTGGCCCCCATGCTGGACATCGTGTTCCTGCTGCTGATTTTCTTCGTGGTGACGCAGACCTTCAGTCTGTATGAACCGGATCTGAAGGTGAAGGTGCCTTCGGCGGAGCAGGCGACGGAAACGGCGCGCCATAATCCGAACGAGATCATCATCAATGTGCGCGAGGACGGCACGGTGACCATTAACCGCGAGCATTTCAAGGACAAGGATCAGCTCTACGCCAAGCTGTATAACAGCGCACTGCTGGACAAGGACCAGACCATCCGTATCCGAGGCGATGCGAAGACGGAATACCAGAAGATGGTGGACGTGCTGGATGCCTGCACGAAGGCCGGGTTCTGGAACGTATCGTTCTCGACGAAAAGAGCTGTTCCGGCTCCATAACACAACATTGACCCCAACCCGGATATCATGAAACAACAAGCTTCTTTCCTTTTCTCCTGCTGCATGGCACTGCTTTCCTGCCAGGGTTTGCATGCAGCCGATTCAAAGACGGAACCCGATACGGTTGTTGTGACCATCAAGGGCAAGGCTCCCCGCACGGTGACGGCGAAGAGTGTGCCCGCTCAGGTGTACAGAGATTCCTGCAGCGGCCGTGCCGAAGCTTCCGAAATCACCCTCAATGTGCATGAAGACGGCTCGGTGACGATCGACGGCGAGCGCTTCAAGGACAAGGACCGGCTCTACGCCCACTTGCGCGAAAGAGCCATGCAGGACCAAGATCAGACAATCCGTATCCGAGGCGAGGCAAAGACGGAATACCAGAAGATGGTGGACGTGCTGGATGCCTGCACGAAGGCCGGGTTCTGGAATGTATCGTTCTCGACGAGAAAGGCCGTTCCTGCGCCGGTACTCGTGACGCTGGAATTGCTGCGCGACGGCTCCGTGCTGGTGGACGGCGAACGCCCCGCCAGCCGGGAAGAACTGGTCGGCAAGTTGAAGGCTCTCCATGAGGAGAACAGCCATGCGTCTTTCCGTATCACATCAGCGCCGGATGTCCGCCATGCCCATATGATGACCTTGATGGAGGATCTGATCAAAGCCGGAATCAAGTCAGTCCAATTACCCAAGTTCGACGAACCTTCGTAAATCGCCTCCTTCTGTCCATACGGAATGATTCATATACCTTTCAGCCCTTGCATCACGCCATGAAGTACCGTTTCCTGATTTCCAGCGTTGCCGCCACCGCCGCCGGGCTTCCGGCATGGGCGCAGTATGCGTCGCCCGTCGCCGAGGCCGTGGAGGATGAACAGACTCCTCTTGTCGCCAACCGGGAGGCCGACAGCATGGCGATAGCCGAGCAGATGTATGCCCAGAGCCAGACGGCGGAGTTGCGCGACCGCCCCGTTGAGCGCGGCGACCTGCTGAGAAGGGCCGCTTCGCTGTTTGCCGATTTCGCCGCCCGGTATCCGCAATCTTCGCAGCGTTCCAAGGCCTTGTATTATCAGGCCGCCTGTCTGATGGAGATCGGCGACGTACCGCAGGCCAATCTGGCGCTGGCTGAAATCGCGACCAGGTATCAGGGCCGGAACGATGAATTCGCATCGGCCGCCGCCTACAAGCTCGCCTCGCAAAGTGCGGACGAAAAGAACTGGAGCAAGGCCGAACGGTACTACACTATTGCCTTGCAGAACACGACGAAACCCGAACTGAAGGCAGACATTCTGTTCCGCCTCGGCCGCACCTACACGGAGATGGGCGACCAGAACCGCGCCGAAACCATGTTCAGGAACTTGCTGGCGACGCCGGGAGTGTCTTCCCAGCTCGTGACGGCCGCCTTGTCTTCTCTGGGGCCGATCTATGTGGCGACCAACCGTTTGCAGGAGGCCTACGACTGCTATGTGCGCCTGTGCGGCCAATCCGGGCTGGACGACAAGCGGCGCGGCGCGGCGACGCTGCAGGCAGCCCGCCTTGCCTCCCAGCTCGGCAAAACGGCCGATTCCCAGCAATTGTATGCCCGTCTGGCGTCGATACCCGGCATGTCCGGCTACGTTTCCGAAGGCTCGATGGAAGGGCTCGTCGCCCTGTACCGCGACAAGAATTATGCCGAAATCGTCCGCCGGGCGCAGGCCGGCATGCAGCCGCTCGGCGATCCCAGGCTGGAAGCCCGCCGGTGCCTCATCATCGGGCAGGCATTCATGCATCAGAAGCAGTATGCGCCCGCGATGGAGTATTTCGGCATGGTCGAACAGGCTGCCCCCCAGACGGAAAGCGCGCTTGATGCCGCCTACAGAAGGCTCGTCTGCGCGCAGGAGTCCAACAGCTTCGACTTCCTGCCTCTGGCCGAGCATTATTTGCAGCAGTACGCCGCCTCGGCTGCTTTTGCCGGGAATCCGACGAACGATGTGGTGCGATTCATGTATGCCGACCGTCTGCTTCCGGTGAATGCCCCCGAGGCCGTCCGCCAGTATGGGCTGGTCAATGTGGATAACCTTCCCGAAAATGCGCGGCCCGATGTCGCCTTGAAAAAGGCGTGGGCCATGAGCCAGTCGAAGGACCCGGCGGATGCCGAAAAGGCCGCTGTCGAACTGAGCGATTTCATCAACAAGTACGGCAAGGACAAACGCGCGGCGCAGGCTTACCTGTACCGTGGCGAGCTGTATTACAAGTCGGGCAAGGAAGACCTGGCTCTGGCCGATTTCGAGAAAGTCATCAACAGCTACGGCAAGACGATGGCCGCCGCGACGGCATGGCAGCGCGCTGCCCAGATTTGCGCCCGCAAGGATCCCGACAAGATGATCCGCTATTATCAGGGGCTGCTGGAGAATTTCCCCCAGATCAAGCCCGCCGCGACCAGCGAAGCCCATTTTGCCGTGGCTCAGGCCCTGTACGAAAAGGACAGGGCGGCTGAAGCCGTGCCTCATTTCCAGGAAGCCCGCACCATCAACGGCGAGAAATACGGTTCCCAGGTGGGCATGTACCTCGCCCTGTGCTATTACAAGCTTCAGGATTCCGACAAGTTGCTTGATGCCATGGAGGCGCTGGAGCAGGAGAACAGTTCCACCTTCCAGACGCTTCCTCTGGCCATTCACCGTTGGCTCGGCTGGAAGTGCTACCAGACCGGAGACTATGAAGCGGCGGACAAGTATTTGACCATCGCCGTTCAGCGGCCAGATGCCACGGCCAAACCGGCGGACGTTCAGAAGGCCGAGCCCGTCGTATGGAAGACGCTGGCGAAAGCCCGACTTGCTCTGGGCAAGTATCATGACGCGTTGAAGGCTGTGGACCAGTATCTCGGCATGGAGACGAAACCTTATTCCCGTGCGGATGCCATGCTGGACCGTTCTGCGATCCTTCTCGGCCTCGGCAAGACGGCCGAAGCCCGCAAGGTGGCGGAAGAAGCCATTGCCATGGGTGTGGAAGGCCCCCTGAAGGCTTCGCTCCGGCTGGCTCTCGGGGATGCTTCCTTTGCCGAAAAGAAGTATGGCGATGCTGCCAAGTTCTACGGCACCACGGCAGAATTGTTCGTATCGGACAAGGAATTGAAGCCGAAGGCATTGTATAAGGCTGTCCGCGCCCTGATGAAGGACAACCGTCCCGAAGAGGCAAAGAGGTTTACCACCATTCTCGAAGAAGAGTTCCCCGGCTGGCGTCCGGATGCCAAAACGGAAGCTTTCATGAAATGACCGGAGGAGGTACGGTCGCGTATTAAGCCATGTTGCCCAGTTCATCCAATCGGCGCAAGCGGTGGTACGATGTCTTCAGCAGCGTACCGCATTGGATCAAGTATGCCCTGATTCCGCTGGGCATCCTGCTCGTCCTGTTTTTTGCGGTAGTGATCGTTTTCTCGTGGCGCGCGAGCCAGTACGATCTGGCGCACGTGCTGGACGCTCCGATGAACAGCGCCATCTACGATGCGGAAGGCCGCTGCATTTCCGCTCTGGACGATAACGAAAGGGTCAATATCGCTCTTGCCGATGCGCCCCAATATCTGGTGGATGCCTTTATCGCCCGCGAAGACGAACGGTTCATGGAGCATGGGGGTATCGTCTATACCTCCGTTCTGCGTTCCATTCTCAAGAACATTTCTTCCTTCTCCTACGAGCAGGGAGCTTCGACCATCACCATGCAGTTGGCACGCAACGTGTTCGACCTGCGTGCCAAGACCATCGACCGCAAGCTGCTTGAGATCGCCATTACCAAGCGCATCGAAGAGGCGTACGACAAGAAAACCATTCTGGCAGCCTATTTGAACCGCATCTATTTCGGGCAGGACTGCTACGGCGTCGCTCAGGCGGCGCGCACGTATTTCGGGAAAAACGTCGGTTCGCTCAACCTGTCGGAATGCGCCACGCTGGCCGGGCTTGTCCGAGGGCCTTCCTACTTCAATCCCATCCGCAATCTCAAGGCGGCGACCCGCGAACGCGATGCTACCCTGAAGCGCATGTATGAGACGGGCAAGATTTCCGAAGCCCTCTACGAGAAGACGAAAAAGGAACCGATCGTCGTTCACCGCCTCGACAAGGGTTCTTACTGCTCGTATATCGTCATGTGGGTGATTGACGAGCTTGAAAGCCTCTGCGGCGAAGTGGGTACGGAGAGTTCCGGCATTCGCGTGCATACCAGCCTGAACCTTCCCCTGCAGCAATTCATGGAGCGCAAATGCGAAGAAACGCTTCAGTCGCTCGAAAAGAATAAAATCTGGGAGGGTCTGCCCAGGAGGAGCAAGGGACATCTTGACCGCTGCGTGCAGGTTGCCGCCATGTGCGTGGAGACGCGGACGGGCAACGTGTTGGCCGTGATCGGCGGCCGTTCGCCGCAGGACGGGCAGACGCGCTGGCTCAAGGAGGTGAAACCGGGCATGGCTTTCGCGCCCGTCGTCAACTGCCGCGCAAGTGAGAAACAAATCAACATCATTGCCGATGCTCCGTTGCAGACGGGGCGCGCCCTTGGCCACAAGTCCGTGCTGGATGCGTGCGCACGGCTTCACCTGCCGGGCAATCTGCCCGAGAGCGACGAGCTGTATCTGGGGGAATTCTCCTTGCCGCTGATCGATCTTGCCCGCAGCCTGTATTGCATCCAGAACCGAGGCAAGTATTTTCCTCTGCAATTGATTCAACAGGTTTCGAGCTTTGGCGATACGCCTCTGTACGTCAATACGCAGCAGCTCGACGCCAAGGAAGTGGTGCCGCGCGAAGCGGCTCGCAATGTGGCATCGTGCCGGCCTTTCCGGACGGATGAGACGAACCGCACGATGAATATGAACATTACCCTTCCCGGACAGGACGGCCAGTGGGTTTCCATGGCCGGGCGCAGCGTGACCGTTTTCCTGTGGCTGGGCTTCGATGAGGCAACTCCCGAAATGTACGACCGCAAGGGTTTCAAAAAGCTTCTTTCCGAGACGGCTGCCAATCTGGCGGAACAGATCTATACGGAAGCCAAAAATACGCTTAACACCAAGAAAAAATGATGATTCCACAGCAAGCACTCACCGTTGCCATCGATACGGCCAAGGCCGCAGGCGCATTCCTGAAGCAGCATTTCCATGACGATAAGCATGTGGATGAAGCCTCTCAGCACGACATCAAGCTGGAGCTGGACAAAATGTCCCAGGCCCTGATTACCGAGCGGCTGCTGGCGGCATTCCCGGACCATGCCATTCTCGGTGAAGAAGGCAAGGAAGGCGATCCCTCTTCCGATTACGAATGGATCGTCGATCCCATCGACGGTACGGTCAACTACTATTACGGCATCCCGCTCTACTGCGTTTCCATCGCCCTGCGCTGCAGGGGCGAGCTGATCGTCGGTGTGATCTACGATCCGAATCTCGACGAATGCTGGTATGCGGAGAAGGGAGGCCCCGCCTATCTGAACGGCAAAGTCCAGCATGTTTCCCGCCGCACGCAGATGTCGGAAGCCATTGTGTTCATCGGCCACGGCAAGACGGACGGTTCCAAGGAAAAAGGCCTGCGCCGCTTCGCCCACGTTTCGGGCCAGGTACGGAAGGTTCGCATTATCGGCACCGCCGCGCTGGCTCTTGCCTACATCGCTTCCGCACGTTTCGACGCCTATGTGGAAAGCATGGTTTCCATCTGGGATCTGGCGGCAGGCAAGCTCATCGTCGAGTGTGCCGGAGGCCGTGTGGATTTCGAGCCTTTCACCGAAGGCGGAGAGCAGGGTTCCATCATCGCGTGGAACAACGCCATACCCATTGTCGAATCTCTCGGCGATTAATTTTCGATACATGTGACGGCATGAGCGATTGCGTGACATTGTGCGGCTTCGGCTATGATATTCACCGCTTCTCGGTGGAACCTCGCCCGCTGTATCTGGGGGGCGTCCGCATTTCGGAGACGAACGGGCTTGACGGGCATTCGGATGCGGATGTGCTGTGCCACGCCATTGCGGATGCCGTACTCGGTGCGGCGGGATTGCCGGATATCGGCTACTGGTTTCCTCCCGGCGATGCCGGGTGTGCGGGTATTTCTTCTCTGCTGATTGTGGCCAGGGCCGTTGAGCTGGTTGAGGAACAGGGTGGTCGAGTGATCAATGTGGATGCTTCTCTGATCGCCGAAGCTCCGAAGATCATGCCGCATGTGCCCGCCATGAAGGATGCCTTGTCCGCCGTGCTCCATGTGTCCGGCAGGCGCGTGGGCATCAAAGCGACGACGAATGAAAAACTGGGTGCTCTGGGCCGCCGCGAAGGTATCGCAGCCATGGCGGTTGCGTCCGTCCTGATGCCCGAATAAATTCCATGGCCTGCTCCTCCCGTTCTCTGGATCATCTGCCTTCTCCCGAAGAAGCCGCCGGATTTCTTGTGCGGCGACTGGCCGGGCAGGGCAGGACGATCGCCACGGCGGAGAGTTGTACAGGAGGATTGATTGCGGAAAGCCTCACGCGCATTCCCGG
This sequence comes from Neoakkermansia glycaniphila, assembly GCF_001683795.1. Lineage (GTDB taxonomy): Bacteria > Verrucomicrobiota > Verrucomicrobiia > Verrucomicrobiales > Akkermansiaceae > Akkermansia > Akkermansia glycaniphila. Next base: position 47,045 of record NZ_LIGX01000037.1, read on the forward strand.
TTCATCATCCGTGTTCGGGTATGGCTGGGTGACGTACGCCAATGAAGCCAAGCACGACCTTCTGGGCGTGCCGTGGGATATTTTGAATGAATTCGGAGCCGTCAGCGAACAGACTGTTTGTGCCATGGCTTCCGGTGCGAGGTTGAGGGCCGATGCCGATTTTGCCGTTGCGGTGAGCGGCATTGCCGGCCCCGATGGAGGTTCTCCGGGAAAACCAGTTGGCACGGTATGGATTGCATGGGTGCGCCGCGACGGTTCCGTGCATGCTGAAAGATTGTTGCATCCGCTGCCCCGGCAGGAGTTCCGTGCCATGGTGGCCTCGTATGCGTTGATGTCGCCTTTTCTTGATGTATAGACCGATCCGGTAGAAAAGTACTGGTCCTGTATTTTGTTTTTTGCATACAGCAGATTAACAATCCGCATTCATTGATTGAATGTAATAATTAATTGTATTTCATATAATTATGATGCAAAAAATGAAAATATGCAAACACATTTGCATGTGGATGGGAATCGTCTCGTGGTCTTAATATCCTGATAAAAAGGATGCTTGGCTTTTCCAATTGACAGCGGATTGTTAATCCGATAGCATTAAGAGGTTCACTTTTATTGATATGAAACCTCACTTGTTTTTCCATATAGCCTGTTGTACGGCCTTTTTGGCGACTTCTGCCGGAGCGGCAACACTCGTCATCGATCAGGGCAAGGTTGATTCCTCGTCGATTTCTTCAGCTACCCAGACAATTACGGCGCCTATGGCAGGCGCAACCGGTACTTATGTCTCCATCGGCTCGAATACATCCGGAGCAACGATGGGCCGCGATTCTTCGATTGCCCTCGGTATCAGCAATATTGCGCAGAGCGCCAATGCCACCGACAAGCAGGGTATGGCCTTTTTCAATGTCGGCGGATCAAACTCGTATACCAATCTGTTCGGTTTCGCTTACAATTACACGGGTACGACCTTGACTTTGTATGCCGGGGGATTCAGCGAAGGGTGGAAATCTTTTGCCATCAACGATTTTTCATCGACATCCTCATTGACTTTCTTCTTTGATTACAAGACGGCCGTTGGTGCGACCAAGGGGTTCTTTTATTCGGTCGACGGTGGAGAAGTGCAGAATACCGGGATGACCTTCAGCGGCAGTTTCCGTTTCGGCAATACCTATGTGTCGCAGATTATGCTTGGCAACCGCGATGCATCCGGCAACGGTACATGGGCTTCCAACAATACATCAGGCGGAAATATCGGTACCATCGTGCGGGGGAATTTCACGCTCGATTTCCTGAAAGGGTATGATCAGAATCTGACCCTGGCGGAAAAACAGAAGCTGGCTGACAAACCGGTGCCCGAAGCATCGACGGCGGCATTGGCCCTGTTCGGCCTGTCCGGGCTGATGCTTCGCCGCCGGAGGCGGCAAGCATGAGGGAGATTTCCGTCCATATTTCAATATGGGCGTAAATACCCTCTTTCGCGTTGATTTTTCTCCTGAAAATGTGATATCTTACCAAAAGAATTATGAAATATTCGTTATTTGCTCTCTCTCTGCTGGCCTGTTGTGCGGCTGTGTCGCATGCGGCCGATCTCGGCAATGTCGCTTTCATCGGCGATTCCATCACGCACGGCGTACAGAACGGTAGTTACCGGTTCGATTTCTGGAAGATTCTGGCCGACAACGGAACGGATCACCGTTTCGTCGGTGTGAATTCTGGCAATTACAACTTTAGCGGCTCATTGACGTACAAAGGGCAAACATTCAATAACGTTCATTCCGCAGGCTCCAGCTGGCGCACCTACCAGACGAGCGGCGATTACATGAACAACGGCCACAAGAACGGCATGGGGCCGAATACGCTGCCTGCCGGCGGCTATATCAATAACTGGCTGGGCATTTCCGATTCCCGCACGTATGACAAGGTGCCGGGCGGTACCTTGTCCCAGGGACAATACCTCAACGGCAGCGGCGCCGTGACCAATTATACGGGCAAGACGATGACGGGGAACGATACTCCCGATACGTTCTTCATCATGCTGGGGACGAATGATATGTATTCCGACGGTCTGCTGAAGAACGGCTATGAAACGACCTTCAATTCCCTGAAAAATATCGTTGAGGCCGGTAGACAGGCCAATCCGAATGCCAATTTCGTGATTTTGTCGATGCCCAGTATCGCTTCCAAGGCCGGTACGGAGACGGGAAATGTGGTGACGCCGGAATACAACAGTTATGTGCAGTCCCGCCTTGGTGAATTGCAGGATGCCTCGGGCAATTCGAACGTGTCGTATGCAGATATCAACAAAGGGATTACGACATCGACCGGTTACCTTCATACGGGCATGTGCCTTGCCGACAAGGTTCATCCCAACGAACAGGGCAATCTGATCATTGCCGGAAATCTGGCCAAGGCCATGGGCTTGACCCAGAGGACGGCCGGGCTTGAGCGCAAGGAGGCGGGCCAACTTGCCTCGCAGGTGAATCTGACGACCAAGACTCCGGTGATTACGACGACGAAGCCGGACGGCAGCATTTCCTCGGCCGTGTTTACTGCCAATAATCCGGCGGCATACAGTGTGTCCGCATCGGGTACGGGACTTGTGTTTGCCAAGGCCAACGCTGCGGCCGCATCGAGCATTTCATCGATGTGGCAGGCCGGAACGCAGTTTACCGTTTCGTTGAGTTTGAAGATGGCGGCCAAGGGCGATCTGAACAACTATTTTACGGTGTGGTTGGGCAACGGGGTTGCCAATGACGGTTTCCTGAAAGTTTATGAAGACCGCATCGAATGGGGCTATACAGGGTCAACGGTTCTCTATGTTGCCGATATGACGACCGATTTCAGCAATCTGACCATTTCCTATCTCGACGGTTCGTCGGGTGCGGCGGCCGGATATTATGTCTGGCTGGGCGATCAACTCATCGGTGAAGCCAAGACCACCGGTGGTGTTTCCGGTAAGACCAATCGCCTTTTGCTCGGGGCATTTACCAGCGGGCAGGCCTGTTACGGGGAAATGGCATTCGTGTCGTTCGATACGCTGCACGCCTATGCGCCCATTCCGGAACCGGCTACCGCCGTTCTCGGGCTGGCGGGTTGCTTCGTGTTCTGTCTGCGCCGCCGCCGCGTGGCGTGATGGGTTTGTTGACGGATTCTACGGCCATTCCCTGATTGGGGAATGGCTGTTTTGTTTTGTCAGTTTGCCTGGAATTTGCGCGTGATTTCGCTCATGGCGTAGGGGATGAGCGTCGGTTTGCCCGAAGGGGTGCAATAGGGGATTTCGCAGGCCAGAAGATAGGAGAGCAGCCGGGAAGGATCAGCGAGAAGGGGTGAGATGTCTTCGCGGCGTGCGTATTGGCGGGCCATTTGAATGGCGAAGGGTTCGTAGGGGTTGCGGTGGCGCTGGATGCGCGTGTCTCCCCGTGTGAGGCTATGGATAAGGTCGGCCACGAAATCTTCGATGCGGTCGAGCTGGAGCGGTGCGGGTATGGCTTCGATGCGCAGGGTTTTATGGCCGAAGGAGGCGATGCGGAATCCGGCCTGTTCGAAGTGGGGTAGCAGCTGGGTGACGGCGGCGAGGTCGCGGGTGTCCATGTCCAGCAGGACGGGGGAAAGCAGAAGCTGCGAAGCGACGGGTTTCTTGTGAGCGGCGATGAATTGCTCGAACAGGATGCGTTCCCTTGCGGCGCGGGGCGAGAGGAGGACGAGCCCTTCCGCATTTTCAAAGAGGGCGTATTGTTCCTTGAGGATGCCGAGGAGTCTGAAATGAGGCGTGTGTTTCGGCAACTGAGGTGTGGCCGCGGGAGGAGGAGCAGGCGCAGGATGGCGGACAGGGATGTTCAGTTCCCGTTGGGTGGGAGGCAGTACGGGAGCCGCCGGAGTGGCGGGCAGAATGGGGCGGATGGCCGGAGCCGTTGTTTTGGACGGAAGGGGAATGGTTGGCCGGGGGCTTGCGGGAGAAGGCGGTTCTTTTGTGGGCTGTGCGGTTGCCGGATGTTGTGAGGTAGAGGCTGGGGGCTGCGGGAGTGCTGGCTGGTTCGGAAGGGGGGAAGGCGCCGTTTCCGCGCGGGCATGCGCGGAGAGGGTGTTGCCGACAGCTTCGATGATGGCGGCGACGAGGTCGCCGGGGCGGCGGAAGCGTACTTCGCGCTTGGCGGGATGGACGTTGACGTCTACCAGAGCCGGATCCATTTCGATGTAGAGGTAGAGGGCAGGGTGAAGTCCCGTGGGGAAGCCGCCGAAGCCGTCGCGGATGGCGCGGGTGACGAGTTTGTCGTCGATGGGGCGGCGGTTCAGGAAGATGTACTGCTGCCTGCGGTTGCGCCGCGCTTCGCTGAGGGGGAGGAGGTAGCCGGTGATGCTGATGCCGGGGCCTTCGGCGGGGAGGATGGCGATGAGGCGGTCGGCTTGCGTGCGGCCTGCGAAGTCGGCGATGCGCTGGCGCATGTCCGTAGTGGCGACGGCGTCGTATACGGTTTGCCCGTCGCGGGTGAACATGAAGCGTACGCCGGGGAAGGCGAGAGCGTGGAGTTTGAACTGGTGTTCGATGTGGCCTGCTTCCGTTTCTTCGCTTTTCAGGAATTTGCGGCGGGCAGGTGTGTTGTAGAAGAGGTCGGAGATTTCGATGGTGGTGCCCGGCGCGGTGCCCGCATCTCGCGGCGGGGTTTGGTCGCCGCCTTCGCAGAGGATTTCCGTGCCTTCCACTTCCTCGTGCCGACGGGTGGCGAGGCGAAGCCGGGAGATGGAGGCGATGCTGGGGAGGGCTTCGCCCCGGAAGCCGAGCTGGGTGATGTGGAAGAGGTCTTCGGTGCAGGCGAGTTTGCTGGTGGCATGCCGGAGGAGGGCGAGGGAGGCGTCTTCACGGCTCATGCCGCAGCCGTCGTCCGTGACTTTCATCAGGGAGATGCCTCCCCGGCGTATTTCGACGCGAACGGTTTTTGCCCCTGCATCGAGGCTGTTTTCAACGAGTTCCTTGATGACGGATGCCGGGCGATCCACCACTTCTCCCGCCGCCACCTGGCTGGCGAGAGTGTCGGACATGATGTGGATGCGGCTCATCGGGAAGGAAAGAATGGGCTTTCAGCCTCCGGCGCAGATGGCGATGAGTTCGAGCTTGTCGCCGGGGCGGATGATGGTTTCGCCGAAGGTGCGGGGGAGGACGGCGGAGCCGTTGAGTTCCGCGACGACGGGGCGGCCTGCCAGTCCGAGGCGGACGAGGAGGTCGCTCAATGTGGTTTCGTCTGCAAGGTTGTGTTCGATGCCGTTGACGGTGATGGTGTTCATTCGGGGTCTCTTTCCTGGATGATGACGTGGAAGTGGTCGCCGGGTCCCGGCTCGCTGACGAGGTAGCAATCGGCAGGGTTTTGCTTGTCCGCCTGCGGCAGCAGGTAGTCGCGCTGCGACATGGCGGTGATGCCGTCGTCGAGGCAGGAGTCTGCGATGCGGCGGAGGTCGGTGAAGTTGACGTCGCAGGTGATGTCGCATTTGCCGGAGTGGCGGAAGAGTTCGTCGCCCGTGAGGAGCTGGTGGGCGCGGTAGCCGCGCAGGGTGCCCTGCGGTTTGCGGTAGTAGAGTTCTTCGACGCAGTCGCCGTAGTCGATGGTGACAAAGGTGCCTGCTTTCCATGCCTGCAGGTTGTGGATCCATTGCTTGAGCCAGATATGGTAGGCTTCGTTGACTTCGACGCGCTGGCCTTCGATGCGCCACAGGTCGAGAGTGGTGGATTCCGGCAGGCTGGCGCAGGGCTTGGGCGTTTCGACGATGGCGCCGTCTTGTACGGAGAGGCCCAGTTCCATCCATTCTCCTTGTTGGAAGACGAAGCGGCGCGCCGGGAAGGCATCGGCGAGTTCGTTGCAGAAGATGAAGGCAGTGCCTCCGGCTTTGGACAAGGCTTTTTCGATGGTGGGGTGGATGCGGGCGAAGTTGCCGACGGCGAGGCTTTGGAGCGCGCGCAGGGTCGGCGAGCGGTCGACGATGTAGTAGCGCGTGCGGATGCGTTCCCAGAAGCCGAGTTCGCGGGAGATGGCATTGGCGAGGTCGCCGTTGCCGCCGCCGATTTCAATGAGGGGGATGTTTTTGCCGAGGCGTTTGCAGGTTTTGCGCCAGTGGGCGACGAGGGTGCGCGCGAGCAGGGGGGAGAGGGTGGCCGAGGTGGAGAAGTCGCCGCGGGCGCCGATGTTCTGGATGGATTCGCTGTAGTACCCTTCCTGCGGGTCGTAGAGAGCGAGTTCCATGTAACGGTCGATGGGCAGCCATCCGCCGTTGGCGGCGATGTGTCGGACGATTTTCACGGTCAGAGGGAGAGGTCGAGCATGCGCTGGAGGGGGGCGTGGGCGCGGAGGCGGAGTTCCTCGGGGATTTCGATGCGGGGACTGAGGCTGGCGAGGGCGTCGCGCAATTTTTCGAGTGTGTTCATTTTCATGTACACGCATTCCCCGCAGGAGCATTGCGGCGTGGAAGCAGGGATGAATTCCTTGTCAGGGACGAGTTTGCGAAGGCGGTGGAGGATGCCCGTTTCGGTGACGATGATGAAGCGGGCGGCATCGCTTTCCCTGCAGAATGGGATCATTTTTTCGGTGGAGCAGATGTGGTCTGCGAGCAGGCGGACGGGTTCCGTGCATTCGGGATGGCAGACGACGAGAGCGCCGGGATGGGCGGCTTTGAGGTCGAGTATCTGCTGGCGGGTGAATTCGAGGTGGACGTGGCAGGCTCCGTTCCACAAGGTCATTTCACGGCCGGTCTGGCGGCTCGTCCATGCGCCGAGGTTCTGATCGGGGACGAAGAGGATGGGCCTGTCTTTCGGGGCTTTTTCGATGATGGTTTTGGCATTGCCGGAGGTGACGATGACATCCGCGAGGGCTTTGACGCCAATGGAGCAGTTGACGTAGGCGACGACGTAGTAGTTCCTGTCCGCATGTTCCTTCAGGAAGCTTTCGAGTTCGCCGGCGGGGCACGAGGCTTCGAGGGAGCAGGCGGCATCCGCATCGGGCAGGATGACGGTTTTCGTCGGGTTTAGGATGCAGGCGGTTTCGGCCATGAAATGGACGCCGCAGAAGGCAATGACGTCGCAATCCGTTTCCTGCGCCTTGCGGGCCAGTGCGAGGGAATCGCCGACGAAGTCGGCCAGATCCTGGATTTCCGGGCGCTGGTAGCTATGTGCCAGTATGACGGCGTTCCGTTCCTTTTTCAACCGGAGAATTTCCTCCCGGAGGTCGAGTGTTCCCATGCGCCAAAGAGTAGCAGAGCGGCCTTTCAGGGTCAAGGACGACTCACGGCTTCGCCCGGCCGTGAAAATGAACATGGAGCCCGCTCCTGAGCATTCAGGGTGTGAGGCATTCATCGACGGTAGGAAAAAGATGCCCGTTCAGGCATTAATATCCATTCATATTGAATATGTTGAAAATATTTTATGTTTTGCTACTCTCGTGGCATGCACAACGTTGTGCATTGTTACAAATCGAACAAAACAAGAAAACAATGAGTACTGAAATCAATTATCATCTTGGAGAAAATTATTATCCCCTCGAATTCCAGAACGATCCCGGTTTCGTGATCGAGACGCATCCCGACCAGCCGTTTATTCCCATTCGCATGGGTGTCGACGGTTATGATACCGAATACAACGGCTATATCAAGATTGCGGAGCCCGGCAAGTATCACTTTATGGTCGAAGCCGATGATGCGGCGACATTCAGGATTTTCGGCAAGGGTGCCTGCATGGTATCCGCCGGCAGACTGAGCGCTTCCCCCATCCTTACTCTGCCGGATATGGCGGCAGGTTTCTACAAGGTGCAGGTGGAATACTCCAATGCCTATTACAACCCCGTTTCCATGAATGCTTCCGCTCTCAAGACGAGCATGACCGGTCCCGGCGAAGAACAGCCGCTGCCTGGCGATTACAGTGCGGGCGGTACGGATAACCGTAAGTTCTCCCCCTCTCCGGCAGCCGTGTTTCTTCTGATTTCCGAAGCTGTACCCAAGGTATAACGGAGGCGCAGAGTAAACTCTGTGCATGAATGGTCAACGGTATCCGTCGCATGGCGGATACCGTTTTCCTTTATCCGATGTGTTGGCACAGGGTGTTGATACCCAGCCCTATGAGGGTGAGGCCGGCTGCCGTTTCCAGCCATTTGGTCGGCAGGTGCCGGACGGAGTGGGAAAGATGGAAGGCGATGACGGTGCAGAAGAAGGTGGTCAGGCCGATGATGCCGGCTGGAGGAAGAATGGTCTGGTAGTGGTAGCCTTCGGCCGGGTTGACCATGCAGGCGATGCAGGCGCCGATAGCGAGGGCATCAATGCTGGTGGCCAGTCCCACGATGAAAAGCGAACGGGCGGAAAGGGATGCATCCCGCAGGGAAGGATCTTCATCTTCTCCTTGGCCGAGCCATGTGTTGCGCAGGATGGAGAGGCCGAGCAGAAGGAAGACGATGAAGGCGATCCAATGATCCCATGCTTCCACATAGGGCCGGATTTTTCCCGCGCCGAAGAAGCCGATGATCGGCATGCCCGCCTGAAATGCTCCCGTAACGATCGCCAGAATCACCGAGTTTTTCATGCGGCTGTGGCGCAGTACCAGGCCGTAGGAGAAGGCGAAGACGGCAGCATCGACGGAGAGAGCGAGCGCGATCAGGAATATCTCGGAGAAATCCATGGGACGCCGAGTGTAACGGTATCGGCGGAGGATAGGAAGTCCAAAATGGATGTCTCCAATGGAATTCTCCGTTTTATGGTGAAGCGGTTCGTATTCAGGATGCCGGTTTCAGATAGTCGGGGTGCCGCTTGAGCCATGCGGCCGCATAGGAGCACGAGCCGCGGAGAGCCAGTTGGCGGCTCCGGGCATAATCGTAGGCAGTCTGCACCAGTGCGGCGGCAATGCCTCTGCCTTCCAAAGGGGCAGGCACGCGCGTGTGAATGATGTCGAATGTACCGGGGCTGATCCGGTATTCCACACAGGCCGTGTGTCCTTCGATGACCGTGTCGAAGCAGTGTTGTGCGTGATGGTGGGTGATATTCATGGGTTGCCTGAAGGTGAATGGGTTTCGGCGGATGGACGAATTTTGTGCTGGGGAGTCCAGTACAGGCGCGATGTATCGTATCCCCGCGCTTTGGCGCGGTCGAGCAGGTATTCCTTCGTATCTTCGGGAAGCTCGGCCGTGCGGCTCAGGATCCAGAGGTATCGGTCGGAGCTGCTGCCGATGAGGGCGAAGGAATAATGTACTTCATCCAATTCCAGAATGTAATAATCGGACGAGACGAGAGGGAAGAAGGATACCTTGAGCCTGCCGGGTTCGAGCGGGTCGGGCTGGCTCGCTTTGCCCGCGATGGTTTTGTGGGTGCCGTCGAATGAGTGTTCGTAACCGCTGTTGAGTACCTGTATTTTACCGTTCGGCAGCAGGCTGTATTCTGCGGTTACTCCGACGAGGCCGCGTTCGAAGCGATGGTCGAAACGGGCGATTTCATACCATCGGCCCATGTATTTGTTGATGTCGAGCTTGCGGACCGATCGGGTGTCTATATCGGTTCTGCTGCTCCGGCATCCTGACAGAAGCGGGATGGAGAGCAGGGCGCACAGGGGAAGCAGAGCTGTGATCGTCAAGGGTTTCATGGCTTTACGGAATTGAGACACCAAAGTCTGCCGATTTGTTGCCTGGAATTTGTTTTTCGAGTGGATATCAAATAAAAAATCCATGGTTCCGGCTGAGGGAACCATGGATGAAGTGCGGAGAAACGGAGAAGGCCGTTATTTGGGCTGGCCGAGAGCTGTGGAGAACGGCACCGCTGGCAGATTGTCCTTGTTGACCAGATTCGGTTCAAGGAAGGTGGCCCATGCATATCGGGCATGGACGGGGTTCTGAACCTGCGGGGCTGTCAGTTTGACGGTATTCCCTTCGATCACAGCCGTAGCCGGATGGAATTTTTTGTCTTTCCCGGCTATTTCGAATCCTCGTGGCGCCTGCCCGTCCGTAGTTTTCATGCCATCCGCATGTTTCATCCGGATGGTCAGAGATGCTCCGGCGGCGGCTTTCTGTTCCATGGCGGGGCCGGAGTACGGCAGATCCTTGCCGTAGAAACGGGCTGCCGCCGTATGGGCAAGGCGCGTACCCACTTCCGTTTTACTCGGCGGATGCACGTTGCTGTTGGTGGAACCGAGGTCGATTGTGGTGACGCTGGCGACGTTTGGCATGGTGGCGGCGATTCCATCCTGAACGGCTCGGAATTCGGGCCAATAGGCACGGACGGCACTCTTGTCGTTGATGCGGGGAAGCTGTACCATGACGAACGGCAATTCCGCATTGCCGAAGGCTTGCCTCCACGAGGTGATCAGGTCGCGGAGAAGGGTGGCGTTCTGCTTCATGTCCTGTGCTTCGGCATCGGTTTCACCTTGGTACCATATGATGCCGTTGACGGGGAGCGGTGCGATCCATTCGATGCCGGAGCTGTACAGGAAGCCGGGCTTGTAGGGGTGCATGGGTTCTCCGGAAGAGAGGGTCTGGGCGATGTTCTGTTTGGCACGGCCGCGAGCCCAAGGTGAAATGAGCGGGCTTTCCAGCCATTTGTTGCCCCGGCAGGAGGAATAGAAAGGTTTCTTTTTCAGGATGGAATCTGGAATCCATGCAGCCATTTCCGAACCGCCGAGTGAGGAATGGATGATGCCGACCGGTACATTGAGCTCCTTTTGCAGAACATTGGCAAAATGGTAGGCGACGGCCGACATGCGAGGCGCACTCTGCGGCGAGTTGACGGCCCATTGTCCGGTATAGAACTGGTCCTTGGTCAGCTTGGCGCGATCGGCATCCTTGTAGGCGGCGGGATTGGTGTGCACCTGCGGTTCGTTGTGCAGGATGCGGATTTGCGCGTTGTCGGCTTTCTGGATGGCGTTTTTGCCTTCGGGCGTCTGGTTGAGTCTCCAGAGCATGTTGGATTGGCCGGAGGCGAGCCATACTTCACCGATGAGAACATCGTCAAGTTCGACCGTGTCCTTGCCCTGGGTGACGGTCAGTTTCTGACCCGTCTTGTTGGCTTTCATCGGTTTCAGTTCGGCTTTCCATTTGTTGCCCGTCCGCATGGCGGGGACGGTCTGGCCGTCGAACCTGACGACGATTTCACCTGACGCATCGGTCGTACCGCTGATGGGAACGGCCTTGCTCTGGGGCAGTACCATATGGGAGCCATAGACCCGGTCGAACTGGGGAGCCGCCCACGCGAGACCGGACGCAGCCAGCAGAAGGAGTGTTGTGCAGAAGGTATGTGCTTTCATAGAAAAAGATATTTGTCACGGGGCGCCCACGATGTGGACATCTGGTTTACCCCGTACTTTCTGCATTATGGCGCGGAAGAATCTCCAAGTCAAGCACAAGGGTGCCTCGGGCAACCCTGTTTTTTCTGTTCCTGGAAATGCATGCGAATTATTTCGTTTTTTCTTGACGAGCCGAGGGCTTTCAATATGATACTTCGAATACAATTGTTGCCATGCCTATGTTTCGTTCCTTCCTCTTGTCGCTGATGTTGTTGCCTCTTTCTCTTTCCTCTCCTGCCGCCCAAGAATCCGGCAAGCCTGCAACAGGAGTGAAGAGCAATACAGTGTCGGATGCGGTGGACTGGCCCGCTTTCATGTCTCGCAATGATTCCGTCTGGAAGGCATTGCCGGGTTCTTGGGTGGCAGCTCCGTTTCTGGGGAACGGCATGCTCGGTATGATGGTGTACAAGGAGAACGAACGCAGCCTGCGTTTCGATCTTGGCCGTGGGGACGTCCAAGAAAAAAGGCCTTTGGATCTTGATGTGCTTTTTTCCCGAGCCCGTCTCCCGATCGGCCATTTTTCTCTGGCTACCAAAGGCCGGATTACCGAGTGCGACTTGCGGCTCGATCTCTGGAAGGCGGAATTGCGCGGCGAGGTGATGACGGATGCCGGTTCTTTGAAGATACGGGCTTATGTGCACGCGGAATTGCCTTTGATGGTGATCGAGGTATTGCCGCAGGGTGGTGAAGAAGAGGGGGCGTTCGAAATGAAGCCGGCACAGGCCATTTCTCCCCGCTGGCTGAAGAAAGGGCTGCCCAAGGCGGGCAACGCTTCCTATCCGAACAACCCCGCAGGCAGGCAATCCGTGGTGGACGGCGTGACCGTATGGGAACAGCCTCTGTTGCCCGACGGTGTGGTGACAACGGCTTGGAAGAGGCAAAAGGACGATCAAACGACCCGCTTTCTGGTGAGCATCCGGCATGCCTATCCGGCAGGAAATACGACGAAGGATGCCGTGGACGGCGTGAACAAGGCTGCCGCGCAACCGGTAGCACATCTGGACAGGGTACATCAGGACTGGTGGTCGTCCTATTACCGGAATGCTTTCGTTTCCCTGCCTGATTCGTACTGGGAATCTTTCTACTGGATGCAGATGTACAAGCTGGCATCGGCCGGGCGTGCGGGAGGCATGCTGATCGATACGATGGGGCCCTGGATACAGCCGACCGCATGGTGCGGAACATGGTGGAACCTCAACATCCAGCTGACTTATTGGCCCGCTTATGTCGGCAACCGCATGGTGATTGCCGATTCCCTTAGGCTGGGCATGCGCCGCAACAGGCAGAACTTCATCGACTCCGTGCCGGAACAATACCGCAAGGATTCGGCTGCCGTTTTCCGATGCACGGGGCAGGAAGGATTGGCTCCGACCGGCTATCCCGGCAACGGGAAGAAAGAGAAGGATTGCGAAGTGGGAGACCTGATCTGGGCCTGCCATAACCTCTGGTTGCAATACCGCGTCACCATGGATGAAGCCATTCTGCGTGAAGATGTATATCCCATCCTGAGGCGTGCGGTGAATTATTACCTCCACTTTATCGAAAAAGGGCCGGATGGCAAGTGGCACATTCCCGTGACGCATTCTCCCGAATACGCGGACAGTTACGATGCTACGTACGATTTGTCCCTGTTGAAGTGGGGATGCCAGACATTGTTGGAAGCGGCTGATATTCTGCATATTCAGGACCCGCTGAAAGACAGTTGGAAGGATGTGGCTGACAATCTGACTCCCTACCCGCAGGACGACAAGGGCTACCGCATTGGACGCGACGTGCAGTTGACTTCCAGCCATCGCCATTTTTCCCATCTCCTGATGGTTTATCCGTTGCAGACGGTCGATTCCCGAGATCCCGCCGAGGCGGAGCTGATTCGCCGGTCTCTGAAGCATTGGCACAGCTTCAAGGGAGGTCTGCAAGGGTATTCCTTTACAGGCGGCTCTCTGATTTCTTCCATGCTGGGCGATGGTGAGGGAGCTTACAGATACCTGCAAGGCTTGAAGCCCTATGTGACCCCTTCGACCATGTATTCCGAAGGGGGACAGCCCGTCATCGAAACTCCGCTGTCTGCGGCCCAGTCCATTCATGAAATGCTGCTGCAGTCCGGCCGAGGAGTCATCCGTATTTTTCCGGCGATGCCGAAAGCTTGGCCTGATGCCGTCTTCCGCGATCTGCGGGCTGAAGGAGGTTTCCGCATTGCTGCCGAGCGAAAGAATGGAAAAACCGAATGGATATCCATTACCAGTGAAGCCGGGCAGCCGTGCCGCATTGTGCATGGTCTCGGAACCGGGGTGCAGTGCAAGGGTGCCGCGGTGCGCGATCTGGGGAATGGCCTCGTTGAAGTAAACCTGCCGAAGGGAGGTTCGGCCATCCTGCATGGTGCAGGGACTCCGGTTCCTGCGGGGCGGATTGCCCCGGTGCAACCGTCAGGTCCGGCCAATCCTCTGGGATTGAAAAAGTGAAGCTTCTCTTCTGCCGCGAGGGCATGGAAAGGATTTGATCTGACCCGGAGTGCGGCGTCAAAAAACAAGGGAAGCCACTGTTGCGGCTTCCCTTGGACACGAAAAGATCAAGGGATGGCTTTATGGCGCAGACGGGGTTTCCGGCTGTGAGGAAGTCGCCTGTTTTTCGAAGCGGAAATTCTTGTTTTTCGCCTGGTTTCTGACGGTTTCGAGAATAGCGTCGTCCAGCGTTTTTTCTCTGGTTCCTGCATCGGATTGTTTTTTGCGGTAATCCGATATCCATTGAGCGCGTTTGCCGCTCAGCTCCTGCACCTGTTTTTGGAGGTTGTTTCGTTCCTTGGATTTTTCGGAAATGTAATCCTTGATTTCCTGTTCCGTTTTGCCTTTGAGTTCGTCGGGCAGGTTGTCTGCTCCGCCGATGGAGTCAAGCGTGAAGGTATCCGGATTTTCAAAGCGGTCGACGAGATCCCAAGACGTGTTGCGGTAGGCCACTTTGCTGGCTTTGGCGGACGCACGCGATGCGGCCGCTCCGTAACCGATGCCGGCGGCATTGGAATCCTGCATCGCTTGGTTATTCAGTCGCATCTCTTGCATAGTCCGGCTGCCGTAGGCAAGATACGTCTTGTTCAGAGCTTCGCTCAAGGAGGCTAGTTCCTTGTCCATGGGCGTTTCCGGATCGGGCGGTGTCGAGTTCTGGTCGATGCTGGCGTAAGTGCCGTCGGCCTGCCGGGCCGCCGTTTTCCAGAGGATTGCATCTACGTCGTTCATGGAGCCGCAGTAGATCGTATTGACCGTGATGCCGTTTTCGAGGGCCGTTTTCAGAGCTCCCTTGTAGGTGGGTTCTTTGGCCTCGACTTTCGATGAATGGTTTTTGCCGGAGATGCTGTTCAGCTGATTTGTTTCGTACGAAGAGCCTTTCTCCTGATCGAAATTTTCATTGCCGGCGATGAATACAAGCTTGAGGGCTTCGGGATCGTCCTTGTTCCACGCGAGTTCGCGGGTAGCTTGCGCGATGACGTCTCCGCAGAGTTCGGTGCCACCGGACGTCTGGAGGGCGAAGAGTTGTTCCGATACGGCATCGAGATCGTCCGTAAAAGGCAAAACCTGCCGTATCCACCCGGATTCGACGGGAAGGCGGGAATTTCCGTATTCGTACAGGGCGATCTGGATATTAGGCAGTTGTCCGTTTTGGCGCGCGAGCGTCAGTTCGTTGACGATTTTCCAGATTTGTGCGCGAGCCTGGTTGATCAGTCCGTCCATGCTGTTGGAAGTATCCAGCAGGATTGCGAGCTGAATGTTGGCTTTGGGTGCCTGTTTCGGAGCGAGAACCGAGGTTGCCGCCGCTTCGGGATTGCTCTGAGCCTGTGCGGTGATGCTGCACAGGGCGAGTCCCGCAAGGAATGTCGTGATGTGGTTCATGATGGGGGGTGTGTTTGTTGTCAGGGTGTGATCGTGTTTTGGAGGAGAATGAATTCATCGCCGAGCCGGATGTTGACGGAGCCGTCGAGGGCGAGCAGGGATTGCCTGTTTTCGGAGATCAGGCGGTCGGCTACTTTCATGTATTCGGAGGTGCCGATCTGGACGATGCGGTCGTAGCGGGGAGCCATGTTCTGATCGGGGGATTGCTGGACGACGCTGTTTTCCACCCAGACGCCTCCTTGCTTGAAGTAGGCGTTCTGCGCCAATTGCGCGATGGTGTCCGCCTCGCGGGCCGATCCGTCCGCCGTATTACGGGCATTGCGCTTGTTCTGGATTCTCTGTTCGTTCATGTCCGCGATATTGCCCTGTTTGGAAACGGCTCCCATGCCGCTTCGCTCCTGTACGGCAAAACCGCTCCATGCGGAAGCCCGGAGATGGGGATCCGAAAGCCGCAGCGGCGTGCCTGCCGGATGGGCGGCACGGCTGCCGTCGTCTGCAAAGAAGGAGGTGAAATCGGACATGATGCCGAATTCGATGGAGAGGCGGATGATTTCTTCGATGATTTCTTCGATGATTTCTTTTGTTTTCGGATCGCGCTGCAAGGCGGCGATATCCTGCATGTTGGCCCCCATATCCGTCAAGGCGGCTTGAAGTCGGCCTATTTGGCGAGACGCCCAAAGACGGCCGACAAAATCGTCCCGCTGGGTGGAGATACGGCCGGGATCGACCGTGAAGGGGATATCGATGCGAATGCCATCCGGGCGGGTGGCCTTGACGAGGATGTTGAAGGGAGAGGTGCCCTTGTAGGTGCCCGTGACGAGTGCGGGCAGGCCGTTGTAAATATCGCCGATGGTGGATGGAACCATATCTCCGGTGCGCGAAACATCGCCCGGAAGAGTGAGTTCGACATCGGCCAGCACCGGTCCGCCGAGCCGCCGGAAGAGGGAAGCCATTTTCGTCTCTACATCTTCCTTCGGCAGAATGTACGTGGGAACGGCTCTCGAGGTTTCGGCCATATTGCGCAGGAGTGGCGCGTTGACGTCTTCTCCGACGCCGACGGTGAAAATGCGCCTTTTGCCGGGATTATGGGAAGCTGCCAATTGCAGAATGGCTTTCTCCGAAGTCGTTCCGATCGTGGGCATTCCGTCCGTCATGAAGATGACGAGGGGCAGTGTGCCGTTTCGGACGGGCGGGGCAAGGGCCTGTTTCAGGGCTTCGTGGATGTTGGTTCCTCCCCGGGCATTCATGCCGTCGATCCATTCGAAGGCTCTGCGTTCCTGCTCCGGAGTTTTGAGAACGGGCTCGTGGGAGAAAGGCTCTACACCTTCGTTGTAGGTGATCAGGTTGAAGGATTCTCCTTCCTGAAGCCCGGCGATGATTTGCTTGACGGATTCTTTGACCTTGTCGAGTTTGTCGCCCCGCATGCTGCCGGATCTATCGATCACGAGGGTGATTTCCCGGGGAATGGCTGCTGCTTTGGCATCGGAGGTAATGGAATCTCCTCCGATCATGAGCATGAAATAGCCGTTTTTTGGATTTGCCGAATCCGGGCAGGCATAAACCGTTGTTTGCGGTATGCCGAGGGTCGGCGCTGCTCCCTGCCATGATAGGCGGAAAGCTCCCGGATTGTGGTTCCTGGCTGCAGGCAGGGTGAGTACGGTTGTGCCGTTTTGCAGCGCTGCCGTTTCCATGTCGTGTGTCGGAGAGTAGACATTGGTACAAGGAGGCGCTATTTCGGCGCGAATTTGCCATTCCGTATTCTTTTCCAATGATTCTGAGCGGGGAAGGATATAGTCGAAGCGGCCGTTTTCCGGCGAGACGACTTGATCGTACACGATGGTGAGAGTGACTTCGGAGCGGGCCGGAACAGGAAACACGCTCGTGCGGATGGCTGCAAAGCCGGCGAATTCCAGCAGTGCAGGATCCAGGGCCCTCGCCACAATGGAATCGTACAATCTGCGCGCTTCCTGTGCGGGAAGCAGGGACGCCGTGTATTTACCTTGTCCGTTACCGTAGAAAAACCCCTTGACGATGGCTCCTTCCGGTACAGGGAGGAGCAGTTCCGCTTCTGTATTTGCTGCTCCGGAATTGCGGACAGTCAGCGTTAATTCGGTTTGAGCCCGGTTGCCTTCGATGCTTATGCGGGCGGTGGCTCTGGAGATTTCGACGGGGATTCGAACGGCTCGCGGCATGATGACTCTCCGCGGCGTAATGGTCACGGGAGGATCGTAGGATGATTGGGCTTCGAGGATGGGAGCGCCGACGCATGCAGCAATGGCCATCCAGCAGGATAATGGGGGTATGGCGGACATAAGGGATGAGGGATAGTATGTTTTTAGTGTATATGATGTTGCGTGTCAATGATTCTTTTTCCATTTCATACGCGATTCTATCAATGGAATCCGACGATGCTTGAGAATGCATCGTGTTATGCCGCGGCATTTGATGGAAATTATTTCTCCCGTTGAATATGAGCGTTTTGAATGTCGACTTTTCAATTGACAAAGAACAAGGACGGGCTATGATGGCGATGATGAACGTGTCTGATATGATTATCTGCATGCTGACTCTGTCCTGTACCGTTACCGGGGCGCAGGCGGGAGGTTCCGGAACTCAACAGCTTGATACAAGGCAGGCGGCGCATGATGTGCAGCGTGCGCAAGCAAGATTCCAGAGCGGGCTGGCTTCTTTTGCCGATGTGTTGGAGGCGGAAAAGAATCTGCTTTTAAACAAACGGGATCAGGCTGCAAGCTTGAAGGATAAAATCGATGTACAGCGTGAATTAATCGAGTGCCTGAAAAAGACAAGAGACATGATGCGCGAGCAGTACCAGGCGGGGAGTGATGCAGACGAGGCTTTGCGGGCGGAAATCGAATATCTTGATGCCAAACGCTGCCTGTCGTACATGGAGAATTCGGTGGAGCTGGACAATGTGCTGGTCGCAAGGTTTCAACTCAAACAGGCTCAATACAACGCCGGATGGGCCGCAATCGATGATGTTCTGTCTGCACGGGAAGAATTGATTCTGCATCGGCGTGATTTGGCTGTGAATGCGAACGAGCGTCTCAGGTTGCAACGCGATTTGACCGCTCTTTTGCAGAAGGAATACGAACTGCAGCAACAGAGGCAGGATTCAAGCGTTGCAGAAGGCGGCAGCCGTCTTCTGCATGAATGTGAACAGCGGCACCGTGACGCTGTCGAGGAGTTGAAACGTATGGAGACGGCGGCCGGCTGACCGGTCAAGGGGCTTGTTTGGTCTTTTGAGTCTGCTCCCGAAGGTTCTTCAGATCATCCGTCACATCGAAATAGATCATTTTGGTTCCGTTCTTCGTGCGGATTTCGATCCGGTCGTACATTCTGCCGGATTTGCCGCTCAGCAGAGATTGGTTTTCTGCCTGGCAACCGGGATATACGGAATCCAGATAAAGGTTTTCTTTGGCGACGGCATCGTAGCCATGCGGCGAATGGAGGCGAATGGCCGTTTCCATACTCAGACCGTTGCCGCCGCTGAAGGTGGCGGACTGCTCCTGCATGAAGCGGTCGTGCCGTCGGCGTTCTTCGTCGCTCTGCGTGGTGGAATGTTCCGGGATTGTGGTCGATGCGGAGTCTTTCGTTTCCTGTGCGCGATCTGAAAGCGTATCGAGGAGATCGGAGAGAGTGGGATACGGTTCAAGAGCCGTTTGCAGGGATGTACTTCCGTAGCAGTTGTTGGCGAGCAGAGGCCGGGCACAGGCGGAGTATTCCTTCTGAAGCCTCTCATGAATGGCCCGATAGGAGGAAGCGATGTTCATCAGTTCCTCCGCATCAGGTGGTTCCAGTTTATCCATGCTTTGGAAGGCCTTGCATATCGCTTCGTAACTGGCAGGGATTTTTTGCGCGGCGGCATCGGCGCTCGGTTTGTCCTGCACCGTTTTCAGGACGGCGATGTGTTCGTCGATGCACTTGTACAAATGCAGCAGGCTAGCCGTGTGTTCCGGTCCGGCCAAGGCTGGAGCGCAAACCACGAAGCCGGGAATAAGGATATGATAGGGAAGTTTCATCAATGTAACGGGATAGAAAGGGTAGGATATGATTGTTTTTTGTCGGTTCAGCCGGGAAAGGATTTACACGATCGTGCGAACATCGATTCTTTTTTAAAATAGACGGTTTTTACTTGGAGTCAAGTTGAAAATGATAGAATTTTATATTTTATGATGTATTGGAAGGTAATGGTTATTCCGAGTTTTCAGTAGAAAATTTTCCGAAGAATGCCTGAACGGTAAAATTTTCGTTCTGGTAGGTCCTTTGCCACCTGCAATCGAAGCCTGCCATGCTGATACAGGGCAAACCATTGATGAATCAATATTTGGAAGGATTTATTCCTTGCTGTTTTCTTCCAGCATTTTGTTCAATTTGAGCAAGTCGGCCGTGATATCGAAGTAGAGGGTTTTGGAACCGTGTTCGGTATGGATGACAATCTGGTCGTATATTTTACCGTCTTCCCCTTGAATGAGGGTCTGGAGGCCTTTGGTGCTGCCGGGGTAGACGGTAGACCAGTACAGGCGTTCATTGGGAACGGCATTGTATTCTCCCGGCGAATGAATGATGACGGCTGTTTGCATGCTCATGCCATTGCCTCCACTGAAGGTATCGGCATGCTTTTTCATGAATTCGTCATGGCGGCGCTGTTCGTCGGCATCCAATGTTTGAGGTGCCTGTTGCGGGATGCCTTCCGCTTTTTTGGTGGGTGCGCCGACGCCATTCTCAAGTGCTCCACGCAGTTTTTCGCTTTGGTACCAATTGTGTGCGGCAATATCGTTGGCTGTTGCATCAATCTCCTCAAGCAACGCAACGATAACCGGTGTTTGGGCTTCAAAGATGGCTTCTTCCTCTTTCGATTGCGGTGCACGCATGGCCTTCAGATTATCGGTGACCCGTTTTTCGGCGTCCCTGATTTTTTCCGCAACGGCATCGGCGCTTGCACGATCTTTCACGCTTTGAAGGTGTTTGAGGAATTGTTTCATGGATTGTTGTACCTCTTCGTGTTGATTTTTATAGTCCTGCGAGGCAATGGCGCAGGAAGAGATGCAGACGATACATACGGCAGATGGGATGATTTGCATAGCGACTAGATCATAGACTGCATGATATTTCGATGTCAATCCATTAGTGGTGGTGAGCGATTTTGCGCGACACGATCATGTTAGGCTTTTTTTATGGTGCGGCATGTGCTATGATCATGCCATGATGAAATTGGGTGTGATCGGTTGCGGCCAGATGGGCCGTGCTTTGCTGGGGGGGATCCTCAGGGCGTGTGTGGTGCGCGAAGCGGATGTGTACCTGTTCAACAGGACGCCCGAAGCGTGCAGTCAAATCGTGCGGGAGTTTCCCTCTGTGCATGTGTGCGGCTCCATCCGTGAGATGGCAGCTCTGGCTGATATGGTGATTCTGTCCGTAAAGCCCGCAGGAGTGTGCTCTGCTTTGGCGGAGTTGGCATCTGCCGAAGGGAAGAAGCCCTGCGTGCTGTCGATCGCCGCCGGGGTGACTCTGGCGACGATGCAATCCTGTGCGCCGGAGTTGCGCATGGTGAGAGCGATGCCGAATACGCCCGCGCTGGTGGGCATGGGTGCTTCTTCGTTCTGCGGTGGCAGCCTGGCGACGCAGGATGATTTGGCGGCAGCCCGCCGCTTGCTGGAAGCCGTCGGCATTGCCGTCGAGCTGCCGGAGGAGAAGATTCACGCGGTGATCGGAGTTGCCGGGTCGGCTCCCGCCTATATGTTCACGATTCTGGATGCGATGGCGGATGCCGGAGTATCGCTCGGTTTGACGCGTGGAGATGCCCTGAAGCTGGCGACGCAGACGATGCTGGGTTCCGCCCGGCTGGTGCAGGAGTCCGGCAGGCATCCGATGGAATTGCGCGATGCGGTGACTTCGCCCGGAGGGACGACGATTGCTGCGCTGAATGCAATGGATGCACACAATTTGCGCTATGCCGTGATTGCCGGGGTGCGCGAAGCTGCCCGCAAGAGCGAGGAGATGTCGCGCGGTCAAAGCTGATCGAGGTCGATGCCGAATGTGCGGCTGAGCGAATCCGTATCGAAGTCTTCCGCACTGGCGATTTCGGGAGCCTTGCCGACGAGGTCGTCCAGCGTGACGGATCTCAGCAGGAAGAGCAGGGAAGGGTCGCCGTCGATCAAGGTTCCGGCTGCATAGACGGCGGCGGCGGCGTGGGGGCATGGTTCGCTCCAGTCGGGGCAGGTGCAGCTCATGCGCCATTCTTCTGGAGCGGGCAAGAGCCCGGTATCCGGATCGCAGAGTTGCCGGAGGAGCGCATCGTCGAGTTTGCCTTCGAGGAGGGAAATGTGGGAGTCGATTTTTCCGGCGCAGGCATGGCGGATGGCATCCATGCGTTCTTCATCGAGGGGGGTGAGATCGATGCGGATGTCGTAGAGGCGTTCGCCCATGACTTTGCCGTGAACGGTGCCGGGCGCCAGTTCGAGATCCAGCACGCAGCCGTGGCGCAGCAGGGAGCGGCCGGGTGCGAGAGCGAGGCCGCTTTCTTCGCAGCGGGCAAGATGTTTCATCCATGCGAAGCCCCAGAAATGCGATGCAAGCTTCCGAGTCGTGTTGACGACTGGATGCAGGATTTCTCCCCCGGTCTGCATGTCTGCAAGCAGGTGGGCGGCGCGCTTGCCGAGTTCGGCATAGGTTGGGCGGCGTTCGTCGTCTTCCATAAAGATGCGATGGGGGAAGTGGCGATGCAAAGGGGGCTTACGGCCATGCCATAAGCCCCCGGATTTCCTTGCGGGAAGGAGAGGTTACTTGCCGAGGATGCCCTTGAAGTATTCGAGGGTGGTGGCGAGTCCTTCGGCGAGGGTGTGCTTCGGCTGCCATCCGGCATGGCGGAGTTTGTCGGAGGAAGCACGGGAGTGCTTGACGTCGCCGGGGCGTTCCGGAGCATACAGTACCTTCGAGGAGGAACCGGCCGCCTTGATGATGTTCTGGGCGAGTTCTTCGATGGTGATCTGGCCGCCGTATCCGGCATTGAAGACGCCGGTGACTTCGGGATGTTCGGCCGCGAAGGTGAGGGCTCCGACGATGTCCTTGACGTAGATGAAGTCGCGGGTCTGGGATCCGTCGCCGAAGACGGTGATGTCTTCGCCCTTGACGGCTTTTTCGATGAAGATCGGCACGGCGGCGGCATAGGCGCCCTTCGGGTCCTGGCGGGGGCCGAAGACGTTGAAGAAGCGGATGGCTGCTGTGTTGATTTTGCCTTCGGCGCGGAACATGTTGAGGTAGTATTCGCCGTCGAGCTTGGTGATGGCGTACGGGCTCTTGGGTTCCGGGTACATGGTTTCGAGCTTCGGCACGGTGGGGTTGTCGCCGTAGATGGCGGCGGAGGAGGCGAGCACGAGTTTCTTGACTCCGGCAGCGGAGGCTTCTTCAAGGACGTTGAGGAGGCCGTTGCAGTTGATGTCAATGCATTCGGAGATTTTACTCATGGATTCCGGCACGGAGACGAGTGCGGCCATGTGGAAGATGTAGTCGACGCCCTGTACGGCCTTGCGAACGGTTTCACGGTCGCAGATGGAGCCTTCGATGAAGGTGATGTTGAGGCCGTCGAGGTTCTTCTTATAGCCTGTGCGGAGGTTGTCGAGTACGCGGATTTCTTCGGCGATGCCCTGGTAGTGTTCGGCGATGTGGGAGCCGATGAATCCGGCTCCGCCCGTAATGAGGATTTTCATGATATGAGGAGATGAAGAGAGCGCCCGGAGTTTCCTTCGGGCGCCCGGTTGGTGTTATTTGGAGTCGACGAGGCGCTGCATGGCGTCCATCTGTTTTTCGATGGATACGACGAGCGCCATCTGGGTACGGCAGCGGTCGAGGTTGTGCTCGGGGCGCTTGATCTTGAAGTACACGTCGCCGGAGAGGTAGTCCGTGAGGAAGCGGATGCCGCATTCCATCGTGAGGAGCTTGCCGGAGAACGGAAGGAGGCTCTTTTCCAACGGGGTGAGGAAGGACTTGGCCGTGTCGAGGTAGCCTTCGACGAGGGCTTCGAACATGAACATGCGGCAGGTGACGAGGGAGGTGTCCTTTTCGTCTTCGGCGGCCGGAGAGGTCGCCGTGCGCACCATGTCGCCGAAGTCGTAGATGGCGGAGCCGGGCATGGTGGTGTCGAGGTCGATCACGCAGATGCCTTCGCCCGTTACATCGTCGAGCATGACGTTGTTGAGCTTCGTGTCGTTGTGCGTGCAGCGCAGCGGCAGTTCGCCGGAAGCGAGGTAGTTCACGACGATGTGGCAGTCTTCATCGCGGGAGAGGTACCAGTCGATTTCCTTCTGCACTTCCTTGACGCGGCCCAACGGGTCGGCCTTGATGGCAGCCTTGAGCGCGTTCATGCGGCTCGTGGTGTTGTGAAAGTCCGGGATGGTTTCGAAGAGCGGTTCTCCGGGAAGGTCGGCCGTGAGCTTCTGGAAGTTGCCGAAGGCACGGGCGGCTTCGATGCACTGCTTCGTGGTTTCGATGGTGTCGTAGGTGCGGGCGCGTTCGATGAACGGGTACACACGCCAGACGTTGCCTTCTGCATCCTGCACGTACGGCTTGCCGTCCTTGCCGGGGATGAGGGTGAGCGTGCGGCGGTGCGCTTCGGGGCAGCCTTCTTCGAGCAGGCGTGCAAGGGCGTGGTCTGTCACGCGCTTGACGTTGTTCATCAGCGGAATGGGCTGCTTGAAGACGTTCTGTGCGAGGCGCTGCAGGATGTAGCGGACGCGAAGGCCGGCCTGATCCACCCAGACGCAGTACGTGTCGTTGATGTGGCCGCTGCCGTACGAGTACCCGTGCACGAAATCGGCACGGAGGTCGAACATGTTCGAGATTTGACGAAGGTCGTGCATGGCGATCAGTCGAGTTTAGCGGGATAGACTCCCTGGTTGACGAGTTCCTGAATGCCGGCGACGACCATGGGCTTGTCGCTCGGGTAGGTGACGCCGAGCCAGTTGGCCGTGGTTTTGATGACGGAGCAGTCGGCGCGGTCGCTGTTGATGAGTTCGTCCACGACGGTGGGAATGTAGCATTCACTCTTGAGTTCCTTGCCGTGCTTGGAGAGGAATTCGGTGAAGTGGGCTTCCGTGAGCTGGATGAAGGAGGGGTTGAAGCACCAGAAGTTCATGGAGACGAGTTCTTCCGGATCGACGGGGAGGCGTTCTCCGGCGAGGTTGTCGCCGCGTACGACGCCGTCGTCGTCAGCCTTGATTTTGACGAATTCTTCGACGCCCGTGAGGTAGCCGTCCTTGATGGAGCAGATGCCGCGGTTCACGTCGCCGTTGTCGGAGAGCGTGTTCTTGAGCGGGTAGCCGATCATGCCGTAGTGGGCCTTGCCGGGTTCATCGGCGATGGTGCTGAGGAATTTGGCGGCCTTTTCAAAGGCGTCGGCGCCGTAGAAATCGTCCGCATTGACGACGGCAAAGGGTTCGTTGACGACGTCGCGGGCGGCGCGGAGAGCGTGCGCTGTGCCCCAGGGCTTTTCGCGGCCTTCGGGTACGGCATATCCTGCGGGCAGGTCGTCGAGGGCCTGGAATGCGTAGTCCACTTCGATCTTGTCGGCGAAGCGGCTGCCGACCTGTTCCTTGAAGACTTGCTCGAAGTCGCGGCGGATGATGAAGACGACTTTGCCGAATCCGGCACGGATGGCGTCAAAAACGGAGTAATCCAGAACAACTTCGCCGTTGGGGCCCATCGGATCCAACTGCTTCAGGCCGCCGTAGCGGCTGCCCATACCTGCTGCGAGAACAAGGAGTGTAGGTTTCATATGCGGGTTCCAGTATCTACCGGTTCGCCGTTTTTTGCAATTCTAAACTTGTTACACGGGCGAATTTTGCGGTGTCCGGAGCGGATTGCGGGCAATGGATTTGGCGATTCCTGTCTTGCGGGGGCGTATGTTTTCCTGTATACTTGCTGCCATATGATACGCACGCTGGATGTGGAAGGCTTCACGTTGTTTCCCGACCGGGAAGTTTTTCATTTTGTGAAGGGGATCAATGTGGTGGTCGGCGGCAATGATTCGGGCAAGAGCCATTTGATGAAGCTGGCGTATGCGGCGACCAAGTGGAGTGCGGGAGGCGGCAACAAGGAGCTGCCGAAGCTCTGGGCCGAGGAGAATCGGCTGCGGCTGGCTTTGATGCGGGTGTTCGGTGCGCGGGATTTGTCCGGCCTCACGGCAATGAACCGAGGCAATGCCCGCGCGCATGTGCATGTGAGCATGGAGGGGGAGGGAGTGCCTGCCGGATCGGGAGAGCTGCTTTTTTCGTTCGAGGCGAACCACGAGGAGGAGGGGTTGCATATCGAGGAGATGCCCGCCCGTTTCGTGCGGGAGAATGTGGTGTTCCTTTCCGCCCGCGAGATTCTTTCCATTTATCCCTGCTACATGCAGGTGGGCAAGCGGTACCCGGAGCTGCTGGACGGTACGTCGTGGGATTTGTGCCGCCATTTGGAGGAGGTGCCCGAGGAGGCGTTGTCCGATGTGCACATGCAGCGCGTGCTGGAGCGCATCGAGAAGATTCTTTCCGGTACGCTGCTCAGGATGGACGGCCGGTTCTACCTGAAGCGGCCCGGCCAGGAGCCGATGGAGATGAGCCTGGTGGCCGAGGGGTTCAAGCGGCTCGGCACTCTGGGCATGCTGATCAAGAACGGCGTGGTGCACCGGGGATCGGTGCTGTTCTGGGATGAACCGGAGATGAATTTGAATGCGGGGTATCTGCCGCGCATCGTCAAGCTTCTGCTGGAAATGGCCAAGGGAGGGGTGCAGGTGATTCTGAGTACGCACAGCCTGTTCCTGCTGCGTGAGCTGGTGATGCAGCTGGCCGAAGATCGGAATGCGCAGGTGAAGCGGCATTTCTTCGGGCTGCAGGTGCCGAGCGAGAACCGCTGCGGCGTGCGCATGAAGCAGGGCGATACGTTGGATGAGGTCGGGCCTTTGGCTTCGCTCGAAGCCGAAGTGGAGCAGGCGGACCGGTATTTGAAGATGTCCTGAAGAGGAGACGGCGTATTCATGTTCGAGACGGGAGAAAGTTTTGTCGAAGGCGTGCACCGCTTCAATTTTGAGGTGGGTTACCATGTATGCCGATTCGAGTGCTCGGATTTCTATTCCCGGCAGGCGCAGAATTTCTGCACGAGCTGCAAGGAGATGGATTTTCTGCTGTACCATCCGGGCAGGAAGGATCTGTGGCTGATCGAGGTAAAGGATTACCGCTTCGATGCGCGGCCGAAGGTGCGGGAGCTGGTGGATGCCCTCTGCCGCAAGGTGAGGGATACGCTGTTCCTGCTGCGGACGGCGGCGGTTGCCGCTCCGCAGGAGTATCCGGAGGAGGGGACTTCCCTTCGGAATTTCGCTCGGATGAGCATGCGGGCGACGAAGCTGCATGTCGTGTTTCTGATCGAGCTGAAATCGGAAGGCGTGTTCGGCGGCAGCGGCCTGCTGGCGACGATCAAGGATCTGCTGGCTCGGGAGATCCGGTTCATTGATCCGCACATGGTGTGTGTGCCGATTACGCGTTCCGCCGGAATGGGGCCGTGGAAGGTGACTCCGGCCATGGGCGGCGAGCACAGCGCACGGGTGGAAAAGCGCATCCGCCATGTGCAGGCGTTGAATTTGCGGAAGAAGGAGGAGAAGATGCGGCAGCAGGCTCTGGAAAGAGTGCAGGCGGTGGAAGAGCGGAAAATCAGGGAGCCGATGTGGAAGCGGCGGCTGGCCGAACGCGAAGCAGGGTTGCCGGGCAACCACGAGGCGCGCCGCCGCAGGAGGCGGCATGTCCACCGCAGGGAGGATCGGGAAGAAGAATAAAGGCATGCCGATTCGGCATGCCTTTGATTCGGGAATGTAACCGGAAGTTCTTACGGTTCGAGGTCTACGCTGCGTTTGACGGCGGCTCCGATGGAGAGGAGTTTGTCCGCAATCATTTCATAACCGCGGTCGAGGTGGTACAGGCGGCGGATTTCCGTGGTGCCTTCGGCTGCCAGAGCAGCCAGTACGAGGGCGGCGGATGCCCGGAGGTCGGAGGCCATGACGGGTGCGCCGGAGAGTTTTTCGACCCCGGTGATGATGGCGGTTCCCTGATCCACCTTGATGTCGGCGCCCATGCGTTTGAGTTCGGAGCAGTGCATGAAGCGCTGCGGGAAGATGGTGTCCTTGACGATGCTGATACCGGGCGTGAGGGCGAAGAGGGCAGTCATCTGCGCCTGCATGTCCGTCGGGAAGCCGGGATAGGGCGCGGTGGTGATTTTTCCGCTTTTCCAGTCCTTGGAGGGGGTGATGGTGACGGTGTCGCCTTCTTCGTTGAATTCGAGTTTATGGCCGCATTCGGTGAGGAGGCGGGAGATGTCCTGAATGTGGTCGCGGCAGACGTTGCGAAGGGTGACTCCATCTCCCATCAGGGCAGCGGCGACCATGAAGGTGCCCGTTTCGATGCGGTCGGGAATGACGGTGTGAACGCAGCCATGGAGTTTTTCGACCCCGGTGATGGTGATGCGGCTGGTGCCCGCACCCTCGATTTTGGCTCCCATGTTGTTCAGAAAGTTGGCGAGATCGACGACTTCAGGTTCGCAGGCGGCTGATTCGATGACGGTGGTGCCTTCCGCCAGTACGGCGGCCATCATGAGGTTGTCCGTGCCGAGTACGGTCGGGCCGTTTTCGCCGCGAAGGTCCACGGTGGTTCCCTTGAGGCCGTTCGGGGCATGGATATGAAGATTGCCCTGGTGGATTTCGACCTGGGCTCCGAGCGCCTGGATGGCGCGAATGTGAAGATCGACGGGGCGGTCGCCGATGACGCAGCCTCCCGGCAGGGGCAGGGTGCATTTGCCGAGGCGGGCCATGAGGGGCCCCATCAGGCAGATGGAGGCGCGCATTTTCCGGACCTGTTCATACGAGGCGGAAGAGCTGATTTTGTCCTTGGTGCACTGGATGCGGGCGATGCCGCTGGAGCGTTCGACATCGGCTCCGAGCTGCAGCAGAATTTGCAGCATGTAGTTGGCGTCCGAAACGTCGGGAACGCGGCAGATGTGAACAGGCTCGTCCGTCAGAAGCGACGCGGCGAGAATGGGTAAGACGGCATTTTTCGATCCTCCGATACTGACGGCTCCGCGCAAGCGGTATCCTCCGTGTACAATAAGCTTTTCCATGTGATCCTCGTGTTGGGCGTGGAGTATAGTGAATGCCCCCGGCTCCTGCAAGCCTAATATTGGATAGGGACGATCCGGAGAGGCGGCCTGAGGCCGCGTCCGGGGAGAGTGGTGTAGCAGGAAGAAAAAGGGGCTGTCCCTTCTGCGCCGATGCGGCCTGCAGTGTGGAGACAGCCCCTGAAATACGGTTAGCGGTGCGCTGCGCCTCAGGAGATGATGGCGAGCGGTTCGGTGGTCTTCCAGTCTCCGCGCGTGAAGTCCGGGAAGACTTGCGGCATGCCGTCTTCTGCGACGGATTTTTCGGAGAGCGGGCCGACTGCGGACCACAGGGCGCCTTCGTAGACGTTCTGGTCGAGGGCTTCGCCGTTGCGGAGGCATTCGATCATGCGGCTGAGCATGATGAAGTCCATGCCGCCGTGGCCGCCCATTTTGACGGCGAGTTCGCCGATGCGCTTGTAGAGCGGGTGGTCGTACTTGGCGTAGAGGGGTGCGAGTGCGGCATCGCCTTCAAGCCATGAGTGGTAGTTGCCGTTCGGGCTGATCTGTTCTCCGGCTGCGCGGGTCGGGTACCCGGCGAGCGTGCCGAGCGTGCCCTGGATGAGGTTGTGGCGGGAGTACGGGCGGGGGCTCGTTTCATCCCACTGCACCATGATGGTGCGGCCCATGTTGGTTTTGATGATGGAGGTGCTGATGTCGCCGCAGATATAGTTCAGCTTGTTCCATTTGTGGTCGGCCGGGAAGTTTTTCTTGGCATAGGCTGCGCGGCCCATGGACGGGCTACCGAAGGCGACGATGCGGTTGAAGGTGTCGTCCTTGCGGGCGATGTTCATGTATTGGGCGACGGGGCCGAGGCCGTGCGTCGGGTACAGGTTGCCGTCGCGGCCTGCGTAGTGGTAGTTTCTCCAGGAACCGCAACCGCGATTTTCGCTCTTCATCTGGCCGCGCAGTTCATGGATGTAGGCGGCTTCGCCATGGAGCAGGTCGCCGATGACGCCCTGCCGCACCATGTTCAGGAACATGAGTTCTTCGCGGCCGTAGTTGCAGTTTTCCATCATCATGCAGTGCTTCTGCGTCTTTTCGGACGTGTCGATCACGTCCCAGAGTTCTTTCATGGTGATGGCCATGGGCACTTCGACGAAGGCATGTGCGCCGTTCTTCATGGAGTCGATGCACATGGGGGCATGCCATTCCCAGGGGGTGGAGATGATGACGGCGTCCGGCTTGACTTCCTTGAGCATGCGGAGGTAGTCGTGTTCGCCGTTGCAGTAGGTGGCGGGTTTCTGGCCCGTCTTCTTCTGCACATAGTCGGCGGCCTTGTCGGCAAGATCCTGATAGACGTCGCAGATGGCGACGACTTCACAGCCGGGGATGACGGCCATCTGGGTGGTGTGCGGATAACCGCGTTCGCCGACGCCGATCATGGCGACGCGGACTTTTTCGAGTTTGGGGGCTTTGAAGCCGCCCATGTAGATGGAGCCGAGGGGGCGGGGGGTGACGCCGTTCGTATTGGCGGAGTGGGCGGATGTAGCGTGTTCGAGTCCCGGAGCTGCGCTGGCGATGGATGAAGTGGCAATTCCTCCGGTAAGGAGGCCGAGCTGCTGCAGGAAACGGCGGCGTGACGAGGATGTATTCATGAGTTTAATGGTATTGGACAGTCTTTAGCGAACGATTGTCTTGTATTCATACGCAGGCGGGCGAATATTTCTTTCATCCATTTGCGTGTGCCGCACGATTCTGCGGACAAGGAAGGAGAGCAGGGAGAAAACGGAGCATTCAGGAGATGTTGAGAGCCCATTTCAGGTATTTGGAGGATTCCGTCCAGATGCGCGACGGAGCGCAGCCGAGTACGACGACGATGACATGGCGACCGTTGACTCCCCCCGTGCTGACGAGGCAGCGGCGTGCGGCATTCGTGTAGCCCGTTTTCATGCCGGTGACCCACGAGTACTGTGCGAGGAGCTTGTTGGTGTTTTCCAGATGGACCGAGCGTCCGTCCGCTTTGGAGAATTCCATGCTGCGGGTGGAGACCATGCTGCGGAGTACCGGATGGCGGTAGGCGAACCAGGTGCAGCGGGCCATATCGACGGCGGTCGAGTATTGGGGAGCGGGGAGGCCGTTCGGATTGGCGAAGTGGGAGTTTCTCATGCCCATGGAGCGCGCCTTGGCGTTCATCATGGAGACGAAGCGGGGTACGGAACCTGCCGTATCGCGGGCAAGCGCGAGGGCGACGTCGTTGTAGCTCTTGACCATCAGGGCGTGGAGCAGATCGCCGCGGCGGTATTGCTGCCCGGGTCGGAAGCCGAGTTTGGTGGGATCTGCCTTGGTGTCTTCCGTCGTGATGGTGACGAGCTTGTTCAGGGAGCCGTGGTCGAGGACGACGAGGGACGAAACGAGTTTCTGCGTGCTGGCTACCTGCCGTTTGGTGTTGCCGTTGTGTTCGTACAGTACATTGCCGGTGAGTGCGTCCATCACGCATACTGCCTCACAGCAGGGCGTGGGGGCGGGGGCGGAAGGTGTCGCCAGCGGGCGGGAAGGATAATTGGAAGGCAGGCGAACGGCTGCCTGCACGGCCGGAACGGGCGTAGCAGTCGGCACGGGGCGTGCATTCGGAGAGGTCGACTGGGAATGATAGGTCGCACTGTATGTTGACTGGCATCCGATGGTTGTACAAAGAGAACCCATGGACAGTGCAAACACCAGATATCGCATGCGCATGTATATACCTTGTTTTGTATCCGTTGGCAAGCTTTTTCATGGGGGTAAAATCTTGGCGCCGCTTCCCGGCAGCATGTTGCAGGATATCTGCAACATGCTGTTGAAAGATTCGGTTGACGGTCCGTGTATATATGGAACGTATGATGCGATCATCCATTCACACAGCCGCTGTTCTGAGCCTGCTGGCAGCTTCAACGTTTGCTTTGCCGGGCGCCGATCTTCCTCAACCCTATCCCGCTCCCGAACGCGGTGCGAGGTTGACTCCGCCCATCGCCAAGTCTCCGTCCATCAACGGAGCGCGTATTGTCGGGGCGACGCCGGGGAAGCCGTTCCTGTTCCGTATTCCCGTATCCGGCGAACGTCCGCTAAAGATTGAGGCGAAAGGCTTGCCGAAGGGGCTGGCTCTGGATTCCTCGACGGGCATCATCAGCGGGAAGCTGGAAAATGCCGGTTCTTTCGATGTGGAAGTGTCGGCCGCCAACAAACACGGTAAGGATAGCCGGACGCTGGTGATCGAAGGCAAAGGCCGCTTGAGCCTGACGCCGCCGATGGGGTGGAACAGCTGGTATTCCTACAGCGAAGCCGTCAGTCAGGAAGGCATGCTCAAAATCGCACGCCTGATGGATTCTTCCGGTATGGCCGACCACGGATGGACCTATATCAATATAGACGACTGTTGGCAGGGCGCTCGTACCGGGCCGAACCGCACGTTGCAAGCAAACGACCGTTTTCCGGACATGAAGGCGATGTGCGACGAGATTCACGGGCTCGGTCTGAAGGCGGGCATTTATTCGACGCCATGGATGGGCACGTATGCCGGATTCATCGGCGGCAGTTCTCCGAATGAGGAAGGCGATTATTCGGCCTTTGCCCTTCCTGCGGACAAGCGGAAGCAGGAACACCAGCTGTTCGGTTCATGGCCGGGTTCAGCGAAGGTTGGAGCCCAGAAGACGGGGGGCATCTGGATGTTCGACCGGGATGCGAAGCAATGGGGCGAATGGGGCTTCGATTATGCCAAGATTGACTGGCTTCCGAACGATGTTCCCCAGACGGAGCGCATCCGCAAGGATCTGGACGCATCCTCTCGGGATATCGTGCTGAGCCTGTCGAATGCGGCTCCGATGCAAAATATGCCGGGCTTGAGCCCGCTGGCCCAGTGCATCCGCACGACGGGCGATATTCACGATGCATGGGGCAGCATCAGCGGCATCGGTTTCTCGCAGGAACCTTGGCAAAAGTTCGTGTCGCCCGGCCACTGGTGCGACCCGGATATGCTGCAGGTAGGCATGATCGGTACGCCCAACCAGGCCAATACGACGTTCCGCCCGACCCGGCTGACACCCGACGAGCAATACACGCAGGTGAGCCTCTGGTGCCTGCTTTCCGCGCCTCTTCTGATTTCCAGCGATCTTTCGCAGATCGACGATTTCACGCAGGGCTTGCTGATGAATGACGATCTGATCGCCGTGAATCAGGACAAGATGGGCGCTCCGGCACGCCGTGCGGTGAACCGCGACGGTATTCAGGTGTGGAGCAAACCCCTGTCCGACGGTTCGCTGGCAGTCGGTTTCTTCAATACAAACGGAGATGTGCGCGAGGCCGCGGCCACCATGGAGGAACTCGGTCTCAACCCGTCCCTCCGCTACAAGGTGCGCGACTTGTGGAAGCGTGCGGATGTGGGTGAAGTTTCCGGCAGAGTGCGTGTGATGGTGAATCCGCACGGTGCGACGGTATTCAAGCTGATGCCGTAAACGGGATCCGGAAGCTTCTTTCTTTCAAATCGGGCGCCTTCTTCGGAAGGCGCTTTTTTGCGGCCGGATTTACAGGTGGTAGCCGACGGAGCGCAGGGCCTTGTACAGCTCGCTGTGGCGGGCGACGAGGGGTGCGAGCTGTTCCGCATTGCGGGAAACCTTGAGGCGTGGCTTTGTGTAGAGCCTGCGGTAAGAGGCGACGCGTGAAACGAGCAACTGGCGGACGGGAAGTTGCAACCCTTCGTTGATGGCGCGCGGCAGGTCTTCCGTCAGGGTTTGGATGCGCTTGCCGATGCGGCGTTTTTCAAGCAGCAGCGCGAGGCTGCCGACAAACCAGATGCCGGCAGCAAGGCAAAGGCTGACGAGCGCAAAGAAATTCTGGCCGAAACTGCCGAGCGTACCGGAGATGATGACGAAGAGCAGGGCGAAGTAGATGGTGCGCCGCATCCAAGGCTCCTGCTGGTTGCAGAGCTTGACGAGGAATGTCTTCAGTCCGAACTTGTTGATCGGCTTGTAGAGTGCGCGGCGAAGTTCCGTACGAAGCCGGGCGAGGTCTTCCTGAAATTCGGCCATCGGGAATTCCCCTATTTCACTGTCGAGCTTCTGCTTCATGCGCGGCCGCACGCTGGCCCAATGCTCCTGACAGGCGAAGATGAAAGCACGGTCCTGCGCTTCCTGGCGTTTTTCGATTTCATCGCTGAGCACATCGAAGAAATCGCGGTCGGCCATTTCTCCGGTGCGGCGCAGGTTCATCATGCCTGCAGGCGTAATGAAGATGCCGAGATGGCGCGAGAGATTGCGGATGAGGCCGGGCACGTGCTGCTGGATCAAATGTCCGATGGACTGTATCTGGGAAGGAATGCCGTCTTCCTGAGAATTCTGGAAATTGTCGATTTCGTGGTCGATGCTGAGCAGGAAACCGCTGTCTCCCCGCGTGATGCGCTCGCGCGTGCGAAGAACGCTTGCCTGTGCATCCATGAGAAGAACCGTCGCCTGATAGACTTCTTTGATGCGCCGCTGGAGGGTGTCCGCACTGTCGAGGGCATCCTGAATGCGTTCCGCGAAGACATCCAGCCCGGTGCCCTGTATGTTTGCTCCAGGTGAGACTTGATAAAGCGGAAGTTCCGTGCCGAGGTACTGGCGGCTCAGTTCACGTGCCTGTTCCTTGATGGCCATCACCTTGTCGGGCATGTAGCGTTCGCAATGGGTGAGGGCGATCAGCCGGATGCCCGGAGCATCTTCCGGCATTTTGCCGAGCAGTTCCCATGTAGGTGCGCTCCAGATATTGTCTCCGCTGAAAACGGCGATTACGACATCCGCCGTGGGAAGCAGGGCGGCAATGCTGTCGGCGGCCTGTTCGTTGCCGCTGCCGAAGGTATCGACAAGTTCGAGGCCGTCGAGCCTGTCGTTGGGAAGGTAGCGTGAGGTAAGCTCGTCTTCGCTGCGGAGGAAGCGCCAGCACAGGCAGGGCGTTTCAAAGCCAACCGCCTTGATGCTCGGTTCTTCGATCAGGCCGGAAAGCAGGGAGGATTTGCCGACGCCGTGTTCGCCGATGGCAATGATTCGCTGGGCCTGTACGGTACGGGCCAGAGCCTCTCGCACGAGTTCTGCCTGATCGAAGGGTTCGTCATTGTCGATGTCCCTGCACAGATCAAGAGACCGTTCGGCCAGATGGCATACGGTATCCTGAGTTCTCCTGTAATGGCGTTTGAGCATGCGGCGGGCGCATCGTATTTTAAGGCAAGGGACTTCCTCTGTCCATCATAAAACCTTTTTTTTGCTTGGCCTGAACCGAAACGCGGGATGACCTCCGATCTAAACGTTATTTGTTATGCTTGAAGAATGTTCGTGTTAGGTATGGAATAGCAGGGCGATGAAGCAGAGCTTGTCCGAGACGCACCCTCATTTCCACCGTGTCTATTTCGTGGTGGTCTTTCTGCTGATTTGCCTGAACCTCCGCATGTCGTTCTCGGCCGCCGACCCGCTGCTGGGCATGCTGGAACACGATTTGCACCTCAATTTGAAAGACAGCGGCATCTTTGCCGTTCTACCTGTGATGGTGCTCGGCGTAGCGTCTCCTCTGGGGGCAAGACTGGTCGACTATACACGGCCGCGCATGCTGATTCTCTATTCCATGTGTCTGGCACTGGCCGGTATCCTGTGGCGCAGCTACGGCGGCATGGCGGGCTTGTACGGAGGGATGGTTCTGATCGGGCTGGGGCTGGGTGTGACCGGTTCCGTCATTCTCGGCGTCGTCAAGCAGGTATTTCCGCATCGTGTGGCATGGATGATGAGCGGATATACCGCCTGCGTCTGTATGGGAACGGCCATCGGCTCCGCCAGTTCCGAACCGGTCGCCCTCTGGCTGGGCGGCTGGCGTTCCGGCCTCGCCTTCTGGGGAATCTCTCTGGCTGTGGTGACTCTGCTGTGGCTTTTTCTTGCCAAAAGCCGTTCGGACGGTTCCTCCGCCTACCATACGCTCAAGGCTCCCGTGACTCCCCTGTTGAAGAACAAGACGGCGTGGATGGTATCCCTGTTTTACCTGTTCCGTGTGGCGAGTGCCTACCTGCTGACGATCTGGATGTCGTCCCTGATGCGCCGCCGCGGCATGGACGCTGTCGACTCCGGGTTCGTGATGGCGTTTGCCACCGTGTGCCAGATTCCGGCCGCTCTCTTTTCCGTCTGGTTGATCCGCATTTCAGGCGGCAAGTCTCAATTGATGTTCTGGGCCATTCCGTTGTCCGTCATTTCCTGCTGGGGGCTTTTGTTCGGTCCTCTTCACTGGTGGCCTTTGTTTGCATGTGTCTTCGGGTTGGGTATCGGAGCCGTTTTCAGCATTGGAATGTCTTTGATCGTTGAACGCGCTGCTGATGAAGCCTCGACAGTCGCCTTGTCCGGGATGTCGCAGGGCATCGGCTTCATCTGCGGCGGTTTGTTGGCGTGGCTCGGCAGCCTGTGCGTCGACCGCCAGCACGGCGATTTGCTGATTGCTGGATTGTATACCGTTTACAGCATGGCAGGGCTGTATTTCGGAATCAAGGCTGCGAGGCCCGGGCTGGTTTCCGTCAATGCAGTGTCTCCGCAAACGGGGAAAACAGCGACTCAAAACGAATAATTTTCCCCATACAGGGGCCGAAATTGCTCGGGCGCGCATGGTTTTTCGTGTTTTTCATTAAAAAACGATTAAATAATGCAATATTTCAGTTTGGACTATTGACAGTTTCATTTTTGTGGACTACGATGCGCCGCCATCAGCCTATCTGATAGGTAGCTGTTGGTAAAATCTCTCGATTGTATGAAATTGTATAAAGCGTGTGCGTGGCTGGCCGTAGCCCTGGCTGTTACCGGTGAAGCTTCCGCCGATTGGTTGGGCCGTTATATACCTCCGGACAGTACGGAGACATCTCTGAAAAATACGGCGGCTGCCCTGGACAAGGTGACTGTAAGCGATGTGACGCTTGGCGGTGGTTCTGTAGTACGGGATCCTGATTTTGGAATTGAGGGGCAAATACTAGCTTCCTTGTCGGGTACATATATCCGGTACAATTCCAAATATGTTGCAAGTTCGACAACCTACACTGGCGATTTTTCCACAACTGCTTCTTCCGCCTTTTAGTTGAATATCAACAAGACGAAGGCAAACGATCCCAAGGTGCAGGTGGATAAATTCGCCTTTTCCGTGACGTCGTATGCTATGCAGGCCGACAATGTCGGGAATCCATGGCCGGAAACGCGTGCATTAGGTTCAATAGAAGCGTCGACACTCAGTTATGAATTGCATATTACGCTGAGCGATGCTTTGGGGCAGCAGCTCGGCAATACGATCGTTCTCACTTCGTACACGACGACGCCGTACACGCCGAAAGAACGCGTTTTTACGGACTTCGGTGCTCAGGAACGTATTTCTTTCGATGTTGCGGCTGCTTTGAAGGATATGGAATACACCAATGCCAAGTTCGATCTGATGATGAAGGCGGATGGGAATGCTTCCACCGCCGATGCCAATGAAAGCCTGTTCATCAGCGACATCGTGCTTGAAGGTACGGCTCCCGAACCGGCTTCCCTCCTTCTCGCATTGATGGGTACGGTTCCCATGGTGCTGCGCCGCAGGCGATAATCATTGCCGATCACTTTTTGATCATCCCGCTTCTGTAAAGAGGCGGGATTTTTTGTTCCCGGTTTGAGCTGGGCATGAGATTGCCATCACATTTTTTCTTGCAGAACCGATAGGAATTCATGCATAATCTTTCTACCAATTCATGATGAGTGCCTTTCTGAAACAACGTGTGATGTATGAAACTCTGATGGCGTTTCTTGCCCTGTGTTCCGTCGTGTTCGCCTTTCAGGATTTGCGGGGGGTCCTCGAGCCTTGGCAGGAATGGTGCGACTGGGTGATTTGGGGCGTGTTCGTCGCGGATTATGGTGTGCGGTTGTGTTTGTCTTCCAGGAAATGGGAGTTTATCAAAGCTCACTGGATCGATTTGATCGCCATTCTTCCCTTCAATTCCTTCTGCCGAGGTATGCGTTTGTTGCGTTTTGCCCGTTTGTTGAAATTCCTCAGGGTATTGGCGGTGATGGCGCGTTTCATGGGGCGTACGCGTTCCTTTTTCGATACGAACGGGTTCAAGTACGTGTTGCTGGTGACGGCGATTGTGCTGCTCGCCGGAGGTTATTCCCTGCACCTGACGGAGAATATTTCTCTGGAAGACGGTATCTGGTGGTCGTTCGTGACGGCGGCAACGGTGGGGTACGGGGATATTGCTCCGCAATCTCTGGCCGGGAGGGTTGTCGCTATTGTAGTGATGCTGATCGGTATCGGGTTGATCGGCATGTTTACGAGTACGGTGACGACGTTTTTCATGCATCGCCCGCGTTCGGGCGGTGTCAAGGGGGAGGCTCTGGAAGCGGTCAAACGGAATTTGGATCGTTTCGATGAGCTGTCGGAGGGCGATGTGGAGGATATTTGCCGCCTGCTGCTGGGCATGAAGAGGAATAAGCTGCCGGTCGCGGCAGGTGAAGAAGCTTCGGCCGGGCACGAAAGAGGCACGCCGCCCGGCGATGAGGGCGTGCGTGCCTGATGGAAGGAGGTGTTCTCGTGTCAGGCGGAACGCCTGCGCGATGAGCGGCGGCGGTTGTTTCTGCCTGAGGGGGAAGGATGGCGGTTGTCCCGTGTGCTGCGCCGCCCGGCGCTGCGTTCGGGGCGGGGCTGTTTCATGGCCATGCCTGCCGGAGCAGGTTTGCTGTCCTCGTGCAGGGGGATGGGATTGCCCAGCATGTTCTGCAGGGCGCTGGCGTATTTTACTTCATCGGGGCAGCAGAGGGAGATGGCGGTGCCGGATGCTCCCGCGCGCGCCGTGCGGCCGATGCGGTGGATGTACACCTCGGGTTCGAGCGGGATGTCGTAGTTGATGACAAGGTCGATGTCCTTCACGTCGATGCCGCGTGCTGCGATATCCGTGGCGACGAGGATGGGCGTGGTACCGCTGCGGAATTCGCGGAGCATGCGTTCGCGCGCGCCCTGGCTCTTGTCGCCGTGGATGGCGGAGGCCGGGTGCCCCTGCTTGCTGAGGAAGGTGGCGAGGCGGGAGGCGCCGTGCCGCGTGCGTGTGAAGAGCAGGGTGAGGCCGTTTTCTTCACGGTTGCGGATGAGGCTGAGAGTGGTTTCGCGTTTTTCCGCCTGGGTATCGACATGGCAGATGGTTTGTTCCACTTTTTCGGCCGTGGTAGTCGGCGGGGTGATGACGACGGTTTCCGGCTGGTGGAGCATGCTTTGCGCCAGTTTGCGGATATTGTCCGGCATGGTGGCGGAGAAGAGCTGCGTGTGCCTGCGGGCGGGGATGACGGCGGTGATTTTCCGGATGTCGGGCGCGAAGCCCATGTCCAGCATGCGGTCGGCCTCATCCAGAATGAAGGTTTCGACGTGGTTCAGATTGACCATTTTGCGGTTGAGATGGTCGATGAGCCTGCCCGGCGTGGCGACAAGGATATCCAGCCCTCTGGCGAGGAGTTTTTCCTGCGGGGTGTAGCCGACTCCGCCGAAGACGACGGCGGAGCGGATGTCGAGTCCTTTACCGTAGGCGACGATGTTGTCGTGGATCTGGGCGGCCAGTTCTCGCGTGGGGCTGAGGATGAGGGCACGGACACAGTGGGGGCGGAGCTGCTGCCTGTCTTCCGCGAGGAGTTGGAGCAGGGGGAGGGCGAAAGCCGCCGTTTTGCCGGTGCCCGTCTGGGCGAGTCCCATGATGTCTTTCTTTTGAAGGAGGATGGGAATGCAGGCTTGCTGGATCGGTGTCGGAGTCTGATATTGAAGTTTCTCCAGTTGGCGGAGAAGAGGAGCCTTCAGACCGAGCTCCTGAAATGATGTGGATAAATCCATAGATGATTGTATTTGATGAGCGGCGTCTTCCTCGACGAACATCGGAGGGGTACTCGGAAACAATGCCTGCATGGCAGGAGAAAGGAACAAGAACCGGGCCGAAAGGCTCAATACGGAAACGCCCGTATCCCGAAAACCACAAGCGCACGAAAAAGTGTGCATCCATTCAATCAGCGGGAACGTGAGTATTGAAACACATTTCGGGCGGCATGTCACGGGTAATCGGAGAAAGTCGTGACATGTGGGTCTTTTGTTATTTATAATTCATTGATGGCTAAAGTGATGGATTGCAATATGATCGGTATTGCGAGAGCGCGGGTCGTTTTACTGCCTATGAAAACGGTCTTTTTCGTGTGAATTATTGCCTATTTTTCGATGGAAAACGACCGATTGAGTTGACTTTTTTCTAACCGTCGGGTAGATTTTTCCATCTATGAAACCGTCGGAGTTCAGGAAAAAGAAGAAATATTGCAGGAGCAAGGCAGGGATGCTGGTGAGCATTGTTGTGACTGGCTGTCTGTTGGCTTTTGTCGGGTGGCTGTATGCGGGAGAGATCGAAGAGGCATGGAGGAGCCGCCAGGCACTTGAATGGAACGAGGTGCCGGCGACCGTGACGGGATACCATGAGAAAACGGGGCGGTACGGCTCCTATGTTTTATGGTGTGAATATGTTTATGGCAATCAGGTGTATGAGACTTGCTCCATGGGCTATGGCGAAGACGATAAAGCCTTGTACGAAAGAGGGATGAAGGATGGCGAGGTGACGGCTTACGTGAATCCGGACAATCCGGAAGATTCCATTCTGTCTGCCGGAATCAATCAGGACGGCTGGATCAATCTGGCTCTCTGGACTGCGGTAGTCGCTTCGCTGGGGTGGGCTCTGGTGCGTGAAATGCGCATTTTCCGCAGGCGTTTCTACGATGCGGAGTACAAAAAGCAAACGGCCCTGTATCTGGAGGGCGAGGAACCGCGCATGTGCCTGTGGAGCAGGTGGGAATCTCTGGATGGCGTGTTTCTGTGCCTGACGGAGAAGATCCGCAATTATGTGCGGATCGAAGAAGGCAGCAATCCCTTGAATGGCGTGGCCGTCTGTTCCGGCAACAATGGAGCGTTCTTTCTGGTGACGGAGAAGGATATCGACCATGAAGAGGCCGTGTATTCTCCCGAGATGACGCGCGAAGAGGTGGAACGCTGGTTTGCGGATTATGAGAGCGGCGAACCGCTTGGGCGGTTGATCGAAGGGTGGAAGAAGGTATAGCACACGATGTCTCGTGCCCGGCAAAAACGAACGGAACAACCGGCGAAAACGTCTTTGGGAAGAGTGCTCCTCGCAGGGGCGCTTTCCCTTGTTGCCCTGATTGTGGCAGGCGCGCTGACGGTGGGGCAGTGCCTCATGTACGGCAACAGCTCATGGAAGGAAGTCCCTGCCCGGATCGTCGAATGCAAGGAGGGTAACGTAAAAAAACCGTGCCGTGTGGTTTGCCGGTATGAGGTGGACGGGCAATGGTATGAAACTGCCACGCTGGGGCTCGGAGAATCGGGAAAGGATTTGTACAACAGGGTTTCTGCATCGCGAAGCATGGCTGTTTACGTTCATCCCGATGATCCGTCGCGCGCCGTCATGTCGCGAGGGGTTCATTGGACTTACTGGCTGCCGCCGGGAGTAATCCTGCTCATGGGAGTATGGGGGATGATGCATACCGGAAAAAGGTGGAATGCCTACAAAAAGCGCGAACTCGAAGGCGGATTTGCCAAAGCCAACCGGCATTACCTTTTTCGTGCCGAACCGAGGCGTTGCATGTGGAAACGCTTAGGCACCATGGAGGCTTCTCTGGAAGCATTGAAGGCAGGAAAAGTCGATGGCATTGTCGTCGAGGATGAGAACCACGCCGGGGACGGGTTCACCATCCAATACCTTGAAGATGGCATGTTTTATCTCTCGGTGGAGAAGGATGTCGATGGTGAAGCTACGGTGATTTCTCCCAATGTATCGCTGGAAGAGATACGGAGTTTTTGCCGTGAATACGAAGCCGGGAAACCCTTGCGCGATTTGATACGCGGCTGGGACGAAGCCTGAGCTTATGTTTCCGTCGGCGTGATCATGCCGGCAGAGACATCCTTGATGAAGCGAAAGGTGATGACCGAGGCATAGGGCTTCGGGATGTCATGCGCATCGGATGTATTCGCATCCGGTACGGTGTTCGCATGGCAACTTGTTTCCGGTTGCTGTTCGGAAAGAGCGGCTACCGTTTCCAGTAATCGGATGATTCCGTTGCGGTTGGCATCCAGCATCAACGTTCCGGGATAATCCTTTATTTGGATTTCGCCGTAGATGTCATCTACCGGGGCATGGGAGAAGTTGTAGAAGCCGCAGGGCGTATAATCGTCTCCGGAAGAAGGTTGAATGGAAGTTTCGTCCGGACAGCCGAATTCATGGTCGTACTTCGGTATAAGGCTCGTGAGCCAGTATTCGAGTACTTCTTTTCCGTACTGATTCAATGTGATGACAACGTGATCATAGGCACTGTTGTGCTCGACATTGATCAAGCAGATATCTTCGGATTCTTGGGATGGTGGTGAGGTCGCTGGGACGGATGGCGGCCGTTTTGCGATTGTTGCGACCTTGCCGATCCACAGAGAAACAGCCAGAAGGCAAGGCGTCGTAAGAATGAGGAATCCGGTTCCGCATATATCGGCTTTCTCTGGGAATACCAGCCATGCATGAGTGATGCACCATGAAGCGATGCCCCAGGGAAGGAATGACAGAAGAGAGATAGACAGTTGCTGGACGATGCGGAGCTTGGGTGTTCGCGTATGCTTTTTCCAACGGATCAGCAGCCACCAGAGCGGGAGGACGGGTAGAGTCCAAATGGCGAAGTTGGTGAGCAGGAAAAGACTGTATTTGTTATTTTTGGAGTCCTCCCGCAGGATGGAGACGATGAAGAATGCGAGTAGTGGGTAAGTGTATCTGCGTTTTGGGGAGAAGGGCATGGGGTAGGCGGTACTATGCCTTTGCCGTGCCAATCAGTCAAGCTTGCGATGCGGGAGACACAGATTCCACGGATGTTCACAGATGGGACTGAGGTGTATCCGGCCTCTGATGGGATAATAGGTGAAATGAAATAATAATTTGTTTTATTGCAATATTTTAAATGTATTTCAAAATGATGATTGTTGAGTGAAATCGGTGTTCATCTGTGGCCCCAACAGAGTCAGAAGCATGCTGTGCCGAGCGTGAAGAGGGCGGTAGCGGTGCAGGTGGCGGCGTACATGAGGACGATGGAGCGGGAGAGGTCGCCGGGGAGGGCGTCCATGCGGCCTTCACCGATGTAGGGGTAGGGGGCGGGGATGCCTTTGTAGGCGACGGGGCCGCCGAGTTTGAGGCCGAGGGCTCCGGCGAAGGCGGCTTCGCTCCACGCGGAGTTGGGGCTGGCATGGGCGGAGCGGTATTTCCAGCCGATGGAGAGGGAGCGGCGGCTGCGCATGCCGGGCATGGGGAGGCAGGAGAGGGCGATGAGGGGGAGAG
>NZ_LIGX01000038.1 GCF_001683795.1 Neoakkermansia glycaniphila
GGGCAGGGGGAATTCGGAGAGGGGCGGGAGGTTCAGGTCCGCCATGCGGAGGATGACTCCGGCGAGGGCGCTGCGCCGGATTTCCGGGTCGGTGAAGGGGGGGCGTTCTTCCCAGTTTTCTTCGCTGTACAGGCGGATGCAGACGCCTTCGCAGACGCGGCCGCATCGCCCGGCGCGCTGGCGTGCGCTGGCCTGCGAGATTTCTTCGATCTGGAGCCGCTGTACCTGCCGGGCGGGGCTGTAGCGGCTGAGGCGGGCGAGGCCGCTGTCGATCACGTAGATGATGCCGGGGATGGTCAGCGAGGTTTCGGCGACGTTGGTGGCGAGGACGATGCGGCGTTCTCCGCCCTTGGGCTGGAAGATGCGCTGCTGTTCCGCCAGTCCGAGGCGGGCGAAGAGGGGGAGGATGGCGGTGCGGGGGAGGTTTTCTCCCGCGAGTTTGTCGGCGACTTCACGGATTTCGCGTTCGCCGGGCAGGAAGACGAGGACGTCCCCCCGGTTGTCCATGCTGCTGAGCCAGTGGACGGCGCGGGCGACGTGTTCGGGCAGTTCCTCCTGTTCGTTGCGCGGCGGCATGTAGTGCATGTCCACGGGGTAGGTGCGGCCTTCGACGCTGACGACGGGTGCGCCGTCGAAGAATTCCGCGAAGCTGCCCGCGTCCATGGTGGCGGAGCTGATGATGAGTTTGAGGTCGCGCCTGCGCTGCAGGAGGAGTTTGAGGTAGCCGAGGAGGAAGTCGATGTTGAGGCTGCGCTCATGGGCTTCGTCGAGGATGATGGTGTGGTATTTGCGGAGGTCGCGGTCGGTCTGCGTTTCGGCCAGCAGGATGCCGTCCGTCATCAGCTTGAGGCGGGTTTCCTCGTTGCATTTTTCGTCGAAGCGCACCTGGTAGCCCACGTAACCGCCCAGCGGGCATTTGACTTCTTCCGCGATGCGCCGCGCAACGGCGACGGCGGCAAGGCGGCGGGGCTGCGTGCAGCCGAGGATGCCCCGGCGGTCTCCGGCCACTTCGAGGGCGATCTTGGGGAGCTGGGTGGTTTTGCCGGAGCCCGTTTCCCCGACGACGACGACGACCTGATGCTGCCGCAACGCATCCGCGATCGCCTGCCGGTGGCGGGCGATGGGGAGGTCGGGATAGGCGAATTCGGGCGGCATCGGCGGCCTATCGTACTGGCTGCAAGGCTGGGGCGCAAGCCTCGCGTGCGTCTTGGCGCATGGTGGGTGCGGGGCGGATTCGATGGCGAAGGCGGCTTTTCCGGTTGACACCGGGCGCGTTTGTGAGAAACTGGAGGAGAAAATGTCCGTCCCCCAGAATACCATTGCTCTGATTTTCGATTACGACCAGACCCTCAGTCCGCATAACATGCAGGAGGATACCGTGTTCCCCGAGTTCGGCATTT
Organism: Neoakkermansia glycaniphila; assembly: GCF_001683795.1. Lineage (GTDB taxonomy): Bacteria > Verrucomicrobiota > Verrucomicrobiia > Verrucomicrobiales > Akkermansiaceae > Akkermansia > Akkermansia glycaniphila. The sequence goes on from NZ_LIGX01000038.1 coordinate 1,401, forward strand.
CCGCGCCGGAGTTCTGGAAGAAGTGCAACAGGCGCAGCGCGGAGGAAGGCTGGGACGGGGAGCTGAGCTATCTGAAGGAGCTGCTGGACGAGCTGCGGCTGGACGGCGTGAGCAATGCGGATCTGATGCGCCTTGGGCAGAAGCTGACCTATTTCAACGGGATTCCCGAGTTCTTTTCCGAGTTCGAGCAGCGCGCCCTGCTGGACGATCACAAGGCTGCCGGGCTGAAACTCGAATATTATATCGTTTCTTCCGGCCTCAAGGCGATTATCGACGGTTCTTCCATCCGCCCGCATCTGAAGGCGGTGTTCGGCTGCGAGTTCAGCGAGCGGGATGGCTGCATCGACTTTCCGAAGCGCGTGATTTCCCATACGACAAAGACGCAGTTCCTCTTCCGCATCAACAAGGGGATGCTGGACTACACGCAGGACGTGAACGACCACATGCCGGAAGATATGCGCCCCATTCCCTTCAAGCACATGATCTACATCGGCGACGGGCCGACGGATGTGCCGTGCTTCACCGTGATGCGTGCGCAGGGCGGCCACACCGTCGCCGTGTACAATGCGGACGACCTGACGGGCGCCAGCTTCCGCAAATGCTTCCACTTGAAGGCGGATTCGCACCGGGTCGATTTCTTTGCTCCGGCGGACTACCGCGAAGGCAGCCATCTGTCGCTCATTCTTGAAGAGATCGTGCGCACGGTCGCCCACGGCATTCTGGAATCGCGCCGCCGCACGGTGGAGGAATCCCTGTATTCCGCGCCCAAGATCTATTGATCGTTTTATTTCAATCAATGATAAAACATGATAGCCATGTGCGTAGTATGATGGTATGTCTACAATATCTCATCTATTGAAATCGGTTGTTGTGGCGGTCGCCTCGGCAAGCATGCTGCATGCGGCGCCAGCTGAAACGGAGCAGGAGCGGGATGGCAGAATGCAATGGTGGCGCGACGGAAAATTCGGTATGTTCATCCATTACGGGTTGTATTCCGGGCTGGCCGGTGAGGTCGACGGCAGGAAGTATGACGGCTGCGTGGAGTGGATACAGAACATGGCCGGCCTCGACAGCGACAGCTACGCGGCCAAGGCTCTCCCGCTGTTCAAGCCGCAGCGCGGTTGCGCCAAGGCATGGGTCGAGCTGGCCCGGGATGCCGGATGCAAATACATCGTCCTGACGAGCAAGCACCATGAAGGCTTTGCCCTGTTTGATTCGAAGGCGAGCGAGTTCAACAGCGTGAAGGCAACAGGAGCCGATATCGTGAAGGAATATGCCGAAGCATGCCGGGCAAACGGCATCAAAACGGGCTACTATTATTCCCTGCTGGATTGGCACCATCCCGACTATGACGGCAAGCTCGCCCTGTCGCGCGGCATCTCGTATCCTTCCGGCAATCTGAAAACCCACCGTTTCGGCAATCATGATGCCTACAAGGCTTTCCTGAAACGGCAAATCGGTGAGTTGACGTCGAACTACGGAGCAGTCGATCTGATCTGGTGGGATTTCAGTTCCCGGGGATTTCAGGGTGACGAAGCATGGGGTGCGTCCGATTTGCTGCGCATGGTCAGGGACAAGCACCCGCAGGTTGTCATGAACAACCGGCTTTACGATGCGGCTACGGTCAAGGACCACGGGCCGATGACTGCCACGGCTCGCGAAAAGGGCGATTTCACCACGCCCGAACACTATATTCCCGAGAAGGGCGTGCGTGGCGACTGGGAAGCCTGCATGACGCTGAACGGCACATGGGGCTATTCAGCGACCAATAACGACTGGAAGACGCCCGAAGTTCTCGTCCGGCAACTGGCGGACACCGTCAGCCGGGGTGGCAATTTCCTGCTGAATCTCGGGCCGAAGGCGGACGGCAGCATTCCGGAAGAATCGGTTCGCCTGTTTCAGGCCATCGGCGCATGGATGAAGATCAATCAGGAGGCCATCTACGGTACGACGGCGAGTCCGTTCGCCGAGCCGTTCCCGTGGGGCGTGGTCACCGGAAAGGGAGATGCGCTTTACCTCATCATGTACGAGATGCCGAAGGACGGCATCCTGAAGCTTCCTTATGCCATGCAGGGCTCTCCTTCGGCTCAGGCTCTGGCTGACAGCTCGTCCGTGCCTGTGCGGCAGGAGGAAGGCGGAACCGTGCTGGATGTCTCGAAAATCCGCATGATGCCCTGTGCAACGGTCGTCAAACTTGCAGGCAAGGGAGAAGTGCTTCCCATGCGCCAGTAAAAAAGATATACTGAATTCCGTGAAAGCTGTATTGATGTGTTTGCTGATGATGGGAACGGCTTTTGGCGAATCCGGATGGCAGCCCTTGTGGCAGCCGAAGGAAAATACGCCCGGTTACGATGCCGCCGCTCCTGCGGAGTACAAGCTGGATGCCGAGCGCACCACGAGCATCCACATGCCCGCCTACAGCCTTTATCTTCCTGAAGGCCGTCCCGGCAAGCCGATGCCTGCCGTGTGTATCTTCCCTGGCGGGGCGTACTGTATTTTGGCGCTGGATCTCGAAGGTTCGGAACTCGCGGGGTGGCTGAACAAGCAGGGTATCGCCGCCATCGTGGTGAAATACCGGGTCAGTTCCGATCCGAAACATCCCGAAAGATTTCCCCGCCAGCTGATGGATGCCCGCCGCGCCATCCGCACCGTGCGCTCTCACGCGAAGGAATGGAATATCGACCCGGATAAAATCGGCGTGATCGGTTTCTCCGCCGGAGGCCATCTCGCCGCGCTGGCGACGACGTGGACGGGGCCGCTCGAGGGAGAGACGGATGACGCGATCGACAAGATATCGCCTGCCGTCAACTTCGGCATGTTCATCTACCCCGTGATCAGCATGGGCAGGCCGTACACGCACAGTTCGCTGAAAGGCTTGTTCCCGCAGCAATATGTGCAGGGCGAAGGCATGGCGCGTGTGTCCCCCGACCGTCAGGTTACGGAGCAAACACCGCCGCTTTTCGTCGTCCAGTCGGCAGATGATTTCGTGTCCCCGCTGAACAGCCTGGACATTGTACGCGCTGCGCAGGAAAAGGGCGTGCCTGTGGAATACCATCTGTACCGCACGGGCGGTCACGGCTACGGCGTGCGCCTGCAGAACAAGCCGACCGATGCCTGGCCTCAGGCGGCGGAGCAGTGGCTCAAACAGTTCAAACCCGAAAACTGAACGCTTCCCGACTCCACAACGCCAACCCTTCCAAATGAAAACACTCATCGCTTTGACCATGCTTGCTTCCCTCTCCTTTGCCCAGGAATCCGGATGGCAGCCCTTGTGGCAGCCGAAGGAAAATACGCCCGGCTACGATGCCGCCATGCCTCCGGAAAACTATCCGGATGCCGAACACGTGACCAACGTACACCTGCCTGAATACCGTGTCTTCCTTCCCGAAGGGGAATCGGACAAGCCGCGGCCTGCCGTGTGCATCTTTCCGGGCGGAGGGTACCAGAATCTGGCGTTGGCCAAGGAAGGCGAGGAAATCGGCCGCTGGCTGGCATCGCAGGGCTTTGTCGGCATGGCCGTGAAGTACCGTGTCAGTGCGGACGGCAAACACCCCGAAGCATTTCCCCACCAGCTGATGGATGCGCGCCGCGCCATCCGTACACTGCGGGCGCATGCGAAGGAATGGAACGTCGATCCGAATAAAATCGGTGTGATCGGTTTCTCTGCCGGAGGCCATCTGGCCGCTCTGGCGACGACGTGGAAGGACGACGTGCAGGGCGAGACGAAAGATACCATCGACAAGGAATCTCCCGCCACCGGCTTTGCCATGCTCATCTACCCGGTCATCAGCATGGACAAGCCGTATGTCCACGGAGGATCGAAGAATGCTCTTCTGGGGCAGGCGAAGGATGCGGAGCTGGTCAAAAAATGCTCGCCCTACCTGCAGGTTACGCGGCAGACTCCTCCCTTGTTCGTCGTGCAATCCGCCGATGACGGCGTCTCCGCGCTGAACAGTCTCGACATGGTGCGCGCCGCACAGGAAAAAGGCGTGCCTGTGGAATACCATCTTTACAGGAAAGGCGGCCACGGCTACGGCATGCGGAAGCAGAACAAACCGACCGATGCCTGGCCGCAGGAAGCCGAAAAATGGCTGAAACAATTCAAGCAATAAAACAAACATTCCCCCTCCCCTATGAACCTGCCCTACTCTCTGAAACTTGCGGCTCCTCTGGTGGCCGCCCTCCTTCTGATGCCTTCGCCGGCCCTCGGCAACGGAGGCGGCTACAGCATCGACGGAACGAAATCCGGTTCCATTCTCCCCTTCGACATGGAAGACATTGCCGCCGTGGCGATGGAAACGGAAAATCTGGAGATTGATCTCGGTATGCGCGGTGCGTCGATACGCGTCGATTACCGCCTGCGGAATACGCGGAATGAACCGGTGAAGGTAAGATTCGGCTTCCCCATGGAAAGCAGTCCGGGCGACAAATTATCCGGGTATCAAGTGCTTGCCCGAGGTGTGGCGCTGCCTCACCGGGAAGTTGTACAGGCCGACGATTCGGTGCCCGATCAGGACGGAAGGGTTATGGTTTCCATCATGCCGGAAACGATTCAGAGCTGGATGGTTTCGGAACTCGATTTTGCGCCGAACGAGACTTTGACTCTTGGCATCCGGTGCAATGTACCCCATTTCTGCACGCATGGAAGCGGGGTCTTCTCTTCCTGCAAGCGGATGGTTTACCGCCTTTCTTCCGCCGCCGTCTGGGCCGGGCCGATCCTGAAAGGGAAGATCACGGTGCGCGCCCCGTTCATGGAAGAGGATGACCTGCGGATCGAGTCTCCCGCCAATCGTTTCAAAAGAAAAGACGGCGCATGGGTATGGGAGTTCTCCGATCTGGAGCCGACGCTGGCCGATGATATCAAGATCGATCTGGACGGAGGCAGGGAAGAACACGACGTCGAGGAGGCAAAACCCCGGGGAACTTACATCATCCAGGGTCGCAAATACGGCCAGAGCATTCTGGCGCACGATATTTCCATCACCGCTTCCGCCACGCAAACGGGCAACATTCCGGGGCTGGAAGCAAGGGATATCACCTTCAATGTGCGGAACCTTCCGCAGGATTACAAGCACGACGGAAAATGGTATGTCTGGGGAGTTCCGGGCAGGGGAATCGGCGAATCCGTGACGGTGACTCTCGACCGCCCATGCCGGTTGGCAGGCTTTTACCTCTGCCCGGGAGTCAAGAGAGGAGGCGGAGAATTCGACCGGAAGACAGCCCCTTCCTTCGGGCAATATGGAAGCGTGGAAGAAATGGATGTCGTCGTCAACGGGACATGGAAACGCAAGGTGCGCTTCGAGCCGGGAGCTGGCGGGAGCCGCTGGGTTTCCCTGCATGCCTGCCCTGAGGAAGCGCGGACGATACGCTTCATCATCAGGCAAAGCAGCCCGGGCAGCGGCTATAACGTCACCTGCCTGTCCGATCTGCGGTTGTACCGCAAACTGTCCAAAGAGCCGAAAATCACTCCTCTGCGCTGATTCTCTTACCCATCTTCATGAACCAGAACATGTATTGCAATCGATGAAACAGAAAAATATGATCTTGTGCAGCCTGTTGGCTGCGGTGTATTCGTGGGCCGCAACTCCGGCTCTTGCCCAGAGCGAGTGGTCGGAAGGCATTCGCTCCGGCGCGATTCTCCCCCTCTCCACGGATGCCGGCGATTCCGATGAGAACCTTTCTCCCGTCACGAAAGAAATTTCCCCCGTAGTGATGGAAGAGCAAGATCTGTCCATCGACCTCTGGACGTCCGGAGCGGAGATCCGGGTAACCTGCCGCCTGAGGAACGTGACGGATCGCCCCGCATACGTCCGGTTCGGTTTTCCCGTTGAAGCGTTGAATGGCAAAGCCGTGAAAGAGTACGGCATTTCCTCGCGGGGAGTACGGTTTATCGGCTTTCAGGAAGGCTACCGGGAAGTGATGCGGCGCGTCGAACCCGCCAAACATTCGGAGGATGAACAGGCAACAGAATCTTTTGTGCCTGAAATGAGCCGGGGGTGGATGGTTTCCGAACTGGACTTCGCACCGAAGGAGGAAGTGAAAGTCCGCATTCGGTGCCGCGTACCCTATCTGGTGGAATACACCGGAGATACGGCCATGAACAGGAAACTGGTTTACCGCCTTTCCCCGGCATCCTTCTGGCATGGGCCGATCGGCAAGGGCAAGGTGACAGTGAAGGCCCGCTCCGTGGATGCGGACGATGTAGCGATCTCTCCCGCCCATCGTTTCGTACGCCGCAACCATGCGTGGGAATGGTCGTTCGAGAATCTGGAGCCGACAGAGGCGGACGATATCGAAATCACGCTCGATCCGGAAAACGATATGAACGACAGCTGCCGCCGCGACGAAATCGTCCGGGGGGCGGATGGCGCTGCGGTTCGGTTCGTGCCGGTCGAAGGCATGGCTGTAGCGGCCACTTCGCAGGCAAAGGGAACCGTACCCGAAGTGGACATTCCGGGGCTGGCCTTCGAACCGGAAAACATGCTGGATAATCCGAAGCGGGAAGGCCAGTGGTATCATGTATGGGGCGTGCCGGGGAAAGGGCGCGGCGAATCCGCCACCGTCACCTTGCCGCAGCCGGAGAAACTGGCCGGATTCTTCATTTGCCCGGGCTTCGGTACTCCCACGATTGCCGGGGGGCTGGAATCCCTGTTCCCCGAATACGGCAGCGTGACGGAAATGGAAGTCATCGTCAACGGGACGTGGAAACGCCAGGTTCGCTTTGAACCGGGGTACGATGGCAGCAGGTGGGTATCGCTGAAAGATTGCCCGCTGAAGGCCGAAACCGTGCAACTCATCATCAAGGACAGCGTACCCGGCAGCGTGTACGATATCACCTGCCTGTCCGACATGCGTTTCTACCGTGAATTGTCAAAGGATGACTCGGCCCGGCAGGAGCGTTAAGGTATGAAGCGGAACGTGTCAATTTATTCAACAGATCATCAACATGAACATACAATCTACCCTTGTGCCGTCTCTGCTGGCGACGCTCTGTTTCCTGATGGTTTCCCCGGTGCAGGCCAATGGTGGAGGCTGGTCGTCGGGAGTCCGCTCCGGCGCGATCCTTCCCTTCGACATGGAAGATATTTCCTCCGTGGCGATGGAGACGGAAGACCTGACGATCGACCTTTGGACGTCCGGCGCAGAAATTCGGGTCACCTACCTCTTGCGGAACACGACGGACAAACCCGTGGACGTCCGGTTCGGCTTCCCCATTGAATCGACGTACCGGAATGCCGTGACGGAGTACAGCGTCGCCGTGCAGGGCGAGCGGAAAACGGGCTACCGTGAAGTGCTTCAACCTCGTGACCCCGAAGAACCGCCAAAAGAGGAGGAGCTCTTCGATGGAGAACCTCTGCCGGAAACGATTCAGGGCTGGATGGTTTCCGACCTGCGATTTGCCCCGAAGGAAGCATTGAAGCTCCGCATCCGGTGCCGCGTCCCCTACCTGTCGGAATACAGCGGGGATATTGAGCAAAGCCGAAAAATGATATACCGCCTTTCTCCGGCATCCGTCTGGCATGGCCCGATCGGCAAGGGCAAGGTGACGGTGCGGGCCCGCTCCGTGGACGCGGGCGATGTGGCGATTGCCCCCGCCCATCGTTTCGTGCGCCGCAACCATGCGTGGGAATGGTCGTTCGAGAATCTGGAGCCGACCACGGCGGACGATCTTGAAATCACGCTTGATCCGGCAGAAGTGCTGTACGATGAATCCGGGGAGAGAGTCATGTCCCGGAAGATAGGCAATTCGGCGGCGCAGTGCATCCTGCCGGATGGCATGGCCGTATCGGCGACTTCCCAAGCGAAAGGTTCCGTATCCGAGGTGGACATTCCGGGGCTGACCTTTGCGCCGGAGAACCTGCTGATCCGACGGAGTACGGCAGAGCGGTGGTACCATGTCTGGGGTGTACCGGGAAGAGGGCGCGGCGAATCCGTCACCGTCACTCTGCCGCAGTCCGAGAAATTGGCGGGATTCTTCATCTGCCCGGGCTTCGGCATTCCCATTCGCGACTCGGGGCTGGATTCATGGTTTTCCGAATACGGCAGCGTCACGGAAATGGAAGTCGTCGTCAACGGGACATGGAAACGCATGGTGCGCTTTGAACCGGGATACGATAGCAACAGATGGGTATCTCTGGAAGATTGCCCGCTGAAAGCCGAAACCGTGCAACTCGTCATCAAGGACAGCGTACCCGGCAGCGTGTACGACATCACCTGCCTGTCCGATCTGCGCTTCTACAGGAATATGGACAGGAAGCCGACGGGCAGCTGGAAGCCCCTCGAAGAAAAAGATGAATAAAATGCTGTTTTATTTCGGACGATATGCTGCTTGACGCGTTATAGTAAATAAAGTATTTTACGAAGATGAAAATGATGATGAATCGCCTGTTTGGCATGGCTGTGTTGTCCGGTTTAGCCGGGTGTATGGCTTTGCTGCCTTCGGTTGCCGAGGCGAACGGCGGCGGTTATACGCGCGGCTCGGCGTACGGCGATATTCTGCCCTTCGAGATGGAAGAGATCGGACAGGTGGCGATGCTGGAGGAAGACCTGCAAATCGACCTCTGGACGAGCTATGCCGATGTGAAGGTGACGTACAAAATGAAGAATACGCAGAACCGCCCGGTGAAGGTGCGGTTCGGCTTCCCCATCGAATATACGAGGCTTGCGGAAGAGGAAAGCGTTCGGAATTACCGCGTGTCGGCGAGAGGCTCCGAAGTAGCGGCCCGGCGCGTCCGGCAGGATGTAAAGCCCGTGAAGCAGGAGGAACAGCCGTTCAAACCCGTGTCCGTACAGTCGACGTTCGCTCATCCGGATGATGAATTGGAGGGCATTGAATCATGGATGGTTTCCGAGCTGGAATTTGCGCCCGGTGAAGAGCTGGATCTGACGATTTCCTGCCGTGTACCCCATCTTGAGATTCACAATTCCGTTTCGGACAATGTCGATTCATACAAAACGATCGCCTACCGCCTGTCTTCGGCAGCGGTGTGGAACGGGCCCATCCGCAAGGGCAAAATCACGATCATGCCGCGTTCCGTCGAAGCGGACGAGGTATTGGTGAAGGCTCCGGCGAACCGTTTCAAACGCGAAGGCGATGCCTGGGTGTGGTCATTCGAGAATCTGGAGCCGACTCTGGCGGACGATCTTTCGATTGCCGTGGAACCGGATACGCAGGAGCTCGGGTCTACTGTTGTTGAATCGCCGGATTCGCCGCAATATTCGTCTCTGGCAAATCGCGTGCAGAAACGCGGGAGCATCTGGATGCGTGGCTTGCCGGCCGAAGGCATGAAGGTGACGGCTTCTTCCGAACAGCCTGCCTTGCCGCCGTCCGCAGAAGGATTGCCCCGCGAGTTCAAGGCGGCGGGCGTCTTGTGGGACGGCACCGGGGAACGCCGCGTATGGGGTGAAGGAGCAGCTGGAGACGGCACGGGCGAGAGCATCACGTTCACGCTGCCTGCACCGGTGAAGCTGGCGGGCTTCCACCTCGTACCGGGATGCCGCGATCTGGACGACAAACCGGGATTGAAGGAGTACGGCAGCGTGGCGGAAATGGAAGTCATCGTTAATGAGACATGGAAAAAGACCGTCGTTTTCCAGCCCGACAATTTGTCTGGTCGTTGGGTGTCGCTGGTGCAATGCCCGGAGGAAGCGAAGACGGTGCGTATGGTAATTCGAAAAGTGTATCCGGGCACGAAACATGATGTGACCTGCATTTCGGATGTGAGTTTCTACACGCTTCTGAACAAGGAACCGAAGATCGATCCTTGCCGTTGATTCGAGAGATTTCTCATTATACCATTCATCATGAAAACGAAAGTAAGCCATCTATTCGGCATGGCCGTGTTGTCCGGTTTAGCCGGGTGTATGGCCTTGCTGCCCTCGTTGGCCGAGGCGAACGGCGGCGGGTATACGCGCGGCTCGGCGTACGGCGATATTCTTCCGTTCGAGATGGAAGAGATCGGGCAGGTGGCGATGCTGGAGGAAGACCTGCAAATCGACCTCTGGACGAGCTATGCCGATGTGAAGGTGACGTACAAAATGAAGAATACGCAAGACCGCCCCGTGAAGGTGCGGTTCGGTTTCCCTATTGAGGCGGAGATGTTGCCGTACGATAGTTCCAAAGAGAATCACCGGAAAAGCACTGCGCCGCGGCGGTACAGGGTGGAGGCTCGCGGGCAGGAAGTTCCGTTCCGTCAGGTCAGCCAGGCTGTGGCTCCGGATGAGGGCGGCGAGAATGTGATTGCGGCATGGATGGTTTCCGAGCTGGAGTTTGCACCCGGCGAGGAGTTGACTCTTTCCATCGACTGCCGGGTCAATCATCTGGTGCGTGTGTCGTATGTGTCCGATGAATCCGTCGAACGCCGGGAGATGGTGTACCGCCTGTCTTCGGCGGCGGTGTGGAGCGGCCCCATCCGCAAGGGGAAAATCACGGTGAGGCCGCGTTCTGTGGAAGCGGACGAGGTGAGTATGGGCACGCCCGCCAACCGGTTCAAACGCGAGGGCGATACGTGGGTTTGGTCGTTCGAGGATTTGGAGCCGACTCTGGCGGATGATATTCGCATTGCCGTCGAACCTGTCGAGGAGACGTGGCGTTCCGTGGTGACGGATCAGAAAGATTATTTTGAAAGAAATGCGGATTTGAGAAACTTTGTGGTGCATCGCGGCACTGTCTGGATGCGCGGAATGAGCCCCTGTGAGATCGATCTCGAAGCTTCCTCGACGAGCAAGCCGCTGCCTGCCGTGAAGGGTGAAGATGCACCGTGCGGATTCGATGCCGGGAGTCTTCCGGTCGAATCCATGGATTGGGATACCCGCTATACATGGGGTGAAGGCGTGCCGGGGCCGGGGAGCGGCGAGTCTGTGACGGTGACGCTGAAAAAGCCCGAACGGCTGGCCGGTTTCAGGATCGTGCCCGGCTATGTCGATCATTATGGGGTTTGCATGAAGGACAAAATGCCGGCAGACTCATCGGATGCATCCCACGCTTCTTCGGATTTCAACAGCGTGACGGAGATGGAAGTGGTGGTGAACGGCTCGTGGAAGAAGACGGTGGTGTTCGAACCGGGCCTGCAGGAAGACGCATGGGTTTCTCTGGCTTCCTTCAAGGGCAAGGTGAAGACGCTCCAGCTGATTATCCGCAGGATCGAACCGGGTACGAAGCATGATATCACCTGCCTGTCGCGCCTGATGCTGTACAGGCTGCTGGCGAAGGAGCCGAAGATCGACCCCAGCCGCTGAGGCGTGGGTGCGGCCTGTTACTTCTGCCGCACGGCGTAGCGGACGCAGCGGGCGTAGTTGTACACCCGGCGTTCGTCGCCCTGCGGGCCGAGGTATTTCGGATAATCGGCGGCGTTGCCCGTTTTTGGATCGCTGCGCTGGCAGCCTGCGCCGTGTACGTCCTGCACGGTATCCTGTATTTTTCCGGTTGCTTCGCCGAAGGCGATGTACACGCCCGCATTGCCCTTCGGTCCGTCGAGATGCGTGGTCGAGGTCCAGAAGTACGGGTAGTCCGGCGTGCCGTGCGGGCGGATGACCGTCGTTTTGAAGAGGGGGGAGATGGCGGCGGATTGCGTCGTTTGCGGAGCGCGCGAGTAGTCCGCGATGCTTTGGAGTTCCTTGGCGGTGGGGAGCCGCCAGTCGGCATGCCCGGCCAGCTTCAGGTTGAGGGCGTAGTTCATGGCGTCTTTCCAGTCCAGAGCCTTGCCGGAGTCGGCCTGTTGCCACATGAGCCCGGTGGCGTGGTCGGTGATGGTGCCGTCTCCGTTGTCCGTAAACTTGTTTTTGCCGTATGCGGTGTTGCCGCGCACGAAGCGGAAGTGCCACGGTTTTTCGGAGCGCATGCCCTCCGGCCTTTCCGGTCGCATGCCGGGGCGCTGGGGGCGCATGCCTCTGTCCGGGCCGGGACGGCCGGAACCGCGCGGTTTGACTCCGTAGCCCTTGATGCGGCCGTCGATGAAGTTGACTCCGAAGATGCTTTCGGATCCCGCTTTGGTCTTGCCGAGGCAGGGGGTGGCGGAGAGCGTTTGCGCGTCGATGATGCGCTCTCCCCTGGAGGAATCGCCGAAGGGTTGCTTGAAGTACCGGGTGTCGATGTAGATGGTGGAGGGGTCCGGGTTGGCGGTGTTCATGTGCGGGGTGGTGCCGGAGAAGAGGATCAGGGAATACAGTTCCTTGATGGTGGGCACGCGCCAGTCGTCGTAGCCCCCGAGGCGGCAGGTTTTGGCGGCTGCGGCTGCGTCGCCGGGTTTCATCTTGGCTCCCATGTCCTGTTGCCACATGAGGCCCGTGATGTTGTCGGTGACGGTGCCGTCTCCGTTGTCCGTGTAGGACGGTTTGTTGTACGGGAGGGCGGCGTCCTGCCGGTAGCAGGCGGAGGTTTTGGCCGGTTGCGGGATGGGCCCCTGCTCATCGTAGAAGGTGGAGACTCCGGTATGGACGATGGGGTAGGAGAGGGCGGGCCGCTGTGCCGCTGCGGGTTTGGCGGCGGCGGGAACCGGGGAGGGTTCGGCGGCGGCAAGCGGCAGGGCGAAGAGGATGGCGGGGATGGCTGCGGTGATGGCGGTCATGGGAGTGGCTTGTGAGGTGGGTTATTCGCCGTCATGGGCGGAAGAGGTTTCGCGGGCGGCACGTTGCTTCCAGGCATCCCGGGGTGAGGCAGGATCATACTGTCTGACTCCGGGCTGGCTGGTGGGCGCCCATGCGGTTTTTTTGTTGAGGCGGTTCCAGCGGGTGAAGTCGGCGGCGAGGGAGGCGGCCAGCTCCTTGTGCCGGGGAAGGAGATCGGTTGTTTCGTTCGGATCGGTTTTGAGGTCGAAGAGCAGCGCGGGTTGTTCGTCGATGAGGAGGAGTTTTGCATCTCCCCGGCGGATGGCTCCGATGCGGCCTTGCCGCCAGTAGAGTGTGCGCGGTTGTGGGGCGGCTGCCTCGCCGCGCCAATGGGGCAGCAGGCTGATGCCGTCCTGTGCGCCGTGGAGGGATGAGGGCGGTACCCCGGCTGCTGCGAGGACGGTGGCGGCTATGTCCAGCGAGGAAACGGGCGATTGCTGAATGCCGGGTTGGCGGATGCCCTGCGGCCAGCGGACGAATGAAGCGACTTTGATGCCTCCGTCGAACAGCGAGCCTTTGCGGTTGCGCAGGCCGCCGTTGTCGAAATTCCAGTAGGTTCCCGCTCCGTTGTCGTTGATGAACCACAGAATGGTATTGTCGAGCTTGCCGCGCTGTTGCAGGGCTGTGGCGATGCGGGCGACTCCTTCGTCGAGGCTGGCCTGCATGGCGGCGAGGGTGCGCCGCTGGCCGTCCTCAATGGAGGAGAATCGGCTTTCCGTACCCGGCTTGGCCTGCATGGGGGAATGGGGGCAGTTGAAGGCGACGTAGAGGAAGAGAGGCTTGTTTTTCGGCTGGTTGCCGATGTAGTCGGCGGCGCGGGTGGAGATGGCATCCGTGATATATTCGCCGAGGGGTTCTTCCACGCCGTTCAGGGTCATGGCTTGTTGCTTCGGCCTGCGTCCGGCAGCCGGAAGATAGTCGTGGGAGCCGCCGAGGAAGCCGTAGAAGTGGCCGAACCCCCGTTCGTTCGGGGTCATGCCTTGTGCGGTGCCGAGGTGCCATTTGCCGAAGGCGGCGGTCGTGTATCCGGCTTGTTGCAGGTAATCCGCCAGCGTTTTTTCCGGCAGGGGAAGCCCTCCGGTGTCGCCGCGCCCCTGTGGCGGGTTGAATTCGTGGCCGATGCGGGCCGGATGGCGGCCTGTGAGAAGCCCGGCGCGGGACGGGCTGCATACCGAGGCGCAGACGTAGGCATTCCGGAAGACGATGCCCTGCGAGGCAAGCTTGTCGAGCGCGGGCGTTCGGAAATCCTTGCAGCCGTTGAACCCGAAATCGGAGTAGCCGCCGTCATCCGAGACGATCAGCACGACATCGGGCCGTTTGTCCGGCTGCTCCGTGGCGGCCGATACGGTTCCCGAAGCGAACCATGCAAGAGCGAGGAGAAGGCGCATATATCCATGTTGACCCCGCTTGTGCATGATAGTTGCAAAAAAATACAATGAAATGACATGCCATGAATGGAGCGTGTCTGTTTTTATGCGGCCAGAATGCCGGAGACGAGTGGAATCCTACCCGTCGCGGTCGGAGCAGGGCATGAGGAGAACGTCAGTCCTGTTTGCCCTTTTCGCCTGATGAATGTTTGGACTCGGATCGTTTGAGCCCGCCTTGCAGTTGTTCGTCGAGCATGCGGGCGAGGGGGCGGACGTCGTAGGACGGGTTGTCCGCAATGAAGTAGGCTGCCGTGTTGCCCCGCATGAAGTAGACGGCTGATTTCTCGCTGCCTTCCACGAGGGCTCCTTCCCAGTTGAAACGGGGTTTGGTGCAGATGTCGAAGTCTCCGACCCATCCGGGCCGGACGTTTATGTTGTCGATGGCTGCCCGCATGGTGAAGTCGCCGGGTTTCTCGACGATGCGGGGCGTTCCTCGCTCGTCGGCGTACATGTTCCAGGCGAAGAGGGTTTGCCGTGCATCGACGGGGTTGAAAGCGTGGTAGATGCAGTAGCGGATGGATGTTTTCTTGTCCTTGAGTGTGGCGGTCATCAGGTAGTTGCCGCCTTTGCGTGCGGTGAGTTGGAAGCCTTTTTGGATGAGTTCGGCAAGGAAGGGTTCGCAGCCGACGCCCGTGTTGATGTTGGGGATGGTGTTGCGTTCGGGGAGGGGTTCGAGCTTGAGGAGTTCTTCGATTCCTTTGCCGTAGTTGGCATTATCCCAGAAGACGTGGGCGAACTGTCGCGGTTCCTGCTCCTGCCGTTTGTTCCATTCCTGCGTGGCGCGCATGGGCAGGTGTTGTTCCCATGCTTCCCGGCATTCCTTTGCCCGTTTGTTGTGGAGCGCTTCGCGGCGGGTGAGTTCTTCGAGGTCGCGTTTGGGTTCGACCTTGCCGCTGGCGATGTCGAGGATAGTAGCACAGAATTTTTCCATTTCCTCGTTGGAGGGGTGCGGTATGGGTGTCGGCCAGACGGGGTCAATATCAAGAAGAGGTCTGCCGAAACCACCAAACCCACCTAAATATTGTTCGCCGTAAGATTTTATTATTAAACCATCATTACCACGAAAATATTCGCCAAGGTAAAATCTTGTGGGTTTCGGTTGTTCTTGTTGATCGCATGGATCCAAAACTATAATGGCATTTCCTTTACGCATGACGATTGCCAATTTTTGCCGTTTATGTTCAATAAACTCGACGATGCGCTCATCCATTCGTGTGGCAAATAAGAGTTCAGGAGACGTATTACTCATTAATGAGAATCTGAAAACGCTATTACCATTGATATCATAGATTTCTCCGAAATTGCCTACAATCCAGTTGCCAACAATACATCCATGCAACCGTTTATAATAATCGCGAGAAGGCCGCAAATCACCACGTTCACGCTTATTGTTGGGCCAAGGAATATCTTTCAGTTCTTTAATGGAGATGATTTCATCTGCACGTGTAAAAAACGTTAAAAAAATGGTTAATAGAAATATGGTTTTCATGTGTTGAAGGTATAGATAATAATCTCCTGTATACATGGAGACCCCGGCAGTCTGTTACTATTACCGTTTGTCCGTGGGTGGTTTCGTGTGGTCGGCGGGTGTTTTGGCCGCTTGCTCCACTCCCTTCTTCAACTGCTCGTCAAGCATGCGGGCGAGGGGACGGACGTCGTAGGACGGGTTGTCTGCGATGAAGTAGGCTGCCGTGTTGCCCCTCATGAAATAGACGGCCGATTTCTCGCTGCCTTCCACGAGGCTGCCTTCCCAGTTGAAGCGCGGTTTGGTGCAGAGGTCGAAGTCTCCGACCCATCCGGGCCGGACGTTCATGTTGTCGATGGCCGCCTGCATGGTGAAGTCGCCGGGTTTCTCGACGATGCGGGGTGTGCCTCGTTCATCCGCATACATGTTCCAGGCGAAGAGTGTTTGCCGTGCTTCAGTGGGGTTGAAGGCGTGGTAGATGCAGTAGCGGATGGATGTTTTCTTGTCTTTGAGTGTAGCGGTCATCAGGTAGTTGCCGCCTTTGCGAGCGGTGAGCTGGAAGCCTTTTTGGATGAGTTCGGCAAGGAAGGGTTCGCAGCCGACGCCCGTGTTGATGTTGGGGATGGTGTTGCGTTCGGGGAGCGGTTCGAGCTTGAGGAGCTGTTCGATTCCTTTGCCGTAGTTGGCGTTGTCCCAGAAGATGGGGGCAAATTGTCGCGGTTCCTGTTCCTGCCGTTTGTTCCATTCCTGCGTGGCGCGCATGGGCAGGTGTTGTTCTTTCTCTTCCCGGTATTCCTTCGCTCGTTTGTTGTAAAGGGCTTCACGGCGGGCGAGTTCTTCGAGGTCGCGTTTGGGTTCGACCTTGCCGCTGGCGATGTCGAGGATGGCGGCGCAGATTTTTTCCATTTCCTCGTTGGAGGGGCGTGGGATGGGTGTCGGCCAGTAGGGGTCGAGATCGAGGAGCGGGCGGCCTCCACTCCCGAATGGACCTAGAGGCTGCTGTCCATACGCTTTGATCTGGACACCGTAATTCCCGCGATAATATTCTGAAAGATAGAATTTGGTGGGCTTTGGTTGCTCTTGTTTGTCCGTAGGATCAAGAACGACGATAACATCACCTTTTCGGATGACTTGCGCCAAATCCTGTCGAGTGCACCCCAAGGAATGGGTAATACGCTGATACATTCTTGTCGCAAACAAGATTTCAGGAGATGGATTTTTCATCAACGACCATTTAAAAATACAGTTGCCTTCTACATCGTATGCGGCATCTCGAGCATTGATAATCAATGCTCCAATCTTAGCGCCATGAAGCCTTTTTTGGCATTGAGGATCAGCTCTTAAATCGCCGGGTTCCGATTTATCATTCGGCCAAGGAATATCTTTCAGTTCTTTAATGGAGATGATTTCATCTGCATGCGTAAAAAACGTTAAAAAAATGGTTAATAGAAATATGGTTTTCATATGATTGATATATAGTGAAATTGCTTATTGGTTTAAGGGAGCAATAGGTTCCAACCTGACCTTGGTACACACCTTTCTCAAAAGGTTATTATTGAATCCTTTTCGCTGCATATAGACACGGATGTCCGTATCAAGATATGGAGCCTGATATTGATCATTATTAAACCGCATTTGGTCTTCTTTTATATTATTGGCAGGATTACGTTCATCTATAAAATATGGCGTAACATCATACACTCTGTTATTCAGAACGTTAAAGTAATGTCCCTCAATGGTGCTTGGCATGCCGTTTACTTCATCAATCCTTTTTGCAGCCCAATAAATCTCCACACACTCGCGGAAACCGCAAATACGGGGCAGCACCGCCGTCATACTGGCCGCCTCCAGACACATCGCCTTCGGATCATCGGCTCCGTGCTTGGACAACACATCCCCGACCAGCCTCACCACATCGAACACGATCAGCACCTCTCCCCCGGACGGCTGCCACTGGTTGTTCTCTTTTGTATACGGAACCGCCTGTCCACTGTAATTCGAGCGATATACCCTTCTGCTCTGATACGTCCAGTCCCGGGACGGGTACCCCGGCCCCACCGGATACGTCGCCAAATGGAAAAACGCATTGGCGGGCGGCTTCAGCGTCGCCTCGTTCCTGTACGTATTGCGGTCCGCCATATAGGCGCGGCACATCACCTTCAGCGCATCTTCCCACACCAGCACGGCATTGCCGTAGGGAGTCGCCATGTCCGCGATGGCTCCGCTCTTCGGCCAGGTGGAATCCCCGTAAATGGTATAGACTTCCGTCATCTCCGTACGATCCGTATATCGGCGGTGTTCTCCTCGGCGCAAGACCCACACATGCTTCATGTTCCCGTAGCGGATGCTTGGTGTCAAGGCGTAATCCTGCACCACGTCCACTTCATAGAGGAAGTAGCGCCCCGGCTTTTCCGGAGAGGAAAAGGTAATCGACCTCCCCAGGGAACGCCGGCCGACCTGTCTCACTGTCCTCGCCAGATTCTCCTTCGTATAGGCATAGTACGTTCCTTCGTCAAGCAGCTCACCTTTCATCGGCTCCGGCTCCGCCATCAGCGACCATTCCCCATCGACATCCTCCCTCACGGCGACGAGGAGGCGGTACTTGAGGCCGGAGGCTCCCGCGCGGAAGGCGGCGGGGGATTGCAGGGCGTTTTCTTCCAGCCGCACACCGGAGTCGGCCCCCTGCCATGCGTAGGAGGCTTCCTGCGTTTGTGCGTCGGTGCGGAAGGTGTAGTAACTGCGGGCGATGCGGCTGTATTCCGCACGATCGACGCGCTGCTGGAGATCCTGCTCCAGAGTGGCGTTGGACTGGTATGTCTTCGTCACGGTAATCCCATCGTCGGCAGACGACCGGTCCTTCCAGTCGCAGGCGATGGCAAGAACGACAAAATCCCCATCTCGTCGCGTCGCCCGCCCGTCTGACAAAATCACGGCCTTGGCAAGTGCGGCGGTGTTGCCGTCCTCAGGCGTATTTTTCTGATGCACCTTGGCGGCAAAGGGGACGAGATGGACGAAAGGGGGCGTCCCGGCATCCTTGTTCGGATCGACCTTCGCTTCCTTCAAGGCTCCGGCGTACACGGCGGTTTGGGAAAACGGCACGGCATTCGTCCGGGGCGGACTGGCAAACTTGCCGGGAACCGGGTGATCCTGCACGGACTTCGGCAGCAACATCTTCTTGATGAAATCCTTCTTCATTCTCTCCGCATCCTTCAGGCACAACAAGCCGTCGTATGCACCTGCCGTCTCGTTGAGCGTTTTCACGAACTCTTCCTCCCAGACGACGGCTCCGGCATCCCCCGGCGTCGCACCCTCCGAGAACGCCAGCCAATCCGACATCCACCAGTGGACGAACGGCGACCTGCTGCCGGCATTTGCCCGTTGCAGCCATTGGCTTGCCACCCACTCGGAACGCACTGTTCCGCCCGGCACCCTGCGATTCAGCATCTGCTCCCACAGCTCAAGCTTCCGCTTGCCATTCGATGCGGGAATCGTCAAATCCCGGAAATCGTGAACAGCCGTATTGCGCTGCAGAGCATCCACCAAAGGGTAATAGGCCCTGCTTCTGCGCGGATACTTCTCCCCCTTGAACTGAAACCGGGCAAGAAGCGCATTGCTCACATCGGCCTTGGAGAGGCCGGAAGAGCCGTTCAACACATCCATCAACTTGTCTTCGGGATAATTCCCATTCGTAAACAGGCCGAGGGCGGACAAAGGCTTGTCCGCAAGACCCGCATAATACCGGGAAAGCACCTGCTGCCATGGCCGCATACCCCGGGTCCAGTCGACGAAATCGACCTGCACCTTCCAGTCCGGAGTGCCGTCCGGCTTCTTGATGGACCGGGTGGGGTGGGTGCAGGAGTAGAAGGCCGTAGAGGGCCGTTTCCAGAAGAGGGGAACGTCCTGATGGTACAGGTGGTCGAGGGTTCCCCAGACGCATTCCCACTCTCGCAAAGGCTCCTCCTGCCGCTCCACCGTATTGTAGGGCCGGACGAGGAGAACGGCCGCGCCCTGCAGCGACGCCACGGGATCGTCTCCCTGCACGGGGGCGTAGAAGAGCTGGGCTCCGTCCAGCGTGGCGGGATCGGCGATGTAGTCGGAGGGTTCGACTTCATAGAGGAGGTCGGGGGTGAGGGAGACGAAGTGCGGCGGCCATGTTTCGGGGCGCTCGGGCGGAGGGCTTTGCGCCTGCAGCGGAAGGACTGCTGCGAGAGCGAGGAGGAAGAGGAGTTGTCTAACGAAGGAATACATTTACCATACGATTACATGCTAACATGAATCATGTAAAGTGCATTCTTTGTAACAGAAGTGTAACAGGAAATATAACTATATAAAAGCCAACAGATAAAACGATGTAAAATAATTGTTCGTGCCCTTTGCGCCCGGGAAGGCATGCTGCGCTGCCCGGTGGCGGCGCTTTGAAGGAAGTGTGCCGGCTGCCGGACGTGCCGACAGTATTTGCCTTGACAAGGCATAGCCGCCGGGCGTTAATTCCATCCATGCCTTTCGTGGCCCCTTTCTTCCTGAAATATGCCGTTTGGCGTCTCCGGTGCGTGGCGTTCGTTGTGTGTGCGGCGGTGCCGGTGTGCATGGCGCAGCCGGTGCGTATTCATGTGGAGGATAATCATGCGGGGAGTTTCGCCTTTTTCGCCGAGAATGCGGATTTGGAGTCGCCGCACCGCCTGCTGCTGATTGATGCGCACTGCGATGCGAACGGGGTGAAGTATTCGGATGATTTGCGCGAAGGCGTGCGCCGCGTCGCCAATCTGGCGCAGCGGCATGAACGGCTGGCCGGTTGGCGGCGGGAGGGGCGGATTCAGGCCTATAACTGGATCGAGCCGCTGATGCCCGCCCCCGTGGCGGAGGTGTACTGGATGCCTCCCCCGGCTCTCGTGGCGGCGGCGGGAGCGGAGTCTTTGCAGAAGGATGCCGCCGATTATCTGGATGGGCGTGCGGAGCTGGACGAGCGGCGCGGCCCGGAGCTGGGCGGCCGTTTCCGGGTGGTTCGGTCGTGGGAGGAGCTGCCCGCTGCGGGCGATATGCCGTGGCTGGCGACGATCGATCTGGATTCGTTCGCTTCGTCCGCCGATCCTGTGGCGGAGCTGCGGGCGGCGTGGTCGCGCGTGCTGGCGCTGCACGATTTGCGGGCGGTGAGCATTTGCGTGTCGCGCCCCTGGCAGCCGGATGATGCGAGGGCGTTCGCGCTGCTGGAGGAGGCGTTGCGGCTGGCTCTGGCGACACATCCGGCGCATGTTTCCTTCGAGCCGTTGATGCCGGAGGGGCCGGATGCTTCCCTGCAGGCAGAGAGTTTTGCCAAGCTGGGGAAGCCCGTGCCCCGGCTGGAGATGAAGAAGGCCCCGGCTTCCCTGCTGGCTTTGCTCCGGGCGGAGAGGGCTCAGTACGATGTGGCGGAGCGGAGGGAGGAATGGGATGCCCTGCTGGACGAGCAGGCGGATGCTCCGCTTGAGCTGGGCGTGCAGGGGCGGCTGAGGTCGCCCGATGGGGTGTGGAGGCTGGACCGGGGAGCGGAGGCGGCTTTGCAGGTGGAGGGGGCGTTCGGTGCGGATGCACGGGTGACGTGGTTCCGGCTGGAGCCGGAGAGGGAGGTGGCGAATCTGGTGCCTTCGATGGCTTCCGGCAGGTATTTTTCCGGGGGGACGTTCCGGGCGGCGGTATGGCATGCACGGCAGGTGGCGCAGACGGATGATCCGCTGCTGGCTTCCGCCGTATGGCGGCAGGGGGCGGGCGCCGGGCGTTCGTGGTGGAAGGTGCGTGCGGAGCAGGATGGGCGTGTGTGGGAAAGTCCGGTTGTCTGCGTGGCCGTGACGGAGGGGGAAGGTTTTCATGCGGGGCTGGCGGAGCAGCTCGGTACGCCGTACATGTTCGGCGCGGGGATGGAGCGTGAGCGGGGGCTGGCCGTGGCGGAGAGCGGCTACGGGAACGATTGCGCGAATTATATGGCTTATGCCTGGCGGCGTGCGGGGAAGGCGGTGCCGTGGTCGAATCCCGAGCAGCTCAAGGCGTGCATGGAGCCGCTGGGCCTGCAGCTGGAGCCCGGCAGCCGCGTGGCCGTTTCGGCTGAGGATGTGCGGCGCGGGGTCGTGTACCATGCGGGCAATCATGTGTCCGCGCTGTGGGAGGACAGGCCGCCGCTCGGCAGCTTCGGCGCGGAAGATGTGCTGGTGCATCATTTGTCCGGATTCCCGGAGTTGCTGACGCGGGCCGAGTTCGAGCGCAAGTATCCGAGGGCGGGTTACGGTCTGTGGACGCTGAAGCGGGAAGGCCGCTCCGTGCGGGTGGCGGCTTTCGGGGATATTTCGCCTGCGGGGGATGATGCCCGGTGGGCGGAGCTGGCGACTGCGGCAGGCCGGGGAGATCTTGTCGTCGGGAATTTGGAGGGGAGCGTGGAGGAAGCGGCGGGCGAGGTTCCGCCGAAGCGTTCGTTCTCCTTCCGGGCGAAACCGGGTGCGCTTGCGCCCCTGCTGCGGCAGGCGGGGCTGCATGTGGTTTCGCTGGCGAACAATCATGCGGAAGACGGAGGCGCGAGCGGAGCCCTGCGGGCGAAGGAGGAGCTGGAGCGTGCCGGAATCGGCTGCGTGGGTATCGGGAGGAGCAGGGAGGAGGCCGTGCAGCCGTGGATCGGCGTGCGGCGCGGGAAGTCGTTTGCCGTTTGGGGAGTCGCCCACGACGAGGCGATGAATGCACCCCTGCCGGGCGTGCATGCGGCCCGCCTGCCGCAGGATGCCGGGCTGTTGCTGGGCAGTATGCGGACGTGGCGGCGGCATGTGGATTATTGCATGGTGCTGGTTCATTGGGGCCGGGAGAATACGGAGAAGCTCAGCGAGGCGCAGCATGTGTGGTCGCGCTGGCTGGCAGCGGCGGGGGCGGATGTGGTTTTCGGCTCGCATCCGCATGTTCTTCAGGCACCGGATACGGTGGGGGGCTGTATTGTCTTTCCTTCTCTGGGCAATGCCCGCTTTGAGGCTCGAGGCCCGGTGCCGGGGTTTTCGGCTCGCGGGTATGGGGAGGTGGAGCTGCGCGGGCGTGGCGACCGCACCTGGCGTTTCGTGCCTTTGCCTGCCGGAGGGAAGGCGCGGCCTGCCGCCGGGAACGGGGCTTCGGATAAATCTGCATCCGGGTAGCCGAAAAGGGGAAAACTCTCTTGATTTTGAAGGGCAACTGCCGTATGATTTCCCGGTCCGGGCGGGAGTGTGAAGCCCGGCATGCGCCAATAATCAAGGGAATCTTTTTATATGCAACATTTTCATTTTCTCGGAATCTGCGGTACGGCGATGGGCGCCGTGGCGGCAGCCATGGCCCGCAAGGGCTACACCGTGACCGGATCGGATGCGAAGATCTATCCTCCGATGTCCGACTTCCTCGCTGCCGAAAACATTCGCATGTTCGACGGCTACGCCGCTTCCAACATTCCGGCGGAGGCCGATGTGATCGTCGTGGGCAATGCGATGAGCCGGGGCAATCTCGAGGTGGAGGCCGTGCTGGAGCGGAAGCTTTACTATGTGTCGCTGCCGGAGGTGATGAAGGAGCATTTCCTGCGCGGCAAGAAAAACTATGTGGTGACCGGCACCCATGGCAAGACGACGACGACTTCCATGCTCGCATGGATCATGGAGTACACCGGGAAGGATCCCAGCTTCATGATCGGCGGCATCGCCAATAATCTGAAGCGCGGCGGGAGGTTCACGGATTCCGAGTTCTGCGTGCTGGAGGGCGATGAGTACGATACCGCCTTTTTCGACAAGCGTTCCAAGTTCCTGCATTATCTGCCGGAGGTCGTGATCGTTAACAATATCGAGTTCGACCACGCGGATATTTACAACAACGTCGAGGAAATCAAGAGGAGTTTCCGCCACCTGCTGCGAGTCGTCCCCCGCAATGGCCTTGCCCTCGTGAATGCGGACGATCCGAATTGCCTCGACCTGACCCGCCCCGGCGAGGACGGCAAGCCCGTACCCTGCCCGGTTCAGACGCTCGGTTTCTCGAAGGATGCCGACATCCGAATTTCCGATGTGGAATACAAGCCCGAAGGCTGTACGTGGAAGCTGGAAGGCTATCTCTATGAACTGCCGATGATCGGCGAGTTCAACGTGCGCAATGCTTCGATGGCCATTACGGCGGCGCGGTTTGCAGGCATTCCCCAGGAGGTCGTCGCCGAGAGCCTTCGCAGGTTCGAAGGCGTAGCCCGCCGCCAGCAGGTGCGCGGCGAGGAGGACGGTATCACCGTGGTGGACGATTTCGCGCACCATCCCACCGCCATCAAGCACGCGGTGACGGGGTTGCGGCAGCGCTATCCCGGAGCGCGCATCTGGGGCGTGTTCGAGCCCCGTTCCAATACGACGATGCGGAAGATTTTCCAGAATGAGCTGGCTCTTGCGCTGGCCACGGCGGACAGGCCCGTCGTCTCCGCTCTGGAGAACAAGGAGAAGATCAGCAAGGAAGACCAGCTGGATATCGACAAGCTCGGCAAGGATCTGGAAGCTCTCGGCCGCCAGGTTTTCATCGGGCAGGATGTGCCCGCCATCGTGAAGCATATTCAGGCCGAGGCCCAGCCGGGCGATGTGGTGCTTGTGATGAGCAACGGCGGTTTCGACGGTATTCACGGCAAGCTGCTCGAGGCGTTCAAGAACAGGAAGAAAGACTAGAAGGGAAAGGAAGGCCGCCATGATGACCGAGCGTGAAAAGATGCTGGCCGGCGAGCTGTACGATTGCGGCGATGCCGAGCTGATGCGCCGGTGGCATGAAGCGAAGGATCTGGCCCGCGAGTACAACAATCTCGCCTCTGCCGATTTGGAAGGCCGGGAACGCGTGCTTGCGCGGCTTCTGGGCAGCCGGGGTGCGCATAGCTGGATCACGGCGCCCTTTTATGTGGACTACGGGGAGAATATCCACCTCGGCGATCACTGCGAGATCAATATGAACTGTACCTTTCTCGATTGCAACCGCATCGAGATCGGCGACCATGCGTTGATTGCGCCGAACGTGCAGATTTACACCGCCTTCCATCCGACGAATGCGGCGGACAGGTTCGGTGAATCCTCCGGCGAAGGGTTCGCCTTTTGCAAGACGCTTACGGCGCCGGTCGTGATCGGCAAGAATGTGTGGATCGGGGGCGGTGCGATGATACTGCCCGGCGTGACGATCGGGGACAATGTCGTGATCGGCGCGGGGAGCGTGGTCACGCATTCCATCCCGTCGAACACGGTGGCGTTCGGCAACCCCTGCTGCGTTGTCCGTGCGAATCGTTGAACGGGAATGCAAATTCCGCCTGTGGAACAGGGGGATTGGCGGTATGTACGGCTCTTCAATGGGCAGAAATGCATATTCGTTTGTTATCCGGCAGGTCCTGCCTTTGCGTCCGGAAATTTCGCCCTTGCCGTCAAAAGACCACAAGTAGACCAGAGATGCAATCCTAATTGTATATACGGATGTTTTCAACTATGGGGTACACGTTTCCCTTATGCTTTTAATGGTAATATTAATCGCTCATAATAAAAGCTAACAATTTATGGGATGGATTTGTTTCTCAATATTATGCAATCTCAATTGTAATTGTTTGATTGCCATGAGACGTCTTTTGCGATATCATCTATTTACTTGATACCAAGCGCGCGAATTGCTAATTAATAAAAGTAACTATGAAATTGCATATCCCCACAGCATGGCGCAAGGCAATTCTTGCCGCCCAACTGACTCTCTCCCTGACTTGCAACCTTGCCCATGGGACTACCCATACGTGGCTGGGTAATAACTCTTCGGTAGGTACAGCGGCGAACTGGGATCCGGCGGTCAACTCTGCAGGTACGGCGGCAGGTTTCAGGATAGGCAATACAGCCAATCCTTATGCCAATATCATGCTTTTGGGGGAAGAGCCCGCCAATAAAACTCTCAGTGTGGATTACGGCAATTCGAATATAACGCATTTCACGATCGGCGGCATGGTTGTGTCCGGTTCAGGTTATGCCATAAACGCCAACAATGCAACGCGTGTGGCGAACTTCACGGGAGGCTCCGTTGTAGACGGGAGGACGACCTGTTTGCTGGATCTGCGCTATTCGACGTCATTCAACGGCAGTTTTGTCGCCATGAATTTGTGGAGCAATCTGGATGTGAGCATTGCAGCCGGCCAGACGTTGACCTTCAACAAGTATCTGACCAATAATACGACCGCCGGAAGAACGGACATGGGGAACATCTATGTATATGGAGGCGGTACATTTTATGTCAACTCGTCGGGGGCGACTGCCGCTTTCAATCAGTCCAGCGTGACGGGCGCGCCACTCTCTTCCGGCTGGTTCGTCAGCGATGCATCCACTCTGCGCGTCAAGGATGCCACGACGCTGGGCACGGGCGCCATTACCTTGAACGGCGGAAGATTGGAGTTTGACGCCATCCCTGCCGCCATTGCCAATGCGCTGAATGTCGGCGCACAGGGAGGAACAATCGCCGCCGGAACGGAAACCGTAAATCTGGCCGGAACTCTCTCATGGCAGGGAACATCGCTTGGAACGCTGGATTTTGGTTCGGCGAATGTCACGCTGGCTACGGGGCAAGTCATCCATCTTGCTCCGGGCGTTGCAGACGGATCCTACATCCTGCTGACGACGACCGGGACGCTGAGTTACGATGCCGCGCAATTTCAGGTGACCGGTTTATCCGGCCGCACGACCGTCGACTGGTCTTCTTCGACGGCGCAGTCTCTGATTGCGAATGTGGCTGCGATCGATCTTGTCTGGAACGGCTCGCCGGGCAGTATGACCTGGGACATCGATAATAATTCCAATCAGAACTGGCTGAATGGCAGTGCCGCCGATTACTTCCATGCCGACGACCATGTCACATTCTCCGCACAAGGGGCAGGCACGGTCATACTGAGCGGCGATATCGGCTCGCCTTCGATCCATGTGGCAGGCGGCGATTACACCTTCGTGGCGGATGCCGGAGGAGGCAAGCTGACGGGGAGCAATACGGCATTGAGGGTCGGAGCAGGGTCGTTGACTTTGAATTTGACCAATGATTATGGAGGCGGTACCACGGTAAGCGGCGGTACGTTGATCGTGCAGCAGTCAGGCGCATTGGGCACCGGTGCCATATCGGTAAGCGGGGGCTCGTTGGTCGTGCGGCATACGGGTGGATGGGGTACCGGAGCAGTATCGGTGACAGGCGGGTCGCTTGTGTTCGATACGGCCGCGTCAATGATCCTGAGCAATGCGATCACATGTACGGATGGCCGCCTTGTCGTCTCGGGAGGCAACACGAGATTCAATGGCGCACTTTCTTTGGGTGCGGGTGGGCTGAGCGTGGGCAATGATGCTGCCGGGTACGTATTCATGACCGGCACCGTTGGATTGACGGCATCCCAGACATGGGATCTCGCAGCGGGCAAAACACTGCGCATAGGCGCACCGGCAGGTGCAGCGACCATCTCGGCGACAAATCCGGGTACTGTCATTACCGTGGCCGGAGGAGGTCGCGTTCAGATGGATACGGGATCCAACCTGTCGAACTTGAACTGGATCGTTACCGGAGGATCTTCATTGGCCATTGCTGCGCATAACTGGGGTGGTTCGGTCACTCTTGACAACGGCTCCATGGCGACGGGTTTTGCCGGCATGACGGTTGATGGTACGGCTTGGAGAAACAATCAGGGGAACTGGACCATGCCGATGTCCATCAATATTGCAGATGGCGGCGGCGTATTCAGCATGTTCTTTAATAACAATGCGGCCCGTGCAGCCACCTTATCGGGTGTTTTGTCGGGCAGCGGAGCGTTCACCATCACCAGGGATGTTTCTTCCTTCACCGGGGCGAACGCTGCCTGTACGGGTGCCTTGACGTTAAGCGGCGACAATGCGGGCTATACGGGGATTCTGACGCTCGACGGTGCGGGCAGCACGGCGGCGATGTCGCTGTCGGTGACCGGTACCATGTTCCAGGGCGATTTGGTCTTGCAGGGAACCAATACGAGCCTTACCATCGGTGGAACCACTGCCGACGAAACGTACGGCGGAGCCATCAGCGGCACCGGAAGCGTGACGGTGAATCGCAGCGGCCAGACGGTAACGTTTACCGGAACCAACACCTATACCGGCAATACGACCATTGCGGCAAATACCACGTTGCAACTGGCGGGAGCCGGCACTCTTGGCACGGGCGATATTACCCTGAACAACAATTCCACGCTGCGGAGCGATGCGGCGGCGCGTACGATCAATGCCAATGTAGCAGTCTCAGGCACGAGTGCCGTGACGCTGGGAGCTGCCGGCAGCGGCGCCTTGACATTTGCCGGAAGGTTGACATTGGGCAGCGATCAAACATTCAATGTGGCGTCGGATGTCAGCTTTACAGAAAGCCTGTACGACGGAGGCACAAAAACATTTGCCTTGGCGGACGGTGCGAATATGAAACTGGGCCGCATCACGTCAAGCGACACGACGGCAAGCGGAGCCCATTTGACAGTGAGCGGCCGGGGTACTCTGGATGCTGGTACGATGACACGCAGTGCCGGAGCCACGTGGGCGTTCGATACAACATTGGGGGCAGATGCCGTACTCCTGTTTTCGACGGGCGATACTTACGTTGCGGGCAGCGTGAATGATTGGGAGACAAAAATCACAGGCGAAGGAAGCATCGTCATGGATGGCGGCGGCAGTGTGCGGCTTTCCGGGTCCGGCAACAATGGAGCGAGCGATTATACGGGCGATACGGTGATCCGAAACGGAACCCTTATCGCAGGGAGTGCCACGGCGTTCGGTGCGAGTTCGATCATACTTTCCGGCGGCACGCTGGATATGGCTGCGTTTACGGTGGCGAATCCGATCCGTATTACAGACAGCAATTCCGTCTTGACGGCCGGCACGGGCGGCGCCTCTACCGGAGGGATCACTCTTGCTCCCCATATAACTCTCAATACGAGGAATGTGACGCATACGGGCACCATTTACTTTACGAGCGCCGACAACTTCTGGAATATCCGGGGGGATGCTCCGGCAGGTACGGTCGTTGATTTCAATGGAGTGACCGACTTCACCATCGGTGACCACATCAAAGTGGCCCTGTGGGACGGCGGTGCGCTGACGGATGCCATGGTGACCGTAGCTGCCTCGACGACAGACGTATCCTACACGCTGGAATATCTGGCAAACGGCGAACTGTGGCTTCAGGTGGATCCGAATTTCCAGGATGCCTACGGGTGGCGTGGCTCATCGGCCGATGCATCTTTGGCCGATGCTTGGATCGTACCGTCCGGGCACACGGGTGCGCCGACGGCAAACGATCGAATCGTATTCGCGGATTCGGCTTTTGCAGCGGCGGCTGCGACGACGCTCCAAATCAACCCCGGTGGATTGAGTGTAAGAGATATTCTCGTCAATATGTCTGCTCAGAACACATATGAAATTATTGGTGATTCCGGCTTCACGACGACTGGGTCATTGGTGAAGAACGGTGCTGGCACTTTGGTTGTAGGAGTGAACAACCACTTTGCGAATGTAGAACTTCGGGATGGTACGACGGAAATCCGGACGGCGGGAGCGCTGGGCACGGGCACCGTCACCATGAGCGATGGGGCGACGCTGAAATACGGGGCGAACGCCTCGGGCTGGGAAGACGACATCCTCTCGGGCAACCTGACGCTGGCCGCGGGCTCCACCGCCGCGCACATCGACATCTCGCAGGCGGCAGGCATCGTCACATGGACCGAGTACCTGGGCACCACCGCCATCACCAAGAGCGGAGCCGGCACCCTCAAACTCAGCCAGACGGCGCTCACGACCGCCGCCATCACCGCCACTGACGGCGTACTGGAACTGGCAGGCGCCACCACCTACAGCGGCAGCATCACCCTCAACGGCACGGCGAGCGCCCTCAACCTCACGGGCACCACCACCTTCGCCAACGGCTTCACGCTGGCGCTGGGCGACAAAACCATGACCCTCACGGGCACGCTCACCGACCGCAATGCGGCCGTCGGCTACGATGCCACCGTCAACGGGGGCACCCTCACCTTCGGAGCTGCCGCCAGCACCTACACGGGCAAACTCACCATGACGGGCAACGCCACGCTCAGCACGGATGGCAACGCCACTCTGGCCGGCACCATTGCACAGGTAGCGGGCAGCACGCTCAACCTCGCGGGCACGGGCACCTTCATCGGCACACTGGGAGCGACGGATGTCGCGCTCGGAGCCGGCACGGGCCTCCAGCTCAACGCGAACGCCACGATGAACAACCTTGTCATGACGGACACCTCCCGCCTGAGCGGAGCGCACACGCTCACCCTCTCTTCGGGCGACCTGAACGGCACGGTGGACAACGCCACCGCCATCGCCATGACGGGCGGCACGAACGGCACGGGCAGCCTGAACCTGAACGGGATCGACATGGGCGCCCTCACCGTCACGGGAGGCAACATCACGGGAGCGACTGGAACGATCGGACAGGTCCACATCAACGTGGCCCGTGCGCTGACGACGAACTTCGGAGGCATGGACGCCGCCAAAATCACATCGCTCCGCACCACGAACGGCGGAGCGCGCATCACGGGCCTGACGGGTACGGCAACGCTGAACACGGCCTTCCTGACCTTCGGCACCGGAACGGCCAGCATCAACGGCGCAGGTGCGGACACCGCGAAAAGCATCGTCACGGGAGCGAACCTCACTGTCAACGGCGCCTTCACCGCCAACCTCTCCGACGAACTCGTGGCAGCGCTGAAAACGGCCATCGGCAACGACTCGGCCACAGTCAGCCTGTTTGCCACGAACGGAACGCTGACGGCGAACATCGGCGACATCGTCTTCGGCAACTCGATGTCTCTCAAAGTCGCGGACACGCAGATCCAGGGCGGCAACATCAACTTCACCGCCCGCCTGAACACGGTCTTCGTGGCTTCCGTGGACGGAGCCTTGACGCAGCCGGACGCCTACACGCTCGCAACCTATCAGAGCCTGGACGGCTTCACCGCCGTCCAGATGGACCATGACATGCTCATCGACCTGCCGGGCACGGCGCCTGCCGACAAAACGGACGGCCTCGTCATCAACCAAATGTACGGCAACGGCGAAGCCAGCCGCACGGCCACGCTCACCTTGCAGAGCAGCGTCGCGGGCGAACAGACGCTCGTCACCCTGCGCAACGGCACATCGGACACCACCTACCTCGGCAACCTCACCGCCACCGACACGAAACTGGTCAAAGACGGAACATACGGCCTCGGCATCGGCGGCAACGTCACGATTGGCAGCAACAGCCTGCTTCAAGTCAAAGAAGGCAAACTCGCCCTGACGGGTGCAGGCAAAACCAACGACATCTCGGCGCTGCAGGTGGATGCGCACGGCACCTTCGCCGCCACGGGAGCGCAAAGCCGCACCACCCTCGGCACGCTGGACCTGCAGGGCGGCCGCATGGAAATCGGAGGCAACCGCAGCACCCTCACGGTAAACGGACTTGCCGCCGGATCCAACGGCTCCATCGACGTGGCCGACAACGCCACCATGATCCTGGCCCTGCCGCAGGCATCGATGTACACCGGCAGCCTCGCGAGCAGCGACAACACCGGCAACCTCGACATCCGGAACGGCTCGCTCATGCTGGCCGCGGACAGCAGCATCCGGGGACTCTCCCTGAACCTCGCCGCCTCCACCGGCCTTGACCTTGCAGACGGCAGCTCCGCCACCGTACGCGGCCTCCAAATGGCCGCGGGCAGCAGCCTCACGGGCACCGGCGACGTCACCACCACGGCCGGAGGCACGATCGAGGGCGACCTGCACAACTACAGCGGCACCCTGGCCAACACGAACGGCACCCTCGCCATCAACGGCACGGGCGGCCTTGAAACCGCACTGACCGCCACGGGAAGCGGCACGATCGCCCTGAACTACGCCGGAGGCAACGCCAGCTACCGCCAGGTCAACATCGGGCAGGGCGGCACAGTCATCCTGAACGGAGCCAACGGCAACGGACAGAACAACCAGCTTCGCATCGACGGCGGCTCCATCGCAGCGGGCGGCACCCTCGGCTTCATCGTCAACACGGCGGCGGCCGGACTCTTCCCCAACAGCGACAGCCCCCTCATCAGCAACACCGGTGTCCTGAACGTATCGGACGGAGCCCGCTTCAGCTTCTCTGCAGCGAGCAACCAAAGCATCATCAACGGCAGCATGCCCATCGACATCACCCTGGCCGACGGAGTCGTCCTGACGGGAGACGGCAACTACACCATCTCCTACGACAAACTCTTCAGCAAATACTTTGATGCGAACCTCTCCACCGTCCACGTCAAAAACGGCAAACTCGTCCTCACCACCTCCGCCAACACGCGCGGCTTCTACGTCCATGAAGCCACGACCGTCAACGGACGTGCCGGCGGCGCCCTGCTGGACAACATGCTGGTCACGGTCAACCCGCAGGCGACGGCTGCAGACAGCAACCTCTCCAGACTGATGACGGAACTCGACAACCAGATCAACCAGAACACGGCATCGGGCAAAGCGGCAGCCAACACCATCATGGCGGCGGCTGCAGGGGCCACGGTCACCACCCTCAACGCGGCGCAGCTCGGCACCCAGGAACGCAACATGCGAGCCATCCGCAACCGCACCGTCACCATGGGAATCGACCCCTCTGTCGTCCAGCAGGACCTCCCCTACTGGAACGCCTGGGCCAGCTTCAACGGAGCCAACAGCGACATCTCGCAGAACGGAGACCAGCCCGGCTACAAACTCAGCAGCTGGGGCGGCACCATCGGAGCTGACAGCGACATCAGCCGCCACATCACCCTCGGCGTCGCCTTCACCGCCAACTACGGCAAACTCACCGCCACCGGGGCGGACACCGCCAGCGGACATGTCGACAGCTACCTCGCCAGCCTCTACCTCCGCGGACAGAGCGGCAAATGGTCCCACGTCGGCATCCTCACGGGCGGCACCGCGAAAGCCGACCTCGACCGCACCGTCAACTACGGCGCCGGCCAGTACAAAACCAGCGGCACCACGGACGGCAGCAGCTTCGGCGCCATGTACGAACTCGCCTACGACATCGCGCTGGACACCGACTACAAATCCCTCGTCCAGCCCCTCTTCAACGCCAGCCTCAACAGCGCGCGCATGAAAGGCTACACGGAAACGGGAGCGGGCAACGCCAACCTCAGCGTCGAAAACATGGACACCACCTACGGCACGGTAGGAGTGGGCGGCCGCTACATCGCCTCCGTCGGGCAAAACCTCTTCAACCGCACGGCCACCCTCGAAGCGCGGGCCCTGCTCCTGCAGGACATAGGAGACCGGCAGGTAGAAGCGGACGTAGCCTTTGCGGACGCGAAAGGGTACAAACGCACGGTAGAAGGAATCAAACCCGGAAGCACGGGAGTGGAAGTAGGCCTCGGACTCACGATACCGGTCGAACTGCAAAGCAGCATCTTCATGGAAATCAACCTTGATGCGCGCAGCCGGAGCACGGAAGTAAGCGGAGGAATCGGCTACCGCTACAACTTCTAAAGGAACGGCGCGAACCAACCGACCGCAACCACGCAACGGCAGAGCCGGAGGGGATTTTTCCCCTCCGGCTTTTGCTTGTGCACAAAAAGAATTATTTATACCATTATAATCGCAGCGTATTTATTGGTAGCGGATTGCATATCCGTTTCCATGTTCGTGCTTCACATAAAATAACATAGACAAAATTTTGGTGCTTTTATCACTTTGCAAAAAACACGTAATAATCATAATCTATTGAATAAATGCATGTTGCAATTACATATTGACAACGGATATGCAATCCGGTAAAATGCAGTTTCTTTCGTGGCGGAGAAAATCGTCTGAATGGTAACTTCCTTTATATTACATTGATTATGTTGAAAACACTCTTTTTATCCTTAACGTGCATGGTCGCCGTGGCACATGCAGGTGAACGTTTGGAAGATCGCCTCAAGTATCTTTGGGATTTTGATCTGGCTCCCAATGCCGGCGGGGTTGATTTGTCCAATAGTGCGCTTTCGGCCGGGGCCAAAAATCCCGGCATCCAGTCGTTGGGGAAGACGGGAACGCAGTACTTGAATTATACGACGGCGTCGAATGGAGGAAAATTCGGAACTTCCTATAATGCCTCCAACACGGGCACCTATCCCAAGATTTCGAATGCAAACGGTATCGGTCTGACGTATCAGGACGGTTTTACCGTATCGATGTGGATCAAACCGACGAATAGCACCGTGTGGGGTGATTACTTCACCATCGGCACATCTACCCGTTCGGGTGGTGCGACCAATGATCAGTGACACTAGGGGTGAGATTACCTTAGATATGGGTTAAAAGCCTTGAAAACACGGGGCTGGCGGGTGCGATCCGGGGCAAATGCGTATTTGAGATGAAGACCTGTAAAAACACCGGAGTTGACATGTAGTTTAGACGTAGCGACGAATACGGGCAAAAGAACGCCGCCGTGCATTTTTGGTGCTCGGCGGCGGCTTGTTGCAGGCTGTTTAGCGTTTTCCGGGGCCACGGATGTTGAAATGATCGGCCAGGCGTTCGGGAGGAACGCTGGGTTGTGTGGCGTGGTGTTCGATCGGGGGTTCGTCCAATCCCAGAGCGTCGATCTCGCGGCGTACTTTGGCGCGGCCTCGGTTGTTGACGGTGTAGACGAGTTGCCAGACTTGGCCAGGTTTCAGCATGGCGCACATGTCGTCCAACGTCCATCCTGCCTCGATCGTGATGTGGAACTTGTCGCGGATCAGTTTCGCCATGTAGACCAGCGGCAGCTCGAAACGCATGATTGCATCCTTCAGGAAGTGAACCGCTTTGGCATGGGGCGTGTATGTCTGGTAGGATTTGGCGGGATTGGCTTCGCCTGCAATTCCGGCAAAGGCATCATAGAGCCGTCCATAGTCGCTATTGGAAAGCTGCGTGAAGGAGTCCTGCCCGCAATGCTGTGTCGACAATGTGCGCCGGAATTCTTCATAGGAACCATACGCGCCGGTACCGGCTATCTGATTCCATGCCTTGCGGGATACCGCGAACAGGGATTTCCGTTGCCGCTCTGATAATTTCGTAGCCATATTCAAAAAAGTGGGTAAGCATGCTCCGCGTACCATCCATGCACGGAGCATGCATGGGTCAGGCACCGGGCGATGATTTGTCCGGAAGCTCCCCTGTCTTTTGTTGATGTCGTGCCATATCGGAGTCAAACCTATAAATAGGAATCCCCATATCATCAACTGCCACCTGCGTGACCCCCTCTCGCTTGAGGCCGACGGCCATGATGGGCATGCCGTCTGTGGCTCGGTAGCCTGACACGCACATAGTAAGCATGGCGGCGATATGCGCCTTATGCCTATTGATAGATGGGACAGCCACCGCAGACAGGAGGTTGATCGCATAATGAACCATAGATGCATCGTGATGCAGATCGCCGCTTGCGTGACAAAGCGCATGCGCTGCATCCTGTAAATCGGGA
The DNA here is from genome assembly GCF_001683795.1 of Neoakkermansia glycaniphila. Classification (GTDB taxonomy): domain Bacteria; phylum Verrucomicrobiota; class Verrucomicrobiia; order Verrucomicrobiales; family Akkermansiaceae; genus Akkermansia; species Akkermansia glycaniphila. The sequence goes on from NZ_LIGX01000038.1 coordinate 36,363, forward strand.
AGAGACGTGCGGATCAGGCCTATCGCCTCATCAGCAAATTTGATATTATCCTGTATCTCGCTTACCTGTTTACATGTTTTTTCGTCCGTGTTTTTCATCGTCATTTTCGTTTGTTGGTTTCTGTTCATGCACAGGTCAGTTGTTTTCGTCAATCGCATTATCCTTCGCCTTGACCCAGAAGCTTTCTGCCTGGGCGGCGACGACTCCGCAGGCGATCATCTCTTCCGGAGACAGGCCGGACAAGACGCGATCCTTCTGCACTTCCGTGACCGTTCGCACGCAGTCGTCATGCCCGTTGCTCTGGAGCCGGGTGCAGACAAGTTCCCACGTGTTGTCTTTGACAAGTTCCAGCCTTCGCTTCCCGGTGCGGAATCCGAATGTGGCCAGTTCCGTGGAACCGCTCTTCTTTTTCAGGCCGATCAGCCTCGCCCGGTGGCGAACAGCGTAAGATTCGGCCAGGGCAATCAGCGCGTCCCGGTCCTCAGTCAGCCTGTTGATTTTTTCTTCATGAGGTTCACGCGCCTTTTGCATGGCTTTGTCCATCTCGGCCGTACGGCTGTTGATGCGCACGTTCAGGCGGGCGATCCTGTTCACGGTATCCGTGAATTGCTGGTCATCGGCAATGCCGGTATTTCTGGTATTGGTGGTGGTCATCGTCTATCGAATAGTGAAATGGTAATGGGTAGTTGGGGAATCGCGTTACGCCCTATTTACAATCTCCGCGCAGAATTGGCAAAAGAGGCTGTTGAGGTGCTTGGCAACCTCAATCCATCGACTCTGCTCCTCGGAGGAGAGATTGAGGAACCCCGTATAAGCCTCATCGGGAGACTTACCGTCTTCCAAGGCGGAGTCAGTGGCATCGCGCAAATACACGAACCGCGCTTCAGCGGCGTAGTATTCCATCTTATCCTGCATCATTTTTTTAGTGTCGTTTTCTGTTTCCATTTTTTTGGTCTTTGTGTGTTGTTTGGTGTGGGTAGTTGAAGATTGTCTAGTCGAAGATGGCGGTTGGAGGGTGAGGCTGCGCGGCACGCTTGCGGTCAAGCAGCGCGACGATAATCTCCGGACTCGGCAAGTGAGTACTCAGGTACCGGGCGAACATCAGGGCATCAACATTAGCCTGGTGCGGCTTGAGCAATGCTGGCTCGGGACCGTAGGCAATATTGACAACACCGGGTTGAGTGGTCGGTTCGGCATTGCAGTAGGGAGACAGTCGAAGCGCGACCAGCGCCCTGTTAATCTCCGCGGCTGCCCATCGGTTGGCTTCTGGCGCATTGTCAATCATGCCTCACCTCCTTGCTCTTTCGGGGCCCATGGAGAACCGGGTGTGACGACGTATTCGCCATCCCGTCCCGGATGGGGAGACAGCGTCACTACTTGCAGCAAATGATCGCACAGCAGGCGGCGGTATTTGGGGCAGCGAGTCTGGTAAAACATATCCTGATGCGGCATATCCCGCAGGAATCGCATACACAGATAGAGGCATGGTTCGTCGCACAGGGCGGCGCTCATCAAATATCCAGCCGCCAGATGAAAGCAGTTGAAACATTTATGGCGCGGTTCCGGCCTCAGTAGGTCCACAGTGGAGCATTGGCGCCGGATCGCGGTCCGTCTTTTTTGTAATGGGTGTGTGTTCATGATTCGAATTGGTAATCATTCGGGATTTCGGAGGGAGGTACCACGCGCCAGGCATTGGCGCATTGGATGTAGGTGGCGGCCGCCCAGTTGGTGATGGCGGCGTAGCAGAAGGCGTAGCGGTGTCCCGTCTGGCGCATCCAGACTTCCACGCCCATCATCACATCGTAGTGGGCGACGACGTGCCCGGCGTGCATGGCCGTAATGGCTGCATAGGTCGAAAGCGGATAATGCGGTTTGTCCATGGTCATCGGTTGGTGAGTTGTTGTTGCGGCTGCGGGTTGCGGGCGGCATGGAAATAGGCCCATGATCCGGCGGCATCCTGCAGCATGGCCTGGCGGCGGGCGCGGTGCATGTAGAGGCAGAGCCTGCCGAGGCCGTCTTCCCTGCCGATGGAGCCGATGACGGACCACGTATCCGCATCCGGTTCCGGCAGCCCCGCCTGCCGTGCCAGTGCGCGCACCTCCGCCTTGCTGGGGTATTCCGGCAGCAGCAGGGTTTCTCCGCTTTTGGCGATGCGGTCGAGGAGGTCGATTTTCTCCAGGGCATCGCCGAACGTCGGATCGCCGCACAGGATCATGCCGCAGCGCGTGGCTTTGTGAAGATCGAGCAGCCACAGCAGCACATCCGTGATGCCGCGCCTGCCGGCGTGGATCGCCTTGTCCACATCGTCCACGATGACCAGGTAGTTGCGCGTGATGACGCGGCGCAGGTGGTGCATGGCCGTGAAGTCGTCCGTCGGCGCATCCACCCCGGCCGCTTCGCACAGGAGGCGGCCCAGTTTGAAGGCGGTCGGCCGGGTCGGCATCGTCACCATCAGCGTGAGCGGGGCAAAGTCCGGATTGGCGGCATACGCCTCCAGCGCCATGGTTTTGCCGCAGAGGGCGCGTCCGGCGATGCAGTTGACGGTCGAGTCCGCCACGGCGGCCAGGCACAGGCGGTGTATCTGTTCGCCGGTTTCCGTGGGCACGAATTCCACGGATCGGCCCAGCATGCGGGTGGCGATGTCCGCCCTCCGCGTCGCTTCGGCGCGGTGGCCGGCCGTCTCGACCTGCAGGCGCAATTTGCGGATGGCCTCCAGCACGTTGGTCATATCCGCATGGTAGGTGCCTGCCAGCAGGCGGCGGACGACGGTGGCGCTGTACCCCATCTGTTTGGCGATGCTGGCCGCCGTTTTGTCCCGGGCGTAGCCGCGCAGCCAGTCGAGGGCTGCATCCGTGCCGGGTATCGGTTGTGTGTGTTCGTTGTCGCTCATGGTTGGTGTGGTGGTGATGGTCAATAGTTGGTTTCGGGGAGGTCGTTGTCCGGGGGGAGCCTGGGGGGAGGATCGTCCATGCGGGGCAGCCCTTTTTGCCGGGCGGCGATCCGGCGTTCCGCACGGCGTGCTTCGCCGTCTTCCAGCCGTTCCTGCGGCGTGCGGCAGGTGCCCTGGATGATGGAGGCATTGTGTTCCCGGCGTGCGACGATGGCCGCTTCTTCGTTCATGCGGGTCACGCGCATGTCCTGCAGGCGGGAGGCCGTCTGGCTTTTGGCGCGCCCGAGCTGGGAGCGCAGGGCTTCGTCGTCTCCCAGCCTGCCGCGCTGCACCAGCGGCGCGTAGCCCAGCACGACATCCCGCTCGTCGAGGACGTACATTTTGCCGAGATCGAAGGGGTTGATGATGCCTTTGTAGCCGATGCGCGGGCCGAAGTCTTTCAGGTAGCCGTCCGGCGTGACCAGTTCGCGGTCGTAAATCAGTTTTCCGGGGGCAAGCTTCCGGTCCTGTATGTAAAAATAGCTGCCGTTCGCCCGGATGTCGCGGGCCATGCGGATGCCCAGCAGTTCCGCCGCCTGCACGATGGAGAGTTTCACCAGGGTGTTGACGGGGTTCCGCATGCTGGAGTCCCATGCTTCCTGCGGGCTCATGCGGCGCATGCGGATGTGGCCCTTGCTCCGGGCTTCCAGCTGCAGCAGGAAGTTTTTCTGATCGGCGTCCAGTTGCGACAGGTCGCCCCATTGGCCGCCGGATGGGTCGAAGCTGTATTCCTGCCGGAAGAATCCGCAATCCGCCCATCCTTCCAGATCGTGGTCGGTGCGTCCGTTCAGATCGGCCACGATGGAGGGCAGCATGGAGCACACTTCATGGAACGGCAGCAGGATGTCTTCCAGCATCGCCGCCTTTTCGGCAGGGAGCCTGTCTTTCGCCTTGGAGATTTTCCGCTGCTCGCGTTCCATGCCCCACAGCCATTCCGGTTCCGTGCGGTCGTGGCCCGTTGCGCCGGGAAGGAACGACAATCTGTTGTGCTGGGGATTGTGGTAGCTTTCGAGATAGGCCTTGTTTCGGGGGTTGCCGCAGGATTTGCCGCCGAACTCGTGCAGCATCGCCTGCACGCTGCCGTGCATCCCGCCCCGCTTCACCCGCACGCATCCGCCCGTCAGCAAGAGCAGCTGTTCCTCGATTTCGCGGGAGATGGAGGCCGTCTGGTTTTCCACCAGCAACACGGTGCCTCGCGGGCTGTAGCCCACGTTCACCAGGTAGTCGCAGAGGATGTAGAGCATTTCGTCGCCGTTCAGCCCGGCGCGTGTGCCGTCTTCCCGTTCGAAGGAGAACTTCGTACCCCAGCAGAGGCGGCGGCCCGTGAAGACATCGTTGCATCCCAGCTGGAGGGGGCGGCCGATCTGGTCCGTGCCGTTCACGCGGGCGATCGTCTTCACATCCAAATGCACATCATCAAAAGCCACGAAGGCGCAGGGGTAGGAGCCTGCACGCGTCCGGAATACCTGCGGCAGGTACCGCGCTCCGGCCCGCATGCCGTGTTTGGCCAGTACCGCCTCCTCCTTCGTCGGGAAGAGCCGGGCGATCTGCCGGTAGCTCCAACCGGGCGGGATGCTCACCAGCCCGTTGGCATCCATCCGCCGCCAGTCCTCGTAACCGGGTATGGGCATGCCGGATTGCAGCCTGCGCACCAGCTCGGCATGCGCCGCCTTGCCGTTGCGCTGGTACTTATAGAAGAGCTCTTTCACATAAGTGCGGAACAGGCCGTTGCGGGAGCGAGTCGCCTTGATCGCGCCCGCCCGGTACCGCTTGTCCACCGCCGCCAGCGCATCCCGGCCGGATTTCAGCCACTCGTTGAAGACGCGCTGCATCGACTTCGCCGAGTACGACACACGCAGCATCAGTGCCAGGCGGCGGGCCGCATCTTCATAAGCCTGCGTGCGGCATCCCGCAGGCGTTTCATCCAGCGTGCGGCAGGCAGCCAGCAGCAGCCGCGCCTTCTGCAGCTGGTCCAGAGGCAAGGCGAGCCCTTCGAGTTCCGCTTCCGTCATCGTCATGCCCTCCCTTCCGTTTCAAGCCCGCGCAGGATGTTCCGCATCTGCGATGCGAACAGGCCGTTGAACTCCCGCGTGCACAGCCCCGCCCGGCAATCCCGGTACGCCTCCGCTGCGGCCAGCAGCTTCGCCGCATCCTCCTGAGCCTCCCGCTCCCCGGCCACCTGGCGCTCCATCGCCTCCTCCATCGCATCCCGCATGTTCGCCTTGCTGTGCTTCGCTCCGCGGGATTCGGAATCGTCCACCACCTCGGCCAGAAACTCCTTGATCGTGCTGGCCTGTGAAATCTCGCCCAAGGCCAGGTAAAAATCCTGCCCGGGTCGCGTGGCCAGCATCTGCATCACCGCCGCTGCACGCTCCTCGCTGATCCGCTTCGCCGCCTCCACAGCCGCATCGTACACGGCCATGTAATTCCCGGCCTGTTTTTCTCCGAAATTGAAATGCGAAATCAATTTCGCATTTGATTTACTGCGGCTGTTTTTGAAAAGTTTCCCCCACTCTCCATGCTTGCATTGGTCTTTGATGGTACGCAGCGTATGCCCGAGCACCACAGCCATCTGCCAGGTGCGCACGGCCATCTGCTGCACCTGCCCGTGCAGGTGGTTGGCGTAATCGATGCGCGCATCCGGCAAAAACACGGTCACGGGTGCGGCATCCGGCACGATCATCAATTCATATCTCTCGGTCTTCATCTCGGTATCGGGTATTGTCTTCTTGAAATCCATCAAAAAAAATCTGTGTCGCATCTGCGGAATCTGTGGCTCTACCCCTGCCTCTCGGCCCGGCGTAGCTGGTCAATCACCTGCTGCAGCTCCTGGAGCAATTGGGGGTCGCGCACCAGGGCGAGACGCATCTTGTGCAGGGCTTTCCCTTCGATCTGGCGCACCGCCTCGGCGGAAATCCCCATCACCCTGCCCAGCTCCTCCCGGGACGGGCGGTCGGACACTCCCCAGGCATCCCGGAAATCGTCCAGATCCAGCAAAGCCAGCATCAGGGCTTGTTCCGTCGGCGTCAGGTCCATCTTGAAAGGTAAAAGTGCCACGTTAAAAAATCAGGCGAAAGGCCTGTCCGATCAGCAGCAGAATACCGAACAGCACACCCCAGGCGAGCGGCAGCAGCACGATCACCGGCAGGCGAAGCACGATGCGCTCGGCTGCCTGCAGGAAGCGGCTTCGGCGGCGCGGGGCGGAAACCCTCCACAGCCAGCAATCGTCGATCGGCAGCGTTCCGATATGGCACAGCACCGGCGCATGCACCGGCTGCAGCCTGACCACGGCCATGGCTTCATCCCGGCGCGACCACTCGCGAAAGGTCATCCCTGTCCGGCGGTAGCGGCGGCGGTGTTCGGAGGCCCGCATCCGGTCGAGGAACAGCGTCATCTCATCGGGAGCCATACCGCTGGAGGGCGGCATCGCAGGCACGTATCTCATGGTTCCAAGGGCTATCATGGCGTCAGTCAGGCTTTGGATTTTCGGCGAATCACCAGCTTCTTGCGAAAAGGCAAAGACAGCAGCTTCCGCAGCACAACCTGGCTTCGGTTGCGCCCGGCGAGCACCCTGCAGATCGTCGATTTATGGTATCCCGTAGCAGCGGCGGCCTGAGCTGCAGTCCACCCGCGGCTGTAGAGCCATCGCATATCATAGCAATGTGATTGATTTGTGTCGGTATTCATGATAACTTGCCTTTTGTAAAAGCAACTATGTTGCTTCGCATGTCATTACTAATATGTCGAACGACAGAAAAAATCAATAATAAAATATGCCAAATGACATTTTTATTTCTCGCTTACAAGTGATGTCTATTCGTTTGAAGTTAACACAGAAAACATTAGGAGAACTTTGCAATGTAAATCAAGCGACCATATCTTCTTATTTATCGGGGCGAAGAAGTCCTGGAGCCGATGAATTGGCTCGTCTATCTGCCGCACTCGGTGTATCTATGGATTGGTTATGGGGCGTATCCGAAAAAATGGGAGAATCTGATATCTCTCAAATGGAAAACAATAAACTACAAAGAAAAATGGAAGCCTTAAAAAAACGTTTGATTTCCGATTTGGCGTTTATTGATGAATCATAACTAAACAAAAAGAAAATATATGAATCAGATAAATGACGAATCGCATATTGATACGAAAAGTTTATATCTTACATGGATCGGATTTGTGGAAGCGATAATATATTGCATGCACTTGAAGCATGATGAAGAAATAGAAACTGCAAATATGAAATCGCTCATCTCATCAGACAAAATGGATAGTGCGATGCATCAATTTTGGGATCATGTTTTTTACGATGGATCCATTCCTCGGTTCTGTCCAGATATGGCATTTCAGGGAATTATGAGATTACAATTCGTAAGAGATTTATTTGCATCATATATGGAAATGTTTGACGAAGATATTGTGTTCCCTGGATTCGGACAGAGAGGAATCAGAGAAGACTTGGGCAGAAATTATAATTTGCATAAAATTTGCAAACGAATCACTTCACAGATTTGGAGAAAAAAGGCAGTTGGATGGTTATATCAAAAATTACACCTTGATGCAGATGAGTGGACATTGGGTAGTAGTAACGTTTTTTGTCGAACCTTAACAGATGAAGAAAGTGAATTTGTTGCATCATCCAAAAATGATTTTTTGCATATCTTCCAAGATGCTATCATGCCATCTGATAAAAAAATCGATCGTATGCAAGATGTTTATAAAATATATATTTATAAAACACATCCTAAAAAATAATCTTGCATCGAATCATGAAAAATCAAAAGTATAGCTCTATTCATATCGCGAGAATGAAAATTATAACTTTCAGTTTAATTTCCTGTTTTCTCGTTTCGTGTGGTAAAGAAGACAATCCGTACAATAAACAGCTGGAAGAAAATGCAAAACAGATAGCGCGGCTTGAACGGGAAATACATCAGGAACGCTTGAAGGAAGAGCAGCGGCAACGGCAAGCTGAAAGGCAAGCAGCAGAGAACGAAAAAAACAGAATCAAGGCAGGTGAAATAGCCACCGCGAAGGCATTCAAAGAAACATCTGCACGATCAGCCCAAACTGAAGAAGAAATCAGAAATTTTAAATTAGACGGATTACTCGCAATAGTCCAAGGTAAAGAGGCGAGGGATGAAATAGCTCATACTTGGGCTTATCGATTCAAAAATAGAATTAGCGAAGAACGTTCCAAATCATATCTGACTCTGCACAATAAACTGTATCAGGAATACGAAGAACAAAAAATCACCAAGGAGGCATATCAGGAAGCGATGAAAAACGCGATGGAAGAATCGAAAAGGAATCTTGAAGACTTGGAATATCAAATTAATAAATGACACCCTCCTTATGGACATGGCAAATCGTGGCCTATCTATGCTGCGTAGCCATCGGCTGGCTGGCGCATGATGCGTACAATCTCGCGACGAAGCCCGATCGGGTGCCGGAGCAAAAGAAATCCGCCGTGCGCTACTGGGTCAACACGAAGTGGAAAGCTGCCGGACGCATCCATGTGGACGGCTGCAAATGGTACGGCATCGGCCATGGTTACTACACGGCCAATCCTCCCGCAGAAGCGGTGCCCTGCAAGTTATGCCAGCCGCAAAACTAGCCTACGAAACAACGTGGGATAATGATGCAAACGCCTCACTGTGTATCGTATGGCACAATTTGCTTGTGACGTATGGTATCATGAGTGCATGAGCGACACCTTGCCCCCTGTAGAAGACCGTATCGGCGTGTACGATGCCATGGAGATACTGGGCTACAAGTCTCGCCACACGGTATTGTCCATGATCGGCGACGGCGTACTGATGGGGTGGAGGCGCCCCCGCGGCCGGAAATACATCCTGAGCCGCAGGCAGGTGGAACATCTGGACAAACAATTGATTGAAAAGGCCCGGCAAGACATGGAAGAACGCCGCGCCGTAAGCCAGCTGCTGCTGGACATCTGATCCGCGCCATCCTCTCTGTCCACAGGCTGAAAACCGACCGCACCGCGATGGTGCGGTTTTTTTGTGCGTTTTGTGCAAAACGTGTATTTTGTGCGTTTTGTGCGTTTTGTGCATCGGCAGCATGTCGATTGAAAAACCTGTGGCAAGCTGTGTGCATGTCCAGGCCGTCCATGATCCGCACGATCGCCCACACCGTCGCTCAATGGGTGAGGTATCGTCGCTGCATGGGCCTGCTCGGAACACCCGAATACCCGGCCACGGGCTGCCCTTGCCGCCATCATCGTGCTGCCAAGTCCCGTCCTGCCACCGTGCAGGGCGGGCACCCCGCCACGAACACGCCGGAAACAAACACATCCCATGAAACACTCAGCCACAGATTCCACGGATTGGCACTGATTTATTTTGTCGATCAATACTTTTGCTTTATCAAACCGGCAGTCGGCCGGATTCGGGTGCCCGGAAATCTGTGAACCATCTGCGCCCATCTGTGGCTAAAACCCTCATCCACCACACACGATCATGAACACAGTCGCCTTATCCATCGGCCACAGCCCCCGCGACGGCGGAGCCGTCATGGCGGACGGCAGCCAGTCGGAATACCAGTACTGGCTGGAGCACGCCCCGAAAATCAAACGCATCCTGGAGCAGCAATACGGCATCTCCGCCGTCATCGTCAACCGCCTTGTCAACGGCGGCGGAACGACGCCCGGCCACGCCGCCGCAGCCTGCAACGCCACGGATGCCATCCTCGCCGTTGATCTCCATTTCAACTCATTCGAACCCGCATCCAACGGCACGGAAACCCTCTGCTGGTACAACAGCGCACGCGGCGAAACCGCCGCCCGGCACCTGCAGCGCGCCATCTGCGAATGCCTCGGCACGCGCGACCGCGGCATCATCTACGTCTGCCCGGACAAACGCACGGAAGCCATCATCGCCTCATCCGGCGTACGTGCCGACAGCTCCCGCGCCGTCAGCTACTTCCAGAAAACCCGCATGGCCGCCATCATGATCGAACCCTGCTTCGGCGGCAGCAACCCGGGCGAATGCCGCCTCCTGCAGGACCGCGCGGACGCCCTCTGCGCCGCCATCGCCCAGGGCATCGCCGGAGCCGTCAAAGCCATCGCCGCCTGACGCCATGATCGCCTCTCTCCCACTACTCCTCGCCGAAGCGGCCCCCGACGGCTACATCTCCGTCGCCACCGTCGCCGCCCTCATCGTCGCCATCCTCGGCGCGGCGGGGGCTGCCGGATGGAAAGTCAACAAAACCGCGCGGGAAAAAGGAGCCGAAGAAGAACGCGCCCGCCTCAAAACGGACACCCTCATCTCGCCCACCCCGCTTCCCATCGTCAAGCACCCGGAATACATCACGCGCGACGAACACGCGAAACTGGAAGGCCGCGTCACCCGCCTGGAAGAAAAACACGAATCCGTCACCCGGCAAATCTTCGACAGGCTCAACCCCATCGCCGAAACCGTCGCGGAAATGCGCGGCGAAATGAAAGGACTCCACCAGCTCCTCCAGCAAATCGCCTCCGCCTCGAAAAAATGATCCCGCTCCTCCTCATCATCATCCTGGCCGCCTACGGCCGCAAACACCCCGCTGCATCATGAACGAAGAACAGACACTCGCCGAAGTCAAACTGGCCATCATGCGCACCCTGCGCGTCATCTCCGCACCCCTCCTGCTGCCGGACACCACCCTCCGCGCCCATGTCGACATCGCCCTGCCGACGCGCATCCCGGACGCAACCTACAACGAAGCCGTCGCCGCCCTGAAAGTACGCGGCTACATCACCGGCACGCCGAACGAACTTGCCGGGTACAAATGGGCGCTCACCGACGCCGGACGCGTCGCCGCCCAGGAAATATGAACAGTGAAAAATGAAGAGTGAATAGTTAAAAATTATTACCTCTTACCTGATACCTCTTATCTGAATCATGGCCGCCACCCCAAAAAAACTGCGATCGGACAGCGTCATCGGCTCCCTCCCTCCCGACATCCGGGCGGAAGTGGATGCCATGGTCGTCTCGAACGCATCGGGCAGAGCCATACGCGACTACCTCGCGGAACAGGGCATCCGGTTATCCCTGAACAGCGTCCACCAATACATCAACCGCACGCAGGGGCAGGACGACCTGGCCACCCTGGCAGCCATCGCCCGCACCATCAACTCCGCCCCGACCGAAGGCATGACGGAAGCCATGCGGTGCCGCGTCAAACAGCGGGCCTTCGAATTCGCCCTGGACTCGTCGACCGATCCCAAGGCACTGGTGCAGCTGGTCAAACTCGTCAACGACTCGGAACGCGTCGGACTCATGCGCCGACAGGTCGAACTGGCTGAAATCCGTGCCGCCGAAGCCGTCCTGGCCAAAGCCATGTCGCCGGAAGTGCAGGAAATCCTGCACGGCGCCGCCACGCATGAGGAAAAAATCGCCATGCTCCGCCCGATCCTCTTCGGCGAAACGAAGCCCTACACCCCCACCTTCACCGAAGCATGAAACCCGCCCCTTCCGTCAAACCCCTGATCCAGTTCAAGGCTTACCAGCAAGTAGCGTTCGCGTTGCGGATGCGCATTGCCTTCTTTTTGTGGAGACGCCAAGGCGGGAAATCCTATACGATTGCAGCCAAGGCTCTCGACCGGATGTTATCCAAAGCAGGCCGCTCCTGCTTCTTCATCTCGGCATCTCTGAATGTAGGAAAAGAATTGCTGGAGAAGGAAGCAACCATCTGGCATGACGCCCTGCAGAAAATACACGATGCAGAAAACACCCTGAACGTGAGGCTGGGAGGAAACGTGGTGGACAGGAAAACACACCAACTGCTGGATGTATCCGATCTGGCAGAAATCATGCAAAAGAATTCGGCCCAAATACGCATCTATCACAGCCGCACCCGCTATAGCCGAACATTGATATTACCGCCAAATCCGGCAACGGCACGAAGCTGGACCGGAGACGTATTCGGTGACGAAGTCGGCTTTTGGCCCCATTGCCTCGAAGTACTGGATGCCGTCGAACCCATCATCGCCAGCAACCCCGAATTCATGATGTGGATGTTTACCACTCCATCTAAAGAGGAAAAACACTACATGTACGACGTGTTGAATCCGGGAACACGCAAGTTCACACCGAACCCGGAAGGCAATTTCTACAAGACGGAAACGGGCTACCCCGTGCACCGGGTGGACGCATACGATGCCGCTCTGGCAGGAGTACCCCTCTACGATCCGCAAACCGGGGAAGCCGTGGACTATGACACCTACCGGGCGCATTCCCTGGACAAACAATCGGCGGATCGCAACTATCTGTTGTCCTTCCTGCCCAGTGGCGAATCCGCCGTCAAACGCGCATGGCTCGACCGTGCCCAGGAAAAAGGAAGCGGCACATGCACCGCCATCGACCTGGCCGGACAGGACGTCACCGCCAACAACATCGCCTCCCTGATCGGCACGGCATGGGCGGACACCCTGACCGCCGACCCCTGCACCATGGGGCAGGACGTCGCCAGCACCACCAACAAAAAGTCCAACCCCTCGGCCCTCACCGTCCTGCAGAAAACGGACGGCATCTGCCATGCCCGCCTCATCGTCCGCTGGAAAACGGGAGACTACTACACCATGCAGGCGGCCATACGCCATGTGCTGCACCAGCTGGGGCGGGCCAACATCAGCGGCCTGTGGGTCGACTCGTCCAATGAAAAATTCTACTCCAACCTGCTGGCACGGGACATGCGCCACCACCTCAACGTCCGCGGCATCGCAGGCGGCGACAAAGTCCGCTACCAGGGCATGGACTCGGATGCCAAAACGGCCCTCGGCACCGCCTACTGCGCTGCTCTGGAAGACGGCACGATCGCCTTGCCTCCCGGCCAATGGGTCGCGGAAGACCATCGCCTCGTCATCCGCAACGGCGCCCGCTTCGAAGCCGAAATCTCCAAGGAAGGCTACCACGCCGACACCTTCGACTCCACCAAACTCGCCTACTGGGGCCACATCCGCCCCTCCTGCGACATGCTGCCGGAACCGATCGAACTTGCCCGGCCGGACATGCTGAACCCGTGGGATGCCTCCCTCCCCAACAACGCCGCATTACTCAACCGCCCGTTTTAAGCCATGAGCACACCCGTACCGGATTCCCGCCCGCTGCACTTTTCCAGCCTCGACCTCCAGGAGATGTCCGTCTCCCGGGACCAATGGCTGGAACGCACCCACCCTCTGGACTACCTGACGCTCCCGATCATGCGGGATGCCGTCAACGAAGCCATGCGCGGAGCCTGGTCCAACATTCAGTGGATATGGCACAACATCGAACAGGCGGACACCTACCTTTCCGTCTGCGTGGACCGGCGGCTTGCCGCCCTGAAGAAACTGCGCTGGGACATTCGGCCCAAAGACGGCCTGACCGATGCCGAAGCCTGCCTCGCCGACGCCCAGGCACGCACGCTGACCGACTTCTGCAACGCGATCGACAACATGGAAGAAGGCATCGCCGGACTGGCGCAGGCATCCTTCCGGCATTACCGCCACCTCCAGTTGCTTGAAACCGACACCTCCCTCCGCCTGAACCTCACAGACAACTGGAACTGGTGCCGGGACGGGTACAAGGGACCCTGGCGCTGGAATCCGGAAGCCACCTACGGCGCCACGATCGGAAAGGATCTTCCCGTCTCCATGGACAGCATCATCACCCGCATCTGCCCCCGGCCCATCGACCAGGTGGCCATGCTGCTGGTATTCGACCGCAAGAACGGCAAATGCCAGCTGGCGGTATACAATGGCCGATACGGCACGCCGCCCATGTACATCATCATGCCCGACGGAATCTCGGAAGAACAGAAAAAAGCCTTCATCGAATTCGGACGCCAGTGCCTCTCCAACAGTGCCGGAGTCCTGCCGCCCGGCAGCAAGGTGGAAACAGTCCAGCCCGGCTCCCTCGGCCCCGACTCTTTCACGCGGTACATCGACATGGCCTCGCAGGAAATCGTCCTACGCTGCACGGGCGGCCTCATGACCATGCTCACGGCGCCGGGAGAAGGAACGACGACCTCCACCGGCAACGCCCACCAGGACGCCTTCGATGCCATCGCCGCCGCCGAAGGGGAAGACATCGCCGCCCTCCTGCAACGGCATCTCTTCGCTCCGGCATTGAACCAGTGGCACCCCGGCCAGCCGCATCTGGTCGAATTCACGCTCGCCCCGCTGGAAGACAAGGGCACCTCCGAAATCGTCCAGTCCATCGCCATGCTCGCCTCCGCAGGCTACCGCCTCACCGACGACCAAGTCGCAGAACTCACGGGGCTGGACGTCACCAGCGCCAACATGGACGCCCGAGCCATCTACGCCGCCAAGTCCGCAGGATTCGTGCCGACCCAACAAAGCCTGGAAGAACGAATGGGCATGCCTCTGGCTCCCGTGCCTCTCACGCCGGAGCAGCAGGCTGCCGGCATGCTCAACAGCATGCACCGTCGCTTTGCCCCCACCATGCTGTGGCCGCAGGCCCGCAGAGTGTATGACGCCGCCACGGCCGTACGCATGCACAACCTGTCTGCTCGCCCTGCCGCACAGGTGCAGCCGGAAGACGGCATCACCGCCGAACAGCGTGCCATCCTCACACGCCTCGCCTCCATGCCGCTCGACCCGGCCCGCATCGAGGCCAAGGCGGAAAGCCTTCGAAAGGCCCTGCAGGAAGCGATCGCGCCCTATGCGCCCGATGATGCCTCCGACGCAGCATCCCCCCATGCACGCCCGATGCACGGCGCGGCACGGGGCACATCCGAACAGGATGGTGACAACCATGCGGCACAAAACGCGCAAACCTCCCCGGAAGACGAACCCGTCGCCGAAAATTACGGCACCAGCGAAGGCGCCAAAAAGGGGTGGGACAAAAGAGGACGCGGCCGCAAAGACCTCAAAACCGGATTCGGCCATGCCGCCGTCGGCAAAACGGGAACGGCCGAACAACTCGGCCTGGGCAGGCTGAAAGACATCTCGCCCGATCCCGCCTCGACTGCCAGCCACCCGGGCCGTGCCAAACGCGGCCTGACGCGCGGATTCAGCGCCCGGAGTATCGACGGCCAGAACGTGCACTTCACGCGCGACGTCCTCGACCACTGGGAAGCGGCCGGGAAAACATCCACCGAACAGGCCCGCCGCCTGCGCCACCTCTCCGAAGCCGTCCGCGCCGTCAAAAGCCCTCACGAAATATGGGAAAACCCGCGCGACGGGCAACGCACGTACCTGCGCTCCTACAAGGATGCCTCCGGCCATTACGTCCTGGCGGGCTTCGTCGTCGGCAAAACGGGCAACGTACGCACCTACTTCCACAACCGCAGACTGTCCAGCATGGAAAAAACGAGAAAAGGAACCCTCAAATACAAACGGGACTGAACCAAAGAGGACCGGACGCGGGGGCGCCTCCCGCCGATCGGTCGTCCGCTCCTTAACTTGCAGGGCCGCCAGAGCAGATTTCCAAGCACACCATAGCACAACGCCACACAAAGTCAACACGCCATGTCACAAATCCCCCCCTTCGACCAGTCCCCGCATGCACCGTTTCCCGTAGGGGAAGTGCCGCGATCCGCCTGGTACTGCATCGAACCCACCTACAACCACGCCACCGTCGAAATGGAGAAAGTCGGTCGAAGTCTCGGCTACGACATCCCCGAGAGCTGGTCGGATGAAGAGCTGCAGGCATTCGCGGAAAAAAACGGATTCGCCCGCGAACTGTCCACGGAAGAAGACCTCCTCCGCATCGTCGACAACTTCGAACGGTACGACAACGAAGGCAAAGGCATCCTCGTCACGCGCGACCATCTGTCGTGGGTGGACGTGCCGGACACGGGCGCCAGAGGATGGATCAAGGCATTATGCGTACCGGACGGCCGCCTGTGGGCGTGGATCGAATGGACGGATTCAGGGCACGCCCTCGTCAACTCCGGCGAATACTGCTTCTTCTCGACGGAATACGAATTTGCGGACTTCCGGAAAATCGAAGGCGGCGTCACACCTACCGCCCTGTATGCCTGCACCATCACCAACACCAACCGACACAAGGGACAAGTCCCCATCACCAACAGCCTCACCTCTACCCAAACCAAACACCACAACCAAACAAAACACATGAAACCCAAAGCAACACGCAATCGCGGCACGCAACCGATCACGGGCCAGCGCCGCAACTCCGGCACCTGCGAACCCGAGAAAGACCAGGAAAAGGCTGCCAACTCGGATGCCGACCCGGATGATCCCGATACCGCGACCAACTCCGAAACCGATCCGGACGAAACCGACCCCGAAACCAATGCGGACGGCGACGAAGAACTGACTCTGGACGACGCCGTCGCACAAATCGCCGAAATGCTCGGCCTCGATGCAACGGCCAATCCGGCCTCCCTCGTCTCGGCCGTATCCGACCTCCAGCGCAGCAACGAAGAACTCACCTCCGCCCTGGCCGAAGCCAACAAGGCAGCCGGCACAGGCGGAGCCGCCACCAACTCCGCCCGCTATCCCGGCCTGTTCGGAGTGCGGCGCAATGCGGCCAAACCGGCAGCGCCTCTCAAAGGGCACACGCCGAACCGCACCGTCACCATGCGCATCAACGGCGCAGACATGCAGGTACCGACCCAGGACATGGCCCTCGTCGACTACTGCCGGAAACACGTCAAGGAAGAATCCGCCCGCCTCGGCCGCCCTCTCAGCCCGGCCGAATACAATGCAGCCTACAACTCCGCCGTCAACTCCTACTCGGATGCAAGGCGCTAACCCACAACCGCACACAACCACATGATCGTACAAGACATCCCGCGCTTCCGCGCCAATTACACCGCCGAGCTGCGCCCCACGGGCCACCTCCACGAAGGCAAGTTCGGCAAATTCACCGCTTCGGGCGAAATCGCCCTGGCGACATCCTCCTCCGACATATTCGGCATCATCTCGGAACCCGACAGCCAGCTAGCCCAGATATGCGGCAACACCACGGGAGCCACCCTGATCCCGTACACCTTCGGCGGAGTGGTCGACGTCCAGCTCGGCGCCAATCCCGGCGTCATCTCCAAGGGCATCACGAAACTCAAGCTCAACAGCGACAGCACCGTATCCGCCGCCACCGGAGCATCGGGCGAAATCATCGTCGCCATGGCCATGCAGAACGTCACGGCCCAAACGGCCGGGCAACTCGTCAGCGCCATCATGCTGCCGCCCTCCACCAAACCCTAATCCCTCCCATCATCATGAGTACCACCACAGAATTTTGCTATCCCCTCTACGACCGCGCCGTCAACTACTTCAAAATCCCGGTCTTCAACGTCCTCGAATTCCTGGCTGCCCGCTGGGCGGGCAACATCGGAGGCATGGGCACCTACAAAAGCTGGCCGCAGGGCTACGTCTGGCGTCCTGTCGAAACGGAACGCGGCCTCCACGAAGTCGCCAAAACCATCAACACCGGCAGCGTCGACCTCCCCTTCATGCTGCAAGACCACAGCATCCGCATCGGGGTGGATGACAAGGAACTCAAGCGCAACCCCGGCAAAACGGCCGACCAGATCGCCAATGCCAAACTGGGCACCCTGCTGGGCACCTGGCGCACCTCGCAAACGGCCCAGGGCCTCCAGGCCCTGCGCGACAATGTGCCGGCTCTCTCGGGCATCGGCAATTGGTCCAATGCCTCCTCGAAACCGCTGACGGAACTGAAAGACCTGATCAGCGACTACCGCAACAACCACGGCGTGGAACCCAACCGCATCATATTCTCGCACCAGGCATGGGACATCCTGTCCGAAAACCCGAGCATCCTGCCCAGAATCCAGTACAACTCCACGCAAACGCTCACCCCCGAACGCCTGTACGAACTGCTGGGCCTCGATGCCGCCACCGGCACGAAGATACACCGAGTCACCGTCCCGGTAGGCACGGCCGCACCGGGACCGAACGTCCAAACGACGGGAGCCAACATGCTGGGTTCCGACGTCATGCTCACCTTCATCGACGATCAGAGCCAGTATGACGACCTCTGCGGCATGGCTATCCTGTACGGAGGAGACTCCGGACCGGTTGAAGTCCCCATCAAGTACCGCTCCGATGCGGAACACACCTGGTGGTACGAAATCGGCATGTCCCGCCAATTCGTCTTCCCCGCCATCGGCCTGAACAACCGCATCACCGTCAGCTGAACCATCCCCCATGCACGGCGCATGCCTGCACCGTGCATGGCGCCGCAACACAAAACCAGAACACACACATGGCTACAAAAAATACCAAGCAGGAACCTGCACCCGCCGCACCCAACAATCCGGAAATGGACGAAAATGCGGTCGCTGAACGCCAGCAACAAACCGACATCCCCGATCAGGAAACAAATGAATCGGCTGCCGCCAAAACAGGCCAAGACAAGCCTGACGAACAGCCCACAGGCACCAAACCAAATCAAGCGGAAGGCGAAGACAATGCCGAAAGGTTGATCCTTGACGGGTGCTGCTCCCTGCAACCCGTATCCGTCGAACCGTCACGCACGGAAATCCGAGTCCGCATCGCCTGCGCCCTGATCCAGTCACCCACATGGGGCAGCGTCATCACCGACGACAAACACCTGGAATGGATGATGGGCCGCGTGGACGCCGTCGCCGACGCCCTCCTGCAACACGAACAACCCTCCGAACAGGAATCATGAACTACTGGGTCGCCATCAGGCCGGACGACTTGTCCGCCGTCTTCGTCGGTGAAGAACTCACCGCCCTCACCAGGCCGGAAGCATCCGCCGCCGTCCAGGACGCCATCGACGACGTCACGGCCATCGTACGCGATGCCGTCGCGCAGAACCTGGCCAACATCCTGCCTGATGGCGCCCTCATCCCCCGCAGCCTGCGTCCGGCCGCGCTGGACATGATCGCATGGCGCCTCCTCAAACGGTACGCGCTGGCCATCACCGACGAACGCAAACAGGCCGCCGCCGAAGCCGCCGCCCGCATCGCCGAAGTACGCACGCAGAAGCAGCTTGTCCTCGATGCCACGGGCAAACTCCCCATCCAGCCCGCCAGCACCCCGGCGATCATCGCCCCCGACCCCGCCTACGGCAACGACGGCCCCGGACTCTACCCCATACCTTGATCCGGCGGCCACGAACGCAGAAGCCACAGATACCGCAGATGAACACTGATTTATTTTATATCAAAATATTACAGCTCCATCAATCCGGCGATCAGCCGGATTCGAACCCGGAAAAATCTGTGCATCGATCTGCGCCATCTGTGTAACCCAGCCTCCACCCACCATGCCATCCGCTGCCGACATCCTCAACGCCAAAACACCGCTCCCTGTCCGCATGACGTCGGAGCAGTGGGCGCGCATGTCTCCGGAACTCACCGTCCGCTCCATCTTCGGCGCTCTGGTGGACGACCTGGCCACCCTCCTGAAAATCCGGCAGCAGGCAGCGGCCATCCTCACAGGCGGAGCCTCCAAAACCGAAGCCCGCCATGCGATCACCGACATGCTCGATGCGATCGGCTACACTCCCGAACCGGGCGACGAAGGAACCATCCGAGACCTCTCCGGCACGGCGCGGAAAAACCTCATCCTCGAAACCCAGACCACGCAGGCAGCCAGCCGCGCCCAGGCCGAAGCCTACCGCGGATCGCTCGCCTTCCCGGCATACCGCCTCGTCCGCATGGGCGAACGCACCCAGCCGCGCGACTGGCCCTTGCGCTGGCGCATCGCCTACGGCGCAGTAGGCGGCGCCGGAGCCAGCGCCACCGAAATGGTCGCACTCACCACCTCGCCCATCTGGGCCGCCCTCTCCCGCTGGGGCAGCGACTACGCCCCCTACGACTACAACAGCGGCATGGACCGCATCCCCGTGGCGTGGGAAGAAGCGGCAGCCCTCGGCCTGATGGACGCCGCCGCCTACAACTCCCTCGACACCGCCCGCAACACACCGCCAGAACCCCTCTCCCTGGAAGCAACACTCCCGGACCTGCCGCCCGACCTGCGCGACCAGGCCACCGCCCTGATGGACGGCCTCGCCATGTGGGACGGGGATACACTCACGTTCACAGGCAACAATTAACTAATCACGCTCATCCGACGCCATGGCCGCAACCAAGCACTACATCGAAACCGTCGCCGGAGTCACCCGGCACATGATCCTCCGCCTCGCCAACCAGGACGGCACCCCGGCCACTGCTGCCGACTACGCCATCTACGGAGCAGCGCGGCTGGGCGATCGCATCCACCCCTTCGGCGCCGCCCCGATGGATCCATCCAGCGTCCGCCTCTCCATCCCTCCGCTGGTAGCCAGCAACTACGCCTACGACCTCTACGCCAAACACACCGCGACGGGAGTCGAACACGCCCTCCTGTGCGGCAGCATCCGCGTGGCGGACCGCGTCGCATCGATGCCGCCTGCCGACCAGGGCGGGGAACACATCGAAGCCTCCATCTCCTCGGACCTCACAGCCATCACCGTCACCGTCCAAATCGTCCCCGTCATCACCGCCGCCACCTGGGAAGCCATCGAAGGCAGCATCGCCACCGCCGACAGCCTCCTCGAAACGGCCTCCAACCTCCTCCCCGCAGCCCGGCAGGAAATCGCCACCGCCACCGGCACGGCCAAACAGCACATCACGGCACACGCAGCCGTCGAAACAGCCGCCGCCAAAAAGGAAATCAACCAAACCGCCGGACAGGCTGCCGCAGACACCGCCGACATCATCGCCGCCAGCGGTGAAGCCGCCCTCGAATCCATCTCCAGCGCGGAAGCCACCGTAATCGCCCAAGCCACGAACGACGGCATCAACGCCATCGGCCAAAGCATCACAGCAGGCACCGGCACCATCTCTGACGCCACGGCCTCCGGCAAATCCTCCATCGACACCTACATCGCCACCACGCAGGCCGACCTCGCCCGCAAATCACAGCCCAACATCTGGAGCGGAGTCAACACCTTCAACGCGCCGGTCGTCGCCAACGGCGGTATCATCATCCAGCCGACTGCTGCCGCCTCTTCCGTTGGCACCCACATGAGTGCATGGCTCTGGGCCTCGACGTACTGCACGGAGAGGGCAATCCCCTACATCGGCCGCTGGACAAGCGCCGCATGGACGGGCAACGACTGCCTGATGGAGAGCTACACCGTACCCGACCAGTCGACCTATCATCACCGCCTCACCTGCATGGCCCGCGTCGACGTCGCGTACCTTACGCGCCGCCGCAACTGCATGGACGAGGCCAAAAGCCGCATCGCCTGCGGCATCGAAACGAGGCCAGCTTCCACCTACACCCCGCATGCGGGCACCTATCCGTGGGACTGGGCCAGCGGTAACGAACTGCGGATCGTGGACACACCGCGCCATGCCGTCCGCTGCATGATGATACGCCATGCCTACAGCGTCCTCGGCTCCGTCCCTACGTCGTGGCGGCTCATCTACCCCGGACGGCTGGATGATCTGCACAGCCTGCAGATCATCAGCCGCGGTACCGAGTGGCACGCCCCCGTCTACATCGGCTGCCATGCCGGCAACCTGTATGCTGTCGAATGCAGCTACAGCCAGGCGACCAACCCGGCCGTCACGTCGGACGTGGGCCAATACTCGAGCATCATGTCGCGCGGCACGTTGTGGGTCAGCCGCACCTACCTGAGCGACCGCGCCAACCAGGACAAGCAGGACGTACCGCCCGCCATCACGATACATGCCCACACCATCCCTCTCCGCAACTGGACGACCTACAAACGCTGGCCCGAAGAACAGGCCCTCCTCGAAGCAGCCGACAAATCCTGGGTGGACTGGCGGTACGTCACCGCCAGCCTCGACTACACGCCCGCAGGCTCAGAAACCGTCATTGTCGCCGCCAACATCGGGCGGCATGTCTACGTTACCGCCGCCGCGCAGGACATCGGCCTCTCCGCATCCGTCTACCGCCCCAAGGCGGGCGACGACACCCTGCTGCCTGACGGCGTCGTGGTGGACATCGACACCGCGGCCACATGGCTCACCCACTCGGGCGGAGCCTTGCACCTCGCCGCCAACACCACGGGCGCGGAGCGCATCGCCAGCGTCTGGCTCTACTCCGCCTCGTTCACGGGCACCATCTACGAACTCCAAATCCACCAAAGCACATGATCCCTCAGCTTCAAATCACCTGTTGCCCAGCCGACTGGGACTCCTCCACCCTCACCGCCGCAGGCATTACATTGCCGGATGGCCGCACACTCCTGCCACGCGACATCATAGCCCGTGACCTGCCGCCCGACCTCCTCACCATCTGGCATGGAGCGGTCGACACCATCTCCACCCTCGACCCCGGAGGCTGGGCCGCCACTCTCATCATCGCCCGGCGGGGAGAAACCGCCGAACCACCGGCAGCAGAGGATGGCCTCAATGCCGCGCCCATCGTCATCCCTCACCTCACCCTAACCATTGACCGCCGCTGGGATGACGGCGCCACCGCTCCACCCATCACTCAGACCTATCCCGATCCCTACATGCTCCACTTCTTCGATATTCTTACCGCTGCCTCGTACTGGGTCGCGGATGCTTGATTTACCGCCATGATCAAAATATCCGCCAAACTGCAAACCGTCATCGTCCCCACCACAGGGTTGGGGCAGGCCGACCTCGCCGAAATCAGCCGCTCCGCTGCCCTGGGTGTCCGGCAGCAGGTCGTCGATCATTTCATGGGGATGAAAGAGGCCACGAAATCTCGGTACTGGTGGCATGGCGCCATCAAATCCATTGGCCAGCCGGCAGTGGAAGGCTGCACCGCCACCATCTCCATCGGGCAGAAAGGCGTGCGCCTGCAGTGGCTGGGCGGAACCGTCCTCCCCAGCGGCCGCACCTCCCGCGTCACGGGTCGTCCGATCCAATCCCTCCTGGTACCTTTCTCCGACTCTCCCCTTCGCCGCAAAAGCCTGGATGAACTCGGCATCCCCGACGACGAAATCGTCGTCCTGCCCTCGCAAACCGGCAAAGCTCCCGTCATGTACTGGGTCCATGAGCGCAAACGGAAAGGCAAAGACGGGCTGAAACACAAAATCGTCCCCCTGGCATGCCTCCTGCGATCGGCCACCATCAAGCCGAAACCGCAGGTCATGCCCACCGACGCAGAGATGACCGACGCGGCGCGATCGGCCGTCGTCTCCTACACCCGCGCCATCAACCACAGAAACACCATCCAACCATGAACATCACGGACAAAGCAGAAACAACGCTCGAAGAAATCGCCAAAGACACCCGCCGCCCGCACTGGCAACGCATCCTGGGCTGGCTCGGCTGGATCATCGCCGCCGGCATCACCGCCGCCTACAACCTCTGACCCGCCATGCCCACCGCTCCGGACATCTCCCAGCTGCCGACATCCCCCCGATGGGAATTCGGGAAGGCCCTCATCGACCGCCTCCGCATGTACGAACCGATCCGGCCGTACGTGTACGAACACCTCATGACCTCCCCCGATCAGATCAAAGCACTGGACGCCATCGTGCGGCAATACTCCGGACTCGTCGCCGTCGTCCCGCAGGACCTGGCCAACCCCACCAGGGACACCACCGTCCGGGCGGCCTACCTGGACTGTGAATACGTCATCTCCTGCGGCGTCTGGAGAGGCCTCGGCATGGACGCAACCGGCATCACGGCCGACGAAGCCACCGACCGCCTTGCCGCCACCGTCATCTCCATCATCCAATCATGGGACATCAGCAACCGCCCCTACGGATCGCCGGTCGTCACCGGAGACGGCGACCTCGCCGTCGTCCTGGGCGACAAACGCCTCCTGCAAACCCGGGGCATCAGCATCACCGCCCGCATCATCCACCCGACCATCGCATTCGATTAAACCAACCACACAAACACATGGCTACAACACCAAAAAACACAGACAAACCCCAAGCCGAAACGCCTGCGGAACCCGCCGTTGAAGCAACAACCTTGCGCTGCACCATCACCGCTCGCTCCCTGCTGATCGGCCGCATGTACCATGCCCGCGGCACCATCGTGGACATACCCTCCGCCAAGGCCGCCGCCCTGGAACAGGCAGGCAAACTCCGCATCCTCGGATAATTATTCACTCATACCTACTCACTAAAAACATGTCTACACCTCCCGTCATCACCCCGAAAATCACGGCCCGCGTCGTCTCGCACGACGTCCTAGGCCCCTCCTCCATCTCCTTCTGCCCCGCCTCCCTCACCGTAGACGGCGCAAAAGTATCCGCCACCAGCCGCCCCGACTACGCCACCGCCCCCGAAGCCTGGCACGACATCGGCCGCGGCTCCAACTTCCAGCCAGCAGCGGAAGAAAAAATGATCGAAATTGAAGAATGCCAGCAAAACGGCGCCTGGATGAAACACAAGGAATCCATGCTCCAATCCTTCAGCTTCACCTTCACGACATCCCAAACCTCTCCGGAGGCTTTGCAGCTCGCCTTCGGCCTCGGCTCCCCCATCAAGGACGGAGAAGAAATGCCCCTGGCCAACGCCGGCAGCAACTGCATCGAAGGCTGGCTGCGCATCGTCATCAAACGCTCGCAGGACGGCACCGACAAAGTGCAGGAACTCTACGGCTACGGCCGCCTCAAACTCAAAACGGCCCCCTCCTTCACCTCCGACTTCATCAAACCCGAATTCGAATTCCTCGTCGATCCCGGCGTCGAAATGGCCACCATCACCTTCGCCAACGTCCAGGCCATCGCCGCCTCCGCCTAACCCCGCGCACCGGGCATGCCTCCACCGTACATGCCCGGTGCGAACCATCTCCATCGCCATGATCGCAACCGAAAAACACCTCAAAACCACAGCAGGCATCCGCGGCGTCTTCTACTTCCAGTTCCGGGATGGCGACACCATCGTGCAATCCCCGGGCATGCTCACCGGAGCCGTCCAGCTCGACTCCACCGCGGGCGGCGGCATCATCACCATGCCGCCGGACACCGAAAACCTCAGCTACCCCGGCCTCCCCGCAGGCCTCCACACCTACGAAATCCGCATCGCAGGCGTACCTGCCGTCCGCGGCCTCCTCGAAGTCCAGCCCTCACTCCTGCCGCCTCCCGAAACCTCCACCTCCGTCTTCTTCGACCTTGACCTCGGCACCACCATGGCCATCCACGTCGAAATCGGCACCGGGCGCAACGGCACCAATGGCAAAGACGCCTACGAAATCGCCGTCGCCCAGGGCTACAAAGGCACCCGCGACCAATGGCTGGCCAGCCTCAAAGGCGACTCGCCCTCCATCTCCGGCCTCGTCCCCTGGGCCACCTACAACGCACACGCCAACAGCGGTGCCACCCACGTCTCTGCTGCCGACCGTACCAAATGGAACGCCGCCGCCACCGGCCCCAGCTACGCCGTCAAAATCCTCTGGACCAACCCGCCCTCAGGCCCCTACTACCGCGACGACCTCGACTCCGCCTGCACCTCCTGCGGCTATGAATACGACTGGCTCGCCGCATCCGGGTGCAACCTCATCGTCTACACCGACACACCCACCCTGCAGCAACCTCTCCTCGCGACACTCGACAGCTACAAATCCACCTCCCCCGGCAGCAGCTACGCCCTGCAAACCGTCTCCCTCTACACAGCCCTGCGCGAACACATCTCCAACGGCGGCGGAACTACTGCCTCCACCGTCCGCCGCAACTACTGGCGGCTCCGCTGGACCAAATTCCCGGACGTCTACTCCCCCGGCACAGTCTCCTCACTGGTACGGGCCCAGCTGGATCAGGACGGCTACACCTACACCTACGACACCGACGACGCCTGCGACATCTACACGGAAGACTCCACACTCGCCTTCGGCTTCATCAACCAATTGAGCGAATTCATCGCCCCGCAAGCGAACGGCACCTACACCCTCCAGCGCGCATGGATGGATGTCGACCCTCTCGCCGCCGCCTGTGCAGACCGCCTCAACCGCCTCCGCACCCCCTGACCCCGCTCTGCCATGCAAACCGCCCTCTTCACCTTCGACTTCGTCACCCTCCTCGGCGGCCAGGAAACAACCATCCCCTGCTGCAGCCTTGGAGACATCATGCCCGGCCCCGAAACCAACGACTGGCAAACCTCCATCCAGACAGACGACATCATCGCCTCCCCCTGGCAGCACCACCAGGGCCGCGGCAACGCCACCAAAACCTTCGGCTTCACCGTCCTGCGCTCCTACCCCACCCGGGCCCAGGCCGAACTATACGCCCACGACCGCGAACACCTCCTCAACACCAGCCAAACCGGCCACGCCCTCTACCGCTACGGCTGGCACGAAGGCATCCCCATCTCCTCCGAACGCTGGCAGGCCACCGTCCAGCGCTGCCGTGCCCTCCCCATCTCCTCCGACCAATACGCCGGCATCCGCCGCCGCTACGGCCAAACCTGCGGCGCCTGGATCGCCGTCGAATACGCCTTCCTCCTCACGCACCGCACCATCATATAATCGTCCCCCGCCATGTCCACCGACCCGAACATCAAAATCACCATCGCCTCCGCCTACGACCCCACCGGCACCAACCAGGCACAGGCCGCCCTCCGACAAACACAGGCCGCCGCCGCCGGCATCGGCAATGAAACCATCACCGACATGAATTTTGCCGATGAGCTGGAGGCTGCCGGCAAAGCGGCAGGAGACGCAGCCAAGGAGGCCAAAACACTGGGAGATACAATCACCGATGCAGGAAGGAAAGGAAAAACTGCTGCAACCGACATCGTCTCGGGTTTCGGAAAAGCTCCCAATATCATACAGACCTCAACAGGTGCTGTTGGACGTATGGCATCTGGATTCAATACAGTCATGGGGTTAGCTCGAGGGCTGCTGGGCAAATTGGGACAGTTGGGCTTAGCTTATTCTCTCCTGCGCGGAATGTATGATTTTTTTACCAAAAGCCAGCGTGAAGCAATCGCACAGAAAAACAAAGATTTGGAAGCTTCCATTGACAAAGCTAAAGACCTTCAAAAAGAATTGAATGATCTGATTGAAAAAAACAGACTACTGAACGAACAACAGGAACGACAAGAACGGTGGGATTCGTTGATGAACTCATATCAATCCCAAACGGCTGAATTGCAGAAACAGTTGGAAATCACGAGAGCGCGTGCTGCCGTCGAAGCCGAAATCAAAGGCTTGGGCATGCAAGCAAAAAAATACGAACTGGATAACAGACGTGACCGAGGTGAAATCACGGCCTTTGAACATCTACAGGAAACGCGAAAACTGGAAGATGAAGAACTACAGGCGAAACACGCGTCGGAGTTGGCAGAGGCCAATACAGAATTGGACAATCTGCGGGAACAATCGAAAAAAACTGCTGAAACGATCAAAGACTTGAATCAGGAATCCGAACGTTTGGATCAAGGCAAAGCCGGAGCACTCACCCCTGAACAGAGAAAACAACATGAAATAAACCAGAAGAAAAATGAAGCCTATGCTCTAACCAGAGAAAAGGCATTGGCAGAAGGCTCCATCGGAGTCATGGACCGCTATCAGGTAAGGCGTGAAGCGGAACTGGGCCGGGCCGAGGCCAAAAAATTTGAAGATGCCATCAAAAGATCGGACGCATGGTACAAGGCGGAAGGCCGCGGTGGAAATTACGAATCGTATATCAAAGCTAAAGAAGACATTCAAGGCAAGAAGACGCAGGCATACGCAAATGCCAATCAACTGATGGGGCGGATTCAGGAAAAAAACAAAACAGTTGATGCCATTAAGAAAAAACAACAGGCAGAAACCGATGCGGTCATAGGGAACCGACAGGTAGTCGACCAAACTGTAGCAGCCAAGGCAGCTGATGATTTCGCCATCAAGGAAGCAGTCGGCACCCTCACCTCGGAACGCAACATCCTCAAGGAGGCGACGCAAGGCCTGGCGGATGCCGCACGGATCGATGCGGAAGAAATCTCCAAACAGGCCGAAGCCATGAACGAAATCGCCGCCGACGCCGCCAAACTGGGCAACAGCGGCAAAGATGCACAGAAACTCATGGCGGACTTCCAGCGGCTCGCCTCCTCCGGAGACTTGTCCGGCCAGCAGGCAACCCTCGCCGAAATGGGCTCGAAACTCGAACTGCTCCTCAACAACGGCACCTTCGACAAAACGCAATACGACACCCTCTCCAAAATCCTGGAACACATGAACAGCATGGCCGGCTACCAGCTGCGGGCAAAAGACAACGAAGCGAAAATCACGGAAATCGACCAGAAAATCGCCCAAATCGAAACCCTCCCCATCCTGAAACGCAACCTCCTCGCCGACGAATCCGGCTCCCAGGCCATGGCTGAAGTCTACAGCTCCCACCTGAAGGGACTGCAGCAACAGGTGGAGGCCGGATCGGAAGCCGAACGTGCGGTAGCTGACTCACTCAACGACCTGTCAGACGGCTACCTCGACACGCAGGAAGCCCAGCGCATGGCTGACAATGCCGAACGCCTCCTGCAATCGCATGATGCCGCCGCCCAGCAGATTGGAGGCTTCCTGAAAACTGTCGTCTCTTCTTATGGTGAAGCTTCCTCCATCCTGCAGGACACCCGGTTTCAAGTTTCATCCGCTCGGGCCCAAATGGAAAGCATCCGCGCGAAAAACAATCAAGCCTATACCGCCAAATGACCACCGAACACCGCTACGACCTCGCCGCCATTGGCCCGGACAAACTCACCGAATGCACCATCACCTACGCCAGCCTCGCCGCCGGAACCTGCAGCATGGCCTGGGCGATGGATAACCTCGCCGACATCCCCGTCCCATGGCAATACGGCCACTGGGTACGCCTCTACCGGGGTACTGACCTCGTCTTTTTGGGATACGTCAAAAAAGCCCAGCCGAAAATCTCCGCCGGCAGCATCCACTACGCCGTCGAAATGACCGACCCCTACGACCTCCTCGGCCGCTCCATCTACCAGCCTCCGCCTGCCGACCCCTCCCGGTCGGATGGCCGCCACCTCCAGATCGGCCAAACCGCCACCACCGCCCGCGCCTGTGCCGACCTCGCCACCGCCCTCGACCAGGCCACCGCAGGCCCCGCACGGAACATGCCCGCCACCATCGACATCCTCGCCAAAGGCACCACGGGAGCCATCGGCACCAACGGATCCAACACCTGCGCTCAGATGATTGAAGCCATGTCCCGCTGGTGCCCCGGCCTCGTCTCCTGGATGGACTACGGCGGCACGCACCCCCGCCTCGTCATCGCAGACAGCCTCGACCTCCCCGTCATCGACATCCCCTACGGCACCTGCGCCATGGGCGGCATCGACCTCACCCCCCGCCACGACCTTGTGCCGCCGGTGGTTGCGCTCAAAGCCCCGGATGGAACCATCGTCAAAATCATCCCCGAAGGCGGCGACCTCAACGTCCCGGACGCCTTCGTCTACACATTGCCCTCTGTGACTCGGACAAAGACTGTGGAGAAGAGCGAAGAGGAAGAAGCCGAAGAACTCTCCAAACCCGGCAAGGCCGAAACCTCCGGCCCCGTGGATGCAGCCACCGCCGCCGCCGCCCGCCAAGTCATGGAACTCAAAGGCATCCCCTTCCCGAAAGCCAACCCCAACGGCAAAGAAAACGAATGGACGAAAAACACGGCCGCCTACAAATACTGGAAACACCACTTCCCCTTCCTCGCCCAGGTCAAAGACCACGTCAAATTCTCCACATGGTGCAACATCACCTACGAAGGCCAGCCCGACGAATTCCACGAAGAAAACCCCGAAACCGGCGTCGAAACATGGATACTGCCCGCCAACTACAAAATCGACGGCCAGAAATACGAACTCATCCTCGGCAGCATCACCCGCAAATTCCCCAGCATCCGCTGGTGCTACGCCAACATCGAACAACGCGTCTGCTGCACCCCGGATGCCCCCCGCAAAGCCAGCGTACGCGAATTCTTCAGCGGCGACGGCACCGACGGCGCCGGCAAAGTCATCACCCGCTCCCTCGCCTACCGGGTCATCGCCATCAACCTCTCCGGCAACAAACGCTACATCGGCGGCGACTACGGCGACGCCTCCGGGGACCCTGCCGCCGATCCCGAAGCATGGGAACAAAACTCGACGCCGGAAGAAGAAAAAGAACACGGCAAATACGAATACCGCTACTACATCGTCCACCTACCGGAAGGCGGCCTCCTCACCCTCTCCACCGAATGGTTCGACGCCCTCGGCTTCATCCTCTGGGGAGACGGCCACGTCACCTACACCATGGACCCCGGCCGCATCAACCAGGGCACAGCCACCGTCCACCCCGCCTCCCGGCAATGGGCACCCCAACAGCAAATCGCCCACACCTACGCCCCCGGCATCTACACCCTCAAACTCGCCGCCCGCGAAAACGAAAGCATCTTCTTCACCCCGCACGACAAAGTGCAAGAAATCGAAAGCGACATCCCGGCCGACCTCATCCGCAACTACTGGGACAAAACGCGAGCCCTCCAGTACGACGGCAGCCTCGGCCCCATCCTCTGGCCCACCCCCTGGCAACTCCCCGGCCACCGCATCCGCATCACCGGCTCCGGATACGCCCCGTGGGACACCATGGACACCACCGTCCAACACGTCTCCTGGGACCTCAAAACCGGACACTGCACCCTCACCCTCGGCACTCGGGCCGCCTACAACTTCGATGAATACACCAACCGCAACCGCGTCGCCGACCTCCGAGACCAAACCCTCGTCAGCGACACCGCCCTCGACCCCGCCCAGCAACCCTCTTCCGGAAACAGCGGCGGAAGCGGTGGCGCAGACAAAACCGAAAAAGAAGACAACCCCGTCGCCCCCATCTTCCAGCCCCTCAACACCGGCAGCAGCGGCGGAGAACGGCGTAAACCCTTCGAAGTCTACGTCGAAAACGGCCAATGGTGGATGAATGGCGGAGAACTCCCCCTGCCGGACAGTGCGCGGCCCCAGAAACTCGAACCCGTCCTCCTCCCGGACGGCCAGAAATACGGCTACTACCACGTCCTCGAAAAAAACAACACACTCGGCTGGATGTGGACCCTCAAAAAGAAACCGAAATGAGCGACATCCCCGACCTCCTCGAAACCGAACAACACCGCGCCATCCACATCGCGGACATCGACGGCATCACCGCCACCCAGCACCACCTCGGCGGCATCCTCCTCCCTCCGTCATGGGGCAGCATCGACCAGATCGACGACCCCGAAGCCTGGATCGTCATGGATGAATGCCCCCTCTACCACAACAACAGCAACGGCACCTACACCCCCGCACCCTCCCGCTACCTCCACGGAGCCTACTGGCGCGGCAAACTCCACCTCCGCATCACCGACATCGCCTTCCCGGAACCGCCTCCGCCACCCGACCACACCATCCCCGACCTCATGGAAGAAGAACCCGGCATCCTCCGTGCCGAACTGGATGGCCCCACCGCCTCGGACGTCAGCCCCGGCACCTACCGCGGCTGCACCCTCGTCCCCGGCGACCTCTACGAACGCGACGCCTACCTCCGCCACAACGGACAATGGCGCGGCGACCTCCCCTGGATCATGGCCGACACATGGGCCCTCCCCTGGTACAACCCGGACGGCTACACCGGGCAAAACGGCGTCACCTACTGCCTCTGGGCCTGCATCACCTGCGGCCGCCTCTTCCTCGTCCTCCAGCACGCCGTCGAAGGCTTCGGCAAAGTCTGCGAACTCATGGATGGCCCCTGGGATGCAGACGGCACCCAACCATGGCGCCCCCTCGGAGGCGAACACATCGGCATCCCCGACCTCGACCCAACCCTCCCATCAACCGCCATCCACATTGCGGACATCGACGGCATCGCCTCCACCCAGCACTACAGCGGCGAACACATCATCCTCCCCGCCTTCGCCCCATCGGCCGTCGCCACCTACGACACCGTCATCCTCCGCTGGCAAGCCATCGACCCGCGCCACACCATCACCACCACCGCCAGCCTCGACCCCCTCACCTGGACCTACGCCCTCCACACCTCCGTCGACTACACCGGATAACCCGTGCATCCCCCGTGCATCCCCCATGCACAACACAGGCACGCCCCATGCACGGGACGTGCCTTTTTCATCCATGAATGCCTCGACATCCAAACTACATGTCAAACGCATCCAAACCCTCATGGCGCGTTACACCAATTATCTGTATGTGCAATCCGGCGGCAACAATAAATACAACGTGTACGGCAATGGCCTGATCGGCAATGGAGGGGAATCGACGGCGCCGATTACGCAGAACGTATGGAACCACATGGCCTTGACCTACCAGAACGGAGTAGCCACTCTGTTCCTGAACG
Source organism: Neoakkermansia glycaniphila (assembly GCF_001683795.1). GTDB lineage: Bacteria > Verrucomicrobiota > Verrucomicrobiia > Verrucomicrobiales > Akkermansiaceae > Akkermansia > Akkermansia glycaniphila. The sequence continues at coordinate 68,485 of NZ_LIGX01000038.1, forward strand.
GCGAACAGGCCGGACAATGGACCGGCACACCGATTGCCAATGCGGATGTGACGCAGTTCACCCTTGGAAACGGAGATTCGGGTAGCAAGCCGACAGCCATGTACGATGAGGTGGCGTTGTTCTCCGGAGCTTTGACGAAGGATCAGGTAGGCTATTTGGCTAAGGGACGTGTATCCGATGCCATCAAGGCGGAAAATGCCGCTGTTCCCGAGCCTGCAACGGCAACTCTGGGCCTGTTGTCCCTGGCTGGCCTGATGCTGCGCCGCCGCCGCATGGCGTAAGAGGACAAACGGATTCGGAACGGCTGCCTTTCCATGGGGAAGGCAGCCGTTTTGCATGCTTGCGTGTAGCAGAAATGGTAATAGAACCACGCAGTGAATGTACTTGTGTGTCGTGCGGCTCCAGAATGGCGTGACCACCTGCCTGGGCTCATGGGGGTGCGGTAGGGTGAAAGTTTGCGTTGTTTGGATGGATTCTTTTCCGAAAGGCTATCTTTTTGTGTCTTTTTTTCAAGAAAGCTCGACAATACAGAGGTTTCAGGTGTATTATTAACAGTGCGAAAAAACATGAATTCGCAATAACCCAAAAATAGAAAGAGGTAAGTACCATGCAAAAAGCAGATATTACGGTAACGGGGCGTCATGTAGAAGTGACCGAGGCGATCCGCGAATTCGCGGTCAAAAAAATTGAGGCAATCCATATCGACTACCCCAAGATCATTGAAGCACGAGTGATTGTGGACGTGCAGAAAGACCGACAAATTTGTGAAATCATCCTTTTCTGCTCCGATCATATCACGATTGAAGCTTCCACCGTCGGTGTCGATCTCTATGCGGCCATTGACGAAACGGTAACCAAGATCATGCGCCGCATGCGTAAGCACAAGACGCGTCTGATGAAGAGGTTCCGCCCGCATCGCGCAGAATCCATCCGCCATCTGGAAGCTCAGGTGTATGGGGAAGATGTGCTTGATTACGAAGAAGGTGCAACGGAAGATCCGAAGCCGATCACCATACACCGCGAAGGCTACGAACTTGTCACCATGTACAAGGAAGATGCCATTATGGCACTGGAAATGTCGGACAAGCCTTTCGTGCTGTACCGCAATGCCCGCCGCGATGTTTTGCAGATCGTGTACCGTTTGCCGAATGGAGATTACTCCATTATTGAGCTCGGTGCATCCTTGTAATCATCGATTGTACGGTATTTGAAAAGAGCCCCGGAATGATCCGGGGCTCTTTTTTTGCAATTAATATGACAAAATGATGCAAAATTGTTTATATGAAAATTAATTGTAAAAAATCTGGGAAAAGATGCGAAAAAATGGTAATTTTGAAATAAGGAGAAACAGCAATCGGTATAGTATAAGAAGCGGATTTTAAATCCGTTTATTTTCATTTATGTTTATTTAATTAATACTAAAATGATTGTATTTTTGTACATGTACACAAAAGCCGTTTTCGCTGTGCAATAATATTTTTTCATTCCACGTAACGCGCTTATAGTAACTAATAAATGATAGATGTTCATTTGAGGGTTGACGTACGGATTTAAAAACCGTAGAATAATGCCGTTCCAAATCTGAAAGCTGAACGCCAACAAGTGGAATTTATTGTGCTTGCGTATCCTGTCCTGTCGAGAAGGCAGCAAGGCATCCCCCTCTTCCATCAGGTAAATGGAAGTTACATAGAGAGAGTAGTGCCACCTCCGTAAGGGGGTGGCACTTCTTGTTGGAGAGGAAGAACGGATGATGGTATTTTTTGTGGCGGAGAAAAGGGCTGAAAAAGAGAGGAAAAAAGGATGTGAAATAATTATTTATGATGTGCTGATTAATGAAAATTAACGGATTATCAATCCGTTTGTCAATAATAAAATCCTGAAATATACAACTTCTTCATTTTTTATGCTTCCTGTTGCTACATGGTTGATCTGTGTGCATGATGCCTTCACGGTATATCTATTCATAAGTGCATCAAGACGCTGAATGTCTGACGAATGTGAAATGGGTATGTCATGCGGATTGATAATCCGTATTCTAGGTTTTGTTCCGGATGGGCAAAATATCCCAATGGTTCAATTGTTGTTCTGTTGACGTTTTTACTTCGCCGGGGCAACATCTGCTTCATGCGCTTGCAATTCCTGTCGTGCCGCGAAGGAGCAAGGCATCCCCCTCTTCCACAGGTAAATGGAAGTTACATAGAGAGAGAGCTGCGCCACCTCTGGGTAGAGGTGGCGCAGCTTTTTTTCCGAGAACGGCATGTAACCGGTGTTCGGTTTGTTCAATGTGAAGATTTCCTTGACAACCCGTTGCCTTTTGCCTTGTCAAATTCGTGGAAACAGGGCATTCTAACGGCATGAACCGTCACGATCACAGACAGGCGGACGAATTGCGTCCCATCTCCTTTATTCCGCATATCGCCCCGAATGCGACGGCCTCCGTATTGGCATCGTTCGGGAATACACGCGTGATTTGTGCGGTGACAATCGAGGAGGATGTGCCCCGCTGGATGAAGGTGCAGAAGGTTGAGGGCGGCTGGCTGTCTGCCGAGTATTCCATGTTGCCCTATTCCACGCTGGATCGTAAGCGCCGCGATATTACTTCCGGTAAACTGGACGGGCGTTCTTCGGAAATCCAGCGACTGATCGGGCGCTCCTTGCGCGCCGCCGTCGATCTTTCGAAGATCGGCCAGCGCACGGTCTGGATCGATTGCGACGTGCTGCAGGCTGACGGCGGTACAAGGACGGCTTCCATTTCCGGAGCGTCGGTTGCTCTCGCGATGGCGCTGAACAAGCTTGTAGCGGAAGGGAAATTGGCTGAAATGCCCATGAAGCAGCTCGTTGCCGCTATTTCCGTCGGCATGCTGGAAGGTACGCCTCTTCTGGATCTCTGCTATGTGGAAGACCGCGATGCAGATGTGGATATGAATGTGGTGATGACGGAAGGCGGCCAGTTCGTCGAAGTGCAAGGTTCCGGGGAAGAAGCGGTGTTCACGGCCGATGAGATGGCAGCCATGCTTGCTCTTGCTGGCAAGGGCATCCGGGAGTTGAACGCTTTGCAGCGCGAGGCGATTGCTGCTGCAGACCGCCCGGCGGCCGAGGATTTATCGGCTCTGCAGGCTTTGTTTGCCCGCTAAAAGGGAAGTGCGGGCAGGGGCGATCGGCATGGTCGGGAAAAATGAATTTACCGCTTGCCAACTATACTTGTAAATGCTATAAATAACCGTCAATCACAGATTCAACCATGAAACTCAAATTTGCACATAAAGTCCGTCGCGCAGCGGCATTCACGCTGATCGAGCTGATGGTCGTCGTTGCTATTATTGCGTCTCTGGCCGCCGTATCCTGGGGTCCGATTCTCGATAAGTTGAACGATGGCGATCGCACTGCCGGTGTTTCGAACATGAGGAACGTGTATTCCACCCTGATGGATTTCAATAATTCATACGGTTCCTTCCCGTGCGATAGTACGGCGCTGGATATCGAGGAGCAGAATGGCGAGACAGCAACCCAGTACGGCCCAATCAAAGGCAACTATTCGAACGATTATCTTCGCCAGCTCTTTTTCCTGAACAATGTTGGTCCTTCCTTTGAAGGCAATTTCTATGCAAAAATCGCTATTGCCGATGGCCGCAAGATCAAGGAAGCCGATAAAAAGGTAGGCGGTGGCAAAGCTCTTTCCAAAGGCGAATGTGGCTTCGGTTACGTGATGCGCACCGACCCCGACAATGCGGACGTGCGTACGCCCGTGACGGGCAACGACGCTACTCCGATTCTCCTTTCTTCGGTGGCCAGCAAGGCTCCGACGAAGGCTGCCGATACCCGTTACGATATGAACAGCTTCCGCGGCAATCTCCTGTACTATACGATTTCCAATTCGGGTGGACAGAAGGAACTTGTTGAAGAAGAAGATAATACCGATTATGGTACTCCCAAGAAGAGTCTCTTCGGTGAGGACAAGAAAGGCCGTGACAATGGCAGCAAATACATTGTCATGCCTCCCAATCTCTAAAGAGGCGGGTAGATACTGAACCGAACTTTTCACAAGGCGTTCTGCATCGTGCAGGGCGCCTTGTTGTTTATGGCAGCGGGAGCTTCGGAATGGGCGAAAAGCGCCTTGACATTCCGATGTCCGTGTAGAAGGATACGCCATGCCCTTTCTCTACCTTGTGGTTTTTCTCTGCTGCTGCCTGCTGCTGGGATGCGACGATGCGGTCGATCGTCTACCGGAACCGCCGCTGGTTATTTTTACGCCGGATCCTGCTCCGCTGCGTTGTCTGACTCCGCAGCAGTTGCGCGAGGAGATCAATATCTGTGAGGATTTGATTCCGAAAGGGGAGTTCGGCCGTTGCAAGCCGCGTGAGCTGGTGCCGCACTATATCACGATCCATGCGACGCGGAATATGAATGCCTCCGCCAATGCGGCGCGGCATGCCTCCGTGCTGAAGATGGGGCGCATTACGGGCGGTGCGGTGGGGTATTTGAGCTGGCATTTTACCGTGGATTGCGGGGAGGTGCGCCAGCATTTGCCTCTCAACGAAATGGGGCATCATGCGGAATACGGTTACAAGCCGGGCAATCTGTATTCCATCGGCATTGAGATGTGCGAGAACGAGGGGAACGATATGCCGGCGACGTTCGAGCGAACGGCCAAGCTGGCGGCTTTGCTGATGTACGAGTACCGGATTCCGTTGAAATGCGTGGTCGGCCATATTTTCTGGACGGGGAAGAAATGCCCCGCCCCTCTTCTGGATGACGGGTGCCTGGGGGCGACCTGGGCCGGCTTCATTTCGCGAGTCGATTACTATGACCGTTGCCTTAAATTCGGGTCGCAGCAGCAGAAAAGGGCGGAAAACAAGGCAGGCTGACAAGGGAGTGTCATACTTTGTTTTCTTGTAGGATATTGATTATTAATATAAATGGATGTTCGTTCGTTGCCTCGGCATGAAAAAAATAGTCTGTACGCAAATTATTCTTGCGAATCAGTCTAAAAAACGGCAGAATCCCGGCGCACCAAGTTCATCCTTCATTCAACTTTTCGGTTTTTTCCGCTTCCGATCCTTGACAGGATATTTCTTCATTTCGAGGAGGCTTTTTTTGTTGATTCCCGCATGGCATCCGTGTCTTCCTTTTGTGCGGTCCAGTATCATGTCTCCGCATCTTCTTGCCGCGCCGTAACCGGCAGGTGATTTTTCCGTTCTTTCCTTTTTCATTCATTCACAATTAACATAGAAATAAATAGATCCATTATGAGTTACAAGCCTGAAACATTAGCCATTCATGCCGGACAGCCCGTCGAAAGCGATACCCTTTCCCGCGCTGTGCCCGTTTACCGCACTTCATCCTTCCTGTTCAAGAGCGCCAAGCATGGCGCCGACCTGTTCGCCCTGCGCGAGCTGGGCAATATTTACGCCCGTCTGATGAATCCGACGAACGATGTGCTGGAGCAGCGCATTGCCGCACTGGAAGGCGGAGTCGGCGCCCTGTCGCTGGCTTCCGGTACGTCCGCCATCCAGTATGCGTTGTTGAATATTCTGAAGGGCGGAGACGAGTTCGTGACGGCAAACAATCTGTACGGGGGCACCTACACGATGTTCGACGCCATTTTGCCGAATTACGGGATTACGGCCCGCTTTACGCCGGTGAACGATTTTGCCGCCGTGGAGGCCGCCATCAATGAGAAGACGCGTGCCATTTATATTGAGGTGATCGGGAATCCTTCCCTTGATGTGGCGGATATCGACCGTTATTCCGAGATTGCCCGCAAGCATCATTTGCCCCTCGTCGTGGATTCGACGTTTACGCCGCCCACGCTTTTCCGCCCGATCGATCATGGTGCGGATGTGGTGATTCATTCACTGACGAAGTGGATCGGCGGGCATGGTACGGGCATCGGCGGCATCGTGATCGATGCTGGCAAGTTCGACTGGACGGATCCGAAGTTCGCCCTGTACAACGAGCCGGACGGCGGCTACCACGGGCTGCGTTTCGGACATGATCTCGGCAGTTTGCAGCAGCTTGCCTATATTCTCCGCATGAGGACGGTGCTTCTGCGCAATCTGGGTGCGACTCTTTCTCCCGATTCCGCCTGGAATTTCATCCAAGGAGTCGAAACGTTGCCGCTTCGCACGCAGCGCCACAGCGAGAATGCCTTGAAGGTGGCCCGTTTCCTGAAGAATCATCCGAAGGTGGCATGGGTGCGCTATCCGGGGCTGGAGGACGATCCTTCCTACCCGCTTGCAGCCAGGTACCTGAAGAACGGGTTCGGCGGTATGGTGGTGTTCGGCCACAAGGGCGGTTATGAAGAGGCCGTGCGCGTGATCGACAATATCCAGCTGTTCTCGCACCTCGTGAATGTGGGCGATGCGAAGAGCCTGATCGCCCATCCGGCAAGTACGACTCATTCGCAGCTTTCCGAAGAGGCCCTGCTCAAAGGCGGCATTACGCCTGATCTGCTGCGCCTGTCCATCGGTCTGGAACACGTCGATGATATTATCGCGGCTCTGGACGAAGTTCTGTAAAAAACAAGGAAGCCGTGAACGCGGCTGCGTCGGGAGGCGTCTATACCTGCAAGGCAGGGTAGCCCTTCCGGCCCGGCTGCCCGCGCGGCCTCAACCCGGGCGTCGGCAGCGCCGCACGCCCTCAGCCAATAAGAAAACCATGAGTACACCAGAAACATCAGCAGACAAGAAGGCCTATTCCTCCGTCGTGGAGACGATCGGCCGCACTCCTCTCGTTCGTCTCAACCGCCTGGCCGAAGGCCTGAATGCGGAGATCTGGCTCAAGTGCGAATTCCGCAATCCCCTTTTCAGTGTGAAGGACCGTATCGGCCGCGCCATGATCGACGCCGCCGAGAGGAGCGGAGCCTTGAAGCCCGGAGGCATCATTATTGAACCGACTTCCGGCAATACGGGTATTGCCCTCGCTTCCATCGCCGCTGCCCGCGGTTACCGATGCATTCTCGTGATGCCCGAGACCATGTCTCTGGAGCGCCGGACGCTTCTCCGCATGCTGGGGGCCGAGATCGTGATTACGCCGGGCTCCCTCGGGATGAAGGGCGCTATCGCCAAGGCGGAAGAGTTGTTGAAGCAGTATGGCGATCATGCCTACGGCCCCGGCCAGTTCGATAATCCTGCCAACCCCGAAGCCCACTATTTCACCACCGGCCCGGAAGTGTGGGACGATACTTCCGGCGAGGTCGATGTGTTCATTGCCGGCGTCGGCACGGGGGGTACCTTCTCCGGCACAGTGGAGTATTTGAAGGAGCGCAAGCCGAGTGTGCGCGGTGTGGCCGTGGAGCCTGCCGCCAGCGCGGTCATTTCCGGTGGCGCGCCTGGACCGCACGGCATTCAGGGGATCGGAGCGGGGTTCATTCCGAAGAATCTGAACCGTTCTCTGATCGATGAGATCGTGCAAGTGACGAATGAAGACGCTCTGCGTACTGCTCGCGCCCTGGCGGCCCGCGAAGGTATTCCGGCCGGCATTTCGACGGGAGCCAATGTGTGGGCGGCTCTGGAGCTGGCCCGGCAGCCCGAATATGCCGGGAAGAAGATCGTGGCGATTGCCGCTTCGGCTACGGAGCGCTATTTGTCCACCCCGCTGGCTGCGGAAGCTGCGGAAGAGATGAGACACCTGTCTGTCAGCCCTGTGAATCTTTGAGTTTGCAGGCTGGCTCTGTGCGGATCCCCTTGTCCGGCATGTCCGGGCAGGGGGATTTTAGCGTCGGAGGCAGGAGGGCACCGAAGTATCCGCAGAAGTGGTCAGGGTTCGGTTTAGAGGAAGTCCGGCAGTTTGCGCTGCATGAATTCCATGGGGTCGCCGGCACCGTGGACTGAGAAGCCGAACGGCGCATAGAATTCCGGAGTTTCTGTGAGCAGGGCCATGCGTCCGACGCGGGCAACTTCGGGATTTTCCATGACGGCGGCCAGCAGGCGGGAACCGAGCCCTTTGCCCTGGAATTCCGGCACGATGAAGACATCGGTTACGTAGCCGAAGGTGCAGCCGTCGCTGACGACTCGCGCTCCTCCTACCTGGACTCCGTTTTCCTCGTCGTACATGCCGAAGACCCAGCGGGAGCCGTCGAAGCTTTCTTCGATCATGGCGTGGGAACGCGTTTTGGCCCAGTAGGAGTGGTCGTTCAGGAAGCGGCAGATGACGTCGAACTGGAGTTTGCTCCGGTCGTCGGAAATCAGGATGGATGGTGTTTTCATGGCTGTTGTATCAAGAAAAAAGGACGGGGTAAACCCGTCCTGAGAAAAAAGCGGAATGTCTCGGATGTCAGGCTACTGCCGGTTGAGTGGCCGGAGCTTTGTCTCCTTCGGCTGCGGGTGCAGCAGGCTGAGCCGGAGCTGCGGGCTGGGCTGCCGGCTGTGCAGGTGTTTCGGCGGGAGCCGGTGCGGGCGTTTCTTCCGGTTTGGCGGCATCGGCAGCGGCAGGCTGCTGATTGAGGAGGGCGCCGATGTTTTCCGTGGCAGGCTTGGCCGGTTCGGCCTTTTTGGTGGCGGTCGCCCGATTGCTCAGGGAGGATTGTTCTTTCTTGAAGGCTTTGCTCAGCATGATGCCGAGGGCGAGGCAGACGATGAAGAACAGCGTGCCGAAGAGGACGGTGGCTTTCTTGAGGACATCCGTGGTACGTGCGCCGAAGGCCTGGTCGGTCATGGCTGCGCCGAATGCTGCGCCAAGGCCTTCCTGCTTGGGCCTCTGCATGAGGACGACAAGCAGCAGCAGGGCGCTGACGACGAACAGCACGGCAAACGAAATGTAGATGCTGATATTGAGAAGATCGGCGATAACAAGCATGGCAGGACAGATTAACTGAAAAAAAAGATTTTGTAAAGCCTAGGAAATGATTTCGTTGAGTTCGTTGCAAACGATTTTCGTCGGGATGATGGGTTTGTCGTCCATCGCGAAGCTCATAATGACGACGCGTTCACCTGTTTTGATGAGGTGGGCGGCGCCGCCGTTCATGATGATGTTGCCCGTGCCGGGAGGGCCGACAAGTGCATAGGTTTCAAGGCGGTTGCCGGAGGTGACGGAGGCGACGAGCACCTTTTCTCCCGGCCACAGGTTGGCGGCTTCCATCAGATCCTGCGGAATCTCGATACTGCCTTCGTATTCGACATCGCCACGGGTGATCATGGCGCGGTGAATTTTCGATTTGAGTTGTTGAACGAGCATGGCGTCGGAAAATTTCGCGTGGAGGGATCAAATACCGATACGCGCCAAAGGTCAAGCGAAAACGCAATCGAAGTGTGACTGTCGTTTGACATCGCGGATGCGGGAGTCGCCGTTTGCAAGGGATGGCGGGAGGTTCGCCGTTGATATCCCGGGCGGCGGCTTTCGCCGTCGCTGCCGCAGCTTGTTCTTGTGTTGAGTGAGTGAATCTGTATGATTCGCTCCATGGAAAGCATATTGCATCCGTTGCTTGAAAAGGCGGTGGCCGATGGCAGGCTGCTGGCCTCGTCTCTTGAGAATATCAATCTTTTGCTGGCGGGTTCGAAGGATCCCGTGGTTCCGGTGTCCATCCGGGAGCTGGCCGAGGCCGGGGAGTGGCAGGAATTGAACGACCGTTTTTACAAGACTCTGGCTTTCGGGACCGGAGGGTTGCGGGGCCGGACGATCGGCAAGGCGGTGACGAAGGCGGAGCAGGGGCATGGCGGCCCGAACGGCAGGCCGGAGTTCCCCTGCGTCGGTACGGCGTCGATGAATTATTTCAATGTGGGGCGCGCGATGCGCGGCCTGATTATTTATATGAGCCGTTTCGTGGCGGCGGAAGGCGGCAATCGCAAGCCCCTGATCGTGATCGGGCACGATACTCGCCATTTCTCCCGCGATTTTGCGGAGTTCTGCGCCCGCATCGCCTGCGATCTGGGTTGCGATGTGGCGTTGTTCGACGGCCCGTGTTCGACTCCGGAGGTGTCCTTCGCCATCCGCGAGCTGGGCGCAGATACCGGGGTGGTGCTGACGGCGAGCCACAATCCGGCGCACGATAACGGTTTCAAGGCGTATTTCCGCGACGGTTCGCAGTTGATCGCTCCGCATGACATGGGGGTGATTCAGGAGGTGAATGCTCTGTCTTCCGATTCCTACGAGCCTCTTCCCGAGGCGGAGCGCGGTTCCGTGCGCGTGCTTGGCCCGGAGTTCGACCGCGTGTTCATGGATCGCCTGAAGACGATTATTCTTCGTCCCGGCGAGTTCGAGCAGGGCGGCGCGAATGTGGTTTATACGAATCTTCACGGCACGGGCGGCCGCTGTATCGTGCCTTTGCTGCGCGAGCTGGGCTGCAAGGTGACGACGGTAGCCGAGCAGGATGTGCTGGACGGGCGTTTTCCGACGGTGGCTTCTCCGAATCCCGAGAATGCTTCAGCCCTTGCGATGGGGATTGAGCAGGCCGACCGCATCGGTGCGGAGATCGTGATTGCGACCGATCCTGATGCGGACCGCATGGGTATTGCCGTGCGCGATGCTTCGGGCGAGATGAAGCTGATGACGGGTAATCAGATCGGCTCTCTGCTGGCCTGGTACCGCTGCATGACGATGCTTGAGCTGGGCATGATTTCTCCGGACAATCTCGATCACACGGTGATGGTGAAGACGTTTGTGACGACTCCCCTGCAGGATGCGATCGGCGAGAGCTACGGTATTCCCGTGGTGAATGTGCTGACGGGTTTCAAGTACATTGCCGCGAAGCTCGGCAAGTACGAAGCCGCGATTCCCGAGGATCTTCGCCGCGGCTACCGCCGCATGAGCGAGGACGAGACTCGCGCCCTGCGCCTCAAGTTCAGCCGTTTCTTCGTGTTCGGCGGTGAGGAGAGCTACGGTTATCTGGCTCAGGATTTCGTGCGCGACAAGGATGCGAATGCCGCCGCGCTGCTGGTGGCCGAGCTGGCGGCCTATGCCTCGAACCACGGTACGAATTTGACGGCTCTGCTGGACGATTTGTTCGGGAAGTACGGTGTGCATCTCGAAGGCGGCAAGTCCATCGTGATGGAGGGTGCGGACGGTGCGGCGAAGATTGCCGCTCTGGCGCAGTCCTACGCCGATCATCCTCCCGTGGAGGTGGACGGTTCTGCGGTGAAGGCGATTCGCGATTTCTCGAAGGGCGATATGGTGGATGCCGAAGGCGATCCCATTCCGGCGGAGAAGATGCTTTTTGTCGATCTGGAAGACGGCCGCAGCTTTGCCGTGCGCCCTTCCGGTACAGAGCCGAAGATCAAGTATTACCTGTTCGGCCACGGTGCGCCGGGTGCCGATGTGCAGGAATCCCGCAAGGCCGTGCAGGCCGCGGAGGATTCGCTGTGGAAGGCTGTGGAAGCCGATGCGCACAATCGCATGGCCTGATGCGGTCAAACAGTTGCCTGTTTCCGGGCGGGGCCTGTTCCGAAGGGGCGGCTCCGCCCGTTGCTTTTCAGGGAGAGAAGTCAGGGGAATGAGAGTTAGTTAGAACAAACTTTCTTTGAACGCCTCTCCTGTTCTTCGTGTCCAAGCGGTACTATGGAAAAAGATCTGTTCATTACAGAAACAAAAGCCCGCGAAATTCTGGATTCTCGCGGCAATCCCACCGTCGAGGTCGATGTCCGCCTGGCAGGCGGCGCCGTAGGCCGTGCGGCGGTGCCCAGCGGAGCCTCTACGGGCGAGCATGAGGCATGGGAGTTGCGCGATGGGGACAAGAGCCGCTATCTCGGCAAGGGCGTGCAGAAGGCCGTGGATAATGTGAACGATATCATTGCTCCCGAGCTGGCCGGCATGCGGGCGACGGATCAGGTTTATCTCGATCATCTTTTGATCAATCTCGACGGTACGCCGAACAAGGCTCGCCTCGGTGCCAACGCCATTCTCGGCGTTTCTCTGGCTATTGCACGCGCGGCGGCCCAGCAGCTCGGTGTGCCTCTTCACCGCTATCTCGGCGGCCCGAATGCGAAGGTTCTTCCTGTGCCGATGATGAATATTATCAATGGCGGAGCCCATTCCGACGCTCCGATCGATTTCCAGGAGTTCATGATCGTGCCGAAGGGCGCGCCGACTTTCAAGGAGGCGTTGCGCTATGGTGTGGAGGTGTTCCATGCTCTGAAATCCGTGTTGCACGACCGCGGGCTGGCAACGACCGTAGGCGACGAAGGCGGTTTCGCCCCGACGCTGAAATCGGCCGACGATGCGCTGGAATGTATCATGAAGGCGATCGAGAAGGCGGGCTACCGGCCCGGCGAGGATATCGCGATTGCGCTGGATGTGGCTTCTTCGGAGTTCTACGATGCGGAATCCGGCCTGTATGTGTTCAAGAAATCGGATCAGAGCCGCCGGACGGCCGCCGATCTCGTGGCGTACTACAAGGAGTTGCAGGCGAAGTTCCCCATCGTGTCGATCGAGGACGGTTGCGCGGAAAACGACTGGGCAGGCTGGAAGGTGCTGACCGACGAGCTCGGCAGGACGATGCAGCTCGTGGGCGACGATTTGTTCGTGACGAATGTCGATTTCCTGCGCAAGGGCATCGATCAGGGGGTGGCCAATTCCATTCTCGTGAAGGTGAATCAGATCGGCACGCTGACGGAGACGCTCGATGCCGTCGAGCTGGCGCGCACGAATCGCTATACCGCCGTGATTTCACACCGCTCGGGCGAAACGGAGGATTCCACCATCGCCGATCTCGCCGTGGCGACGAATGCGGGGCAGATCAAGACGGGTTCCCTGAGTCGTTCCGACAGGCTCGCCAAGTACAACCAGCTTCTTCGTATCGAGGAAGATCTTTATGAAGACGCCATTTATGCTGGCACCATCATGAAGTTTTAGTCTATAATGCGGTCGAGCAGCAAGTTATGTTTCGACTGTTTCACAGACACCGGCAACGCCCCACGCTGGAAGAGGTGGAGATGCGCCGCGCGGCACGCGCCGACGGCCTGAAAAGCCTTCTTCCGGTGATGGGGATCATTCTGCTGGTGATTCTGTTTTTCCTGCTGACGCTGATCGTCTTCCGCCCGTTGCGGGATCTGCGGCGGCTGGAGCAGGACAAGGCTGCGATGCAGGGTAAGCTGGAGGATGCCAAGGCCGACCACGAGAAGGCCCGCAACGAGTTCCGGTGGATGGCTGATCCTGAGTATTTTGAAAATGTGGCGCGCGACCGGGCCAATCTGGCAAAACCCGGAGAAACGATTCTGCGCCAGCCGGAAGCATTGCCTCAAAAGCGCTAATTCCATGCTTGAAAACGGCTGGGGCGCATGCTAGGCTGTGACGACACTATGGCACGGCGCAGACGAAAGAGCAAGGGACCCAAGACGGGCGTGAACTGGAAACGCAGGCTGACGATCATCGCGGCCGCGCTGGTGCTGGTTTGCCTGCTGGCCGTCGGGGGCGGCTACCTGTGGCTGACTTCCTATCTTTCCGGCTCTTCCTTCCGCTCTTCTCTGGAAGACCGCTTCATGCGCGAATTGCGCGCCGACCACGTGGCGCTGGGCAATCTCGACTGGGCAGGCGGCAAGATCGGCATGCCGAAGGCGCAGGTGGAAATGCGCGGCGCGCTGAATATGGCCGATGCGCGTGATATCGAGGTGAGCCTCAACCGCTCCGCCCTGTGGGACCGTCTGTGCCATATCCCGATGCTGAACATCAGGTCGCTGGATGTGCGGCTCGATCTCTCCCGCCGCGATGTCGAGCTGCCTGCCTACGAGGCTGTCGAGAAAGGTTTCTTCGATTCCTTCGCCCCGAATAAGACGCGGGTTGACCGGGTTATCATCCGCCAGCTGGATGTGGACGCGGTGGACGGCCCCAGCTCCTATTCCCTGCAGAATGCCAGGGTGACTGTCAAGCCGGGCCTCAAGCTGGATTCCTTTTCGGCTTCCATTCAGGGCGGCACGTTGAAGCTTCCTCTGGAATGGGTGCGCGAGTCCGAGCTGGAATCCATGACCGCTTCCTACACGAACGGCAATCTGGAGCTGCGCGACGGTATTTTCCGGACGAATCCCGGCAATATCGTGCTGGAGCGTGCTTCGTGGGATCGCACCGACAATCTTTGGAGCCTGTTGCTGCGCGTAAACAATGCCAATGTGGAGCGTCTGCTCAATCCGGACTGGAAGAAGAAGCTGACTGGCTCCCTCCTCGGGAATGTGCGGATGGACGGCGATGCTTCGGGCATCCGCCACGTTTCGGGCAAGGTGAATCTGGTTGGCGGCCGGTTGACGGCTCTGCCCGTGCTTGAACGCCTTTCGACGCTCTGGGACGAGCGTTACCGGAGCCTTTCGCTGGACGAGGCCGGGGCGACTTTTTCCTTCCCGTACAACGATCCAGAGAAGAATATCCGCAATGCGTGGATGATTCGGAATATCAACGTCGTCAGCAAGGGGATGATTCATGTGAAGGGCTATGCCATCATCGGGCAGGACAGGCGCTTGAGCGGCACGCTCCAGATCGGCATTCCGGCCCGTTACGTCGAGATGGTGCCGATGCTCAAGGAGGCCGTGTTCAATGTGCGTCACGAGCCTGACGGGGGTATGCTCTGGGCCAATATGAACCTTTCGGGTACGATAGACGCTCCGGAAGACGATCTCGTGGTGAGGGCTTTTTCCGCTCTCGGTTCGGCGACTCTCGGCGCCGCGACGAATGCTGCTGCCGGAGTGGCGAATACGGCTGCCGGTACTCTGAAGAATCTCGTCTCGCCCTCGGGCGGCGATAAGGAAGCCGGTGAAGAGGAGGAAGACGGCAAGAAGGATGAAGACCAGCCCGGCGGCTTGCTCAATAAGGCTGTGGACGGCGCCGGAAAGGCTCTTGATACCGCAAGCGATGCGCTGAAAAAGCTTCCTCTTTGAACGAAAGTCCCAGTTATGAAAAGAATCATTCATCCGTCGAATTTCATCGAATGCACGGGCATTGTGATCGACCGTTTCGCCGAAACGGCGTTTCATGCCAGCTTGCCCAACGGCAAGGAGTGCGTGGCTTTCGTGGAGAAAAAACAGGCCCCTCTGCGCGATCTGCTGAAACCCGGCGACCGGGTGCGCCTGACCTTGTGCCCGGCCGATATGGATCGCGCCCGCGTGGACGCCCTGCTGGAGGATGAACCTCGGACGAAGTAGGCGATGAAGGCGGAAGAGATCATCCAATGCCCGGCAGGCGCGATGTTCCGCCACCCGGAGAAGGGGCTTGTGATCGGTGTGGGGCCGTTCGAGGAGTGCGCCGACTGGCCGGAAGGCAGGACGGCCTTTTATGTGAACGATTTTTTCCTCTCGGCGGCAAAGCCCTGGAAGATTCCTTCGGAGGTTGTCGTCCTGTCCGAGTCTTGTCTCCGGAAGGAGCCGTTGCCCGTGCAATGGGAGGCTCCGTCCCCTGCGGCATTCGTGCAGGTCTTTGAAGAAATTGCCCGCGAGTTGAAATCCGGACGACTGGTGAAGACGGTGCCTGCCGTGGCGGAAAAGGGAGTGATCGGCGAAGGGCATTCTCCAAAGGAAATCGTGCTTGCTGCGGCTTCTGCGCCGGATTACCTGTATCCCTATGCCTTTTGGGAGGGCGATCGCGGTATCTGCGGCGCGACTCCCGAGATTCTGTTCCGCCAGAGGGGCAGGCGGCTGGAGACGATGGCTCTGGCGGGAACCGCCCGGCCGGAGGATATCGAGGTGTTCCGCGACGATGCCAAGGAAATTCACGAGCATGAGATCGTCGTTCGGGCGCTCCTCTCCCGTCTCTCGCCGCACGGCAATCTGGTGCGTGCGCCTAGGGGGATCATGGAGCTGGGTTCTCTGGTGCATTTTCTGACTCCCTTGGCTCTGGATGCCGATGAAGACCTGTCGCCCGGTTTCTGGCTGAATCTGTTGCACCCCACTCCCGCACTGGGGTGCCAGCCCTGCACGCCGGAGACTCTCGGCCTGCTGAAGCAGTGGCGGGAGAGGCTGCGCTGCCCGGCGTCTTTCGGGGCCCCGTTCGGCCTCGGCATGGATGGGGAGGTAATCATGCTGGTCGCCATCCGCGGCGTGGAGTGGAGGGGGAACCGCCTGTCGCTGACGGCTGGCGGGGGGATTGTGGAAGCGTCGTCCGTGACGCACGAATGGCGCGAATTCGGCCTGAAACGCGCTGCCATCAGGCGGGTGCTGGGGCTTGCCTGACCGCAGCTGCGCCGCTCGGCGGCTCCGGAAAACAGGAGTTTGTCCGGTTATTTTTCTATGGTCCTCATGTTGAGTTCCGTATTCTGTTATACGCGTGTGCAGGCAAGTCTTGACATTTGTTGCAACAATGCTAATCTTTTCGCAGGTTTCTCTCTCTATATTTTTCATGACAAAAGACAGCTCGTTTTACATCCGCTTTTTCAAGGTGCTCGATATGGGGCTTGTGGCTCTTTCCATTTGGGTTTCATGCCATCTTGTCGTGCTGCTTGCGCCATTGTTCCATTGGGAAGGGGTGTTTTATCCGGATGCGTTCGACTGGGCTCCGTGGAAGGTGTGGACGGTGGTGGTGGCTGTGCCTTTGATCCTGGAGCGGTACGGATTTTACCGGAAACGCAATTTGCAGCGGCCGGCCCGCGCCGTCCAGCAATTGTGCAAGTTCATGGTTTGTGTGGGCGTGCTGCTGTCTCTGTACCTGCTGTGGCTGCAGTCCATCGACCTCAATGTGAAGCGCCTGTTGTGGGTCGGTTGTGCGCTGGTGCCGATCGTTTTGTTCGTGCGGTACTATCTCTGCTACCGGTATATGACCCGCGAGCATGCCGATGCGGAGCAGTTGACGAGCGTTGTACTGATGGGCAAGCATTCCAAGCAGATGGCGATGTGGGAATCGTTGCCGGACGACTGGAGAAAGTCGTTCAACGTGGTGGGTGTTTACGATCCCGACATGATGACGCTCGACGAGTTCGAGCAGCTGATCGTCGTGCACAGCGTGGAGCAGGTGGTCGTGTTCGGCAAGCTGGCCGAGGCGATGCTCACGAGGGAGGCCTGTGAACTGTGCGATCTGCAGGGGATCGATGTTTGCCTGTGCGTCGATAATCTCTCCGCCACGGAAAAGATGCCCCGTTATGAAACCGTGGGGAACAAGGGTTTCCTCATTTTCCGCAATGCGCCCGTGTTGTCGTGGCAGATGTTCTTCAAGAACGTGCTGGACAAGGTGGGGGCGCTCTGCCTGCTGCTGGTGAGCAGCCCCTTGTGGCTGATTGCGATCATCGGCATCAAGGTGTCCGATCCGAAGGGCCCCGTCTTCTACAAGCAGAAACGCTCCGGCTTGTATGGCAAGCCGTTCAATATGTGGAAATTCCGGTCGATGTACGTGGATGCGGAACAGCGGCTGGAGGAAGTAAAGCGCGAATATGGCAACGATATGTCGGGCCCCATCTTCAAGCTGAAGAACGATCCCCGCATTTTCCGCTTCGGCAGCTTCATCCGTAAAACATCCATCGATGAACTTCCCCAGCTGTTCAATGTGTTGACGGGCGATATGAGCCTCGTCGGCCCCCGCCCGCTGCCCGTGTACGAAACGGCGGCCCTGCCGAACATCAAGGACCGCCGCCGCATGAGCGTGAAGCCCGGCCTGACCTGCTACTGGCAGATCGAAGGGCGTTCGTCCACGACGGATTTCGACCAGCTGATCGCCAAGGATCTGAAATATGTCGATACATGGAGTTTCTGGCTCGACATCCGGCTGCTCTTGCGTACGATACCTGCAGTCCTTTTCCGCAGGGGCGCCGAATAGAACAGAAAAGCAAGCGTGTACCACATCGTCCTCTTTCAGCCAGAAATCCCCCACAACGCAGGAGCAGCCGGAAGGCTCGCCGTCGCGACAAACTCGGCTCTGCATCTCATCAAGCCGCTGGGTTTCAGCCTGGACGAGAAGCATATCCGCCGCACGGGGCTGGATTACTGGCAGTATGTGGATCTTCACCTGTGGGATTCGCTGGATGAGCTTTGTGCCGCGGCCGATCCGGACGCCCGTTTCTGGTACCTCTCCACCAAGGCCAGCGTGGCGCACTGGGATGCGCCGATCAGGGATGGAGATTACTTCGTGTTCGGCCCCGAGTCCCGCGGCCTGCCCGAGAGCTGGATATACGGACATCCTGAGACCGCCCTGCGCATCCCCATGAGCGGGGAGCATGCCCGCAGCCTGAATCTTTCCACCGCCGTGGCCGTCGTCCTTTACGAAGGGATGCGCCGCTTGTCCCTACCTCGATAAACGCCATGCAAGATATCGTCTATTTCGACTTGGAAACGCGCCGTTCGGCTGCCCAGGTGGGCGGCTGGCACCAGACGGCCAAGATGGGTATTTCCGTCTCCGTCACCTATTCGACGAAACTCGACGAATACAGGATTTATACCGAAGAGGAAACCGGTGCGCTGATCGACCAGCTCCGCGGGGCGGATCTCGTCGTCGGGTACAACCACGTCGGCTTCGACTACGGCGTCGTGCAGCCCCATACCTTGTGGAATATCGGCGAGATGACGCGCAACCTCGACCTTTGCACCGATTTGTCGGAAAAAATCGGCCATCGCCTCAAGCTCGATTCCGTCGCGACGGCCAGCCTCGGCCTGACGAAGACGGCGGAAGGTACGGATGCCCTCAAATGGTGGGCCGAGTACGAGCAGACGAAGGAAGTGTCGAAGCTGATCGATATTGCCTACTATTGCTGCTACGATGTGAAGGTGACGATGGCCGTGCACCGTTTCGGGGTTGAGAACGGTTATGTCCTCTACGACGACAGGAACGGAAATATCGTCAAAATCGCCGTCGATTGGTAAGATGCGGGGTGTCGATTTTTTTCCGGCCGGATGACTCGAAGCGTGCTTGCCATCCTGACGCGATGGGGTAGCATGAGCAAGCTTCCGCGGGAATAAGCGTATGTTAGGTATTGTCATGCGTCTCTCCCTTTCCGCGCCGTGCCGCGTATGCAGCGGTATCTGAAGCCCCAAATGCCGGGTATCCTTGCATGAGCATCCCGGCCAGTGCAACCGACCAAAACACCATATTCCAACGATAACATGTCGCAACACCAAACACATGGAAGACAAGGGCAGGGTTCCCGCCGTCGCTCCTACAACAAGAGCAACTACCGCCGTGGCGAAGGAAGCCACCGCATGCCTCGCCCGGAACAGCCTCCCGTCAAACTGACTTTCTGGCAGAAGCTGCTGAAGGCGATCGGCCTCTACAAGCCGGCCCCGCCCGTGAAGCGCAGCGCTCCCCGCACCAATACGCGGGTCGCCGGCGAATCAAGGCCCCCGCAGAAGGAACGCCGCGCCTCCTTCTCCAAGGCTCCGACTTCCAGCCCCCGCCTGTACATCGGCAATCTCTCCTACGAAGCTTCGGAAGTCGATATCGAAGAACTGTTCAAGGGTATCGGCGATGTCAAGAGCGTGGAAATCATCTACAACCCCCGCACGCACAAGTCCAAGGGCTACGGCTTTGTGGAAATGTACCAGATGGGCGATGCTGCCCGCTGCGTGGAAGTTCTTCATGGCCAGCCCTTCATGGGCCGCGAGCTCATGGTGAGCGCCGCCAACGAAAGGCAGGAACGCCAGGACGACAGGCAGCCCGCCGATCGCCAGGAGCCGGCCGGGTTCGATCCGGACGACGTTTGATTCCGTTCCTCTCGTTTTTTACCGGGCCGCAGCACAAGCTGCGGCCTTTTTTGCGTCGTTGTGCGGCCTGTGCCGGATATTGCGTATTTTCTTCTTTTATTTGAACGTGGGACGTGATTCAATGTCTCACCTACAACCTTCAAGAATTCATTCCTGATATCACATGAAAACAATTCGCAAGATGATGTGCGCGACTGCCTTGGCAGCCGTCTCCCTCAATGGCATGGCCCAGGATGCTCCCGCAGCCCCTGCCGCAGCTCCGGCTCCCGATAAGGAACAGAAAGCGGAAGCCCCCAAGCTGGACGATGAAACTGTCAAGCAGCGCGTGGGCTATTTCCTCGGCCACCGCATGGGGCAGCAGCTTGCGGAAATCCCGACGTTCAATCTGGACGATGTGGACGCGAACTCCCTTCTTCAGGGCATCAAGGATGGCCTGAACAACAAGGTGGACGACAAGATGAAGGAAGTCGAGCCCGCTCTCGACATTTTCCGCCAGCGCATGGACGAACGCTATGAAGCCAAGGCCGAGGCCAATCTCGAAGCCGGCAAGAAGTTCATGGAGGAAAATGCCAAGAAGCCCGGTGTGAAGACCCTTCCTTCCGGTGTTCAGTACATCGTGGTGAAGCCCGGCGGCGACGTCAAATACAATGTTGAGAAAGATGGGGACGATCCTACCTTCAAGCTCATGTACGAAGGCCGCCTGATCGACGGCACCGTGTTCGACAAGTCGGAAAAGCCCGTCGAATTCAAGCTGCAATTGATCCCCGGCTTTACCGATGCGCTCAAGGCGATGCCTGTCGGTGCGAAGTGGAAGGTGTTCATCCCCTCCGAACTGGCCTACAAGGAAGCCGGTCCCGGTATCATCGGGCCGAATTCTACGCTGATCTTCGACATCGAATTGCTGGAAATCATTCCCGGCAACTCCCCCGCCACGCCTCCGGCCGGCGGCGGTCAGCTCACGCCTGAAATGCTGCAGCAGCTTCTCGAAGCCCAGCAGCAGGGTGCAGCGAAGTAAGCTTCTCAGCCTTCCCGTTTTGTCAGTCCGCAGGGTTCGCCCTGCGGATTTTTTTTGTTGGTTTTTCCGGGTGTTGATTTCCCGCCGATCATGCGGAAGCCTCAACATTTTATTCAAGGTGCGTACTTTGGGATTGAGTCGCCGGGTTCATTTGTGTTATAGGTACTCCGCTATGGATTTAGAGCAACGCGAAATCAACGTGGGGACAATCAGTCCCTATTTTGAACAATACTTTGGTCATAAGCCGACAGTGGTGGCCGCCTCTCCCGGACGCGTGAACCTCATCGGGGAGCATACGGATTACAATAACGGGTTTGTCCTTCCGATGGCTCTTGAAAACAATTGCGTCGTTGCCGTCGCCCCGTCTCCTACGGGCAAGCACCGCTGGTGCGGCTCTCTGGGCGATACCATTTATGAAATCCCCGTGGAAGAAGCTTCCGAAAAGGGTGAACCCTTCTGGTCCAACTATGTGCGCGGCGTGGTCGCTCTGCTCGGACGCCGCGGCATCGAAGTAGGCCCCGTCGATATGCTGATCGACAGCAATGTGCCGCGCGGCGGCGGCCTTTCCTCCAGCGCCGCCTTGGAAGTGGCCGTCTGTACGGCTCTCGCCGCCCAGTTCGACGCCGATATTTCCTCGAAGGACAAGGCTTTGATCGGCCAGGCCGTCGAACACGAATTCGTCAACGTGCCCTGCGGGATCATGGATCAGTTCGTCTCCGCCCATGGCAAGAAGGGCCATGCCCTGATGCTCGACTGCGCCGATCTGGAATACAAGCTCATTCCGATGGACGATCCTGAAGTTTCCGTGCTCGTGCTCGACAGCGCGGTGAAGCACTCTCTCGCGGACGGAGCCTACGGGCAGCGCCGCAAGCAGTGCGAAGAAGCCGCCCGTATTCTCAACGTGCCTTCCCTGCGCGAAGCCGACCTGCAGATGGTGGAAGCAGCCAAGGCCGAACTCGGCGATGTGCGCTACCGCCGCGCCCGCCACGTGGTAGGTGAAAACAACCGCGTGCAGGCTTTTGCCGGAGCGATCGCCACGCGCAACTGGGATGCCGCCGGCGTCGCCATGCGCGGAAGCCATGCCTCCCTGCGCGACGATTATGAAGTTTCCTGCCCCGAGGTGGACACGCTCGTCTCCCTGTGCGACAGTATTCCCTCCGCCTCTTCCATCTACGGCGCACGCATGACGGGCGGCGGCTTCGGCGGCTGCATCGTGGCTCTCGTGAAGACGAAGGATGTGGACAAGGTCGGCCAGGAACTGCTGGATGCCTACCGTGCCGCCACCGGAATCGAGACGATTTATCTCGTGACCCGCGCAGGCGACGGTGCCCGGGTTCTCTCCAGAAAATAAAACTTTTTTACTTATACCTGTGATCATATGAACAAGATCAAACTCGCATTGGGCCTCCTCTCCCTCGTCGGGATGGGCGCATGGGCTCAGGAAGCTGCACCCGCTCCGGTCGATCCGGCTCCGGTGCAGGCAGTAGCGGCCGAAACTGCGCCTGCGGCACCTGCCGCCGCTCCGGCTGCCGCACAGCCCGCACCTGCTGCGGCCGTTGTGGAACAGGCGGCAACCGCTGAAGCCAAGGCTGCTCCGGTTCCTGCCGTCGAAGCCAACAAGCAACCCATGATTTCCGTGTGGGAAGCCATCGTGTTCTGCGTCGTCGTCATCGGCGTCATTTTCCTCGGCATCTGGAAAAGCCGTGATGAAAAAGACAGCGAAGACACGGACAAGGGCGCGTCCGACTACTTCCTTGCAGGCCGTGGCCTGTCCTGGTGGCTCGTCGGCTTCTCCCTGATCGCCGCCAATATCTCGACGGAGCAGTTCGTCGGCATGTCGGGCAAGGCCGCCGACTGGCTCGGCATGGCCATCGCCTCCTATGAATGGCTTGCGGCCATCACGCTCGTCGTCGTTGCCTTCTTCTTCCTGCCCAAGCTTTTGCGCGGCGGTGTGTACACCATTCCGGAATTCCTCGAATACCGCTACAATACGGGAGCCCGCGCCATCATGGCTCTGGCGACTCTCGTCATTCTCGTCGGCGTGCCGACGGCAGGTGTGATCTACTCCGGCGCGAAGGTGATTTCCGTCTTCTTCTTCAGCAGCGACATGGGTTCGTTTGAGCTCGGCCTTGCTGGCATCGCGTTCCCGTGGCCGATCCTGATCGGCTGTATCATCATCGCCCTCTGCGGCACCATCTATGTGTTCGTGGGCGGCCTGAAGGCCTGTGCCTGGACCGACCTCATCTGGGGCGCGGGCCTCATCGTGGGCGGCGGTGTGGTGGCCTACCTCGCCATGCAGGCTCTCGGTTCCGCCGATCCGGCTCACTTGATCCATTCCGCTTCCGCCAATTCCGGTGCGACCGTCGATTCCCTCAAGGATGCCGATGCGTGGAGCCGCCTGATGCAGCTCAATGCGGGCGATGTGGTCGATGGGGTGAACAGCGCCGGCGGCAAGCTTCACATGGCCCGTCCCGAAAACGATCCGGATATTCCCTGGACGGCTCTTTGCATCGGCCTCTGGATCCCGAACTTCTTCTACTGGGGCCTGAACCAGTACATCATGCAGCGCACGCTGGCTTCCAAATCCCTTGCCGAAGGCCAGCTCGGCATCGTGTTCGCCGCTTTCCTGAAGCTGATCATTCCGTTCGTGGTGGTGATTCCCGGCATTCTCGCCTACAATCTGTACCGTGACGATCTCCGTGCGGAAGCCGTGGTGAAGAACGCCGTCGAAATGAAGAAGCTCGAGAATAGCGAGAAAAGGGCCGTGACCGTGATTCATGTGACGGACAGCTATCTCATGGAGAATTCCACGGAGGGTTGTGCTTTCGTGAAGAAGAACGCCGAGTTGATGAAGGCGTCTCCCGATGTCGTCAAGGAACTGGATACGGCCATTTCCGCCCTGCAGGCCGACGTGGCCGACGAGTCGACGACCATGGCACAGCGTTCCCAGCTCATCAAGCCGATCGTCAAGATCAATGAAGAGTTCGTGAAGAAAGCCAAGAAGGACGACAAAACCTACGCCGTGACGGATAAGCTGGTCGGCTTCGACTACGATGCTTCCTTCCCGACGCTGCTCAAGAAGCTTCTGCCCGGTACGGGCTGGACGTGGTTCGTGCTGGCCGCCCTGTTCGGTGCGGTGGTGTCCTCGCTGGCTTCGATGCTGAACTCGGCATCGACCATCCTCACGATGGATATTTACAACAAGCTCCGCAAGGATGCCTCGTCCCGTTCTCTGGTGCGTTTCGGCAAGTTCGGCGTGCTCATCTGCGCCCTGATCGCCTTCATGATCGCTCCGTTCCTCGGCAGTCCGTCGTTCAACGGCATCTTCAACTACATTCAGGAGTTCCAGGGCTACCTGAGCCCCGGTGCGCTGTGCGTGTTCCTCTTCGGCTTCTTTGTGCCGAAGTGCCCGCGCTGCTTCGGCTGGATGGGTATCGTGATCAATGCCGTGCTGTACGGTTCCCTGGCTCTGGCCTATCCCGATATGGCGTTCCTGAACCGCATGGCGGTCTGCTTCGGCGTGATCGTGGTGGTCGGCCTCATCTTCACCATCGTGAATGCAGCCCGTGGCGGCGAAGCCATCGTGCTGCCTGCCAAGAACGAAGTCAGCCTCGAATCGTCTTCGAAGGCCAAGGTCTTCGGCGTATTCGTGATTATCTGTACGCTTCTTCTTTACTGGAAGTTCTGGTAAAGAACCGGATTTATCCGATCTTTGGAAAACCCCGTGGAGCAAGTCTCTGCGGGGTTTTTGCATGAAAGGGCGCAGAGGCATGATCGGAAAGGTGAAAGAATGGAGGGCATGCACGCGTATTCATGGAATGCTTCGTACATGGTTTTTGAGTATGTGCGCCTGTGCCGGTACGGCAGCCGGCGCTGCGCTGCCGCCCGTTGTTTCGGATCAGGATCTCGTGATGACCCGCCAGACGTGGGGGGAGGCTCGCCGTGATGTTTCCGTCGAAGGCAAGCCGCTGACCATCGGCGGCAAGGTGTACGCCTCCGGTATCGGCACGCATGCCATCAGTATGATCCCGGTGGATGTGCCTGCGGCAGCCGCCGTGCTGGAAGGCGCCTGCGGCATCGACGACGAGGCGAAAGGCGGTTCTGTTCAGTTCCGTGTGATGGACGGTTCGTCCGTGTTGTGGCAGTCCGCCGTGATGAAGAAGGGCATGCCTGCCGAGGCGTTCAAGGTGGCTTTGCCTGCAGGAGCCCGCAAGCTGTACCTGATGGCTCACTGGGTAGAGAACAGCGATAACGACCACGCCGACTGGGTCGATCTTGCATGGAAGGAAGGTCAGCGTGCAGCCGGCGATGCCCCGGTGCGCATTTCTGCGGCCGATTTCGGCATCAAACCCGGCGAAGGGAAGGGCGCGGGCAAGGCTTTGCGCGCGGCCATCTCCGCCGCTCGCAAGGCGGGCGGTTCAAGGCCGGTGGTGATCGAGCTGCCGAAGGGCGAATACCATTTCGACCGTGAGGAGGCGCTGGAGATGAGTTTCCATGTGTCGAACCACGACCAGCCGGAGATTCACCCCGTCGGCGTGCCGATGGTGGATCTGCAGAATGTGACGTTGAAGGGGAACGGTTCCGTGTTCGTGTTTCATGGCCGGATGATGCCTTTTCTGGTGATGGACAGCAGCGGCGTGAAGGTGGAAGGCATCGGAATCGACTATGCGCGGCCCTTCTATTCGGAAGGCCGCATCGTGAAGAACGAGGGCGGCAGTACGGAGCTTTCTCTGGACAGGAAGCTGTTTCCATACGAAGTGAAGAACGGGAGGTTTGAAGCCATTTACGACGACGGCAGCAGGTCGGGCATTCAGACGGCCATGGCATTCCAGAAGGATACGCTGCATATCGCCCCCGATACGAGCGATATTTCATGGAATGGCCGCTGCGAACAGCTGGAGAACGGCAATGTGCGGATGGAGTGGGATACGCAGGCCCGCGGGTTGAAGCCGGGCGATACGCTGGTGCTCCGCAACTGGGGACGCCCTCACCCCGCGATGGTGATTTACCGTGCGAGCGATACCGTGCTGAACGATGTGCCCTTCCACTGCTCGCAGGGGATGGCTCTGCTGGCGCAGCGGTGCGAGAATGTGACCATCCACGGTGGCGGTTGCGTGATTCGCCCCGGTTCGGAGCGGGTGTACACGGCCAGTGCGGATGCGACGCATTTTTCCAATACGAAAGGCTTGATCAAGGTGGAGGGAGCCCTGTACGAAGGGATGATGGACGATGCGATCAATGTGCATTCGACTTGTTTGTCGATTAAGGAAATCGTTTCCCCTAATACGATCAAATGCCGCTATATGCATTATCAGGCCGTCGGGTTCGAGGTGTTCCTGCCGGGTGAAAATCTCTGTTTCATCTCGGGGCGCACGTTGGAGAACGGCAGCACGGCGAAGGTGAAATCCGTTCGCAAGCTCAATACGAACGAATTGCTGGTTACGCTGGAAGGAGATCTGCCTGCCGGAGTGAAGGCCGGAGATGCCGTGGAGAATGCGGATTATTATCCTTCCGTGGTTTTCAATGGCAATACCATCCGCAACAATCGCGCCCGGGGTTCCCTGTTCACCACGCCGAAGAAGGTGGTCGTGGAGAATAATCTGTTCGACCATTCTTCCGGTTCCGCCATTCTTTTGGCCGGGGATGCGCAAGGCTGGTACGAGAGCGGCCGCTGCATGGATGTGGTGATCCGGAATAACAGGTTCCTGCATAATCTGACGTCGCGCTACCAGTTCACGGAAGGCATTATTGCCATTTATCCAGAAGTGAAGGATTTGGCGAATCAGAAGGAATACTACCACCACAATGTGCTGATCGAGGGCAATGAGTTCGTGACGCAGAACGTGCCGCTGGTATTCGCCATTTCGACGAAGGATCTCGTTTTCCGGGACAATAAGGTGACGTACGACGATAAGTACCGCAGCTGGAACACGAAGCCTTTCATCCTCCGCCGCTGCGCGGATGTGCTGATCGAAGGCAATAAGGTGAACCGCCCCGCATGGACGATCGACAGCTGCAAGCTGGAGATGACTCCGGCTTCGGCGGTCACGGTCAAGCCGTAAAACAAATGCAGCTCCTCCGCCTGCAAAAGATGACGGCAGAGGAGCTTGCCAGTATTCCCGTGTCCTGTTATTCTCGCGCCAGCAATGATTGCGGATATATTGACGACGTTCGAAAACCTGCCAGACGGGTTTTATACGGCAGCGGGCCTCCTGATTCTCGGCCTGATTTTGATTGAAGGACTTTTGTCCGTGGATAATGCGCTGGGGATTGCCGCCATGGCGGCGCACCTGCCCAAGCACCAGCAGAAGCCGGCGCTTCGCTGGGGGATCATCGGCGCCTATCTGTTCCGCGGTATCGCTCTGGCGACTGCGGCATGGCTCATGCACAATATGTGGGTGAAGTGGTTCGGGGCTGCGTATCTGATCTATCTGGCCTGCGAGCACCTGATGCTGCATCCGAAGGAGGAATCGCACGATGAGAGCGGGCAGGTGGCGAAGCTCGCGGGCAAGAGCTTCATTGCCACGATTTGCAGTATTGAGCTGATGGATCTTTCCCTTTCAATCGATAACGTGGTGGCGGCGGTCGCCATGGTGAACGGCGAGAAGCGCATTCCTGCGGAATTGCATATCTGGGTTGTCTGCCTTGGCGTGTTCATCGGCATTATCGCGCTTCGCGTCGTGGCGGGCTGGTGCATCGGCATTTTGGAGAAGCATCCGATCCTGAAGTATACGGCTTTCCTGCTGGTCGGCTTCGTCGGCATGGCGTTGATTACGGAGATGTCTCTGGCGCAGTTCGGCATCGAATGGCATCTCGGCATTCCGCTCAAGTTCGCCTGTATCATGGCTATCGTCGTGTCGAGCCTGTGGTATGAGCAGTCTCCCGCACTATACCGCGCCCTGCATCCGGTCGTTCACGTTTTCCGGGCCGTTTGTTCCGGCGTGACAATTGCGGTCGAATCCGTTATCATGCCTTGGAGATTTTTCAAAAAAACCAAATAAGGACGATTTATGAGCGAGCAGCCCCCATTGACACCGGAACTGATCCGCGCCGCGTTGACGACTGTCAAATATCCCGGCTTCAGCAGGGATATCGTGGCCTTCGGACTGGTCAAGAATATTGCCGTGACTCCCGATAATGAAGTGACGGTCGATCTCGTGATCGAGAGCAAGAATGCGGATATTCCGCGCTACATCTACGAAGGCGTGCAGGGTGTGATGAAGCACTTGCCCGGTGTGAAGCATGCGGATATCCGCATCGAGCACAAGGCTCCGGAAGTGAAGCAGGCGACCAATGACGACCCGGCGAGCTGGAAGGCGGCCGTGCCCGGCGTGAAGCATGTGATCGCCGTGGCCTCCGGCAAGGGCGGCGTGGGCAAGTCCACGGTGTCTGCCAATCTCGCCGTCGCGCTGTCGAAGCTCGGTTACAGGGTCGGCCTGCTTGACCTCGATATCTACGGCCCCTCCATGGCCCTGATGTTCGGCACCAAGGAGCGTCCCGGCGCAAACGATAATGATGAGTTCCTTCCGATCGAGGCTCATGGCATCAAGCTTCTTTCCCTTGGCCTGATGATCGAAGAGGATTCCCCCGTGGCCGTGCGAGGCCCGCTGGCGACCCGCTATGTGCAGCAGTTCCTCCGCAATGTGGAGTGGGGCGGCCTCGATTTCCTGATTCTCGATCTTCCTCCGGGTACGGGCGATATTCAGCTCACTATCGTGCAGACGGTGGAGCTGGCCGGCGCCGTGATCGTGACGACTCCGCAGGAAGTGGCGCTGATCGATGCCCGCAAGGCGATCGGCCTGTTCAAGAAGGTGGAAACGCCCATTCTCGGCGTGGTCGAGAATATGAGCTATTTCCTGTGTCCGTCCGATGGCAAGAAGTATTTCATCTTCGGCGAAGGCGGCGGCAGGAAGGAAGCGGATAAGCTGGGAGTGCCGCTGCTGGGGCAGATTCCCCTTGATGTGGATACGCGCACCTGCGGTGATGAAGGCCATCCGGTCGCGCTGGAAGATCCTGCCGCGAATCCCGTGTCCGCCGCTTTCCGCGAAGTGGCCGAAGCCTGCGCGAAGACGGTGCAATAAACGAAGTACCGGATTTTTTTGACAGGGCGCATCTTCGGATGCGCCCTTTTTTCGAGGGTTCGGCGACGTGCCGGAGGCGGGTGGAGCCGGGGGAGGAGCTTTCGGCTTGAGTAGCCGTTTTTTTGTGGTATGGTATTCGGATGAATTTTATTGCCGCTTTTTGCGTGACATTGCTGTGCCTGCCGCTGTTCGCCGATACGATCAGCGACCTGCGCCCAGCCATCCGGAAATCGGCTGTGGAACACGGTATCGACCCCGTGCTGATGGAGGCGATCATTCGCTTCGAGTCGGGCAACGGAAAGTCGAAGGCCGCGCGCCAGAAGAACAATTTCGGCGGCCTGATGAGGAAGCGCGGCGGGTTGCAGAAGTTCGAGACGCCCGAGCAGGGCGTGGAGGCCGTGGCCGTGCTGCTGGAAAAATACCGTGCTTCCGGGTTGACCTCGGTCGAGTCGATCGGCCGCCGTTATTGCCGGAGAAGTACGGGTCGCTGGGTGCGGAATATCAATTCCTACCGGAAAGCCATCGTGGAGGGGAAATATGGAGCCGTGGAGGAGGGCGGTGCGGCGGAGGCGGCCGGAAAGCGTTCGGGATCATGGTTTTCCCAGAATGCTCCGGACGATGAAAAGAAGTCGTCGGTAAGCGTCAGGCCGTGAGCGGCGAAGATGCTCCGGGACCAGGCAGGGGAGAATGACGGAAGAGTTGCAGTTTCATGGCAGATAGATTGAACGCAATGTGTTTTTTTTGACTCTAACCAATAGCAAGCAAGTTTTATGTTGAGTTCCGCCGCATCCATTGTTCTCTGTTGCACGATCAGTGTCGTGGATGAGCCTCGTACAGATCTTGTGTGGTTGGAGAATATCGAACAGGCTGTGCAGAAGGCGAAGGTGGAGCATAAATCCGTGTTGGCCAGTTTTCTGGGCCCGGATTGGGATGCCACCAGCCGAGCCGTGCGTGAGGAAGTGCTGCATACCCCGGCGTTTGCCGAATACGCGTCAAAACGTTTCGTCTGCGTTGAGATAAGGTTTCCGGGGTTCCGCCCGATATCGCCCGAGCGTTGCAAGTATAATACGGAGCTGAAGAACCGCTTTCAGGTAGGGTCATACCCCAGTCTGGTGCTTTTGGATGCCAACGGCCTGCCTTATGCCCAGGTGGTTGGCGGCGAGGAGCTGCTGGATGCGAACGAGTGGATCGGCCAGCTGAAGCTCACATTCAGGGTGAAGGAGAAGTTCGATGCCCTGATGCAGGATGCCCGGCATTCCAGCGGCATGGCCCGTGCGACTTTGCTGGCGCATGGCGTGGAGCTTATTCCGGAGAATTTGCAGCTTTGCTATGAGCCGGTGATGCAGGAAATCGTCAAGATGGATCCGGATGATATGCTGGGTTTCGCCAAAAAGCTGGATAAGCTGGTGCGGCACCGGGATCAGAGCGAGAGGCTCGACACGTTGCGCGATCTCGTGTCGGACCAGAAGTTCGATGAAGCGGATGTGATGGTGGATGAGATGCTCGCCAGCACGGATCTCCTGCCCGAGATGCGCCAGAAGCTGCTGGCCCGTTACCAGATGCACCGCTACGCCGTGCGCAAGAAGGATATGCGCAAGGCCTACGAGATTCTCAAGGCCGCCTACGATGCGGCTCCTTCTTCGGAGATGGCTCCGAAGCTGAAGGAACAGCTGACCCGCATGAAGCTGTACGTCGAGTAGGGCGTTGCATGATCGTTGAACCGCCCGGTTCACAGAAGGGCCGCTATCAAGGGCGGCCGTTTTTGTGCTCTCAGGCGGAGGAATTTTATTTCAGCACGCGGCCGATTTCACGTCGGGCGGCAAAGACGATGGGGATCGAGGAGATGAGGACGCAGGCGATCAGTGCGCAGGCAAGCAGCTGCACGTCCGGCATGATTTCCGGGAGGGTGAGAGTTTTGTTGCCCAGTCTGAAGAATTCGCGCAGGACGATCTTCTGTGCTTCCATGAAAGCGAAGACTGCCGCGACGAAGGCGATGGCGACCAGAAAGAGGTTTTCGATGATGAAGGAGCCGACGAGCAGGATGGGATGGATGCCGAAGCTCTTCATGAGCGTGTAGATGTATTCGTTCTGCCGGTATTCCATGGAGGCCAGCGCCGTGAGCAGGATGCCGACGATGACGGCGATGCCGATGGAGAAGCCGGCGCGGCATTCCGCCTGGTTGCTCATGATGAGCTCCATGTCTTTCAGCAGTTTGGAGATGGTGGTGACGTTGAGGCGTTTGTTGTCCAGCCTGCCCAGGGTTTTGAAGTAGTCTTCCACGCGCTTGAGGGCTGCATAGCTCATTTCATCGAGCTTGAGGAGAACGCTCGTGAGGTTGCTGCGGGCATTGAATGTGGCGGCCAGTTCGGGGGCGACGAGGATGAATCCCCGGGAGTTGCCGCTCAATTGGGCGCAGACGAGGCTGTCCTCCGGGATGCCGAGAATGCGGACGTCGCGCACGATGCTTCCTCCATTGCCGCTGATGGTGAGGCGTTCCGGCCCGTCTCGCAGCGTGGCGTTCTGTGTTTTGGGGTAGAGGAGTACGGGCTGCCCTTCGTTGATGGGGTAGAATTCGGCAAGTTGCGTGTTGGAGTAGGTGTAGATGGGGTAGTTGTCCGTGCCGATGTTGGCCGATCCGACGCTGTGCAGGATGACGGCCTTGCATCCGAATGTTTCTTCGTAGAACTGAGGGTCGTCCGTCAGGCTTGAAGTGGCGTTTTGCGGAGTGATTTCCATGATGCTCGCGAAGTCGCCTCCCTGCTGGCGTATCTGGCTCGATACGTTTTTGGCGGTGAGGACGTAGTTCGCCATGAAACACAAGGAACACAGGGAGAGGAAGAAGACGACGAGGAGGCGAGCCAGCGGGCTCGAGAGTCGGGTTATCCACCGATGGAACGTATCCTTAGCGAGATACAGGCATGTCAAAATCAATGATTTCATCGGCGGTGTCGAAGAGGCGCACGTCGTGCGTGCTGATGATCCAGATTTTGTCGGCCATGTCGTTCCGGATCAGGTTTTTGATGATGTCCGTATTGCCGTCGTCCAGGCCGGAGGTCGGTTCGTCGAGCAGTACGATTTCGGAGTTTTTCATGAGCGTGCGGGCGAGGGCCGCGCGCTGGGACTGGCCGCCGGAGAGTTTGTCCGCGCGGCGTTTGCGGAGGTCGGCGAGGCCGAGGGCTTCGAGCAGGTGGTTGCAGCGGGGTTGCCAGTCCTTGCGTGGGAGCATGGCCATTTCGGCGCAGAGCCGCAGGTTGCGTTCCACGCTGACGAGGGGCAGCAGGTTGATGCCCTGGAACATGTAGGAGGCGTGCTTGCGGCGGTAGGCTCGGCTCGTGACTTTATCGCCGCTGGGCGTGATGATGTTGCCCTTGTTGATTTTGAGGTACCCGGCGAGGATTTTGAGCAGCGTCGTTTTGCCGCTGCCGGAGTATCCCTTGAGGATGGTGATACCGGGAGGGAAGGTGAAGGAGAAGTCCTTGATGACGGGAGCTTTGCGCGAATACCCGAATGTGATGTGATCGCAGACGAGATTCATTTGGGGCGGAGAATGATGCTCTTTTCGGCGATGAGGACGATGTTGTAGTCGGGATAGACCCGTTCGACGAGATTTTCCCAGCTGTAGGCGGTGGCGGCTTCCGGTCTTCTGGCGAGTTCCAGCCGGGAGACGACCGTGTCGTTGCCGTCGCTCTTGTAATAGAGGGTGACGCGCGGGCGGGAGGCGATCATGTCGTAGGCCCGTTCGTTGTCCTCGGGGGAGAGCTTGAAGAAGTACAGGATGGAGGTGTTGCTGGCCGAACCGCCTGCTGAGGATACCTGCTTGCGGTCGAACTCGCCCTTCATCAGTTTGCCTTCGGAGAGGGTGATCCGGGCGCAGATTTTTTTGCCGTCGAGCTGGGTGATTTCCGCATTGGTGATGGGGCAGGTGATGTAGAAGGAGGAGTCGTCGTAAGCGGTGGCGAACTGGGGCTGGGTAGGCATCATTTCCATTTCCATGGGCGCGTCGAGATCCTTCGGCAGGGGGAAGCTGTATTGCAGGCGGCCGTCGAAGGGCATCTTCATCACATACTTGTCGAGCTTCTTGTCGTAGGTTTCCCGTTCGAGGCGTTCGGAGGTTTCGAGGTTTTTCTCCGCCAGCGCGATGCGTTCATCGGTATCCTTGATGACGTCCTTGTTGTCGGCTCCGGTCGGTTTCGGTGCCATTTTGCGTTCTTCTTCGGGCAGGGAGAAGTAGAATTCGATGTCGCGCTTTTGCTTCTGCATGTTGCGGATGTCGTCGCGCTTGGTCATTTTGTTGGTCCGAATGCGCGTTTCCATGTCCTCCTTTTCCTGCTTCAATTGTTCGTCGTTGAGCTTGGCGAAGACGGTTCCCTTCGCAATGCGGCCTTCGGGATCGATCAGGTTGGTGACGGTTCCCTTTTCGGGCAGGGTGAACGGGCGCATTTGTTCCGGCACGATGGATCCTTCATAGGTGCCGATCGGAATGAGTACTTCCTTGCCTTGGCAAAGGAAGCATGAAACGATGCTGAGCAGGGGGAAAACGGTCTTGAGCATAACAAAGGGCCATGCGGGCTGTTCCGCAGTATCCGCCAGCCGATGGTGAAAGTCAAGCCGCTTTTGCATGCCTCGGGGTGGCGGAGAGGTGTTGGAATGCAGGGAGCAAAGGCCGGAAAATCAGGCTGTTCCCGGCTTTGGACTTGCCATTTTCTGACAAACCATGCATGATGACGGCCATGGTGCGTTACCTGTTCTGTTTTCTGTTGTCGGTGTGCAGCATGGCGTTTGCCGCGACGGAAATCTCGCCGAAACGGCCGAATATCGTCGTGATTCTGGCGGACGATATGGGCTGGTCCGATCTCGGGTGCTACGGGTCGGAGATTGCGACGCCGCATATCGATTCTCTGGCGAAGCAAGGCATGCTGGCGACGCGCTGCTATACCGTGCCGCGCTGTTCTCCTTCCCGGGCTTCGTTGTTGACGGGCATGTACCCGCAGAGCGTTGGCGTGGGCCATCTGGACAAGGATCTCGGACGACCCGGCTACCGCGGGCATCTGGACCCGTCCATTCCCACTCTCCCCGAACTCTTGCGCAACAAGGCGGGTTACCGCACCTATATGTCCGGCAAGTGGCATGTGGGCACAGGAGACGGCTGGTATCCGTGGCAGCGCGGATTCGATCGTTACCGCGGGCTGCTGAGCGGGGCGAACGGCTATTATACGCTCGATCCCGGCCGCAAGATGGCGGAAGACGGCCGCATGCTGGAAGCCGGAGATTTGCCCAAGGATTTCTTCATGACGGACGATATTACCGGAAAGGCCATCGAGTACCTGAAGGATGCCGCCAAGACGCCGGACAAGCCGTTTTTCCTGTATGTGGCCTATACGGCTCCGCATACTCCGCTCGAAGCTCCCAAGGCGACGGTGGACAAGTATATCGGTTCCTACGCCCGGCAGGGGTTCGCCGCTGTGCAGAACAAGAGGCTTGCCAGGCAGAAGAAGCTGGGGCTTGTCCGCAAGGATGCGGCCATTCCTGCGGAGCGCACTCTGCCTGCCGTTTGTTCGAAGGAAGACGATGTGAATATGGCGCTGTATGCCGCGCAGATCGTGGAGATGGACAAGGGTGTGGGCCGCTTGATCGACGCATTGAAGCGGCAGAAGCAGTGGAATAATACCGTCGTCATGTTCCTTTCCGACAACGGGGCGACGAAGGAGATGCCCGGGCGGAATTACGAGCCGTATCCCGGCCATCCGCGCAAAACGAGTGGTTATGGCAAGGCATGGGCAAGCGTGTCCAATACGCCGTATAAGGGTTACAAGATCCAGACCTATGAAGGAGGCGTGGCCGTGCCGTGCATCATCCGCATGCCGGGCATGGAGCAAGGTGCGCTGTATCATGCGCCGATGCACTTTATGGATATTGCCCCCTCCATTTTGCGATGGGCCGGAGTACAGCCGGAAAAGCCCATGGACGGCATGGCGGAGCCATGGAAGAAACCGGGGGCGAAAAGGACTATTTTTTGCGAACACGAGGGCAACAGGATGGTGATGACGCCGGAGTACAAGCTCGTCTATGCGAAGCAGAAAAAGGCGTGGGAATTGTATGCCGTCGACGACCGGGCGGAGCTCCGGGATGTGGCTGCCGGGCACAAGGATGTGGTGGACGATTTGAAGAAACGGTACGCGGACTGGGCCGCTACGCACCAGGTTGACGACAAGGTGAAGAATTACTATCCGTGACGCGTGGCCGGAGGGGTGTCTTAAGCGTTGATGGAAAGAGAAATGCGTTTTGCTTTCGCCCGTGTGTGAGAAGGATGGGCCTGCAGGGGGTGTTTCTCGCCGAAACGATTGATTTTTCTTGTATTTTCATACGCGCGCGCGTATAATTGCGCGCGTATGACTGATGAAAACCATGAGGCCGGCATCCCCAAAGTGGATACCGGCGCTCAGCAAGAATACAGTGCGGCCCAGATTGACAAGTTGGAAGGTCTTGAGGCGGTGCGCAAGCGCCCCGGAATGTACATCGGCGACCCTGACGAACGAGGATTGCACCATTGTGTGTTTGAAGTGTTGGACAACTCGATCGACGAACATCTCGCCGGCTACTGCACCAAGATCGAAATCGCCATTCATGTCGATTGCTCCATTTCCATTATCGACAACGGCCGCGGCATCCCGGTGGACGTTCATCCGAAGTTCGGCATTCCCGCCGTCGAGCTGGTGCTGACCAATCTGCACGCGGGCGGCAAGTTCGGGCAGGGCGCATACAAATACTCCGGCGGCCTGCACGGCGTGGGTGCGAAGTGCGTGAACGCCCTTTCCGACTGGTTCAAGGCGGAAGTGCGCCGCGACGGCAAGCGCTACCAGATCAAGTTCGAGCGCGGCCACACCATCGAGCCTCTCCGCGTCGTCGGTGAAGCACCGGCGGGCGTGACCGGTACGACGATCACCTTCTTCCCGGATGCGACTATCTTCACCGATACCATCGAGTTCAAGTTCGACCGCATGACGACGCGTCTTCGCGAGCTGGCATTCCTGAATCCCGGTCTCATCATCGAACTGCGCGACGAGCGCGATGCGCCCCATCGCAAGGAAACCTTCTATTACAGGGACGGCATCATCGAGTTTGTCCGCCAGCTCGGCACGAACAAGGAAGTCATCAATGAAGATCCCATTTGCATTTCCGGCCTCCGTAAGGTCGAAGTCGAATACGACGGCAAAAAGATGGATGACGACGTTCTCGTCGATGTCGTGTTCCAGTACAACAATACGTACGAAACGAACATTCTCTGCTTTGCCAACTCCATCTACAACGGCGACGGCGGCACCCACCTTTCCGGCTTCCGCGGCGCGCTGACGCGCGTCATCAACGGCTATGCCAAGGCCAACGGCCTGCTGAAGGACAAGGACCCTTCCCTGAGCGGCGAAGACGTGCGCGAAGGTCTCGTCGCCGTCATCTCCGTGAAGATGCCGAACCCCCGTTTCTCCTCGCAGACGAAGGACAAGCTCGTCAATACCGAGATCGAAGGCGTCGTCGGCAATGTCGTGTATGAAGAAATCAAAACCTTCTTTGAAGAGAATCCCGCGATTGCCAAAAAGATCATCGACAAGAGCATTACCGCCTCCCGCGCCCGCGAAGCCGCCCGCAAGGCCCGCGAAACCGTGCGCAAGAGCGCGCTTTCCATCGGCGGCCTTCCCGGCAAGCTGGCGGACTGCTCCGACCGCGACCCGAAGAAGTGCGAACTCTTCATCGTGGAAGGTGACTCCGCAGGCGGCTCCGCCAAGATGGGACGCGACCGCCGCACGCAGGCCATCCTTCCGCTGCGCGGCAAGGTGCTGAACGTCGAAAAGGCTCGTCTGGACAAGGCGTTGTCCAACAAGGAAATCCAGAATATGATTACCGCCATCGGTGCCGGTATCGGTGACGGCGAGGACGAAGGCTCCTTCAACCTCGAGAAGGTGCGCTACCACAAGATCGTCATCATGACCGACGCCGACGTGGACGGCGCGCACATCCGCACGCTGCTTCTCACCTTCTTCTGCCGCCACATGCCGCAGCTCGTCCGCGCCGGGTATCTCTACATCGCGCAGGCCCCGCTGTACCGCGTCATCCGCAAGAAGAAGGAAGAGTACGTGCAGGACGATATCGCACTGAACCGCAAGCTCATCGAGCTGGCTGTGAACGATGTGACGCTGCGCCGCGCGGACGGAGAACGTACCTTCTCCTCCGAAGAGCTCTCCACCATTCTCGACGTGCTGGTCAACCTCCAGCGCTACATCGATTCCATGCAGGCGCAGGGCGGCGAGTTCTCCGCGCTGCTCAAGCACCGCGAAACCTGCGGCGACTTCCCCGAATACCTCGTCAAGATCCGTTGCGGCAACGATGAAGAAGTGCAGTACTTCCACGATACGGAAGCCCTCGCCGCCTTCTCGAATGAAAACCGCGACCTCTTCATCTTCGGCGTGCCGTCGGAAGAAGAACTGCTGGCGAATCCGCTCCCGGTGCGCGAAGGCCCGAGCCGCCGCGCCCTCACGCACGAATTGCATGAGGCCAAGGCCATTGCGCGCCTTCTCGTGCGCCTTGAAGAACTCGGTATTCCGGGCAGCATGATCCTTTCGGAGGATGCGCCGCTCTTCGAACTCGTCGAAGGCGAGGGCGACAAGCAGAAAGTCGTTTCCCTCTTCTCAGTGACGGACATCCTCGAAACCGTCATCAACATCGGCAAGCGCGGCGTCGAGATCACACGATTCAAGGGCTTGGGCGAAATGGACGCCAAGGACCTGTTCAAGACGACGATGGACCCGGAAAAACGCGAACTGCTGCGCGTCGTGCTGAACGATGACAACGCCGTCCGCGCCGACGAAATGTTCACCATCCTGATGGGAGACGTCGTCGAACCTCGCAAGAACTACATCGTCGACCACGCACTCAACGTCCGCAACCTCGACATCTAACCCCCATCCACCTTTTCTATCATGGAAAACAATCGAATCAGACCTGTGGACGTAGCCAGCGAGCTTTCGACCTCCTTCCTGGACTACTCCATGTCCGTCATCATCTCCCGCGCCCTGCCGGACGTGCGCGACGGCCTCAAGCCCTCGCAGCGCCGCATCCTGTACGCGATGAAGGAGCTGAACCTCAGCCCCGGCGGCAAGACGCGCAAATGCTCCAAGATCGTGGGCGATACGATGGGTAACTACCACCCGCACGGCGACCAGGCCATCTACGGCACCCTCGTCAACATGGCCCAGAACTGGTCCATGCGCGACATCCTCGTCATCGGGCAGGGCAACTTCGGCACGCCGGACGGCGACCCCGCCGCCGCCTCCCGATACACCGAAGCCAAGCTCTCCGGCATGGGGCTGGCCCTGATGGCCGACCTCGACAAGGATACCGTCGACTTCGTGCCGACGTACGACAACGAGCATACCGAGCCCGTCGTCTTCCCGTCCGCCTTCCCGAACCTCCTCGTCAACGGGGGCACCGGCATCGCCGTCGGCATGGCCACCAACATGGCTCCGCACAACCTCGGCGAAGTGGTGGACGGCATTTGCGCCACCATCGACAACCCCCAGATGACCGCAAACGACCTGCGCGCCTACATCAAGGGGCCGGACTTCCCGACGGGCGGCGACATCCTCGGCTATTCCGGCATCGACAATTATTTCCGTACCGGGCGCGGCTCCGTCCGCATCCGCGGCAAGATCGACATCGAGCAGACCGACAGCGGCAAGGACCTCCTCATCATCCGCGAAGTTCCCTACGGCGTGAACCGCGCCGCCCTGCAGGAACGCATCGCCGAGCTGTACAAGGAAAAGATCCTGACGGATATTTCCGGCATCCGCGACCTTTCGGACGAAATCACCTGCATCGAAATCGAGCTCAAGCGCGATGCCCGTCCGCAGGTCGTCGTCAACCAGCTCTACAAGCTCACGGCCATGGAAACCTCCTTCTCCGTGAACATGCTGGCCATTCACGACAACCGCCCGAAAACGCTCACGATGCTCGATGCCATCAACTTCTACATCGAGCACCGCCGCGAAGTCGTCGTGCGCCGCACGCGCTACCTCCTCGGCGAAGCGGAAAAGGATGCCGAACGCCTCGAAGCCTTCCTGCTGGCCCTCGGCCACATGGACGATTTCATCCGTATCATCCGCGAATCGAAGAACCGCGACGAAGCCCGCGAACGCCTGCAGGCCTACACCTTCTCCACCCAGACGGCGGAGCAGCTCGGCATCCTCATCCGCTCGCAGGCCTCCGTACAGGGAGACCGCTACGTCTTCACCGACCGGCAGGTCAACTCCATTCTCGACCTACGCCTCTACCAGCTCACCGCCCTTGAAAACGACAAGATCTCCGGCGACTATGCCGAACTTCTCGTCCGCAT
Organism: Neoakkermansia glycaniphila; assembly: GCF_001683795.1. Lineage (GTDB taxonomy): Bacteria > Verrucomicrobiota > Verrucomicrobiia > Verrucomicrobiales > Akkermansiaceae > Akkermansia > Akkermansia glycaniphila. The sequence continues at coordinate 107,491 of NZ_LIGX01000038.1, forward strand.
CAAGGACTACCTCGACATCCTGGCCAACGAATCCCGCGTGCTCGGCATCGTGAAGAGCGAACTCATCGCCATCAAGGACAAATACGCTACCCCGCGCATTACCCGCATTATCCCCTTTGAAGGAGATATGGCGATCGAAGACCTCATCCCGAACGACACGATGATCGTCACCATCACCCACAGCGGCTACATCAAGCGCACCAGCTCCGCCGAATACCGCGTGCAGGCGCGCGGCGGCAAGGGCGTGAAGGCCGCCACCACGAAGGGGGCGAAAAAGGATGCCGAAGCCGACTTCATCGAGCATCTCTTCGCCGCCCAGAACCACGACTACCTCATGTTCTTCACGAACACCGGGCGCGTGTATGTGGACCGCGTGTATGAAATCGACGAAGCGGCGCGCAGCGCACAGGGCCGCAGCATCAAGAACCTGCTCGACCTCCAGCCCGAAGAAGCCATCGCCGCCATTCTGCGCCTCGAACGCAAGGTGGACGACAACGGCAACGACATCACCTTCGCCGAAGGCAGCGGCAACGTCGTCTTCGCCACGAAGGACGGCACCGTCAAGAAGACCAGCCTCAACGACTTCGTCAATTACCGCAAGGCGGGCATCATCGCCATCAACCTCGAAGAAGGCAACAGCCTCGTCAACGCCGCGCTGACCACGGGCGGAAACGAAGTTGTCCTCGTCACGCACGACGGCATGAGCATCCGCTTCCCGGAAGACGATCTCCGCACGCAAGGCCGCAACACCATCGGCGTGCGCGGCATCCGTCCTCGCACGGGCGACTACGTCGTGGCTCTCGCCATTGTTGATCCGACGAAGACGCTCCTCGTGGCCTCCGAAAACGGCCTCGGCAAGCGTACTCCCTTCGACGAATACCGCGTCCAGAGCCGCGGGGGCACCGGCGTCAAGACCATGAATTGCACGGAGAAAACGGGCAAGGTCGTCTCGGCCACCGTCGTGTCGGATGAAGACGAACTCATGCTCATGACCACCGCCGGGCAATCCGTCCGCATCAAGGTGGCCACCATCCGCGAAACGGGCCGCGCTACGCAGGGTGTCAAACTCATGACTCTCGCCTCCAACGAACGCATTCAGGACATCTCCATCGTCATCCCCGACGATGAAGACGAACTGCCGGAAACCGATGCAGCAGGAGAACCTGCCGAAGGAGGCGAAAGCGCTCCGGCACAGGAACCCGCTGCGGAATAAACGGCTCGCTGTTCATCCGGATTTTCACAGGCCGCCTCCCGCATGGTGAGGCGGCCTTTTTTTGCCTTGTCGGGGCATGCTGAGTCGTGCATCATAGACCGCGTGCGGTGCATGCACGGCATGTTGCATGCGCCGCTTCCTCCTGATAGAAACACCTATGAAAATCAAGAATGCCCTGATAGTCACCGCCGGATTGCTATCGCTGGCCGGACTGGTGCAATGCACCCATTATGCGTGGAAAGAAGTTCGTTTGTCTCCCGAGGAGAAGCAGGATTACGAATTCTGGCTGTCCACGCATCAACGGTCGTACCATATCCGGTTGCAGGATGGAGTGCAGACGGTCGAGATGGAAACATGGGAGGATGGGAAAATGCATGATACGAATGAGGCTGCCGGGGTTAAAATGGTGAAAAAAACGCGCCGCCTTCCTGTGCCGGACAAGAGGCTGAATCAGCTGATCGAGAAGTTCGTCCAGACGGGGCAATTCTGTTACGATAGCGAAAACGATTTTCTCAGGATCGAGGGTGTGTGCCTCGGCGCCGGCTGGAAAAGCGGGAACAAGAGCCATTCATGGAACCTGCTGTGGGAAAAAGTGCAGGAAAAGCTGCGGGAGCCTTACAATGAACTGAATCTTTATCTGTACCTGAGCAACCCGCAATGGAATCAATACCCGGAAGCATTTCCGCTGCTGACGACGGAACCTCCGCCCCATGTATCCCCTCAGTCGCCCGGAAATATGCGGAGGTGAGGGCAGCAAAAACGGCAGACCTTGCATGGCCTGCCGTTTCGGATAAAGGGTATGTAGCCGCGTCAGGGTTTGACGGCGGGCTCGTTGTCCATGGTGCGTTCGAGCGTGTAGCCGAAGCGTTTTTCAAAGGGCTTTTTGTGGGCTTCCATCTTTTGCTGGAATCGCTCCCAGCTCCATGCGGATTTCGGGCTCCATCCCTTTTCCGCTACTGCCATGGCGCGCGGGTAGGCCCGGTACAGCGTGTGTTCCAGCGTGGGAAGCTGTTCTGCCCACAGCGTGCAGTGCACGCCGACGATGTGATCCACCTGGTCGGCGGGTTTGCCCTGCGTGGGGTCGAGCTGGTAGCATTTTTCAAGAGTGACCATGGGCATCCATCCGCGGTTGCTGTGGCCGGGAAGCTGCGGGTAGTCCAGATAGCAGTGTTCGCCCGGGGTCAGTACCAACTTGAGGCCGGCCTTTTTCGTGGCATTCACCGTGGCGGGCGTTTTGCCCAGGCGCCATGTGTAGACGGTCTGCCCTTTCTGGTAGAAATCGTCTTCCAGCTCGAACCAGAACTGGGCTTCCTTGCCGTATTTGGCGAGGAGGGAGGTCATATCCTTGAAGAACCCGCGCATTTCTTCGTTCGTATTTTTCTGTCCCTTGGCCTTGCGTGCTTCGGTGCAGGCTGCGCAGAGTTCCCAGCGTTCTGCCGGGGCTTCGTCGCCGCCGAGATGGATGATCTTGCCGGGGAAAATGTCGGCCAGCTGTTTGACTGCGGCTTCGTAGAACTTCCACATTTCCTTGCTTTGCGGGCACAGCAGATGGTAGCTGACGCCGCCGGAACGCCGGGTTTTGACATCCTGGGGAGCGGTCAGCAGTTCCTGTTTCTGGGCGTCGTTTTTGCTTGTGTAGGCTTGCGTCTGCTTGAATGCTTCCACCTTGTCCGCGGAGGGATTCTGGCAGAATAATTCGGGGTAGGCTTCGCAAAGAGCCTGGTTGTGGCCCGGTACGTCGATCTCGGGCACGACGTCGATGCCCCTTGCCTTGCAGTACGCGACGAGGTCTTTCAGCTCCTGTGCCGTGTACATGCCGCTGGAGGCGGGCATCCAGCCGGGGCCGCCGCCATCGCCGGGGCCGCGCGTGGATGCCACTGTCTTCAGGCGGTCGTATCCCGGCACAGGGAAGCGCCAGCCCTGATCGTCCGTGAGGTGGAGGTGAAGGACATTGAATTTGTAGAAGTGCATGACATCCACGAACTTTTTGAGATCCTCCAGAGGCATGAAGGAGCGGGCGACGTCGCACATCATGCCGCGCCATGCGTAGGCGGGCTTGTCCGTGATGGTGCCGCAGGGGATGCCGGCCGGCGATGCGCCGAGCTGGTCTTCGAGTTGCAGAATGGTGATTTTGGCGTTTTCAAGGCCGCGTTTGTCGGCGTAGCGGATGCTGATGCCTTGCGGCGTGATGTCGAGGGCATAGCCTTCTGCGCCGAGGGATGGATCGAGCTTGGCATTTTTGATGTCGAAGCGGAGATTCTGGGTCATCCCCTGTTTCTGCTCGATGCGGACGGGTTCGGGAATGATGTTGTATGAAGGTCCGCCGTTTTCGTTTGCATGGAGCGAGCCGGACAAACAGGCGAGAGATGCGAGAAGGAATGTGGATTTCTTGAACATGGCGGCAAGGATGGCTGTACTGCTGCATGCAGATACGGTATCAATTATACGCAGTCTGCAGGGAATTCTTTCAAACAGGATGCTTGATCGGTATTCCGGTGATGATGATGGGGCAAGTTTCCGGCATCTGTGCTATGGTTGGAGTTGTTCTCTGGCATCCAAATACCGTTGTTTCATTTTTTTCCGGCCGCTGGAGATATCGCCTCCGTATGCCTTGGCTTCTTTTTCGCTCATCAGGCGATTGTATGTGTGGAGTTCCTGCAAGGTGGAGATGCCCATTTCCCTGATGCGGCGGTCGAGGGTAGGGAGGGAGTCGCCGGGTGTGGTGTAGATTCTTTCTCCGGCTTCCGTCGGCATGACGAAGTGCGTGCCGGGGCATTGCTGCGCCAGCTTCTTCATGGAGTGGAGGAGAGGAAGGGCGGCTTCGTTGCAGTCGATGACAAGGGCGACGATTTCTTTCTCGGCAAGGAAGAGTTGGCGAAAGGCGGACATTTCCTTGGCGTCGGCAACCCGGAAGATATGAGGGATGAAGGAGATGTCTCTCAAGGCATAAGTGCCGCTGTTGCTCGGATATTCGATTTTGTGGAAGAGTATTTCGATGATTCCTTGTTTGAGGAAGATTTGGATATGGTGCCCCGAGTCTTGCAGGCTGCTGTCGCCGTCGCGGGGTTCTTCAAACCGCTGGTAGGTGAAGAAGGGTTGACCATCCAGCCGCAATTCGGTTGGCTTGAAAGGGTGCATCGGCAGGATGGTGAAGGCGGCGTAGAAGGCAGGGAAGAGGTCCAGCCCTGTTTTGTTCGCCATTTCTTTGCTGGAGATGTCGATGATGTTGATGTGGCTCTGCGGGAGTTCCCTGGCTTTGAATTCGATGCCGTCAAGACGCGCTAAAGAGAGTTCCGGTTGTTTGGCATGGGCGAAGCAGGCGAGTGCGAGAAGAAGAGGAAGGAATTTCATGGGTGTGCAGCAGGTGCGGTGGGATGCCCGTTTTTTTGTTTGAGGGCTTCGACGAAGGGTTCATCGACGGTTTCCATGCGTTCCGCAATTTGCCGGAGTCTGTTCGATCCGTAGAAGCCTTTTTTCCGGAGCTCGTCGATGACTGCTTTTTTCTGTTGCTGCATGGCCTCCCAACGTTTTTGCAGGTAGGGAAGAAAACCGTGTCCATCGTATTCATCCTCTTGAAGATCAGTTCGGAAAGATTTGATTTTATCCTGCATGTCTTCGTTTTCCAACCATATTTCCATACTGCGGGCGCAGCGGTCGGCCGATTCCTTGTCCGTTGCCAGTAGCAGAAGGTTGACCGGCGCGAGAAACAGGAAATTCTCCGTATCTTTCGTGTTGTAGCCGCCCATGTTGGATGTTTCTTTCTTCCATGTTTCTACGGGAAGCGGGTCGAGGAAAATGCCGGGCGGGCAGGGCAAAGGGCGACGGTATTCCGGCGGGAGAGGGATCGGTAGAGAGTTTTGAAGCGGCAGGATGATCTTGCCCGATGGGAGCGCGATGCGGTGAATCGTTTCCGTCAGAAAGGCGGCAGCCGGGTAGATTTCCCCCTGGTTCACAAAATCACCATACAGAGGCCACCATGCCGAGACCTGGCCTTGTCCGTTTGTTTTGGCTTCGGTCGTGATTTCGTGGACTTCATCATCGGAGTAATGGCCTTTCCTCAGTTTGCGGATGACGATCGTGTCGGTATGCGCTGGCAGCTTCATGGTGGGCAGATCTTCGTCGAGGGAATATCTGGTTCCATCTTTCCAAAAGGAGTCGTTGCCGAAGTCGGAAGAGAAAAGTACGTTGGGACCCACCCCTCCATTGGGGCGCGCCAAGGCTTCTTTCCATTCCTGTGCAGCGAGCCGCTCCAGATCTTCGCCTCCAAGTATGGTGAGGTCATAGCGGGAGTGGTTGGTGTATCTGCAAGTGAGGACGGGAGTGTCGCCATTCGGCTGGAAGGAGATGATTTCAGCCGATAACCAATGGCGGATGTCGGGAATTCCGGGTTTCCTGCCATAGAATAAATCCCAGTCTTTCGGCTCCATGTCAGAGGCGTTGGCTTCTACCGGAGTTCGGTTTTCCGGGGCGGGCGTGTTTTGGCTGGCGGCGGGCTGTGCCGTGGCGGAGAGCAGGCCGCAGAGGAGGAGCAGGCGTATGATGGTCGGTTGCATATCGGGTGATGGGTTGATTGATGATGAAACGAAGCGGCGCACCGGGTGTTTGGATATGGTCGGCGAGTGTTGTTTTTGTCTGGTGCCGCAGTTAAAGGACGATGCTGTAATGTGTTTTGCCTTTTTCCAGACGAATCGCCTTTTGGGTGCGGATCAGTTCGATCTGACGATTTCCGACGGGGATTCTTTCATAGATCGTCAGAATGTAGTCATTCGGCTGCAGGTATTCAGTCACGGCCGTGTAGGTGTTGTTCTTTTCCGGGTGCTTCATGGCGATGCACGGACTGGTTGACTGAGGGATGACCGTGGGGGTATTCAAATTTTCGTCGGATAAGAATATGTTGTCTGGCGGCGCTGGGATGCTTTCCAGTTTGCCGACAATGACATTGCTGTTTCCGGGAAAGAAATAGGGGAAAGCTTCATCCTGATTCCAGACGAGTTCGACGGTTGCCTGCATCAGGTAGGCTTCCACACGATTGGCTTCCGGTTTGATTTCGACCTTTTGATAATAGTTGGCACCCGCAATGGCGATCGGCAGGGAGGCCTCGCAAAGCTGGGAAATCGAGAGTATGTGCGTTCCTGTCGATTTCAGACGGAAGGAGCAGGTGTATGGTGATGCGAGTTCCTTGTTTTTAGCCTGTTTTTGTTGTCTGGCTGTTCCTGTTTTGTCGCATTGTACATAGAAGACCGGGCTTTCCGTAGATGGTTCCAATGTCAGCGCAACGGTTAGTGACGGCGGGTTGTTTGTGGCTTTTTGCCGGGCGTGGACGGGAGATAAAATACCCAGCATCAGGCAGCTGGCAGCGAGTTTTTTCATCTTGGCGTGTTTCGGCGGAGTGGGGGGAGATAGAGATAACGGGCAGTTTTATTTTTACTTTGTCCTGTGGAGGGTCGCAAGATTTTTATGAGTTCTCATGCATATGTGGTTGTTTCCGGATATGGTTTGGAGCGGTTGGTGTGAGGTATTCCATGAAATGGTCGTGATAGCGGGTGGCAAAATAATCCGGCAGGGGCGGCAGGGGGCCTTGCCGGAGGATTGTCCGGATCAGGGCGGGGATTTGATCCGGCGTTTCGGCGAGGTGGATGTGTTGGCGGAAGGGGGCAGGGAACCATTGGAGGCCCGAGGTCAGTTTGTGGTCGCGGGAGGGAAGGACGATGACGGGGGTGTTGGCGATCAGGGAGAAGATGATGCCGTGGTATCGATCGGTGACGACGGTTTGGTAATGCGAGAATCGGCTGATGGTTTCATGAAGGAGTTCCGTTCTGTGGGCGATGGTGTAGCTGCCCGTATGGTTGATGGTGGTGTCGGTGGCGGACGTGGTGGATATACGATCGATTTCCCTCCGTATGGAGAGGATGCGGTCGGCTGGATGCTTGGTTTCCTTGTCGTTTCTCATGCAGAAGAGTACGCCTTTTCTGGCGTGGGGAGGAAGTTCCGTTCTGCCGATCATGGCGGTGACGAGGTCGGGATAGAGGAGGAGCCTGCAGCGGTGGAAGAGGTGTTGTGCGGTGCGGAAGGAGTGTTCATCGCGGCAGAACAGGGTGCAGTCCGGGTGGTTGTTGAGGATGGCGGCAGTCTTATCCGCGACGCGTGGGTTTTTGTAGTAAATGGTCTGGGGGAGGATGCGGAGCGGATGATCCGGGAAGAGTTCGGCGAGTTTCAGGTAGATGCTTTGTTCGTTGTAGAGGTCGGTCATGTGGTAGCCGCTGTGGCAGAGTAAGAGGTCTTCCGGGCGGATTTTCCTTCGTATGGCGGCAAGGAGGCCGGGCGTGGAGTTGCGGAGGGTGGAGAGGATGACGCCGTGTGCCGGCAGGTTGTCGCGTAGCAGGTGCAGGATGCATTCCGTTTGTGCCTGGTCGCCGAGGTTGGAGTGGTACGGCGTACCGAAGAGATAGACGAGCGGAGGCCGGGATGGGGCGTTGATTCGTGCGATGCGGTTATCCGGTTCCTTCGGGTGAGCGGGGGTTGCCTGTTTTTGTTCGGGCTGCAGGCGGTAGGCTGTTCCGGATTTGACGAAGCGTTCCGTGCCCCAGCGGTTCCATTTTAGGCTGAAGGAGTCGTCCTTGATGTCGAATACATCGGCCGTATCGTGGGGAGGAGACAGGCGTTCGGCTTTGCCGTGGAGTATTTTGAGCGTGTCCCGCCATTGAGGGTGGATGCAGTCGACAAGGCGTTCTTCAGGGTGGGCAGGAGTGTGCGGTTTTTGTTCTGCGGGGAGGCGTTTCCACGGTTTGCCGTCGTCGAAGGAGGGCATGGCGGGGTAGCCGTGTGCAGAAGGCTGGCGGTTGTCGTGTTGCGGGTGCTGATGGCGTACGATTCCTTGATCCAGAGTCTGCCTGATGAAGGTTTCGAGTGCGTTGAGGTAGGCATCGAAGTCGTGTTGGCCGGGGAGGAAGAGTGGTTCGCGGAAGTAGGAGAGGTAGAGCCGGTCGTCCCGGTCGACTTCGGCGATGTAATCGGACAGTTCTTCGGGGCTGCCGAAGTCTCTTGCATGGATGAAGCGGCGTGGGTTGATATCCAAGGCAATGTCTGGATCTCCCCAGTAGATGGGGAGGCTTCCCGAGGAGAATGCACGCATGATTTTTTCGGTGACGTATCCTCGTGAAGCGACGTTTTCGAAAGCGATGGAAAATTTGTAGTGTTTGGTGAAGTCGAAGGCATTGCCGATGAGGGTTCCCGTGTTGTTGAGGACTTTGCCTGCGCTGTCGATGCGTTTGTAGCGGGAGAGATGCTTGAAGAAGCAGATGCGTTCCTGTGCATGAGGGTTGGAATAGATGAAGTTGCAGAATTTCGTGTGGCGTTGCAGGATGTCGTCGGGTTGGAGGGATTGCCGTTCGACGGTGCGGGCGTGAAAGATGTCGTAGTTGACGACCCAGTTGGGCAGGCGAAGATGTGGGCCGGGGAGCGGGGCATCGTCTCGGAGGAAGGTGATGGCTCCGTCGCATTCGTTCCACCGGGGCATGACGGATTCGGCGGTGTAGAAGAGGCGTGGGCCGGGGAAGTTTCTGTGTTTGTTGCCGAAGACGGAGTAGATGAGGAAGTCGGCCTGTGCCATGTCGTTGACGACGGCGATGTTGAACCGTTCGTGCAAGAGGTGTTGGAACAGGTTGTCATGGGGATCGAAGCCCTGCCAGAAGTCGGCGAAGGCGACGCGTTTGATGAGGTTTGTTTTCATAGGTATGATTGTTCGAGTGGATGGCCGGACCATGGGCTGAGACCGGGAGGCGGTGTTTTCCGGGTAGAGCGGATGAATGCCGGCGATTGCAGGAGAGGAAGTTCATGGGGCGCATTTTGGCGATGAATTCCATATGTCGTTCGATTGTAGAAAGGAAGGAGGCGAAAAGCAAGTTTTCACGTCTAGCATGGTAAAATTTGACTTTCATGCTGAAAAAGAGTGTGTTGAATGATTGTTGTTGTCTGTTTTCGTGTTCCGGCATGGCAAAGTCCGCGGTGCGGTTTATCCTGATGAACCCGGTTTTGTTGCGTATGCCCATTCTCTGGAGGGAATGGAATAGTCAGGTAAAGAAATACAGTCCCGCCACGAGCGAAGGGACTGTATGAAGGAGACGGTATGCGTGTGTCCGGCTATCGGGCGGCGCCGGGTGGCGTGGAGGCGGCTGCTTCCTGAGGTTCCTGCCGGGGGGATTTTTTGATGCGTGTGATGATGTAGAAGGCATACGGCAGGAAGAAGAGGCCGATGAAGACGGCGGCAAGCATGCCTCCGATGACGGCGATGCCGATGACTTCGCGGGCGTTGGCTCCTGCTCCCGAGGCCATGGCGAGGGGGACGCAACCGAGGATGAAGGCGAAGCTGGTCATGATGATGGGGCGGAAGCGTACCTGTGCGGCCATGAGGGCGGCTTTTTTCAGGTCCATGCCTTCTTCGAGCCGGTCGATGCCGAATTTGACGATGAGGATGGCGTTTTTGGCGGCAAGGGCGATGAGCATGATGAGGCCGATTTCCGCGTAGATGTTGAGGTCCAGCCCGTAGATGTACAAGGCTCCCAGCGCGCCGATGACGGCGACGGGTACGGAGAGGAGGATGGCGATGGGCATTCTCCAGCTTTCATACAGGGAGGCGAGGACGAGGTAGATGAAGAAGGCGGAGATGGCGAAGATTGTGCCGATGCCGATTCCCTGTGCGGCTTTCTGTTCCTGATAGCTCATGCCGGAGTAGGAGTAGCCCATGCCGGTGGGCATGGTGCGGTCGAAGATGCGTTCGACGGCGCTCATGACCTGCTGGGTGGAGTATCCGGGGCGGGCGACGATGTCGAGCATGGAGGCGTTGTACATGTTTTGCCGGATCATGAATTGCGGGCCTTCGATGCTTTTCGAGGTGACGAGGGATTCGAGTGGTACCTGTACGCCGTTTCTGCCGCTGAGGTAGAGTTTTTTGATGCCTTCGATGTTTTTGCGGGCGTCGGCGTCGGCCTGGATGTAGACCTGCCACTGGAAGCCGAAGTTGTTGTAGTAGTTGACGAAGAGGCTTCCCATGAATGCCTGTAGTGTCTGGTTGGCTTCGGCGATGTCCACCCCTTGAAGGAGGGCTTTTTCTTGATCCAGTTCAAGGTAGTACTGGGGAGTGGAAGGCGCCATGAAGTTTTCGACGGCGAGGATTTCCGGGGATTTTTTGAGTTCTTCGATGAATGCCTGCGTTTGTTTGGCAAGGTAGGCGTTGCCGCGGTTTTCCCGGTCTTCGAGGAGGAAGGTGATGTCGGACGATGCCCCGACGCCGGGGATGGGTGGCGGAGTCATGGAGAATCCGATGCCTCCGGGGATGCGCGTGCGCATTTCCATGCGGAGTTTGGCGCTGAGTTCTCCCGCTTTTTGGCCGGGGCCCTGCCGTTCGGCCCACGGTTTGAGGTTGACGAAGAAGAAGCAGTTGTTGGCGCTTTGGACGCCGGTCATCATGTTGAACCCTGCCACGGTGGTGATTCCGGCGACTTCGGGCATGGCGGAGACGAGTTGTTCGACCTGGCGGCAGGTGTCGAGGGTGACGCCGAGAGCCGTCTGGTACGGGAGTTGTACGGTGCCGTAGAAGTAGCCTTCGTCTTCGTCGGGGAGGAAGCCGCCCGGTACGGCCTTGCCGAGCGGGATGATGCCGACGGTGATGAGCAGCAGGGCGAGCCCGGTGATGGCGGCCTTGCGGATGAGGAAGCCGGAGCCTCGCACGTATCCTGCCCGCACTTTCGTGAATCCGGCTTCGAAGGCATTCCCTGCCTTGGTGAGGATGTTTTCGCGGCGCTCCTGTTTGGGGCGGAGCAGGAGGGCGCACAGGGCAGGGCTGAGGCTGAGCGCATTGAAGGCGGAGATGACGATGGATACGCCGATGGTGACGGCGAATTGCTTGAAGAGGAGGCCCGTGATGCCCGGCAGGAGCATGCTGGGCAGGAAGACGGCGGAGAGGACGAGGGCGGTGGCGACGACGGGGCCAGCGACTTCCTTCATGGCGGCGCGGGTGGCCTGTGCGGGCGGTTCGCCTTTGTCGATGTGGGTTTGCACGGCTTCGACGACGACGATGGCATCATCCACGACGAGGCCGATGGCCAGCACGAGGCCCATGAGGCAGATGGTGTTGATGTCGAGCCCGAAGACGGGGAGGAGGGCGAAGGTGCCGACGATGGAGACGGGGATGGCCGCCAGCGGGATGAGGGTGGCCCGCCAGCCTTTGAGGAAGACGAAGACGACGAGGATGACGAGGCCGAGAGCCGAGAGCAGGGTGGTGACGATTTCCTGAATGCCGAGTTTGACGGCGGTGGTGGTGTTCAGGGCTTCGGTGAGTTCAAGGCCCGGCGCAAGTTTGAATTCGGCGAGGGTTTTCTGGACGCCTTCGACGGTTTGCAAGGCGTTCGAGCCGGGAGACTGGTAGATGGCGAGGGCGGCGCAGGGTTTTCCGTTGTACTGGCCTTTGATGTTGTAGGTTTCGGCGCCGAGTTCCACGCGGCCCACATCCGAGAGGCGGACGATGGCATCGCCATCCGCCCGCACGATGATGCGGGAGAAGTCTTCCTGCGTTTTCAGGCGGCCGCGGGCAATGACGGTGTAGGTGAATTTCTGGCCTTCGACGGAGGGTTCTCCGCCGATCTGGCCGATGGGGTTCACGGTGTTCTGCGCCCGGATGGCGGAGAGAACCTGCGGGATGGTGATCCGGAGGGCTGCCAGTTTGTCGGGGTCGAGCCATACGCGCATGGCGTACTGCCCTGCGCCGAAGACCTGCACGTTTCCTACGCCCGGTACGCGCAGCAGGCGGTTCACGAGGTTGATGTAGGCGTAGTTCGCCATCCAGAGGTCATCGTATTTTCCGGTGGGCGAGGTGAGGCTGTACAGGAGCATGGGCGGTCCGCTGACTTTGCGGATGGTGATGCCCATGGCGTTCACTTCGGCGGGCAGCTGGGAGTTGGCTTCTGCATAGCGGAGGTAGCTCAGGAGCTGGTCGGTGGTGGGTTCCGTGCCTACGTCGAAGAGGACGCTGAGGTTCATGCCCCCGGTGTTGGTGCTGGTGGAGGTCATGTATTCCATGCCGTCCACGCCGGACATGACTTGCTCGATGGGTGTGGCGACGGAGTCCACCACGGTGTTGCAGTCGGCTCCGGGATAGCTGGTCGAGATCTGGATTTCCGGGGGGACGATGTCAGGATATTGCGCGATCGGCAGCCGGAGGATGGAGATGGTGCCGAGCATGACGATCATGATCGAGATGCAGATGGCGACGATGGGGCGGCGGATGAAGAATTCGATCATGGCGGAAAGGTGTCGTTGGCGTGTTGTCGGGCGCGAGGAGGTGCGGGATCAGGCGGTCGGTTGCTGAGGCACGGTTTTCAGTTTGCCTCGGCCCTCCATGGTCATGAGGGCTTGCTGGGTGCCCGTGACGACGATGACGGTGTCAGGGCCGATGTCTCCGGTGACGGATACCTTGTCTCCCTGTGGAAGACCCTTGACGATGGGGACGACATGTGGCCGGCCTTTGTCATCGACGGCGATGACCATGTTTTGCCCCTGAATGGTGACGATGGATTCTGCCGGGACGAGGAGCGCATCCTTGATTTCCTTTGTTTTGGCGCGGACGTTGACGTACATGCCGGGCCTCAGCAGCGCATCGGGATTGGCGGCGCGGGCTTCCAGCTTGAGGCTGCCGGTGGAGGTGGAGACGGTGTTGTTCACTCCGGTGACGGTGGCATGGCCGGGGTATCCGGAACCGTTGGAGAGGATGAGGCTCACCTGAGCCCCGGGGCCGAGCGGGCCTTTCGGACCGTTCTGGTTCAGCCAGTCCTGTTCGCTGATGTCGAAGTAGATGCGGATGGGGTCAAAGGAGCTGACGAGTACCATCGGTTGGCTGTTCGGTGCTACGTAGTCGCCGACTTCCGCCTGTGCGAAGCCGGCGATGCCGTCCACGGGAGCGGTGAGTACACAGTAATCGACGTTCGTTTTGGCGAGGGCGACGGAGGATTTGGCCGCAGCCAGCGATGCTTCGGCGGCCCGGTAGGCCTGCAGAGCATCCTGGTAGGATTGGCGGGAGACCGAGCCGTTTTTGACGAGCGGTTCGTAGAAGTCGAGATCCTTCTTTGCCTTGACCAGGTTCGCTTCGGCTTCGACGGCATTGTTTTCGGCTCGCTGCAGGGCTTCGCGGTACTGTACATCGTCAAGGCGGTACAGGACATCGCCTTTTTTGACGGATTGCCCGTTTTCAAAAAGGCGTTCCTTCACATAACCCGTCACCTGTGGGAGGATTTCAGCGTCCACCATGCCGTCGAGCCTGCCGACCCACTGCCGGAATTCGGCGACATCGCCGCGTACGGGAGTCGCCACTTCGACGGTGAATTCGGGCATTTCCATCGGCCTGGCCTTGTCTTTGCAGCCGGAAAGAGCAAGGATGGAGCATCCAAGGATAGAAAGTTGTCGTAACATCATGCAATGATGATGTTCGAAGTATTTCTAACGTTAGATAACTGTTATGGATAATTGGTGTTTCGAGTGCAGAGGCATGGCATTCGTGCGTGACAGTCTCGGCAGATCGGATCATGGAAGTGAGCTTCAGAACGCCTCCTTGATTCGTCATCCATTCGGGGAATATTTTTGTGGACAAATATTAGGAAGGGGAATGTTTTTTCTTGCATTATTCATCATAATTACATACTATTTATATAGTATGTTCTGCCAATTTCTGAGGTGTAACGCTGCCTGGCACTGGAAACGGTGCCGGGCTTTTTTGCAACCAGTTTTTCTGGCAGATGATGCTGCATATTTTTTATATTGAATATGTTTGTATTGCTATTGATTGATTTGCGGATTCACAATCCGTACGTCAATCAAAAAACAAATTTCATGCAAATTATTCATTAGTCTTAATCGGTAGGGAGAATTGGTTATCATAAAGGCGGCGATGCCAACTATTTGTTATATATTGCAAATCGTATTTGCTGTCTGAGGTATATATATTTTTTATGCACAACAGATTGTGAATCCGTATAAAGAGCGAGGTTTAATTTACATTTATATGAAAAGAATAATTTGTGCTTTTATTTCGTGCCTGTCCGCGTTTTCCATGTCCGCTACGGCGGCATCCTACGATCTGGTGACGGCAAATGCCGACAAAACAGGACAGGCGAACATGTCCTCTAACACTAATAATGCGTATGTGCGCGGATTTGTCTTCGGCATGGGGTCCGACTGGTTTTTCCCAACCATACAAGGCGGTGATGGCAGCCGGGCCTCTTTGCCGGCAAACGTGTTGCTAAATTCGCTTTCCATTACCCTCCGCAATACGACTCTATTCAATTTGATTGTTCTGAGCGGCGATCCTACCACGGCAGGCACATCAAATGTGGTCGGGTTTACATCTGTTAAAAACAATGATAATGGTACAGGAACATGGAGTTTTGCAGACGGTTTGCTTTTGGATACGACAGAGACCTACACATTCCTTTTCACCAGTATTTCCGATGCCAGCGGATGGACAAGTTCGTCGACGGTTGGGAATACCGGACAGCAGCAAGGCATTAAGGTAGCGACAATGGGTACAAGTGTACCGCCCAGCTCTGGCTATCCGGCAGGGGAGGGGCTATACACGAATACGGGCGGATTTTCCACAAGTTTCGCGTCGGTGATTCGGATGGATGTTTCGCAGGTTCCGGAGCCATCGACCGCGGTTTTGGGGCTTTTCGGACTTTCTACGCTGATGCTTCGCAGGCGGCGTTAAAATGGTCGTTCTTGCTTTTGTCATCCCTTCAAGACGCATACCGTTTTGAGGGGATGTTTTATTTCTGTTTTTGTTGGTTCGGGTAACGATGTGGGCCGTCGTCTGTAGCGATGATCGAATAGAATTGTGGATGAGTCGCTCACGTTTGGTAGAGTAAGTCTTTTTGTTGGTTCTACCCCTTGCGTGAACGATGCATGTTTGTGGTGAATACAACATGTTGTTGCTCATAGCCTATTGTGAAGCGGTATGTTGTACTGCATGGAATTATTTTTTGAACAAAACCGTATTTTGTGCTTGCGGGGCCGTGAAGGCGGTGCTACAGTCCGTTCCAGCGTCCGGGTAACGGAAGGGGGTGGGAATCCTCCACAGACGCGCTACCGTGATTGGCTCGCAGAAGCCATCAGTCGGGAGACGACCCGGAGCAAGAGTATCACTATCTCGCGACATGATAGACATACGGTTTTACCCGTTTGTACCCCCTCATGGCCGCAGCTTCCGTGAGGGGCTGTTCGTTTCCGGGGGGCGGAGGGTGTGAAGTCCCGTATCTTTGTGCCAGCGGGGTGCAGCATTCACACCACCATGCCTTCTATCATCAAACGCAACGGGAAACGCGAGAACTTCGAGTCCTACAAGATTCAGCAGGCCATCGAAAAGGCGTTCCATGCTTCGCACGAGCCATACAATCCGCTGGTTTACACTCGAGTACTCGAGCAATTGAAAGGCGAGGATTTCATCGCCGTGGAGAAGGTGCAGGATATGATCGAGATGGCCCTTTTTCAGGAAGGAGCTTTCGAGACGGCGCGCAATTTCATCAAATACCGCTTCCTGCACAAGCTGCAGCGCGAGCAGGTGGGGAGCGTGTACCACGGCAATACGTTCGTGGACTGCCGCCAGACGGTGGAAGAGTACGTGGGACAGACGGACTGGCGCATTGCCGCCAATTCCAATACGACGTATTCCAACGCCGGGCTGATCAATAATACGGCAGGCAAGGTGATCGCGAACTACTGGCTCGATCAGGTGTATTCCCCCGAAGAGGGAGCGGCGCACCGCAACGGGGATATTCATATCCATGATCTCGACTGCCTTACGGGCTACTGCGCCGGGTGGAGCCTCCGCAACCTGCTGAACGAGGGGTTCAACGGAGTCCGCAGCCGTGTCAACAGTCGCCCGCCGCGCCATTTCCGCGAAGCTCTGGGGCAGATGGCCAATTTCCTCGGCATCTTGCAGAGCGAGTGGGCTGGGGCGCAGGCTTTCAGCTCGTTCGATACGTATCTGGCCCCCTATGTGTTCCGCGACAGGTTGAGCTTCGAGCGCGTGAAGAAGGATCTCCGCAGTTTCGTGTACAATCTGAACGTGCCCTCTCGCTGGGGGCAGTCCCCCTTCACGAATGTGACGATCGACTGGACGGTGCCGCGCGATCTGCGCGAGCAGATTCCTTTCTCCGGCGGCGGCCATTTGCTGGCCGGGTTGGACGATGAGGTGCTGAACGCTCGTGCCGCCGAACGTGGGGCGGATTCGCCGGAAGCGATGACGTACAAGCATTTCCAGCCGGAGATGAATCTCATCAACAAGGCTTTTTATGAGGTGTTGACCGAAGGTGACAGTACGGGGCAGCCGTTCACTTTCCCGATTCCGACGGTGAACATCACAGAGGATTTCGATTGGGAAGGGGAGAATGTGCCGCTGCTTTTCGAGAATGCGGCCCGCATCGGTTCTTCCTATTTCCAGAACTTCATCGGCAGCCAGTACACGGTGAACGATAAGGGCGAGCGCGTGCCGGACGACGATGCCTACAAGCCGGATGCCGTGCGTTCCATGTGCTGCCGCCTGCAGCTCGATCTGCGCGAGCTGCTCAAGCGCGGCGGAGGCCTGTTCGGCTCGGCGGAGATGACGGGTTCCATCGGCGTGGTGACGATCAATCTGGCCCGGCTCGGCTACCTGTACAAGGGCAACCGGGAGCTTCTCTTCAAGCAGCTCGGCGAGCTGATGGATATGGCGCGCAGTACGCTGGAAAAGAAGCGCGTCTTCATTCAGGAGCTGTATGACCGGGGGTTGTATCCCTACACGAAGCGGTATCTGCCGCACCTGAGGAACCACTTTTCCACGATCGGCATCAACGGAATGAACGAAATGCTGCGCAACTTCTCGGGCGATTCGATGGACATCGCCTCGGAAGAGGGCGCCGCTCTGGCGGTGGAAGTGCTGGAATTCATGCGTATACGGATACGCGGCTATCAGGAGGAGACGGGCAATCTGTACAATCTCGAAGCGACTCCCGCCGAAGGGACGACACACCGTTTCGCCCGCGAAGATGCCAGGCGTTTCCCGGAAATCCTGCAGGCAGGCCCTCCCGGCCACCGCTACTACACGAACAGTTCGCAGCTGCCCGTCGACTACACGGCGGATCTGTACAAGGCTTTGCAGATGCAGGACAAGCTGCAATGCAGCTATACCGGAGGCACCGTGTTCCACATGTACATGAGCGAGGCCATCTCCTCCCCCGAGGCGTGCCGCGACATCGTGCGGAAGGTGCTGACGCGCTTCCGGCTGCCGTATCTGACGGTGACTCCCCTCTTCTCCGTCTGTGCCAAACACGGCTACCTGAAGGGCAACCACGAATTCTGCCCCCTTTGCGACGAGGAACTGGTCGCCCGCGTGCGGCGCGAAGAGCAGCCGCTGCTTCCCTTCGGCAATTGAAGGGAAAGATCTTCCAAACAATAGAATACTCCATCCAATGAGCGATAAAGACATACTCGAACGATACCGCGACGAGCGCACGAAGTGCACCGTCTACACCCGCGTGATGGGTTACCACCGTCCGGTGGAAACCTTCAATGCGGGCAAGCAGGGCGAATTCCACGACCGCGTGCATTTCGTCGAACCCGGCTGCCCCTGCGACCGCGGGGAGCAGTATCAGGCTTGACCATTCTCCCCGATGCCGGGAAATATCGGCTTTCCGGCATTCCGGGCGGATCGACACCTGCCACTGCGCTGCGGCGCGAGCGAAGCGCGCCTCCGGCATGATCCCCTTAGGTGGTTATAGTGTGTTGATCCCGGGGGAGCGGAAGGGTTGCGAAGTCCCTTCCGTTTCCCCGGTTCATTCGGAAACTCAAACCGTTTTCCCCCATGATGAAAGAACCGGCGGACATTACCCCGCTTACTCTGCTCGACTATCCCGGCAAGGCCGCCTGCATCTTCTGGTTCCGCGGATGCAATCTGCGGTGCCCCTATTGCTACAATACGCATCTGTTCGGTTCGGGAGGGAACACCCGGAAGGATTTCCGCGATTTCCTGCGGGAGAGAAAAGGATTTCTCGATGCCGTCGTTCTGTCCGGCGGCGAAGCGTCGCTGAGTCCGGGCATTGAAGATATGTGCCGTGAAATCAGGAGCATGGGCTACCTCGTCAAACTCGATACGAACGGCAGCAATCCCGAACGGCTCGAACTTCTGCTGCGCGAAAAACTGGTCGATTACGTTGCTCTCGATCACAAAACCCCGGCGTATGGCAGCCCGCGCCTTCCGGACGGCAGAAGCCTGTTCTCACAATTTGAAAAATGTCTCGGGTTAATCTTGCATTTTTGCCCTTCTCATGAGATACGCACGACCTGCCATCCGGACCTCCTCCGGGAGGAGGATATCCTGACGATGGCGCACGAGATACGGGATCGCGGATACATGGGCACCTATTACCTTCAGCATTATTTTCATACGGACCGGACGCCCGGCCGCATGGATGGCCCTTCCCGCCGTTACGACCGCGCCATGCTCGATTCCCTTTCCCCTCTTCCCCTCGGCTACCGCAACTTCCCCGAAGAACAATACCGCTAAGACAGACCGATACATTATGGATGATCTCCTGACCAATTCGACATTCGTTCTCTTTGGAATCCTGTTTGCAGGGCTCCTGCTGGGCAATATCAAAATCTGCGGCCTTTCGCTCGGCAGTTCGGGCGTGCTTTTCGTTGCGCTGGCGGCCGGGCATTTCGGCCTGCATGTGCCGGACGGCATCAGCGGCATGGCGACGGCTCTGTTCGTTTACTGCGTGGGCCTCAGCGTGGGCAACCGCTTCTTCGGTTCTCTCGTCCAGTCGGGCAACAAACTGGCGTTGCTGGCGATTATCGTCGTCACGCTGGCGGCGGCTGTGACCATCGGCCTGTGCTATGCCTGCGGCATCGATCCGGGCGTGGCTGCGGGGATGTTCGCCGGAGCCTGCACCAGTACGCCCGCATTGGCCGCAGCCGCGGAAGCGATGCACAATTCCGGCAGCGTGAATATCGGATACGGCATTGCCTATCCCTTCGGCGTCGTCGGCGTGGTGTTGTTCGTCCAGCTTCTGCCCCGCATTCTGAAGACGGACATTTCACAGGATGCGACGGCTATCGATCCCCACAAGGACCCGAAAAAGATCATTTCCCGCCTTGTCTCCGTCACGAACGAACAGCTCCTCGGGCATACCATCGATGCGCACGAAGTGACCGACCGCATGGACTGCCGCATGACCCGCATCGTGAAGAACGACCGCCTCGTGCCGCTTTCGCCCGGAGACAAGTTCGAGCCGGGAACGAAGATACTGCTCGTCGGCGCACGTGAGGACATCGAACGCGAAGCCCTGATGCTGGGCGTACTTCAGGACCACAACTACCCCCGCAATTCCGAACGCGAACGTACGGAAGTGATCGCCCTGAAGAAGAAATTCTGCGGCCACACGCTCCGCGAACTCCGCACGCTCCAGAAATACGGCGTGACGATTTCCCGCATCAGCCGACTCGGCTTCTCGTTCGTTCCGACGCCGGATACGACCATCATCCGCAACGATATTCTGACGGTCGTCGGCGAACCCGCCAACATCGAAGCTTTCAAGAAGGCCGTCGGCCACCGGAGCACGGCCATCAATGCGACGGATATTCTTTCCCTGGCCGGGGGTATTGCGCTCGGCATCCTGCTCGGTTCGCTGAAGTTCAGCTTCGGCACGGATTCCTCCTTTTCGCTCGGCATGGCGGGCGGCCCGCTGATCGTTGCGCTGATTCTCGGCCACTTCGGCCATGTGGGGCCGATCGTCGGCTATATTCCTCGCCCTACGCGCACGCTGCTGATGGAATTCGGCCTCATTCTGTTCCTGGCCTGGGCTGGGGTGAAGGGCGGTGCGGAACTCGTCAGCACATTGCAAACATCCGGCCTGAGCATTTTCCTCGTCGGTGTGGCCATCACCTTCATTCCGATGCTGATCGGGTATTTCGTGGCGACGAAGCTTCTCAAGCTGAATCTGCTGGAATCCCTCGGCGGCATTTGCGGCAGCATGACATCCACGCCCGCGCTCGGGGCCATCACCAGCAAGACGGATGCGCACAGCCCCGTCGTCAGCTATGCGACGGCCTATCCGGCGGCCTTGATTTTGATGACCGTTTTCGCGAAGATCATCATCAGCTGCCTGTCCTAGGAGCGGACAGCCCGGGGTGATTATTCCTCGGGCTGCACATGGGCTCCCTTACTGCCCAGATACGGCTTGACCAGTTCCAGAAAACGGCTGCGCGCCTCTTTGCCGAAGAAGGAGACGGTGCAGTTGAGCTCATACCGGTTGGGCGCATCGAGCGGCGTGAGCCAGATGCCGACGCTGTCCAGCACTTCGCCCTTGCTGCCCAGCAGAAGCAGGCGGTTCCAGCTTTCCCCGAAAAAGTCGGTGACTGAATCGGCTTTCCGGGAACGCGCCTTCGCGTTCTGCAGCACGGAGCGCATGGCCGCCGTATCTTCCGGAGAAAGGATGTGCATGCCGCCTCCGGCCCTGGCGATGCCGATGGCCGTGCAGTTTTGGGCGGCCTGCCGCAGAGCGGAGGTTCCCTGATAGGCGCCCGTGCCCGAATCCTGCGCCATGAAGGCTTCGTCGGGGCGGTCCTGTGTCCACTGGCAGGAGGAGCAAAGGGCTGCCGCCGCCAGTGCCGGTATCGTCAAAGAACGGGAAATCTTCATCAATGGATATTATACCGCCCGCGGCTCGGGCGAGTCAACGGAAAAGCCGTTTGTGACGCATTTGCCGTGTGCGTGCGTTGCGGGCAGGAGGGCGGCTTCCGCCATGCAAAACACCCTCCAAGACGCGGAGCATCCTGAAGGGCGGCATAGAGAGATGTTTTTCCGGAGAAATTATGCGTTGCGGCGGCGGCGGAATGCCATCGCTGCGAGGCCGAGGAGGCTGAGGCTGGCCGTAGCCGGTTCGGGAATGACGGACATGTAGGACAGCCCGTAGGAAGAGCCGCCGCCGGTAGCGGCTGCTCCGCCTGTACCTGTACGGGCATCGATTTGGATGGAGAGCTTATTGCCAGTCATGGTCAGGCCGGAAAGCATGGCGGCGAATCCCGTTTGTGCGGAAGATGTTCCGTTGCCCAATACCAGAGTGACGGAATTTCCGTTTGTGCTCCATGAAGAGGCCGTGGTGTTGCTGCAATAGAGCTCCGTATCGGAATTGATGTTTGCGATTGCTGCTCCTGTGATGGTAATGACGTAGCGGTTGCTGTAACCGGACATGTCGTTGACGAGGCCGCCGAAGGCCAGGTCGATCGTCTCGCCGACAGAGAATCCCGAAACGGAGTAGGTGGAAATGGTGCCATTATTGCCTCCGACAGCACCACTCGTGCGGTATGCAGCGGGAACATTGTAATGGGGGTTGACAGGAATAGTCTGGTTGTTGTACGACCAGATGCCGGCCGACCCCGTTTTGGTATAGCCGAAGGTGTAGCGCGAGGTAACTCCCTGAGTATCCATCAGAGAGAGTCCCTGGATGGTCGTATTGTTGGGACGCACAGTCGGAGTTCCGGTGGCAATGGCCGCTTTGTTCCACCAGTCCATGGTAACGGTAGCTGCGGGAGTGCTCGTGTTGGCAGCCGTTCCTCCGTCTGTGAAGTAGATGCGTGTTTCCTGCACGCGTGCCAGTGAGGCCGTGCTGCCGAACACGGAGAGAAGCGTTGCGAAAATCAGTGTTTTCTTCATATGTCAGAGGAGTGAATGATAATATGTTGTTTTATTGTAAACAAATTGCAGTAATAGCAATCTTGATTGTAGATTAAGGATAAGCTTTCATCTTGTCAATATTTTTTTTGATTTGTGAAGGAAAATATTGAAAGATGTATGTAAAATATGATCTATTCATTGCGTTTTAAATTGGAATTGAATAGATTGAGAATCTTTTTTCTTTTCTGCTCTTCGGCTTTTGAAAAATCCGGATTGCATGGACGAACTGCCCGGTACAACCATGCAGCAGAAGCCGTGCCGCGCAATCGGCTGGAACCACATCATAAAAACCCCCTCCAGAGTGACGGGCACCTTGGAGGGGGTGTATTGGAACGGATGTTTCCTGTAGAGATGTTTACTTGCGACGGCGACGGAGCGTCAGCACGGCAAGGCCGAGGAGGCTGAGGCTGGCCGTGGCCGGTTCGGGGATGATCGACATGTATGACAGGCCGTACGTCGCACCGCTGCCGCTGGCAACGCCGCCTGTGGTTTTATTTCTGGCATCGATCTGGATGTCGAGTGTGTTGCTCGTCATGGTCAGGCCGGAGAGCATGGCGGCGAATCCGGCTTGAGCATAGGTATTGCCGTCGCCGATTGTCAGCGTGATCGAGTTGCCGGATGTGCTCCAGGAGGAAGCGGTCGTTTTGCTGAAATAGATTTCCGAGTCGTTATTGATGTTGGCGATCGTCGCACCAGTAATGGTAATGACGTAACGGTTTTGTTGGGTCGTAATGGTGCCGTCGTTGACAAGGCCGCCGAAAGCCAGGTCGAGCGTATCGCCGACAGTAAATCCAGAGACGGAGTATTTGGAAATCGTGCCGTTGTTGCCGCCGGGCATGTAGCCGGAGCGGTATTGTTCGGGAACGTTATAATTGGGGTTGACGGGGGACGTGTGAACATTATAACCCCAGATACCGGCCGAACCCGTTTTGGTATAGCCGAAGGTATAGCGTGTTGTGACCCCCTGTGTATCCATGAGAGAGAGACCGTCGATTGCCGTGCCGGATGGGCGGACAGCCGGGCCTCCTGTGGTAATTGACACATCATTCCACCAATCCATGGTGACTGTGGCAGCCGGCGTGCTGGCATTGGCAGCGGCGCCTCCGGCCGTGAAATTGATGCGTGTTTCCTGCACACGAGCGAAAGCTTGTGTTCCTCCAAACAGAGAGAGCAGGGAGACGAAGAGAAGTGTTTTTTTCATATGATCAAGCAGATGCATTGGTAAGATGCTGCCGCGCCAATAATATTTTACAGTGCGCGACAGGATCAGAATCGCAGATTATTAATCCGCTGTCAAGCGGTAAAACTCATCTGCTTCACATTTCAATCATTCATGGAAATTGTCAGATTGGAAAAGGTAAGGTTTCATGTTGATTGAAATATCAAAAAATAATTCAATCCAATGAAAAAAAGTTTATTATAAATATCATAAAACATTACGGATTAATAATCCGTTTTTAGTGTTGAATATATGTTTTATTTTCAAGATTCGTATTATTTTGGATAATATATAAAATGATGGTGATGAGATGAATGCGGTGTGTTGACGATGCGAAAATCCCTCTGCCGGATAACCGTGCAGAGGGATAAGAAAGAACGGATTCGGTTGCCGTTTTCATGCGCGCCTTCGCCGCCATGCCAGAAGGCCCAGCCCGGCAAGGCACAGGCTGGCCTCTGCCGGTTCGGGTATTGCGCCGTATTTGGAAAGCACCATGTAGTTGAGAGCCGAGTTGTTATTGGCGACGCCTCCTCCCTCCGTGTTGGAACTGGAGTACATGGTCAGAGTCAGCGAACCGCCGTCTTCAATGTAAAAGCCCTGGAAGGAGGCGTACACGGCGGAACCGTTGTTGGCGCTGCTGTGGTTGCCGCCGATGAACCCGAAGGGATCGACCGTGGTGGCATTTGCCAGCGTGGAGGCCGCCGACCATGTGCCGGATGCCGCCCCTCCGGTGGAACCCATGGAATAGTAGGTAATGGAATCGCAGCTGGCGCTCAGGGACATGGCGCCTGCCAGATTGCCGTTGTTGCGTGCGCCCAGTACGTCCAGAGCATACCAGCCTGCGCTCAAACCGGTAATCGTGATGGTTGTGGGGTTGGCGTAGCTGTTTGCATTCCAGAAGCTTTGGATTGCTGCCGTTTCATAGCCCGCCGGGCCGCTGATGCCGGCCGGAAGCAGATTGCCGTCTGTGAGATTGGAGGCGCCCGGTTTCCAGTCGGGGCCTGCGCCAGTGGCAACGAGAGTGGTGGTCGTCAGCGTGCCGACGGATGTGCCGGATGAGTTGTGTATCGATTGGTTGAATGTAGAACCCGGCGTTGCCACGAGGCTCAGATTGTTCCATGAGTTGCCGGATGGAGTGCCTGTGGCGTCGCGTTGGAAGTTGATGAGGCATTCCCATTCCGTTTCGCTGGAGAATTGGGCCGCAGGCAGGAGGGTTCCGGAGCTCAGCAATGAGAGAATAGAGAGGTGAAGGATGTTCATGGCTATGGATGTTGATGTTTGGTCGGTATGCAGTGCGGTTGTTTCAGAGAAGGAAGCCGCCGGAAGAAGTATGCCGGATTACGTATCCGCTGTTGTGTGTGAAATTGCCAATCATTTGAGGTAAATATGTTGCGTTTTTCATGAATATGCAGGTTTCCACAGGTAGAGATGCGGGTCGTTTCTACAGTGAAAACAATGAGAATGTTGTATAATGTTAGTTTTTATTGTTGACTCGCGGATACGTAATCCGTTTTTTACATGTCTATTATGCGAGTGTGTGAAGGGGATGAGATGGGCGGCGTCGACGAAAAACGCCCCCTGCCGCTGGGGCGGGGGCGTGAAGCGGGTGGCGGCTAGTCCGATCAGACGTCTTTCTTGATCAGTTCCTTGCGGCGTGCCGAGATCCAGCGGCCGAACAGCTTGGCTGTGGCGGGGATGATGAGCAGGTTCAGGATGGTGGCGGAGACGAGGCCGCCGAATTGCACGATGGCGAGCGGGCCGAGCAGTTCGCCGCCGGGTTTGTCGATCGCCCAGATAAGGGGCAGGAGGCCCAGTACGGTGGTCAGCGAGGTCATGATGATGGGGACGACGCGTTCCTGCGAGCCTTCCCGGATGGCGTCTTCCAGCGAGCGGCCCTGATGCTCCAGATCCCTGTACCTGTTGAGCAGGATGAGGCCGCTGCGTATGGCGAAGCCGATGACGGTGACGAAGCCGACAATGGACGCGACGGAGAGGATGGGCGGAATGTAGGAGTCTCCGAAGAGGGAGGACAGGGTTTCCGGCGATGCGAGGAAGACGGCGACGATGCCGCCGACGAGGCACAGGGGGATGTTGACCAGCGTGAGCATGGCGCGCCGCACGCTGCCCAGTGCGGAGGAGAGCAGGAGGACGATGAGTACCATGACGATGGAGCCCAGAAGGTAGAGCCGCTGGGAGGCGGATTCGCGGGCCTTGATCGTGCCGTCGTAGTCCACGGTGCAACCCATGGCGTTCATGACGGGGTCCAGTTTCTCGCGGCATGCCTGCGCCAGGTCTCCGAGGTTGGAGTCCGGGGCGGGGTTGCAGGAGATCATGGCTTTGCGCATGGTGTTGTCGCGCAGGATGAGGTTGGATATTTCCTCCTTGTATACGTGAGCGACATCGTCCAGCTTGACGCTTCTCTTGTCCGGGCTGATGAGTTCCAGATTTTTGACGTCGTCCATGGAGGCGCGCAGGTTGGGTTCCTGCCGGAGTACGATGTTCCAGTGGTCCTGGTTTTTGATGACTTCACCGAGTTTCTGCCCGTTCATGGCGGTGGAGACCTGTTCCGCTGCGTTGGCCATGGTGAGGCCGTAGGCCGCGAGCGCTTCCGGGTTGTACTGGATGCGGACGGTGTCGACCATGATTTCACGGTTGGCGCGGGCATCGGCCACTTCCGGCATGCTGCTCAGGATTTCCCGTGCCTTTTGCGCGGCGAGGCGCAGCTGGGGGAGGTCCGTGCCGTAGATGTTGATGGCGATTTCCGAGTTGGAACCGGACAGGGCGGAGCTGATGCGGTGCGCCAGCGGGTAGCCGATCATGGAGCTTGTGCCGGGGATGTTGTCGATGCGTTTTTTGATTTCTTCCCGCAGTTTTTTCTGGTCCTGCTTCAGGTCCACGCGGACGAGGAGTTCGGAGGCGCTCACGGGTTCCGCATGCGCATCGTTTTCCGCGCGTCCGGTGCGCTGTGCGACGCTGAGTACGCCGGGGATATGCTGGATGTCTTTCATCGCCTGCCGGGAGATGCGCGTGGTTTCGTCCAGCGAGGTGCCGGGTACGGTGCTGACGAAGACGGTGTAGCAGTCTTCATTGAACGGGGGCAGGAAACTCGTGCCGAAGGAGGAGCCGAGCCAGAGCGCCAGCAGGGTGATGGCGGCCATGACGGCGCATACGGTTTTGGAGAATTTCATGCAGAGGTCGAGCAGAGGCGTGTACACGCGCTTGATGAGGCGTGCGCTGAAGGAGTCTCCGCTTTCCCGCGTGGCTTCATTCTTGCTTTTCTTGAACCAGATGTAGCATAAGACCGGGGTGATGGTGACGGCTACGATCAGGGATGCCAGCAGGGCCAGCATGTAGGAGATGCCCAGCGGGCGGAAGAACTGGCCTTCCAGCCCGGACAGGAAGAGTACCGGTGTGAAGACGAGCAGGATGATGACGGAGGAGAAGGAGATGGAGCCGATGATTTCTCCCTTGGCTTTCATCAGGACTTCGTATTTGCTCTTGCGCTGTTCCGGAGGCAGGGCGGCATTGCGGTTCAGGTGCCGCCATGCGATTTCCACGAAGATGATGGCGTTGTCCACCACATCGCCCACGGCGACGGCGAGGCCGCCCAGCGTCATGATGTTGATGGCCAGCCCGAAGAGGGGGAACATCGCCATGCCGAAGAGGACGGAGAGGGGCATGGAGATCAGCGTGATGAGGGCGGTGCGTACGTTCAGGAGCGTGAGGAAGAGGACGATCATGACGACGGCTCCGGCGATGAGCAGCGTTTCCATGCCGTTTTCCAGCGACATTTCAATGAAGTCCGACTGGCGGTACGCATTGGTATGCAGCTTCATGCCCTTGGGGAGCTGGCTTTGGCTGAATTCCTTCACGGCGTCGTCGACGGCCTGAGTCAGCGCGAGCGTGTTGGCTCCCGGCACTTTCTGGATGGAGAGGATGACGGCGTCTTCCTGCATGAAGCCTGCGTCGCCCCGGCGGGGTGCGCCGTCGATGCTGACGCTGGCGACGTCTTCAACTCGGATGGTGCCGGAGGGGTGCCCGGGGAGGATGGCGCGCCGTATCTGCTCCAGATTCATCATGCGGGAGTCCTGCTGGATGGGCAGTTCCTGCCCGGCGACGTCTTCCAGATAGCCCGCCGGGATGGTGGACTGGGATTCGGTGATGGCCGTTTTCAGTTCGTTCAGATCGACTTTGTTCTGCTTGAGCCTGTTGGGATCGTAGAGGATCTGGTATTCCGGCAGACGGCCGCCGAGGACGGTGATTTGCCCGACGCCGGGTATGCCGAGCAGCCTGTTCCGCAGTTTGTATTCGGCCAGTTGGCGCATGTCGAGCGGCGAGGTGTCCTTGTCTCCGGTCAGGGCGATGAGCATGATTTCACCGGTGACGGAGACGATGGGCGTCAGCTCCGGGGATACGCCTTCAGGCAGGGAGTCGCGTACGGCGGCGAGGCGTTCCGTGACGATCTGCCGGGCGCGGTAGATGTCCGTATCCCAGTCGAAGTCCACCCAGACGAAGGAGAGGCCGTTGCCGGAGGAGTTGCGGACGGCTTTGACTCCCGCCGTGCCGTTCATGGCGGAGGAGATGGGTATGGTGATGTACTGCTCTACTTCTTCGGCGGTCAGGCCGGAGGATTCCGTCTGGATGGTGACGCGCGGAACTTTCAGCTCCGGGAACACGTCCACCGGAGTGTTTTTGATTACAAAGATGCCGATGACGGCCAGTGCGATCGTCAGCAGGATGACGGTGATTCTGTTGTTCAGGCAGAATGAAATGAGGAAATTCATGTGCTTGTCCTGTGGAGGTTAGTCTTTTCCGTCGTGAAATTTGCCGTCGGCATGGAAGTGGCCTGCCGCTTTAGCGGGTGCGCCTCCGGCTGCCGGGAGGATGTATTTCAGCTCGTAGCCGCCTTTGGTGACGATGGTTTGGCCGGGCTCGATGCCCCTGACCGGGGTTTTGCCCAGGCGGGACGGCAGGGTTTCCACCTTCATCATGGTGAAGGTGTCGTCGCCCGTTTTCAGGAAGACGACATCGTCCACGCCTACTTTGACGACCGCGCTGTTGGGCACGGAGATGTAGTCGTGCGCATCGGCATCGCGGGAGTACAGGTCGAGCCGGGCGGGTTGTCCGGCGTAGGCCGTGGCCGGGAGCCGGGAGGGGGCGAAGTAGACGGCGCGGGATCCGGTCGCCGGATCAATCTGATCCGCTACCCGCAAGGTGCCGTCGAGCATTTCGGTATTTTTGCCGTTGCCCAGCGCGAGCCTTGCCTTTTGACGCTGCATGGGGACGGAGCCGTAGACGGTGGCGGCGAATTCGAGTTCACCGGCATTGGTCATCAGCAGCGCCGCTTTTCCCTGCTCGCCCCATGCGCCCTGGTTGAGGTCGATGGATTGTACGGAGCCGTCGCGCGCGGCTTGGATCTGGAGGATGCGGTCTTTCAGCTCTCCTCCCGCCGTGGCGATGCCGAGCTTGTCCGTGGCGGATGTGAGCGCGGTGGACAGGCTGTTGACTTCCGCTTGCTTGAAGCTGATGGAGGTGTTCAGCTCGCTGTTTTGCGTGCCGATCTGTTCCAGCCGCGTGCGGCGCTGCTGGAGGGCGTCCAGCTCGGCGGTTGCACGGTCCAGAGCGGCCCGGGCCATGGCGACATTGCCCTGCATCTCCACGATGTCGGGCGAGGCCAGCGTGTAGAGCAGGTCTCCCTTGTGTACGTTCTGGGCCGATTTGACATGGAAGGTGACGCGGCCCGGAGACGGCAGTGCGTAGGTTTCGACCGCGTGGGGCGGAATGACCATTTGCCCGTGGATGGTTTGGTTCGCTTCGTCCGAAGCGGCTCCGGCCTTTTCAAAGCGCATGTCGAGGGAGTGGATAGCCTTGGCATCCAGCTTGAGCTGTACCGGCTGGCCGGATTCGGCGTGCGTGTGCTGGTGTTCGTCTTCGGCCTCGTGGTCGTGGTCGGCGTGTTCTTCTTCGGCGTGGCCGGCTGCACCCTCTTCATGGGAGTGCTCGTCGGCTTTGGCTTCGGCGGCGTGGGTGCTGTTCAGGCTCAGCATGGCGGCGAACCCGTACAGGACGGAAAGGTATAAATTTTTCATCGTATCGAATGGTTATGGTTGAATGTCGGTGTTGGCAAGGTGGCGCAGTTGCGCCTGAATGGAATGGAGTTTGCCGAGGCTGTTCAAAAAGGCCAGTCGGCTTTCATAGAGCTGGTGGCGCGCTTCCGCTACTTCCGGAAGGGTGCTTTCACCGAGCGCATAGAGTTTCTCCATGGTCTGCACGGAGGCGGCGAATGTATTCATGCGCTGCTGTTCGGCTCGGCAGTGGGCGGTGACGAGCTTCTGGTTGGCTGCAAGTTCTTCCGCCTTGAAGAGCGATGCGCGCCACGCCTGGACGGTTTCGAGCCGGGCGGAGTCACGCGCACCGCCGGATTCCGCGATGGCCTTCCGGTTGCGGTTCCAGAGCGGGATGTCGAAGCCGAAGGTCGGTCCCAGTTCGTTCTCGCCGTCGTCGCGGGTGAAGGAGGGCCCCAGCCGGAGTTCGGGATACTGCTTGCGGATTTCCGTTTTCAGCAGGGTTTCCGTGGTGGCGTATGAAGCCAGTTGCGCTTTGATTCCGGGTGCTGCCGCCAGTGCGGCGGGCGATGGCGCGGAGACGGCTGCCGGGATGCTGAGGGTCTGATCGTTGATGAAGTTCAGGGTGTTCAGCGCGGTGGCATGGAGTCCCATCAGTTGAAGCAGGGCCAGCTTCTGTTCCTGTTCCGCTTCCGTGACGGTTTGAAGCTCGCGCGTCGCGTCGTTGAAACGCTGAGCCGCCAACTGGCGGGTGGCGAAGTCGGCTTCACCGGCATTCACCAGTTTCTCGATCTTGTCCGCTTCCGATTGCATGGTCTGCAATCTTTCCCGGATGAGCGATTGGCGCAGTTTCGACATGGAGAGTTCGCTCCATGCCTGATCCAGAGAGGTGAGGAATTCCTGCTCTTTCTGGCGCAAGGCCCAGAAGTCCGCTTCCTTGTACTGCTCCGCCACTTTGCGGGCGAGAGCCGGAAGGCCGGTGACGGGGATGGTGAAGCTGAGGTCGCCCGCCATGTTGGCATGGTTGGCGTTCAGCACCTGCTGGACATCCCATGAGAAGGACGGGTCGTTCCACCATCCTGCTTGGATGGCCGCGTTGCTGCTGTTGGCCAGTTTCAGACGGGCCTTGTTGAGCTCCGGATTCAGCGTGAGGCCGATCTGGCGGGCCTGATGCATGTTGACGGGCTGGTTCCCGATGGATCGGGATGTCTGCTCCCATTGGGAGGTTTCGGTCTCAAGGTCGATGGGCCGGCTGTTGTAAACGGCGCATGCGCCTAACAATCCGATGCCGCCCATGCCGAGATAGCGTGCAATATTATACATGATGTATTGGTTGATTTGAATGGGTTTCCGGCGGTGGCCGGGAGGAATCGCATGGATTTCCTGAATGGATGGAGGCGCACAGCGCGCCATCATGGAAGCGCCTTCCGGGCAATGGTGCCGGAGGGCTGCAGGCATTCAACCGTTAAATCAACAGGGGGGTAAGGTACCCCGTGTAAGGCTGTGAGACGACCCGTAGCGGAGGGTCGGGCAGGGAGACTTCGCTGTCCGCCTCCTGAGGCAGGGCGCAGAGATGGAGGTACGGTTCTGCGAAAGCAGGGGGAATGCACCAGAGTTGCCGGGGTACAGAAATTTCGGGCGAGGCGACCGGAGCATTCCAGTCTCCGGAGGTCAGATGCTGGTGGGAGCAATGGTGCTCCATGAGGGATCGGTGAGCAGGCTGGCCGTCAATCGCCACTGAAGGCGAGTCGCAGGTGGCATTGCTGCTGCTGCATGCGCAGGTGTCCTGAAAGATTTCATCATGGCACGGGCACACGGAGACCATTCCCATACTGCCGAGTATTCCGAACAGCATGGGCAAAAGTATCAGGATGAAGCGCCGCACTCCAGTCATTCAGGAATCAATCTAAAGAGTGGCGAGCGTCTTGTCAAGCAGGAAGGCGAATATGACAGGGGCGGCGGCTCGCCATTCAGTTGCCCCGTGTGGACAAGGATTGAACAGAGAGCCACAGATTGCACTGATTTTTGATTAGGGAGATGCGTGTTTTTATTGATGATTCAAACAGTTGTGTTCTTGTGCGGAGCGTTCCGCCAGTCCGATTTCATCCTTGGCTTGGTACGTTGTTTCTGCAACGCTGCTTCCATACAAAATATTCGAATCCGGGCAAATCGGTGGACTCTGTGGCAGGAGATGTGCCGCCTCTGGCGGATGCAAAACGCCCCCTGCCGTTGGGGCAGGGGGCGTGAAAGTGCGTTGTGCGGAGGCTTCGCGTCAGGCGAGGTGCTTGTTGAGCACGTCCATGATTTCTTCCGCTGCAGCCGGGATGTTGGTGCCCGGACCGAAGATGGCCTGTGCGCCGTGTTCGCGGAGGAAGCCGTAGTCCTGTGCGGGGATAACGCCGCCGCAGAAGACGAGGATGTCCGGGCGACCCTGCTTCTTGAGCTCTTCGATGAGCGTGGGAAGAAGCACTTTATGGCCTGCTGCGAGCGAGCTCATGCCGATGATGTGCACGTCGTTTTCGATGGCCATTTTGGCGGTTTCTTCCGGGGTCTGGAAGAGCGGGCCTACGTCCACGTCGAAGCCGAGGTCGGCATAGGCGGAGGAGACGACCTTGGCGCCGCGGTCGTGGCCGTCCTGACCCATCTTGGCGATGAGGATGCGAGGGCGGCGTCCTTCGCGTTCGGCGAATTCGTCGGTGAGGTTGCGTACTTTGTCCATGAGGGGATCCTTGCCGTAGGAAGCTCCGTAGACGCCGGTGATGAGCTTGATCGGAGCCTTGTGGCGGCCGAAGTGCTTTTCGAGGGCGAGGGAGATTTCTCCGAGGGAGGCGCGGGCGCGGGCGGCCTTGATGGCCATGTCGAGCAGGTTGCCTTCGCCGGTTTCGGCGCATTTGGAGAGTGCTTCGAGGGCTGCTTCGCAGGCGGCTCCGTCGCGTTCGGCGCGGAGTTTCTGGAGGCGGGCGATCTGGGCTCCGCGCACGGCGTCGTTGTCCACCTGAAGGATGTCGATTTCGGCTTCCTGTTCGAGGCGTTGTGTGTTTACGCCGACGATGGGTTCACTGCCGGAGTCGATGGCTGCCTGTCGGCGCGCGGCGGCTTCTTCGATGCGCATTTTGGGCAGGCCGGTTTCAATGGCCTTGGCCATGCCGCCGAGGGATTCGACTTCCTGAATGTGTTCCCAACCCTTGCGGATGAGTTCGTTGGTGAGGTATTCGACGTAGTAGGAACCGCCCCACGGGTCGATGACCTTGCAGATGCCGGTTTCGTCCTGCAGGTGCAGCTGGGTGTTGCGTGCAATGCGGGCGGAGAAGTCCGTCGGCAGGGCGATGGCTTCGTCGAGCGCGTTGGTGTGCAGGGATTGCGTGTGGCCGCAGGAGGCGGCGAGGGCTTCGATGCAGGTGCGTGCGACGTTGTTGAAGGGGTCCTGTTCGGTGAGGGACCAGCCGGAGGTCTGCGAGTGCGTGCGAAGGGCCATGGATTTGGCGTTCTTCGGGTTGAACTGCTTGATGATTTTGGCCCAGAGGACGCGGGCAGCGCGCATCTTGGCGACTTCCATGAAGTAGTTCTTGCCCTGCGCCCAGAAGAAGGAGAGGCGGGGGGCGAAGGCGTCGATGTCGATACCGGCCTTGATGCCTGCGCGGACGTACTGGAGGCCGTCGGCGAGGGTGTAGGCCATTTCGAGGTCGGCGGTGGCCCCTGCTTCCTGCATGTGGTAGCCGGAGATGGAGATGGAGTTGAACTTCGGCATGTTCTTCGAGGTGTATTCGAAGATGTCCGCGATGATGCGCATGGAGGGGTCCGGCGGGTAGATGTAGGTGTTGCGCACCATGTATTCCTTGAGGATGTCGTTCTGGATGGTGCCGGTGAGCAGCTCCTGGGCGACGCCCTGTTCTTCTGCGGCCACGATGTAGAAGGCGAGGATCGGGAGGACCGCGCCGTTCATGGTCATGGAGACGGACATTTTGTCCAAGGGGATGCCGCTGAAGAGGATTTCCATGTCGAGGATGGAGTCGACGGCCACACCGGCCTTGCCGACATCGCCGACGACGCGCGGGTGGTCGGAGTCGTAGCCGCGGTGGGTGGCAAGGTCGAAGGCGATGGAGAGGCCTTTCTGGCCCGCCGCGAGGTTGCGGCGGTAGAAGGCGTTGGATTCTTCAGCGGTGGAGAAACCGGCGTACTGGCGCACCGTCCAGGGGCGGGCGACGTACATGGTGGCGTACGGTCCGCGGAGGAAGGGGGCGATGCCGGCGGTGTAGCCGAGGTGCTTGCAGTCGCCGTAGACGGCCTGGTCGTACACGGGGTCGATGGCGATCTGTTCGTTGCTCATCCACGCATCGGATGCATGGGAGGGGGCTGCCGCTCCGGTTTTCGTTTCGGGGTAGGCAACGTTGGCAAAATCGGGGATATTGCTCATTTTAATATGGAAATGTTTTTGTTGTTAATGGTTCCGGGGTGGGTGCCGATCAGATGCCGAGCTTGTTCTGCAGGGTGTCGAGCACATCGTGGCAGTTGGCGCGCACATGGATGAACATGTCCACTCCGGCTGCTTCGAAGGCAGGCACTTGTTCTTTCGGATACCCGGCGAGCATGATGGTCATGTCCGGCTTGGCTGCCTTCACGGCTGCGCAGAATTCGGGTGCGATGTCGCCGTAGGTGTCGTCCGTGGAGCAGATGACGCATGCGCCGAGGCCGCTCTTCACGGCTGCGTCCGCAGCTTCCTGCACGGTTTTGAATCCGGCGGGGTACATGGTGTCGAAGCCGCCGGCGCGCAGGAAGTCCTGCGAGAAGTCGGCGCGTGCCTTGTACTGGCGCAGCGGGCCCATGGTGGCGAGGAAGACTTTCGGGCGGCTGCCCGTCTTCGCCTGGTAGGCGACGGCTTTGTCGAGGAGGCGTTCGAAGCGTTCCGTGGCATGGCGCACGGGGAGGGGTTCGACGGTGATGCCGACGGGGCATGCATAGATGCCTGCGAGGGCTTTCTGGATGCCGCAGGTGGTGGCGGAGCCGAGTACGGCGGTTACGTCTTCCACGCTGTCTCCCTGAAGGGCGACTTCGGCCGCATCGGCATGGCAGCACTTCGGTGCGCCTGCATCGGCACCCTTGGCGGGGCATGCTCCGGTTTCAAGCGGTTTTTCTTCGAGGTTGACGTAGCGGTTGACGCCGACGTAGGTCTGGCGGCGCTGGTCGGCGAATTCGAAGCGCTTGGCTGCGGTGGCGTTGATGTCTTTCTGGACGGAACCCGTTTTGAGGGCGGAGACCATGCCGCCTTCGGATTCGATTTTCTGGAAGCGTTTCCAGGATTCCCTGGCGACTTCGTCGGTGAGGGTTTCGATGTAGTAGGAGCCGCCTGCGGGGTCCACGACTTTGTCGAGGTTGCATTCGCCCTGCAGGATGAGCTGGACGTTGCGGGCAATGCGGCGGGCGAATTCGTCCGGACGGCGCACTCCGGCGTCGAAGGGGGTGACGTCGAGGCTGTCCACGCCGCCGATGACGGCGGAGAAGGCCTGTGCCGTGCCGCGAAGCATGTTCACCCACGGGTCGACCTTGGAGATGGTCCAGGAGGAGGTGGCGGCGTGCAGTTTGATCTTGGCGGATTCTTCCGAGCCGCCGCAGGCGACGACGATCTGCGCCCAGAGCATGCGGAGTGCGCGGATTTTGGCGATTTCAAGGAAGAGGTTGGAACCGACGCCTACGGTGAAGCGGATGCGGGGTGCGACCTGGTCTACGCTGAAGCCGGCGGCTTCCATGGCGCGGAGGTAGGTGACGGCGGTGGCGATCATTGCGGCCACTTCGTCGAAGGCGGATGCTCCCGCATTATGGTAGGGCAGGCCGGATACGCCGATGGTTGCGAAGTCGTCGGTCGTGTTGGCGAGAGCCCATTTCATCATGGAGGCCATTTGTTTCTTGGCGCCGCAGAAGCCCATGCCGCCGCAGATGCTGCCTTTCATGACGAGCTTGCCCAGCGGGTCGAAGAGGACGCCGCCCTTGAGGGTCCTGGAGCCGTAGCCGTTGTTCCTGGCAGCTTCCGCCAGCATGGAGAGCGTGGCGAGGCCGCAGGAGCCGAGGGAGACGTAGACGGGGGTAGCGGCGAGGTCGATGCCTTTCAGGGCCGTGTTCCAGTCTGCGAGGTTGGAGAGTTTGACGCCTTTCTTGCAGTTGAGCGTGATGTTGACGGCAGTGCCTCCCTTGGAGAGTTCTTCGAGGGCTTTCTTGTTGAAGCCTTCGGGGGAGCATGCCTGGATGCCCTGGGCGATGTCCCACGGCTTGGAGCGGTAGCCGAGCGGGCGCGTGCCGCGACGGTACGGGAATTGCCCGGGCTCGTCGATGGCGGTTTTCACGTCCTCGGCGTTATAGATGGGATTGAGAGTAATCCCGTCCACAAGCTTGGTGAAAAGTGTTTTGTCGAAATCGGCGCCTTTCAGCGCCTCTACCGCAGCGTCACGCCATTCGGCGTATGTAGCGGGTGCGAACTCTTCGAAGCTGACCTCCGAAGCCTGTTTTTCATTTCCCTGTTGCATGGCGAAGTCAATTGGGTCTCGGTTGAATGTATATCGGCCACGATGGCAGACCGAGCTTGCCGTCGTGTGTCTACATGATGCTACAAGCTTTTCTGATTGTCCAGCCCGAAAAAACGGGCCGGAGGGAAAAGCGGGTTCCGTTGTCGCATGAAGTATAATGCGCGGGGCGGGGAGTGCATTTTCTGAATGTTGGAGGAGAGTTCGTTATGCGCCTTTTTCTGCTGTTTTCGTGCCGGGCGGCCGCTTGCGGTGCGGGATCGCGCAAAAAAGGAGACCGGAAGCGGTCCGGTCTCCTGAAAAGTGTTTGATGGATGCAACGGGCGGGTTACGGTTCGCGGACGATGCCCATGAAGAGGGCGGGGGAGTCCGTCGAGTCCCGGTCGGGAACGATCATCCAGACGAAGGGGCGGTCGAGCGCGAAGCTGATGCGTTCTTTGGGAACCATCGCGCTCCTCATCATCATGACGGCGGCCGTGGCTGCCGCCGCTTCCGTGCCGTCTTCATCGACGGCGACGAAGCATTTCTGGTACACGGCCGAGACGTACAGGGGCATCTTGGTGGTCGTCATTTTCGAAAAGTCGGCATTTTCGCCGAAGGCATCGTCCATGCCCATGTTTTTCAGGGGTTCGGAGAGGTCGCTGTCCGCCTCGAACTTGAATTTCGGCATGAAGAGTTCGACGGTAGGTTTCTCGCCTTCCGTGTTGCGCGCATTGTTGAGCGATTTGCGGATGTTGGAGAGCGAGTCGGGCGTGAGCGAGCGGACGAAGTCATCCACGGAGACGCCTTCGGGCGGCAGGATGGCGATCATCGCGCCGATGGTTTTGCCCTCGATGTTTTTGCCTTCACCGGGGCGGTAATCCAGTGAGATGGCACTGTATTCCTTGGTGACGACGCAGGGGAGGATGGAGGACTGGAACATGGTGGGTACCTGTTTCACGGCGCCGTTTTCCCGCTTGAAATCGCGGTTCGTCGTCTGAGCCGCCTTGAAGGGTGACATCCACTTGTCTTTCATGTAGATGGCATTGACGGCGACGAGGCGGGTCATCGGGTTGATGCTGTTGGGAGGCAGCAGGTCCTTGATACGGTCATGCGTGACTCCTTCCACCCATTTGTTGATGGTGAGACGGGAGGGATCGGGCTGCCCGGAGAAGTCGATATTCACCACGCTGTCTTTCGGCAGGGCTGCGGCATAGGCCGGGGCGATGGGGAAATCGGTGTTGATGTAGACGCGGTTGGCCGTTTCGAGCGAGAGTCCTGTGGTATCAGAGATGGCGGCAAGGCCGGATGTGTCTCCAAGTACGGCCTGCATCTGCTTGAGCGTGTTGCCCCCGGCTCCCGGAGTGAGCAGGGAGAGGCAGGATGCCGCCGAATAGGGGGATATGCAAACGTTGCCCTTGGCGGTTTTGGAAACCTGCTGAAGGAGGTCGATGTCGAATTTTTGTCCATCGGATGCGAAGGCTGTGCCGAGACCCACCATGGAGCAAATGAGCAGTTGGTTGATGTTTGCCATAAAGTAGAGTGTACGTGAAAAGGTAAATTGTTCAATAAAAATGTTTTTCTTCGATTTTTTTTGATGGGGGGCGAGGCGGGGTGCGCCTGATTGCTTGCCTGCGCCGTTTCGTTTTTACCTGCGCCCCTTGAGAATTTCATTGATGACGGGCAGGAGCGCCTTCGGGTGCCGATAGTCGGTTTGTCCTTTCCGGGCATCCGTGCGCACGTCGCCGCCCATGTCCCAGTACATGATGCCGCGCAGTTTCTGCGCTTTGGCGTATTCGCATTTTTTGCGGATGGTGGCGGGGCCGTTGAAGGTCATTTTGCGTTTGGTGCCGTCCGGATAGGTGAATTCCGCGGTGTCTGCTGTGGGCGGAAGGTTGGGGTGCTGTGCGACGATGTCGCTGTAGAGGCGTACGGAATCGGCCTTGGCGTCGCCCGTGCCCTGGAAGGGGACGCTGAGCATGATTTTGCTGTCCGGGAAGCCTTGCTTGCGGAAGGCGGCCAGCGAGCGGGTGAAGTCGTCGAAGGGGTAGCGGGCGGAGCTGGGGCCGTAGTTCTGGAAGGTGAAGTAGTCCACGGCGTCGATGCCCTTTTTCGGCATGCGGTAGCAGACGACGTGTAGGGAGATGGTGAAGCACATGTCCGGCTGAGCCTTGCGGATGCGCTGGGCGAGATCCGCGTAATTGTCCCATTGCCGGGCGGGAGGGTCTCCCTTGTAGGGGCCTTCGATCCATTCGAAGTCGAGGTCGACGCCGTCCAGCTTGTAGCGGTTGACAATGGAGGCGATTTCGCCGGCGAATTTCTGGCGGGCTTTCGGGTCGCGGAGCATGTCCTTCCATGCACCGCCCGCGATGCCGAGCCGTACCATGTGGTCGGCGGGGTTGCGAAGGCGGGAGCGAATCCATGCGATCTGGGATGCCCATGAGGCTTTGTCTTCGCCCATGCTGCGCTTGGTATCCGCAGGGAGGTGGAAGTACAGCAGCCTGTCCGCCCATGTGGGGGAGATGTCGCGTCCCAGCCGCGTGGCGGGGCGTGCTTCCTTCCATACGCGCAGTTCATCCATCATGCCCGTGTAGCCGGAGCCGATGAGGGTGGCATTGCCGATGCTTGTGAGCGGCTGGCTCTGGCCGGGTAGAAGTGCGACGGCTTTGCCGTTCACGAAGAGAGACGGGATTCCTTCCTTGACGACGCAGCCAAGCTGCACCCATTGCCCGGCGGGTACAGCGGGGATGCTGCCCTGATAGGTGTTTGCACCGTTCTGGATGGAGAGGGTGTCTCCCTTCCATGCGATGCGGAAATCGCCCGAGCGGATGAGTTCGGCATTCTGTGCGCCTTGCGGAGCATAGGAGGCTTCGAAGGTGAATGTCTTGAGATCCTGCGGGAGGACGATTCCCGGGATGGACATGAAGGCCTTGGGCCCCTTGAAGGCGAAGACTCCTTCCCTCCCGGCATGGGTTTTCAGCCAGGTGACGCCGTTGAATTTCGTGGCGCGGAAATCGGAAACGCCCGTGAGGGTGCCGTCGGCAGCCACGGAGGCGTTCATGTAGATGATGTCGGTTGTCTTGTTGAGGTGTTCGTCGCCGATCCAGTTCCAGCGGATGTGGCCGCCGCGAGAAGGAAGAGGCTGCAGGTGCGCAGGAAGGATGTTGCTGTCATGGGAAATGGCAAGGAGGATTGACGTTTTCCAGAGTAAAGGCATGAATCCGAAAAGACGAGGCTAATGTGGAGGCAGGGGCGGCAGGGGTGTTCCGAGTTCAAGTCCTGGACCCCATGGTATATCGCAGTCTTTCGTGTTCATGGGGACGTTGATCATTTTTATTCGTTTGGGATGAGGAGGTTCTGAAAGTTTTTGTGACTTATGAGCCGTGGATGTTGTGCGGCCGGGTTTGTTTTTTGGGGAGGTCGTGACGGGAAAATGAGGCTCTTTCACCATGCCGATGAAGACGGGATGGTTATGTTGTTCTGGCAGATGATCGGAGTAGAGGGGGGCAAGGTCAATGGAAGGGACAATGAGCCAGACGAATGGCCGGTTGATCGTGAAGGGGACCGGATCGTCCGAGCCTCCATCGCGGATGCCCATGGTGGCGACCATGGCCGTGGATGCCGCGCCTTCCGTGCCTTGTTCATCAATGCGGATGGAGCATTTCTGGATGAAGGAGTCGAGTGGAAGGGGGGGGTGGGCCGTCGTGATGCGAGGGAAGCCGTGGTCTGGTGAGAAGGCGGCTTTCAGTCCCATGTTTTTGAGGATGGGGATGAGGTTCGTTTCAGAAGCCATCTGGAATTTGGGTAGAGACAGGAGCATGGTTCTGATGGAGGACGTTTCCGGGGTGCTGCTCAAGCTTCTGCGGATGGCGGTCAGTTTGCCGGCGGTCAGGGATTGGACGAAGGTGTCGATTGTCATGCCTTCCGGAGGCAGGATGAAGATCATGCCTGCTCCGGGTCTCAAGCTGTGTGTTCCCTTGATCGGTTTCGGGACGAAGGGGAGGGCGACGGCGCTGTATTCGGGGGTGATGGTGCAGGGAAGCGCGGTTTGCAGGTGCATGGCCGGTACCTGTTTGGTGGTGCCGTCGGTGAGTGTGAAGGGGGCGTCGGTGGTGTATTGTTCATCGAATTCATTGTCCCATCGGTCTTTGATGTAAAAGGCATTGATGGCTGCAAGAGTTGTTTCGGGAGAGATTTGCCCGGGTGCAAGGAGTTCGCCGATCAGTCCGTGCGTGGCGGTTTCGACCCACTGGTTGATCGAGGTTCGTGCCTGTTCCGGGTTGTTGCGGAAGTCGATTCCGGTCACGCTGCTGCCGGGCAGTTGTGTTGTATAGGTTGGGCTGATGGGGAGCCTTGAATCCAGATAGAGGCGATTGGCGGATTCGATGTACAGGGAATCCGCTTTTCCTGCCTTGATGAGTGGCGAGAGGTCGCCCAGCGCGGTTTCCAGTTCGAGGTGCGTTTGGGGGGATGCTCCGGGAGCAAGCAACGTGATGGTTTCCGCTGCCGAGTAGGGGCATAGGCAGATGTTGCCGCTATTTGCTTTGGCGGCATTCTGGAGTAGTGATACGATGAAGTGGCTTCCTGTGTTTGCTTGTTTGGGTGGCGATGCAGGTTGAGCCGTTTGTGCCGCGTGGGCAATGGCGGCAAGCAGGAGGAGGGGAAGGATGCGGATGGCGAGTTTCATGGCAGGGAGCGTGCGACTTGAGGTGTGGCCGATAGGCCGTGATTGAACGTTGTCCGAGTGCCGCCGGGGAACGATGCTGGTGCATGCGGGTGTCGGACAGCGTTCAATGCATGTTGTAGCACGCTGTTTCTGCCGGAGGCAAGAAAAGATTGTGTAACAAGAGTGTTACAGCTTCACGCAATCGGCTGTCCGGTTACGGTTCGCGGACGATGCCCATGAAGAGGGGGGTGCAGGTGGGCTCGTCGCGGTCGGCAACGACGATCCATACGAATGGTCTGTCGAACCGGAGGACGAGGGGATGATCCGTTCTCATTTCGACCGGGCCGTCTCCCCAAAATGCTACCGCCGCCGTGGCTGCCGCCGCTTCCGTGCCTTCCTCATCCACCGAAATGAGGCATTTTTGATAGGCGGCGGAGAGCTGCAACGGAGTTTTGTCCGAAGAAATGCCGGAGAAGTCCGCATTGGGCGTGAAGGCGTTTTTCATACCGAGCGCAATCAGTGTCTGTCGCATGTCGATATCCATGGTGTATTTGAATTTCGGCAAAGCCAGAGCAACGACGGGTCGTTTACTTTCGATTCTTGTTTTGTTGAGATGACGGCGGATTTCGGTGAGTTTGGATGCATCCAGCTTGCTGACGAATTCATCGACGGAGACCCCTTCGGGCGGCAGGATGGCGATCATGCTTCCTTTTGTCCATGGCTTTTTGACTTTCTCCCGGTTCTCGATGGCTTTATCGTCTGGCATGTAGGGAAGTTCGATGGCGCTGTATGCCTCGGTCTTGCTGCAGGTGAACCTGAAACTGTGGTGCATCATGGGGACTTGCTTCACGGTGCCGTCGGTCAGGGTGAATGCTTCCGGCTTCGTGTTGTCCGGAAGGAATTCCATTTCCCATTTGTTTTTGAAACAAACGGCATTGACTGCGACGAGGCGGGTGTTTTGTACGATGCTGCCGCTGGGCAGGATGTTGTCGATGCGCCGATGGGTGGCCTTCGAGACCCATTGGTTGATGGTGTCGCGTGCTGCGCCGGGATTGTTCCGGAAGTCGATGGATGTGACCGCTCCTTTCGGTACTGCGGCCTTGTAGGCTGCATTCAGGGGTA
The DNA here is from genome assembly GCF_001683795.1 of Neoakkermansia glycaniphila. GTDB lineage: Bacteria > Verrucomicrobiota > Verrucomicrobiia > Verrucomicrobiales > Akkermansiaceae > Akkermansia > Akkermansia glycaniphila. The sequence continues at coordinate 149,019 of NZ_LIGX01000038.1, forward strand.
GCTGTGAGTCTACATAGATGCGGTTCGCCGTTTCAAGGGCGAGAGTTGTTTTTTCTGCCAGTGTCTGGAGTCCGGAGGTGCTGGAGAGGAGGGTTTTTATCTGGGCCAGCGTTTCGTGCGCAGCTCCGGGTTCGAGGAGCCGGAGGGTTCCGGCTGCGGAATAGGGGGAGATGCAGATGTTTCCCTGTTGGGCCTTGGCTGTTTGTTGCAGTAGTTCAAGGCCGAAATTGCGGGTTTCGTCGGCAACTGCGGTGGTGAGGCCGATGGTGGCTGCGAGCAGGAGTGGGGCGGTTTTGTTCATGTTGTCAGGAGTTTGGAATAATGCACAGAGTTTCTGTGTCTGTATGATAATAGATGTTCCTTGGCGGCAATCAAGGAGGAAATGGAGGGTCTCGCCGTTTGGATCGGGTATCACGGCTCCCGGACGATGCCGAGGATGAGGATGGGGGTGGCGGGGTCGGGTGAGTTCGGGACGATGAGCCAGAGGAAGGGGCGGTTGAGTTTGAAGTCGAGCCGTGGCGGTGCGCCGAAGGGGGCGTCGGCACTGGATGCTGCTGTGACGACGGTGCCTTTTTCATCGATGGCGATGTTGCATTGGTGGTGGAATCCGTTGATTTTGAGCCCGGGTGTAGGCGAGATGCCGGAGAAGTCGGCGGTGTCCTGAAAGGCATTCGGCATGCCCATGGCGGGCAGGGCTTTGGAGAGGTCGAAGGTGGATGAGATGGTGAATTTCGGGATGGCGAGGACGATGTCGCGCAGGTTGCGCCCGTTTTGCGATGCGGCGAGTTTTTTCCGCATGTCGGCGATGGTTTCCGGTGTGAGGGTGGAGATGAAGTTTTCGATGGCTGTGCCTTCGGGCGGGAGGATGGCGATCATGCTGCCGGGAGCCTGTGCGGAGCTTTCGGGCGGGGTGCGGTACGGCAGTTCGACGGCACTGTATTGAGGGTCGATTACGTAGTTGAAGGAGGCTACCTTGTGCATGGTCGGCACGGTTTTCGTGGTGCCGCTGGGCAGGGTGAAGGGGCGGGGGACGGTGTAGTGTTTGGCGAAGGGGGTGAGCCAATGGCTCCGGTACCGGAGTGCGGAGACGGCGATGAATGCAGTATTGCCGCTGACGGAGTCGGGAGGGAGGAGTTCGCGGATGGCGTCGGATGTGGAGGTGCGGATGTAGTTGTTGATGGCTGTGCGGGCTTTGTCCGGCGCATTGCGGATGTCGAGGCTGATGAGGGTCTGTTTCGGCCATGCGTTGCGGAATCCCTGTTTCAGGGGGAAGCTGGCGTCCACATAGATTTGTGCGGTCTGGAGGGAGTTTCCTTTTTGCTGGCGCAGGGAGGGTAGCCAGGGTTTGGTGCCGCCGAGGGTGTCGGCAATTTGCTGCCGGGTGGCGCCTGCAGCTCCTTTTTCCAGGATGAGGAGGGGTGCGGCTGCTGAGCAGGGTGCGATGCAGATGTTGCCCTGGTGCTGTTTGTCCGCCTGTTTCAGCAGTTCGAGGCTGAAGCGGTTCGGTTCGTCTGCGGCGGCGGGGTGCAGGGCGGTCAGCAGGGCGAGGGCGGCGGTTGTACGGATGTGTTTCATGTGTGGATGCGGTGTGGGGTTTAATGTTTCGGGGTGGGAGTTTTGATGTTCATGGGCGATGCCGATGAATCGAGCTCAAGTCATGTTCGGGACTTTACTTGCATAAGGAAAGCATATATACAGGCTTCGTTTTTTGGATTCCAAGAACATGGCTTTTCCAAAACGGAAATGGCATTGGGGTTTTTTTAACTGAAAATACTTATTATGGCAACAACAAAAGCAGCTTTCATTTATATCGCTCCGGAGAATGACTATAAGGAGCATCATGCGTTTATCGATTCTCCGGTTGTCAGCTTGGCTGTTGTCGGAGTGAAGGATTATGAGGAGGCGGAACGGGTGGCTCAGGATTTGGTGAACCAGGGCGTGACTGCAATCGAGCTGTGTGCCGGGTTCGGCTTCAATGGTGTGGCGCGTATCAGCAAGGCAGTTGAAGGCAAGGCGCTTGTCGGGGTGGTGAGGTTCGATCTTCACCCGGCTTTCGGTCATCAGAGCGGTGACGGGGTGTTTTAAGCTGCCATTGCCTTGCGAGCAAGGTTCTTTTTGAAACGAGGCGAGGGTCGTCGCTTCGTGGGGTAGCGGTCAGGAAGCTTCCATGATGCCGATGTGCTGCCGGATGGCTTCGGAGTAGTGTTCCGGGGCGTTTTTGGAGGTGTCGTAGGGGACGAAGGAGCGTTTTTTAAGTTGGTCGAAGGTTTCTCCGGGGCGGTGCTGGAGTGCGCCGCGGTCGAAGGCTTTCTGGTCGATGAAGCCGTTGAGGAGGATGATGGGGTTGGTGCGGATGCCGGGGGTGGCTTTTTTGAGGGAGGGGAGGAGTTCCGTGGTGCAGTTGTGGAGGAGGGTGTTGTAGAATTCGGGGTGTTTATGGAGGGCGTTGGCGCGTTCGACGAAGTCGGTGAGGACGGTGCGGATTTGAGCCGGGGTCATGTTGAAGCGGTAGAGGTAGAGGTCTTCGGGGCGGTAGTTGGAGCGGAGGGCGAAGATGTCCGGTTCGGTGGCGAAGATGTAGATGAAGCCGAAGCGTTTGTAGAGTCCGGCGATGGTGCCTTGGGGCGTTTCGGAGTCGAGGCGGGTTTCGCAGGAGAGGGCGAGCTGGCGGCCGTCCGAGAAGCCGAAGGTGAGCATGGTGTGGGCAACGGCTTCCATGCCGTCCCAGTGGCAGACGGCGAAGTCGAGGGTGCGGAGCCGGGCGAGGTCGTAGGTTTGGGTGATGTAGCGGACGTCGTAGTCGTCGACGCTGCGGTAGTTGAAGTCGCGGATGTCGTGCAGGGTGAGGGTGTTTCCTTGGATGGTGCCGTAGGGGAGGCGGCTCCATGAGGGGAGCCAGGGACGGTCGTTGGTGGGGGTGATGCAGAGGTATCCGATGTTGAGGATGGCAGCGAGCGCCCAGAGGCCGGGGATGCTCCATTTCCACCGGCGGTAGTAGACGGCTGCGGCGATGCCGCCGAGGTAGAGGGTGAGGAAGAGCCAGACGAGAGGGAGGCAGTACCAGACGATGCCCGCGCTCCACAGGAGGACGATGCCGAGCAGGATGAGGTGAAGGATGCGGAGCGTTTGGCGGAGGGCGGGCATGCGGGGGTGTCAGCAGGAGGTGAAGGCGTCCCGGATGCCTGCATCAAGCGCGTTGAAGGCGAGGCGGAGTTCGTCTTCGGTGATGCAGAGGGGGGGCATGAGGACGACGGTGTCGTGGACGACGGGGCGGGTGAGGAGGCCGTGCGGGCGCATGGCGACGCAGGCTTTTTCTCCGGCGCGTTCTTCGGGGGTGAAGGGGGAGCCGTTTTCGCGGCAGAGGTCGATGCCGAGGATCATGCCGGTGGCGCGGACGGCGGAGATGAAGGGGTTGGTGTGGAGGAGCTGCTGCGAGAGTTCGTCGATGAGGCGGATTTTGGGCGGCAGTTGTTCGAGGGTGCGTTCCTGTTCGAAGATGTCGAGGGAGGCCATGGCGGCGGCGCAGCCGATGGGATGGGCCGTGAAGCTGTGGCCGTAGTAGAAGGTTTTGCCTTCGGTGGGTGCGCCGAGGAAGGCATTGTAGACTGTTTCGGTGGTGAGGACGGCGGCCATGGGGGTGTAGCCTCCGGTGAGGCCTTTGGCGCAGCAGAGGAAGTCGGGGATGATGCCTTCTTTCATGCAGGCGAAGAGGTGGCCGGTGCGGCCGAAGCCGGTCATGACTTCGTCGAAGATGAGGAGGATGCCCCGGGAGTCGCACCAGTCGCGGAGTTCGCGGAGCATGCCTTCGGGCCACGGGGTCATGCGGTTGACTCCCTGGATGATGGGTTCGATGACGATGCCGCAGGTTTGGGCGCAGGTTTCTTCGTCGAGGGCGCGGAGGTCGTCCATGCTGCGGACGTGGGAGACTTCCATGCCGAAGCCCCGGAATTTTTCAAAGAAGGTGCCGACTCCTCCGAGGCTGGCGGCTCCCATGGTGTCGCCGTGGTAGCAGTTCGAGAAGGCGATGAAGCGGCGGCGGCGTTCTTTGCCGGGGGTTTGGATGGAGGATTGGAAGGCGAGTTTGAGGGCGGATTCGAGGGCGGTGGAGCCGTCGTCCGAGAAGAAGACGCGGGTGAGGGTGTTTTCCGGGAAGTACGAGACGAGGCGGGCGGCGAGTTCGGAGGCGAGGCCGTGCCCGAAGCCGAGGAAGGAGCTGTGCGCGATTTTGTCGAGCTGCGCCTTCATGGCGTCGATGAGGCGGGGGTGGCTGTGGCCGTGGATGTTGACCCAGATGGAGCTGTTGCCGTCGATGTATTTGCGGCCGAGGCTGTCTGTGAGCCAGACTCCCTCTCCTTGTTCGATCATGAGGATTTCGCTTTCCTGCCCCCAGATGCTTTGGGGGTTGAAGGGGTGCCAGCAATGCGCGAGGTCCTGCGCGATCCAGTGGGAGGTTTGTTCCTGCGGTGTCATGATGAAAAGGGGCGTTATTCGCCGGAGCCTTCTTCATCCTGACGGGTGGAGAAGCGCATGAGTTCGGCTTCGAAGTAGAGGGGGACGTCGCCGGTGGGGCCGTTGCGGTTTTTGGCGAGGAGGAGGTTGGCGTGTCCGGCGCGCTGCTGGCGTTCTTCGTCGTTTTCCGCATAGTAGGCGGAGCGGTAGAGGAGGCCGATCATGTCGGCATCCTGTTCGATGGCTCCGGATTCGCGGAGGTCGGACATGCGGGGTACGCCGAGGCTGCCGCCGGTGCGGTTTTCCGGGCCGCGGTTGAGCTGGGCGAGTACGATGATGGGTACCTTGAGTTCCTTGGCGAGGGATTTGAGGCCGCTGGAGATTTCGGCGATTTCGCGTTCGCGGCTGTTCTGGGCCTGTTTGGTGTGCGAGCGCATGAGCTGGAGGTAGTCGATGCCGATGGCGGCGAGTTCCCCCTGGTCGCGCAGGACGCGGCGTGCCTTGGCCCGGAGTTCGTTGATGGAGATGGCTGCGGTGTCGTCCAGTACGAGGCGGGATTTGCGCAGGACGCTGACGACGCGCGCGAAGTGTTTTTGTTCCTGCTGGGTCATGGAGCCGCGGGCCATCATTTCTGCGCGGCGGATGCCGCTGCGGGCGAAGATGAGGCGTTCGACGAGCTGGACGGAGGGCATTTCGCAGGAGAAGATGAGGGAGGGCTTGTTCAGGTCGAGCGCGATGTGCTCCATCATGTTGAGCAGGAAGGATGTTTTACCCATGGAGGGGCGGGCTGCGACGACGAAGAGTTCACCGGCCTTGAGGCCGTTGCTCATGCGATCAAGCTTTTCGAAGCCGGTGGTGATGCCGAGGATGCCGCCTTTTTGCGCGAGGAAGCGTTCCATGTTCGTGACGGCTTCGGCGATGACCGTGGAGAGGGATTGTTCCTCCCCGTGTTTCATTTTCTCGCGGATGCCGAGGACGTCCTGTTCCACGGAGTCGAGCAGTTCGGCGATTTCCTCTTCGGCGGCGAAGGCCTTTTCCATCGAGCGCGAGGTGGTGGCGATGATGGAGCGGAGGACGTATTTTTCCTGCAGGGTTTCGAAGTGCGGGTCGAACAGCGCGGTGTTCGTGGTGTAGGAGTAGATTTCGGTGAGTCCCGCGAGCCCGCCGACGGCTTCGAGCTGGTGCTTGTCCGTCAATTCCTGTGCGACGGAGGTGATGTCGAGCGGCTGGTTTTTGTTGTAGCGGTCGAGGAAGATGTTCCAGAGCAGTTTGTGGGCCGGTACGTAGAAGTATTCTTCCCCCATGCCTTTCGTGATGCAGCGGCCCAGGATGTACGAGGGGTCGATGGTCATCATGGAGAGGACGCTTTTTTCGACGCGCGGCGCCTGAGGCACGGTGCGGGATTCCGGTGAGGACGCCGGAGCTTTCGTCAGCTCAAGGGGAGAGAAGGAGGTGGCATCGTTACTCATGGAATCGGAAGGGAAAAGGAAGCGATGAAGCGGAGGACAGGCTACCATAAAGCCGCGTATGGTGTCAAGCCGGCGACCCGGAAACCGGAGGGCGGAAGGATGACGGTTAAATTTTTGAATGATTATAAAAAGTCGCGATTTGCTCTTGACGGATGAAGAAGATGTATGCGATATTACATCCGGCAAAAGAAAAGCCATATTCAATAATATGTTAGTAGGAAAAAAAGCACCCGCAATTAAGGCAAGCGCAGTTGTGAACGGCGCAATCGTCGAGAATTTCTCTCTGGAACAGTATCTTGGCAAGAAGTACGTGCTTCTGTTCTTCTACCCGAAGGACTTCACGTTCGTATGCCCCACGGAGCTGATCGGTTTTCAGGATGCTCTGCCCGAGTTCGAAAAGCGTGATGTGGCCGTGATCGGCTGTTCCACGGACTCCGAATTCTGCCACTGGGCATGGGTCAACACCCCGCGCGTGCAGGGCGGCATTCAGGGCGTGACGTACCCGATCGTCTCCGATATCAACAAGACGATCTCCGAGAGCTACGATGTGCTTGCCGGTGAGCAGTATGTGGATGAAGACGGCGAAGTGCAGACCGTGGGCGATCTCGTTGCCTACCGCGGCCTTTTCCTGATCGACAAGCAGGGCATCGTGCGCCACCAGCTCATCAACGATATGCCCCTCGGCCGCTCGACGGACGAAGCGCTCCGCGTGGTGGACGCTCTCCAGCACTTCGAGCAGTTCGGCGAAGTTTGCCCGCTCGGCTGGCACAAGGGCGCAGAAGCCATGAAACCCAGCCACGAAGGCGTGGCGGAATACCTGAGCAAGTAAGCACGGGCTTTACATTCTCTATGTTCAAGGCGGGGCTCCGGCTCCGCCTTTTTCGTGTGGCAAACGAGGGTTAGCTGCAGATGACACGGATTGGCAGAGATGAAGCAAGTGAAAATCCGGCCGATTGCCGGATTGAGGTATGCTAATGGATATTTATTTTCAATATTTTATTGTTATTTTTGCAAAATATTGAAAATCATGATTTTATTCCTTATCCGGCGGTCAGCCGGATGCGCATAGTCAAAGTCTGTGCCAATCTGCGCACTCTGTGGCTCAAACCGCCGTGGAGACGGATCGTCAGCGGCGGTTGAACCGGGAGACTTCGCGCTGCACTTCGCGCAGTTCGACGCGAGCCTTGAGATCGTAGCGCTGGTCGCGGAACGTTTTGCCCTTGCCGACGCCGATCTCGGCTTTCACCTTGCCGTTCTTCCAGTACAGGCGGAGGAGGGGCAGGGAATAGCCCTTCTGGGCGAGCTTCATTTCAATCTTGAAGATCTCCCGTTTGTGCATGAGCATGCGCCGGGGGCGTTTCGGTGCATGCTGGAAGAACTCGCCTGCCGTTTCCCACGGCTGGATGTCGCAGCCGTACAGGAGGAGCTGCCCTTTCTCGACGCGGGCGAAGGCATCGGAGATGTTCACTTTGCCGGCGCGGATGGATTTCACCTCCGTGCCTTTCAACTCGAGGCCGCACTCATGCTGCTCGAGGATTTCGTAATCGCGGCGGGCTTTTTTATTGGTGGAGATGTCGGAGGCCATTGGTCGGGAGGAAGGTGGGGTGATGAATCGACAAGCGGCCTGAATCGCAAAGACTCAGGCCGCCGTCATGGAAAAACCTGAGGCAATCAGTTGTCGCTGCCGAAGGGGAAATCGTCGTCGCCGGAAGCTTCGTCTGTGGTAGATACGGAGACGGATTCTTCCTTCTTTTGCCAGACGAGCTTGCCTTCGATAATCTCGGTCAGGGCGATATCCCCGGCACCCATGTGCGGAGTCGTCGGAATCAGCGGGGATCGGCCGGAGTTGAGCTGGGCAACGCGCTGGGAGACGATGTTGACCAACAACTGGGGATCTTGAACCACTTGGGCGGCTTTATCAATAAGTTCAGTCTTCATGAGAAAAGGGACACGAGCGGGATTCTGAGCCCGCGAGCGGAAAAACTTAACCGAACGGAGTGGCGGAAGCAAGCCTCGAGTGTGTCAGATGGTAAAATAATTGGTTATGGAAGCCAGCGCTCCTTGACAACCCGTGCCGAAAACGCCATCATCCCCTCATGAAGACGATGCTTCTCGTTCTGCTTTCCGCCGCTGCCGTATCTTGCACCAGCCCCGTGCCGGCTTCCGCTCCTGCGGCGCGAGGGAAAACCGGCGCCGTGCCGCAGGCAGCGCAAGGCAATGCCCTGGTGGATGTGATGGCGCTGGGAGGCCGCATCTGGCAGAATGAATGCGCCGGGAAGCAGGAAGGCCTCGTCTCGTGGAATGCCGGGGAAGAATTTCCTTCGCTCGGCATCGGCCACTTCATCTGGTACCCGAAGGGATACAGGGGGCCGTTCGAAGAAAGCTGGCCGTCGTTCGTCCGGTTCGCTCAGGCGAAGGGCGCTCGCGTACCCTCCGAGCTGCAAGGCACGCCGCCGTGGAGCAGCCGCTCCGCCTTCATGGCTGATGCCCGGAATCCCCGCGTGAATGCAATGCGTGCATGGCTCGCCCAGCCCGGCATCGTGCGGCTCCAGACGGAATTCATCATGGCGCGCTCCCGGCAGGCTCTCCCCGCCATGCTGGCGGCATCGTCGCAGCCCCGGGAGGTAGAAGCCCGGTATCATGCCCTCTCGCGGACGACGGGCGGCATGTATGCGCTGGTGGACTATGTGAACTTCAAGGGCGAGGGAACCAACCCCGATGAACGCTACAACGGGCAGGGATGGGGCTTGCTGCAGGTCCTCGAAAACATGCGCGGGCAGCCGCAGGGCAGCGAAGCCTGCCGCGAATTCTCCCGTGCGGCTGCCGGGGTATTGGCCCGCCGTGTCGCCAACAGCCCGAAAGCCCGTGGAGAACAACGTTGGTTGCAGGGATGGACCAACCGCTGCAAGACCTATGCCGGGGAATGATGGCAGGAAAAAAGTCGTATCAGGCGGTTTTTCTTGCCTTTACGCTTGACAAACGGTGGCGAAGCGAGTATTTCTCACCGCTTCCAAGAAAGAAAATATACTATGCCATACCCCAAAGAAGAAACAACATTGATTCTGTTCAAGCCGGACTGCGTGCGCAAGAATCTCTCCGGCGCCGTGCTGAAGCGTTTCTTGGACGAAGGTTTTCGCATTCGCGGTATCAAGATGATGCAACTGACTGAAGAAGTGCTTCGCGAACATTACGCGCACATCATCGACCTCGTGATCGACGGCAAACCTCTCTTCCCGAAACTGAGTACTTTCATGACCAGCTCCCCCGTGGTCGCCCTGGCTCTCAGCGGCCCCGGCGTCATCGTCCGCGTGCGTGAACTCCTCGGGCCGACCAACTCGCAGAAAGCCGACAAGGGAACCATCCGCGGCGACTTCGGCACAGACAGCATGATGAACATCTGCCACGCCTCCGATTCTCCCGAATCCGCCGATGCCGAACTGCACCGCTTCTTCAAGGAAGGTGAGCTCTTCACCTGCTGCATGGATTGATCTCCGGCAACCTCGAACATTCATTCAACACGCAAACAACCGCTCCATTGCATGGGGCGGTTGTTTGTTTTATCGGGAAGGTAACCTCGGTAATCCGGGCGGAGGATTGGGAATACCCCCACCCGGCAGATGACTGGATGGAATAACGATCCGCTTCTTCCATAACGATGCCGGGAGAAGGGGGAAATCCTTGGAATCAGCAAGGCCGTTTACCTGATGAAAAGCAGGAAGGCGACATGGTAACGATACTTCCAGATGGTATGTATTAAAGATTATTTCAGAAATATAAAATGAATGCGTGTAACTATTTTCTATCTATCGCAATTAATATTAAAATATTATTTTTTTGTTTGTTCTAAAACGTATTCCCGTATTTCGGGTTCTAGGTCTATCCACCTAGGCTGTGTTTTTTCTTGTTGGCAACGGGTGACATATTTCAACGCATATTCCTTCGCTTTCTCAATATTTACTTCTGTACCTGTACCGTCATAATATATGGCATATAAAAATTTATATGCAGTGGAATCTGTGCGTTTTTCAAAACTGGTTATTGACTTTTTAAACCACGATTTGGCCAGTTGCTCGTTATTTCTATAATTCCTGTATAAATGACCGAGTTGCCATTGGGCTTCCGCTAATCCTTGTAATGCTGCCATTTTCAGCCACGATTCGCTTATTTGTACACATTGTTCCTCGTATACAATATACTCATAAAACCAACCCCCTAATTGGTATTGACCCTCCATTTCCCCTTTGATTGCTCGTTGCAACATATCGTCGGGCGGAGCAGGGATTGCGGATCGAAATATGCCTTTTTTATATAGGCGTTTTTGCATTTTCAGCACTTCGTCCACATTAGTCTGCTGTTGTTGCGGTTCATTTGTGCCGTGCATAGACTCGGCCAATAAATACGGTTGTATGATCAATATACCGCCTAGGAATCCTATGATTTTTTTAGTTTGCATTTGTGTTGATTACTTGCCATGCACTTTACCATATTTTGGTAAAGTGCATGAAAATGATGTGTTTTTATTCTCCGAAATAATACGATTTATTTGATATAGTAACTACATGCCCACCATCTTTTGCATCTGTTGCTTCAATATGAAAGCGAATACCAATCAGTCCCGTACGAAAAAGACCAATAGCTAAGCCTCCACCTTGATAACCACTACCGTAGCCAACACGATCTGCCTGAGAGAGTTCATTTATATCCCGGAATCCCAATAGTGTTGGTTTTTCGTGGCCGAGGGAAAAATAGTAGGTTTCTTCAAATGTTTTTTTGTTTTGACATATAATGCGAAAAACACGCACAGTGATTGCTGGAATATCTTGGCGGCGTTTAGCGTAGGCATCCATCACTTTGGTACATGGGTAGGTTTTCCCATTTTTAAGAGTTGTACTGTTGGATGGCTTCCACTTTGCAACAACATAAGCACGTTTGTGTCTACCCAGTGGTTCAGTGAAACATTGTCCATATTTCCATTCGACTATTGTAGACCAAAACCAGCACGTGCGTTCATCAATGTAGGCTTTACCATACATACAGTCACGAACCATTTCTGGTGTTATTTCTTCTCCATCATATTCAGGGCTCGAGTCGTCTATTTTTTTATTATTCGTTTGGCGACTATCTGATTGTCTATTAATGTAAGGCGAAGGGCCCGTATGATAGGGACTACTTGGATCGGAGCTAGCTAATCCTAATTTATCTGTATAGTACAAAGGCCTATTCCCAACGAAGCCGTACAAATTCCATCCCCCTTGTTCAGCGATTGGGTCGCGTGAGGTCCAGCGGCCATCGGTGGGGTTGTAGTGGCGGTAGTTGTAGTAGACGAGGCCGAGGTCTTCGTCGTGGTGTTCGGAGGAGAAGCGGAATGGGTTTTCCTTGGCCATGTCGCCTTCCATGGAGGTGATGTTGCCGTAGGGGTCGTACTGGTAGGATGCACGGCGCAGGCCTTTGCCATCGAAGAGTGAGACGACGTTTTTGCGGAGGTCGTGGGCGTAGTAGAGGGTTTCGCGTGCCGTGCCTTCACGCGTCCACAGGGTGAGGGCGAGGGGGCGTGTGGCGACGGGTTCGGAGGGGTCCCACCGGTAGGTTTTCGCGACGTACAGGGCAGTTTCGTCCGTCGCGTCGATTTCGGCAATTTGCACGTATCCATGATAGATGTAGCGGAGGCGTTTCGTCAAGCCGGAATCATCACTTGTCGCTTTTTCTATGCGGCGGCCCATGAAGTCATAGACGCTGTCGATGCGCCGGTCTCCCTGTTGGAAGGAGGTGGGGCGGTTGTCGGCGTTGTGTTGGGCGTTCCATTCTCCGGTGGCGGTGCGGATGAGCGTTTGGTTGCCTGCGGCATCGTAGGCGGGGGAGAAGGTTGCCTGTCCCTGTGCGGCGATGGAGCTGTACTGGTTGACGAGGTTGGTTTGGTAGGAGGTTGCCGTGGCGTTGTTTTGCGCGGTGATGCGGTTGCCGATGTTGTCGTAGGCGTACGCATGCCGGGTTCCGTCGGTGGATGTTTCACCGGTGAGTTCGCTGCGGCCGTTGTAGGCGTAGGTGCGGGTGACAGTGGGTTTGGTTGATGCGTTGCGGTAGTCGCTTTGGCTGACGGGACGCAGGAGGCTGTCGTAGTCGTAGCGGTAGCGGTCGGGGTGGAGCGCTGTTTGGACGTTGAGGCCGTTGTAGCGGATGTCGGTGATGATGTTGAGGTCGGGGTGCCAGGTGTGTTCGCGGCGGAGGCCGGAGGGGTAGAGGATGTGGTTGAGGAGTCCGCTTTGGGTGTCGTAGGCGTAGGCGAAGCCGGAGGATGCGGCGAGGCGTCCGGCGGTGTCGTAGGCGTAGTCGACGGTGTCGATGGGCACGTTCCTGTGCTTGAGACTGTAGCCGTTCGTGCGGCCCCAGGTGTCGCGGGTATGGGTGAGGATGCTTTCAACGGGGCCTTCCGTTTGTTCGCTTTCCACTTCGCCGTATTGGTTGTAGCGGAAGGTGCGGGCGCCGGAGGCGTCGGTGATCTGGGTGGGCTGGCCGAGGTGGTTGTAGGCGTAGGTGACGGCGGGGGTGTCGTCGTTGTAGGTGGTGCCTGCAAGTTCCCCGGTGAGGGAATGGTAGGTGTAGGTTGCCGTGATATCACGAGCATCTTTTTTGCTTGCAAGGCGGTTGAGGCTGTCGTAGGTGTAGGTGTCTTCTTTGTCGTCCGCGTACCGTTTAGTGATGAGGAGGCCTGTGGCCGCGTCATAGGACCAGAGCGTATGTTCGGCTTCCGGCTGGTTGATAAGGCTGGAAGGATCCGTTTCGATTATCTGGGCCGGATTTTTCCACGTCCACATGTCAGAGATTCGGTTATCGTCGGTGTAGTCCCAGACGATGGGTTGTACGGCTGTGCCGTACTGGGCCGTTTTACGGCTGCGGATGTCGTAGCGGTAGCAGGCGGTTTTGCCCTGCGCATCGGTGATGCAGGAGGGCTGGCCGGTAACGTGGTCGTATGCCGTGGTGGTGGCGTTACCGGCTCCGTCGATGGTTTTGACGGGACGGCCGGCTGTGTCGTATTCGGCGGTGGTAGCGTTGCCACGTCCGTCGGTTTGCGTCATGACCATGCCGGCGGCGGTGTAGCTGCGGCGGTAGTTGGTGACGATGCCGGCGTAGTCCGTGGCATGGATGACGAAGCCGTCCATGCCGGTCTGGCTGGCGACGGCGTCGATGCCCGGCTGGGTGGTATAGCTGATGCGCTGGGTGGGGGTGCCGTAGTGGGTCCACTGGACGCTGCGGTTGCCGCGGACGTCGATGGTGACGGTTTTGGAGGCGAGTTCGAGATCAAGGTCGGAGGTCAGGGTCAATGACGTTTGCGTGAGCGGCTGGCCCTCGGCGTTGTAAGTAGTGGTAGTTTGTTGGCTGTAGACGCCGTCTTCTTCGCAGATGTAGGTTTGAGCGTGTTCCGTGATGCGGGATGGTTTCGGCGAGAGGTCGACGGTTTGTTTGACCATGTTGCCCATGGCATCGTATGCGTAGAGGACGGGGGCAAGGATGGTTGTGTCGGAGCTGCCGCCGTCGGCTTTCGTCTGCTGGCTGACCAGTTGACCTTTGGCGTTGTATTGCGATGTTGTGCTGATCAATGTATCGTCTGCGACTGCAGGGCGGATGTCGTAGACGGTTTGTCCGAAATAGTCGGAGATTGTGTTGCCGATGCGGATCCAGTTGCCGTTTTCGTCTTGTTTCTGCATTTCCGTATACAGGCCTGCCGAGCTCAGGTATTGGATGTGTTTTTCGGCCTGTTGCGCCGTTCCGGTGATGGTGTCGATATTGCCGTCGTTGTGCCTGGCGGTGACAATTGTGGCGCCTGTGGGAGAGGTGACGGTTTCGGTCAGTCCGTCATCACTGTATTCATATCTCGTGGTGCGCCCCAATTCGTCCGTCGTGGAGGCGGTGCGGCCGAGGGCGTCGTACACGGTGGAGGTGGTCGTGGTCATCGGGCCGATGTCCGTGCGCGTGGCGATGGCCCTGCCTGCCGCATCCCTCGTGTAGGAGACGATGGTTTCCGGCGTGGTGGCCGTGGCCGAGCGGATGGTTTCGATGAGCTGGTGCGCAGCGTTGTAGGAGTAGGTGGTGATGACGCCGTCTTCATCGGTCTGGCGGAGGGGGCCGCAGCACATCCATTCGGTGGAGGAGGTGCGTCCGTTGGCCTTGACTGTTTTCGTGCGGTTGCGGTAGGTGTCGTATTCGTATGTTTCACGGGTCAGCAGGGACCATTCGTTGCCGGTGTGTGCGTAGGTTTCCGTGCAGGTGGCGGTGCCGTCTGCTGCCATGTAGGAGACTGTGCGCGTGCTTTGGCCTGCGACGGGCTGGTTGCCGACCTGCTGTTCCGTGGTGATGCAGTAGGCGGCGCCGTGTGCCGTGGTGGCTGCATAGGAGGAGACGGTTTGGATTCCGTTGATGCCTTGGGACATTTTCATGCGCCCGGCGGCAAAGGGAGGCAGTGCATCCGGCCCGTAGTAGACGGAGGATGAGGTTTGTTCCAGCTCGCTGCCCAGAGCCGTTTTTTTGACGGTGACGCTACGTTCCAGTACCGTATTCCAATATTCATATGTTTCTTTGGAGAGTTCGGTTTCTTTGCCGGATGCCGTGCGAATGATTTGCCGGATGGAGGACGGGCGGTAGTCGTTGAAACGAAGATCGGAATAATCAGTGATCTTGACTTGCTCGCAAGTCTCATTCGGCAACGCCTCATCCCGGCCGGACCAGGGAGTAGCTTCCATGATGACACGTCTCTTGCTGTCGTATTGGTAAGAGCAATAGTTTCCATTTTGAAAATCAATCCGGCTGAGGCGCAGGTCTGCGTAGGTGTAGGTGGTCGTCTGTGCGAGGGAGGTGCCGTAGCCTTCCGTACGGCTTGTTTCCTGCCAGATGCCGTCGATCAGTTCGTAGATCTGCCGTGTGCTGGAGGTAGGCGTTGTGTCCCCGCTCGTCATGCGGCGGGTCGTCAGGTGTTCCCATGTGCCGTCGGACTGGATGGTGCGGACGTTGGAGTAGCGGATGCGCCGGTCGCCTTCGCCCGTCGGCATGTCGATGACGGTTTCGTCGGCTGCGAGATAGCGGTCGACGCGGGTGACGGGTGAGCCGGGGCGAACGGCGGTCATCGCGAGATGGCGGTAGGTTTTGCCTTCCTGTGTGGCGTTGTTTTCCTCCAGAGTCCATGTTTTGCCCGGCATGCCGGTGGTGGCGTACCAGTCGCCGGAAGGCGTGACCTGGTTTTTCGGGTACCATTCGAGGACGATGCGCGAGGATGCGGCTGTGCCGTTCCCGGCAGGGATTTCCGTTTCACGGATGTTCAGCAGGCCGTCGAGGTGGTGCCAGATGCCGCTGATGAGGCCGAAGTCTTTTTTGAGGCGCATTTTGCTGCCGTAGGCGGCCAGGTCGACGACGACGCGGTCGGCCGTGACCAGTTGAACAGGTTTGCCGATCTCAGTCGCTGTGGGGACGTTGAAGCGGATGGAGGCTCCGTCTGCCGTGGTGAAGTCCGCATAGACGGGTGTGCCTGTTTTGCAGGGGGTCTTGTCTGCATTGAGGATTTGGACGAGGGAGGAGTACTGGCGGGTGTCTCCGACGCGTTCCGCCGTGTCCTTGCCGCCGGCATATTGGTAATGCAGCGTTTTGCCTGAAGGTTTGACGACGGTGATGATTTTCGAGTAGGGGTCGTGCTGGATGCTCCATTCGGTGACGTGCTGGAAGACGAAGCCGAGCCGGTAGATCAGTGGCATATCCGGGTCGTGCCAGCTGGTGGAATGGGGGTTGAGATCCAGAATCTGGAAGGTGGCCGGGCACCAGCCGGCGATGTCCGGTTCGATGCCGAAGACGATGTTCATGGCGACGTCCTGCGTGCTGCCGAGGTGGTTTTCGGTGAAGAAGGATTCGCTGGCGACGTTGTCTTTGCCGCAGGCGCAGGTGCAGGTGCAGGTGTTGCAGAACTGGTCGTTTTCCGTGTCGGGCTTGTCGTTGTCGTCGCTGGAGGAGTCGTCCCAGTCGCTGGACGAGGAGTCGTCATCGCTGGAGGAAGAATCGTCCCAGTCGCTGGATGAAGAGTCATCGCTGCTGGAGGAGGAGTCGCTGTCCGAGGACGAGCTGTCGGCAGCATGTTCGGTCAAGGCGAATGCCGCGGTATTCGCGTCGCCGGGAATAAAGGGAGCCCAGCCTTCGGGCAGGTAGCCGTTCATGGCGAGGTCGGCTTCGGATTCGACGAAGTCAGGGGAAGGATGGAGGGGGGATTGTTGTGAAGACATGTTGTGTATGTGTGTTGAGGTTTTGTTGCCGGGGCGCCTGCCGGGAGAAGCGATGTCTTCTACCCTGTAAAGCAGGCGCCGTAGGCTTTTTTGTCTATTTTTCTTGTTTTTTAATCGAAAAATGTGTGTTTT
>NZ_LIGX01000003.1 GCF_001683795.1 Neoakkermansia glycaniphila
CAGATACACACGCCCGTCCCCGCCCCACACGGCGGAAACCACACTCGGGGCGAACTTGCGCGTAATCGGCTCCGCCTGGCGAGACTCCACATCAAACAAAAACGCCTGCCTGTCGAACCCATTCGCCACATACCCCTCCGGCAAATCGAGCCCCACCCCGCCGAACGCATCGGCATCGCTCACAACCAGCAGCTTCCTGCCATCCGGCGACCACGATGCCGACGACACCGAAAAAGGCACATCCCTCAGCAAAGCCTCGCAAGCCATCGACCGCGGATCCATCACCCACAAATCGTACACCTCATACCTCCGCTTCGAATAATCCACGCGTGACACCGCAAAAAGCACCTTCGAACCGTCCGGAGAAATATCGCACAGCTCCGCATTCCCCACCCCTGCCGTCAGGCGGCGCATCCGCCCCGAATCACGATCCACCAGATACAGGAACGACCTGTCGCGCCACTTCGGATCTCGGTCCGCCATATTCACAAACCTCTTGAAATCCTTCTCCTTCCCCTTCTCCTCGAAACGCTCCGTCACCGTCGCCACCAGAAACGACTCATCCGGTGCCCACGCATACGACACATCCTTGAACGGCACCCCCTCCACCAGCACCTCCTCAGCCCGCTTCTCCACATCGTATGCCTTCAGGGCGCACTCATTCTCCCCCTGCATCGCCGTAAACATCAGCCTCGCCCCGCGGGGCATCCACCGGTAGCGGCGGGCATCGTCCGCCACCATCACCACGGCATCATCCGCCACCCGGCGCACCTCGAACGAAGCCTGCGACTTGCCATCCGGCAACAGCCTCTCCACCCGGGAAAGCACATACTCCCCGTTCGGGGACACGGAACACCACGCCACGCGCGGCGCCTCATTCAACGCCTCGATCGTCACCGGAGCCCGGCCGTACCCATCCGGAAACGCCACATTCACCGCCTGCTTCGACTTTACGGACACGAAATCCGCCTTCACGCTGGGTGCAGTCCAATCCCACGGCATCGAAAGCACCTTCACCACCACCTCGTACCTTCGCCGCTCCCATGCCACCTTCGGACACATCGTCCCAGCCTTTACCCCTGCGGACTGCCTCTCCAGTTTCTCCGCCACCTGCTTCCCATCCACATACACCCGGCAAACCTGCGGACAAGCCACCTCCAGCTTCCCCTCCACAAAAGCGGAAGGCTCCACAAAAAAACGGAACACCCGCACCGTCGGCCAAAACGGGGAAACGCACGGCTCGGCACGCATCCAGCCATCCTCACCGGCGGTCACCCGGCCCGTCCACGGCAGCTTGGCCACATCCCCCAACGGCACGGACAACCGCGCTGCAGCATCATACGCCTTCCCCTTCACGCTATCCACCTCCGAAAACATCGGATCGGGCAGCGGAAGCACCCGCGACACCTGCCCGGAAGGCACGCACCAACGCGACACCTGCTTCTTCTCCACACCCCGGTACTCCCCACACGCCGCAGCGGCACCCTCCCCCTTCGCCTCATCATCCTCCGGCACATCTCCCAACACCCAGCCGCTCATCGGCAACAACGCTAAAAAACAACGGAAAGCCTTCATCTTACAGCCAAGAAATACGAAAGCGCACCGGCAAACCTTGCACCGAACCCGTCCAAAAAGCACAACTGCCACAAAAAAAGCTCTTCCGCCAGCGCGGAAGAGCCCTGAAAAAAGGAAACACACACCTCATTTGCGGCGGCGGCGCATCATCAGTGCAGACAGGCCGAAAAGGCTCAAAGTCGCCGTAGCAGGCTCGGGAATCGTACCGTTGGCCAGCAGCTTCACACTGCCGCCATCCAGAACGAGCCCGTATTGGCCCCGGTCAATCTGCGTGGCATCCGTAAAATACCCTGCGTAGTCCAGGGACTTACCGTGCATATCCGTCACCGACACGCCCGACGCATTCCACACGCCTGAATTTTGGGCCAGATTCGTAGCGGAAAACAGAGTATAGGTAAACGAATCCGCCGTCATTGCCAAATTGCCCGTAAAATTGACCCTTGCTCCCGACTGCATCCAGAAAGATCCCATGGAAAGCTTCGCATCTCCGGAAAAGGAACCGAAATCGTAATTGTATGTACTATTGCTGCTGAAACCGTTGGAACTGCCCCTGATAATGGAATGGGTACCGAGATAAACAGTCTGCCCGCCGGTTGGCCATGTCGCCATGGAAAACGTCACATTATTGCCCAGCCACAGATACTTATACGCACCGGCAGCCGTCACGGTAATAGCCGTATTCGTCTGGGTATAAACCTGCCTGTTATCCTGATAGCTGAACGTATAGCCGATATAGCAATATGCCTGTGCGCCGGGCGTATTGGTTCCCGTATAAGCCACGCTGGTTGCCGTACTCACATCGCTATTGAAATACCAACAGGCCTGTGAAAAATTGCCCGAAGTACCCCCGTGCCCCGGCGTCTCATCCCAGACAAACAAAGACGCGGCATGGGTATAGCTACCCAACAGAAAACCGATTAAAAGAAGAGAGCGTTTCAACATATATAATATAAATTTAGCGCATTAAGTATAACCCGCCAACCCTTCACGTCAAGAAAAAATCGTCACGATCGATTGAAATTATGAATTTTGTAAAACAAAAAAAACACACCACACCTCATTTTCCCCTCACACTCCATACTTTACTGTCATACCTGCCTCGCATATATATCCCGCCACAAAAAAGGCCTTTCTACCCATGTAGAAAGGCCGATAAAACGGAAAATATCCCCCGGCAACCTCACTTGCGGCGGCGGCGCATCATCAGTGCAGACAGGCCGAAAAGGCTCAAAGTCGCCGTAGCAGGCTCGGGAATCGTACCGTTGGCCTGCAGCTTCACACTGCCGCCATCCAGAACGAGCCCGTATTGGCCTCGGCCGATCTGCGTGGCATCCGTCACGTATCCGGCATAGGCGAGATCCTTGCCGAACCTGTCCGTCACAGACACATCGGAAGCAACCCACGTACCCGCATTCTGGGCCAAATTCGTCGCAGCGAACAGCGTATAGGAAAACGTATCGCCTGTCATCGTCACATCCCCCTGGAACTTCATCGTACAAGCCTGCACCCACACATCTCTCATGGAAATCCGGGAGGTACCTGTCATCGAACCGAAATCGAACGTATACGTGTTGCCCGACCTGAAGCCCTGGCTCGTACCGGTGTACAAAGCATTCTCGCCCATATACACCATGCGGGTACTATCCGGCCATGCGGGAGCCTGATACGTCACATTATCCCCGAGGAACAGAGTCTTCGGCGAGCCTCCGGCCGTCACCGTGATCGACGGATGTGTCGAAAGCTGCGAAAACGTCTGTACGCCGTTGGAATAGGAATATGTATAGCCGATATAGGCCACATCCGCCGCGGCAGGAGAACCGGTCACGGATGCAAGGGAACCTTGAGTCGTATTCTTCACCGCTCCCCAATTGGAAGCAGTACCGAAAGCGCCGCCCGACGTATTGGTCCACACATAGACCCAATATCCATTGTAATCATAAGCGGCGGAAGCCTGCGCTCCCAGCGACAGAGCCGCCACTGCCACAAACCCGGATAATAAGGAAGAAGTCTTCATCTATTCAATCAATTAAAACCTGTGTTGCATAGAAAACAACACAAGAAGTTTACCAGATAAACAATCCGTCGCCACGTACTTCACTTCAGTCAATTTATTCTTATATTCATTGTCAATAATATAAGAATAATTGATGCGTAGGTGGCGAAAGTGGAATCATGTGAGCCTTTATAGATTATTGGAGTTGGTTTCCATACACCACCTCCAATAAATAAACATGGTTATGCATTTTCGGCTTGTCATGCGGATTGTTTATCCGGTTATTCCATGATTGAGTCAACAGCCAAACACCGATCTCACAACAAAATCAATAATAGGCATCAAGATCGAAAAAATTGATTTGCAACTCATTGCCACGGCCATCCTCGTCGCCGGGCTTGGCAAACACACAATAACACCCGATCAAATTTTCTCCACTATTCAACAAAGACCTCACGGTCCCCAGCTGCGCACCATTCAACCACATGCAAATCTCATCGCGCCGATCCGTATTGCTGGGTTCCCCCAAATAATCGACCAGCTCCTGCGGACTCATTCGCCGAATATCATCATACACATCTCTTATATCCAACCACGGCACATGGTGCCACATTCGCGTCACCTCATGGTAATACCGCGACTTCTCCTCCGCAGAGTCAAAAAAATACCACGGAGCAAACAGGCAAACCAAAGGCTTCCACATCAGCACCAAACAGCCCAGCGCCGCCAGCAACGCCCGCACCCGCACCCAGCGGTGCCGGGTAACCACCGCCCACACCACCAGCAACACAATCGCTGCAGAAAAGAAAACAAGACACTCCAACATCATTCAATATCCCTTCGTCAATAAACAAAAACATACACCTCACCCCGCCGAACCGACGGCACAGACAACGCAACCGCCCTCATCATCTCCCCCCATACTCCCGCAACACACGCCTCACCTCCCGCAACTCCTCCGAATCATCCTGCACCGTACCGGCCAGCGGATTGCCGCCATCTGACAAAACCCGGTAATGCAACGAATGGCGCCGCGTATAATCCGAAGCCGACTTCCCGAACCGATCACGAGCCTTCACATCCGCCCCACGGGCGATCAACTCCCGCACCAGCCCGCTCAACCGGTTCTCGGCAGCCATCATCAACGGCGTATAACCGTCGTCCGCCGCCAAATTCACATCCGCCCCGCCTTGCAGCATCGCCTGCACGCCCGGATCGCGATCATCGCCGAAATTCAGCATCCGCTGCATGAAAACCGTATTATTGGTCGAAGCCACCAACAAATTCGGATTGGCACCATGCCGCACAAGCAAATCCGGAAAATCGCTCAACACGACCGCATAAAACCCTTCCTTGTTTGGCCGATTAGGATTGGCACCAGCCTTTAACAGCATGGACATGATCTCCCGCGAAGTACAATAGTGATCGAACAAAGGCGTCTCTCCGGCAGAATCGCCCACATTTGGATCGGCACCACGTGCAAGCAGAACCGCAACGGCCTCCACCTGCTCCAACCGGCAGGCCTGATGCAAAGGCGTAGCCCCATCCGCCGAAGAACGGTCATTCACATCCAGCCCTGCCTCCAGCAGCTCCCTCATGGCAGGCACATCCCCTGCGGCGGCAGCCTTGTGCAACGCCGTCTCGCCGTAAAAATCGCGCAGCGTTACAGCCTCCCCGCTCCGCATCAACTGCCGCATCGCCTTCAGCTTCGTCCTGCTCAACGCCACACTCTCCGGATTGCGCCGATCCTCCCGAGGAGGCGATACGGCAACCTCGAAACGAGGCGAACCGTCATCCAGAATCGTCTCGTAGCTGCACCGCACCACCTGTCGCGCCTGCTCCTCGCTCATGCCGGATGTACAACCGGCATGAAAAACAGCCGAGAAAAGCACCGGCACAACACAGAAAACGGATAATTTATTCATCATCAGACAGCAAATTATTTTATTCGGCCTCGCCCACGGAAACGGATTTTTGCCCGCACACTCACTCTTCTGCGAACTCATCCCCATCCTTTGCTTGGCGCTCCGGTTCCAAGGCATAGATTCCGATATATGCCGGATGTTCATTGGATGAATCTGTGATTCCATATAATTTACCGCGAATCAGAGACGGATGAAAGCGCGTATGTTTTGTCTCACGAATGAGCGGCGAATCTGAAATATGCTCGGGGTTGTCTGTATCGATGAAGTGGTAGCTCATTTTGGAGTCAGCATTATGCAAACCGACAATCAAGTAATTATCAACTGATTGATACAGGTGCGACATCCATTCGGGACTTGCTATTTCAAAGGAAAGACGACAATCGTCCACAGGGCGTAAGGATTTTGAAGCCAAGAGCTTGCCGTCTTTCATGAGCGCGACGTACGTATCCCGTCCGTTACTCGGATCTCCGCCGGGAATGGACGTCAATGCCACAAAGGCGACAACTCCGTTCGGCATGACTTTGAAGCGCTGCATAAATCCGAAACGAAAGTCCGGCAGGGAGGCCTCGCCGATGCCGGCACATAAAAGGCGTGTCTCCTTGTTCTCGAGATCCCGGACGAACAGTCCCCCCTTGTCGATAAAATAAAGGTAGTCCCTGTGCAGGCAGGCATAAAACATGCTCAGCGGGATCTCGGAATCCTCGCCGTCGAGATTAAGAGCGACTGGATTATAAGCTCGATCAACATGGATGGGCACATCGTCGATGAGCTTACCCTTATAATCGAATACGGCATAGCCCGATGTCGGTTGCGGCAGGCGTCGAAAGAAAGGCCCCGTCATCGGCGCCGCTTGCAACGGGAGTTTCTGGTAAAGCAGAGCGAGCCGCCGGGAATCCCGTTCCCAGCAGAAATCTGTCGCGAACACTCTGTCCGTCGGAAACAGATAGGACGATTGGAAACCCGGTGTAATCAGCGCAAGCGGAACGGGATCATTATCGACAGAGAAGGAGATGCATCCATCTGTTGCAGGTTGCAGCCATACATAACCAAGCGCCGTGAAATTGTAATCTGTCGACAGGCCCAACCGTTGCATCTCACGCTCCACATCCCACAAGTTAGAACGCAGGCGATCGAACATGAATCCGCCATCGACATGATTGTACTGCTTAGCCCCTCCATCAAACGACCTAATTGCTGTTGGCCGACCTTTAAAATCAAGCCATCTTTTCTCATTGATATCATCAAAGAGAAAACAGTGATTATCCAAGTACAGGATTTGTCCATCATCTGGCCGCTGAGATGGGATGACGGATACTTTCTTCTGCGGTATATCGACAAAAAAGGGTGCCGCATGGTATCCCGCACCGAGAACATATTTTCCATTCGGAGTGACGCAAAATTGCGTAGCCCGGGTGTATCCGTTGATGAGCGAGGCAACATCGAGAGACTCGGGAAGTTCGATTGTTTCAATCGGCTTGATTTCTTCGGCCGCAGGGAGGGCGGCGCCTCCAAGACACAGCGCCGTCCATGTGGCGAATAGAGTAGTTTTCATCCGGATAAAAGAAAAAGGCAACGGTTCATTCAGCATACTCTTCATGCAAAAAACGGGGTTGAGCCAACAAACGACCAACAGCCACAGCCCGCGCCCAGGCACGCGCAGACGGAACACCACACAGGCATCGAAAAACAGGAAAACATAGGGGAAGGGAGGAAGAGGGGCATCGGCATGGCCGCCTTGCGCACGGAAGCAAAAATACTCCGAACAAGGCGAACGAACCGCTCACGCGCATCATAGAAATAAACACGCCATCCCGTCAAGCCGGAAAACGCACAAACCCACGGCTCACTCCATTTCGGTGCTTAAATACCTCCTCCCTCTCCCGAAAAACATCCCATCAGCGCCCCTCGCGCATGCACAGGAACCACACGCCGCATAATGTTCCGGCACTTCCCCTGCGGCGCAAAAACAGGACAACCGGACGATCATCCCCGCCAATACCGCCCGCACTTGCCTGACAAGCAAGTCACTCCTCACCCACCTTTTCGAAAACGGCAAAGGAACTCTTCTTGGCCTGCTTCAAGGGGAACCTCCCCTTCCAGTATGGCTCACCATCGTCCAGCAAATCAAGCTTCACCCAGTCCTTGCTTTCCGGAATAAACAGACTACCTGTAATAGATGATTGGCGAAAACTTGTCACCTCCTTGCCCGGAGCCCACCCCGTCGGCAAGTCGATATAAGACGACCGGGGCACGGACGCACAAACGCCGCCTTCCGAATTCAAAAGCATCCAGAGCACATAATGCACCTCGACACCGTATTGCATATCTCCATCTTTATTTTGATAACCTGACAGATACATCCGAACATTCGTCTTCATGCATTGCGCCAGGGACAAACACATCATCACCGCAAGGAGAACATTTCTGAAAGATAAGCGTTTCATGGCAACAATCAAGGAATCGGCACACCAGGCATACAGCAGTCGCGCTTCGTCAAACCATATCTTCCATTGCCTCAGGCCACCCTGCGCACGAGCCCCGACCTTTCGCCGCATCTCCCCGCCATGCCCCTCCCATCAGCCCCCGAAATTGGGACGGTAGCGCGGATGGTAGAAATAGAAATTCACCACACCCGGATCCACTCTTCGCAGCTCCAGACTCCCATAAACGGCATGGAACCTATCCGGCTTGAACCGAACCACTTCATAACCTCGCACGGCAAGCACATATTCCGCCTTCTCCGGCGAAACACCCCGCGCCAAAGCCAGCTCCGTCACCCCGGAACCAACTTCATAGTATTGCTGCTTACCGGCCAGCACACCTCGGCATGCACATTCGGCCGCAGTCATGGAAAACGCCCATTCGGGATGAGTATAGCGATAATTGACAACGACAATACAAATAATCAACCCGACGATAACAAGAACAACGCTGGACAAAACTATTCTTTTCAACATATGGCAAAATCATCATGATGCAACCGTTCCATCAGAAAAACGCAGTACTTATCGGGAAGACATGCGGAGCATATCAATCTTGCACGCGCTTCCCGAGCATACGCTTCATTTTGGCATGCAACCGCCTGTCCCTGACAGAAACCGACTTTTCTTGATAAGCGATCTTAAAGCCCAATTTCTCACAAGGGGTAAAAGAAAGATCGATTGCCGGATACTGACGAGGAATCCCCAACTTGATGGCGCACCAAAAATCCTGGGTTTCACTCGGTAAAGAAATACGCTCCTGCGCAAGCAAACCCTCCAGATCCCTTGCCGTCATTGTACCTACCCTCCTAGGCTTACCGTCATACCCTCCGTATTCACAATCGTCCCGCTCAAGAAAATAAACGGGTATCTTATCGTCCCCGTTTTGCTCCATGCTGCGGAGGGTACTTCTCAACTCCTTCTCCCACGCTCCCTCTTCCCGGACCGTGGAAGCATGCTGCCACAAAGAACATGCAGGAAGCAGCAGCAGAACGATCAGCATGAACAAACATCTCATCCATAATGCCTCCCTTCGATGCAAAAACACGCTCCTGCCATACCGCTGACCGACGATCCCGGCAGAGCACAACCGCGCATCCAGCCCACTCTTCCCCGGAGAGTTATTCACTTCTGCCCCCCTTCCCCATCCGACTGCGACGAGCCCTTGCCCGCAGCCGCGCTCCTACGCTCCTCCAGCCGGAGCAAATCCTCGCAAACCTCCAAATAATCTTCCGCTTCCTCATGCCCCTGCTGGTCGGCCCTCCGAAAAAGTTCCTCGGCCTTGCGGGCATCGCGCGGCACGCCAATACCCTTCAAATAGCAGGAAGCCAGACAGAACAGAGCATCCTCATCGTCTTGCTCGGCCGCTTTCGCATACCACCGGATGGCCTGCTCCATATCGCGCTCCGTACCTTCCCCCTTCTCATAGCACTGGGCCAGATGAAATTGAGCCGATGGCAAATCGTGAAGAGACGCTTGCATAAACAAGTGAAACGCCTCTCTGGAATCCTTGGGCACTCCGTTTCCATCGGCATAACACAAGCCCATGAAAAACATCGCCAACGGATCCCTCTTCTCCAGAGCTTCCGTGAAGCAGGCAATCGCCCGCTCCGTATCCTGCTCCACGCCGACTCCGTCCACATAACATGCGCCGAGCATCGACAAAGCCTCGACGTCGCCTTGCGCCGCCGCCTTCCTGAAGCAGGATACGGCTTCTTCGGGTCGGGCATCGGTCCCTACTCCGAGCAAATACATCGAACCAAGATGGTTCAGAGCTACGCCAAGCCCCTGATCGGCAGCCTTCTTACACCAGAAAAACGCCTGCCGCACATCCGTCTCCACTCCCATCCCTCCTTCATAACAAAGAGCCAACATCAACTGCGCCTCAGCATGGTTCTGCTGCGCGGACTTGAGAAACCACGCGAACGCCTTCGCCTGATGGCCAGGCATGGACGAATCGCGACAATAGGCCAGTCCCACAAGGTATTGGAACTCGGAATCACCTTCTTCGGCTTCGGGCAAAAACGACTCCAAGGCATCCTCAAGACTGTCCGGCAACCTGAACCGAACGACAGAGGAATCATCTGCCGCCCACGATACGCCAAACGCGAACAATAGCCCGAACAGGGCGCCCCATACCTGAAAAGTACGTTTACACATGGCAACAAATGCGGAGGCGCCATACAAATACGGCCTTCGCACCGCAACGAAACTGCGATCATACTGGGAGTAGCTCATATCGGAGGGAATGGGGTAACAAATCGACTATAAACGAAACGCCACACCCACACAAGGCAAAAAAGGCCATTCTCCCACACC
>NZ_LIGX01000039.1 GCF_001683795.1 Neoakkermansia glycaniphila
CTCTCATGCTACTGCTTTCCCTGATTTGCGTCGGCCTCATGGCTCTCGCCACCTCTCAAATCAGGATTGCCGACTCTGCTCTCCTCAATTCCGAAGCACGCGCTCAATGCCTCCTCGCACTCGACATGGCCATCGGCGACCTTCAGGCCAACCTCGGTTCCGACCAGCGCGTCTCAGCTTATTCCGGCATTCTCGACCTCAAAACGCAGAGCAACTTCGAAAGCGGCGGCAACACCTCCACCTCTTTCAATCCCTACATCCTCGGCGTCTGGAACAGCTGGGACGCCTACCTCACCGGCAAAAGCAAACTCACAGGCCTCAAGATTTCAGAAACATACGATGCGGGCCGATCCAAGCAATTCCGCCGCTGGCTCATTTCCGCAGTCAATGAAACCCAGATTTCCGATATTGAAGGAGTCAAGGGACTCGGTCAGCGCAAACAGGGCCGCGTCCTCCTCCTAGGTGAAGGCACACTTGGCAAAAAATTCTCCAAGGATCAGTATATTTATGCCGATCTGATCAAAACCCCGGCCAAGGGACAAAACGAAGGTTACTTCGCCTGGTGGATCGGCGGTGAAAACCAGAAAGCCAATATTTCCCTCGAAAACGAAGATGCCAAAAAGCGCGGCATGGACGAATCTTTCGACACTCTCGACACGACGGATGTCCTCACCATCCAGCGCCTGACGTGGAACACGCCCCGCCCGGAAACGGGTGATATCGAAGGCCTGAAAGACCTTCCTTCCAAACCCGGAGAACGCGCCCGCATCCTGAGCCTGAACACACTGCCTCTGGTCATGTCGAGTACGCAGGACGGGCACCCCTACTATTTCGACGTTACCACATCTTCCATCACTCTGCCGGTGAACGTGAAGACGGGCGGCCTCAAGCAGGACCTGAACCTTCTGCTCAACAAGCAGAATCTGGCATCGACGGAATTTGCACGGCGTTCGTCGTCCGACAGCCCGCTGTTCGACGACTCCAGCGTCCAGAAGGGCACGGAGCCGAACATGCCGATCGGCTCGTGGCAGGTCATGCATTCATGGTATCACCTCTGGCCAGGCGCACAAGGCAACACGCAGGATGCACCGAGAACCATTTCGTTGATCGGCAACATGAATACTGCATACACACGCTTGAGCGGCAATGAACTTCCTTCCGGCAACGAAAGCCTGCTGGATAACAAAACTCTTCTTGAGGAAGGAGATTCCAAGGCCGGATACACCCGCACTCCGGTCATCCTCGGATTCTTCCAGACTTTCGGCCTCGTCACGGAACCCTGGAAAATGTCCGACAGCGAACCCAAGGAACAGCTCTACCAGCTCAAAATGTGCTTCTCGCCCATGTTCCTGTGGTGGAACCCGTACAACGTGCCCATGCGTATCCATACGGATCAGCTCTATTCGCACAGCGTTCCCTACAAATCCTTCTGGCTTCAATCGTATTCCATTCAGGGAGCCGCCAATGTGCCCGATTGGAAATACAACTGGTCCACCTATGCCATGACGATGGGTACGGGGGCAGCCTCGCTCGGAATGGACTACGCCAACTACTTCCGCAAATCGCTGACAGGTAATGACGATCTCATCTTCGCTCCGGGTGAAATCATCCTGTTCACACATGCCCAGTCGTTCAAGCAAGTCGATTATAACGGCATCGCCAACAATCCGTGGGCAGAAGGATACCATCCTCAGGCCGTCGCCGGATACCGCGCCCACTTTTACGCCCGCGAAAACGGTTACGACAAGGAACACCAATGCCGAAAATCGGTCATCGACACGGGCAAATTTTACCTCCGCCTCCGTCTCGGCAAAAATCAAGGAGGAAGTTATCAGACCGACGGCGACTGGTTCGCACCTGGCCGCAACGAAGCCATCACCCTGTATGACGGATACGGCGGCATGAAAATCATCGGAGGCGTCCGCGGAACCGACAAATACCTTTGGTCTCCTCAGCGTTTCATTCTCGGCTGGTACGACCCCGCTGATACGGGACTCGACACCACCTTCTGCGATGAAATTACCAACAATGCCCGCTGGTCCACACAGAACGACATCCAGAACAACCCCGACGCCCCCTTCTTCATCGCTGCCGCCGGCATCGGGCCCAAAACAGCTGGAGTTCTTGACACTCGCATCTACCAGACCGACTACAGGGCCAAAACATGGCAACACTCCTCCCCCGCCTTCTGGGGCTCCATGCTCATCTTGCCCGATGAACAGCGCAGGCAATACCATCCCTACCAGCTCGCCACGCTTCCCGCCGGTACAGGCATGAGCATGTGCCCCGTCCAGTCCATCGGCCGCAATGGCACGCTCGGCGTCACTCAGGACGGCGAACAGGCCTCCTTCGCCTCCGTCCTCGAACTCCCCGTCCATCCCCCCTTCAGCCTCGCCGGCTTTGCAGGCATGCGCCTCACTCCCGGTTGGTTCGACACGTCCGGAGTTTATCAAGCGACAATGCGCCGCCAGCAATACCAGTCCGGCGTACCCGGCGTCGGCATCGGAAACTCTTTCGCCGACCCCGCCATCCCCGCCGACCAGGTCTACCAGTACAACAAATCAAACATCCCTGGCCTCTCCATGTGCGGTCGCATCTTCGACGACTTCTTCGACCACGGCTTCCTCATCAACGATGCTCTCTGGGACAGATTCTTCTGCTCCTCCATCTCCGACATGCCCCAGTCCGTCTCTTCCGCTTCCGTCAGGAAAGCCGAAGATGTCGCCCGCGAATTCTTCAAGGACGGAAAACGACTCCCCGTGCGCAGGTACATCAAGGCACAGACCGGCATCAAGGACGACGACATCCTCAAGGACGTCCTCTCCGACGAAGGATGGAAAGGCATCGCCCAATACATCCTCATCGACGGCGGATTCAACATCAACTCAACTTCCGTCAATGCCTGGTACGCTCTCCTTCAGGGCCTCCAGAACAGAAAACTCGTCGGCAGAAACGGTGACTCTCTCGCCATCGTCGAACCCAACAAGAAGCAGGACGACGTCGTCTTCTCCCGCTTCGGAACATCCACCACCACCAAGAGCCTCGAAAGCTTCGGTTCCTACGATCCCATGAAGGGCGCCGACTTCCGAGGCAAGGGCGCCTACCTCACCGCCTGGGGCGAAGTCCGAAAACTCTCCTCCGACCAGCTCCGCAAACTCGCCGAACAGATCGTCGTCCAGGTCAAGAAACGCGGCCCATTCCTCAACATGGCGGACTTCGTCAACCGCCGTCTTGATGCCAAGGATACCGCCAGCAGCCTGGCGGGCACACTGCAGGCGGCCATCGACGCCACCGATATCAACTCCATGTTCAACCGGGCCACCGTACCGAGCACCAAGGGCGACCTCTACAAGTTCCCCGAGGCGGAAAACGGCTCCGTTCACACAGCAGCACCGGGCTACCTCGTCCAGTCGGATATTCTTTCCTCCATCGGCAACGTCCTCACCGTGCGCGACGACACCTTCACCATCCGCGCCTACGGCTGCGTGAAGGACAAATCCGGCAAGCGCATCCTCTCGCAAGCGTGGTGCGAAGCCACGGTGCAGCGCTGCATCGAGTATGTGGACAGCGCCAACAATGTCGAAGAACTTCCCTACAAGGACGACGGCACGCGGACAGAAAACATGACCGACGTGAACATCGCCTTCGGCCGCAAATTCAGAATCGTCTCCTTCCGCTGGCTTGACGCCGCTGAAGTTTAAGCCTCCATCCGGCTGATCGCAGATCTCGGCTTGAAACGAGTAAACCTTATTATTCCAACAAGTTCCATAGAAAATATTTCATTTTTTCATTTACATCCTATTAGTCCGGATATATCTTACTTCATAAGATATGATTCTCCCCGGACATCTGCGGTTTCTCCTGAGAAAAAAACGGTGCAAAGGTTTTGTGCTCGTTGCCACGGTCATGCTGATGCTCCTCCTCTCCCTGCTCTGCGTCGGTCTCTTAAGCCTGGCTACCTCGCAAATCAGGATTGCCGATTCTTCCCTCCTCAATTCCGAAGCACGCGCGCAATGCCTCCTCGCGCTCGATGTGGCCATCGGCGACCTTCAGACCACTCTCGGAGCCGACCAACGTGTCTCGGCCTACTCGGGAATTCTCGCCTTCAAGGAAAATCCGGATATTGAAGAGAGCGGGAACGCCGCTCATGCGACCACTTCTTTCAACCCGCACATTCTCGGCGTCTGGCGCAGTTGGGATACCTTCCTCACCGCGAAAAGCACATCGACCGACCTCAAAATATCCGACACGTACGATGCAGGCCGCTCCAAGCTATTCCTCCGGTGGCTTATCTCATCCGCCAATGAAAGCCAGCTTCAGGAGCTGGAAGGAATTTCGGACCTCGGCATGCGCCAACCGGGCCGAGTCCTGCTCCTCGGGCAAAACACGCTCGGAAAAAGCTGCCCTCAGCAGCAATATATTTATGCCGACCTCATTCAAACCCCAGTACGCGGACAAAACAAAGGCTATTTTGCCTGGTGGATCGGCGGTGAGAACCAGAAGGCCAAAATCAATCTGGAAAACGAAGACTCCAGAAAACGAGGAATGGACGAATCATTCGACACGCTTGATACGACGGACATACTCGCCATCCAGAGAATGACATGGAACACTCCCCGCCCCGAACCGGGCGGCATCGAGGGATTGAAGGACTTGCCATCCGAAACGGGCGCCCGCTCCCGGATCATCAGCATCGAAACCCTTCCTCTGGTCACCATGAATCACACGGGAGACCACAACTATTACTTCGACATCACCACATCATCCGTCAGCCTTCCCGTCAACGTACGCAAGGGAGGGTTGAAACACGATCTGAACCTGCTTCTCACCAAAAAGGATCTCTCCTCGACGGAATTCGAGAGAACCGACACTGCTGACTGCCCCATCTTCAGCGACGAAAGCGTCCAGAAGGGCACGGAACCGGACATGCCGATCGGCTCCTGGCAGAGCATGCACGCATGGTACCATCTCTGGCCCGGTGCGATCGAACAAAACGAATCGTCCGGCGACCGCACCGCCGGACTGATCGGAGCGATGGACAAAGCGTACACCCGGCTGGGCGGCAGCGTGCTGGCCAATTCGGGGCAAACCAATTCCAGCTACGACAACAAAACGGGATTCGAAAAAGGAGATCCCAAAGCGGGCTACGCCCGCACCCCCGTCATGCTGGCATTCTACCAGACATTCGGCCTCACGGTCGAAGTCAACAAGGAAAACAAGGAAGACGAAAACGAAACCACCTACGATTGCGGCCTCTCCTTCGCTCCCATGTTCCTGTGGTGGAACCCGTACAACATCCCGATGCGCATCAGGGGAGACCAGCTCTATTCCCACAGCATTCCCTACAAAACCACATGGATGCAACTCCTCGGCCTCAGGGATGAAGCTACGGGCAAATACTCGTGGGGCAGCAAGGAATTCATCCAGAGATACGACATCTACGGCCTCGGTGGCGACTGGGGCAACTACTTCCGCAAAAGCATGACCGATCGCAGCGGAGATATCGTCTTCGCTCCGGGCGAAATCATCTTCTTCTCGCATGCCAAAGCCCGCAGCAACGACCAGTACAGCAATCCGGGAGCCAACCCCTGGGTCGAAGGCTACAATCCCCAGGCCGTCGCCGGATACCGGGTGCGCATCTATTCCAATAAAAAGAAATCCGAAATCGATTCCGGAAAATACTACATCGCCCTTCGTCTCGGCAAAAATGCAGACGGATGCTCATCGTCCAACCTCCCCTACGGCAGTGAAACGGACTCCAGATGGATGACGCCCGATTCCTATGAAGCCATCTCGGTACTCAACGGATACGGCAGCATGGGGCCGTACGACTCCAGCAACGGCGGCGTCGGCAAATACCTCATGTCGCCCCAGCGCTTCACGCTCGGCTGGTACGATCCGAACTCCCCCACCGATACCGTCTTCTGCGACCCGAAACAGAACAACTCCATCTTCACCTGCAACGGAACCCAAAGCAATCGGGAAATCCCCTTCTTCGTCGCTGCCGTCGGAGCCACCGCCAAAACGGGCGGCCATACAGACACCCGCATCTATCCCGACAAAGACTACCGCTGCAAATCATGGCAGCATTCCTCCCCGGCTTTCTGGGGCTCCATGTCCATCCGCCCGGACGATCAACGCCGCCAATACCACCCCTTCCAGCTCTCGACCCTACCCGCCGGCACGGGGTTGAGCATGTGCCCCATCGAGGCCATCGGCCGCAACGGCACGCTCGGCATCACGCGGGACGGCGAACAGGTCTCCTTCGCCTCCATCTTCGAACTCCCCATCCATCCGCCTTTCAGCCTTGCAGGATTCTCCGGCATGAAACTCCTGCCGGGCTGGTGGGAAACCACACCCGCAGGAAGCTCCTTCACCGGCACCTATGCCGCCGCCCACTTGCGGAGGCTTCAATACCAATCCGGAGTATCCGGCGTCGGCATCGGAAACTCCTTCGCCGATCCTGCCATTCCGGCCGACCAGGTCTACCAGTTCAATCAGTCTCGCATCTCGACCAACGTACCCTTCTGCAGCCGAATCTTCGACAACTACTTCGACCACGGATTCCTCATCAACGACGCTCTCTGGGACAGATTCTTCTGTTCTTCCATCTCCGACATGCCCAAATCCATCTCTTCAACAACCGCCCAAAAAGCCAAAGACGTCGCACGGGAATTCTTCAAGGACGGAAAACGGCTCCCCGTCCGCAGATACATCAAGGCGCAAACCGGAATCAGAGACGACGACATGATTCAGGACATCCTCTCCGATGAGGGCTGGAAATACATTGCACAATACATCCTCATCGACGGCGGCTTCAACATCAACTCAACTTCCGTCAATGCCTGGTACGCCCTCCTTCAGGGCCTCCAGAACAGAAAACTCGTCGGGCGCGATGGCGACTCCCTCGCCATCGTTGAGCGCGATAAAAAACAGGAAGAAGTCATCTTCTCCCGTTTCGGCACTTCCACCACCACCAAAAGCCTCGAAAACTTCGGCTCCTATGATCCCCTGAAAGGTGCGGACTTCCGAGGCAAGGGCGCCTACATCACTGCATGGGGCGAAGTCCGTAAACTCTCTCCCGAACAGCTCCGCAAACTCGCCGAGCAGATCGTTGTGCAGGTCAAAAAACGAGGCCCATTCCTCAACATGGCGGATTTCGTCAACCGCCGACTTGATGCCAAAAACACCGAAACCAGCCTTTCAGGCGCCTTGCAGGCGGCCATCGACGCCACCGAAATCAACTCCATGTTCAATATAAGCGTCGGAGACGTAGCGACTGGCGACTTCTTCAAATTCCCCGAAGCCGTCACCGGTTCCATCCACACGGCAGCCCCGGGCTACCTCATCCAGTCGGATGTACTTTCCTCCATCGGCAATGTCCTCACCGTACGCGACGACACCTTCACCATCCGCGCCTACGGCTGCGTGAAAGACAAATCCGGCAGACGCATCCTTGCGCAGGCATGGTGCGAAGCCACCGTACAGCGCGGCATCGAATATGTGGACGCCGCAGACAATCCCGAAACCGCCACATACGAAGAAAACAATCCGAAAAAGAGAACCGTCTCCGACGTGAACTTCGCCTTCGGCCGCAAATTCAGAATCGTCTCCTTCCGCTGGCTTGATGCCGCAGAAATCTGACGGAGGCATGTTCCGGCAAAAAAAGCGCCGAACCGGAACGGCTCGGCGCTTTTGCTGAAATATTCGGAAGCAAATCAGTCCTTCAGAGAAGAAGATGCCTTGAACGAAACCATCGTCGATGCGGGAATCGTCATCGGTTCGCCCGTCTTCGGATTACGGCCCGTACGTGCGGCACGCGTCTTGACGAGGAACGTGCCGAAACCGAGAATCTGCACCTTGCCATCTTTTTCAATACCTTCGGCAATGGAATCCAAAACAGCGGCAAGAGCATAATCAGCCGCCTTTTTCGTAGCGGATCCTCCAAGGTTCTGACGAACGAGTTCTGTAAGTTGAGCCTTATTCATAAGCAGCGGTTTTTTAATACAATATCCGTATAAAGTAAAGCATAAAATGACGTTCGAACCCGAAAACGGAAGGTTGCAAAACCCGCTCCCTCCCTGCCCGGCAATCGTTTCCGGACAAAACCCGGCATGCGTATCGGGCGAAAAACTGACACCAGAACTCACTTTATGATTGCAAATTTTGCATATTCAATGTATATACACGGAAGAAGAGAGTGACATATGAAAATCTCCCCTAAACTGCAATTTTTACTGAGAAAACGAAATCGCAAAGGTTTTGCCCTCATTGCCACCGTCACTCTCATGCTACTGCTTTCCCTGATTTGCGTCGGCCTCATGGCTCTCGCCACCTCTCAAATCAGGATTGCCGACTCTGCTCTCCTCAATTCCGAAGCACGCGCTCAATGCCTCCTCGCACTCGACATGGCCATCGGCGACCTTCAGGCCAACCTCGGTTCCGACCAGCGCGTCTCAGCTTATTCCGGCATTCTCGACCTCAAAACGCAGAGCAACTTCGAAAGCGGCGGCAACACCTCCACCTCTTTCAATCCCTACATCCTCGGCGTCTGGAACAGCTGGGACGCCTACCTCACCGGCAAAAGCAAACTCACAGGCCTCAAGATTTCAGAAACATACGATGCGGGCCGATCCAAGCAATTCCGCCGCTGGCTCATTTCCGCAGTCAATGAAACCCAGATTTCCGATATTGAAGGAGTCAAGGGACTCGGTCAGCGCAAACAGGGCCGCGTCCTCCTTCTGGGTGAAGGCACACTTGGCAAAAAATTCTCCAAGGATCAGTATATTTATGCCGATCTGATTAAAACCCCGGCCAAGGGACAAAACGAAGGTTACTTCGCCTGGTGGATCGGCGGTGAAAACCAGAAAGCCAATATTTCCCTCGAAAACGAAGATGCCAAAAAGCGCGGCATGGACGAATCTTTCGACACTCTCGACACGACGGATGTCCTCACCATCCAGCGCCTGACGTGGAACACGCCCCGCCCGGAAACGGGTGATATCGAAGGCCTGAAAGACCTGCCTTCCAAACCCGGAGAACGCGCCCGCATCCTGAGCCTGAACACACTGCCTCTGGTCATGTCGAGTACGCAGGACGGGCACCCCTACTATTTCGACGTTACCACATCTTCCATCACTCTGCCGGTGAACGTGAAGACGGGCGGCCTCAAGCAGGACCTGAACCTTCTGCTCAACAAGCAGAATCTGGCATCGACGGAATTTGCACGGCGTGCGTCGTCCGACAGCCCGCTGTTCGACGACTCCAGCGTCCAGAAGGGCACGGAGCCGAACATGCCGATCGGCTCGTGGCAGGTCATGCATTCATGGTATCACCTCTGGCCAGGCGCCACCAATTCCAGCACATCGGGCGACCGCTCTGCCGGACTTGTCGGCAATATGAACAACATTTATACCGGGCTCGGAGGCGGAGAAATCCAGAATGGAGCCAACCAGTCCATCTTCGACAACAAAACGGGCTTCGAATCCGGCGACAATAAAGCAGGCTATGCCCGCACGCCCGTCATCCTCGGCTTCTTCCAAACCTTCGGCCTCGTCACGGAACCCTGGAAAATGTCCGACGGCGAACCCAAAGAACAGCTCTACAGGCTGGGCATGTGCTATTCGCCCATGTTCCTGTGGTGGAACCCGTACAACGTGCCCATGCGCATCAAAACGGATAAACTCTACACACAGAGCATCCCCTACAAATCCTTCTGGCTGCAATCGTATTCCATTAACCAGCAAGCCAACGTTGCAGACTGGAAATATACATGGTCCACCTACGCCATGACGCAAGGTAACGACGCCTCGCAACTCGGCCAGGACTACGGCAACTATTTCCGCAAGACGTTGGACGGAAGCGATGACATCATCTTTGCTCCCGGTGAGATCGTCTTCTTCTCACACGCCCAGAGCCGCAAGCAAGTCGACTACGGCGGCCGGGCTAACAATCCGTGGTCGGAGGGATATCATCCTCAGGCAGTAGCAGGCTACAAAGCCCACTTTTACGGCCGCGACGGCGGCTACGACAAGGAACACAAAACGAGTACCACCAATATCGATGCGGGCAAATTCTACCTCCGCCTCCGCCTCGGTAAAAACGGCAGCGGCTCCTATACAACAGACGGCGTACATTTCACTCCGGGTCGAGCCGAAGCCATCACTCTTCTGGACGGATACGGCGGCATGGTCATGTTCGATCCGTCTTCCGGCGGCACGGGTAAAATGCTCCAATCGCCGCAGCGCTTCTGCCTCGGCTGGTACGACCCCGCTGATACGGGACTCGAAACGACCTTCTGCGACGAAACGGTCAACAACGCCCGCTGGTCCACACAGAACGACATCCAGAACAACCCCGACGCCCCCTTCTTCATCGCTGCCGCCGGCATCGGGCCCAAAACAGGAGGCGTTCTCGACACTCGCATCTACCAGACCGACTACAGGGCCAAAACATGGCAACACTCCTCCCCCGCCTTCTGGGGCTCCATGCTCGTCCAGCCCGATGAACAGCGCAGGCAATACCATCCCTACCAGCTCGCCACGCTTCCCGCCGGTACAGGCATGAGCATGTGCCCCATCCAGTCCATCGGAAGAAACGGCACTCTCGGCGTCACTCAGGACGGTGAACAGGTCTCCTTCGCCTCCGTCCTTGAACTCCCCGTCCATCCTCCCTTCAGCCTCGCCGGCTTTGCAGGCATGCGCCTCACTCCCGGTTGGTTCGACACGTCGGGCCAGACTGCTGCCACACTCCGCCGCCAGCAATACCAGTCCGGCGTACCCGGCGTCGGCATCGGAAACTCTTTCGCCGACCCCGCCATCCCCGCCGACCAGGTCTACCAGTACAACAAATCAAACATCCCTGGCCTCTCCATGTGCGGCCGCATCTTCGACGACTTCTTCGACCACGGCTTCCTCATCAACGATGCTCTCTGGGACAGATTCTTCTGCTCCTCCATCTCCGACATGCCCCAGTCCGTCTCTTCCGCTTCCGTCAGGAAAGCCGAAGATGTCGCCCGCGAATTCTTCAAGGACGGAAAACGGCTCCCCGTGCGCAGATACATCAAGGCACAGACCGGCATCAAGGACGACGACATCCTCAAGGACGTCCTCTCCGACGAAGGATGGAAAGGCATCGCCCAATACATCCTCATCGACGGCGGATTCAACATCAACTCAACTTCCGTCAATGCCTGGTACGCTCTCCTTCAGGGCCTCCAGAACAGAAAACTCGTCGGCAGAAACGGTGACTCTCTCGCCATCGTCGAACCCAACAAGAAGCAGGACGACGTCGTCTTCTCCCGCTTCGGAACATCCACCACAACCAAGAGCCTCGAAAGCTTCGGTTCCTACGATCCCATGAAGGGCGCCGACTTCCGAGGCAAGGGCGCCTACCTCACCGCCTGGGGCGAAGTCCGAAAACTCTCCTCCGACCAGCTCCGCAAACTCGCCGAACAGATCGTCGTCCAGGTCAAGAAACGCGGCCCATTCCTCAACATGGCGGACTTCGTCAACCGACGCCTTGATGCCAAGGATACCGCCAGCAGCCTGGCGGGCACACTGCAGGCGGCCATCGACGCCACCGATATCAACTCCATGTTCAACCGGGCCACCGTACCGAGCAACAAGGGCGACCTCTACAAGTTCCCCGAGGCGGAAAACGGCTCCGTTCACACAGCAGCACCGGGCTACCTCGTCCAGTCGGATATTCTTTCCTCCATCGGCAACGTCCTCACCGTGCGCGACGACACCTTCACCATCCGTGCCTACGGCTGCGTGAAGGACAAATCCGGCAAGCGCATCCTCTCGCAGGCGTGGTGCGAAGCCACGGTGCAGCGCTGCATCGAGTATGTGGACAGCGCCAACAATGTCGAAGAACTCCCCTACAAGGACGACGGCACGCGGACAGAAAACATGACCGACGTGAACATCGCCTTCGGCCGCAAATTCAGAATCGTCTCCTTCCGCTGGCTTGACGCCGCTGAAGTTTAAGCCCATAATCCTCCACCAGCCTTTTCAACCATCATGTTCCGCTCACTCTCACGATTCACGGCCATTCTCGGAGCAGCGCTTCTGGCGTGCTCGCTCGGCATGGCGCAAAGCCCGGCATCTTCATCGAAGGAAACCAGCGAAGAAAATCCCGAACCCGCAACGGGAGTTCGCCTCGTTTGCCAGAACCTCTCGGAAGGCTCTATCCCTGCC
Source organism: Neoakkermansia glycaniphila (assembly GCF_001683795.1). GTDB lineage: Bacteria > Verrucomicrobiota > Verrucomicrobiia > Verrucomicrobiales > Akkermansiaceae > Akkermansia > Akkermansia glycaniphila. The sequence goes on from NZ_LIGX01000039.1 coordinate 12,201, forward strand.
CTCTACGCCCCACCCCAGAAGAAAAAGGATGAACCCATCGAATTGCACCTCACCGGCCGCATCGCCAGCTCGCGCATACCCTACAGCGAAGGCCGCACGATCAACCTCTACAAGGAACCGCCCATCGTCGAAAAAGGTGAAGACGGCAAAGAAAAGGAACTGCCCAAGCCATTTGTCTCCGGAACCGTACCGGAAGGCATGAGCGGCAAAGTCCTTGGAATCGTCGTGCTGACCAAGGATCCCACAAAAAACCGCATCATCTTTCTGGATGAGCAGGACTTCCGTGCAGGCGGCATTCACGCCGTCAACTTCACGACCTCCGCAATCAAAATCGTCATCAACTTCCGCAAGGAATACCTGCTGAAACCCTTCAACTCTCGCATCGGTCTCAGCAAAGACAACACGTGGAACTTCAACCCCACCTCGGCGACGGCGCAAACATACGACTTCATCATCATGACCCGGAGCAAGGAAGATCCCGATTGGACCCGATTCCATGCCAGCCGCATGCGAGTCGCTCCCGGTCGCACCCAGATCAACCTCTTCATTCAGGACCCGACCACCAAACGCATGCGCATGGATTCCATCGACATGTAACCGGCTCCCGCCTCATCGTCCATAAAAAAGGCCGCCTGCAACCTGGCGGCCTTTTTCGTATAGTCGTCCAACCGTCAATCCCGGTGGTACGGGCTGCCCGCCAACAAAGTCTGCACACGGTAAATCTGCTCCAGCAGCACGACCAGAGCCAGCTCGTGCTGCATCGTCATGGCGCTTAACGAAAGGACGTGTGCGCATTCCCGGCGCAATTCCTCCGTATGCCCATCCGCCGCGCCGATCAAAAAAGCCGCCTTCTTCACGGAATGCAACTGCCAATCGCGCACCTTGCGTTCGAAAACACGCGTCGTCCAGCACTCCCCCCGCTCATCCATCGCAATGCGCAACCACCCCTCACTGGCGGCAAGAAGCCGTGCCGACACATCCTTCGACGAACCGTCCTTCACATACCGCAATTCTACCTTCCCGAAAGGGCGCAGCCTCTCCATGAAAAAACTCACCCCCTCCTGCGCATAGCCGATCGAAGGCTTGGCCGCGGCGAAAATCGCAATAGTCATGACCACACTGAACCCCATTTCGCCCAAACGGTCAAGACTCTTCTTGACAACTCCTCCAATTGCCGATAAAAATAATTCGGCAGAATGAAACTGAATCATACAGCAGCGATCTTCGGCATGACAGCCATCGGCTTGGCCACCGTCGGATGCCAGCGTGACCTGACTCCCGTCAGCCCCCTGATCACTCACCCCCTCACCCACGAATCCGATTGCCCGCTCGACGGCATCTGGAGCGCACACAAAACGGGTGAATTCATCAAACGAAAAACGCTGTACGTCCACTTTGCCCCTCTCGGCACCACACTCATCGAAGGCAAATACCCCAAGGAAGCCCAGGCGATGAAAAAACTCATGCACGACCACCTCGTCAAATATGTGGGAACCGGCCTCCAGGACATCAACAACCGCGCCCATACCAACTGGCAAGTCACCGAGACACCCGGACAGGCCGACATCGTCATCGAAACCGCCATCGTCAAACTCAAACCCACCAAAGGAGTCGTCAATGCCATCGGCACCATCGGCAGCTTCTTCTCGCCCATTCCGGGCACGGGAACCATCATTTCACAATTCACCAAGGGCGGCATCGGCATCGAGGGCCGCATCGTCGACACCCACACGAAACACTCCCTCTTCGAATTCAAGGACACCAACAAGGACAACACTATCATTTTCTCCTTCAACGACTACGGCCGCTTTGGGCACGACGAGGAATCCCTGGAAAAATGGGCGAAAATTCTGGCCAAACTCATCGTCGAAGGAGCAAAAGACACCCTGCCGAAAACGGGAGCCTGATCCCATCAGCCCGCCCCATGCGGGCGATCTGCGTTTTTTTCGCTGCTGCCCTGCATTTTTCTTGCTTTGAACACCTCATGGAAGTAGAATGCGCCCGCCTTTGAGCGAAGCGTCGCAGTTTCGTATAATCAGCACTAACCTCTAGCATTTTCAAGACATGAGCATCATTTCCCCGAATATTGCCGCATTGACACCCTCACTCACTCTGGCCGTCACCAACCGCGCCAAGGAAATGAAGGCTGCAGGTGAACAGGTCTACGGCCTTGCCGGTGGCGAGCCCGAAATGGACACCCCGGAAAACATCAAGCAGGCCGCCATCAAGGCTCTTGAAAACGGCGCCACCAAATACACCCCCTCCGCCGGCATCCTCCCCCTCCGCCAAGCCATCTGCGACAAGCTCAAGCGCGACAACAACCTTTCCTACACCCCCGACCAGATCGTCGTCAGCAGCGGTGCCAAGCAGGCCTGCGCCACCGCGATCATGGCCACCATCAGCGAAGACGACGAAGTCATCATCCCGGCTCCCTACTGGGTCAGCTATCCGGAAATGGTACGCATCGTCGGCGGCACGCCCGTCATCGTCGAAACCAAGGCCGAAAACGGCTGGAAACTCACCCCCGAAGAATTCGCCGATGCGATGACCCCCCGCACCAAAATGGTCATCCTCACCACGCCGAACAACCCCACCGGCGCAGTCTACACCAAGGAAGAACTCCTCGCTCTCGGCGAAGTCGCCCTTGAAGAAGACATCCTCATTCTTGCGGACGAAATCTACGAACACCTCGTGTACGAAGACACCGTCCACACCAGCATCGCCTCCCTCAGTGAAGACCTCTACAACCTCACCATCACCATCAACGGCTTCTCGAAAGGCTACGCCATGACGGGCTGGCGCCTCGGCTACTCCGCCGCTCCGGCTCCCATCGCCAAGGCCATCCGCATGATCCAGGATCACACCTGCTCCAACGTCTGCACCTTCGCCCAATACGGCGGTGTCGAAGCCCTCACCGGCGACCAGACCTTCATCGCAGACATGCGTGAAGAATACAACATGCGCCGCCAGTACGTCTACTCCCGCCTCAAGGCCATCCCGAACATCTCCGTCGTCGAACCCAAGGGTGCCTTCTACTTCTTCATCGACACCTCCAAGCTCGGCCTCAAATCGCAGAACCTGTGCGACAAGCTCCTCGAACGCTACAAGGTAGCCGCCATCCCCGGCGTCGCCTTCGGCAACGACAACAGCATCCGCATCAGCTACTGCACCACGCTTGACATCCTCAAGGAAGGCCTCGACCGCTTCGAAGAATTCTGCAAGGCCCACTAAAAACATTCACACACCCATCGGGCAGCCCTACAAGGCTGCCCGAACTGTTTTCACACAACACACCATCGCACCATCCATGGACTACAGAACCTACCTCCGCCAATACCCCGACAGCAACGGCTACTATGGAGAATTCGGCGGCGTCCACCTTCCCCCCGAACTCGTCCCCGCCTTCGAGGAAATCACCGAAGCCTACAACACCATCTGCCACTCCGCCCAGTTCATCAGCGAACTGCGCCGCATCCGCAAGCAATTCCAGGGCCGCCCTACCCCCGTCTACCACTGCGAACGCCTCTCCGGCAAAATCGGCACCTGCCAAATCTACCTCAAGCGAGAAGACCTCAACCACACCGGAGCCCACAAACTCAACCACTGCATGGGCGAAGGCCTTCTTGCCCGCTACATGGGCAAAAAACGCATCATCGCCGAAACGGGCGCAGGCCAGCACGGCGTCGCACTCGCCACCGCAGCCGCCTTCTTCGGGCTCGAATGCGAAGTCCACATGGGTGAAGTGGACATCGCCAAACAGGCCCCCAACGTCACCCGCATGAAAATGCTCGGCGCCAAAGTCGTCCCCGTCTCCCACGGACTCAAATCCCTCAAGGAAGCAGTCGACTCCGCCTTCGAATCCTACCTCAAAAACTACAGGGACTCCATTTACTGCATCGGCTCTGTCGTCGGCCCCCATCCCTTCCCGCAAATGGTACGCGACTTCCAGATGTGCATCGGCGAAGAAGCCCGCGAACAATTCCTTGAAATGACGGGCATCCTCCCCGATGCCGTCTGCGCCTGCGTCGGCGGCGGCAGCAACTCCGCCGGCATGTTCGCCCCCTTCCTCAACGACCCCGTCAAAATCTACGGCGTCGAACCCCTCGGCAAAGGCACCCAGCTCGGCCAGCACGCCGCCTCCATCACCTACGGTGAAAAAGGCGTCCTGCACGGCTTTGAAAGCATCATGCTCAAGGATAAGGACGGCGAACCCGCTCCCGTCCACTCCATCGCCAGCGGACTCGATTACCCCTCCGTCGGCCCCGAACACGCCTTCTGGCACCAGCAGGGCCGCGTCAACTACGTCACCGCCACCGACGACGAAGCCGTGGACGCCTTCTTCAAACTCTCCCGCTACGAAGGCATCATCCCCGCTCTCGAAAGCTCCCATGCCATCGCCTACGCCATGAAACTGGCTAGGGAAATGAAAACCGGAGCCATCCTCGTCAACTGCTCCGGCCGTGGCGACAAAGACGTCGACTACGTCGCCGAACACTACGGCTACGGAGACGACCACACCTTCAAGGACTGACCCTTTCAGCCTGCAACAACACCTCTCTGAAAACGCCGGATTTTCCGGCGTTTTCCGCATTCCGGCGAAATGAGGGAACATCGCACAAGATAGCTTGACACCGAACGGCGAACCGCTATACTGCCATCAATAGATCCTACGCACATGAATCATCAGTTATCCCCCTTCGTTGTTGGAATCGCTCTCATCGCTCCCGCCATCCTTCCGGCTACTGCGGCGCCCTCTGCCGCCAAGGAATGGTACCAGAATGAAATGGACCTCGCCAAACGCTGCACAGGCATCCTGAAATCCGTCAAAAACAAAGCATCGGCGGATAAAGCGGGCAAAGCTCTCGAACGCGTCTTCGCCAAACCTAAAAAGAAAGACAAGGACGTCGGCCTCGGCACCCCCTCCAAGGAAGAACCCAAAGGAGACGAAGCCGAAAAGGAACTCAAGAAAATCGGCAAACGCCGCGATAAAATCAACAAAGCCCTGAACACGGAAAAAGACCGTATCGTCGAAGCCTCCTTCTACGAATCCGAAGAACTGAAAAAAGTCTGGGATCAAATCCCCTGTCCTGTCGTCCTAGAAGAAGAGAAGCCTTCGGAATAACACAGCTTTCGATCCTCAGCGGAGACTTTCAACACGCAAAACAATCTACTGATTTTCAGATATTTTAAATTGTTAGAAAAATAACATTACACAACACTATGGCGGACAACATTCGGAACAATCTCCAGAACGTCTCCATCGGAGGCAATTTCGTCGGCGGAAATCAAACCGTCCACCATCATCATCATCGAGAAACCGCCTCCACCGCGGCTGAGAAAAACGCAGCGGCTACTCCCAAGGAAGCCACCGTCTTTCTTTCCTATTGCCGGGCAAACAGCGACGAAGCCGACAGCATCGAACGGCGGCTGAGCGATGCAGGCCTCATCGTCAAACGCGATATACGCGACCTCCCCCCTTGGCAAAGTATCCTTGCCTTCATGCAAAGTATCCGCGACCAGGATGTCGCAGTCCTCCTCATCAGCGATGCATATCTGAAATCCCATGCCTGCATGTATGAGGTCATGGAAATCATGAAAGAGAAAGACTATCATGACCGCATCCTGCCCGTCGTCATCGAACGCGGAATATATAACAGAGCAAAACAAATCGAATACATCGCCCACTGGCAACATGAGGCCGAACAGTATAAAACGGCCATGCAGACTATCGAATCGGAAAACCAAAACGACATGCCTAAAGCATTGAAACAAATGAAACAAATTGCCGCCAGCATGGAAGAATTCCTGAAAGCCGTGGCGAGCAAGAACAACCCGGACATCTCCGATGCGGGAGACGCCATCATCGCCCACCTCAAACACCGAAATCTCCTCCCACGATGAACAACGATCCCGCCGTCAACAATCTCATCAGAGGGACGCAAATTGGAGGCAATTACATCGGCCGCGATTGCATCACCAACCACTATCACCAACCGTCCGCCCCCGAACCGCGCGGCTTCATCGTCACCCACACCTCCGACATCAAACCGACCTCCCACTTCATGGGCAGGGAGAGCGAACTGGCCCACCTGCGCACCAATGCCGAAGAGGGGAGAAAATCCATACTCGTCAGCGGCATGGGCGGCATCGGCAAAACCCACATCTGCCGCCGTCTCTTTCAGGAATACCATGCACGCCATCTCCGGAAAGAAACGGTGCCGTTCCGGCACATCGGCTATATCCAGTATGACGGCAACATGGATGCCAGCCTCGTCTCCTGCCTCATCTACCCGAAACCTGCCGATCAGGCCGCGCAGGTAGAAGCGGCATGGCGCGAATTGGCCCTTTTGGCCGACAAAGGGCTTCTGCTCTTCGTGGACAACGTCTCCAGCAGCATCGGCGACGATCCGAGCCTTCTGAAACTCTGCTCGCTCCCCTCGCCCGTCATCCTGACCTCGCGGCTGAAATACTTCGATCCACAAAACGCATTCGAACTCTACGCCATCGACAGCCTTCCACTGGAAGAATGCCGCAAGCTATACCTGAAAATCACAGGCGACACGCCGGACCATCAACAGGCCCTCGACGAAATACTCGACATCAGGGCGGCCCGGCACACACTGACCGTCGAACTGCTCGCCCGCACCGCAGCAAGCAACGAATGGAGCATCCCCACCCTCCTCGACAAATTGAAATCGAATGGATTCCGCATCACCTACGAAGACGGAGACCAAACCGTCGCGTTGATGGACGCCTATGAAAAACTCTTCATTCTCTCCGCCCTCAACGACGCGGAAATCAACATACTGGAAGCCTTTTCCCTCTTCCCCTACCTGCCCCTGCACAAAGACACTTGTACCGCATGGCTACTCCCGGATGCCGGAGAAAAGGCCGACGGCTCGATCTTCCAAAAACTGCACCGCAAAGGCTGGCTGCAACATGAAAAGAATGCAGGGTACATGATACACCCCATCCTGTCCCAATTCGTCCGTGAAAGGCAGAAACCTTCATGGCTACGCCATTCTGCCGTGGTGGCAGCCGTCTGGCAAGCCATCGACATCCCGGACAACGGATGTCGTCCCTTCCTCCCCTTTTCCGAATCACTCATCGCCCAACTGGACGAAATTCCCCAGCAGACAAACGCGGACTTACTCAATGCCCTCGGGTACACTCTACACAGAATCGGCGCATATACCCGAGCCCTACCCCTCTTCGAAAAGGCTCTCCGCATCCGTGAAGACGCTCTCGGCGACAGCCATCCCGACACGGTAATAAGCTATAACAACCTCGCCTCGTTATATAACTGCCAAGGCGACTACACCCGGGCCCAGCCCTTCTACGAAAAAGCTCTCCAAATCCGTGAAGACGCCCTCGGAGAATGCCATCCCGATACGGCAACAAGCTACAACAACCTCGCCGGATTATACAACAGCCAAGGCGACGACGAACGAGCCAAGTCCCTCTACGAAAAGGCTCTCCGAATCCGTGAAGCTGCTCTCGGAGACGGCCATCCCGACACGGCAGCAAGCTACAACAATCTCGCATTGCTATACAAAAATCAAGAGAACTACGCCCAGGCCCAAACCCTCTACGAAAAGGCTCTCCGCATCAGTGAAGCCTGCCTCGGCGAAAACCACCCCGACACGGCAACAAGCTACAACAACCTTGCCTCGTTATACGACAGTCAAGGCGACTACACCCGGGCCCAGCCCTTCTACGAAAAAGCTCTCCGAATCCGTGAAGACGCCTTCGGTGAAAACCATCCCGACACGGCAGCAAGCTACAACAACCTTGCCTCGTTATACTATGGACAAGACAACTATGACAAAGCGTCCCCCCTTTTCCAGAAAGCCTTGAACATTTGCCGCGACATACTGGGAGAACAGCACCCCACCACCCAAACCATCCTTGGGAACACTATCTATTGCCTGTATCGACAATCCGGCGCAGTCTGCTCCTTCGAAGAATGGTTGGAACAGCAGACCCCTTCCACAGAGGAATAATCTCAGTGTCTCCTTCCGCAAAAAGCCGTTTCCCTTGCAGGAAACGGCTTTTTCTTCATCGCGAATTTCGCCGATAGGCGTGTTTACCACTCGTTGTTCAGATTCTTCGTCTGCACGGTGCCGGGTTCCTTATTACGCTCCGGCATGCCGCGCAGGGGTTTGGCTTCCGTCTCGTACAGGTCGATGATGTCGATGCGGTTCTTGCCCGGCTTCAGGAACGGCGCAGGGATGTACAGCCTCAACTGCGGCCCGATGTTCCAGTAACGGCCCATGTTCACACCGTTCACCCAGACATAACCTTTCTTGTATTTCGACATGTCGAGGAAGGTGTCCTTCGGCTGGGTAATGTCGATTTCGGCGCGGAAATGTGCTCCGGCCCGGGTCGATGCAGCAGGTGCTTTCCCCTTCGGAGCCTTGGCCACGGCAGCGGCATCCAGAGGCAGCGGAGTCACCTTCCAGCCCTTAACGTCGCGGTTGCCGAGCTTCACGGCGCCGAACAGCCCCTTGCGGTCGCTTTCCATATTGATATGGAAGTTCACATGCCCCATGGCCTCCACGAGGATTTCCAGATCGGCGTTCTGCGTACGCGCAGGAATGTCGATACTGTTCTGGCGCAGGCGGCGGTCAAGAGAACCGATCAGCTTGCCGTCCAGATAAACCTGCGCATAGTCGTTCACATTTTCCATGACAAGCTTTTCCGCAGGGCCCGCAGGCAGCTCGGCCTTGTAGATGGCGATGCCCTGGTTCTGCCCCCATTGCTCAAAATAGGGAGGCGTATCGAACGACCCGGAGAAGGTTTGCGGCAGATTGTCCCACAGCCCGGCATGGCGCACCGGGGTGAATTCGGGCAATTCGACGGAGGGAATGTCGGTCGGCACCTGCGGCACGGCGGCCTCGGCAGGCAGTTTTTTCAGGATGATGTCGCGCATCTGCCCATAAGCCTGCGTCGGCCGGCCCTGCTCGTCCACGGGCGCACCGTAGTCGTAGCTGGTCAAGTCCGGCTGGTAGGGATCATTTCCGTTGCGGTTCGCCCCGGCGGTGAATCCGAAGTTCGTACCGCCATGGAACATGAAGAGGCTGAAGGAACGGCCCTTGTCCATGAACCACTGCACATCCTGCACGGTCCGGCCGGTCGGCTGCCAATTGCCTTCTCCCCAGTGGCGCAGCCAGCCCGGATAGGTTTCCGAGGAGAAGACGGGCACATCCGGATTGTGCTTGTTGGCGACGTTCCACGCCCCGTCGTTCAATCCCGGGTCAAGGCCGATGGCGACGCCCGGCATCACGACATCCTTCAGATGGTAATCGCTGGCGCCGTCGGACATGTAGAACGGGCCAAACCCTTTCTTCGTCCAGAAATCATGCAGCCATTCGAGATATTTCCGATCCTTGCGCTGGTAGCTGCCGTATTCGTTCTCGATCTGGGTCATCAGGATGGGGCCGCCATGCCTGGCAAGGTAAGGTTCCGCCACTTTGGCAATGGCTTCGAGGTAGCGGGTCTGTGCCTTCATGAAGTTGGCGTCTTCCGTGGTGCGGATTTTGGCCTTGGGATCCTTGAGCAGATAAGAGGGAATACCGCCGAAATCCCATTCGCCGCAGACATAGGGTCCGGGGCGGAAAAGCACCCACATGCCTTCTTCCTGGCAAATCTTCATGAACTCGCCGATGTCGCGGTTCCCGGTCTTGAAATCGAAGGAACCGTCCGGCTGCTCGAAATCGTTCCAGAAGGTATAGAACGCAACGGTATTCAATCCCATCGCGCGGGCCATCCGGATGCGGTGCCGCCAGTATTCTCTGGGAATGCGCTGCGGGTGCATTTCCGCTCCGCGGATCTGGAACGGTTTGCCGTTCAACATGAACTCCTGATTCCGTTCGCCGCCGTAGCCGAAGGTGACGGGCGTACCCTTCTTCGGAAGGGGGCGTTCAGTGTTGGTGAGGGCTTCCGGTCCCGCCCATGCGGCAGAGGCCACCATGGCGGCCAGTCCGGCAGTGCAGACGCAGTATTTCAACATTCGATTTGCAGGTTTCATCGCTCTGTAAGTGTCCGGAAACGCCGGATCGCATCCGTTCCGATGAATTGAAACAGACCATATTACTACGCGGCCATTGCCCTCATTCTTTCCGGGAACTCTTTTTTCCTGAAAATTCGTGCCATTTCGGCCATTTTTTTGAACCGTAAAAAGTGCGAACGTGTCTAAAAAGGCACATGCCGATAAAATCTTTATCCGACAACGAACGCATCAAGCTCGAAAGCAATTGCCTGCGCGGCCGTCTGGCCGAAGTTTTCGACGACACCTCCACAGGCGACATCCCCGCCGACGAGCAGCAGCTCATCAAATTTCACGGCACCTACCTGCAGGATGACCGCGACAAACGCATCGCCCTGAAGAGGGAAGGCAAGGACAAGGCATGGTCCTTCATGCTTCGCCTCCGAATGCCCGGCGGCAAGGTCACACCCGCCCAGTGGCTCGCCATGGACAAGCTGTCCGACACCTACGGCAACGGCACGATGAAACTGACCACGCGCCAGACCATCCAGCTCCACGGCGTGCTGAAGGGCAACATGCGCGCAACGATGCAGGAGATTCACAGCATTGCGATGGATACGCTCGCCACCTGCGGCGACGTGACGCGCAACGTGACGGCATCCGGCACCCCCGGCGACTCCCCTGCCCACCGCGCCGCCCACGATCTCGCCTCCCTCATCTCCGCCGAACTCCTTCCCAAAACGCATGCCTATCATGAAATCTGGCTGAATGAGGAACAAATCTACACCGGAGAGAAGGAAGAGGAACCCATGTACGGCAAAACCTACCTTCCCCGCAAGTTCAAGATTGCCCTGTGCGTACCCCCGCAGAACGACATCGACGTATTCACCAATGACCTCGGCTTCGTCGCCATCGTGGAAAACGGACAAACCGTCGGTTACGACGTCGTAGCCGGAGGCGGCATGGGCTGCGCCCACAACAACCCCGCCACTTTCCCAAGGCTGGCCGATGCCATCGGCTTCTGCACGCCGGAACAGGTTGTGGCAGTCTCCAGAGCCATCGTCGAACTGCAACGCGATTTCGGCGACAGGACGGATAGAAAACATGCGCGCCTGAAGTACACCATCGCCGACCGCGGCCTCGACTGGTTCAAGACGACCCTCGTCCAGTACCTCGGCTACGCCCTGCCCGCAAGCCGCGGGTTCAAGCTCGAAACCAGCGGAGACACCTTCGAAGGCACTTCGAGAAGCCGCACGCTCTACATCGAAGGCGGCCGCATCGCCGAACGTCCCGGCTATCCGCTCCGCAGCGCCCTTCGCGAAATCGCCAAACTGCATGAAGGCACGTTCTACCTGACGGCCAACCAGAACCTCGTCATCGACGGGATCACGAACCAGACCGCCGCTGCCATCGACCGCATCATCGACGAAACGAAGCTCAACAGCCGCCACACCGGCATGCGCCTCGCCTCCATTGCCTGCGTCGCTCTGCCTACATGCCCGCTGGCTCTCGCCGAATCGGAACGCTACCTGCCCGAACTTCTCGACCGCATCGACACATCGCTGCACGAGCTCGGATTGCAGAACGAATCCATCATCACGCGCATGACGGGCTGCCCGAACGGCTGCGCCCGCCCCTACGTCGCGGAACTCGGTTTCGTCGGCCGTGCGCCGGGCAAATACAACGTCTGGCTCGGCGGCTCCCATGCCGGAGAACGCCTCGGATACGTCTACCGCGAATCCGTCAAATCGGACGACCTTCCCGCACTCGTTCACGACCTCCTCAGCGCTTTCCGCGACGAACGCCAGCCCGGAGAAAGCTTCGGCGACTGGAGTCTCCGCAAACGCGATGCCCTCCTGCCCGAGGCATCCTGAAGGCTCTCCGCCTTCCGCCCCCCGGCCTATATCGACACAAAGGAAGCCCGGCTTTCCCCACAAGGGGAACCGGGCTTCCGATTTTTTTGAATGGCAGAAACGAATCAGGCCAGCTTCTCCTGCCAGAAGGCGAGGCGCCGGGCCGTATTGGCCGCATTCGGCGCACCGGGATTCGTACGCAGGGCAAACGCGCGTTCGAGGTTGAACACCTCATGCACATCCGCACCGTATTCCGGGGAAATCTCCGTGTACTGCGCCAGCGTCAGCTCATTCAAAGGGGTACCCGATTCCACGCTCAACGCCACGGCCCGGCCGACGAGCGAATGCGCGGAGCGGAACGGCACGCCTCGGCGCACGAGATAATCCGCGAGATCCGTCGCCAGCAGCATGGGATCGGAAACGGCGGCCTGCGTGCGCGCCGTATTGATCTTCATGGCAGCCACCATCTCCGCATTCACGCGCAGGGCAAGCTGCACCGTCGCCACGGAATCGAACAGCGGCTCCTTGTCTTCCTGCAAATCGCGATTGTACGTCAGCGGCAGCCCCTTCACGGCCACCATCACCGCCGTCAGATTGCCGTACAGGCGGCCCGTCTTCCCGCGCGTCAGCTCGCACACGTCCGGATTCTTCTTCTGGGGCATCAGGGAAGAGCCTGTCGTATGGGCGTCGGAAAGCGTCGCATAGCCGAACTCCGCCGAACACCACAGAATCAGGTCTTCGCTCAGGCGGGAAAGATGCGTACCCACCACAGCCAGCGCAAACAGCATCTCCATGATATAATCGCGGTCGGCGATGGCATCCATCGAATTCTCCGTCACGGCATCGAAACCGAGTTCTTCGGCGATCCCCACGCGGTCGAGGCAAATCGTCGAACCGGCAATCGCCCCGGAACCGAGGGGAGACACATTCAGGCGGCGGCGGCAATCCAGCAGGCGGCTCACGTCGCGATCCAGCATCTCCACATAGGCCAGCAGATGGTGGCCCACCGTCACCGGCTGGGCGCGCTGCAAATGCGTATAACCGGGAATCATCGTCTCCGCATATTCGGCGGCCTTCGTGACGAGCGCGCGCTGCATATCGTGCAGCAGCTCCACCGTCGCATCGATCTCGGCGCGGCAATACAGGCGCGTATCCGTCGCCACCTGATCATTGCGGGAACGGGCCGTATGCAGCTTCGCCCCGGCTGCGCCGATGCGCCGCGTCAGCTCGCTCTCGATATTCATGTGAACATCCTCAAGCTCCTGACTCCAGATAAAATTCCCGGCTTCGATATCCGCCTGAACGGACAGCAGCCCGTCACGAATGGAAGCGAACTCCTCCTCCGTCAGCATCCCCGCGCGCAACTGCGCCCCCGCATGGGCAATGGAACCTGCAATATCGTGTTTGTAAAGTTTCCAGTCGTAGGAGACGGATTCGCCGTATTTCTGCACCAGATCGGCTGTCGGTTGAGAAAATCTTCCTTTCCACATAACGCGATCCAGAGTACAGGATATGCCGCAATTTTCAAGCGTTATTCTCCATGCAGGCACAATCGGGCACAAGCCTTCGCGCCCGTGCGCCTCCGTCTCCGTCTTCCTTGAAAGAGATATTCTTACCCGGCCTTGTTAACATTCTTTTATCTTGCCAAAAACGCCGCAAATCCTTACACTCGCCCATGCAATGACCGAACTCTCCATCCCCGAATGGCTCAATCAGGCCCGCACGGCCGGTTGGGACGATCGCACCCTTTCGCTCAAGGCGGTCGAGCTTGCCCAGCAAATCCTTGCACAGGCGCAGAAGAACAGCACTTTCGGAGAGAAACGGCAGGCCGCCCAGCTGGCCCGCATGATGCACGATGAAAAGGGCAAAGCCTTCCCCCTCGCGCTCGCCGACCGCCTCTTCCGACCGACCTACATCAAACAGGGAATCGAGCAGCTCCGCTATCTGCTCGAAGGCTACGGCATGCCCCAGTACTTCTCCCCGGTAAACCGCCTCGCCATGAAGGCGGGCATGTTCGCCTCCTCCTACGCACCCGCCCTCGTACTCAAAGGCATCGAATACGGACTCCGCGCCGAAAGCGCCAAGGTCATCCTCCCTGCCGAACGCAACAAACTCCGCGCCCATGTCCGCAAACGCCGCAAGGAAGGCATCCGCCTGAACTTCAACCAGCTCGGCGAAGCCATCCTCGGTGAGGAGGAAGCGGCGCACCGCATGCAGCAGATCCTCGACCTGCTCGCCGAACCGGAATGCGACTACATCTCCGTCAAAATCTCGGCCATATGCAGCCAGATCAACCTCATCGCCTTTGAAGAAACGCTGGCGCATGTGCAGGAACGTCTGCGCACACTGTTCCGCGCCGCGAAACAGCATGCCGTTCAACAGCCGGACGGCACGAAACAGCCCAAATTCATCAACCTCGACATGGAGGAATACCGCGACCTCCACCTCACCTGCGAAGCCTTCAAACGCACGCTCATGGAAGAGGAATTCCTCACCCTCCGCGCGGGCATCGTCCTGCAGGCCTACCTGCCCGACTCGTGGGACGAACAGAAAAAACTCTGCGACTGGGCCAAGGCACGCGTCGAAAAAGGAGGTGCCTCCATCAAGCTTCGGCTCGTCAAAGGCGCCAACCTCGCCATGGAACAGGTCGATGCCTCCCTGCACGGCTGGCCGCAGGCTCCCTACACCTCCAAGGACGACACGGACGCGAACTACAAGCGCATGCTCCGCCATGCCTGCATGCCGGAACACGCCAAATACATCGACCTCGGACTCGCCACCCACAACCTCTTCGACTTCGGCTACGCCCTCCTCCTCGCAGAACGCGAAGGCGCGAGCGGCCACATCGAATTCGAAATGCTCGAAGGCATGGCGAACCCCCACGTGCGAACCATCGCCAAGGCAGGCATCAAAATCCTGCTCTACGCCCCCGTCGTCTACCGGAAAGACTTCCCGCACGCCATCGCCTACCTCGTCCGGCGGCTCGACGAAAACTCGGGAGAACACAACTTCCTCCACGACATCTTCGACATGAGCTCCTCCTCCCCTGCCTGGGGAGACCAGAAAAAACGCTTCCTCGCCGCCTGCAAAAACGCGAAAAAAACAAAACACGGCCCGAACCGCACCCAGAACCGCGAAGAAGAAACCATCCGCACCGCTGCGCCCGGCGAACCGTTCGACAACGAACCGGACACCGACTGGAGCCTCCCGTCCAACACCGCCTGGGTGCGCCGCCTCATGCGCGAAGAAAAGGAACGGATGATCGAACACATCCCGCTCTCCATCAGCAGCGACCGCATCACCAGCAACATCGTCGGCATCGGCCGAGATCCTTCTCAGCCCGGCAAGGAATCGTACCAATTCTCGTACGTTGCCTACGAACACATCCCGCAACTTCTCGACACCGCGCAGGAAGCCGCCAAAACGTGGGGCAAAAAAAGCGTCAAGGAACGCTCCGCCATCCTCCA
The DNA here is from genome assembly GCF_001683795.1 of Neoakkermansia glycaniphila. Lineage (GTDB taxonomy): Bacteria > Verrucomicrobiota > Verrucomicrobiia > Verrucomicrobiales > Akkermansiaceae > Akkermansia > Akkermansia glycaniphila. The sequence continues at coordinate 27,509 of NZ_LIGX01000039.1, forward strand.
CAAAGCAGCCGCCGAACTCTCCCGCATGCGCGGCAGGCTCATCGCCGCCATGGTGCGCGACACCGCCAAATCCCCTGCGGAAGCCGATGTCGAAGCCAGCGAAGCAATCGACTTCTGCCGCTACTACGCCGATGGCCTCACCCGGCCCGGCATGGAAGACGGCGCCTCCTTCACCCCGCTCGGCGTCCTGTGCGTCTCCTCGCCGTGGAACTTCCCCTGCGCCATCCCCTGCGGAGGCATCGCCGCCGCGCTGATGGCGGGCAATGCCGTCATCTTCAAACCATCGCCCGCCTCCGTCTACGTCGCCTCCCTCGTCCGCAAAGCGTTCCTTGAAGCGGGCGTACCGGAAGCCGCCCTCCAGTTCGCCCCCACGCTGCCGAATGAAATCGGGCAGAAACTGCTCTCCTCCCCGCAAATCGGCGGCATCATCCTCACCGGCTCCTACGCCACAGCGTCCCTCTTCCACCAGTGGGCGCCCGACCGCCCCGTCTTCGGAGAAACCAGCGGCAAGGACTCCATCATCATCACCGCCCTCGCCGACCGCGAACAGGCCATCCGCGACCTCGTCAAATCCGCCTTCGGCCACTCGGGGCAGAAATGCTCCGCCGCCAGCATCGCCATCGTCGAAGCTTCCGTGTACGACGACCCCCGCTTCATGGCCCAGCTCATGGATGCCGCCGCCAGCCTCAAAGTCGGCCCCGCATGGGAGGCAGACTCCGTCATTGTCCCCCTCACCCGCCGCCCGGGAGACGACCTCGTCCGCGCACTCACCAAGCTTGATGCGGGAGAAAGCTGGCTCCTCGAACCCAAACAGCAAGGCGACAACGTGCGCCACTGGTCGCCCGGCATCCGCATCGGAGTCCAACCCGGCTCATGGTTCCACCAGACGGAATGCTTCGGCCCCGTCCTCGGCATCATCCGCGCCGAAAACCTCGAACAAGCCATCTCCATCCAGAACGGCACCGCCTACGGACTCACGGGAGGCATCTGCTCGCTCGACGAACGGGAAATCGCCCTCTGGAAAAGCAAGGTACAGGTCGGCAACGCCTACATCAACCGCCCCATCACCGGTGCCATCGTCCGCAGGCAGCCCTTCGGCGGCTGGAAACGATCCTGCGTCGGACCCGGAGCCAAGGCCGGAGGCCCGAACTACCTCGCCATGTTCGGCACGTGGAAGGAAACCGCACTGCCCAGGGAACGCAACGTCGCCCGCAAGGACGTCGCCGCCCTCGCCTCCAAACTCGGCAAAACCCTCCCCGAAGCGAAATCCCGCCTAGAAGCCGCCGCCGGCTCCCTCGAAAAATGGTGGAACGAAGAATTCGGCGTCTCCCATGACCCGTCCCACTGCCACGGCGAAACCAATGCCTTCCGCTACGTACCCGCCGCCCGCGTCGTCCTCCGCATCGAACAGGGCATGGAAGATGCCGACATCGCCATTGCCCTGCTCGCCTCCGTCCAGGCGGGCACACCCGTCACCCTCAGCATGGCGAAAGAACGCAAATGGCTCAAGGCGGGCAACATTCCCGAAGGTGCAACGATTACCGTCGAAACACGGCAGAACTACCGCAAACACTTTGCCGAATGGGCGGAACAGGACGCCATCGTCCGCGACCCCGCCGCCGACACGGACACGCGCCGCGACGCCCACGCCTGCAACCTCCGCCTTCTCGAACGCCCCATCCTCGCCAATGCCCGCATCGAACTGCTCGGCTACTGCAAGGAACAAAGCATCACCGAAACAACGCACCGATACGGCAACATCGTCATGCGTCCGAATCCATCCTGACCGCCCCTAACCCTGTCTCTTATACACATCTGACGCTGC
>NZ_LIGX01000040.1 GCF_001683795.1 Neoakkermansia glycaniphila
GCCATGGGAATCGCAGAGCGCATGCATTTTGCTTGTTCGGCCTCCTCGGGATTTACCTATTTGCTCATTTTTTTCCCCCTTTGGCTCCACATGCATATTGATGAACTCTTACAATTGTTGAGTCAATCATGAGCCATTCCGTATCCGCGCTACACGCGAGAGTGTTAAAAATTGTTTGCCAGACTCCTTTGCGGCTCCATCTCAAAAATCTTTTATGTACACTGTGCCATTTTCCATATTTCTCCGGAATATCTCTCCAACCACATCCTGTTTTTGCCTTGTATATGATAGCTTCGATGAACAACCGGTTGTCTTTGGCTGTACATCCAACATCCTGCTTTTTACCGGGAAGAAAATCCTTGATTCTTTCCCATTGGTCGTCTCTCAACTGATGCCTGAGTGATCCGCTCATGCTATCTATTATAATCCATTCTCTTTAATTGTCGACAATATCTAATCAAATTTAGATTTTATGTATAGATGTTATTCCATCATAAAAATATCTCAAACTGAATTCTTCGAAAGGATGTATATTTTTGATGCTATTCACCATCTTAGGAAATCCGATTCGATTGAATTCGTTTATAATATGATGTATTTGAGTTTCCTCATTTTCTAAATCTATAAGTCCAGATGTCTGAATTTTTTTACTCAACATCCTAGGTAACCCATATTCTTCTAATTCGTATACCAATCTGGGCAAAAATGCATGCGAAATTTTTGCAATAAAAGGACTAATGTCAACGTTATTGTTAAATATTTTCTTTTGAAGAAAGTTTATATCTTGCAACACGGATGGTATTTTAAAGGTTGATATTCTTTCTAATTCAAAGTATTTGTCGATTGTTATTTCATTTTTATGTAAAAAAGAGAGTATTTTAGGTATTGAGAGATGCCAATTTTGCGATATGGCTTTAATGTAAGCAACCATATTTGTATACGAAATTCCTACATTACCTACATAATTGAGGACTAAGAATAGATTAGATTTCCAATCATTCGGATTATTAGAATTTAGATATTTCATGCCACTCCACACACGAGGCCTCGATGTCATGTCTCGCGCAATATCCCTTAACGTATTGGGGCTAAAACTAGGAAGTGAATTTTCTTTAATGAGATTTCTATAGACACCTTTTCCAAGAATTGAATCCATTTCATCATTGAACGCTACAATTTTTATTATTTGATCTCTCGTTAATTCTTGATCGAATTTTTCCGTATCTAGAGAATTAAGTAGATCTTCTGTAAATTCTAATTTCAATTCTGTAGCTTTTTCTTCAGGAGGCGCTTCTAACAAATAAATTTTTCCTATAAAATGCCTAAACATTCTTCCTCCTCGTCCGATTATATTTTTGTAGGTAAAATCATTCAATTTAGGGCGTCCGTTTTTACTTGCCCAAATAATAACATTTTCTGCAGATGTATTCACACCCTCAATAATTGATGATGTTGATATTAGATTATCTAATCCTTTTTTTTCTTCAAAAAGCTTTACTTGAATTTGACTTAATGATCGATGTAATTTCCCATTATGTATTCCAACGCCTTTCTTTACTAACTTGTTTAGAATGTAATTGTTACCATAATTAATACAAAGCCAATCAGAAAAATAGTTCAACAATTTATTATCATTATCATCAAAATTATCATTAAGTATATTCGTTATTGTGTCTATGTTTGTAAATGTTCCTGCATATATTAATGTCTTTGTTTTTTTAGAATAGAGTATTTCTAAAAGTCGATCTTTTTTGAAATTTTCATCAGATGATGATGAGCTTTTAAAATCTTCTGATATTTCAGAAACTACTGTATTAAAATCAAGCTCTACAAATTCCATCCCTTTTGTAAATGGATTATCTTCTAACGATGAAAGAGAAAGGTTTGGAGCTAGGAAATATTTTTGCTTGGCTATACTACCTAATTCTAGAATAGATTTCAGGAGAATTGGAGCTCTATCTTTATCGAATGATGTCCCTGCTTTGTAAAATTCATCTACGATGAGAATGTCAATAGAATCAATTTTTCCGATATAGCTGATTGCTCTTTCTTGTGGAAATATAAATATATTATTTTTTGCTAATTCTATGCCTACATCAGGTGTTGTTATTATTCTATATTCATTTGAAAAACGTTTGTAAATTCTTCTCCTTGCTTCATCGGTTAATGCAATAGTTGGTACAATAATAACAACATTTTTTGGTTTTTTAATAGAAATAAAAGCATCTATAATAAAACTTTTTCCAAAACTTGTTGGGGCAGTTACTGCTATACTTTTACCTTCAAGGAGTTTTTTTAATAATGAGGATTGTCCTCTATGAAGTGTTATTGGTTTTAGATCTCCTATATCTGCTTTAAAGGCTTCATATATAAATCTTTCTTGCCAAGATGCAGTTTGAGGTTGCAAATATGGATACAAACCAGTCTCTCTAATTAGATAATTAATTAGTGGCGTATATTCTATTTTATTTTCTTCTAGGTGATTTAATAATCTTATTAATTCATCGCGAGCGTTTTTTTCTTGTCCTAATAAAATTAGGTCGTTGATATTTTGGCATTTTTCAAATATCGACTCCATATTATACTCCTTGATAAAATTCTATATGTGAAACAAAGGAATTTACTATTGTTTCTTTACAGGGAACAGGAAACAATATTAAGTGAAATGAGATTTCAGCATATTTATGAATGTATGCCCCTAGTTTTTTTATTTGTTTTTTGAAATATGCCTCTGCTCGTTCCCTATGATACTCTGCTATTGAGTCTTTATAGTCTTGTGTTAATTCTTTAGATGATTTTGTTTTTTCGCATTCATGCAAAAGTAAAATAGGTATATGCAATTTTTGTTTTAGATTATCAATTGAATTTTTTTGATGCAGAAAATCAAGAACTTCTTTTCTTGTATTTTCATTCGAAATTAATCTGTCAATATCATTTATATTTGTTATAATAGTATTTTCTTTACGCAATTTTTCAGGATTTAATGAATTTTCTATGGAGCTAATGATTCTATCAAATCTGGCATTTTCAATGCTTGTATAAAATTTGGCTTCTCCAAACCAAATCGAAAAATTATTATCATTCTCTATTACTATGTGAACACTATCTGCTCCTTTTGCATTGTCTTGTGGGTTTTGTTTATGGAAAATTTTTGGGACAACAGGCAATGCCTGATAGTGATGTTTCATGATACCATATAAAATAATTTCGGCCAATTCGCTCCCTTCTCCAATATTATCTTTATCAGTAAGTCGAAGATTTTTTGCGGCGGTCTGTAGTGTAGTATGAGGTTCGCCAATCAAACTTTCTCTTTCCTGACATGAAAGAGATGTTTCTGCAATATTATCCCAAATAAAATTTTGGAATTTTTTATATCTCCATTCGCCATTTTCAAAATCATTTATCAGACTTAGAAGATTTTTATTACTTATTGGATTTAGTGATTTGTCAGTAACAATATTCGAGAAAGAATCATCTATTAAAATCTCAAAATTTAGACTGCTCATAACATCCCTATACTATTACATATGATTATAAGATAACAAGAGATTTCAGAACCATACACGTTCATTTTTCCCCATTTCTTCCCCATGCCTCTACAAACAAAAGCCGCAATATGCTCATTACGAATATATTACGGCGTGAAATTAATGGCGGACAGGGAGGGATTCGAACCCTCGGTACCCTTTTGGGGTACACACACTTTCCAGGCGTGCTCATTCGACCACTCTGACACCTGCCCGCTTAGGTTGTGTCGGTCGTTGACGGGCGGCATACTACCTGCTTTCCTACATTTTGGCAAGTTTTATTTTCGTTTTTTTTCGGACCGTTTTTTCGGGAGGATGTGGCTCTTTTGAGATTTCTTCTTTTCGGGAGTGAATGCATGAGTATTCGCCAAACAGGGTGATGGTTCATCCTGACATGCCGTGTGATGAAGTCCCTCTTCCTGCTTGACAGGGTTGCATCTTCTCGATAGACTGCGCGCACGTTATCCGCGTTGTTTTCTTCGGAGGAGTGCCAGAGCGGTTTAATGGAACGGTCTTGAAAACCGTCGAGGGGGTAACCTCTCCGTGGGTTCGAATCCCACCTCCTCCGCCACCTTTTTGAATAAGCTGAGAGAAGCCTAGTCGCTATCCCCTTGAAGGCGGAGCTTTTTTATTCCCAGCTTATCCCGGCTTATGCTAGATTGCTTGCGTAACTTACTACGTAACTTTTCGTAAAAGTTACGTACACGCAAAATCACAATCATGGCAAGCATCGTACAAAGAAAACGGCACTGGTATGCTCAGTTTACCGGAGAAGAAGGAAAGCGCCACACGCGAGCAACCGGAATCCTGATCAACCCCGACAAAAAGAAAGACGGCTACACCCCGGCAGCAGCCAAGGCAAAGGCCATCCTGATCGCGGAAGAATTCGAAGCATCCGCCCGCGGCGAACGGAACGCCAGAAAAGCAGCGTCACGCGTCTATGAAATATCCGGTTCCGGAAACGACCGGACCACCGAAACGGAATCCCCTTCCCTGAGTTCCTACATCGAAGAATACACCGCCAAAAAATCAGGCCATGCGAAACCGGCCACCATCAAGGCCGACGAACGCGCATTCAATCAATTCATGGCCTGGGCCGGAATCTACAAAAAAGCGGAAGGCGGAAAAAACTGCCCCATCGACAAAATCACGAAAGGCGATGCCATGGACTTCATTCATCAGCAAGCAAAGCGCGTCACAGGGGGAACAGTCAAACGATATTGTGCAAGCCTAAGCGCACTCTTCAGCGATGCCTTTGATCATGAAATCATCAACAGAAATCCATTCTTGAAAATGGAACAGGCAAAAGTTCTTCGAGGAGATCCAGCAGAAAAGAAAGCATTCACCATGCAGGAAATCTCTCTGCTACTCGAAAAAACGCCAGACTGGGTATCACGCCTCATTAGATGTTCACTCTACCTGAATGGACTTCGGCTTGGTGACACGGCCATGCTGAAATGGAACCAATTCGACTTCGACCGTGGCATTTTCATGGCTCGCCAGCAGAAAACGAATGGCATCGTCATGTTTCCCATACGCGAAGAACTTGCGGCCTACCTTCAGTCAATACGTTGGCATGAAACAGGAACATACGTCAACCCGCAAGCCGTCAAACTAATGAAATCCTTCAACACCGGCGCTCTCTCCCTCGAAGTCAATGCCCACATCAAAGGCGTACTTGGGACAATGTCCGCCCCCATGCAAAACCTCTCCGGAGACCGCCGCCGCGTCTCGCCCAAAACCTTCCACTCCCTCCGCAAAACGGCCGCCACCCTCATGGTCACAAGCGGAGTACCGGCAGAAGTGGCCCGCCACCTGACGGGCCACCGCTCGAACGCCATGCTCGGCCGCTACGTCGTCCCGGAAGCAGACACCCTGGACGAAGCGCAGCACAAAATCCCGTGGATTGCCTAATCGTCCCAGCCGCGAGAATGAATGAAATTCGTCACCGTCTTCACAGGATTCATCAGGGCGCTTCCCAGCAGCATGGCGCTTCCCACCGTCCCCCCGAAAGCGCCTCCGATCACGCCCACGGACGATGACAAACGAATGCTCTGTTTCACATATTCCCCGAAATCCCCTTCCTTGTCTCCGTCCATCATATCGATCATCTTTTCGACAGCCCGCCTCGTACCTCCTAAATCAACCACTCCACGCCCGGCCGAACCGACGTACACCCCCATGTCGATATCCGCCAGCTTCAGCAGATAATCCACGCCGCCTTCCAGCATCTCCCCCACTAGGGGAATCCCGTTCAACGGCCCGAACGCCGCCGCAAAGACATACCCCAGCCAATCGCGCTTCTCCCACTCGTCGGGATCGTCTCGAATGAAATCCAGCAGAATGCCTACCAGCGTATTCAGGATCCCGTAGGCAAACCAGACCTGGACTGACTTCTTGTACTGCCCGCTGCGAAACAACGACAGGCACAAACCGGCCTTGTTGATATTCTCGCTCATCATGAACAGCACGGGCTTCGCAATCGAAGGCAGCCGGTTCCACAACTCAGATTTCTGCATCCAGTTCTGGGGCTGCGCCGCCATGTCGATGGACCCATGCACCCCGGCCCATCCCGCCAGATCGCAATCAGCTTCGCTCATCCCCTTGGCTTTCGCCCGGTTGTAATGGACATAGTACACGGCTGTCATGCTCATGGCATTCAGCCGCATGTCGATATACTCCATCGGACTCATCCCCGCCTGCAGCATGCTCTCCACGGCATTCGCCTTCTCACCTGTCGGCAGCATCATCTGACGCTCGGCGAGTCCTAATTGCCCGCCGAATCGCGTTTGCATCTCCGGGCTGGCAAGCATCTTCTCCACAGTCATCGGAGTCTTCTTGCCCCGGATCATCGCCATCGCCTTCATCCATTCGGCAAACCCGATACTCGGATCCCCGGCCCATCCGTTCAGCACGGCGGAAGTCTGCCTCAGCATCGTTTCCAGCTTGAATCCGAGAACGGCATTCGCCTTCGCTCCATACAGCTTCCCGATCACGCGATCGGCCGCGCCAAGGCTCATCGCCCCGCGCACACCCATCGTCTCAATCATGGAGACCCAGCGCCTCAGCCGCTCGTACAGCTCTTCTCCCAGATGCACGGCCAGCACATTGGCAAAATCCTGATCGGACAGGAAAGCCCGCCAGTCGGACACAATATCCTGCGTAAACATCCAGTTGTCGGAAATCTCCGTGGCCTCCATGAACACGGACAACGCTCCACGCCTCAAATCCAGATCGTGATTGTGGAATGTCCTCACCTTCATGAACCCCTTCCCGCCGCCCTGCATGGCGCCCATCCCCTGCAGAATCTCCGCTTCCGCGCTCTTCATGCGCGCCACGTCGAACCGGGCGGCAAAGTAATTCTCCACCCTCGGGAAAGGCACGCCGTAGGTAGCCTCGTACACGGCGGCAATCCTGTCGCCCTGCTCCTTGAAAAGCTTCCTCAGTTCGTAGCCGAATTGCAGCACATCCTGCCCGATCCACTCCTTCAGCTTCCCGATCGTTTCGGCATCGAACCCCTGCCGCGCCAGCGTACCGGCATACTCCGCCTGTTCGCTCATCAGGATAATGTACAGAGCCGTATCCTTCGAGGTCTCGAAGTTCTCCACCGTCTCCATCTCCCCCTCGTACTCCAGCCGCACCAGATTATCCGCCTTCGGAGGTCTCGGCTTCTTCATCGTCTTGCGCATCTCGTCCGTCGCCTTCTCGTACTCGTTCAGCTCCCTCCGGTATACGGCCTCCCGTGCATCGCGCTCCTTGCGCCATCTGGCCAGCTCCTCCACATCGCGCTCCGTCGGAATCGTGCGCATCTTCTCCATATTCTCGGAAGTCGGCTTCTCATCGGCCTTGGCTGCTGCCTCTTCCTGCTCCTGCCGGTAGGCCTCCCGCTCTTCCGGCGTCTTGTTCAGCCAGACATCCACCATCTGGGAAGCGATCTCCACCCGCTCCATGCGGATTCTCTGCAGGGAAATACCCGTCTTGTGAACCTCCTTCAGCCTATTCATCGCCTTCCAGTTCTTCTTGCCGAGATACTGCTTAGCCAAGGCATGCACCTGTTCCACCCGCTGCCTGCGGGCGGCTGCGATACCCTGAAAAGCGGCAGCCTGCCGGGCCTGCATCAGCCCGGCCAGACCTTCCAGCGCCGGGTATTTTCTCAACTGCTGCAGAATATGCGGCATGCTCAGCAAGACACCGTCCATCGTCAGCGCATCCTTCAGCGTACTCTTCCTGTGCTTCGCCAGATTCACGGCATTGAAGGAAGGCCGCCCGCCGAAAAGGCGTATCGCCTTGCCGAGAATCCTTCTGGTTCTGGCCTGCCTCATATCGCGCACCTCGTCCCAGGCAAACCGTTCCTTCTGGATGAAAGAACTCAGCTCGGCATGCACCGCCGCCGCCTGCTCCATCGTCATATCATGCAGGGCGCCGAACAGAGCCAGTTCAGCCAGCCGGTCCTCGGCATCAGCCAGCTCGGAAGCTGTTCCCGCATCCTTCGCTTTCTGCACGGCTCCTTCCAGCACGCCAAGGGCTTCCTCCTTTTCTTCCTGCGTGTAGCTCATCAGCTTATCGATCTCCTGAAGCCGCCTGTACCCGGCTGCCGAAAGAAGCCCTTTCTTCTGGCGCATCGTCCGGCTGTCCACCTGCGGCTTCACCCGGTCAAGCAGCCTGTCGATTTCAACAATCACGCAATCGCGCCCCCAGCGGTTCAGCCTCTCGTCCGTCTTCTTCAAAAGGTGAGCCACCACTTCATGTAACCTCCGCTCGCCATACTCCTTCACCATCTCCTCCAGTTCGCCTTCATCTATTTTCCCCCGCAGAGAATCCAGCTCTCTCGTCTTTTGAAAAATAATATCGCGTGTAAAGACAAGATCGCGGGTAAAATCCAGATCCCCCGTCGCGGCCAGTTCGGCGAACACCTGCATCTTCTTCAGGTAGGGATTCAGGGAGAACCTGTACTTGCTCGGCAGCGAACCCGCCACCGCCTGCGCCAGATGCATCGCGCTTCCGATCGCCACAATGGCCTTTTCCCGCTCGTCCGCCGCCAGATTGTCATATCGGTTCCACAGCTCGATACAGCGTTGAATATCCTCGTGGATCGTCCTCGTCAGCACTTCGTGCCCGCGCACCTTCTGGCTTGGCACCAGCAGCTCCTCGGCCAGCCCGAAATCTCCGCGCACCGAAAACGACGTTCCGGGCATCCTCTGCTTCTCTTTCCACTTGACAAGATCCGCTGGCGTGTGTATCTTGTTTCCAGAGCCTTTCCTCACTGCTTGTCCGGGCAATTGGAGCCCGTGAGATACCAGTAGAGGACGGGCTTTTTTGATGTCTGCATACAGCATCGGGTGAGAGAAAAGAGCCCTCACATTCTCCTTGCCGTACACGCTCATGATGCGGTTCACCGTCACCTGATGCGCCTGCTCCGCCGATTTTGCATTGAGATGCACCACCACAAGCACATGGTCATCCCCTTCCTTCAGCTCCGTCAGAACCTCCAGCGAATTGCCGGATGCCACGGACTGGAACACGGCCAAAGGCGACGCCACGGCGTCAGGTATCCTCTCCATGGCTTCGCGCGTCACGGCGTGCTTCTCCTTCATCACCTTATCGATCACGCCCGGCGTAATCACCATGTCATGAGCCTTCGCCCCCAGCATCCGCAGCACGGAAGGAGTCGGGCAAACTTTCATATCTGCCGTCCGCTTCACAGTCTTCCCGTCGAAATAGGCATCCAGAGCGCCCTTCCATGCCGCCGCCACCTGCCCGGCATCCGGGAACTGCGAATCGTCATCTTCACGCCTGAGTGAAAACGTCGTTCCAGCCGTCGTCAGAGGCGAACCGTCCACACGTGACTTCCCGTCCCATGCCCGCGCCTGTTCCACCACCTCGCGGAATGCGGGCCAGTTCCTCACCTGCTCGATACTCTCCTTCAGCTTCATCACCGCATCCGGGTCGAAATCCTCGTTCATGGCATCCGACTCCCTGATCAGCCTCCTTTCCAGCGCACGCATCTTCCGCTGCACATACTCCGCAGCACGCCGTGCATCCTCCCGCGTCGCCCCCTCTCCCAGTGCAGCCGTTGCCTGCATCGTCGCCACGGCAGCCTTCACGCCGCGCTCCAGCTCCTCCATGCCCACCTTCTGCAGGTCTTCGTTCCGGGGAGCGGCCGCAGCAAGGCGCTCGGCGGCCTTCATCGGCACACCCCCCGCCAGAACAGCTCGGTACAGCTCCTCCCCGGCCAGAGCGCCCACACGTGCAGCCTTCCCCAGGGATCCGGATTCCAAACCGTGCGCCTTCAAGCCCGCCGCATCCAAACCGGCTTCGCGCACCGCCGCCGCCATGGCGAGCGGATCCTTCGTCCGGCGCGCGCCCTCGATCCCCTGGGCATTCACCTCCTCCTGCACCGCTGTCGCCATATCCTTCACCACGGCATCCTCCTCCGGAGCAGGTGCGGCAGCCTGTTCCACGGCCGCCATGCCGTCCTCTTCCTCGGCAGCCGCAGCAGCAAGCCCCATCTCCTTCAAGGCGGGAGCCGCGTAGGCGGTCGAGGCAGCAGCCACGGCCTTCCCATGCACCTCGGCAGCCGTCTTCACCTGCAAATCCTTGAAATACTCCGCCGTCCTCCCCGTGAACTCGTGAATAGATCTCACAAAATCCTTATTCAACTTCCCGGCGGCATGCAGATCGTTGAACATCTTCCCCAGCTTGCACAGGGCATGGGCCCGGCGCATCATCCGGGCGAGCATCCGAAGAAAAGCCTTCAGCCAGTCGGAAATATTCAGCTTCTCCGAACGTGCCAGCAGATCGCTCTTCACCATCTTCGACACCGCCTCCGTCACCTGCGCCTCCGTCACATTGCCGGAATCGGGCAGGAAAGCGTTCGCCATACCCATCTCCTTCTGAAGAGCCCGAAAATGCCCTGCCCACCAGCCCAGGCTCCGGCCGTCCCGCTTCGACCGTTCAAACTCGTCTTCGATCACCTCCTCCATCACATCCATCGCCCCGATCTCCCCGGCTGCGTAGCGCAGCAGAGTCTTACCGGAATCCATCATTCGCGTCCGATTCGCAGCGCTGCTGTAAATATGCCGGTCTGCGTAAGCGTCCCACTCCTCGTTCGTGAACCTCTCCTGCCCGGCAGCCAGCCGCGCCTCATCCAGCAGGGACCTCTCGCGGGAAAGCTTCTCCGCATCCCGCATCTTCTCCAGCTTCACGCGCTCGCCGAAAGCTTCCCCCATGCGCGCCGCCTGCCCCAGCGTCAAATCGGCATCGACGGCAGGATCCACAATCTGTGAAACCATGTACTGCTTGTCGGCAGCCGCCTTGTCCATCCGAATCCGGGCCATCACGGCCAGCCTCTCCATACTCTCCTGAGTATCGGCCTGCCCCATATCCCGCACCTTCCAGTTCTCATCCGTCTTCAGCTTGCCGACCATCGCATTCGCCACCATGTTATCCCGCGCCATCAGCTCTCCGCGCATGAACTCATTCTCGAAAAGCGTCTGCATATAGCCCGTAGCCGTCTTATCGTCCAGCATGAACGGCGCAGCTTCCACCAGCTCCCCGGCCTCGTTGCGCACACGCATCGTCATCTTCCACTTCCCGTCCTCCATCCTCTCCGCACGCGGCAGCATACCGTTCTCCACGGCATCCTCATACCCCGCCAGATCCTCCACCCACTCCATATCCTGCTCCATCGACGTGAACCCGACCCGGACATTCTGCATCAGCTCGTCCACGGATTTCCTCTGATTATCCGCCAGATACCTCCTCCCGAGCTGAAACTTCTCCTCCGGCTTCACCGTATTCGCCACCTCCACGGCCTGCTCCTCCGTCAGCCCCATCGCCTGCAGATTCTTCGGCTTCGTCGTCATCCACATCGCATCCCTCCGGTACCGGCCGAGATTCGCCCCGGCAAACATACCGCCCATCGCCATCATCGAAAACCACGTCCCCGTATCCAGCGTCAGATCGGCGCACTGCCTGTACACCTCCTGCGAAAGCGTACGCCGCCCGCCGTCTGCCGTGCGGGAAGTCGCATTGTCTTCCCCCAGCATCATCGCCAGATAATAGTCGCCCGGCACCCCGGCCAGAATACCCGCGTACTCCTCGACCATCTCACCCAGCCCGGCGCGGCCGGTTGCCACGCCATACCTCAGCATCGCGCTCCCGTAGTGCGCCCTGCTCCACGCAATCTTCGCGCCGCTCGCATACCCCCACAGTTTGTTCAGGCGAAATGCCCGGCCCGTCGCAGCCTTCAAAGCCAGCGGATACTTCAGGGCAGCCTGCACGGCCTTCGTCTGCGCCACCTCCTTGAACAGCTTCCCGGCCCGCGGTCCGCCCCACCGCGTCACCTTCCCGATGCCGAACATGAACTCACTGCCCACCTCCACGCCGCCGATCAACATGCCGCGCAAAAGAGCGTTTCCCCCGCTGCTGCCATCCGCAATCAGTTCATCCATCCTGTCGTTCGTGCGAGACCCGAACATCAACCATGGTGACGCTTGGAAAGTAAGAGTGGAAGCCATGCCCTGCGCCAAAGTGTCCCGCCACTCGCCGTAAAACAAATCCTTCCTGGTAGAAGAAGTCTGCATATCCCGCACCATGCCAAGAAGATCATTCCTCACTTCCATTTCTTCCTGAGAAAGATTGTATTTCCTGTCATATTTCTCCAAGGCATGATTCATCCTCTCCTGCGTCATCGATCCGTTTTCCACTCGTTTCTCCAGATCATACACAACCTGCCCGTGCATGCCTTTCTCGATCAAATCTGCAGTCGAACCGAGAACATTTCCTAAAGTCGCCCCGATCTGCCGTAGAAAACCTGATTTTTCAAGAATGGCATCCAAAGGAATAATGCCATGTTTCAGGTATATTGTTCCAAGGCTTTCTCCTTCATACGGATTTTCCTTAACCGTAGTCACCCCCTCTTGAATCAGCTTCAATACTTCATCGTATGCTACCTGATCGCGTTTCTTGAGTTTCACAAGCTTCACAGCCAAATCGCTCAAATCCGACGGTCTCCACGCTTCATTCTTGAGACCTTCCATACCTACGGCAACGGATTTTTCCGGAAAAACATCATCCAGAAAGGTATCAATACTCTCACGGCGTGCCCGCGCGAAATCGAACACCTCATACACATGAACCTGTACTTCCGGATCAAGGTCGGAAATGGATTCGTACACCGTATTCGCAGACTTTCCGGAAATAACCTCACGATAGATGCGTTTCTTCTCTTTCTCTACCGTCGCATTCAAGGCATCCACTCGCTGGCGATCCGCTTTGGACTGCTTCAAACGCTGGCCCAACACGGAAAACCACTCCGCATCATTCATCGAAAAAGGCATCCCGTACTCTTCTGCCATACGTGCATACCCGGCATCACCTGCGCCATAAACGGAATCCTTAATGTACCGAACGGCCACATGCTGTCGGTCTTCTTCAGAAAGCGCCAGAAACTCATCTGCATAGACCTCTCCATGCAATGCAATCATATCCCATCTCATCCCCGGGTATTCTTTGGGATCGAGAAAAAGCACCTCAGCCTTCTGCGAAACAGCATCCACCCGCTCACGCTCCGCCTTCTCGCGCGGATCCCACCCCTCGCGGAACATCATCTGATCCTCGAAACGCGCCATCGGCGTAGCCGCGCCCTCCGCCGAAAAGAACCCGTCCCGCCCGGCATTGAACAACGCCCCGTAACCGGCAGCATCCAAATTATCCAAATCCACGGAATGCTCCACCAAACCGGAACGCTCCGCATTGAAACCCGTAAAAACGGCCGTATTCGGCCCCGCCTGCTCGTCAATCGTCATATTCATCCCTTGATCGCTTTAAGATTCCTGTTCACCCCGCTTACCCAGTGGGCATTCAGCCCGCCCGGATCATTCCCCGCGCCGATCGGCGCATACTTCGCCCCGATGGAAGCCACATCGCTCAGCCCCTTATCGATATAATTCCTCTTCAACTGCCTCGCCATATAAAAAACACTCTCCTCAACACTGCCGAACGTCCGCGGCCCTTTCGCATCGGAAACACCCATCGCATTCCGCTTATTCCGGAAAGCCGAACTCGTACCGTTCCCTGTCTCGTGCATGGCTATCGCCATCAGCAAATCCGGATCCACGCCGTACTTCCTCCCGGCCGCCGCAAAAACGGGTGCCAGCCGCTCAAGCCCCGTCCCTGCCGCCGCCTGCTTCAGCCTCTCCGCATTCACCTGCACAGACCGCCTATTCTGCACCCCCTTCATCACCTCCTGCTCGCCATACCGCGCACGCTCCTCCTCGGACTGCGGCCGGATCGACACCCGCGCACCTCCGGCCACCTTCGCCTCCCACCCCTTCACCGTCGCGGCCACACTCTCCGTCACCCCGACACCTCCACCCTCAGAACTCCCCACCACCGGCACGAGAATCACCTTCTTATCCGCCGTCTCCACCTCCATCATCAGCGGCGTATCTCCGTACGCATCCAGCACGGCCGCAGGCACCACAGCCCCGCGCACCGCCAAATCCTCCACATCGAACGTCTGCACCTGCGCCACCTGCTCCCTACGGGCAAACGGCACGCGGTCCGCCCGGTTGAACTCGCTGAACCTCCCCTGCTGCGCCGTCCTCATATTCTCCTCCTGCGCCTTCTGCCGCTCCAAAGCCTGCACCACCTCACCCGTCATCTTCTGCCCCGTCACCTCCGTCACCAAATCGTAAAACTTAAGCTTCTGCTGCATCTTCGTCGCCTTCTTACCCTCATCCGTCAGCCGGTAATTATTGAAAGCCTCCAGAATCAGCCTCTCATTGTGCGCCACCTCCTTCGCGGCGTCATCCTTCTGCACCGCAATCATATTCCCGTCCAGCCTCCGCTTATCCGCATCATCCCCATCCGCATACCTGTGGATATTTGTCTTCGGGTGCAGATAATTCATCCCCTTCAGAGAAGACATCGCATCGGAAGGATCGAACTTCCCGTACACAGCCGCCCCCGCCTCATCCATCAACTTCAACTTATCGGCAATCACATCCGCGCCAACCCCCATCGCCTCCCACTTCCGCTTGAACGCATCCTGATACTGCTGCATCTGCACACTCCCCTTCGGAGCATCAGGGCACCGCACCGCATCCCACTCCATCGCGGAATAAACCTTGTTCCACGTATCTTCATCGATCCGGCCCTCATTCTTCCAAATCGAATTGATAATATCCAGCTCATCGGCCCTCCATGAACCTCCCTCGAAAGCCTTCCTCAAATCCTCCACCTTCCCGTTCCGGATAGCATCGCTCACCGCCACCGTCCCGTCACAATCCGCCATCTCCTGAGCATCCTTCAGCAAAGAATCATACTTCGCAGGCCCAACCGAACGAATCAGCTCATCACGATCCTCCGGCCGCGCCGCCTTCACCAGAAACTCCATCGCCCCCCGCTGCGTCTTCACCGCAGAAAACCACCCCTCGTAAGAACGCGCCTGCTCGCCCTCCCGCTGCGCCTTCTCCGCCTTCTGCCGGGAATCCGCAAACCGTGCGTGCATCGTCTGCACCCCCAGAAACTTCTCATCCGGCGTCAAATCAGGACGGGCAAGAATCGCCTGCTCCGCCTCCTCCAGCCGCCCCTGCCCCTCGTACACCTGCGCCAAAGCATCCAGCCCGGCAATCTTGCTCTTGCGGGCCACCTGCGCCCCGTACCCCTGAAGAGAAATAGCCTGTGCCGTCCGGATCTTCGCCAGCTCCAGCTCCATCTGAGGCCGCACCTCCGCAGGTGCCGACTCCATTGCCGCACTGTAAAACTCATTCCACCTCTCCTCATACTCCGGCATGAAATTCTCGGCATCCAGCCTGTTCGCAAACCCCTTCTTCCCGTCCGTCATCAAACTGCTGTACATCAGCTCAGCCCCTGCCTTCGTCTGGAAAAGGGAAGCCTCAGCCTGCTCCCGTTGCCGGATCGCGTCCAGCTGCGCCAAATCCTGACTGGACTGCATCAAAGCGGAAGAAACATGCTTCAACCCTCCGGCCACCGCCTGCGCCCCCTGCAAATTGCCGGAAGCCGGAGAAACCGGCATAAACCTCACACCGCTCGAAGCATCACCGTAACCGATCGCTACACCGTTTGACATACCTCCACCTTACCAGAAAAAAATGCACCCCGGAACTGGCAGCAAACGACCAGAGGCGCGAAGCATCCCGCCCCGCGCCTCCGCATCGTCATCCTGCCTCCCTGTATCAGGAAACAAGCCCGGCGCGCACAAGCGCCGTCACGCCCGGCTCGCCCTTAATGTAATCATCGTGCAGGGGATCGCTCTCATCCGTAATAATTCGCATCGCCCTCTCCTTGCCGATCGCACCGCCCCCTTGGCTGCCCGGCGTCCCGATCGACTTCCGGCCGTCATCCTGCATGAACTGAGCCACATGGTGCATAATCTTCACGAACGCCGTATTATTCCGCAAAGCCATCGCCTCATCCGAATTCTCATCCAGCCCAAGACGCCCGGCCATCTGACTCCACGCCTGCCCGGCAGACTGCATCTTCGCAGCAAACTCATTGCCCCACGATCCCTTCAGCTCATTCACCCTCTTCTCCTGCTCGGCCGCCTGCTCCGCCACCTGCTTCTCGGCTGCCACGCGCTCCAGCTCCACCTGCTTATCCAGCATCGCCTGAAGCGCAGCCTTCGGCACATGGTGCTGATGCGCCACATCGGCCAGAACCTTCACCTGCTCATCATTCCACTCCACGCCAGCGGGCAGATTATCCGGCTTCTTCAGCCCGTAGCCATCGGCATTCTCCGGCACTCCTGCCAGCCCGCGCCAGCGGGCCACCTCCTCCGGCGTCGCCCCCTCTCCTGGAACATGCGGCTGCTTGCTCTCAAGATGCCTGTAACTCTTCGCCAAATCCGCGGCAGACTTGAACTTGCCAAGCCCGGCATACTCCTCTCCGAACTGGTTATGCCAGCCATCGACGAACGAACCGTCCGCATTCACCCATGCGGCACTTCCTCCTCCACCGGCGCCTCCTGCGCCATTCCCATTAAGCAAAGGCGCACCACCCTTATTCTCATCATTATTCTGTGGATCCATAAAAAATCAAAAAGTAAAAAGGTTAAAAAAGTTAAAGCCCATAGCAGAACTCAATCTTCGCAGCCGACTTGAAAACGGCGAAATTGGCTGGATTTCCCTCAGCATACCGCTCCCATTTCAGCATGAACTTAGCCTCCGGCAAATGCTCAAAATCCCACCGCAGCCATGCTGCATTGAAATTCATGCACAACTCATCGCGCGGCGGTGGTCCATCCACCTCATCCTCTCCCTCCGGCATCTTCTCATCAGGCAGCACACCGCCTTCTTCCTTCTTCTCCGGCTTCTCCGGCTTCTCATCAGGCGCACCGCCCTCCTTCGACTCCTCCGGCTTATTCTCGCCGGAAAGCCCTGGCAAATCAGGCAGCAGGGAACCGCCGCCATCATCCCCGGAAGAACGTGCAGCCATCCACTCGGCCAAACCGGCCGCATGCTTATTCCTCGCCTGAACGGAAACGAAATCCACCCCCACCTCCGAATTCACGCCGATCTTCTTCCCATCGAAGAAAATGGCACCGTCATCTTTTATCTCGTATGTATTATTCATTGGGAAAACTTCTTCATCATCATCATCACCTCATACACCACCGACTTCCGCCCATCGGCGAACGCCGCCTGCACCGGCTCGCTCGTCGCAGCGAACGAAGGCACACCGTACCCAGTCCGCTCCTTCAGAAACTCCAGCACCGCCTCCCCTTCAGGCGAAGAGAAAAGCGAGTGAACCCGCTTCTCCCCCTCCTCCAGCTTCATCAATCTCTCATTCTTGTTCATGGTAAAAAAATCATTGAATGCCTTCTGCCAGCTTCATCGCATCAGCCCCCTTCTTCATCGTATCGGCCTGCACATTCTCCTCCTGAGCCGCCAGCATCCGCTTCCGCTCCTCCTCACGCGCAGCGCGCAGCTCTTGCACCGCCTTCGACTTCTTCATCCAGTCGGGATCCAGCCCCATAATCCGGGACGCATCCTTCACGAACCTGTCGAAATCCACATTATCCAGCACCTCAGGCGACACCTGCGCCACCTGAAGCAGAATCTCGCTCAGAGACTGGAACGCACCCATCTGCTGCGCCTTGATCGCCAGCGCAATCTTCGAGCTGAACGAAACATTCGGCACCCCGATAAACGCCTGCCCTCCGGAAGCCTGCTTGGAAAAAGAAGCCGGTGGCTTCGTGAACATCCCGTGATCGTACAACAGGCAAAACACATGCAGCAGCATCGGCGTCAGAAACTCCGAACTGAACCGCGCGAAAATCGGGTGAAACATACCCAGGGACTCCTGTTGCCGCGCAGAAACCTCCATGGCCGTCATCCGCTTATCCTCCTGAAGAATCGGCTTGAACAACGGCACAAAAAACATATTCTCGATAATATTCCGCTTATCCTCCACCCGGTCCTTATCGAACTGGTACCCTGATTCCGTCATCCATGTGGAAGGCTTCGCCACCTCTCCATTATTCGGATTGAACGGCGTAATTCCTCCGGGTGAATGATCGATCGAACCAATAAGCGCATCCGGCGCCAGCACACGGGGAAACGTCGCATTCTCCGTCGCAAGATCCGTCATCGCCTCAAGGAAATTCGCCTGCTTCGCCACCGGAAGCGCAAAAATCCCCGGAGAAATCGCATACGGCCCATTCTCCCACCGCAGCCAGCGGCTCGTCAGATACGGCATCCGCTCGAACCCGCCCTCATGCACGATCGACTTACTCTTCACGTGTACATACACACTCGCAAAAGGCATCCCCCTGTTCCCAGCCTTACCGTATCCATCCGTACGAGGGAACACCGCATGCAAATACTGCTCCTCCTCATCCTGCTTCTTCTCATCGGCCGCATTCTTCTGCACCACATCCGGCAAATGATCATCATCTCCGGAAAACATCTGCACAGCCTGCCGTGGCGTAAGATTAAACTCTCGGAACACCGTATCCACAAACTGCTCCGCATCCTCCTGAAGGCAATAGCTCCCCACAACCTCCTCCCGGAAAAACAGCATATCCCTCTTATCGCTCCACCCCGCATACATGCACCCGCACCCGTAGGCGCTCCTGTTCGCAAAATGCTCATACGCCGCCGTATAGAAATTGCTCCCGGCCAGCGCCTTCCTCGCCACATCCGTACAAGCCGCCAGCCACTCCTTCACCTCCTCATCATGCTCCATATTGGCGGGGGCATCGAACGAAAACCAGTTCTCCCCCATAGGCGTAATCTGCACCAGCTGCCCATTCGCAAGAATCTGGCATGACTGCATCGCCGTCACATCCAGCAAACGCGCCACCGCATACTGATCGTACCCCTCCGCATCGCGATCCACGCTCTTCGCACTGCACACGCTTGCAGACATCGGATAGCACAGCTCCCTCACCGGCTTCCACGCACGATCATAATTCGCCCTCTGTCCCTTCATCTTGTCGAAGCGATTCAAAATAACCTTCGCATCCATATCTTACTTTACAAAAGTGTTTTGCCGAAATGAAACCCGGCCTTCCTCCGCGCGGCATAATTATCCGCCGAACCCGTAGAACTCTCGCTCGTCGTCCCGGCCGTCGCCGTACTTCCGGAATCATCAGGCAGCAGCGAAGCCGCAGAAGGCCCCTTAGCCATTTTTGCCATCCTGGAACCAATCAAAGCCGCCGTACCGCCGTACGCACCGCCAAGAAGCGCCCCGGCGGTTGTCGTACTCACTCCAAGAGTCGAAGCCGTTGCTCCAATGCCCAAACCAGTAGCACCGAATGCCCCGGCAGCAACGCCGCCGGTCAAAGCACCGGCAGTCACTCCAAGCAACACCTTCGACCCGGTATCGCCGAAAACCTTCTTAAATGTCCTGCCTATCCCGAACATGATTTCACAGAGTAGCGAACTGAACGTGCATCCAGTCATAATTGCATTCCCGTCCAAGAGAAACCGCACCCACGGACTCCCAAATCTCCCACCAAATATCGCATTCAGCACGGCTCAAAGTCGCCTTAGGCTTCTTCGTCGAATAATCGTTGCGCTCCGGGTCGAAATCCAGAGCAATCCCCCAGGCGTGCATACTCTTCGCCTTCCCTGTTGAAGTCGAACGGTTGTTATAACTGCCGCCGTACACATCCAGCCCAAGCTCGTGAATACGCTCTGCGCCGTAATACCTAAAAACCATCGTCAGGGCATCCTTCACCGCATTCGCCACCAGCCGGTGAACACGAATCGTCGAAAGCTTCTTCCCCTCGTAAAACATCGGGTACGGCAAAGAAACATTCACCAGATTGCTCTCGTCGCCGGAAAAACCGAAAATCGACTTGTTCGACCTCACCTCTGCCTGTGAAGGCCACATTGTCGGAAGATGAATATCAAGCTTCCCGGCAATCGCTGCAAACGTCTTCGGCCCGGCTACGCCGTCAGGTGTCACCCCCACGGCCCGCTGCACCGCAGGCCATGTACAAACATTCTCTCCTTTCATCATCCCCTTGTATTGCAGCGCCTCAACAATAACCGCCAGCGTCTTCGGCCCGGCGATACCGTCAGCCGTCACTCCCAGCCTGCGCTGGATAGCCTTAATCATATTTTTCATTTGCTTGATTTGTGTTCGAGGTTTTGGATTCGTATATTCATCTCTTGTAATGCTTTAGCGTTTTCCGTTATCCATTTTGTTTGTTCGGAAACGAATCCTCGGAAATCCCAGTAAATCACTCCGGCCACGGCAAAGCCCAAGAGCATAATAAACTCCGCCTTGTACTCCCTCATTACTGAAAAATATCCCTTAACCTTGTCGCACATGGTCGTTATTTGAATTTAGAGGTTACAGAGCGACACAAGGTGCAACCCGTGCCGGTCACGCGGTGCATGATGGCATGCGCTGCGTCAATCTGCTGCACCTGCTCCGGGGTCACCGGGGCGCAGGAGGTGAAGAAGGACGCGCCCCACAAGACCACCGCCCCCACGGAAGCGCAGGCAATGCCGAATAGCCATTTGCGCCAGCCTGAAGACGTAGAGGCCTGTCTGGCCAGCCATTCCCGCACGTCGTCGCCTGCGTGTGTGGCGATAATTCCCGGCGCGGCTTTGGCTACGGCTGTCCATGCATGTTTATGGATTCCATAGCCAAGCAATCCGTCGTTTTTGTCGTACTCCATTTCAGCACGCGTGTGTACATCACGGAGATATATGCCGATTGTTTCCGCGCAATCATGCGTGGGTTCCGGTGTGTTGTTGGTTTCGCTCATTGTTCTTCTGTGGTTTCCGGCCACGCGATGGCGGCAAGTTCTTCATGTGTAGTGGCGGCACGGGCTGCCATTTCGAGGCGATTCTGGATGCCAATGATCTTCGCTTCGGCATCACCGGCCTTCTTGACATTTGCAAGGATCCGCTCGACGAGAGCTTCTACCGGAATGCCGATTTCAGAGGCAATGGCTCGGACGAACTGTGCTTCCGGCGTAGCGGATTCCGGATCCGCTTGCAATGCACGCGCTCCGGATGCCTGCTTCTCACGCGTATCAACTTCCGGATAGCTGAACCCGGTCTTGGCTGCTTCAGACCGACTCCCAGCCTCGGCTTGAATCTCGGCGATGCACTGGGCGCGGTAGTCTTCCAGAGGCACCGCCTCATACGTCTGGACGATCTGTCCGGCATGGGCGGTGTAAACGGCAACCTCCCACGGCGCGGCAGGCTGCTCCGAGTATGTGACAGGCAAGTACCCGTCGGCCAGCAGTTGCTCGGCGTTGGCTTCGCTGTTGTAGTTGACGACAAGCCCGGAGTCCGTCACGTTGACGGGCGGCGCTGGCTCTATGTTGTATTTGTCGATTATTTTTGCGTATGTGGTCATTGTTTGTAGGCGTTTTGTTGTTCGGGTGAGGCGGGAGTTAAAGCGTCGCCGATGTCGATTTTGAAAAAGCGGAACTCATTGGCCGTTACTTCGAGGATTTGCCAGCGGATGACGACGCACGGCTTGTCATACGGCGCGATGATGTCCACATAATAGCCTTGATTACCCGCAAAATACGTATTGGTGTAAGTGCCGAGGTCGATTTCTTCGCCGCTTGCTGTTATGCCTGTGATGCTGTACTTTTTGACTTGGCATCCCCATTGAACATTGGTGTAGTACATGGTGCGGAGTACAAGCCCGGCAGGGTACCAGAGTTCCAGATATGGCAAGCTTCCATCGGCGTTTTTTTTGCCCATCCAACATTGGTTGACAACATTCATGGGCGTAAACGATGTCCAGCCGTCTGCATAGCCGATGTACACGTTGCTTGCACGGGCGGCGATGGTTCCGCCTCCCCATGTGCCGGGCTTGATAAGCGGCGGCTGCGTCCACTGATACAGAGGGCCGCCGCCAGTGGGCCGGAATGGAGTCGGTATCGTCATGGCTGATGTGGGAGGGGCACGCAATAAGCGTAGTTGATTTCAGGGGTCATGCCCGGCACTTTGCGAATTGTGACGCGGTAGGAGGTATATTCCTTGCTCATTAGAGGAACAACGCCGACCCATTGCCAGCCGCCGTTAAAGTCGATGGGAGGGGCGCAATATCCAGTATCTACCCATACCTCAAACGTGATGACGCGCCCGGCCGCATCGTCGAACGTGCAATCTGCAAAGGTGCAGTCAATTGGGTTATCGGTGAACGGGAAGTGATAAATCTCCCCGTGACGTAAAATATTGTCTGCCGGATTACCCGTAACAATCTTTTGTCCGGGAATGACGGTCGGTGCAGGAGTTCCGCCCCCACCGGACGACACACCGGCAGGGGCTGCATTAAAACATTCGGTAAGGGCTGCGTTATCGTTTGTCACATCGGGGTGCAGGCCAATGGCAACAAAATAATATTGACCGGCTGTCGTAGCGTCCAGAACGGTGACAGTATCGCCGGATTGTAGTGTGTATTTAACTTGGCACGCCCCTGGAGTGGTGACGGCGTAGGTTTTGCCCGGCGTTGTGTTAATGATTCTCATACTAGTGTGAATGCTGGTGTTGCTGTGTTTTTCGTGGGATGATAGATGGCATTTGACGCAGTGGACATTGTAACTAATGGTTTGTTGCTACCGCTTTCCGTATCGGAGATTGCGAGGTTGATCTGCCGGATAGCCCTGCTGGACAACGTATTGGTAACCGTGCTGCAAATGTTGCCGGTCGATCCTCCGTAGTTGTACAGCGTGATACTGTTGTCATTGGTGTGGGTAATGCTAGCCGACGTGCCGCCATACAAGGCGGCGGAACCAGCAGAGAGCGTCAGGCTGGCCGTGGTGCCGCTCTTGACGGTCGCGGACGTGGTGCCGTTGATGCTGACGACGGTTCCGGAGTAGTTGGACAAGTCCACATCCACCATGCCAAGGGGATTCACCGTCAAAGCTCGTCCCAGATTGTTGATCAGAACGAACACGCCGGAGCCTGACATGGCCGCCACAAAGCGGTTCGTAAGTCTGGCATCCGTCAGTATCTCTTCAAGAATGTTGCCCGTCGCCGCCGTGATCGCGTCTCCCACTGCTCCGGTTTCAATGAGCTGCAGGATTTCGGCCTTGATCGCCTGACATTGAGAAAGCATAGACGCAGCATTCACAGCTGACTGACCCGCGGCATTCGCAGCTGTCTCCGCCCGGTTCGTAGCCACATCCACAGCATCATTCACCCTCTTCTCGAACTCCTTGAAAAGAGCATCGGCCCGTGCCTTGAAATCGTCTAATGCCTGCTTGGCAGCTGTTGCCGAGTCTGCCGCCTTACCTGCCGAACCGGCAGCCTCCGCGGCACTTTCACCGGAGCGTACGGCGGAAGCCTCCGCCTCCCGCGCAGCATTCACCGCCTTCTCCACATCCTCCGCCCGGAGATTCAGAAACGGCACATCCAACGTCAGCCCGTCCTCATCCTGCATCATCACCCGCCAAACACGATCCACTCGCCCAACGGCTCCACCGGAAACCTCCAGCCGAACCTTACGGCTCACCGACACGAAAAACCATTGCCCATCAGGCAACGACTCCGAATAAACGAACTCCTCCACCCCTCGGTTATCCAGCGCCACCAGCCGCGCAGAACCGCCGTTCAGCCTCAGCGTCACGGCATACGGTTGTCGGGGAGTCGTCTGGTAAACATCCTTCACGACCCCACTCTACACGCAGCACCTGCATCCGGTAACTGGCAACAACCGACCAGATGCCAAATCTAAATCATATCACGCGGCAGCACATCGATCCTCATCGCCTCAAGAATCGACTTCAACTCATCCGAACCGCTCACCTCCACCTTCTGCGTCACACTGCCGAGAATCTGAAGCATCATCCTCATCGCCTTCAGCTTCACGCTGAACGGCACCTTCTGCGTCCCGTCATCATTCACACCTACGTCCTCATACAAATCTTTCAATTTGAACATGATATTCGGTGTCTCCATCTCCCACCCCTTTTCCGCACGCTCGCGTAAGCGCAGGCGGGCGCGTCGCACCTCAGGCTTTTTCAGGGCTTCGGAAGCTGCCGTACCATCACCGGCCAACGGCTTCTTCCTCTTGCTAGCCTTCGCCCACGCCTCAGCCTTGCCCATCCCCTGGGCAAGGTACATCACAAACCGGGCCAGCTTCTCGCTCAGCCCCTCCGTCATCAGCTCCTTCAGTTCTTCTTTCATGGTTTTGCAACAAAATCAAACTCCCTTTGTCCCGGCGAAGAATCGCCCTTCCTTCGTCCGGCCGACCGCACCGGAGAAGGCCCGGCCACCCGGCACAGCTTCCGCAGCACAGCCCGCCCCGCCCGCGTCGGGGAAATCCGAAGCTCCGAACGGCACGGACAATCCGCCACCTGCTCGATCCTCAGCAAATCCTCCATCTTCTCCAGCGCCGCCCGCACCGCAAACCGCCTCACCCCGCAAGCCCGTGCCAGAGAACTCACGCTCTTCCGGCCGTCCGCGGTTTGCGCCAGCAGCAGAATCTGCACTTGCAGCATCGTCAGCCCGCTCCGCCGCACCCGGCCGATCACATCCATCAGCATCGTTGAATCCATCGCCTTCATCCGTGAAATTTCTTGTACTTCTGATTCTCCTTCCACCACCGCTCCGCCTGCACCAGCACCCCGCGAATCTCGCGGAACATCGACTTCAGCGAATCCGGCCGGAAATACCGCCCGCCCTTCTCGTCTTGCGGCATCCGAGACGCCATGAACTGCTCCACCATCAGGCGATACTGGTAAAACTCCGGCCCCACCGCCCGCCATGCCTCCTCCGCAGCCCGCCGCTCGGCACGGCTCAGCCTGCCAACCGCGCTCCCGCAATCCGGCACAGACCAAACCGGACGAACGGACCGCACATCGAACACGAACTGCTCGAACCCGTACGGCGCCTCCATACCACCAACCTCCCCCCCGGCTGCGCCGGGTGAGGCGTAGGCGACAAGGGGTGAGGCGACCTGAGCGGAGACAGGGGGAGGGGGCAAGGATGCGCCAGCATCCGCCTCCCCTCCCGCGTCGAAGCGATGGGAGACGTCTGCGTAGGACGGCGAAGCGGCAGTGGCAGAGGGCGAGCCGTCAGGCTCAGTCCCTGCCGCGCCGCGCAGCCGCCCGGAGCAGCACCCCGCAGGAGCCGGAGCCTCACCCGGCGCAGCCGGGGGGCGGCGCGCCCCCCCCTTCCCGGAAAAGCCGGGGGGGATAGAGGGGGGTAAAGTCTCCTCTCCTCTCCTCTGGTCACAAAAATTTGTGACACCATCCAGGCACGCCTCATCCCCCTGATTTTTTGCCGACCTGTTCGACCGGCTCTTCTCCTGCCGTTGCGCCCCCTCCGCCCGCAGCTTGGCGGACGTACCGTTATGCTCGCAAAACTCCGGCATCTCCAGCACGCCATACAAATCTGTCTGAATCCACCCCACGCTCATCATCGCCGCGCAGAACCCCGGCAGCGCCGCCACCTCATCCACCTCACCCTCCGTAATGATAATCTCGCCGAACCGGCTATTAAGATCCATCCAGTCCATCCACTGCATGAAATGCCCGGCCAGCTTCCACCGGTCAACTTCCAGCTTGCGGGCCATCATCCGGACTTTCGCATTATCCGTCAGCCCGCCCACATACTTGATCCACCGAAGTGAACACTTTTTTTGAATCGCCATCGCTATATATATAATAGAGGTAAAAAATCAAATGGTACGATACAGGCTTGCCGCCTGCCCGCCTCCGGCCTCGATCGTCAGCCCGTACCCACACATCACCACCCGGTGGCGGAACGCCAGCTTATCGCAGGACTGCATCACAGCCCACACCGGGAACCGCCCGTCCCGGCACAGCGACTTGCCCACATACACATACTGCGTCCACACCTTCGAGCCGCCACGCGCCACCGATGCGGAAAAAGGCAGCTTCCAGCACTTCCCGGCCTCTTCGGCGGAATCCCCCAGAGAAAGGCGGCTATCGCGAATCGCCTTATCCCGGTCCCGCTCCTCCTTCCACCGCTCCCGCTCGCGCAAATCGTTCATCACCTCCTGCTCGCGGCGCGCGGCGGCGCGCTTCTCGCGCTCCTGATGCTCCTGAATCAGCCGGGAACGCTCGCTGGATTCATACATGGCGCACTCATAGGCGCTATGATTGATCCACGCATTATCAGGCTCCTCTCCGCGCTGAATACTGGAGGGATGCACAATAAGCCCCTGACCGTTCTCAAGCATCGTCACCAGGCAAAAAACGGCATTACCCGCACGCAAATCATCACGCTCCACACGCACAGCATGGAAATTACTGAACCGAAGCATCGCTCCCTCCTTCCTCTCCGGGTTCACCAGGTTCATCAGCCACCGGAACAACAGGCTCCGCCGGGGGCGCCACCTTCTTCTTCCGCGTCCTCGTACCCGCCGCCAGCTGAGCCTTGTACTCGCGGGCGCGCTTCTGCCTCCGCCGATGATGATACCTCAGCTTTTCAAGCAACCGGCGAACCTGCTCCTTCTTGCGGCGAATCTCGCGCTCGGCATCCTGCTTCGTCTGATACTCTCTCTCCTTCAATTCCTCGACCTCTTTCTCAAACTTGGAACATCCCTCAACCGCCACATAATAACATTTCTGAATATGTTTATATTTTTCATGCTTTGCTTCCGCTGCTTGCCTTTGGGCTTCACTGATTGAAAGACGATCCAAAAGCTCCAAGGCAAAATTCTTCCACCATTCCGAAAAATAGGAAAAAAGCGGCATATCCTCATCAGAACTACTTTTCAATTTATTGATCATCTCATCCATCAAGGGAGTTACTTTTTTGTCAAGGGGTTTATTCATCGTTCAATTAAAGGGAAAAAGTTGAAAAAACCAGCACGCCAGCAGAACCAGCGCCCAGAAAACTGCAAGCACAGCCACCACCCCGGCGGCTGAGGAAAAACGGGGCCTTGCCGTGGGAAAATGAAGCTGGTGAACCTCATCCTCAGTCAGCCCGGCATCGAACACCGGCGGAGCATCCATCCGGCAATGCACGTAGAACGTCGCCGCCCGCACCGCAGAATACGGCACACCATCCGCACCCCGCGCCACGTTCACGGGAAGATCTCTCTTATTTCTTTCATTCGGTTTCATCTATCAAAAAAGCATGGGTTGGGGTTGGTAGTTGAGCCAGAGGACTTCTGTTTTCGCCTGTCCTTGCGTCGTGTGGGAAACCGTGCTCTCCCTCCACCATCCGGGCAGACGGTCATTGTACATTTCGGAGTCATAGCCAGACAGTACGACACGACCCTTTAACTCCTGCAGGAACGCGAGAAGCTGTTCGTGATCGGCGTCTCGGTAATCATGCGCATAGCGGAACCGTTTGTTCCGCGTTTCCTGAATGTACGGCGGATCCACATAGTGGAGCGTGTCCGGCGAATCGTATCTGGACATGATGGACAGGGCGTCCATTTTGTTAATCTCGATATTGCGACTCCTCAGTTCCGCGGCGCACTCTCGCACTACGTCAGGATATTCACGCCATGTCTTCGGGTAGGGCGTTGTCCTGGTCAACCCGTCGCGCTTGAATCCCGGTTTATAGATGCCACCGCCGTAACTCATCATGGAGTTGATGGCAAATCTCAAGGCATCCTCTACCGGGTCGCCCGTAAGATCGAACGACCGGCTATACGCCTCTTGTGCGTACGGGGTCAACTCAATCAGGCGTGCCAGTTTTTCGGATTGAGCAGGATCCTTCAAAACCTCGAAAAAATTCACCACTCTGTCGTCAAGATCGTTGTAAACCTCAAGGAATGCGGGTGTTTTGTTGAGTAGAACCGCGGCAGATCCTCCAAACGGCTCAACGTAGAATTTATGCTCAGGGAAAAATCCGATGATCCACGGCGCGATTCTGTTTTTGCCGCCGGGGTACCGGGCCAAGGCTCGTTTACGGGGTGACTTGGTGTCCATCACTCGCTCTCCTTTCCGCTCTCAGGCTCGTACTTATCGCACACATTGCTATCAAATGATAGGGTCGGAGGCTCCACGTCACTGAGAAGAAGCGATGGATGACCGCAAGTAAGCGGATATGCGAATACTTCGAAATACTTACAATTTCCGCAAGTGTTCGGAGCATTATCATCATCCTTTTGCCGTTCCGCCCGCGTTGCGGCTGCATTACGCTGCCGCTTGCCGAGGTCGAGCCGGTTGTGGCATCGCTGGCACAAAGCAATCAGGTTAGGATATGCGTTGTTGATCTCTGGGTCGGCCAGCCACTCGCAATGATGGACGGTCAACACGACTTTGCTCTTAGTCAAGGGGTGAGGCTGATGGTTGACAGCTCCGCACAGCTCGCACTTGTTCCCGGCTCGCTCTCGCTGCGCCTTGCTGATCTCTGCCCAGTTGGCCGGGTACTTGGATTTGTCCTTAATTGGCATGGATGGCCTCCTCTCCAATCGTCAACACGGAAGGGCCGTACACGGTTCTCACTTTGAGCGGTTTCCGTATTCGCAGGCAAGCTATCAAGAGCCGCCGCTCCTCAATGAGATTTGCCTGTGGTTGCCTGAGTGCCGATTTGACTTTTTGCACTTTGCCGGATCGTAGGACGTGCAAAAGCCCCCATGATTCAGGAAGTTCGGAAATCCCTATGATTCCGGGCTGGCAAATGTAATATCGGAAATCGCCCATGCCTTTTTCGGGGAGTCGACGGAACGGCTTTTTCGCATCTGACGCGAAATCAGCCTTGCTTGTCTTGGCCTCTACCAGCACGCTACACGCCGACCGGAATCCGATTGCGTCAGGCTGCTCGGTTGTGATGATGCAGTTTGGTTCGGCGATTGCTACGCTGCACTTCCCGGCATTCAGTAACCATTTTTCTGCGATTTTGCACAGTTCGAAATGAGTGAATCCATCCCTGTATTTTCGCAAAAGCTCGCGTCCCGCCTTGTCGGATTTTTTCAAAGCTTCGCAAATAACACATTCTTCGACATGAAATTTTTCGGCGAGTTGAGCGATGGAAAGTCCATCAGCAACCGCCTTTTTGACGGATTCGGGCGGACACAAGAGATCGACTGCAAACAAGTTCGCCTGTCGTTCCATGTTCATGGCTTCTCCTCCTTTCCATGACTGACGATTTTTCTGAAAACAAGGATGCTTCCACCAGACACAAAAAATCCTTCGGGGAGCGTATTTATTTTGAAAAGCTCGAAACCTTCAATGGATAAACGATTCATCTGATGTTCGTACTCTTCGGTATTGAAACCTAAAACCTTAACAACTCGATATTCAAACGTTTCCATCCCGCCCCTCCTCCCTAGCTTCCTCCATCGCCCCCGCCAGCCGGGCTTGCATATCGGCGGGCATGGGGGCGGGGTAACGTCCTCGCGGAGACCCCAAGGCCACACGCCTACGCTTTCGGCATAGTATTGATTTTCGTCGGAATCCTCGAAAAACCATCCGTAATCCGTGTCGGGAGATGATACGCTGGCAACCGTAACGCGCTTGCCGTCTAGGAGCTGCACGACGTCTCCAATCTGGATGCGCATACAGGCCGGGAATTTGCTCACAAGCTCTTCCCACGCATCCCAGCATTTTTGAATACCGAGGTGGTACGCAATGGGGATTGTTGATAGTCCGCATTCGCAAAATATGCAACTTGTCTCTCCGTCTCCTACTCCATACACTAAATTACTTGGTGTATTTCCGCAAATAGGACATTTCGAGTATTCGTGTTTCATTTCTCGCCTCCCTTAATCTCAATGATTTTGTACTCGACGACCCATACCCACGGGTTGCTGTCCCATGCCTTGGCTCCGTTGATGGAGTCGATTATCGACTCATAGGATTCCCGTGGGGTGGAGCATGTGTATTTTTCCCTCCGAAAGTCAAAATACGCAGTATAACCATACTCTCGCGTGGAGAGCACCCCCTCGGCCATACAATCATCCCATGATATATCCTGCAACCGCTCAACGCGGATGTTGGTTATCTCAAGCATGATGCGGCTCGCCCAGCGCGGCATGTGGATTGCGGGAATAGACCGCTTGTGATCGACCTTGGCGAGCCATCCTTCGGGGTAGTCCATTGGCAGGAATTTATGATCCGCGCCGTAGAGCCAGCTGCCGTCACCATCATTCCAGAGTCGCTCCCTCACCCACAGCTGATCTCCAATCGTGCCGTAGGGGCATGGGATGCAGATTTGGTTTGAGCCATTGCTTAACATTACAATAGCTATTCCCAATTCATCACCCTTCACGATTTGTTCCGTGAAGAACATTTTGACGAACTCATACCCTTCCGGGATGTTCTTCAGCCCCGTCATCCGGCGAGTCTGCGTCTTGCGACGGGCAAGGTTCGCCAGCACCATCGGTGCCGACATGAGGATTGGTCGTGTGTTCATTTCGTGCCTCCTATCTCGGCAATTCGCATGAAAAACGACGGGACACACACGCCACCCGAATCAGGCATGCGCTTAACATGATCCGCTGCTTGATTCGCAATCTCCAAGAATACGGCGCGAATAATACCGCAGCTTGACATTCTCTTTGAATATAAACGGAATTTGTCTAGTGGGGGTAAAACGGAATCCGTATTTCTTCTAATAAGTTCACGCGCCATAAAGACCGGATGTTTCCCGGCGTCCAAAGTGAAATGATCACCGAACGCCGTCATCATCTCGCCGCAAATCGCAAAATTGGAATCATCCACCTGCACCTCATAAAGTGAAATAACGGCACCCCAACCTTTGAACTGGCGGCGGCGCGAGAACATCTCTTCAAGGATGGTGAGCTTACGTTTTTCCTCGGATCCAATGCTTTCAACGGAACGAACCATATCATTCCATCCTTTCCGGGAGTGTGAATACATCTTGCATGAAAGGCACCCATAGAGGCGCGCGCCGCGAACAATCAGCTTACGCCCTGCTTTGAAGCAAACAGGACACGCTGCGAGCTTATTTCTTTTGTCAGCACTCATTTTTTATAATTGGTGTAATCTGTTAAATCTGTGGCTAAACATGAACCCAACGCATCTTCTGGCCGCGTCCACCCCCTTTTTCTGCTTCATCCGGCACAATACCCGCACGATCCGGAACGAACCCGGCGCAGGGAACCTGCCACGGGTATCGCAAAAGATCCGGGCAATTTATGTAAAACGACCCATCCTCCCGGAACCGCAAAGGCAGCGCCTTGATATGAACCCACGCCCCGCCGAACGCCTGAAGCACATACTCCCGCTTCTCCGCCGGACTCATCGCCTTGAAAGCCTTCGTCATACCTCGCCTCCTTCCATCAAAACAACCCCGTCATCACTGATCACTCCGCGCTTCTTCGCCAGCTCAATCACGGCATCAGCCTCACCTGCATTGATCAAAAACGCCCGTTGAAGCATCGAATGGCTACACCTCTTCTCACGGATCATCTCGGCCAAGCAGCGGCGGTACAGCTCCTCATTCACCTCTGGAGTTCCTATGCCCTTCAGCTCCCTCTGCTTCGGACGCGTTGCAAGAATCTCATCCTGAAGCCAGCCACGCTTCAGATATTCGTCATAAGCAGCCGGATCGAACCGGTAATTCATTCGGCATGAACTATCCCGCACCTCGTAGGAATCGAGGGCATCAAGCACACGCCCCTCAAACACACTGACAAACCGAAGAACCATCTCCCGCGCCTGAAAAAGACCTTTGATAGTCGTCTTTTCATCCAGCACAATATCCAAAAAACTGGGGAACACCTTGGCTTCATCGTAAAAACGCCAATGGACATTCTTTGCGCCGCATACAGTGGCAATCTTCGCTTCCATATATCCGAGATCCCGGAAATGCGCGTTCGGCATCACATCGGGATTCGCCTTCTTATCTTGTTGTTTCTTGCTCATGATTTTTTGTGGGTAAAAATGAAAAGTGGACTTGTGCGCTTCAAAAAGACCGGCAGCGGCACGCACGTTCCGCCGCCGGGCAGAATCTTATGTACAGTCGTTCAAATCGTTACTTCATGGCTTCCTCCTTTCCGGTTTTTATGGGAAAATCTTCAAACTCTGCGTCTATCTGTGGCTAAAAAAACTCGCAAAGAAAAGCCCACCAGGCGAACGGTCCGAACACGGCACAGCACGCCACATAAAACCAGTCATCCCCCGTCAGCATCCGGCCGCCGCCGCCTTCCTTCCGGCAAACTCGTGCATGTGGGTCATCGCCTGGAAGAAATCTTCCCGGTTGTACCTCTTCACCCCCGCCTTCTTTGCCCGGCCGGCAGCTGCGTCCGGATCCGCAAAATCCTCCGTGGCAAAAAACCTCACCACGCCGGGAACCACGCCGCCCACCTCCTCCTCGGAAAGCACCCGCCGCAGCTCCACCGCCGCAAACACCTTGTCCACATACGGCAGAGCCACCCCGTACCTCACGCCCAGATCCTTCCGGCTCAGCCACGCTTCCTCCACCCCGGCCAGCTTGCGCTCCAACGCAAGCAGCCGACCTTCAAAAAATTGCAGTTGTTCTTCGCTCATGGGGTATCGTGTGGTTCAAACGTCAAGCCTTCGGAGCAGCGGCGCAGGCTTCATACACCGCCTCGAAATCCTCCCGGATACTCTGGCGGAAACCGAGTGCCGCCTGCAAAGCCTCCTTCTCGCTTCCGTGAGACTTCACCGAAAAATACCGGCAAATCTTCCGGCCGCCCCGGCTCACCGCCACGCGGTACCCATAAAAAGAAGTCTCCCGGTACGTGTACTTCGTAATATTCTTATGCTTCTTCATATCCTTTTACCTGTTACCTATTCCCTTTTACCTATTCCCTATTCCCTGATCAGGCCGGTTGATTCTTCACAAACTTCACCTTCACCATCCCGCACACCTCCTCGTCCTCCGCCACAATGCGGCACCTCTCCCCATTCGCCCAGAACACGCATCCATCCTCCACGCGCTCCAGCTCATGCAGCCGGCACCCGGCCAGCAGCGTAATGCGCCCTGCCTCCTCCAGCTCTGCATACATCTCCTTCGTCAGCTCGATAATCATCTTGTCGTTCATCCTGTTGTTTCTTTCTATGGTTGCTTGTTATTTTTGAAATGTTATATTCGATCCGATGCTTGAAATACTAGACACCTTCTCCATCACGGAAAAAATCATCACTGGCCTCGGTGTCACCGGCGGCATTTCCCTCATCTGCTGGTGCAGAAAAATCATCGCCAGCTGGCTGAAAAGGCGTATCAACAGAACTCGCCACCTCCTCCGGCCCCACCAAAGCTTCCCGCGCCATACACTTCAGTTCGCACGCCTCGTCCGCCAGCAAAGACAGCTCATCCTTCGTAACAAAAGGCTTCATGCAGAGATTGCACAGCTGAACCTCCAGTTCTCGCAGAAAAACAAACAAACGGGCGATGATCAGCTGGCCGTCCTCCTTTTCGCCGCGAAGCAACAGGCTTTTACTGCCGCTCAAGTGGCGCATTCCATCAAGTGGAATCCTCAATTCACTGAACTCATCATCAGCCAATGCCTGCAGGCGCAAACCATCCGCGCCGCCTACAACTACCTGCGGCCCACACTCTACAGTCTCACCAACCACGGAAGAGCCTTCCTGCTGGAGCAAGGCCTTCTGCCTCGCCGCTGAACCACGCCCCCGCAGGTCGATCACTTCATACGGCCAGCCGCAGGGATGCACCGCCATCCGCGGATACTCCTCCCGGTACATGCCGCCCTCTTTCCCTGAACGTTCTTCCTTCATACTCTTACCTTTTACCTGTTACCTCTTCCCTGATCAGGCCGGTTGCTTCGCCTCCTTCACGGTAGCCGCCAGTCCGTTAGGCGTCACGTCGGCATGCCTGTCGGCAGCCTCCGCCACCATCAGCTCGAAAGCATCCTTCGGCGTAATGTGGAGTTCATTGCTGATTTCCATCACCCGCGCCATTGTGCGGGGGCTCAAGCTCAACCAGTCGATCTTTGCGCGTTTCGTTGCTTGCATGAAAATATAATTATCAGTTTTACTTATACGCGTCAACACAAAATATCATTTTTCCTTATAATTATATTATTTACTTTATCAGCAAACCTGATAAATTTCTTGCATGCCCACAAAAGAAGATATCGACAATTGGTTAAAAGCTATTGGAAAGAACCGCAAATGGTTGGCTGAAAAATGTCTGGTGCAACCGGGGCAATGTTACAATTGGTTTGCAGTAAATGGGAAAATTCCAAAAAAGAAATTACTACTCATCAAATCTTGGATGGAGGAACAGACCCAAGAGGTTGTATGCATTGATCTTCCCGATCTTGATTCGCGCGGGAAAATGGAACTTCGGCTGGACTATGAAACCCAGCTCAAGGTGGAAAAGGAAGCCCTGCGCCTCGGCATGGAACTCTCCGCTTACTGCACCGAAGCAGTAGAATGGTGCTGCTCCCAGCCGGACATCGGCGCGCGCCTCGCCGCCCGCCTCGCCGCCAAACGGGCCGCCATGCCCGCGCCGGATACCGTACCCGACATCCCCACCACCTTCATCGGCACGGGAACGCACGTCCAGCAACTGGCTCCGCAGCCGGATTCCTCCCAGAATAAACCGTCTCTCTCCTGAGGGCGACCATGCACGCTGCGCTCAACTATTGCCGAGCGCACTGCCCCAAGGGGGAAACCGTTTCACTGTCGGAGTGGGGAGAATGAGTAAAAGTATCTATCATTTTATGGGCATAATGCACCATTTTCAAGCAGGAAAGAATCTTTTTCGCACATTCACTCAATACTGATAACAAATAAAATACAACAAAATAAAATAGAGGCATTTTAGACAAAAAACATTTTTTGATAGAACTGCCTCAAAAGATCACAAAAAAAGCCCTGCGAACCCGCAGGGCTTTCTATTTTACAGAAGAGATACTCCGTATCTATTGTCCAGTATCTCTCCGAATAATCTTCTCATCGAATCCTACAATGCGAACTTTCCCATACTGCTCAGGCGGATCAATGGCAAATACCCATTTGGCGACACCTTTCGCCTTTTTGTTTGTTTTGATGTTTGTATAGGAATATTCTACTTCGGCCACTAATGAATAGATACTGTGTGTAGATGGCGACTTACAACAATCCCATTTCAAAATGGCATACTTCCGCAGATGCCATTTATCCCAATTCTTGTAGGTGGACTGCAAAATTTCTTCTGGTGTTGCAGGGCCATCCTTCTTATAACAGTATTGCACATGTGGTGCATATAATGGCCTCAATTCAAAAGAATTGCCTGCTTGCTCTGCTGCAACATACTTCTTCAACAAATCATGTAACATCCTGCGTTCGCTGGAAGTACATTCAATACTATCATATTCCGTTTGTAAATGATTAAGAGCCGTTGAATCCTCGTCTACAGGCTTTGCAATAGGAACAGAGGAATCCTTTTCTTGCGAAGTGACGTTTTTGAACCATCCATATGTGAACCGTCCCAGGATATCCAACTTCGATGATAGTTCCTGCATTTGCGCCTCCAATCGGTCTTGTCGTTCTTTTATTTCCACCAGTGAATCCTGCTTCTGAGCAAATTGTGATCGCTTATGATCGGAAAAACGCTTCTTGAAAAATTGGTACCATTCCTCATCCGACGTAGAAGATGGCAATCCCATATCGTCCGCCATCTTTTTATAACCATCGTTTCCTCCACCATAAATAAGATCGTTTACCATGCGCACCGCCCGCATGTGTCGCGATTCTTCGGAACTGAGATCCCAGTCTTCAAGCCATATCTTACCATACAGTATTTCAGCCTTCCTCCGGGCAATCCCATTTTCTTTTAAATCTTCAAAAAGAACCTCGCAATCATCTATTGAATGAATGGATTTCATGCTTTCTAACGTCATCTCCAAATGATCAACACGCGATTTCCATTGTTGAACATCTTGGGAAATTCCATTTAAGCGTTCTTCACGTTGATTCTTAATCTGATGATCCTCACAATATAAAAAACTCAAGATTGCGAGCCAAATGATTATCAATACAATAATTATTGTATTGATATAGTGTGAAAATCCTGTCTTTTTTAGAGAATCCCTTATCATATCATTCATACTTATGAATCTATTATATCATTAACATTAACAAAATAAAATATAAAATATACTACTAATTAAATTTAGTTAGAAAAATAACATTGATTCTATCTTCCTTGCAAGGCATAATCCAAACATCTTCATTACGTTTATGTCTGAACCTCTTAAAATAATTCTTGACGGCAAGATATATGAAAAAGAAGCAATTTTTGCAGCATGTCGGGAATTGTCTCCTTTTGCCAGCATCAATATACTTTCACCGAATACTTCTGACATTGTAGTAGAAGTAACACCCCTTGCTGTTGAATCAAGCGATCCGCAGGATTTCGAGCAAAAATTGAGAACCCTCCTCATTGATAGCCAGATCCGGCTTGATTTGAACAAACAATTCGGCGTCATACGCGATATTATCGTAAAACAAGCCTTTGCTCCGATTGCCAATCTTGATGAAGAACTCAAAAAGATACAATGAACTACCAATTACTGCCTTTTGAATATCGCCGCATTGGGCATCGTATTCTCCTAGTCAACGAATGTGGAGACTATACATGGCTTCTGCCACAACACTTCGATGATATCAGGCATGGTATTTTCGATGCGCTGCCTGATAACTTATTGCATGAACTGGAAAGTCGGCACTTTATTTCCAAACCGGAACATTTGGGAACGGCTATTGAGTTAAGTGCAGCCAAATATCGCACACGCAAAGCTTTCTTACGTGATTTCACCGTGCTGCATATGATGGTAATCACATTGAAATGCAATCATAAATGTGAATACTGCCAAGTTTCTAGCGAAGAAGAAGATGCCTATAAATACGATATGTCTCCGGAAGTGGCGATGAAGATCATCGATCTTATTTTCAAAGCTCCAAACAAGCATCTTAAAATAGAATTTCAGGGAGGAGAACCTCTTCTAAATTGGGAAACATTAACAACGGCTGTTCTTTATGCGAAAAAGATCAATGAACAGGCAAAAAAAGATTTATCTTTCGTTGTGTGCACAAATATCTTCGCTCTGAATGATGAACATTTGGCTTTTTTCAAAGAGCATGATATCTATATCTCGACATCATTGGATGGTCCGCGTGATCTCCATGATTGCCACCGCCTCATGCGCACCAGTACCAGTAGCTACGATAAATTCGTGAAAAGCTTGCAGCATGCGCGGGAGATTCTTGGACATGATAAGGTTGCAGCTCTGATGACCGCGAGCAGTGATTCTCTTGACCGCATTGAAGAAATCATCGACGAATATATCAAGCTTGGATTCACAGGAATATTCTTCCGCTGTCTAAACCCATATGGCGATGCCTATAAAAATAAACTCTTCTATACGCCGGATCGCTTTATTGAGATGTATAAGAAGGGGCTCGAATACATCGTGGAAATCAATAAACGAGGACAAAAATTTATTGAATTCTATACAGAACTTTTAACTCGCCGTATTCTCACTCCGTTCTCCACGGGTTTTGTGGACCTGCAATCTCCATCGGGCGCAGGAATTAGCGGAGTAATCTATGATTACAATGGCGATGTTTATCCCGCTGATGAAGGGCGCATGCTTGCTCGCATGAACAACACCCACTTCCGCATGGGGAATGTATTTACCAACACATATCAGGAAATCTTTGAGAGTGATATTCT
Source organism: Neoakkermansia glycaniphila (assembly GCF_001683795.1). Classification (GTDB taxonomy): domain Bacteria; phylum Verrucomicrobiota; class Verrucomicrobiia; order Verrucomicrobiales; family Akkermansiaceae; genus Akkermansia; species Akkermansia glycaniphila. Next base: position 37,574 of record NZ_LIGX01000040.1, read on the forward strand.
CAAAGAGATTGTATCCTCAAGTTGTATTGAATGTATGCCCGGGTGTTCAGAATGTGCATTCAGGACGTACTGCGGGGTTGATGTATTCAGAAATTATCTTGAAACAGGCAACATATCAAATGCCCGACCCAATAGCTTTTTCTGCCAAAAACAAAAAGGTATTTTCGAGCATATTTTCTCTCGGCTGGAAGACCATGATTTCTCGGATATTGTTCATTCTTGGATCGTTAAATAGAAACTGAATCGATGCGAAACATTCAATTACAAATAGTCAGTTCTCGATTACATCCTGATGGAGAAACGTTGCGCGTATCCAAACGTAAAACATATCGCGACCGGAAAAATACACTACTACTTTCGGATACGGTGAGGAAAGCATTCTTGTATCCAGCCATTGCAAAAAATACAGATTGTTTGAATGAAGGTGATATCGTCGTTGTAAAGCCGGATGGATCCTGTTATCTGGTGTGGAAACAGGATTCCATTCATAATTCCCTCTTTACCACGGATGCTTGTAATGTTCGATGCATTATGTGTCCTCAGCCCCCTAAAAAGGATGACCCATCAGTGCATCAAAGAAATTTGAGAATCCTCGAACTTCTCAAAGAAAATCCGCAAGTCATTTGCATTTCAGGAGGTGAGCCAACATTATTTCCTGAACGCATCCTTCAATATTTTCAACTCATCAATGAAAAGTTCCCATCTTGCCAGGTAGATATCCTGACCAATGCCGTAGCCTTGTCCAATTTTGACAGGGCCAAGCAGTTGGCATTAGCAGCTCCTTTGAATACAACATTTTGTGTTTCCCTGCATTCCGATGTGGCTGATTTACAGGAAGCAATCAATGGCCTGAAAGGAGGGTTCGCTAAAACAATTAAAGGTATAGGCAATCTGGGAAAACTTCGACAACATATAGAAATACGTCCGGTAATTACGCAAAAGAATCATCATTATTTGAAAGATTTTGCGCGATTCATCTATCGTAATTTTCCATTTGTCGACCATGTAGCATTCATGGGACAGGAAATTATAGGTCATGCCCAAAAGAATTATGAGCAAATATGGGTTGATCCTGTTGAATACATCGATCGTTTGTGCCATGCCGTCAAAATTGTTGACGATATGGGGATGAATGTTTCCATTTACAATATCCCCCTTTGTCTTTTACCAGAACCTTATCGGCACTTTGCGACAAGGTCAATCTCGGACTGGAAACAGGGATACGTGGCTGCCTGCGAATCCTGTACCAAAAGAGATGAATGCTGTGGAGTATTCTTGACGAGCGGTTCATACCTGACTCAAGGCATTACTCCCATTACACTGGCTCCATAACGAGCCACAACACAATAAAGAACCATGAAATTCGCATCCATATTGACATCCGTTTTGGGTCTTCTGTCATTGACAGGAGGAGCTAAAGCGGAAACTGATGTGAGCATTCGTTCTGAATTGGAAGCGCGCAATGAACAAATCGCCAATACACAGGAAACTTCTCCTTTGTATTTCGACCAGGCCATTGTGGATAAGGATATGCCTCGAGAGATGGCGCATTCTTCTCACCGCTCCCACAGTTCGCACAGCTCTCATAGTTCGCACAGTTCTCATCGTTCAAGTTACTAACTTGCACAATAAGAACTTCAAGAGCTATTGTTCACATAGTGAGCAATAGCTCTTTTATAAATATTCTTTTACCACCTCCGCGTCGCCGCAGGCTTCACCCTGCCCTCCGTATGCACATTGAGCAGCCCCAGCTTCCACGCATCGGCGAAGTACCCGGCGGCATCCGCCGTATGGCTCGTCTCGTCGTGCAGCGGCGCCTCCCGTATCTCGCCGCCGGCCGCCGTCTCCTTCGTGCGGTATGCCTCCAGCATCGCAAGCGGCGTCATCTTCACCTCGCCGTTCATATCCTCCTCCTCCACGTCCAGCCGGGCGTGGAAGCGGCACTGCGGCAGCAGCGCGCGCATATTCCCGATCGTCAGCCACTTGTCCCGCGTCCTCGGCACCACCGTCAGATTCCGCAGCCCGCACTCCTCCAGCAGCGCGGTATAGTTCTGCACCGTCCCCCGGATCACCGCGGCCGCATCGTGCGGCAGCAGGTGTGAAGCCACCTTCCGCCCGTACTGAGCTTCCCACCCGCGCACCACGTCCGCATAATGCGCGGCGTACTGCATATTCGCCTGGTAGTGGTCAACGAACAGCGGACCGGCCGCCGTCATCTGCACCAGCCAGATCGCCGTATGGTCGCTGGACCCGATGTCCCAGGCCGTGTACAGCGGCGCGAAAGGATCAAGCGGCCACTCCGCCACCCCGCCGCGCGCCCGCAGAGCGGCAATCTGCGTCCCGTAAATCGCCCCCTCCACAATCGCCTGGTAAGCCTCCCCCGGAGTTGAGGGGAACTCCTTCAGCATCGCGAAGCCCTGCTGCTCCTGCTTGCGATCGTACCAGAGCATCTGTCCGTGCGTGAACGTCCGGCCCAGCTCGCGGGAAAGCTCGTCGAAATACCGCACGATCTCCGGCCGCACCTTGATGTGCGGGTAATCCAGCTTGTATTCCCGCATCAGAAACCACGGGTAGAAATGGAACTGGAAATCGATCTCCGTCAGCTCCTGCCCCACCCTCTTCATCGCCGCGCGCAGCTTCTGGTAGTGCAGCCCCGTACGCCCGCCCTCGTGCGTACTCTCGATATTGATAATCTGCCCCGGCTCGATCGTATTCAGGGCGCCGGAATTGATTTCCGCAGCCTTCGCCGGGGAAAAAGCCGCCGTCTTCCCCAGCTCGGAAACATGCAGCCGCTGCAACGTCCCGCCGCGCAGCGACACCCCGCAATAAATCTCAGAACCGTTGCTGAACTTGATCTCGGACGCGCTCGCCTTCATCGCCACCTGCTTCTTCAGCCACGCCCCGAACTTCCATGTATCAGGATGCACCTTCGGATCGTCCAGGTACTCGTAAGCCCGCTTCACGATTTGCAGCTTTTTCTTCGCATCATCCTCCGTATTGTCGATAATCCCGGCAATCGTCCCCGGCCGGAACAGCAGAGCATCCAGATTATCAATCGAAATCAGCGTCGAAAACCCCATCTGCCGCGCCTTCAGAATATGGTTGCAGTACCACATCCGGTTGTAGTACATCCGCTGCGCCTCATTCGGCTTGAACTTGCACACCGGGCCGGACTTCGGCTTGATCGCGTAAATATTCTGCAACCGCCATGCCTGAGAAGCGAACGGAGAACCGGACAAAGCTGAAAGAATATCGCTCATAAGCCGGGAGTCTGAATACCGGGAAGAAGCTTGCTGTACGCATTCTGCCGCTCGGAATAGGCATGCCAGTTGCTCGCGATGGATCCCAGCGACGCCGCGCCGGAAAGCAACGTACCCGTCGCCGCCTGCCGGTACCCGCTTGCCGCCTGCCGCGCCTGGTACTGCCCTATCTCCGCCTGCCGCAGCACCGCCGCCGCATCGTTCGCCGCCCGCTTCATCAGATCCTCCACCTGCGTATCGAACTCCCGCGCCGCATCGCGCTCCACAATCTCCGGCGTACCCTCCATCACGGCGCCACCCGCAGCCGTACGGGCGCGCAGCGCCCCCATGTAGCGATCCTCCGCCAGCGCGGACCGCCGCGCATTCTCGCGCGCATCCCGGAAAATGGAATCGGCCGTACTCGCCGCCTGCCCGCTATTGTAATCCGCGAAATACTGCTCGGCCTGCGCCTGCTGCCGCTGCGCCTGGTACTGCATGGCCGTACTGCCTGCGGAAGCAGCCCCGCTCATAATGGATAAGCCTGTCATGGTTGCATCGAAATCGTAAAACCTTGTCGGGAGTGGAAGCCCATGCGCCCGGCCACCCGGCACAGGCGCGCATCCTCCACGGAAGAAAGAATCGTCGCGGCGCCCACCTCCCGGGCATACCCGCGCACGCACCGCAGCCCGAACCGCAGCGCCCCGGCCCGCACAGCCGCCGGAAGCGCCGGGTTCGTCGCCATCAGGTGCAGCCACATCAGGCACCCGCCCGCCGCCGTCGGGCAGGAAAACAGCCAACACACCGCCGCCGGTACCCCGTCCGCCACCGCACACACACCCACCGGAGACACCAGCTCCCCGCGCAGCCCCCCTTCCGGGAACCATGCGGCAAACTCCCGCCACCCGTCATTCGTCACCAGCTTCGCCTCGTACATCGTCTTCATTTTCGTATATTCCAGTCCAGCGTCACCGCCAGAAGGCTCATCTCCTCCAGCCCGTCATGCTCCACCACAAAGCGCAAATCCCGCTTGAAACCGCATGGCGTCATCACGAACCCCCAGCGGCCCCCGTCCTTGAAATCCACGGCCCTCATCCCCTCCCCGGCGATACCCACCTGCAACGAACTCCCGGCGTGCAGCCTCACCCCCATATTGCACGCCCGCTTCACATCGCTCATCGTATGCTGCAAGGCGCCTCCGTACACATCCACGGGCAAAGACACCATCCGGGCGCGCACCGCGTGCTGCACCCCGTCCAGCACGTCGGCGGCCAGCCTCGCCTCCGGCTTCCAGCGCATCCGCAGCAGGGCCGCCCGACCGCTCTCCGGCAGCCAGGCGGACAAATACACCATATCGTACCCGCTCGCCTCCCCGTCCGTCGGATCGTGCGTCACGCACACGGACCGGAAAAGCACCGGCTCCCCGGCATCCACCTCATGCCGGGACCACGCCACCACCCCCTGATCCTTATTGTACGAACAGCAGAACAGCCGCCCGTCCCGCGCCACCACCCAGATCATCGGCCAGGGAAGCATCTGGTAGGCCATCTCCACGGCCCCGCCCGCATCCCGCAGCAAATGCTCGGCCAGCACCGAAAGGCTCGTCGCATGGTAGCTCGCGCTCTCGTAGGTGAACGCCGTCTCGAACACATCCCCGCCGCCCCGCGCCACGAACAGCGCACTGTTCGGAGCCTGCACCGGCTGCACGTCCGCACTCCCCACGGACGACTGCAACGAAATGGAAAAACTCTGCGGCGTCACCGCCCCGCCGTTCCCACCGCCATGAAGCAGCCACTCATTGCTACCCGTCCCCACCAGCAGCCCGTTCGCCGAAAGCATCCACTGCACCGCATTCCGGTTACGGGAAAGAATCGTCAGAGCCAGCGCGGAATCGTCCAGACTGCTCATCCAGAAATTCGCGTAATCGTCCACCGTACTCCCGTACACCGTCTGCGGCTTCCCCCGCGTCCCGGCGAAATACAGCCGGTTCTCATGGAACGCGATCGCGGAAGGAAAACCGTTCTTCGGCCCGAACGCCCCGAAACTCCAATACCGCGTATACCCCGGCGAAATCCCTTGCAAATACTGCTTCCCCAGCTTCGCCGTCGCCTGCCGGGCATTCTGAACGGACTGCACTTGCAGCGTATACGGCCGGTCGCACGCCTTGATCGTCACCATCACCTTCCCGTCCTTGCTACCCGTCGCCACATCCGCCGGAACAATCCGGGTAATCACCAGCATCAAATGGCACGGCTTGCTCTCCGTCCCGGAAAACTGGTAATTCGGTCGTGCCACGGCCATACCGCTGCTCTGCGTCGTGCTGGACGCTCCTTCCCCCGTCGTAGTGCTGCTCGACGTATTCCGGCTGATCTGGCTCATATCCGTCAACTGCTCGAACGACTTCACCGCATGCCAGTCCCAGCGGCGCCAGTCCGCATCATCCGCCCGCGTATCGTAGCTCCTCATCAGCACATAGCTCGCCCCCCAAAGCCCCGTCGTCCTGATCTCCCAATCCCCGTCCACATAGCGCGGGTACATCGCAATCTGCCCTTGCAGGTAGCAATCGCTCATCTGCCGCCCGTCCTTCGTCGGCCCGCCGTACGTCCGCATGCACTCGTACAGGTAGCGCCACACCCCGCCCACCACATTCCCGTCCGCCACCTCCTGATACATCCGCGCCCCCGGCTCATGGTACACCGCCGTACCCACATCGTTCTTCTCGCCGATAGCATCCGGCTCCGCCTTCAGCCGCGCCGTATACTCGTTGCAATGGATCGTCAGCCGAATCCACTCCTTCCCGGCCATCGCCGCCGCAAACAAATCCCGGTCCGCCTTCAGCGTCACCGCATCGTCCACCCCCGTACCGGCAGGCACATACTGCACCGTCGCCTCCTGCTGCACCAGCGTCTCCCAGGGCTGCTGCGTCAGCGTCAGCTCCTTCAGCGCCACCTGAGCCGCGCCCGGCGCCAGCTCCAGCCGGAACGGATGCACCTCCGGATGCGCGCAAAACACAATATCGTTCACCTGCGTGTACTGCAAATCCCGCGCCGCCGCCCCGCTGAATGCCGTCGCCGTAAAAGCATCCGGCACCACCGCGCCATGCCTCACCGTATACAGCCGCCGGTCGAACATCCACAGCACCGCCGGATCCGTCATCTTCGCCTCGTGCGGAACCAGCCTGCTCCCCTCATCCGCCGTCTCCACCGCCTTCACCATCTCCATCCCCGGCCGCTTCGCCACGCCCCCATGCTCCAGCACAAGCAGATTCTTCACCTCCTCCATCCCGGCGGCCCGCCGCTCCACATCCAGTCGGCAAACCATCAGCGGACTCACCTCACCGGCATTCAAACTCACAAAAATCTCCTTCATCGTCTCACCAGCCCAAACGTGATTTCAACAGAGCGGACCCTCGGAACCGCTCGGCCACACTCTGATTCCTTCTGTCGCTGCTCGTCGTCTTCGCATCGTACGAAATCGCGGCAGGCAGAGCCACCTGATCCAGCGTCGCCGTCAACTGCGCCGCCAGCTCGTAATTCGCAGCCAGATTCCCGGCCAGATACGAAGCCAGCGACAACACCACGCAATCCGTAAACAACGCGGGCCACTCCTCCTCCGCCACATCGGACGACACATACGAAACAAACACCTCCTCCACCCGCGGACACTCAGCAAACACAACCTCACGCCCCCTCACAAGCCACGTCGCCAGCACACCCACGGAATCCATCCTCAAAAAATCATCCGGCAGGAAAATCGCCGCCTTCCCGTCCTCCGTCTCCTCCACCGGCATCAGCTCGCCCTTCAGGGCAAAAGCCCAGGTATACCGCTGCATAACGCTCGCCACCGCCTGCCCGTAAAAAGCAGCCGCCACCGCCGCCTCCTTCTTGGAAAGATCCGCCAGATCCTGCGCGGAAAGGCACCCCTCGCCCATCCGGCAGAGCGCCATATTCACTACTTCAAGCTTTGTTGCCATATCGTTAAAGAAAAATCCCCCGCCCCGCCCGAAACAACTGAAGCGGAACGGGGGACACTTGTTTTACCCACAAGACTACAAGGCCGAAAAAATCAGCCAGAAATCCAGCACCGCACCCTGCGTATACGTCGGGGCGGCCGTCAGCGTCACCACAAGATCCGCGTCCTCATCCAGAGAACCGGCATCCTTCGCAATAAACGCCTTGCTCGACGCAAGATTCACCGAATCGGCAAACTTCGTCGGCTCCTTATCCGTACCCACCTTCACCGTCAAGTTCGTCACGGAACCGCTCACGGCCAGCGAACACAGGTGCGGAATCAGCACCTGCCTCGGCATCAGCCTCGTCACGCGGATACTGTCGCCGGAAACAACCCCGGCAGGCAGCGTAATGCGGCAACGCTTCGAGGTCAAATACCCCTGCGTCATCTCCGCACGGCGGGTCATGCTACCCTGCACACGCTGCTGCGTGTACTGCATATCGTCTGTCAAATAATCGGACATATCATCTACTCCTTTCTATCGTTGGTCATTTGGTCTTGCACACCACTTCCACGAACTTCAGCTCGTCGGAACGGCACACCCCGTACATCTTCTCGGTGTACACCTGAATCGCATAGTTTCGCTCAGGAAGGGAATCGACACGAATATCGTCAGCAGCCCACGGGAAGAAATTCAGGCCGGAACGCACGTAGGCCAGGCATCGCGTGTTGCCGTTGGCATCCTTCGGAAGCTTGTTCGTCGTCACGAAGCGGATGCCCAGAGCCTTCTTCACGCGGCCTTCCACCAAAGCCTTCACCTCGGCATAATCGGCGCTCGTCAGCTTGTCCAGTCCGAGAAGCTGCTTCTTCACGGCGGGAGAAATCAGCAGTATCAACGGATCGCTGTTTTCTTCATCATCGTACAGCACTTCGTTCGACTCCAGAATCTCGCGAACAGTAAGCAGCTTGTCCATCGTAATCCCGCAATCGACCGGTGTCCCGCTATCCGTATAATTCACGGGAATCTTCTGGGACTCCAGCAGCGTAAGAGGCGTATTGCCTTCCATGCCACCATAATTCACGCCGAAAGCGCCGCCAATAATCAGTCCATCTTCCTTGCGGGCAAAAGCCATCTTGTGAACATGCAAAAGATCGGATGTCGCAATGGACTGCGTACCGAGAAAGATACTGTCGTTCTTGTCCAGAACGGAAGTCTTTCGCACAATCTCAGGCGTCACGGTACGCCTCGTACCCGTCACCTCATCGACAATCGTACGTCCGAGACGGTTATTCGTCTCAAGGTGAGCTTCGCTCGCATCGAGAATATCCCATACGTACTTGTTCCCGGAAGCTCCGGTGCGAACAGTCAAATAATCATTCAGCCGAGAAACCTGTTGCTGCGTCGCGTGCCGGAAATTGTTTTCAAACTCCGGCCGGAAAAAGGCCGGTATATCGTTGTTACCCATATTCGTTTTAATTTTTGAATTGATTAGAACGCATTGGGTTATCCTGAACAGGGCCCCTGCTACGCTTACCCCATCAAGCAGGCCGACCGTCGAAACAACCGGTTATCTGCGAAGCTTGCGCTGATATGAACTTACCAGCTCCCCGAAAAATCGGAACTGGCAACAACCGACCAGATACAACACCCGGCCGCGCCTGTTATGACAGAAAACGAAAACGCCTTGAAACGCACCATCAAAAACCGCGTAACAAGAAACAATATATTATCAAGAAAAACAAATAAACGTATTCTCAACAAACAAATACGATAAAATATAAAATCCCACCTCCTCCGCCAGAAAAAGCAACGCAGAGTAAACCGCAAGCCCCTGTAAATGGGGCTTTTTTGTTGCCAAGTGCTGCAAAGTGTGTCAATTTGCTGACGCACACTTTAGGTCACATTGGTGTCACCTAGTGACACTTTTGGACACACCGTTTGGTGACACCGGAGTCTACAGAGTATGGAGCTGATGGAGGGATGTCTCATATATTATTCCATCATTTATATATCTTACTCATTGTTTTTCAGTTTCATTTTACATTGAGACGACCTCTTGTCGTCTTTTCCCGTGAAAGATTTGCTCCCGTTTTCCGTAGTTTAGTATCATTCAACCTTGTTTCCATTGATGAAAGTACGTTCCCACTCGTTTGTTTCCCGGATGCTTCTGACTTCGACCGTCTGTTGCTGTCTGGCTCCGCTGTCCGGCATTTCCGCTCCGGCTTCTTCTTCCGCCAAGGCCGCTGCCTATGCGTTTGCCGATAAGAACGATCCCAATGCCAAGGTGTTTACGAATAGCCTGCTTGGCTCGCTTCGCAAGAATGTGAAGCTTGCGGATATCGCCGCCCTGCCCGATCCTGCCGTGCGCCGCCTGGCCGAGGAGCTGCGTGCCGGTACGTACAATGTTCACCCGCGCGTGGGCAAGTATATGGCCTATGAGCCAGTTGATTCTTTGGCCAAGCGTCTGAAGACGAGCGGTTATAGCCGTTTCGAGAATCCCACGGGCATTTATTTCACGGCGGGGGAAGATGCATTGGTGATCATGCAGGGAGCCGGCAATGAGAAGGTGGAGCTGAAGGTGCACGATTTCGGTCCCGACGGCAAGGAGAAGTCATATATTCTCAAGAATGGCGTGAACGTGATCAAGATGGAGAATAACGGGCTTGGCTATATCAGCTATTATACGGACGATTTCAAGAATGCGCCGCAGGTGTCCGTCCATGTGGCCGGAGGCAAGGTGAACGGCGTGTTCGATTCCTCCAAAAATACGAATGAGGATTGGAAGAAGCTTCTCGCGAATACCGTTTGCGAGGTGATCGATATCAAGGGCAAGCAGGTGCAGCTGATCTATTCCGTGGAGGAGCTGCGGAAGTCCTGCCCGGACAAGGGGCTGGAGCTGATCAATCTGTACGATCAGATCATGCGTTACCAGCATGAGATTATGGGGCTCGTGAAGTACAACAAGGTTCCCCGCAACCATATTCTGGGCCGTGTGATCTGGCGCGGTTTCATGCATGCGGACGGTTTGGGCGCAGCGTTCCACAAGGGGACGATGAACAGCGTGGCGAATCCCGACAGGATTCCGCAGGAGGCATGGGGGATTTCCCACGAGTTCGGCCATGTGAACCAGACCCGCCCGGGCATGATGTGGGTTTCCACCACGGAAGTGACGAATAACCTGTTTTCGGCATGGGCCAATTTCAAGTTGAATCCGAAGAGCATGCGCCTTGAACACGAGCGCATCAACGGCGGCGACGGCAATATGATCGGCGGCCGTTTCAATGCATTCCTGAATGCCGCCATCGTGAACGGCGAACAGTGGCTGTGCCAGAAGGGACCGGACAAGATGCAGGGTTATGAGAACGGCGGCGACCATTTCGTGAAGCTGGTGCCGTTGTGGCAGCTGCAGCTTTATTTCATGGCAGCCAAGCGCGGCAATCCCGATTTCCTCGCGGATATTTTCGAGAAGGTGCGCAACGAGAGCCAGGAGGGCAAGAGCAACGGCCGCCTTCAGCTCGATTTCATGAAGAATGTGTGCGATGCCACAAAGCAGGATTTGACGGAGTTCTTTACCAAGACCGGGATGCTGAAGCCAATCGACAAGGATATGGACGATTACCGCCGCGCCCAGCTGACGATTACCGCCGAAGAGTGCAAGGAGCTTGCCGACTATGCGAAGAAGTACCGCAAGCCGGACAGTCCCGTGATCTATTATATCAGCGTGAATTCCCTCGATGCCTATGCCAAGAAGCTGCCCGTCACCGGGAAGGAGAACGAGGGCGTGTCGGGCGACGGCAATTCCCGCATCGTGTCGCACGATGTCTGGAAGAATGTGGCCGTTTTCGAGACGTACAAGGGCGACGATCTGGTTCGCGTGACGATGGTGGGCACGGATTCTCCGGATAATTCATCCACGCGCGTGGTGTTCCCCGAAGGTTCCACTCGCATCATGGCCGTGAGCTGGGACGGCAAGCGCCTTCCGGTTTACACGGCAGGCAAATAGGCTTCCGGTCAGCGGACAATGTTTTCAGGGCGTGCATTCCGGTGCTTCGCCCTTTTTCTTTGTACCGAAGCCCCTTGATTGCCAGACGAGGTCGATTTCGGCGCGGCGCTGCCCGCCCGCCGTAACGAGGTGTCGAGTCCTTCCCGGAACGATGCCACAGGAGATGGATATTTCTTCATTCAGCAGCGTTTCCTTGCGGAAAGCCATATGGATTTCCCGGAGGCGTCCTGCCGAATATTGCCGTTCGCCCAGATCATCCAAGGCCCAGACGAGGTACGAGGCGTTGTTGACATGCCCGTTGAAGTCGATGTCCCGGCCCGTCACGCGAAACGTCCGTTGCAGGTCTCCGTTATTCAAGCCGGGTTCCCACACCGGAGGCGGTGGCACGCAGGCAGGGCATTCCGTCTTCGGAAGGAGTTCGCCCATGCGCTTCAGAGGCACGGGGCGACGGCGTTCCGTGTCGATCAGCACCCACAGGTAATCCGCTTCCGCCAGCAGGTTGCCCGCAGAATCGAAGAGCTCGAATCGCCGCCGAGCCTGCACGGGTGAGGCGATGCCCGTCCATGTGCGAAAGGCCGTTGACTCCTTCCATGCAGGCCAGCGCAGGACTCGAAGGTTCACCGCCGTTTCCACCCAGGCCAGCCCCTGCGCCATGCCCCAGTCGTAACCGAATCCGAGTGCGGCAGCATGCGTTTCGGCAGCATCCTGAATCCAGTGAAGCAGGCTTTCCGGACGCATCAGCCCGGAGGCATCGCATTCGTAACTGCACACATTCGCCGAACTCTGCCACGTATCCATCAAGCGTTTCATAGCACAATTCCCGTGGATTTCCAATCCATCCTTGCCAAGCCATGCCATGTATGACAGAATATCGATGTTGTTGAATACGTATCCTTTCGCATCATTCCACCGCCATTCACGATGATCCGTTCCTTCCTCTTTCTACGGCCGTTCGCCGTGTGCAGCCTTGCCGGGATGTCCCTGCTGCATGCGAGCCTCGCGACCGATACGCCTCAGCCAACCATTCCGGTATCGGCATGGACGGATTACCTTGAGGCCGCCGGGCGCAACGATTCCCGCCAACGCTATTCCGTGAACGAGCGCATCGGAGCCGATGCATTCTACAAAAAAGGCATCCGGGGAGAGGGCGTGCGCGTCGCCAACATCGAACCCGGCACGCTGTGGAGAGGCCATGCGATCTTCACCGGCATTCCGGAGGACAGGCTGTACTACGGCGTACAAGCCACCGCCGATTACAGCGATCTCCATGCCACGGGCGTATGCGGCGCCATCGCTGCCGGATCCGCCGACAATCCGCGAGCCATGGGCATCGCACCGAAAGCCGACCTGTATTCCGCTTCCTTTTTCAAGAAACCGCAGAATGCCGCAGCCCCGCCCTTTTCGCATACCTCCCTGCTCACCACCTACCGCCGCTTCTTCGGCAAGGCCGATGTCATCAACACTTCATGGGGCACCGTCTGGCCCACACCCACGGTCGAATTCTACTCCTACCTGCTGGATTCCTTCTGCCGGGCGCACCCGGAAACTCTCTTCGTGGCGGCAGCCGGAAATACGGGTACCTTTCCCAACCCCGCCCAGCGGGGCAAGGTCAGCACCATCGCCTCGGGATTCAACAATATAGCCGTCGGCGCACAGGGCAATGCCCCGGCCTACGATGAACTCTGCCCGAACAGTTGCCATCTGCCCGTCGATTTCATCAATCCGCACACGAACAAGCAGGAGGGCAAACGAGCCGGGGTCGACATCACGGCACCGGGAGAAATGATCGTCGTACCCACCATCAACCCGAAGGACCCGAAGCGCAACGACCTTTTCTTCAAGGCCTCGGGTACCAGCGTAGCAGCGCCCATCGTGGCGGGCGGCGCCTGCCTGCTCATTTCCTCGGCTCGAAAGAACGGATTCCCCGCCGAAGCCACGGACGCCCGCGTTCTGAAAGCCGTCCTCCTCAATGCCGCCGACAAGCCGAAAGGATGGGACAACGGCGCGCATCATGCCGCCTACCGCGATCAGGCCGACGTCTGGCTGACGACGCAGGGCCTCGACTATAAATTCGGCGCAGGCTTCCTCAACCTCGCGCAGGCCTTGAAGCAGCACGGTGAAGCGGCTCCTTCCAAGTTCTGGAACCTTTATTCGCTGAAACAGGGGCAATCGCAAACAATCCCGTTGGGCAACATACCGTCCGGCTCCACGGTGACCGCCACTCTGGCATGGTTTCAGGATTGCGCCATCAAGGGCTTTGCCCAGGCGCCCGGCGATGCAGAGCTGGACCGGCTTCTGAAGGACGGCAAACCCAGTCCTGTCGAAAAACCGGAAATCGATTACCGGGGAATGGCCGATTTCAACCTCGAATTATGCCGGATCGATCCCACCGCACCCGGCAAACCCATTCCGGTAGCCGCATCCGCCACACCGAACAACACGGTCGAGCACATCCGCTTCCAGATACCGCAAGACGGAGATTATTGCCTGAAAATCACGTTCGACCGCATGACCTACGGCGCACCTCCCGCACAAGGCGAACCCAGCGCAACCGCATGGAGCATCACCCCGCCCCCCGCCACCCGCTGACCATTCTTTCACCGCATCACACACATCCGGCACATGAAAACCACACAACGTCTCTACCTGCCCGGCTGCCTGTTCGGCATTCTCCTCGCCTTCCACCCGGTCTCGGCACAGGAAACCGCTCCGGGCATCCGTCAGAAGGCACAGCCCGCCGCGCAGGCCTCCCCGGAAGCCCAAAAGGAAGCGGGCCGCCTCGCCCTGTATCCCAGAAGCAAGGGCGATATCCGCAAGCAGCTCAAGCTCATTGCAGCCAGAAAAGCGCCATCGGGCATCGCCCCCGATGTACAGGCCGCCGTCAACACGCTCAATTCCTACCGCTACCTGAGCGGGTTATACTCCGAAGTCGCGGCCGATTCCGAGTTCAACACGCAGGCTCAGGAAGCGGCCCGCGTCTGCGCCCAGAACAACAAGATCGCCCACGATCTCGGAGGCCATACCGAATCCTGCAACCTGTTTGCCGGAAAAGGGACCCTGACGAATTCCATGCACGTTTACATGAACGACCCCGGCGACAACAACCGCGCCGAACGCGGACACCGCCGCAACAGCATGAGCTACAACCTCGACAAGGTCGGCTTCGGCCAGAAAGGCGACTTCAGCGCCATGCGCGTATTCGGCAAGGGCACGCGGAACGAACGGGCCGAACAGGGATGGAGCTACCCGGGCCGGGGATATTACCCGAAGGAATGGATGCTCGGAAACGGCTGGAGCTACTACCCGCCGGACGGCGTGACGCTGGACAAGGACACGAAGGTGAACATGTGGAAGGTCACGTCCTCGCCGAAAGCCGCCCTCCCGACCGACACGGAACCCAAGGGCAAGAAAATTGCCGTCGGGCAGATTTATGCCCACCCGCGCAACCTCGTCTTCGAACCGCAGCTTCCGGCCAATGCCAAAGGAAAAGGCATCTACTGGGTACGTATCGTATCCGGCGATTTCACGGATCAGTACGTCGTCGAGCTGTTTTGAGTCTTGCGGGCCAATCGGTGTCAAGTCCTCATTTTATCTACCAAAATGAGGACTTTTTGCCTCTCCGGCACCGTTTTAAGGCCGCCATGGCCCCATTGGCGCATTTTTTTCACTACTAACAGCGTCTTTTTCTCTAAAAGTTGTGGATTTGCCTTTACAAAAGGCATCCTGCGGTGCTAGCTTAGAGGCCTATGAACAAAGCTCAACTCATCGATTCCATCCAGAAGAATCTCGGTGAAGGTGCAACCCGCAAGTGCGCTGCTGCAGCCCTCGACGCAGTTCTTACGTCCATCACGACCGCAGTCAAGACCGAAAAGGTTCAGATCATCGGTTTCGGGACGTTTGAAACCAAGTCCCGTCCGGCTCGCACTGGCCACAATCCCAAGACAGGCGCTACGATGCAGATCCCCGCTTCCAAGACGGTGGCATTCAAGGCATCCTCTGCCCTCAAAAAGTAAGAAGAAACTCATTCGAGTTCATTTTCAGAACCTTCACTCCGCATGGGTGAAGGTTCTTTGTCTATCCATGGATTGCCCGTCCTCCAACGGCAAATGCTGGCAGGAAAAGCCCATTTTGCTACAGCAAAGGCTTGACTTGATTTGCCTGCGCGTGTAGCTTTATGGGACTCATGTCCAGTTCTACGTTGTATATATTCGATTGTCTTTCGGGTAAACTGCGTGCCTCACAAGGCGACCTCGTTTCCATCGGCAAGTCGAGGGACAACACGGTTCGAGCGGACATGGACGCCGATATAGCAGGCTCCTTTTCCCGAAAAAGA
Organism: Neoakkermansia glycaniphila; assembly: GCF_001683795.1. Taxonomy (GTDB): domain Bacteria; phylum Verrucomicrobiota; class Verrucomicrobiia; order Verrucomicrobiales; family Akkermansiaceae; genus Akkermansia; species Akkermansia glycaniphila. The sequence continues at coordinate 53,098 of NZ_LIGX01000040.1, forward strand.
AATTTTTATACATTCTTCCCGCAACGAAGCATCGGCGCCTATACAGTCAACGGCACGGAACAGACGGCAAGTTCCGAACTGCTGCCCAATAAACTGTACCTGTTCACCGCTGCCATGGGTTGCTTCATCTGCTGGTACGGCGACGAGGACAACATGCCGAATTTCTCCTCCTACAATCTGCAGGCATGGTACCTGTACGACAAACCCAACAAGGCATGGCACGGCCCCTACGCCTTCCGCCAGCTGGCAACAGCCTCAGCCAGCCTCCCCAAGGACTGCCTCGCCACATTCGAGGGATTGGACCGCTCCGCCTTCTACCTGAAAAACCTTCTGCCCATCATTTCCTCGCGTTACCCCATCGCTGCGGCATCGAAGAAACAGAAACCGGCAGAGGCGAACCTGCCGCCCATACCGCCGGAAGCCGCCGTGCGACAGGCCTGCGAAGCCGTCGGCTGCGATGTGCCCGATACGGCAGCCACGCGCCCCATGCGCTCGGCGCACCGCCATGAACCCCCTTCGGCAGCCCAGTCGGCTCCCTCAGCCGAACAGCCCGCACGCGATATCGACCCCGAACACGGCGAATTGCTGTGCCCGGTCTGCTGGCAGCGATTCACGCTCGCGGACATCATGAACATCGCCTCCCATCCGGATCTCCGGGGCGACTCCCTGCTCGGTGAAGACGCCATGCAGCGGTTCTGGGCCACCAGCTTCAACGACAAAGGGCAGGCCCTCGATGCGAAAGGCGTACCCTGCACCGATTTCGCCTGCCCGCACTGCCGCCGCCGCCTGCCCGCCTTCTTCCTGAAACTGCGCCAGCGCATCTTCTCCATCGTCGGCGCGCCCTCATCAGGGAAATCCTACTATCTGGCCGCCCTGCTCCAGCAGCTCGAGCAAAGCCTGCCCCGGGAATACGGCCTTACCTTCCGCGATGCTGACCCGACGTGCAACGCCATCATCAACGACATGCGCAAGCGGCTCTTCTCCGCATCCTCGCCTGAAGAAGCCTACCTCACCAAAACCGATCTGGAAGGGACTCTCTACGAAACGCTGCCCAGGCACGGCCGCATGACCCGCCTGCCCAAGCCCTTTATCTACACCATCTCCGGCATCGGTTCGGACGAAAGCCCCACGGGCCTCGTCTTCTACGACAACGCGGGCGAACACTTCGAGCCTGGGCGCAACAGCGAAGACTCTCCGGGAGCGCAACACGTCGCCGTCGCAGACGGACTTTGCTTCCTGTTCGATCCCACCGTCAACCCGGACTTCCGCCGGATGCTCAAAGACGTCAACGACCCCCAGCTCCAGAACGCCTGCCGCGCCATCGACCAGCAAAGCACCATTCTCACGGAAATGGAAGTCCGCATCAAAACCCTGTTGAACCTCGCGCCACAGGAACGCATCCGGACGCCGTTCGCCTTCATCATCGGCAAATGCGATACATGGCAGCACCTCCTCGAAGGTGGCCCCCTGCTCCCTGCATCCGAAAACGGCCGCATCCTGCAGCACAACATCGATGCCAATTCGGAACACCTCCGACGCTTCCTCTTCGGCCTCCATCCGTCCATCTGCACCACCGTCGAAGCCATCTCCTCGGACGTCCGGTACTTTGCCGCCTCCGCATTCGGCACGCCTCCCGTCGAATTCACCGACACGGACAACAGCACGAAACGAATCGGCCCCGATCCGGCGCACCTCTCCCCCATCCATATCTGCGACCCCACCCTCTGGCTCCTCAGCCGCCTCGAACCCACCCTCATCCCTTCCCTGTAACCCTCACCCTCCACTCTCATGGCTTGCCAGCTCATCTACACCAGCGCACCGCGTCTTCTGGACGCCGGGCGCACGGGCTTCGGCACCGTCGCACGCAACCGAAGCCTCGGTGCCGCTCTGACTGCCTCGCTGGAACGCATCAGCACATTCAGCCGCACCACCGGAACGGAAGGCACGCGCCGCATCTTCGCCTACAGGCAAATCACCCTCGGAGCCTCAAACTTCCACATCCTCACCTCCATCGCCGATTCCGGTTCCGACTACACGGGCCGCACCAACCACACGGCGCATCACCTCGTCCTCACGGAACAGGACGTGGACGACCTGCGGCTGCACACGGATTTCACCCCGGCCGGACTCGCCCTCGCTCTCGAACGGCAGGCTTTCTGGAAAACGGAATGGACGAACAATCCCGAACTGCTGGAAGACGACACCCCCTGGAAACCGGCAACCCCAGCAACAAGCGGAGTTCCTTCCCTCTGGGAAAGCCTGACAGGCCATGAGAACAACTCCCGGCACCCTCTCGACCTTCAAACGCAGGGACTCTACCTCCTCCTCCCGCCCGACGCCACTCCGGAGATCGCACTCCGCCTGCTGGACGAAACCTCTTTTCAGTGCCCGCGCCAAGGCTGGGGATTCACATGGACGACCGACTTCGACCCCAACTACCAAGGGGCCGACTTTACGTGCATCTGCATACGCCAAGGTTCTCCGGAAGAAAAACAGGCCGAAACCGGGCGGCGCAGCATGCTTCGGGTCGATCGCCGACTGACTCCTCCGGCCTCCTCAGCGCCCGGCCTCCACTCTTCCATTCCCGATGCACCCGGCATCTCCATCGAGGATGCGCCCGAAATCCCCGGCACTCCGCCTCCCCACCTCCACATGCGGAGCATGAAAGAAAGCATTCGTGCGCAACATACATCCGATTCCCGGGAAGACGACATCCCCGAAGACGAGGAAGAAACGGAAACATCCCATTCCTCGTTGAAAATGTGGCTGGCTTTCGCCATCTCCTGCGCCCTGTGCCTTGCGGCATTCTACCTCTACACCCAGCGAGGGAGCGACTCCGCATCATCGCCGGAGAGCATGGCTGCCGTTCAGGAAGATACTCCTTCCATACCGCCCCTGATCGTCCCGCCGCCTGCTCCGACGCCCGCCATCGCCCGCGACCTCCCGGGCGCCCGCAACGCACAGGCACACCCCCCGGATCGCCCGGAGCCACCCCCAGCTCCCGCCCCTGCACCGGACAAACCGCAAACGCCGCCGCCGCCCGCCCCTGACGTTCCAGCCAAGCCTGCCCCCGTACAGCAGCCTGCGGCTTCCTCCTGCTCCGACGCCATCAAATACGGAGATCCCGTACCCGCCCAAAGCCTGAACTATCTTGATCAGGGAGGCCAATTCACCCAAGGCCGCATCGCCATCATCCCTCTGGGAGCGAAATCCGGCATGAGCGAAAAAATCGCCAGCGACGCCCACCCTGTCAAACTCGAAAAATCCGGTAACGAATATAGCTTCTCCTACCGGAAAAGTGGCGCATTCGACCCCCTGTTCACCCTCACACTCTCCCCGGACGGCTCTATCTCCGGCACGACCCCGAAAGACGTCATCATCGACATCGAATTGAACCGGAACAACCGGAACATGCGTCTCATCATTGTACCGCGCATGATCGCCACCATCCCCTCAACCGCCAAACCACCCGTTCCGGACAGTTTCCAAATCAAAGCAGGAGACCTTGACGCTTATCCGGATGCACAATCTCCCGACCGCTACAGCCTCAAACTCCGGAAAAAAGGCTTCTTCCTCGTCTCGCCGATCCTGAAATATGCCAGCAACCCGCAAAAACCAGCCAGCTACATCCGCCTGCCCCGGCTCCGGAACATATCGGACAATGCCCTGCTGATTGACCCCGACGCATGGCAATGCAAGTTCAAACAAAACGGCGATTTCGACATCTACGCCGTCTCCTGTGAAACGGCATGGCCCATCAACGACCGGCTGGAACAGGCATTCGCGAGCATCGTCGCCAAACGGCCAAACAGGCAGGCAGCCAGCCTTGCCGAATTCTACGGCGTCCTGAGCAGCATCAAATCCAGTAGCGAAGCCCGGCAATCGACGGAAAAACATGTCGACCGGTACGACACCATACTCAACGATGCCGCTTTCGACAGATTCGCCACGAAAAAACTGAACATCAAATCACAATATACTTCCCCAGCGACACGGAGATCTGAAATCGACAAACAGGCAGGATACGCCAAAGTCATGCAGGCATGCCGCGACTATATCACCAAACAACTTGAAGTGGAATACAACCGCCTGTCCGGAGAAGTCTCGGAAATCCAGCTGGAACTGGATACCATCACCCTCCACAACAACAAGCTGACCTGGCTATTCAAGGAAGTCCCCAAAGAACAGCCTGCGACCACAACCCGGCCATGAGCGACTCACCCCACACGGAAGAACTATACAGGGAATACAGGCAGAAAGTCCTGCAGGGCGATGAAGCCGGGGCTCTCGCCGCCATCCGCCGCATCCTCCAGGCCGACCCGCACGACAAAACCGCCGCCCGCGACCTCCAACGCAGACTCCGCAACCACCTGTCCAGGGAAACCCCTGTCATCAACGACCTCATGCAACGGGGCGATATGTCGGCCCTGCAAACAAACCTCGCCCGCCTCCTGGAACTGGCTACCGAAAAAGAACTCCACGCCGCCTTGCCCGAATACGCCGACTGGCAGAAAGCGCTCGCCCGCTGGCAGCATGAATGCGACGAGGCGGAACTAGCAGAACTCATCGGCTGCATCGGAAGCACGGCTACGGAAGAACAGGAAGCCGACCTCCTCCGGAACATCGAAACGCTGACCTCCGCCAAACGGCTGAACCTCACTGCGCCGCAGCAGCAATCCCTCGCCGCCCTCAAAACAACCATCAGGCAGGCACAGGAAAAGCGGGACCGCGAACAATACGCCGCCACCGAAATCGAACGTCTTGGCTCCATGCTGGAAAACATGGAAGCATCCGGCGACGGTGAACTCGAAGAAAAAAAGGCATCCTTCCTGCATGCGCGAATCGACAAACTCCGCAAACAGCTCACCCTGCTTCGCCGGGCGGATATCGGCATTCCCGAAGATATGGGAGAAAGGGCCGAAGCCGCCATCTCCCGCTGGAACCGGGCCAAGGCCACCGTCTCCCGCAAACGCCGCCTCGCCCTGCGCTTCACCCTCAGCCTCGCTGGAGGCTTCCTGCTCTGCGGAGGAATCTACTACTACCTCGACAGCAAAGCGAGCAACATCGCAGGCCGTTTGAAAGACCTGATGGAGCACCAGCAACTCTCCGAGGCCGAATCTCTTGCCGGAACCGTGCATGAAAACAGCATCCTGCCGTCATTCGGAGGCCTCGGCAACCAGCTGGACAACCTCCAGCGCTGGAGCAGCAACATCCGGCTGCTGGCTCGCAGCATCGACAACGCCTTGAACCAGCTCGACGCGAATCCGGACATCTTCGCCCTGTGGGACCCGTCGGAACGTCTGGCCTTCGGAGACAGCATCAACCGCCTCCCTCTCGAATACCGCACCCGGCGCATGGAACAATGGGCGAACATTACACGCACCTACGAACAGATGCTGACGAACAGGCGCAACCATATCCTTTCCCAAATCTCTGCCGACAGCATCCCCATGCCCGAACTGACCGGCAACTTCGACACGGATGCGCAAAAACTCAGCGAACAGCAGCAAAAGCTCGAACAGAACAAACAGCTTTTCACCGCCAACCAGCGCGAACTCGGCCTCTCGATCGACATCCTCCAGCCCATCAATGATCGGTTATCCGATATCAACAGCATCCTGCACAGCATCGAACAGGCGCGTTCTGTCGAAGCCCAGCTCAGGGAAGCGCGCACACTGGAAACCTTCAAGGCCTATCTCCAGCTACTCTCCCCTGCCAAATACCAGCCTGTCCAGAACGCCCTTGCCATGTCCGGCAAACTGCCGGATTACGACAAAATCGTCGCTCTGGTGCAATTCTCCGGCGACAACACGTATGCCGAACGCATCGAACGCAGCAAACAAATCCACTTGAACGGTCAACCGACCTTCACCCCGGAGCAGCCGATCACCCAGCAGCAGCTTGAAATCATCGCAGAACTCTTCCGCAACCAAAACTTCAAAAAACCCTACTATCGCATCCGCACCCAGTCGGGGCAGTATTATCTGGCAGAAATGCGTCCCTCGGCGCGCGACGGAGAATACATCGTCGAACGCTCGCCCATCGACCCCCGCTTCTCCGCCCTCAGCAACAACACGGCCACCATTCCCGCCAACCAGATCGCATCCATCGACACGATCGATCTGACCGACTTCTTTCAGGCGGCCGGACTCAAGGAACCCGACTTTGCCTACGGGAAAGCCAACCTCCTCCGCATACTCGGCCGCATCATCGACTACGACAGGCCGGAATGCCCGGCACTGGCCAAAGCATACTTCTACGGCAAAATACTCGACTTCATCGAGGCTTACCCCCACCCTGAAATTCCGGGAGCCTGCTTCTCTGACACATTCGAACGCGACAAAGCCTCCTTCCACCACCACCTGCGCGACAACGTCGTGGAACTGAACGCAGCCTGCTGGCTCGCCACCAATCCCACCACCCTCAAAGAGGAACAACAATGGGCTGACTGGTTCAAACGCCACAAAAACCCGCCGTATGAACAGGAAGTGAAAAACAGGCTAACAGCGCACGACAAACGGAAACCCTCCTACGTCGGCTTCATCGACCATACAGGCGCCCCGGTCTTCCTCCATGCCCTGCCGCCGGACAAACCCATCTGGTACATCAGCAAAAACGACTACTCCCTCCAGCTCATGAACAATGAGAAATCCTTCGAAAACGCCGCTTACCTGAGCCCCCTGATCTCATTCTTATAAATCCGGAAACGAACGACATGACTCTCTCTCAGACTTCCTGCAACAACGAAGAACCCGCCCCCTTGCCAGAATCGCCAGCCAATGCAAATCCTGCGGAGCCCGGCACGCTTCCCTCAACAAAACCGGCTTCCAAACAACGGCTCCAATCGCTTGATGCCCTGCGAGGCCTGGATATGCTCCTCATCGTCGGCTTGAACATCGTCGTATACGCTCTTGCTGGCATCTTCCCGAACAACGGCTTCTGCCAACTGGTGGTGAAGCAATTCCTCCACAAGCAATGGATGGGCTTCGCTCTCCTCGACCTGGTGCTGCCCCTCTTCGTCTTCATTGCCGGGGCTTCCATGGCCTTCTCGCTGGCAGGCAAAAGCGCCGACCCGGCCACGAGGAGGAAAGCCATCCTCCACCTGTACCGCCGGGCCGCCATCCTGATTCTACTCGGATTTCTCGTCAACGGCACGCTCACATGGAATGTGCAGGACATGCGCTTCGCGTCCGTACTGGGGTTGATCGGCATCTGCTGCGCCATTGGGGGCACCATCATCCTACTTGTCCGCAACCTGCCATGGATGATCGGCATCATCGCATTCATCCTCGGAAGCATCGCCTGCCTGCAATTCGGCTTCGGCGACTTCACGCCCGGCGGCAGCATCAATGCCCTCATCGACCAACATTGCCTGCCCGGCCATATCGCACAAGGACACAGCGATCCCGAAGGCATCCTTTGCATCGTCTCCGCCATCGCCCTGACTCTCATCGGCTACGTAGCCGGCACCATACTGAAAAGCAATGTACATACCCCCATCAAACGCTTCGGACTGCTTTTCCTGAGCGGAGCGGCACTCGCCGGTATCGCCTTCGTTGCCAAAGGACATTACCCGCTCATCAAGCATATCTGGACGGCGACATTCGTCTTCACGGCAGGAGGTATCAGCATCATGGCTCTGTCGCTCTTCTATCTGGTCATCGACATCTGGAAATTCCGTGCATGGAGCTTCCCGTTGCAAATCGTCGGCATGAATGCCATATTTGCCTACATTGTCGCCAAAGTTGTCGACTTCGATGCGATCAACGAACGCATCTTCTCCGGCTTCGCCGCATTCATGCCTCCTGCATGGTCGGCCCTCTTCCTCGCGTCCACCTATCTTCTCCTGCTCTGGCTGCTCCTCTTCGGCATGTACAGAAAGGGCATCTTCATCAAAGTCTGAGCCGAATCCCCGGGCAAGATAAAAAACAGGAAAACGGATTTTCCCGTAAAAAACGATGGCATATCGGCGTATATACGGAAATGAAAGACGCAGCCCTTCCCGATAGCCTTCAACTGCCGGACGATACACCCGGCAGCATGACCAGCCCGGAAGCAACAGACGCCGCCCCCGAACCCAAACGGCGGCTGCAATCGCTGGATGCCCTGCGCGGCCTCGACATGCTGTGCATCGTCGGGCTGGACTCCCTCGCACGCATTCTGGCTCAAACCTTTCCGGAACAGGCATCCTTGCAGACATTCAGCGAACAATTCGGCCACAAGGCATGGGAAGGCTTCGCCCTCTATGACCTCGTCTTCCCGCTGTTCGTCTTCATTGCGGGCGTCTCCATGGCCTTTTCCCTGCTGAAAAAAAGCGGAGAACCCGGCGCATGGTGGAAAACTCTGCTTCACCTGTACAAGCGGGCCATCGTCCTGATCCTCCTCGGATGCCTTGTCAACGGGGCCCTGAGCTGGAACCCGGAAAACATGCGCTTCGCGTCCGTACTGGGATTGATCGGCATCTCCTGCGCCGTCAGCGGCACCATCATCCTACTTGTCCGCAAAACGGCTGCCGTCGCTGCAACGGCGCTCCTCATCCTCGGAGGCATCGCCTACCTGCAATTCAACTTCGGCGACTTCACCCCTGAGGGCAGCATCAACGCCATCATCGACCGCAGCTGGCTGCCCGGCATCCTGCACGGCGGCGGTTACGACCCCGAAGGCCTGCTCTGCATCGTCTCCGCCATCGCGCTGGCACTGCTGGGCTACACCACGGGCGCAGCGCTGAAGTACAAGGAATGCACTCCTCTCATGCGCTTCGGCTTCATCTTCCTGTGCGGAGCCGCCCTGCTCAGCATCTCCCTCGTCACGGCGGAATACTACCCCATCATCAAACGCATCTGGACCTCCACCTTCGTTCTGGCTGCAGGCGGCATCGGCATGTTCCTGCTCGCCCTGTTCTATCTCGTCATCGACGTCTGGAACCTGCGGGCCTGGAGCTTCCCGCTCAAAGTCATCGGCATGAATGCGCTCTTTGCCTACATCCTGACCTCCCTCATCGACTTCGGAACCCTGAACGAACGCATCTTCTCCGGATGTGCCGAGCTGCTGGAACCGGACTACGCCCCCCTCTTCTTCGCCGCAAGCTACATCATCCTGCTGTGGCTCCTGCTCTTCGGCATGTACAGGCAACGCATCTTCGTCAAGGCCTGATTTCGCCCTACCCCTTCTGCGACCTCTGCAACGAACCTTGACGTCCGGTCAGGCCAACGAAAAACCCGTGGCACAACACCACGGGCAATCAACCAGCCGGGCAATTCGCCCCGGCCATGGCAAAACTCCGATCGCAACAGCCTCAAGCGACCTTGCCGGAATCGGAAGTATCGGTCTTCTTCTCCTCGTCGGCAGCTTCGATCTTCTTGGGAGCCTCCACCGGTTTGGCTTCGTCCTTGGTCACGCCGGAAATCTCGTCTTCAAACTCCTTCTTGGCCTTCTTGAACTCGCCAAGGCTCTTTCCGAGGCCACGAGCCAATTCGGGAAGCTTCTTCGCCCCGAAAAGAAGGAAAAGAATGATCAGGACAATCGTCAATTGCGTCGGACTAAACAAATTGGCAAGCATAACAGTCATCAGTACGAAGTAAAGTACCCCATTCTTTCACCCATGACAACCCGCAAGTGCGACTGCATGCAAATTTCCCCGGCATCCCGAAAGCGGTGCAAGGCCGAAAAAAAACTTGCAACATGAGGCGTTTTGGAGTGTAATTGCCCGCGTTATGACGGAATTGCCCAAGGCGTACGAACCTCAGATTGTAGAAGAAAAATGGCAGTCTCGCTGGATGTCGGAGCACTGCTTCCATGCCGACGAACACTCCTCCAAACCCGCCTATTCCATCGTCATCCCTCCGCCCAACGTCACGGGAGTCCTTCACCTCGGCCACGTTCTGAACAACTCCATTCAGGACATTCTCGCACGCCGCGCACGCCAGCTTGGCAAGGAAGTACTCTGGCTTCCCGGCACGGACCATGCGGGCATCGCCACCCAGGTGCGCGTGGAAAAAGACCTCCGCCAGCGCACGGGCCAAACCCGCCACGACCTCGGCCGCGACGAATTCCTCAAACTCGTCTGGGAATGGAAAGACAAACACGGCGGCATCATCTTCAAACAGCTCAAAAAGCTCGGCTGCTCCTGCGACTGGGAACGCGAACGCTTCACCATGGACGAGCAATTCACCCACGAAGTCAGCCGCGCCTTCGTCGAACTCTTCAAGGAAGGCCTCATCTACCGCGGCCGCCGCATGGTCAACTGGTGCCCCGTCTCCCTGACCGCGCTCTCCGACGAGGAAGTCATCATGAAGCCCACAAAGAGCAAGCTCTACACCATCCGCTACAAACTGGAAAACGGATCGGGAGAACTGCTCGTCGCCACCACCCGCCCGGAAACCATCATGGCGGACGTCGCCGTCGCCGTCAACCCCAACGACCCCCGCTTCGGCCATCTCATCGGGCAAAACGTCATCCGCCCCCTCTGTGCTGCGCCCATCCCCATCATCGCGGATGAACACGTCGAAATCGAATTCGGCACAGGTGCGCTCAAAATCACCCCTGCCCACGACCGCGCCGACTTTGAAATCGGCCAGAAAAACAACCTCGAAATTATCGACGTTCTCACCCCGGACGGCCGCATCGAATGCCCCGGCTGCCCCGAGCTGCACGGCCTCGACCGCTTCGAAGCCCGCGACAAATCCGTCGAAATCCTCCGTGGCCTCGGTCTCCTCCACAAAGTCGAAGAATACGAAAACAACGTCGGCTACTCCGAACGCGCCGACGTCCCCATCGAACCACGCCTCTCCATGCAGTGGTTCCTCAAATACCCCTGCGTCAAGGAAGCAGCCGAAGCCGTTGCCTCCGGAGACATCACCTTCCGCCCCGCACGTTGGGCGAAAACCTACGCGCACTGGCTCGAAAACATTCAGGACTGGTGCATCTCCCGCCAGCTCTGGTGGGGCCACCGCATCCCCGTCTGGTACCGCAAAAACGCAGCCGACACCCTGAAAGCCGCCCCCTCCCTCGACGTCTCCGACGAAGCCACGGGCAACATCCACGTCGGCACCACACCGCCTGCCGATCCCGAAAACTGGGAACAGGACGGCGATGTGCTCGACACATGGTTCTCCTCATGGCTCTGGCCCTTCGGCACCATGGATGAAGAACTCCGCGCCAAATTCTACCCCACCAGCGACCTCGTCACCGGACCGGACATCATCTTCTTCTGGGTGGCCCGCATGATCATGGCAGGCTACCGCTTTGAAGACAGGAAACCCTTCTCGAACGTCTTCTTCACCTCCATCATCCGCGACATCCTCGGCCGCAAAATGAGCAAATCCCTCGGCAACTCGCCCGACCCGCTCGACCTCATGGCCACTTACGGCGCAGACGGCCTCCGCTTCGGCCTCATGCGCATCGCCCCCACCGGCACGGACGTCCGCTTCGACGAATCGCAAATCGGCGAAGGCCGCAACTTCGCCAACAAACTCTACAATGCCGCGCGCTTCCGCATGATGCAGGGCGAAACCGATGCCGCCGCAGAACCGGCCTACACCGCCGTCCACATCGACATCCTCGCCAAACTCAAACAACTCCACACCGACGTCGCGGACGCACTCGCCGCCTACGAATTCAACGCCTACACCCAGGCCCTCTACCAATTCTTCTGGTCCGAATACTGCGCCCTCTTCCTTGAGGCCATCAAAAACGACCTCCGAGAAGGAGCCGACCCGTCCGCCCGCGCCGCCACCCTCGGCACCATGGACACCGTCATGCGCCACTACCTCGCACTGCTCCACCCCATCATGCCCCACATCACCGAAGAACTGTGGGCATCGCTCGGATTTGCAGCAGCAGAAGCGGGCAAGCCACTCATGGTCACCCCCCTGCCCGATCCCTCCAGCCTCCTGCAAAACATCGGCGAAGAACAACGCACAGCCGCAGGAACGCTCGCCGCAGCCCTCTACGAAACCGCCAACCGCGCGCGCAACCTCAAGGCCGAATACAACCTCGCCACCAACAAAAAGGTTCAATTCATCCTCAAACCCTCCATGAATGTCGACCCCGACACCGCCTCCCGCCTTGCCCTGCTGGCCGGAGCCGAAACCGTCGGCATCGAACCTGCCTACGCAGCCGAAAAAGGAACACCTGCCAGCCTCACCCCCCTCGGTGAACTCTTCCTCCCGCTCGAAGGCCTCGTCGATGTAGACGCCGAACGCGAACGCATCCGCAAGGAACTCGAAAAAATCGCCCGGGAAATCTCCAAATGCGAAGGTAAACTCGGAAATGCAGGCTTCATCGACCGCGCACCCGCCGATGTCGTCGCACAGGAACGCGCCCGCTTGACCGAATGGCAGAGCAAACAGGCACAACTGACCGGAATGCTCTCCGCCCTGCTATAACGCCAGCACCAAACCTGCGTCCATGAACCGCATCGTCCACCTGACCGCCGAACACCGCGAACTGCTCGACATACTGGGAGTAAAGTCCCCCGCCACACTGGCAAGGTACAATGCGGAACAACTGCTGAACGACCTCCGGCTGGCAAACACCCACTTCGAACGCAACCTCCCCCTTCCCGACGAACGGCTGGTAGAAGGATGGATCGCCCAGGCTCAGACCATCGTCCGGGAAGAAACGGCCGTCCCGCAGGAACAGGAAACCGGTGCCGTCAAAGAAACAGACAACCTGCCCAACCGCCTTGGAGGAAAAGCGCTCCCCGTCCTGACGCACCACAAGCGCACCCCGGCAGCCTCGCACCGCAAGGCAAGGGAAGAAACTGCCGATCGATCCGTCTCGGAACGCTACATGCATCCTCGCGGCATCCGGCACACCACGCCGATCCGTACATGGCTCGGTGCAGTCATCGCCATCCTCTTCTGGCTGTGCGGCCTCTCCCTGATCTTCCTGCTGCCGTACATCCTCCTCTTCAATCATGCGCTGTTGCGCTGGCACATCATCGCCTTCGCCTTCATCGGCCTAATCCTCTTCCTCTACCTGATCGTCTCCTTCCGATGCCGGTGCAGCGTCTGTAAAATACGCATCTTCTCGTGGCAACGCTATGTGCGCAACAGGAAAATGCACACGATCTGGGGCCTGGGTCGCGTCGTCCCCACTGCCTTGCACATCCTGCTCTTCAAATGGTTCCGCTGCCCCTCCTGCGGTACGGCACAGCGGCTCCGCAACCCACACTCATCCCGATGAACACAGCCATCTGCTTCCTGCCCCTCGCCATGCCCGCCTTGGCGGTTTCCGGTGAAGCGCAACAAAGCCAACCCTCCTCCCCACACTACATCCTCGCGCAGGAACTGATCGAACTCCTCCATGCCACGGACAGCATCCTGAGCATGTGCTACGATGCGGAAAGCATCCGGAACGCCATCCCGCAGCTTGAAACCCAGAGGATGACAATGAACGCCATCGCCGTCCGGCAAAGCGAACTGCCCGACCCGACCGCCGAAGAGGAAAAGGAAGTCCTGCAACTCAAGGATCAATTCAATTCGGCATGGAATAACGTATCCGGACAAATCGACCGGCTCATCCTCAACGGGCTGGTCACGCCCGAACTGGCGAATGTCCTCTCACTGGATCCTTCGCTCGTCGCGCAGCAACAGGCACAGCCCGCCACACCCCCGGCCCGTTAACCGCATACTCGCCCCGAACAGGGAACTTCTTGCCCTGCGAACCCAACCCGCCACCATGACAGGTTGGGCACTTGCATACCCGCATCGCCATGTTATAGTGCGGATTCAAACCAACATAATAATATGGCTGATCAAATACGCTTCTTTGACACGACACTGAGAGATGGAGAACAATGCCCCGGGGCCTCCATGAACCTTCGTCAAAAGCTCGAAGTCGCCCGTCAGCTAGAAAAACTGGGAGTGGACATCATCGAAGCAGGCTTCCCCTGCATCTCTGACGGAGACTTTGAAGCAGTCCACACCATCGCCACGGAAATCAAACACTGCACCATCGCAGGCCTCGCACGCTGCGTGCCTGGCGACATCGATGCCGCCGTCAAAGCTCTGGCTCCTGCCGGAGACCGCGCACGTGTCCACATCTTCCTGGCCACCAGCCCCCTGCACCGCGAGTACAAACTCAAGAAAACCAAAGAGGAAATCCTCGTCATGGCCGTCGAAGGCGTCGCCCATGCCAAAAAATACGTGCAGGACATCGAATTTTCCGCAGAAGACGCCTCCCGCACCGAACTCGACTACCTCGCACAGGTCGTCGAAGCCGTCATCGCAGCCGGAGCCACCACCGTCAACATCCCCGACACCGTCGGCTACACCACACCGGACGAATACGCACGCATCATCACCTACCTCAAGGAAAACGTGCCCAACATCGAACAGGCGATCATCTCCGTCCACTGCCACAACGACCTCGGCCTTGCCGTCGCCAACTCGCTGGCAGCCGTCAAGGCGGGAGCCCGGCAGGTCGAAGGAGCCATCAACGGCATCGGCGAACGCGCAGGCAACTCCGCGCTGGAAGAAGTCATCATGGCCATCTCCACCCGCCCGGAAGCCTTCGGAGGAGTCACCCACGGCGTCCACATCAAGGAAATCGTCAAAACCTCGCAGGTCGTCGCCCGCATGAGCGGCATGCCCGTCCAGCGATCGAAGGCTGTCGTCGGTGAAAACGCATTCGCCCACGGCTCCGGCATCCACCAGCACGGCATCCTCAGCAAACGAGAAACCTACGAAATCATCGACCCTGAAACCATCGGCTGGGGCGCGACGGAACTCCCGCTCACCAAACACTCCGGCAGAGCCGCCGTCCGCCAACGCCTCGAAAAACTCGGCTACGTCCTCACGGAAGAAGAACTCACCCACGTCTTCGAACGCTTCAAAAAAGTAGGCGACTCCAAGAAATTCGTCTATGACGACGACATCTCCTCCCTCGTCAACGACTCGCTGGACAGCCAACAGGGACTCTGGAGCCTCGACTTCATCCAATTCGTCGCAGGCACTCACGCCCGCGCCACCGCCACGCTCAGCCTCATCATCGACAACGACAAACGCGAAGACTGCGCCACGGGCAACGGCCCGGTCAACGCCGTCTTCAAAGCCATCGACCGCATCACCAAAACAAAAGGCAAACTCGTCGAATACAACGTACGGGCTGCCTCGCAGGGGCAGGACTCCGTCGGCGAAGTCTTCGTCAAAGTCGACTTCGGCACAGGCAAACCCGTCTCCGGCAAAGGCGCCGCCACCGACATCATCGAAGCCTCGGTCCGCGCCTACCTGAACGCCGTCAACAGGTCCCTCACCATCCCGGCATGCCAAATGCGCGAATGCTGACCCATCCATGAGCAGCGTGCCTCGCATCATCGTCGGCCTCGGCAACCCGGGGCAGACATACGCCGGAACCCGGCACAACGTCGGGTTCATGGCGCTTGATGCGCTGGCACGCCACTGGAATATACCCTACAAACTTGACAAAGCGAGAAAAGCCGAACTGGCCGCAGGCCCCGGCGTCCTCCTCGTCAAACCGCAAACCTACATGAACGACTCGGGAGCCAGCATCGGCCCCCTCATGCGGTACTTCAAATTCTCCCCCGAACAAATCCTCGTCATCTACGACGACATCGCCTTCCCTGTCGGAACCCTCAAACTCCGCCCCGGCGGATCTGCCGGAGGACACAACGGCATCAAATCCCTCATCGCCCACTTGGGCACAGACAAATTCCCCCGCCTCCGCATCGGCATAGGAGCCCCCGGCGGCAAGGAAATGACCGCCCACGTACTCGGCAAATTCCGCCCTGACGAACAGGAACTCCTCGGTGTCTCCATCGAAAAGGCGGCGGATGCCGCCCGTTACGCCGCTACCCACGGCATCGAAGCCGCCATGAACATCTACAACGTTCAGTAAACGGCCCTTACCCCAACAAAGCGCAACCCCGCTGCAACCCCGCTGCAACCCCGCTGCAACCCCGCTGCAACCGCGTGGGGTGCGACAGCCTGCAACGCCACGGATGCCATCCTCGCCGTCGTTTCAATCCACGCACCCGCGAGGGGTGCGACTTGGCCATGTTGCTGCCGTTGCGATATGAGTCCGTGTTTCAATCCACGCACCCGCGAGGGGTGCGACTTCGTGGACATGATCGAAGAAGCCATCGACAACAGTTTCAATCCACGCACCCGCGAGGGGTGCGACCATGACAAGCTTGCGACTGGCGGTCAGCACCTCAAGTTTCAATCCACGCACCCGCGAGGGGTGCGACGCGACCGGGAATACGTGCGGGATTCCCCGACCGGGTTTCAATCCACGCACCCGCGAGGGGTGCGACATTCCGTTCTAGCAGAGGCTGCGACAGGCAGCGGGTTTCAATCCACGCACCCGCGAGGGGTGCGACCGTCGGCAGGCATACGCAATGTCGTGCAGTACCCGTTTCAATCCACGCACCCGCGAGGGGTGCGACCCTCCACGCCCGACACGTTTTCCCGCATCATCGGTTTCAATCCACGCACCCGCGAGGGGTGCGACCATGACAAGCTTGCGACTGGCGGTCAGCACCTCAAGTTTCAATCCACGCACCCGCGAGGGGTGCGACTTGTGATGTACTGGGCAATTGGCTGACCATCGGAGTTTCAATCCACGCACCCGCGAGGGGTGCGACCGGCCGAACTCGAAGCGGCGGCCGCGGGTATCGGTGTTTCAATCCACGCACCCGCGAGGGGTGCGACTTCGTCGCACGCTGCATCTCCATGATGCCTGTGTTGTTTCAATCCACGCACCCGCGAGGGGTGCGACCGCTATCGTATGCTCGCACGATATTTCTGATGTTGTTTCAATCCACGCACCCGCGAGGGGTGCGACGGCGCATTCCCGTCCTTTGTCAACCATATCTCGCGTTTCAATCCACGCACCCGCGAGGGGTGCGACGGGATGACGTGTGGCTTGATGTGACGGTTTTCCGGTTTCAATCCACGCACCCGCGAGGGGTGCGACTGCCACTTTGTAACATGTTGTCACCAAAGAGGCAATTCCTTTATTTCCGCCGACGAGCTGTCAATATACATTATTTGACAACTTCATAAAGCGGGCTTGTTTGTCAATCTGATGAACACGAGGCTGTTGCCGATTTCGCGGATGTTCCGGGAATTTCGGTACAGCTTGGGGTTCGCGCGTGTTGCGCCCTGCCTGCGGTCGATTGATGTTTCAGATGATGAGCGTGCCGTCGATGTCGTAGCTTTTCTTGGCTCCGACATGGAGGATTTTCCCTTCATCATCCTTGCCCAGAAAGTAGAAGCGCAGGCTGTCTTCTTCCGGGTCCATGGTATCGAGGAGCTGCTGTTTGACGGAGACAAAGAGGTTCGGCGGGATTTTGCATTCGAAGACGGAGTTCTGCACGCGCTGTCCGTAGTTTTCACAGATGCGTGCAATGCGCCGCAGTCTCCGGGCTCCCGTCCTCGTGGCCGTAGCCACATCATAGCTGATGATGACGAACATGTTATCTCCAAAGCATGGGGGTGTAGGCGTCCACATCGCCGCGCAGGTGGCGGGCGAGCAGGCGCGCCTGAATGTGCGGCAGCAGGCCGATGGTGATTTTTTCGCCGATGACGGGGTGCATGATGGTTTCCTTTTTGCGTTCCTGCCATGCGCTGAGGACGATTTTCCGGCTTTCTTCTTTGAGGAAGACGGCGCCGCTTTCTTCCCGAGTGAAGTCGCCCGGTTTGATCTGGCGGCGGTTGATGAGGGTGAGGACGAGGCGGTCATCCAGTACGGCGCGGAATTCTTCCATGAGGTCGAGGGCCAGTCCGGGGCGGCCCGGCCGGTCGCGGTGCAGGACGCCGACGGCTGCATCAAGGCCGCACGATTCGAGCGCAGAGCGGCAGTCGTGCGCCAGCAAGGCGTAAACGAAGGACATGAGGGCGTTGACGGAGTCGCGCGGAGGCCTCCGGGAGCGTCCGCAGAAGATGAAGGCCGGGTCATCGTGGGCGATGGCTGTCGGGAAGGCGGAGAAGTAGGCGTCCGCCGCGTTACCTTCTATGCCAAGAAGTTCGGCGGCGTCGCGCGCTTTTCGGGCGGCCTGCACCGAGTATGCCAGAGAGGAGATGACAGGCTCGAGGTTGATGCCCGAGCGGTCGCGGTCGACACGCAGGAGGACATGGCGGGCATTGAGGATTTTGGCGGCGATCATTTCCCGAGCGATGTTCAGAGCGGCTTCGGGCTGGTCCGCACAACGGTATTGCGCCCTTCGCAGCAGGACGTTGCCGGGGGTGAATCCCGTAGCGGCGGCGAGAAAACGCCCGTTGGGGTCGCAGAAGGAGAGGCGGATGCCGCTTGCCGCGCAGGCGGCAAGGAGCTGGGGAGAGACGCCGATGTCCCACCCCATGGTGATGATGGATTCGAGGTTATGCAGGGGTACGCGCATCAGAGAGGAGCCATGGTCGATGATGCTGACGGTTTCCCCGTCTTTGGCGAGCCATACTCCTTCCCGGGTGACGTAGAGGGTGTTCAGGTGCTGTTTCAAGGTTCGGACGGTTCGTTGTTCAGGAGGAGGGAGAATTGGCGGTCGTTGTACTGCGAGGCGGGGACTTTGCCGATGCCTTTCATGTGCGGGCCGAGGTGCGGGAGGCAGAGGTCGATCATGGAGCATTGCTCGCAGCTTTTTTCATAGCGGGCCGGAGGAGTTTCACCGTTGTCGATGAGGGAACGCACGTCGAGAATGGTCCGGATGGTGAGGTTTCGCAGTTCTTCATCGAAGAGGACGTCTGTTCTCCGGCGGGGTTTGAGGTAGAAGAGGTAGCCTCGTTCGATGTCCATGCCGTGCATTTCTTCGAGGCAAATGGCTTGCGCGCAGAGCTGCACTTCGTCTGCACGGTGAGCCTTGGGTTTGCCGTGCTTGTATTCGACGGGTACGATGCGGTCGTACCGTCCCCGGGGGCCGTGGTATTCGACGACGTCCGCCACTCCCTGCATGCCGTAGCGTTCGGAGAGGAGGTGGACGCTCCGTTCGATGCGGATGCCCCGAGAGGTGTTGCCCTGCCCGGCATCGACGCGTTCATGTTCGATGCTGCCGCTCGCGGTGTGGATGTTGTCCGCCCACAGGCGTTCGACGTGGATGAGAGCGCACTGTCTCGGGCAATAGATGTAGTGCTGGAGGGAGGAGATGGGGAGGCCGTCTTCCATGGGCAAGGGTATCCGGCAGCGGCAGGCCGAGGATTGCCGCTGCCGGAAGGATGGGGTTAGCAGTCGATTTCTTCGACGGTGACACCGGCCGGGATGGCAGCCTTGTCGATGATGATGTCGTAGTCTTCGATGGAGCGCGGAGCGTCGATGCCTTCCTTGCGAACGATTTTGACGGCGTCGTACAGTTTATGAGCCGGAGCGTTGCCGAGCTGGCTTTCGTGCTTGAAGACGATAAGCTTACGGACAGCCATGGAGCCGGCGGGGCGTGCGGCGGAGGCGTCGAAATCGAAGAGGTGGACGAGGGATTCCTTGAGGAGTTCCCAGTCGGATTCGTTGAATCCGGTCTGGGCGGCGAGGAAGGGGTTCACGCATCCGCGCGTGGTATAAACGGCATAGGGGATGGTGTATTTGCGACCCATGGTGCGGTTGTCGCCCTTCTGGTTTTCGGCTTCCTTGACGGTCGTGACGGCGCAACGTGTGACGGCGTATTCCGCACTGAAGACGGGGTCCACGGAGCGTGAGAAAGAGAGCTGCACGGGGCCGCGCACCTGTCCGCAGTTCACATCAGTGGTCATCACGGCGCCGAATGCGCGGATGTCGAAGAAGTTCTGGCACATCCAGGCACGGGCTTCATCTTTGACGGCCTGGTCGGCATTCTTCGCTTCCTTTTTGATGCCTTGGTAGGCGCGTTCGTTCTGGTTGTTGAGAATGGCTTTTTCACGGACGTAGATGTCGCAGCCGGGCTGCCCGTCGCGGGTGAGCTGGACGAAGTTTCGGATTTTGCGCTTGAGGCATACGTCGGTGACGAGGCCGTGGCCGCTTTCGACGTCCACGCGCGGCATGTTGCCGGCATCGGGGTCTCCGTTGGGGTTGGCGTCGAGGGCATCGTAGATGAGGACAAAGTCGATTTTATTCATGGTATTGTGGTATTTTGGTTGGTTGTTGAAAAATGTGGTGGCGGTTTATTCCTGTTCGGTTTTTTCCTGGTCGTTCTTCGGGGTGTAGAAATCCTGCATTTGCTGGTAGTAGCCGAGTGTAAATTGCGCTTGCTGCTCAAGGCTCATGTGGGCGGGGATGGCCGTCAGGTCGCCGACGATGCTCTGGATGAGCTTTTCGCGGTTGATCTTGGCTCCCGGGTCGAGCTGGTTGAGGTGGTGGGAGTACAGCCGCTGCAGGCGGGCCATCACGCCCCGGGGCGTGGCGGATGCGCTGGAGTAGAAGCTGTCGCGGATGGTTCTGTTCAGCTTGCGGTCTCTGTTGGCGTCGAGCTGGGTCTTTTCATAGGCGGCGAAGAGCCGCCCGATCAGGTAGCCGGGTTCTTTGTTGTCCTTGTTTATCATGGGGGTGATGATGGATTGTGTTTCGGTTGATTTTTTGCGGAGGAGCCACGCCTTGAGGTAGGAGCAGCGGATGTAGTTGACGTCGTGGTCGATGGAGATGCGGCGCAGGATAGCCTGTGCGATGGCGTCCGGATAGGGCGCACCGCCGATGATGGAGCGCATCAGTGCCGCGGAGAAGAGCGGCGGGATGTCTTTCGGTTCACGCGCCGTTTCGCGGAGGATGGAGTTCGGAGCAATCAACTTCGGGTCGGGATTTTTGCTGTTCTTTTCCGTCCATTGCGGTTGCAGGCGCAGAGCGTCGTAATGCCGCTGCACAGATTCCATCAGCTCGCCGAAGGTGGATTCAAACCAGAAGCGGATGGAGAGGCGCGAAACATTGGGCGACAGGCCGAGGATATAGAACGGAGCCCCGGCATCGTCGAGGTCGTCCTTTTTCAATTTGCCTTGAGCCAGCTTGTCCAGCACCTCCTGTACGCGGGAGAGGTTTCCGGCGTGCATGGCATCCCGTGGGGGAGAGATGGCGCGTCCGACGATGCTCTCCAGCATTTCCATTTTCGCAGGCGGCACATCCGCCCAGAAGACGGTGGTGGAATCGCCGATCAACTGGCGAGTTTCCTGCCTGCCCAGAAGGTAGTTGAGCGCATTGCAGTACGCGAAGGCGGCATGTTCGCCGACGGGGGCGTTCGCGCTCTGCTCCTTGGCGAAGGAGGTGAAGGAATTGCAGTTGAAGGAGACGAGCTTCGCGCCCATCGACTGGGCATTGGCGACGCCCTTGATGATGGGTTCGTGCAGCACGGCGATTTTCGCCATGCGTCCGGTGACGAGGCACATGCCTTTCTCTCCCTCGTCTTTGGCTTTCTTGCCGTCGGCACCTTTCCAGAGGTCTTCGCCGCCGTCGAGCCACCAGGAGCGGAGTTCGGGCAGCTCGTGAACGTAGTCTTCCTCGCCTTGTATGCGGAAAATCCCGTTACCCGTCAGCAGGTCGGGATTGGTGAAAAGTTCGGGCGCACGCGCCGGATCCCACGCTTCGAGGAAGCGGCAGACGGCGGAATACTGCGGATGGTTGACGACCGTTTCGAGGGCAAGGTGCTTGTCGCGCAAGGCGGCGAAGGCTTCCTGCGCCCGCTTTTCCGCCTTCTCTTCTCCGCTGCCCTTGTAGCCGAGGAGGTAGCCCGTGTTGTCCCACAGGAAGCAGGGGTTCAGACCGGAGCCGGAGGGTTTCGTCCCGCCCAGAACCATGCGTTTCTGGGAGACCATGGCCGTTTTTTTGCCTTTCGGCACTTCGACGCGGATGTCGTCGAAGGCAACGAGGGTTCCGTCCGGCTTCAACACGACGGCATAGGAAATGTTCTGCTTGCTGAAGCCGAGCGTCGGCAGGTCTGCGCCGCGTTCGGAATCGGCGGCGAGGCGGTCGTACAGGGCTGAAAGTTGTTGAAGAATCATACGTCAGGAGTGGGTTTGTGCGAGCGGCGGAACGTCGAGGATGCCCCCGCGGAGCTCCGCCATGAAGAAGCGGGGGTTGGCTGTCAACCGACGGCCGTCGTTGGAACTGACGATCTTGCCTTTCTTGTCGGGTATGTATTCGATGTCGTGCAGCATCATGCCGAGGTGGCGGTTCTGCTGCTCTTCCGGCAGTTCGGAGGCAGGCATGTCGCCGTCTTCCAGAAGGGTGAAATCGACGGGGAATTCGCGCGTGCCGAAGTAGGGCTGGTGGAAGCACTGGCCTTTTGCCGCACGGCGGCAGAACATCTCAAAGTGCTTGGTTTCGGAATCGATTTCCGGGTTTTCATCCCGGCTTCTCAGTTCCACATGGGCTTCGATGACGTAGCCGACTCCGTTCAGCACGGTGGCGGCGCGCTGCTGGCGGGCGTCCTCGATGTTGATGCCCACATTGCCCATGCCGCCCTGCAGCAGTTCGGCCTTGGGTTTGGACATTTTGACGCCGAGTTCGTTGCGCCGGATCTGGGTGAAGCGGATGGGCTTCAGCACGTGAATGCGGTCGATAACCCAGCACATTTGGGGTTTCCAGTAAATGGCCTCGAGGATGCCCCGGGCTGCGGACGGAGTGATGACGTCGTAGCTGAAACGTTCGGCTTTCAGTTCCGGACGCGTGAAGCAGGCGAAATCACCCCAGACATGGAGTTTGACGGTTTTAGGCATGAATTAGCAGTTGTAGAGTGTTTGGTTCGGGTCGTAATTTTTGGTGGGCAGGAAGCCCATGTGAGAATCGTAATAGCTGTCGAGAGTCGGAAGTACGTATACCATGCCGTCGGCATAGCTTTCCACTCGCCCCTGCCGTTCGAGAAAATTCCAGTCCTGGAGGTAAATCTGGATACTGCACGCCTGAATCCGGCGGAACAGTTTCCTGTCGGGCAGAATACCGAGGCTTTTCCGCTTCTGCAACTCGGCGCGGAGACTTTCCCCTTCTTCACCCCATGGAATCATCACGCTGTGCTGGCCTCCCGGAATGAGCTGGAACTTCCGGGCGATCTCCGGGAAGCCGATATGGCGGAAACCGGTCTCTTCGGCGGTGCATCTGCTGAGATCCAGTACGCCGTGTTCATCCCAATGCCCGGTCTGGTCGCCGCGCGTTTTGTAGTACAATTCGAAAAATCTTCTCACGATGTCGGGAGCCAGGATGTCGGCACCGGGGTTGGTATCGCGCACGTCGCGGGCGGCATGGGCGGCGGCGACCAGATCGACGAGAACGGGCGGTAAGTCTGCATCCGACGCTTCATAGGAGAAGACAAGCCCGCCGCCGGGCATTTCGCCGTGGCGGTTGCAGCGTCCGGCGGCCTGCGCCAGCGAGTCGATGCCCGCATGTTCGCGGTAAACGGCGGGAAAGGAGATGTCCACCCCGGCTTCGACGACGCGCGTCGCCACCAGCACCACAGGCAGACCTTCCTTCAACAGGGAGCGGACTTCTCGCAACACTTCGCTGCGGTGCTGCGGACACATGCGGGCGGAGAGGTGGCGGCATGCTGTACCGTCCGGCAGAGATGCCCGCAGCGCGGAGAAAAGTTCCTGCGCCTGCCGTGTCGTGTTGACGATCAGCAGGGCTGAGCCGACGCCGAGGCCCAGAAAGTGTTCGACGATTTCTTCCCTGCTCCGCGTACCGAGGTGGGCGATCTCCACACGCTTCATCTCGCGGGCCAGCATGGCTTCCTGTTCGTCGCCGAGCAGACTTTCCACCTCCGTTTCCTGCCAGCCGATGGGGAATTTATCCTTGCGGTGCATGAGGGCGGGCTGTGTGGCCGTGCAGAGGACGAGGGTGCAGCCGTAATCACGGCGCAGGGTTTTCATCGCTTCGAGGCAGGGAGCCAGCAGGTTGGCGGGCAAGGCCTGAGCCTCGTCGAAGATGACGGCGGTACGCGCGATGCGGTGCAGTTTGCGGCAGGCAGACGGTTTGTGGGCAAACAGGGATTCGAAGAACTGCACGTTCGTCGTCACGATCAGCGGCGCATCCCAGTTTTCGAACATCAGCTTGGTCATCACCGTATCGCGGTCGGCCTCGATATTGGAATGGTGTTCCAGTACGCAATCATGCCCCAGCTCTTCGGAGAGTTCGGCAAATACCTTGCGGAATTCCTCCGCCGTCTGTTCGATGATGCTGGTATAGGGAATCACATAGATGACGCGGTGCAGGCCGTGCTGCACGGCATGGCGCAGTGCGAAACTGAGGGAGGACAATGTTTTTCCACCTCCCGTCGGCACATTGAGGCGGTACACGCCGGGCTTTCGGTCGGCATGATCGAAGCAGGAGCGGTGGATTTCCGCCCGCAGCGAGGAGATTTTGCCGGGTGCAGCCCCTTCCTCCAAAGCGGAAAGGCGGCTTTCCAGCATGCCGCTCATGCGGTCGAGGATGTCGCCGGGCCACCGGGGGCGTTCCGCCTGCTGGGCGGGATTCATGAAAGCTTCCGTGGAAAGGAAGTCGGCATCGACGAGGCAGGAGAACATCATGCGGATCTGCATGGCCGTCGCATACCCGAATCGGCGGGGTTCATTCAGCAGAGCCAGGGCATCGTCGCTCCAGAGCTTCTTCACAGGGTCGTGCTTCAGGAGGTCGGGGTGGGCGAACGAACGCCATTCGGGATGGTCTCCCTTCAAACGTTCGTAAAACAATGCCGTTCCTTTCGGCAGGCCGCCGTGGTGCCCGGCAATCGCGTAGGCCATGAAATCGCCGAGAACGGGATTCTGCTCCATCGCGTATTTCGCTCCGGCGGAGGAATGGTCTACCCGGCCGCCCGTCGCGGCATGCTCTTCTTCCGAATCTCCGGTCGCACCGATGTGCTTCTGGAACTCGCGGGAGAATTTGCCAAGGTCGTGCCAGAGCCCGAGCCGCCACCCCCATTTCCTCCACTCATCGTTCACTCCGAAGGTCATGGCCTCGGCGAACCGGGCGCACAGCTCGGCCGTGCGGTTGGCATGGCCGATGGTCGAGGAACCGTCTCCTTCATAGGTATAGATCGGTTCCCACAGGTTGAGGTCGGTGGTACCGGGGAGAGAGTGGGCGTAGGAATAGTACATGGAGGGGATCGCCCCAACAATACTATAGGGGCGCGTGGTCGAAAAGGAAAAATCGCCTTTCCTGAAAATTTAGTTAGAAATTTCCCTATTTCAACCTCAAGGGAAGCCCAGCCACAGACAGGAATACGGCATCAGCCTTCTGCGCCAGCCACTGGTTCGCCAGGCCGAGGCCGTCGCAAAACAGACGCGTTTCACGGCTGCCGGAGACGATGCCCAATCCCGCTTCGGAACTGACGACAATCCACGGCAGGCCGGAGCTTGCCGCCAGTTCGGTCAACCCGTCGAGTTCTTCGCGCAGCCGGGTTTCAAAGGCTGCACCGTCTTCGGGATCCCCGGCATACAGGGTATTGCTCGCCAGCAGCGTCACACAATCCAGCATCACGGCATCGGCTCCGGCCAGTGCGCCGGATTGGCGAACGGAGGCGGCCACATGGCGGGGGAATTCGAGCGTCGCCCAGTCGGCGGGGCGTCGTTCGCGATGCCTCCGCACGCGCTCCTGCATGCTGCCTGCGCCGGAGAGAACTTCCGCCGTCGCCACATAGACGATGCGGGAACCGCAGCGGGCGGCGATGCCTTCGGCCAGTTCGCTTTTTCCGCTGCGCGTACCGCCCAGCACAAGGGTAAGGGAGGAGCGTCCCGGTTCAGGAGTAAAGTCGTCGGTAGCGTTCATAAGATTGCATCATGGCTTGGTGAGAGTTCAGGAAGTCGTCCAGCGTAAAGACCTCCAGCGTAATCACGGGTTCGAAGCGGATGTCCCACAGCTTGTGCAGCAGGGCATCGAGCTTGTCTTCCGGCATGTGGTGCAGGGATTTGTGGTCGCGTTTTTCGAGTCCGTGGAGGTGGCACATGCGGATTTCCGGCAGCCATCTGTCGAGCAGCTCTTCGGGCTTATGCCCGTCTTTCCACACGTGGCCCATGTCGAAACAGCGGGAAAAGGGCATCCGCTCCAGAATGCCGTCCAGATAATCGGCCGGATGCCATTCGATATTCTCCAGAGCGAGATATTCCGGAGCGGGCAAATGATGCCGCACGCGCTCCAGCGAGGCAAGGGCGCGTTCCGTCTCCGCTTCCGTCAGCGGGGGAACCATATATTCGCGCGGCGTCTTGTCCGCTTCCACATGCAGCACCCAGGAATGGGGCGCGAGCGGCAGGGTGCGGTCGATGGCCCGGCAGAGGTTGTCCGTAAATTCGAGCGCGGCCTTGTCGGAGGAATAATCGCCGTCCGTCGGCAGGTGAACGTTCCATGTCAGCCCCTCGCCGTCTCCGATGCGTTTCAGCTCGTCAATATCGGATGCGGGCAGCAGGTATTCGCCTTTCGGCCCGACCTGAAGCAGCAGCAGCGAAATATCGTCCAGATATTCGGCGCAGCCGCGCACGGCGGGCACGTAATCATCCGGCACGATGAACGACGTGCCTCCGATCTTCAGTCCTGGAACGCGGCATTTCATCAGAAGGCGCAGAAAGTCAGCAGCACAAGCCATTCGGTGCTTTCCACCGTCCAGCCGAACACGTCGCCTGTCACGCCGCCCAGCCTCCGGCGGGCGTAGGAAAGCATCAGGAACGATCCCGCCAGCGCGACGGCCAGCGCATCCCATCCCCTGATTCCCGCCACAGCACAGGCGGCGAGAGTCGTCGCGGCGGCGATCCACGCATGCACGGGGCGCGTCCCCTGCCGGAACGCGTCGCCCATGCCGCCCGGCCTTGCACTCGGGTACTGCATGGCGATGAATATCTGGGCGCGGGCGAGCAGTCCGGCCAGAGCGCAGGGAACGATCATCATCCATACGCTTCCCGTTCCGGCCAGGCAGGCCAGAGCCGCAGCCTTGAACCCCAGATTGAACAACAGAAAGGTGCCGCCGAAGGTACCGAGCCGGGAATCCTTCATGATCTCCAGCCGCCGCTCGCGGGAGACTTCCACCGGCAGGCCGTCGCCGCAATCGGCCACGCCGTCCAGATGCAGGCCGCCCGTCACCACCACCCAGACCGCACAGGCGATCACGCCGCACAGAAGCGGGGGGAACATCAGAGAGGCTCCCCACAGCAGCAGCCCGGCCAATCCGCCCACGACGATGCCGACGAGCGGCAGCCACGCGGAAATGCCGTGCAGATCCCGCTGCAGCGGCCACGGCCCCACGGGAATGCGGGTCAGGAAACCGAAGGCGGAACGAATACCGGTCAACAGGCGGAGCATGGAAAGGAGGTCACTTGTTCTGAATGATGCACATTTCGTCGATCGTCTTCATCTCGGAAAGAATGCGCGTCGCCGCATCCAGTATCGGGAAGAAGAGAGCCGCTCCCGTGCCTTCGCCGAGGCACATGCCGAGATCAAGGTACATCGTCACGCCGATATGCTTCATGATCAGGGCATGGCCGGGTTCCGCCGAGGTATGCGAACCGATGAAGTATTGAGCCACGGCGGGGTCGATTCCCTGCGCAATGGCGGCGGCGGCTCCGGCAATGAACCCGTCGATCACGATCGGCACGCGCAGCGAGGCCGCTCCGAGCATCAGCCCGGCCATGGCTCCGATCTCCGGGCCGCCCACCTTCGCGAGTACGTCGATGGCGTCGTTCGGATCGGGCCGGTTCAGGGAGATGCCCTTTTCAATCAGCTCGATCTTGCGGCGGATGATGTCCGCACGCACGCCGGAACCCTTGCCTGTGACCAGTTCCACCGGGCTGCCCGTCATCACGGCGACGATGGCGGAGGAAGGAGTCGTATTGCCGATGCCCATTTCCCCGGCGGCGATGATGTCCAGCCCCTTCGCCTTCTCGGCGCGAGCCATTTCGATACCGATTTCCAGGCATCGTTCCGCCTGCTCGCGGGACATCGCGGGGCCTTCGCTGAAATCGTTCGCCCCTCGCATCACCTTGCGGTCCACAAGGCCGGGATAGCCGCCGAAATCGTAATCCACTCCCACATCCACCACCGTGAGGCGTGCCCCGGCATTGCGCGTGAACGCGCTGATGGTCGCGCCGCCGTCGATGAAATTGCGCGTCTGGATATGCGTCACCTCCGCACCTGTCAGGCTCAGGCCGTGGTCGGCAATATGGTGGTCGGCGGCGAACAGCACCACGGCCTTGTCCTTGAGGCGCGGAGCGGGATTGCCCGCCATCCCGGCGATGCGGGCGGCGAGGGGTTCCAGTTTGCCGAGAGCGTAAGGAGGCTTGGCCAGCCTGTCCATGCGGGAGGCGGCTTTTTGTTCGGCCTGCGTATCGAGAGGGGGAATCGTAAGTCGGTTCATCGTCGTATCAATTTTCAAAAAATCGGTGGACGCGGAACCGCCCATCTCCCGAAGTATAGGCAATGCCCCCGTCCATGTCAAGCGGCGCAAGCCCGCAAACCCTATCCGAAAACATCTCCAAGCCCGCTTCCCGGCAGGCCGTCCGCCCTGGCGCCGAAGCTGCCGGGAACTCCCGCCGGACGCACAGTTACGGCTTGACCCCGCCCCCCGCCGCGCGTATAGTCCTTCGCGAACGTATGAAAGACCAAATCGCACGCATTCAAGCGGAAGCCATGTCGCGCATCGCAGAAATCGCGGACATGAAAGGGCTGGAAGACGCCCGCGTCGCCATTCTCGGCAAGAAGGGTACTCTGACGCAAGCCCAGCAGGGCATGAAAGACGTGCCCAAGGAAGACAAGCCCGCCGTCGGCCAGATGCTCAACGAAGCCCGCGCCGCCATCACGGCCGCCCTCGAAGAACGCCAGAACGCCCTGCAGGAAGCGGCGGACAAGGCAGCCGTCGCAGGCATCGACCTCACGCTTCCCGCCCGTTCCCTCCCCGCAGGCGGCCTTCATCCCCTCACCCTCGTGCGCGACGAAGCCGTCCGCGTACTGCGCCGCATGGGCTTCGCCCTCGCGGAAGGCCCTGAAATCGAAGACGAGTTCCACTGCTTCGATGCCCTGAACACGCCGACTGACCACCCCGCCCGCAACGAGAAGGATACGTTCTACTTCGACAGCGGAAAGCTTCTCCGCACCCATACTTCCACCGTGCAGGTGCGCGCCATGGAAAAGCAGGCGCCGCCCGTCCGCATCATCTCCCCCGGCTCCGCCTACCGCCGCGACGAGATCGACGCCACCCACCTCTCCGCCTTCAACCAGATCGAAGGCCTTTATGTGGACAAAGACGTGACCGTCGGCGACCTCAAGGGTACCCTCGAATACTTCCTGAAAGCCCTCTTCGGCTCGGAAACGGATGTCCGCTTCCGCCCCCACTTCTTCCCCTTCACCGAACCCAGCTTTGAAATCGACGTCAAGCTCACCGTCGCCGGACAGGCTCCGCGCTGGATCGAAATCGCCGGTTGCGGCATGATCGACCCTGCCGTCCTCGAAGCGGTGGACGCCTCGCGCGGCAGCAGCGACTACGCCGGACTCTCCGGCTTCGCCTTCGGCATCGGCCTCGAACGCCTCGCCATGATCCGCTGGGGCATCCGCGACATCCGCCTCCTCATCGAAAACGACGTCCGCTTCCTCGCCCAATTCCAATAAACATTTCCCCCCTTTCCTCACATGAACGTTTCACTCAACTGGCTTTCCCAATACATCGACCTCGAAGGGCTCGGCACGCAGGAAATCTCCGACATGCTCACCTTCGCCGGCATTGAAGTCGAAGGCATCCAGGAACGCGGCGTCAAAAGCGACCTCGTCGTCGTCGCACAAGTCGTCTCCGCCGACCCCCACCCGCAGGCCGACCGCCTCAAGGTGTGCCAGGTCGATGCCGGAGAAGGCTCCCTCCGCCAGATCGTCTGCGGCGCACAGAACTACAAGGTGGGCGACAAAGTGCCCTGCTCCCTGCCCGGCGCCCAGCTCCCCGGCGGCATTGAAATCAAGGAAGGCAAGCTCCGCGGCGTCGAATCGCGCGGCATGCTCTGCTCCGCTTCCGAACTCGGCCTGCCGGATGCCACGCACGGCCTCTGGATTCTCCCCGAAGACATGAAGATCGGCACCCCCGTGCGTACCTTCGTCAAGACGGACACCATCTTCGAACTCGAAATCACGCCGAACCGCCCCGACCTCCTCTCTCACTGGGGCATGGCCCGCGAACTCGCCGCCATCACCGGACGCACCCTCAAGGCGGATCCCGCCGAAGAAGCCGCCCGCAGCATCGAAACCACGGATGCGGGCGACCACATCCGCCTCGAAGCCCCCGCCGCCTGCCCGCTCTACACAGCCGTCAAAATCAGCGGCGTAAAGATCGGCCCCAGCCCGGAATGGCTCGCCGAACGCCTCGTCTCCATCGGCCTGCGCCCCATCAACAACATCGTGGACATCACCAACTACGTTCTCCACGAAATCGGCCATCCCCTCCACGCCTTCGACGCCTCCAAAATCTCGGAAGGCATCGCCGTGCGCCCCGCGCATGACGGCGAGCAGTTCCAAGCCCTCGTCGGCGGCACCTACACCCTCACCCCTGAAGACCTCGTCATCGCGGACCACTCCGGCAAGGCGCTCGCCCTCGGCGGCGTCATGGGCGGAGCCGAAAGCGGCGTCACCGAAGCCACCACGGACATCGTCCTCGAATCCGCCTGGTTCCAGCGCTCCGGCATCCGCTTCACCTCCCGCAGGCTCGCCCTCGGCTCGGACTCCTCCTACCGCTTCGAACGCGGCACCTCGCCGTGGAACGTCCTCCGCGCCGCAGCCCGCGCCCGCCAGCTCATCCTCGAAATCGCCGGAGGCACGGCAGGCCCCGTCCGCGTCGGCGGGCAGGCCCCTACCCTCGTCCCCGAAAGCGCGGCTCCGACCGCCACCGTCATCGAACAGGGGACGGAAGCCAAAATCTACTACGCGCTCGACAACGTCCACCTCGACTGGTCCGCCCTCGACCGCATGGCCGGAGGAGCCGTGCCACACCTCGAAGCCGCCGCCATCCTCAAACGCCTCGGCTGCAATGATACCGACGGCAAAGGCAACTGGGACTGCCCGCCGTGGCGTCTCGACCTGAAACGCGACTGCGATCTTCTCGAAGAAATCATCCGCGTGTATGGGCTGGACAACATACCCTCCCGCTACATCGCCCGCTACAGCGAAGAATCCGCCGTAGACCGCGCCCACGACTTCCGCATGAGCCTCGCCCGCCGCCTCGCCGCGCTCGGCTTCTGGGAAGCGCAGACGCTCAAACTCATCGCCACCGAGTCCCCGGACGGCACCGTGCCGCAGCTCCGCGACGCGCAGCCCCTGCGCCCCCTGATGGAAGGCGATGTCATCCGCGTCGCCCTCCCCCTCAGCGAAGACCATGCCGTCCTCCGCCCCTCGCTTGCCCCCGGCCTCGTCTCCGTCGCCGTGCGCAACATGAACCAGGGCATGACCAGCCTCCGCTTCTTCGAAATGGGCCGCTTCTTCCGCAACACGGGCGGCGGCAAGGGCAAGGACATCGAAACGGACGTCGTCGGCATTTTCATGGCAGGCAAATCCGCCCCGGCCTCGTGGAGCAATCCGAAACCCGGCAACATCTCCTTTGAAGACCTCACCGCCGTCATCTGCAGCCTCGTGCCGAATGCGGCCGTCACCCTCACACCTGCCCGCCCCCGCCCCGAAGCGGCCATCGGCGCGGACGTACAGATCAACGGCACCGCCTGCGGCTACTTCGCCCGGATGAACATCGCCCGCTGCCGCGAACTCGGCCTGCCGGAAGAAACGTACTACTGCGCCATCGAACTCCGCAAGCTGCAGGACATCGCCACCGCGCCGATGCGCGTCAAGGAACTCCCGCAGTTCCCCGGCTCCTCCCGCGACGCAGCCATGGACGTACCCGCCACCACCACCAATGCGGACATCCTGAAAGCCATCGCCGGAGCCAAACAGCCCCTGCTCGTCAGCTACAAGTGCTTCGACGTATTCGCCGACCCGACGGGCGTCAAACTCGCGGCCGACCGCAAATCCATGGCCTATACCTTCCTGTACCGGGCGGCAGACAAAACCTTGACTGCCGCCGAAGTCGATGCCGCCCACAAGGCCGTACTCGACCACCTCGGCAAGCAGATCAAAACCCTGCAATACAGATAACAGGCACCGCCGCCATGCCGCAAGCCGCCGCGCTGCGGCATGGCCGCCCCTTCCAGCACGCGCCATGACTCCCCCCGTCATCCTCAGCATCGCCGGTTCCGACTGCTCCTCGGGAGCGGGCATTCAGGCCGACCTGAAGGTAGCGCACGCACTGGGAGTCTTCTCCCTCACCGCCGTCACCTGCGTCGTCTCGGAAGTGCCGGGCGATGTCAGCGCCATCCAGGCCATTGAGCCGGAACTCGTCGCCGACCAGGTACGCATCTGCCTCGACACATTCCCCGTCGCCGCAGTCAAAACGGGCATGCTCTACTCGCCCGAAATCGTGGGCGCCTGCGCTCCCCTCCTGCGCCGGTCCGGATTGCCCCTCGTCGTCGACCCCGTCATGATCGCCACCGCAGGCGATCCCCTGATGCTCGAAAGCGCCATCACCGCCTACGAAAGCGACATCCTCCCCATCACCACCCTCCTCACCCCCAATACCGACGAACTCGCCCGCCTTCTCGGCTGCGGGACCATCACTACCGCCGCACGGCTGAAAGAAGCCACCCATGCCCTCTGCGGCAAATACGGCTGCGCCGTACTCGGCAAAGGCGGCCATCTCAGCAACCGCTGCCACGACATCCTCGCCCTCCCCGGCGGGCAAACATTTGAATGGACGCGGGATAAAATCTCCGGAGTCTCCACCCACGGCACGGGCTGCAGCCTCTCCTCCGCCATCGCCTCCCTGCTGGCGCACGGCCTCCCCCTTCCCGAAGCCGTCTCTTCCGCGCTCGACTTCGTGGCGCAATCCATCGCCGCGCACCACCGCTGGCAGCATCAGGGCCTCGGCATCGACGTGCTGAACCACGCCATGCCCTCCCGCACCTGACACGGCGCCCCCTTGCTGGGTAAACGCATCTTGATAGATGCGGCAACATTTCCATCAGGCATGGCGGAACGGATATTTGCACATCCGATTTATTTCCTCTTCATTTTTTCGTTTTTTGGGTTCGAAATTCTCATTTTTCATTGTATACACACTAACAAAA
Source organism: Neoakkermansia glycaniphila (assembly GCF_001683795.1). Lineage (GTDB taxonomy): Bacteria > Verrucomicrobiota > Verrucomicrobiia > Verrucomicrobiales > Akkermansiaceae > Akkermansia > Akkermansia glycaniphila. The sequence goes on from NZ_LIGX01000040.1 coordinate 86,121, forward strand.
ACTAACAAGATTATATCCTGGTTATACAATTTTTGTGTTAGGTAAGAAAAAATCCCTACACAAACATTTTGCACACTTGTATTACTAATTCTAATAACTTGTATTTTGCATTGAAAATAAAAGAAATAAAAATTTCAGAAAAAAGAAATCAACAACATGCAAAAAAATATTTCCAGCAGAAAAACAAACTAACACTACATTGTTATAAGATAGATTTTCTTATTGACCTCAAGTCTGAGCAGGAGCATAGTCGACGCATAGACGATACGTTGTATCACGCACCTTCATCATCATGAAACCTCATCTTCATCCTGCCCTGCTTTCAGTCGTCATGGTTTCCATGGTTGCACCAGCAACTGCCGTCGACATCACCTTGACGAACGGTTCTTCACAGCCTGTCATTTTGACGACGGGCAGCAACACGGTCACGGTAACAGGTACGGACAGTGCGACGATTTCACTTCTCACCGGGTTGAGTCTGGCAGGCTCACAGTTTACCAAAGACGGTACGGGTACATTAACCATTTCGGATTTTGCCACGCTGACTCTCGTCGATCTGATGACTGTTAAATCGGGAAAACTGGTACTCAATCCGACTATTCTTGCCAATCTTCTCAGTTTCAACTCCGCTTACGATATTCAGGGTACAAGCTCGCTGGTCATGGGTACCAACGGAGCATACGGCACCCTCAAACTGAGCGGTACGGGGACCCTGCAATTCACTAAAGGAGGCACTGCTTCCATTCAGGCCCGCAGTGGAAACACCGTTACCAACGCCATCCTATTCGACAACAGCTCGAATACATGCGCCCTGACCTTTTCCGAAAGCACATCCTTGGTCTCCGGCACGATTACATCTCTCAATAATTTGACGATCAATGCCAATGCGACGATGACATTCGGAGCAGCCGTAACCGTCACCAATGCCTTGACCATCAACAAGGCCGACAATGGTTTGATTCGCACCTTCAATGCGCTCGTCACAGCCGGATCGCTCACCCTTCAGGCCGGAGAATCCGGCAACATCGCCAGCACAGCCTTCACAGGAGGAACCAGCATCTCGGGAACAGTAAATGCCGGAGCCTATACCAATATCACAGGCAGCGTGACCGCGCAGAAATTTCTTGCGACCGGAGGGAACGCAACCATCGGAGCCAATCTTTCCATTTCCCAGAATATCGACATCGACAATGCCGGCAACACGATGACCGGCACCGTCGGCGCGGGATCAGTCAACATTTACGACGGCGGCACCCTCACACTGAGCGGCACGCTGAACCTTGCAGCAAGCGGCGCCATCACCATCGGCTCCCAGGGATCATCGGGTACAGCCACTCTGAACGTGACCGGATCGGGCATCATCAACGCCAACACGGGCACCATCACCGTCGGGCGTTCGGGGGTCGCCGGTTCCCTGACCATTCAGAACACGGCTGTCGTCAATGCGCAGACTCTTGCCCTCGTCAACGGATCCGTCACCCTGAGCGGCACGGGGCGTCTGAACATCGGCTCCGGAGGCATCACCGGTACGGGTACCATCAACCTCGGAGCAGGCACAACGCTGCGCGCCATCGACAACTGGACTTCATCCGCTACATCCACCATCGCTTTCGGCGCCAATGCCGCCAATATCAGTTCCAGCACCTTCAACATCACACTCACCGGAGCTCTCACAGGAACGGGCAGCCTCACCAAAACGGGCAGCGGCACACTGACCATCAACGGAGCCGACAAAGCCTTCACGGGTACGTCCATCACCGTCAGCACAGGCACATTGGCCATGAACGTTTCGACAGCCAATATCCTGTCCATGGCGCAGTCCTACAGCATCGCCGCAGGAGCTACGCTGCAACTCAATACCGGAACCTATGCTTCCGCCTTGAAAATCACGGGAACCGGCAACCTCGTTTTCGGTAATGGCGCAACAACCGTCACGCTGAGGGAAAGCACCGGCGCCGCCACCCTTGGCCACAACATCACCTTCGGCAATGTCGCCAGCACGCTGACGCTTGATCCGACACTGACCACCCTCCAAGGCACCTTGTCCGCAGGCTCCGACCTCACCCTCAACGGCACCCAGTTCACCACAGCCAACGGAGCCGTGAACATCACGGGCAAGCTGACTCTCGGCCTCGCCGGGGACGCCGCCCACGCTACGCGCACATTCAACGCTCTTGTTACAGCCGGATCTCTGACCCTGCAGGCGGGCACCTCCACCATCGCCTCCGCCATCAACTTCGCACAGGATGCGACGATCACAGGCGCCCTCACGGCACAGGGATATGCCAACCTCTCCACGGGAACCGGCAAGCAGATTGCCGCAGGCAGCTACCTCTCCACCGGGGGCAACAACACCGTCACCGGAAGGTTGAACCTTAGCGGAGACGCCGTGATCTCCGGTCTCAACGACGTTTGGACGGGAACCGTCAACTCTGCCAACCTGTCCATCAACAGCGGCGCTTCGCTCTCAATGAACAGCGCCACCTACACCCTCGGAGCCGGTGGCGCCATCAACATCGGCAACACGGGCACGTCCGGCACGGGTACACTGAACATCACAGGCTCGTCCACCGTCAACGGTTCCACCGGAACCATCAAAATCGGCAATGCCACCGGCACATCGGGCTTGCTCAATATCGGCAACACATCCGTCGTCAACACGGCCGGCATTGTCATCAACAACGGATCGATCACGTTGTCCGACACGGCAACACTGAACCTCGGCTCAACAGGCATATCCGGTACTGGTACCATTAATTTCAACGGCGGTACGACCATCGGCTCATCGGCCGACTGGAGTTCGGCTTCAGGCGTCACATACGCCGTCAACGGTTCGACTGCCTCCACATTCAACACCAACGGCCACAATGCCACCCTCAACGGAAACATTACGGGTTCCGGCATTCTGACGAAAACGGGTTCCGGCACCCTGACCATCGGCGGCTCCAGCAAAACATTCAGCGGCACGCTCAATATCAATTTGGGAACTGTCTATCTCAACCTGTCTGCGGGCAGCAATCTGGCAGGAACGGTCAACATCGCCTCCAGCACAACCCTCCAGGTGAACGGAAGCACCTACTCAGGCACTCTCGGCATCACGGGTTCGGGCGCTCTCGTCTTCGACAACAGTGCAGCCTCCATCACGCTGAAAGAAGGCACAGGCGCAACAGCCCTGAGCCACAACATCACCTTCGGCAATGTTGCCAGCACGCTGACGCTTGATCCGACTCTGACCACCCTCCAGGGCACCTTGTCCGCAGGTTCCGACCTCACCCTCAACGGCAGCCAGTTCACCACAGCCAACGGAGCCGTGAACATCACGGGCAAGCTGACCCTCGGCCTCGCCGGAGATGCAGCCCACGCCACGCGCACATTCAACGCTCTTGTTACAGCCGGATCTCTGACCCTGCAGGCGGGTACATCCACCATCGCCTCCGCCGTCAACTTCGCGCAGGATGCGACGATCACAGGCGCCCTCACGGCACAGGGATATGCCAACCTCTCCACGGGAACCGGCAAGCAGATTGCCGCAGGCAGCTACCTGTCGATAGGCGGACACAACACCGTCGCCGGAAGGTTGAACCTTAGCGGCGACGCCGTGATCTCCGGTCTCAACGACGTTTGGACGGGAACCGTCAACTCCGCCAACCTATCCATCAACAGCGGCGCTTCGCTCTCGATGAACAGCGCCACCTACACCCTCGGAGCCGGTGGCGCCATCAACATCGGCAACACGGGCACGTCCGGCACGGGTACACTGAACATCACAGGCTCGTCCACCGTCAACGGTTCCACCGGAACCATCAACATCGGCAACGGTTCCGGCACGGCAGGTTCGCTCAACATCCAGAACACCTCCGTCGTCAACACGGCCGGCATTTCCATCAATAACGGATCAATCACGTTGTCCGACACGGCATCCCTGAACATCGGTTCGTCGGGCGTATCCGGAACGGGTACCGTGAACTTCAATGGAGGAACTACCATCAAAGCCGATGCCGATTGGACTTCGGCATCCGGCGTCGGCTACGCCGTCAACGGTTCCACATCCTCGACGCTCAACACCAACGGCCACAATGTCACACTCAACGGCAACATCTCCGGTTCGGGCCGCTTGTACAAGACCGGACAGGGCACCCTGACCATCAGCGGCGGCGATAAATCCTTTACCGGAACAACAACAGCTGCGCAAGGCACTGTACATGTCAATGCCAACATGTACGGCACGGGCAATTCATACGTCGCGGCAGGGGGCACGATCTCCATCTCCAACACGGGCAGCATCTGTACAGGAGGCAGCAGCCAGGCAACTTCCACCGTGCAGGTCACGGCCAAGGCAGCTGGAACCAATGCCACCCTCTCCAATGCCAATGTGACGGCATCCGGAATCGTCTCCGTCGATACGACGGGCACCGTCAAGGCAGCACTCAACAACGCCAAGGTAACCATCAACAGAACAGGTGCGACCATTGACCATGCCATCCTGAACAATACAACGGTTTCTCTCGCACAGAATGCATCGGTCACCTTAAATGATGTCGTCCTCGGCACAGGCTCCCAGATCACGGCAGCTGCGGGAGCCACGGCCACGCTCAATCTTCAAAATACGAAATTGCAGATTGTGAATGCCAATATCACGGGTACGCTGTCCAGCAAAACCGTCGCCCCCGTCGTCAGCGCCAATATATTCAATAGCCACAGCATCAAAGTATCCGGACAACTGACGGTCGATCTGTCCAACTGCCATTACAATCCGGGGAATCATTATGGAGTGCTCGCAGTCGAACTGGGCGCCTTGGCGGCGGACAGCGACGTAAACATTCAATTGACGGGGTGCGATCCCAAGTGGAAGATCATCACGGATCCCGAACGCCTCAAGGGAGTGAAACTCGGCACGGAAGCAGGCGTCGACCTGACCGGAACAGAACTCAACGAACACGGTATTGATCTTGACGGACGAATCTACATCCAGGTACCCGAACCGTCCTCAACCGCCCTGTCTCTGCTGGCACTCTCCGCTCTGGCCATGCGCCGCCGCAGGAAGTAAAAGCGGCAACACGGCCACAGCACCACAGGCAGAGTCTTTTTCAAGCGCCCCCGGATTCCGATCCGAGGGCGTTTTTTCAGAATAACGAATGCCGGATGACAATACGGCCCTCCACAACAAGACCTTTTTCCGGCAACAATCAGGAACCTGCCGTCGCAGCTTCTCCTGCAATCACGCCGCTTTCACTCAATTTTTGAATCGCAGCACAGGCTTCTGCACCGAGGTAACGCTTCAGAGAGCGGGCGGGCGTTTTGTAAATATCCACCAGAATCAGGCAATCCAGCACATCGCCGAACGACTTGTCGATACTGAACGCCAGAATCTTGCCGTTCAGTTTCAAATACTGGCGCAGCAGCACGGGAATGCCCTTGCCGTCGTCCTCGATTTCGGCGACGACTCCGGAGAGATGCTGGGAATCCGTCAGGCCGACCGGCAGAATGCGGAGTTCCGCGCCGTTGAGGCGCATCTTGTGCGGCGGATGGTAGGCGCGCACGCCCATGCACAGCCCTTTCTCCATCTCCTTCGATTCGAGGTAGGAAACGATCAGTGAGCGGGAAAGATTCGTGTATTCGCGGGAAATGCTCACGGTACCGTAAAGGTAGCGGTACTGCGGATGGCGCACCATATAGCTGCCGATTCCCTCCCAGATCATGCTGAGTGCGGCCGGCCTCTTCTGGTACTCGGGCACGATGAAGGCGCGTCCCATCTCCAGCCCCTGCGCGAGAATCTGCAGAGCGGACGGCGAGAAATCGAAAAACTCGGCATTGTACAGCCCCTTAACTCCGTATTGCTGGAGGATTTCATCCGTCAAACCCATGCGGTAGGCGCCGACCATCTTGTCCGCATCCCCGTCCCAAAGGAACAGGTGGCGATAATGGTTGTCGTAGGCGTCGAGGTCGCAGCTGGAGCCTGTGCCCTCCCCTGCTTCGCGGAACGTGATTTCACGCAGGCGTCCGATCTCTCGCAATACCTTGGGAATCTGCGATGAGGCGGCCACATACACACGCCAACCGTTCGATTCCGGCGCGACGAGGCAGTTCTCCGGCGGCAGGGCGTCGATCTCGGCGCGAAGCTCTTCGGAAGGAATGGCCGGTATCACCGCATCCTGCCGGGAATGCTTGGAAACCTTTTTCTGGAACGGGTTGCGGCTCTTTTCGTAGCACTTCGCCAGCAGGTAGGTGCGGAGGCGGAGCTGGGCCACGATCGCATCGTCCGTCGGCAGCAGCGCCAGCGACGCGCCGGATACGGGTTTGCCGATCATGATATGATGCACGCGGCGCGAATCGCGCCCCACTTCGCGGGGAAGGAAGGCCACACGAGCCTCTTTCTTAATCACTGAAATCCCCTGGAAAAGAAGGCTATTACGCCCCGGCAGATAGACGGGCACCGCCGTCGCCTTCGTCCGGCGGATCATGGAGGCGATATGCGTATTCCACGGATCGTCCGTCACCTGCTTATCCTTGTGAGAATAGGAAGAAGCCGTACCCGCCGGGAAAATGCCGATGCAGCCGCCGTTCTTCAACCATTGCAGCATCTGCTTGATGCCCGTGTAATTCTTGCGAGTCGCTTCTTCGCCTCCGTACACATCCACTTGGATCATCCACGGTTCCAACTCCTTGCAAAGCGTCAGCTGCTCATTCGCCACGATGCGCACATCCGAACGGACGCGCGTCAGCAGATCGCCGAACATCAGGCCGTCCGAAAGGCCGTGGGGATGGTTGGCCACCACGATGGCGGGCCCCGTCTTCGGGATATGGTCGATATCGCCCTGCCGCAGATGGTAGCGCAGGTTCAGATACTTGACAGCCAACGAGAAAAAGTTCTCATGCGTCCCAGCCTCCATATCGCGCACGATCTTGGCATACGCATTGTTCAGGCGGGTCAGCCCCAGTACGCGCTCGGCCGAAGAGGCGACAATAGCAGGCATGTGGACGGATTCTCCGAGCAGGTCGCGTATATCCACCATTTTAGGCTGTCGGGCGTGTGCCATGACCGGGAGAATAACACAAAACGGCCATATATCCAGCAAAAAACGCCGAAAAAACGTCTCCCGCCGGACAAGTCCTCGACAAACGGCGGCTTTTTGTTTATCCTCTGTGCCTATGATGTACCCCGCCATTGCGATCGACGGCCCGGCCGCCTCCGGCAAGTCCACCGTAGCCAGGCTGATCGCCCAGAAGCTGCAATACACCTTCATCAATACAGGAGCCATGTACCGCGCCGTCACATGGTATCTGCTGCAACGCGGCATCAACCCGCAGGACACCGCCGCCGTCGTCGCTGCCCTGCCCGGCATCCCCCTTTCCTTCGGCAAGGACGGCTCCGTCTCCACCGTCGTCTGTGAAGGCCGCACTCTCACCGACGAACTGAAGGGGCAGGAAGTGAACGGCCTTGTCTCCACCGTAGCCGCCATCCCCGAAGTGCGAGCCCTGCTCGTCCGCAAGCAGCGCGAATACAACGAAAGCGAACCTGTCGTCATGGAAGGGCGGGACATCGGCACCGTCGTCTTCCCGGACACTCCCTTCAAATACTTCGTCACCGCTTCGGAAGAAGTGCGCGCCGCCCGCCGCGCCGCCGAAGGCATCACCGACTCCATCGCCGAACGCGACAAAAAGGACACCCAGCGCGCAGCCTCGCCGCTGGCGCAGGCTCCCGACGCCCGCCTCGTGGACACCTCCGATATGAGCATCGACGAAGTCGTCGCCTGCATCGCGGACGACATCCGCGCCAAACTCACCCAATAGCAGCCTCCTTTTCTCCTCACTCATGAAGATGAACGCATTCTACTGGGTCTTCTACACCCTGTTCAAGTCGGCATCCAGAGCATTCTTCGGCCACCGGGTCATCAACCGGGAAAAACTCATCGAAGAAGGCCCCGTCCTCATCGTAGCCAACCACCAGAGCTTCCTCGACCCGCCCATGCTCGGCATCGCGTACGAAGGCCCCATCTACTTCTTCGCCCGCAAAACCCTCTTCAAAGGCATCTTCAAAAAGGCCCTTCCCAAATGCCAGGCCATCCCCATCGACCAAGAGAATCCGGACAGCTCCAGCATGAAAGCCGTCATCAAACTCCTGCGCGCCGGTGAACGAGTCCTCGTCTTCCCGGAAGGCTCCCGGACGCCCGACGGAGAAATCCACGACGCCATGCCCGGCATCTCCCTCATCCTCAGCAAGGCCAACGTCCCCGTACAGCCCCTCCGCATCCACGGAGCCTACGACTGCCTCCCCATCGGCAGCAGCTTCCCGCGCTTCCGGCAGGTCACCGTCAGCGTCGGCGACCCCATCGACTTCACCCCGGCAGAACTCAAGGCCCGCGGCAAGGATGCCTACCAGCACATCGCCGACAAGGTCATGAACGCCATCCGCGCGCTCCCGACGGAGCCGTAATCTCCGCCTCCCTCGATGATCAGCGAGTTGCGCCTCTACCAGTTCCGCTGCTACTTCCAAATGGCCTGGGAAGTGCCGGAAAGGGGCGCGCTCATCCTCGGGGACAACGCCCAGGGGAAAACAACCCTCCTCGAAGCCCTCTGCTTCGCCCTGCGCCTGCACTCGCCGCGCACCGCGCAGGCCGCCAAAATGCTGCGCCACGGCGCACCGCAATTCGGCCTTCGCCTCACCGTGCAGGACATCGTCCGCCGCATCGTCTGGAACGGCGGCAAGCTCGACCTCCGCGTCAACGACGAACAGCGTGCCGACTACGCCGCCTACCTGTCGGACAGCGCGCCCGTCGTCTGGTTCGGCAATCAGGACATGGAACTCATCATGGGCGCATCCGAACAGCGGCGCGCCCATCTGGACTTCCTCGGCACCCAGTGGCACCCCGGCTACCGCAACGAGCTCCTCCGCTACCGCAAGGCCCTCAAATCGCGCAACCACCTTCTCAAATACGGCAGCCGCAACCCCGCATCCATCCGCAGCTACACGAAACTGCTCGTGGAACACGGCGAACGCCTCGTCTCCCTCCGCGCGCAGCTCCTCCGCCTCCTCCTGCCCCACATCGTCCAGAGCCACGAACGCATCGCAGGACGCGCCGAACCCGTCGAACTCCACTACATCCGCTCCACGGAAGAACCGCTCGCCGACATGCTGGAACGCAGCTTCGACGACGACCTTCGCTGCGGCCACACCCGCTACGGCCCCCACCGCGACGACTTCCGCCTGTGCATCAACGGCATGCCCGCCGCCGACTACGCCTCCGAAGGCCAGCGGCGCACCCTCGCCGCCGCCCTCAAATTCGCCCAGGCTTCCCTCCTCTGCGAAGAAACGGGCATCGCCCCCTATCTGCTGATCGACGACATCTTCGGCGAACTCGACCCTTCCCGCCGCCAGTGTCTGATGGAAATGATCCCGCGCGACTCCCAGGTATTCATCACCACCACGCACGACTCCTGGGCACAGGACAACGCCTCCCTGCCCAAATTCACCCTCTCCGGCGGACAACTCCATCCCGCATCCTGACCCGCAGCCATGTACCTCGTCAACGAACGCCGCGACTACATCCTCCGCCTCCTCGAAGAACGCGGCACCATCCGCACCGTCGCCGTCGCCCGCGACCTCGGCGTCACCGACGAAACCGTCCGCACCGACATCCTCGCCCTCGAACGCGACCACCTCCTTCGCCGCGTCCACGGAGGAGCCGCCTACCTGCCGCCTCCCGGCGCAACGGAACCCGGCACCGAGCTGCGCGCCGTCCAGTCGCTCGCCGCCGCCTTCGTCGGCCTCCTCCGGGAAAACGACTGCATCTTTCTCGACGGCTCACCCGTCTCCCTCGCCGCCGCCGCGCAACTCCCCCCCATCCCCCTCACCGTCGCCAGCAACAGCATCGGACTGCTCGAAACCCTCTCCCCCCGGGCCATGCGCCAGCAGGTCTTCTCCACGGGCGGCTTCCTCGACAAGGAAACGGGCCTCTTCATCGGCAGCGGAGCCGTCGAAAGCCTCCGGCACCTCGGCATCGGCCTCCTCCTCACCGCGCCGGACTCCGTCACCCCCGAAGGAACCCCGGCCTACCGGAGCTTCGCCCGAGCCGACTTCATCCGGCAGGCCGCCCCTCTCGCCCGCCGCGTCTGCATCGCCTGCCCGGCCTCCCGCTTTGGCAGCGCCGCTCCCTTCCCCTGCCCGACCGTCCGCACCGCCACCCTCATCACCGAAGACAACCTGCCCGAAACCGCACACGAGGCATTCCTCCGGCAGGGAGCAGAAATCGTCACCGTCCCCTACATCTCCCCGGCCGCTCCGCCCGTGCGAGACGAATTCGACTATTGACCCCGTCACCGTCATGGCGCATGGGGTCGAAACATCCTCGATTCCCTTCCGGCAACGAATGATGACACTATTTTTTGCAGCGGAGTCCGGCAATAGGTGTCGGTTCAAAAATCGCAAATAAAACTTGCCAACACCCCTCCGTCCATGGCACAATCGAACCATGGCACGCCCCTTGCGCATCGAATATCCGGGAGCCGTTTACCACCTCCAGAACTACGGCAACCGCAACATGCCCATCTATGAAGACGACGACGACCGCGACCTCTTCCTGGCCACCCTCCGCGAAGCCACCGAACGCTGCCGCTGGAATGTCTATGCCTACGCGCTCATGGACAACCATTTCCACCTCCTGCTCGAAACCGTCGAACCCAACCTCTCCGACGGCATGAAATGGATGCTCACCGCCTACACCCAGCGCTTCAACCGCCGCCACGGCTACACGGGCCACCTCTTCGGCGGCCGCTACCACTCCATGCTCGTCGAGGCCGCCAACTCCCACTACTTCTCCACCATCATCGACTACATCCACCTGAACCCCGCCCGCTCGGGCATCGCCCGCGTCCGGGGCTTCGAAGGAGCAGGCAAATGGACCAGCCTCCCCGCCTGGATGGCCGCACCGGAACACAGGCCCGCGTGGATCCAGCCCGAACGCGGCCTTGCCTGCTTCGCCTGCGAAGATACCGAAGAAGGCCGCCTCAAATACTACAACCACCTGCTCGCCCGCTACGAAGCGGAAAGCATGGACGAACGCTCCCTCATCCCCCTCGGCCACACCGGGCCCGGCACCGTCCAGCGCGGCTGGTGCTACGGCTCCAAGGCCTTCCGGCAATCCATCCTCTCCAACCTCAAGGAATACACACGCCGCCCTGCAGACGGCTCCCTCGGCAAATGCGGACAGGAAGCCTCGGAACACCTCGCCGAAAACATCGTCAAGCGCGGCTGCCGCGCCTTCGGCCTCACACAGGAAGAGCTGCATTCCACCGCCTACAGCCACCCCGACAAACTCGTCATTGCCCTCGCCGTCCACAAAACCACCATCGTCCCCTATGCGTGGATATCCAACCGCCTGAACATGGGCACTCCGCGCTCCCTCGGCACCCTGCTCCACCGGGCCAAGAAAATGTATGCGGAAGATGCCAAGGTGCGCGCATGGATCGACCGCATCACCGCCGAAACACGGTAACGCACCCGCCGGGGCTGCTCATCCCCTCCGAAACCGGGCTTCACCCGAAGGGCCAAAACATCTCTCGTCAAACACAGGGGTCTGTTCCAAAATCGAAGAATGATTTCATTGTTTCCATTTTCTCACCGTCCCCTTTCTTTCCGCTTGAAAAAATTCCTTTCCGCACCCGCCCGCGCATGATACAAGATGACGCCGCCTGCGAGTGCGACCGGAACCATCCGCCGCCTTCCCGGCTCAACACCAAACAAACCAAACCAAGAGACAATGGCATCCTACTCACAACGCGTCCTCGAAGGCGTCAAGGCCAAGAACGCCTCCGAACCGGAATTCCTGCAAGCCGTGCAGGAAGTTCTTTCCACCATCGAACCCGTACTCGCCGCCAACAAGAAGTACGAAGACTCCGCCATCCTCGAACGCATCGTCGAGCCGGAACGCACCATCATCTTCCGCGTGCCGTGGATCGACGACAAGGGCAATGTACAGGTCAACCGCGGCTACCGCGTCGAATTCAACAGCGCCATCGGACCGTACAAGGGCGGCCTCCGCTTCCACCCGAGCGTCAACCTCGGCATCCTCAAATTCCTCGGCTTCGAACAGGTCTTCAAGAACTCCCTCACCACGCTCCCGATGGGCGGCGGCAAGGGCGGCTCCGACTTCGACCCGAAGGGCAAGAGCGACAATGAAGTAATGCGCTTCTGCCAGAGCTTCATGACCGAACTTCAGCGCCACATCGGTGCAGACACCGACGTTCCCGCCGGCGACATCGGCGTAGGTGGCCGCGAAATCGGCTATCTCTTCGGCCAGTACAAGCGCATCCGCAACGAATTCACGGGCGTCCTTACCGGCAAATCCCTCCGCTGGGGCGGCTCCCTCATCCGCCCGGAAGCCACCGGCTACGGCTGCGTGTACTTCGCCCAGAACATGCTCGCCACCGTCGGCGACGACCTTCAGGGCAAAACCTGCCTCGTCTCCGGTTCCGGCAACGTGGCCCAGTACACCGTTGAAAAACTCAACGAACTCGGCGCGAAACCCGTCACCCTGTCCGACTCCAACGGCTACATCTACGATCCCGAAGGCATCTCCACCGACAAGCTCGCCTGGATCATGGACCTCAAGAACGTCCGCCGCGGTCGCATCTCCGAATACGTCAAGCACTTCCCGAAGGCCCAGTACTTCGAAGGACAGCGCCCCTGGAACGTCCCCTGCGACTGCGCTTTCCCGTCTGCCACGCAGAACGAAATCAACGGCGAAGAAGCCCGCACCCTCATCAAGAACGGCTGTAAGCTCGTCGCCGAAGGTGCCAACATGCCGACCGACCTCGAAGGCATCAACGCCTACCTCGAAGCCAAGATCCTCTACGGTCCCGCCAAGGCAGCCAATGCAGGCGGCGTAGCCACCTCCGGCCTCGAAATGTCGCAGAACAGCCAGCGCCTCTCCTGGACGCGCGAAGAAGTCGACGCGAAACTCAAGAGCATCATGAAGAACATTCACGACAATGCCTTCTCGCATGCCAAGGAATACGCTTCCGACAAGTCCTTCACCAACTACGTCACGGGCGCGAACATCGCCGGTTTCGTCAAGGTGGCCGACTCCATGATCGATCAGGGCATCGTCTAACCAGCGAAGCCTCCGCTTTTGTGCCTGCCGCGCCCTTCCCCAGAAGGGCGCGGCTCTTTTGTTTCCGGTCGAGGGGCATTCTCTGTCTGAATATCAACATACAAAAGAGTACACCTGAAATATTTCTACCGAACATCCGTATATTTGTACATGGCATTCGTTCGAAAGATGGAATTATGGGCCCTGATGGCAACGGTTGTATGGAGCTGTTCCCCGACCGTCCAAGGCAAAATGACCGAAAAGGAAGCGACTCTGCAGGATCAATTGATCGTCAATGATCCGGGGCCGTCTTTCCTTATTTCTGCGACACAGGCTGTTTTCATGCCGCCTATGCTGAAATGGCAGGATTGGGACTACTCTCCCCTTTGGGTAAAAAAGCCGCAGCCGATTTCCAAGGCTTTGCCCAAGGATTGGCAAACAAGAGTTCATTTCGACAATTCCATGGGCCGATCCCGCGCTCTCGTCCGATTCCCCCAAGGAACGGATTTATACGGACAGGGAGAAGTGTTCGGAGACTTGCAGCGGAACAGAACCAAGATCGGCATCTGGAACACGGATAATTTCGGATACGGCACTGACGGAGGAAAACGGCTGTATCAGGCCCATCCTTGGATGATGGGTGTTCGGGAAGATGGTACGGCTTTCGGTATCATTGCCGATACGACATGGCGTTCCACACTGGAGGCGACGGATACGGAGATCATTTTTGATTCGGAAGGACCTGTCTTCCCCATCATCGTCATTGAGGGCAAATCCCCTCAGTCTGTGCTGACCCAGTTGAGCGAGAGGATAGGCACCATGGCTCTTCCGCCTCTGTGGTCTCTCGGATACCAGCAATCCCGCTTTTCTTACGAGACAGCGGAAAAAGGGCTCAACATTGCTAGGGAATTCCGCCGCAGAAAGATACCGGCGGATGTGATCTGGATGGATATCGACTACATGGACGGTTACCGCGTCTTTACCATCGATAAAGAGCGTTTCCCGGACCCCATGGCATACAGTAAAGCTCTGCATGAGATGAACTTCAAGGGCGTATGGATGATCGACCCCGGCGTCAAGGCCGATCCCGGGTATTTCGTGTTTCAATCGGGCAACGCCAACGATGTGTGGGTCAAAAAGCCGGACATGAAAACGGACTTTGTCGGTCCTGTGTGGCCGGGAGACTGCAAGTTCCCCGACTTTACACGCGAAGAAACGCGTATCTGGTGGGCTGGGCTGTACAAGGACTTCATGCAAAAGAACGGAGTGGACGGAATCTGGAACGACATGAACGAGCCTGCCGTCTTCAATTCTCCCGGCCACACGATGCCAGTGAACAACTATCACCGCGGCGATGCCCAGTTGCAGCCGGGCCCGCATGTGCAATATCATAACATCTACGGCATGCTGATGATGTCGGCCACACTGGACGGCATGCAGGCCGCACAGCCCGACAAACGCCCGTTCCTCCTGTCTCGCGCCAATTTTCTGGGCGGCCACCGCTACGGAGCTACCTGGACGGGGGATAATTTCAGTACCGAAGAGCACATGAAAATGTCCATCCCCATGACTCTGAACATGGGAATGTCCGGCCAACCGTTCAACGGGCCCGATCTGGGTGGATTCGGCAACAATGCATCGCCCGAGCTATTCGAACAGTGGGTAAGTTTCGGCGTCTTTTTCCCCTTTACCCGGGCGCACGCCTGCAAGGGGACCAATCAGAAGGAACCCTGGGCATTCGGTCCCGGCGTGGAAGAAGTGGCTCGTACCGCCATTCAACGCAAATACCGCCTGATTCCTTACTACTACACGCTGTTCCGGCAATCCTCGAAAAACGGCCAGCCCATCATGAAACCCACCTTCTTTGCCGATCCGGCGGACAGGAAACTGCGAGACGAACAGACGACCTTCCTCGTAGGGGAAGACTTGCTGGTTATTCCCACATTCGCCAAAAATCCCGATTTGCCTGCAGGCAACTGGCTGCCCGTCACCTTGCTGGAGGGCGGCAAGGATGCCAACGACAGGCAGGCGACTCTTAAAGTACGCCCCGGAGCCATCATCCCTCTGGGAGCAGAGGTCCAAAGCACCGTAGAACCCATGCTGGAAACAACGACCCTGATCGTCAATCTGGATGAACATGGCAAGGCGCAGGGCGAATTATATCAGGATGCCGGAGACGGATACGGCTATACGACCGGAGATTACAATCTCACCCGCTATCATGCGGAAAGCACGCCGGACGGAGTGCGCATCTCTTCCCGTATCGTCGAAGGCAACCGCCCGACGGCGACGAGGAAACTGATCGTGCGGCTGCTGACACCTCAAGGCGAGAAGACGGCTGAAACCATACCGGGACAAGATATCGTCGTGAAGTAATCGGCAAATTTCCAGCCTTGCATCGGACCGGTTCAAGGCTGGAACCCGGCTTTGATTTCCATGGCCGGAGTCTTGCCGTGCAGTCGTGACTGATTCACCTCCGCCGCAAAACGCAAACCGTCGCCCAATTCGGCAAAATCCAGCACCCAGAAATTGGGATTGCGCCCCATCTCGCGGCGCACGGCTTCTTCACGGGCTTTCAGAACATTCAGTGCATTGACCTGCTCCGACGCACCGCGGGAAGCTGTCAGCGGCGTCACGAAGTGGTTGACGATCAGCAGATCGTTCTTCTTATCCCCCCGGTTGAATGTATTCTTCAATTCGGCAGCGGCCGATGCCTGCCACGGCGTTTCCACGCATTGCTTCCATACAGGCATCAGCCATGCGGGAGAAATTCCGGGCCTGTCCGTCATCACGACCAGCCGCTTGCCGCTACGCCGCATTTCGCCGAGGGTGGGCCAAGGTTTCCCCTCCTCCCGTGCGTAACACATGGAAGACAGTCCGGCACGGTCGAATTCCACAGCCAGTTGCTCCGCATCCACATACGATTCGAAAATCAGCGTCACGACGGCTTGTGGACGGACATCCAGCCACGTTTTCAAATCGCCCAGCGCATCCTGCAGCGGGCGGCTGCCCAAAACCGCGGCCCATTCCGGCCCGTGCCGCAACACGACTTTGCCTTCCTGCATCCAAACGTCCCACATCAGAGCATGCACCCCGGCATCCAGCAGCGATTCCATCTTCCCCTGCTGATTCGGAAAATGCCAGCCATCCTCGCTGTTGCTCATGGCATTGTGGGCGCAGAGCCACAGCACGGCATCATAACGGACATTATCGGGCAACCGCTCGGGAGACCAAGCAGACTCCTCCTCCGGGCTTGCGGCAACCTTGGCGGAGGGAGAACCGGATGCTCCACCAACAAGCAACCCGCAGGCACATACCGCCCATGCCATGGCGAACATATTCATCAATCAGCAAGCATAGCATAACCATTCCCGCCCGTCCACGAGAAACCGCATGCATCAGGCACAAAAGAGCCGCCCTGCATCAGGGCGGCTCTTCGGAAAACGGCACTGCCGCGATGTCAGGCGATCGGAGTAGAAGCCACCAGTTCTTCCTGATGCATCTTGCCAAGCTCTTCCACGCGGGCAGGAACGAGGTTCAGCGCAGCAGCCACGCGCAAACCGTAATCCGGGTGTGCCTTGTAGAAAAGGGCGCACTGGCGGTATTGCAGAGCTTCGCAGGCATTCCCGAGATGGGCGGCGATATTGCCGATCAGGTGTTCACGCTGCGTATCGTCCATCACGCGGCTGAACAACACGCCAGGCTGCTCGAAATCCACGGCCTCGATGGGGCGCGTATGGCGGCCGATCATCGCGGGCATCAGCTCGATAGGAGGCGGCGCAACCTGCGGAGAAACAGCCGTACCGTAGGAATTGGGATAATAGTTCTGTCCGGAACCTCCGTTGCCGTCCACAGCCATGGCTGCATCCCGCTGGAAGGTCATGGCCGGGGCATGCTTCGGCATATTGACGGGTACCTGCGTGCTGTTCGGCCCGATGCGGTGGCGGTGGGCATCATGGTAGGCGAACAGACGGCCCTGCAGAAGCTTGTCCGGTGAGGCGAAAATGCCCGGCACGAAATTGCCCGGCGAAAAGGCGGCCTGCTCCACTTCCGCGAAGTAATTGTCGGGATTGCGGTTCAGAACCATCCGGCCAAGGGGGATCAGCGGAAAATCCTGATGGTACCACACCTTCGTGATGTCGAAGGGGTCGAAACGGTACTCCTGCGCCTGCTCGGGAGTCATGATCTGCACGCAAACCTCCCATTCGGGATAATCGCCGCGGTCGATAGCCTCGAACAGGTCGCGGATATTGGAATCCGGATCTTTCATATCCATCTCCGCCGCTTCCTGCCGGGAAAGGGTCTTCCAACCTCCGACCGGCCGGAAATGGTATTTCACCCAGACGTATTCCTTGTTCTCATTGTACCACATGAACGTATGACTGCCGAAGCCGCCCATGCGGCGGTAATTCATGGGCGTGCCGCGGTCAGAGAACAGAATGGTCACCTGATGGAGGGATTCCGGCGTCAGTGAAAGGAAATCCCAAAACGCGTTCGCATCATGCAGGTGGGTCTGGGGATTGCGCTTCTGCGTGTGGATGAAATCCGGGAACTTGAGGGCATCGCGGATGAAGAAAATGGGCGTATTGTTGCCGACGAGGTCGTAATTCCCTTCCTCCGTATAGAACTTGACGGCAAAACCGCGAGGGTCACGCGCCGTATCGGAAGAACCGCGTTCGCCCCCGACCGTCGAGAAGCGGACAAAAACTTCCGTCTTCTTGCCGACTTCCGAAAGGAAGCGGGCGCAAGTGTATTTGGACAAATCATTGGTCACCTCAAAATAGCCGTAAGCACCCCCGCCCTTGGCATGCACCACGCGTTCGGGAATGCGTTCGCGGTTGAAATGCGCCAGCTTTTCCAGCAAATGCACATCCTGCATCATCGTGTAGCCCTCGCGCGGCCCTGTCGTCATCGACGCGAGATCGTTATCCACCGGAGCGCCTTCCGCCGTTGTCAGTTTGATATTGTTTTTCATACCTTGATAATGGGATGATAGAAGGAAAACAGTCGGGCAACAAGCCTATTCGATAACAGTTATCAACTGCACGACGGATTTTGCACCTTGCCGCACATTCCAGTATGACAAAACGGAAACTCATTGATTATAATTATTCCAAATGCAATAATTTTGATTCATTACAAAAAGTTTCAATTTTTCCTTGCATTCCGTCATTGTCATGGTAATCTTTGCGCGCATTCGTACAATCATCATATCAACCAACGGTGCACACGGATCCCGGTTCTATATCCGGCAGTGTGCTTTCTTCCATCAGCCGCGACTTGTCCGGCAAAAATGCCGGTGACATTCTTCAACGAGTGGCCGACCAGTTCAAGGGCGAAATTGTTTGCGCCACCTCCTTCGGACTCGAAGACCAGGTTCTGACCGACCTCATCATCCGGCAGGGTTTGCAAATACCCCTCGTGACGCTGGATACGGGACGCCTCTTCCCCGAAACCTACGAACTCTGGGAACGGACGGAACAACGCTACGGCATCCGCATTCAGGCGTTTTTCCCGCTCAGCTCCAGCGTCGAGCAGCTCGTCAATGAACGCGGCATCAACTCGTTCACGCAAAGCGTCGAATACCGCAAGGACTGCTGCCGCGTGCGCAAACTGGAACCTCTTTCCCGGGCATTGAAAGACCAGAAGGCATGGATATGCGGACTCCGGCGCAGCCAGTCCGTCACGCGCCAATCCGTCGAAGCCGTCGAATGGGATTCCGCGCATGGCCTGTACAAGTTCAATCCCCTGTTCGACTGGTCGGAAGACGATCTCCGCCAGTACATCAAGGCGTACGATGTTCCCTACAATGCCCTGCACGACCGCGGCTTCCCCAGCATCGGCTGCGCATGCTGCACCCGCGCCGTCCGCCTCTGCGACGACGTAAGGCAGGGCCGCTGGTGGTGGGAAGAGCCCGAACACAAGGAATGCGGCCTGCACAACAGGCCCCGCCACTGAACCGGACCTTCGGAATTCCCTTCCTTCCGCCGCCATCCAGCCCCCCGGTTCGCCCGACAGGCAGCCGGAACACCATCCCTCCCGGCCGGAGGCATGCCCACACGGCGCCTCCGGCAACAATCCCACTCCACACCACATCCACCACCATGCCTCCATATAACCTGAGCCAACTGAAACAACTGGAAGCCGAAAGCATCCACATCTTCCGGGATGCCGTCAGCCAGTTCGAGAACCCCATCCTCCTCTATTCCATCGGCAAGGACTCCTCGGTTCTCCTCCATCTCGCCCGCAAGGCGTTCCACCCCGGCAGACTGCCCTTCAAACTGCTGCACATCGACTCGACCTTCAAGTTCAAAGAGATGATCCAATTCCGCGACGAGTTCGCCCGCAAGCACGGCCTCGACCTCCTCGTCCACAGCAACCCGGACGGCATCGCCGCCAACGTCAACCCGTTCGACTACGGCAGCCGCAAATATACGGACATCATGAAGACGCAGGCTCTCCTGCAGGCTCTGACGGCCGGAAAATACGACGTCATCTTCGGCGGAGCCCGCCGCGACGAAGAAAAATCCCGCGCCAAGGAGCGCATCTTCTCCTTCCGCGACAAATACCACCAGTGGGACCCGAAAAACCAGCGTCCCGAACTCTGGTCGCTGTACAACGGCCGCATCAATCCCGGCGAAAGCGTCCGCGTGTTCCCCCTGTCGAACTGGACGGAGATCGACATCTGGCAATACATCCGCCATGAAAAAATCGAAATCCCGGACTTGTACTTCGCGCGCAAACGCCCCGTCGTCGAGCGGGACGGCACCCTCATCATGGTGGACGACGACCGCCTGCCCCTGCAACCCGGCGAAGTACCACAGGAACGCCTCGTCCGCTTCCGCACGCTGGGCTGCTATCCGCTGACGGGAGCCATCGAATCCTCGGCCTCCACCGTGGAAGAAATCGTGGCCGAGATGCTTCAGACGCGCCTCAGCGAACGCTCGACGCGCATCATCGACCACGACGGAGACTCCTCCATGGAGCAGAAAAAGCGCGAAGGCTACTTTTGATCCCGCCCGCCCGGACATTGACCACCACTATACCCAGAATCATTTCACGAACATGGACATCGACAGTTATCTCAACGAACATGAAAACAAAAGCCTCCTCCGCATCCTGACCTGCGGTTCCGTGGACGACGGCAAATCCACCCTCATCGGCCGCCTTCTCTACGACAGCAAGCTGATCTTCGACGACCAGCTCAGCGCCCTCCGGCGCGACAGCGAAAAAAGCGGCACCACCGGAGCGGGAGAATTCGACTACGCCCTCCTGCTCGACGGCCTCAAGGCCGAGCGGGAACAAGGCATCACCATCGACGTAGCCTACCGCTACTTCACCACGCCAAAGCGCAAGTTCATCATCGCGGACTGCCCCGGACACGTCCAGTACACCCGCAACATGGCCACCGGAGCTTCCACGGCCGACCTCGCCATCATCCTCATCGATGCGCGGCACGGCCTGCTCACCCAGACCCGGAGGCACGCCTTCATCGTCTCCCTGCTCGGCATCCGGCACCTCATCGTCGCCGTCAACAAGATGGACCTGTTCGACTACGACCGGAACGTCTTCGACAACATCCGGCGCTCCTTCGAGGAATTCGCCACGGGCCTCCACATCCCGGACATCCGCTACATCCCCCTCTCCGCCCTGAAAGGCGAAAACATCGTCCAGCCCTCCGAGGCCATTCCGTGGTACGAAGGCCCTTCCCTGCTCGACATCCTTGAAACAGTGGATACGACAGCGGACAGGAACCTCGACGACTTCCGCTTCCCCGTCCAGTACGTCATCCGGCCCGACCTGCATTTCCGAGGCTTTGCCGGATCGGTCGTCTCGGGCACCATCCGAACCGGAGACGAAATCGCCGTACTTCCTTCCCTCCGCACCTCGCGCATCAAGCGCATCGTCACAGCGGACGGCGACCTCGGCGAAGCCTTCGCTCCCCAGGCCGTCACGCTGGAACTGGAAGACGAAATCGACATCAGCAGCGGAGACATGATCGTCAAAGCGGACAACCTGCCCACCGTCTCCCGGCACCTGGAAGCCATCGTCATCTGGATGACGGACACCCCGCTGCGCGAAGGAAACAACTACCTCCTGCGCCATGCCGGGCGCAACGTCAAGGCCCACATCACGGACATCGTCCACCAGATCGACGTCAATACGCTCGAACAGCAGGCCGCGGACAATATCCCCCTCAACGGCGTCGCCCGCATCCGGCTCGAAACCGTCGCTCCTCTCTATCTGGACAACTACCGGGACAACCGCTCCACAGGAGTCTTCATCCTGATCGACCCCGTCACCAACACCACGGCAGGCGGCGCCATGATCCTGCGTCCCATCGAAGAGAACGACGGCTCCGGCACAGCATCGGCTCCGGCGGCACTCACTCCCATCTCCCTCGAACAGGGGTACATCACCGCCACCCAGCGCATCCGGAGGCAGGGCTATGCAGGCAGGGCCATCCTGCTTTCCGGCACGGATGCCGAACAGTCCCGCCATTGGGCCAAAACGCTCGAGCAGGAACTCTTCGCACGAGGCCTGCAAACATACTACCTCGCCGAAACGCAGCCGGAAACGTCCGTACCCTCCCCCGATGGCGTACAACGGCTGGCTGAACTGGCCTACACGCTTGCCGGAGCGGGCATCATCGCCATTGCCGCCATCCCGCATTTCCCCGCCGAGGATTTTGCCTACTGGCCGCCCGCCGACGGCACACGGCAGCCGCTGCTCGTGTGGCTGGGAGAGCCCGGCACCGCTCCGGCCGGCACGCACATCACCCTGCATCCCGGCAAACAAACGGAGCAGCGGTTCAACCTCCTCGTCGCCCTGCTCGCCGAAACGAACATCGCGCCGGAAACCTCCACCCACTAAACCGGCACCGCCTGAACCATGCAACCCGCCACCCATCCAGACAAAAAAATCCCGGACGTATCGACTCATACGTCCGGGATTGGATGGAAATCTCTGCTTTCAGGACTTTGCCGCAACCGTTTCTTCGCTCTGGAGAGCCTTTTCCGGTCCGCTGTTCTTGAAGCTTTCGAAAACGGTACGGGGTTCGCTCGGATTCTTCTGCAGCGCTTCAAAAATCTTGTCGCGCATCTGCAGCGCCGCTTCGAAGGCGGCCTCTTCGCTACCGTATTGGCGGTCGGAGAAGTACTTCGTAAACTGATTCCATTTACGGCAAATACTCAATCTCCAGCCCTGAAACGACGTTGTCTCGTATGTGTACCTCGTGATGTTACGTTGTGTCATGGTGAACTGGGTATGGGTTCGTAATCGCACAGAATTATGCCCTACGAAACGACTGTCTCACGATCACCATGCCATTTCAACCTAACAAACTAACATTTTTTCAAGATTCGGCAGAATTCACTTGGCAACGGCTTTCATCACATTGCCCAGAGCAGCAGACAATGAGCGCGCATTGGACAAGGGAACGTCCGTGTCGTATCCCCAGATCATCACACCGCCGATTTTCTGCCGAATGATCTCCTGCCCCTTCTGCTTGATAAGGTCCGGACCGTTGAAGTAATGCTTCTTCTTCGACTTGGGATCGACGAACGTATTCTCCGAAGCCTTCATGCGCGGAAACGAGCTCACGATATAACTGTAGCCCTTCTGCTCGTCCCAGTTGCGGTTCTCCACCTCGTTCGAATAAAACGGCACTCCGGCCACGATCTTGCAGTCCGGCATACCCGCCTTGCGGCAGGTATTGATATCGTCCAGCATGGCCTGCATGGTGGAGTGTTCGCCGCCTTTGTCATAGCTCATCGTATTGCCCCAGTCCAGCTGATCCAGCACACTGGGAGAAGCCATCTTGTAATAGGGTGTGAAAGCCGCCGTCACGGAGCATCCCTGCTCGAACAGCACGGGCTTCACCTCGCAGAGCAGCCACGCGAAATTCTGCCAGTCCTCATCGTTGTCCGGATATTCCCAGTCGAAATCGACACCGTCGAAGCCGTGCTTCTTGACGTACTCGCCCAGCGTCTTCGCCAGCTTCATCCTCTTGTCAAGAGATGCGCTCGTCGCTTTCAAACCGGGCGACGAATGGGCGATGCCGAGAATGATGGATACCGGACGTTTGCCGCGCAGCTTCTTGAGCTTTTCCAAACCCTGCAGGAATTTCGGATCCTCGCCGCCTACGATATTGCCCTCCTGATCGACGCTCACATTGAAATAGATGATATCGGTAATCAGTTTGAAATGGTCGGGCTGCAGCAGATCCGGGAACCAGTCCACCAGATTCGAACTGCGGAAATACGGCACGACGCGGTATTTGAACGGGAACACCTTGGCAGCACCCGCAGGAGAAGGATTCTCGATCTTCGCCTGCTGGCCGTTCACCGTCACATTCGTGCATTCCGCATCCACCTTCGCATTGCCGGGGGCGGATTTCTTCATATCCACCACCAGCCAATAATAGGCATCACCGGAAGCCGGAAGATTCTGGTTGCCAGCGAACGAAATTTCCCGGCCACCCTTTTTGACCATCTTCATATCGACGGGTTTCGCCCGGTAGTGGTCGGGAGCATTCAGCGAGAAGTAGGGTGTGCCGCCGGAACAGTACAGCGTTACATTGCCGATGGATTTCAGATCGCTCGTTCCTTCGAAATCGAACGTCAGCTTGTCCAGCTTCCCGGCCTGCCCGTCCGCTATGCGCACGCGAAGCAGGGGTTGTTTTTCCAGTCCGGCGTAAAATACGGGCTGTGTCTGGGAGCATACGGCTTCCACGGCCTGAGCGGCCGTACCGGCACAAAGGCTCAAAATGAGCGTTTCTAGAATGCGTGACATCGCCTGCAACGGTAACACAATTTCCGTTGCAGGTCAAGATGGCCCCGCGTCGGCGCAGACTACATGCCGCAGACGGCGGATGCAAAGCATCACCGGGGAATCTCGCCGACAGTCGTGCGGTTGTTGCGCCCGTCATCCCAGCCGGAGGGAGCCTGCCCGCCGCCGGAAGGAGCAGCGGCATCATCGCCGGCAGAGGGAGCAATCGCCGGGCGATCCGCTGCGGGAAGTTCCGGCACATTGATTTTCTGGGCATTCGCATCCTCCACCAGAGTGGCTTTCACATCATCCTTCACGCTTTCGAAAAACTTCTTCACGATGGATGCCGCCACGCGCCCCCCCGCGATCACTTCATGAGGACTGCCCTCATACAGGGCTGCATACGCATAGCGGGGATTATCGCTCGGCAGGAATCCGGCGAACCATGCCAGGAGGCACTCGTCGCTCTCCTTGCCCCACTGGGCGGTGCCCGTCTTACCGGAATTGGAAGTATAGCTCAAGGCGGCGCGGCTGCCGGTGCCGCCGTCCACGACGGCGCGCATCCCCTTGCGCACAACGGCGCAGGCATCCTTGTAATCCGTCAGATTATTCTGAATCTCCGGCATATTGGCGTTATACACCACATTGCCGTTGATATCGAGAATCTGCTTGACCAGATGAAGCTTGGGAAGATAGGTGCCGTTCGCAATGCCGCACATGGCATGCGCCACCTGCAAAGGAGTCGCCAGCAGCACTCCCTGCCCGATCGACATATTGGCGCTATCGCCTTCCAGATAAGGCTTGTCCTTCGTCCGGTTCATCCTCCGCGACATGAACAACTCGTCGGGCACGCATCCCGCCTTGTCGGGAAGCGGAATACCCGTCGTCGAACCGTAGCCGAAACGGCGGGCCGTATCCATCAGCAGGCGCGTTTCGTTCTTCATCCTGTACACGGCAGCCTTGTACATGAACACATTGTTCGACGATGCCAACGCCTGCACGCAATTGATGGAACCGGCCGGATTCTTGCTGTGGTTGCGGAAAATGTGATTGCCGATCGTAATCGAAGCGGGACAATCGATCAGCGTATCCTCCGTAATGGCCCCGTTGTACAGGGCCGAAGCGACGGTAATCGCCTTGAAAGTCGAAGCAGGAGGATACACGCCTGCAAAGGCGCGGGAGACGAGCGGGCTGCTGGGATCGTTGCGCAGCTTGTCATATTCCTTCTGCGAAATGCCCGGCACGAAGGAATTCGGATCGAAGGTAGGATTCGAAGCCATGGCCAGAACCTCACCTGTCCGGCAATCGAGAATGACCAGCGCGCCGCGTTTCGCCGTACCCTGCAAAGCCTTCTCCGCCAGTTTCTGCCACTTCGCATTCAGGGTCGTCACCACCGTACCGCCGGGCTTGGGTGGAGACTGGATATTGTTGATCAGCTCCTTGCCGTTTTCATCGAACATCAGGCGGCGCACGCCGGGCCTGCCAGTCAACTGCGCGTCGTATTTCTGCTCCAGGCCGGAACGCCCCTCGCTGAACTCGAACACGGGGTCGTTGTAATTGATCGGCCCCTTCGCCAGCTTGCTTTTCACGCCCGGATGGCCAAGCAGATGGCATGCGCTGTTCTTGCCGGGGTAAGTGCGGATATATTGGGGAGACAATTCCGCCGCCTCGATCTTTTGTATGCGCTTGCGATACTTGTCGGCATCCTTGGCACGGAGCACATCGGAAATGGGAAGAGGCAGCCACCGGCGATCCCGGTAATGCGCAATCAGATCTTCATCCTTGAATTCACCTACCTCAATACCGAGGCGGGCCACTTCGGCCAGGCAGTTGCGGGCCACGGACAAAATATGGGCATCGCTCTCATCCTTCAACTGCCCGAACACGATGGAAGCGCGGTAAGCGACTTCCGACTGCGCCAGAGGGTTGCCGAAACGGTCGGTAATCTGGCCGCGCGGAGCGGGAATCAGCAGGGAAATCGTCCGTGCATCCTTGCGGGTGCTGGCATACGTCACCCGGGAAGGGTCAAACGGATCCGTACCGATGGCGGGTTTTGTCGGCAGCGGCTTGTAGGTGGGCAGAGTTCCCACATTGCCCGGTGTCGGAGTATCCGGCACAGCCTCGAACTCCGGAGCTTCGTCCACGCCTTCGCGTTCACCCGTACCCGACACCGTATCCGTACGGTCGCCGGCCATCTTCACCGTCTGCACCACATCTTCTTCCACCTCTTCGGCAATCGGCGGCTCCGTGGCGTCGACAGGATCGGCGACAACACTTTGAGCATGCACAAACCCCTGACCGGCAATGGAAAGGGATACACTACAGGAAAGGAGGAAACGAAGCAGGGACATTGCGCGTGCAATATACCATCGAACACGCTCGCCCACAATCACTAATTATGTCTCCAAACATTTAGATTACTGCCTCATTCCATACTTGCCCTGGCACAAAACATTGCACATACTTCCGATGATATGGCACGCATCAACGAACATTTCCTCAAACTCCAGGCCGGATACCTTTTTCCGGAGATCGGACGCCGCGTTCAGGCCTTCGCCGCGGAACATCCCGACAAAGCCGGGCAAATCATCCGCTGCGGCATCGGCGACGTGACGGAACCCCTGCCTTCGGCTGCAATCGAAGCCATGCACAAGGCCGTCGACGACCTTGCCACGCATGAAAACTTCCACGGATACGGCCCCGAACAGGGTTACGCATGGCTCCGCGAAACCATCGCCCAAAACGCGTACGCCGCGCACGGCATCCGAGTCTCCGCCGATGAAATCTTCATCTCCGACGGCGCCAAGTGCGACATGGGCAACATCCTCGACATCTTCGGGCCAGACAACAGCATCGCCGTACCCGACCCCGTCTACCCCGTCTACGTCGACACCAACGTCATGAACGGAAACACCGGAAACATTCAGGAAGACGGCACCTACGAAGGGCTCGTCTACCTGCCCTGCACTCCGGAAAACAACTTCGTGCCGGACATTCCCAAGGAAAAGGTGGACCTCATCTACCTCTGCTTCCCGAACAACCCCACCGGAGCCGTCGCGCGCCGCAACGATCTGATCAAATGGGTCGAATACGCACTGGCGAACGATGCCATCATCCTCTACGACGGAGCCTACGAGGCCTTCATCACCGATCCGCTGATTCCCCGCTCCATCTTCGACATCCCCGGTGCGCGCCGCTGCGCCATCGAATTCCGTTCCTTCTCGAAGCAGGGCGGCTTCACGGGTGTGCGCTGCGGCTACGTCGTCATCCCGCAGGAACTCACCGGCAAGGACGGCCAGGGCAACCGCGTCCCCGTCTCCCAGCTCTGGGCACGCCGCCACAGCACCAAATTCAACGGAGCAAGCTACATTGTCCAGCGCGGTGCGGCGGCTCTCTTTACCGAACAGGGCCTGCTCGAAACCCATACCCTCATCAGCCACTACCTCGGCAACGCCTCCCTGCTTGCCTCCGCCTGCCGCCAGGTCGGCCTGCGCGTCTGGGGCGGTGAAAACGCCCCCTACATCTGGGTCGAATGCCCCAAAGGCACGAGCAGCTGGGAAATGTTCGACAAAATGCTGAAAGAAGCCCTCGTCGTCATCACGCCCGGCGCGGGCTTCGGCTCCATGGGGGAAGGATTCTTCCGCATCTCCGCCTTCAACACGCGCGACAACGTGAACGAAGTGTGCCGGCGCATCCACAAGCTCTTTGCCTGATATCCGGCAGCATGCACCCTCTTCGGAACCCCATGATCCTGCTTGGAGCCATGGGGTTCCTCTGTTCATGCGGCGAGAAAACGGAATCGCGCTCCTCGCCTCCGTCCGGCCTCGCGGAACACGCAGAACTCCGTGCATGGACCATGACCCGCCCCATGGCGGGAACCGCCTTCACGGCCCATCTCTACACGAACCTGCCTGCCTCCGAAGTCGAAAAAGCTCTTGCTCGTGCCTTCGAGGCTGCAGCAGCTTTGGAAAAAACACTCTCCTGCCGGGATGCCGCAAGCGAACTGAACCGCCTCAACAATGCCCCGTCCGGCAGCCCCTTCCCCATCTCCCGGCCGCTCGCCCAATCCCTGCAACTGGCCTGCCGCCTCGCGGAAGAAACGGACGGAGCCTACGATCCCACCCTCGGCCCGTGCATCCGCCTGTGGCACCGCGCGCGCAGCCGGGGAGAACTGCCCGCCGAGGCCGAACGACTGCAGGCACTCGCCGCATCCGGCCATGAAAAACTCAAGATAGCAGAAACCACCGCGACCAAACTCGTTCCCGGCATGCGCATCGACCTCGGCGGCATCGGCAAAGGCATGATGCTGGACGCCATGGCCTCCGAACTCCGCCAATCCGGCATCCCCCGCTACCTCCTCACGGACACAAGCGACCTCCTTGCCGGAGAGCCTCCGCCCGGCAAAACAGCATGGGAATACAAGGACTCCGGCGGAAAGATCATCCCCCTCCTGAACGAAGCGGCATCCACATCGGGAGGAAACAGGCAAAACATCGTCATTGGGAGCCGAAGCTATGCCCACGTGATCGACTCCCGCACGGGGCTGGGCATCCGGGCTGATCTTCCTCCGGCTACCGTTCACGCCCCTACCGCAGCGGAGGCCGATGCCCGTGCCACGGCTGCCGCCGTACGTGCGGCCCGATGCGCCCCGCCGCAACGGGAGATGAAAGAAGCTTGCCAAACACAGTAAAAACCTTGTACACTCCCCTCGACGGGAAACAGGCCACCATGGGGAAAATCACGGAAGAATGCATACGCAAAGTGAAGGAGGCGACGGACATCGTCGAACTCATCAACAAGTATGTGCAGCTCAAACGCGCCGGAACCGCATGGAAAGGCTGCTGCCCATTCCACGCGGAAAAAACGCCCTCCTTCTCCGTCAACCCCTCGCGGCAATCCTTCAAATGCTTCGGTTGCGGAGTCGGCGGAGACGCCATCAAATTCATCATGATGTATGAAAACCTCGACTATCCCGAGGCCATACGCAAGCTGGCGGACATCTCCAGCATCCCCATCGTCGAGGAACAGGACAACCCGCAGGAACGCCGCCGCCAGAAACTCCGCAGCAAAATCATCGAAATCAACAACCTCGCGGCCGACTACTACCACCGCCTCCTCTGCCGATCGCCGCAGGCGGCCCACGTCCGCGAATACCTGAAGCAGCGCGAAATCGGCATCGACATCGCCAAGGCATGGCAGCTCGGCTGGGCTCCCGTCTCCAGCGACGGCCTCCAGCACCTTGCGGCGCAGAAAAACATCGCCGAGCCACTCCTCAAGGAAGCCTACCTCCTCGGCACCTCGCAAAGCGGCCGCACCTACACTATCTTCCGCGACCGCCTCATGTTCCCCATCCGCAACATGCGCGGGGAAACCGTCGGATTCTCAGGCCGCATCATGCAGGCGGACCAGGACCCGCGCAAATACGTCAACACCGCCGAAACCGCAGCCTTCCACAAAAGCGACCTCCTCTTCGGCCTCTATCAGGCCCGCACGCACATACCCAAAAACGCAGACACCGCCATCCTCTGCGAAGGGCAAATCGACGTCATCGCTTGCCATGAAAAAGCCGGGCTTCGCCACACCGTCGCCCCGCTCGGCACCGCCTTCACCGAAGAACACTTCCACCTCCTCCGCAAATGCGGCACCCGGCGCATCATCCTCTGCCTCGACGGCGACGCCGCAGGCATCAAAGCCAGTGAAAAAGACTTCCGCATCCTCGCAGCAGCAGGCATGGAAGTCTATCAGGCCGCTCTGCCCCCCGGCGAAGACCCGGATTCTCTCATCCGCCGAGACGGAGCAGATGCCCTTCGCACGCTCGTGGAGCAGGCACGCCCCTTCCTTGAAGTGCGCCTCGCCTACGAACAGGAAAACACCCCGACCGATTCCAATGCCCGCGCCGCACTGGCCCACCGCATGATCGACCTCCTCCTCTGCATTTCCGACCCCATTGCGCGGGACGTCGCCACGGCGGACATGGCCAGCCGCCTGCACATCGGGCTGGAAGAACTGCGAACCGCCGTCTCCTCCGGAGCCAAAAAGGCCGAACGCATGAAAACGGGCCGCCGCCCCGCGCCCGCCGTCGATCCCGAAGAAACCGCCTATCGGCAGGCTCCCGTCGAAATCGCCCGCCCTCTCGCCGTCCATCGCTCCATCATGGCCCTCTGCGAACTCGCCCTGTGCAACGACCGGGCGCAGGAACTCATCATCGACCGCATCGAAGAACTCATGGAACCCATGCGCACCCTGCCCGGCGGCAGCATCCTCCAGAGCATACTGGAAGCCAGCCCCCCGCCCGGAGACGAAGAAGCATGGGCCGCCTTCCTCGGCACCCTGCCCGCCGGCCACGCACTCGCCCTGCGGGACATCCCCGTGCGGCACATCGAACTCTCCCGCCCCGAACACCACATTCAGGAAGCCTGCGCCGCCATCGCGCGAGTCACCCTCGAAATGCAGCGCGATGCCATCCGGGCCCGCCTGCAGGACCCCTCCGTTCCTCCCGACGAAAAACTCGAACTCTCCCGCCAGATCGTCGAAATCAACCGCATGCTCATCGAATAGCGCCCGCTGCCCGCCTTGCCGGAAGGATGCGCTTGCCAACAGTCCGCCCTTCATGCTAGACTGGGCATACGGATCAAAAGCACCGGCTTTTCGTTTCGGCATGCCTGAACCATCTCACCCTCCACCACCGACTTCCTCCCATGTTCACCATCTTCTTCCGGGCCTTTCTGATGATCGCGCCGGCCATTTTACTATCCATCTTTCTGCTTACCGACAATCTCGAATCCGCCGAGCAGGTCGCTCTGACCACCAGCAAACCCTTCATGTGCGTGGTCTTCGGCATCTACGAAGCCATCCTCTTCAAAATATGGGTCATGCCCTATCTGGCCGACCGGATCGTGAAATTCCTCTACGGCGACCAAGGCAGCCTTGACGAAAGCATGGAACGCATCCTTCAGGACATCCGCGAAGGCCGCAAAGATGAAGCGCTCAAAGCTCTGGAAGCCTACACGGCGGACTATCCCCGCCACCTCACCGGCTGGACCGAACGCGCCAACCTCCTGCGCGACGGCTTCAAACGGCCGCAGGATGCCGTCAAAGTCCTTGAGGAAGCCGTCGCACACATCTCCGGCAAGGAAGACAAGGCTCTCCTCCTCTACCGCATGGCGCGTATCTATGAACTCTCCCTCGACAACACGGCGGATGCGCAGAAAACCTACCGCCTGATCGCCGAACAATACCCGCGCACAGCCTACGGGCGGGAAGCTCTCGCTCACATTTCCGAATAGCCTCTTTTCCGGCATTCTTTTTCCAGCCGTTTCCGGCACATCCCGGCCCGCATTCCTCCGGCTTCCGGATGCTGTAAATCTATCTGTTTTTTAACAGGTCGTGCTTCCCGTGTGTCTTGCCTCATATGGACACACATGAAACTCATCCAAAAAAGAAGGATAACGCGGAAGACGAAGGACTGAACGGTTTCTACCACCCTCTGGAAGAAGCCGAAAAATTGAACGAGGCCGGAGAAGGCCACCCTCTCAACATCATGTCAGACCTCTACTATGAATCCTCTTCGGAAGCGTTTCATGAACCTGAAACAAACTGGAAGAAAGAACAGAAAAAACAATAAACCGACACAGCCATGAGCACAAACACACCCGCACCAGTCGGATCGTCCGGCAAAGGAGCATCCCTTGCAAGAATGGGAGTCTTCACGCTCGCGATGATCAATGTATCGGCCATCGTCAGCCTCCGCGGGCTGCCGGCTGAAGCCACCTACGGACTCAGCTCCGCCTTCTACTACATCTTTGCGGCCATCTTCTTCCTGATCCCGGTATCCCTCGTGGCGGCCGAGCTCACCACGGGCTGGCCCCAGAAAGGCGGCGTCTTCCGATGGGTCGGTGAAGCCTTCGGCACCCGCCTCGGATTCCTGGCCATCTGGCTTCAATGGATCGAAAGCACCATCTGGTTCCCCACCGTCCTCACCTTCGCCGCCGTCTCGCTCGCCTTCATCGGCCCCGACCAGCGATGGGATGAAGCCGTATCCGCCAACAAATGGTATGTCCTCGCCATCGTCCTCGCCGTCTATTGGAGCGCCACACTGCTGAACTTCAAAGGCATGAGAACATCGGCAGGCATCACGAAATGGGGTACCATGATCGGCACCGTCATCCCGGGAGCCCTCCTCATCGTATTCGGCCTCATCTACTGGGGTTCGGGCAACAAGGTGGACATTAACATGGCCCCCGGCAACTTCTTCCCCGACCTCACGAACTTCAACAACATCGTGCTCGCGGCCAGCATCTTCCTCTTCTATGCAGGGATGGAAATGTCCGCCGTACACGTCAAGGACGTGAAAAACCCCGGACGCAACTATCCGATGGCCATCCTCATCGCCTCCCTCATCACCGTGGGCATCTTCGTCCTCGGCACTCTGGCGATCGGCTACATCATCCCCGAAGCCCAGATCAACCTCGTCCAGAGCCTCCTGATCGCCTTTGACAAATTCTTCACGATCTTCCACATCACATGGCTCGGACCTGTGATGGCCGTATGCCTTGCGTGCGGCGTACTGGCACAGGTCGTCGCATGGGTAGGCGGCCCCTCCAAAGGTCTCCTGCAGGTAGGATATGCCGGGTACCTTCCCCGCGCCATGCAGAAAACGAACAAGAAAGGCGTCCAGACGGGCATCCTGTTCATTCAGGGCGGCATCGTCACCATCCTGTCCGTCATGTTCGTCATCATGCCCTCCGTCCAATCGGCCTACCAGATCATCTCGCAGCTCACCATCATCCTGTACCTCATCATGTACATGCTCATGTTTGCTGCCGGTATCGCCCTGCGCCACAAGGAACCGAACGTTCCCCGCACCTTCCGCATCCCCGGAGGAAAACACTTCGGCATGTGGCTCGTGGCCGGCGTCGGCCTCCTCGGCTCCGTCATCGCCTTCCTGTTCAGCTTCGTCCCTCCGGACCAGATCTCCGTGGGCAGCCCGACCCTGTACGTCGTCATTCTGCTTCTCGGAGCCGTCATCTTCGCAGGCATACCCTTCCTGATCTACGCCATGAAGAAACCCTCGTGGAAGAATACGGACTCCGCCAACGAATTCGAACCCTTCAACTGGGAACTCAAGAAAACGAATACCGAAACATCCGCCCCGGCACCGGAACAGCAACACTAACACTCGCACAGCCATGAATAAAAACGACATCCAATCGGCCATCGAAACGGCTCACGCGAAATTCGCCGGATGCACGGACGGAGCCAACGCCTCCTACATCCCCGAACTGGCCAAGGTACCAAGCACTCTCTTCGGCATCGCCGTCGTCACCAAAGACGGCGAAGTCTTCAGCACCGGCGATGCGGACACGCCCTTCGCTATCGAATCCATATCCAAGGCCTTCAACCTGGCCTTGGTCATGGACCAGATAGGCTCCAAGACGCTCCGTGAAAAAATCGGCGCCGACCCCACCGGAGAACCCTTCAACTCCGTGCTGGCGCTCGTCGCCCACGGAGGCCGCCCTCTGAACCCGCTCGTCAATGCCGGAGCCATGGCCACCGTCAGCCTCGTCGCCGGGGAAAACGGAGAAGCCGTCTGGGCCAACATCATGAAACGCTTCGCCGCCTTCGCCGGGCATCCTCTGAAAATCAACGACGACGTCTACGCCTCCGAATCCGCCACCAACAGCCACAACAAAGGCATCGCATGGCTACTCGACAGCGCCGGCTACTTCTACAACCAGCCCGACATGATCGTGGACCTCTACACCCGCATGTGCTCGCTCAACATCACCGTCAAGGACCTGGCCGTCATGGGCGCCTCCTATGCCAACGGCGGCGTCAACCCCCTGACCCACGAACCGGCCGTCCAGCGTGAAAACATCGCGGAAATCCTCGCCGAACTCACCATGTCCGGCCTCTACGATTCCACGGGCGACTGGCTCTACCGCACGGGCCTTCCGGCCAAAAGCGGCGTAGGCGGCGGCATCGTCACCATCGTGCCCAACCGGATGGCCATTGCCGCCTTCTCGCCGCCCCTCGACAAATACGGCAACAGCGTACGCGCGGAAAACGCCCTCATCGACATCATCGAAACGCTCGGCCTCAATCCGCTCAAGAGCTGAACCCGCCCCCACGCCTCCACCATGCAAAACGCCCCGTCGGTCCACAGGATCGGCGGGGCGTCGTTCATTTCTCCGTCAGGCGGAGAAACCGTAAACCCGCTCGTGAATCACGCGCACATACCCTGCCAGCGTCTCGGGATCGCACTCGCGGTTGCCCATCAGCCACAGAGGCAAAGATTCCCCACCCGCCCGGTAGGAAGGCTGCACGTAATCCTGCGTCAACAGAATGAAACCGTTCCTCTTGTAATAATTGATACGCCGCTCGGCCATCTCCGTCTCCGCCGGTTCCACCTCCAGAATCTGGAACATCGGCACCTCGCGGCGCAACCACTCCAGCACCTTGCCTCCGATGCCTGCGCTGCGCAGCTCGGAAGAAACCGCCAAATGCTCGCAATAGCAGAACTCGCCGAAATCCCATGTAATGAACAGCCCGACGGGAACTCCGTCCACCAGCACCACCCGGAAAAACATCTCCGGAGCATCGTCGATCAGCCGCAGCAGCGCATCGGTCTCCCGTCGCTCCTCCAGCGGAAACGCGGATTCGTAAAGAGGCAGCACGGTCTTCACCCACGGGTGCGAACTGTCGCGCACCGTCTGCAAGGTAACTGTCGAATGAACCATAGAACGGCATCCTGCCACAGCCCTGCCGGGGAAACAAGGAGAAAATGAATCATCCCATATCCGACAGGCGGCTTGACCTTCCTTGAGGAATATGCCAGAATATCTGTATGCAAGCAGAACCGTACCGCCCCAATGCCGCCATGATCTTCCGGCGCAGCGACGGCCGTATCCTCGTCTGCGAACGCAGCAAACCTGCGGGTGCATGGCAATTCCCGCAGGGAGGAATCGACTCGGGAGAAACCGCCGAAGAAGCCGCCGTCCGAGAAAGCATGGAGGAAATCGGCTATCCGCCGTCCGTCTATGAAATCGTCTTCTCGCGCAGCGGCTACCGCTACCGCTACCCCGAAGAAGCCAAAGGCCGCATCCATAAAAAACGCGGCATCTCCTACATCGGACAGGAACAAACCTACTTCATGTGCCAATTGCAGCAGCCTGCGCCTGCACCCGTCATCGACGGTCGCGAATTCCGCGACTACAAATGGATCTACCCGGAAGAATTCGACATGAACTGGCTTCCCGAATTCAAAAAAGACGTCTATCGGCAAGTCCTCAAAGACTTCTTCGGCATCGACGCATGACCCCCATCGCCCACCTCCGCACCGCCTACCCCGAAAAATTCGGAGTACCCCGCCAAAGCCGCCTCGTCCCCTCCGCACAGGCGCGCCTCGTCTTCGAACCTCCCTACCGCCACGAAGACTGCATCCGAGGACTCGACGCCTTCACCCACCTCTGGCTCATCTGGGAATTCAGCCGCAACGCCGGGCACCCGTGGAACCCCACCGTCCGTCCTCCCCGGCTCGGGGGCAACACCCGGCTCGGCGTCTTCGCCACCCGCTCCCCCTTCCGCCCGAATCCCATCGGACTCTCCGCCGTCGTCCTTGAGGGCATCGACCGCGATACTCCGGAAGGCCCCATCCTCCTCATCAGAGGAGCCGACCTCGTGGACGGCACCCCCATCTACGACATCAAACCCTACATCCCCTACGCCGACTCCATCCCCGAAGCCACCGGGGGCTTCACCGACAGCGAACAATGGCAGCCACTGGAAACCGCCTTCGCTCCCGGCCTCGAACTCCCGCCCGCCTGCACCCCGGCATGGCGGCAAACCCTCATCGAAACCCTCGCGCAGGACCCTCGCCCAGCCTACCAGAACGACCCGGACCGCCTCTACCACCTCATCCTCTCTCCCTGCGAAATCACCTTCCGCGTCGTCGGCAGCGCCGCCATCGTCACCGCCGTCTCACTCCATGGATAACCACCTCCAAGCAAGACTCGGCGCCGCATTCGACCGCAACTTCCGCGAACACGGCGAAATCGGCGCCTCCGTCTCCGTCTGGCAACACGGCAAGCTCCTTCTGGAACTCCACGGCGGACTCGCCGACAAAAAAACGGCAGCCCCTTGGACCGCCTCCACCCTCATCCCCATCTACTCCGCCACCAAATGCGCCTCGGCGGCCACCCTCCTGCTCGCCCTGCACCGCCGCGGACTCACCGCCGACCTGCCGGCAGGCGAACTCTGGCCCCGCTTCCCGGCACCGCAGCTCACCATCGCGCAAATACTCTCCCATCAGGCCGGACTCGCCGCCTTATCCCGGCAGGCGAACATCTTCGACCTCGACGACTGCATCGACGCCATCGAACACACCCGCCCGGCATGGCGCCCCCCGGCACACGGCTACCACCCGCACACCTTCGGCCCCATCCTCGACGGACTCATGCGCTCCCTCACCGGAACCCGCATCGGGCCGTGGTGGGAAGAAAACATCCGCCGCCCACTCGGCCTCGACCTCTACATCGGCTTGCCCGAAAGCGAACACCCCCGCGTCGGCACCCTCTACCCCGGCAAAGCCGCCGGACTCGACCTCGACACCCCATTCTACCGCCAATACCTCGCCAGCGGCACCCCCATCTATCGAGCCTTCCACAGCCTGTCCGGCATCGATTCCGTCCGAGCCATGAACACCCCGGCGGCATGGACATCCGCTTCCCCGGCCAGCGGCGGCATCGCCACGGCAGCCGGCCTCGCCCGCTTCTACCAAATCCTGCTGGGGCACGACGCACCACACCTCTTCCCTCCCTCAGTTCTGCACGACCTTGCCACCATCCGCACGCAGGGCGACGACCTCACCCTCCTCACCCCCACCGCCTTCTCCTGCGGAGCCATGCTCGACCCGGCCGACCCGGCCGACCCGGCCACAGGCCTGCCCCTGCGCCGCCTCTTCGGAGGCACGGGCTTCGGCCACGCCGGAGCCGGAGGCTCCCACGCCTTCGCCCGGCCCTCCTCCGGCCTCAGCTTCGCCTACACCATGAACCAGATGGAACTCAGCGTCCTTCCCGCCCGTAAAACCACGGTGCTTTTATCCGCCCTGCTGCAGGAAACCTGACTCTTTTCCCATAAAAAATCCTCTGCCGCTACATACGGCAGAGAATCATTCTTCAATCATTTCAAAATTCACTTCCGGCGGCGAAAAGCAAACAGGCCCATGCCGAAAAGTCCAAGCATGGCTGTAGAAGGCTCGGGAACGAGCTCGCTCATCCTGGCCACAGCCACGGCATTCACGCCCGAACGGCTTCCGCCATTCAAGGTAAACGTCACGCTGCCGGAGCCATCCGCAATGATATTCTCGTATTTCAACACGGCTACCTGATCGCTGGCGCACACATAATTGGAATTGACATTCATATCCGTATAACCGACTTCCGATCCGGCAGCCGTACCGGCAGTCGTCGCCGTATAGCGTGAAAGGGAGGATTGAGCATCCGTATAGGTATTGGCCAATTGAACCCCATTGGTATAGGTATTGCCACCCAGGCCGATTACGATGTAGAAGCAATAGCGCTCACCGCTCGTAAGACCATTGAATTTCATCGTATTATTCGTTTGCCCGCCATTCTTGAGACCATCGCCCCATACGGTCTGGGATATGGGAGCGCTCAATCCGAGCCTGTAGCTCATCTCCTGCAGCACCGTACCGGAAAAACCATGGAACTTTCCGGACTCCCATTTCACATTGGTCGTCTGGCTCTGAGCAAAAAGATTGCCTCCGCCTGCCAGAACCATGCTGATTCCATCTGCGCCGTTGTAGGTATTCCAATTATTGTTAACCTGTGTCCATCCGGACGTATCATTCGCGCCCATATCGAACAAAGCGGCACCTTGTGCCATTGTCAATGAACACGCAACTGCAACGAGTGAAATAATTTTTTTCATAAGAAATATAGGCCGTACGACTATATAATACCGGATTTTGAATCTGCTGTCAATCATCAAAACCGAAAAAATGTTCGTTTTTATTATATTGTGAAGAAAAAAGCGGTTCCTTTGATCTTCCATATTTATAGGAAAACGATTTTGAACCAAAAATATAATATTTCTTATTCATTCAATTCGAGATAGTTGCTTGTTTGATACATGATAACGGATTCAAAATCCGAATCTTTCCGAAAAGTTGGAGGAACCGCTTCATTCTTGACTTTTTTCACATGCAGGGCATACACTGCGTGCATGCGTTTGCAATACTATTCCGACGAAGAAGGCGAAAGCGTCATCGGCCTGTGGGTACCGAAAAGAAACTGCTTCATCGACGTCACCGATCAGGAAGAACAACTCTGGACCTGCATGCTTCCCGGCGCAGCCTCGAAAAAAATGCGCAAGGAAATCGAAACATGGATCTCGCAGGGCGCACCGAAAGGAGTCCCCGTCGATATGGACGGTCTCGTCGTCTCCTCCGCCCTCCACGTCCTCCCCGGCACCATCGCCTGCCTCGGAAAAAGCTATGCCGCCCATGCCATGGAGTTCAGCGGCGACGCCCCCACCGAACCCTCCATCTTCCTCAAAGCAGTCTCCGCCATCAGCTCAGACCTCGAAGAAGTATTGCGCCCCGTCGGCAGCACCAAGCTGGATTATGAAGTCGAACTCGCCGTCATCCTCGGCGACACCCTCAAGAACGCCACCGAAGAGGAAGCCGCCCGCGCCATCGTCGGCTACACCCTCATGTGCGACTACTCCGAACGCGCCTTCCAACTCGAACGAGGCGGCCAGTGGACCAAGGGCAAAAGCTACGAAAGCTTCGCTCCCTTCGGCCCCGTCCTCGTCACCAAAGACGAAATCCACGCCCCGGACAACCTCGTCCTCACCCTCAAAGTCAACGGCGAAATCCGCCAGCAGGACACCACAGCATCCCTCATCTGGCCAGTGGCGAAACTCGTCGCCTACGTCTCGCAATTCATGACCCTGAACCCCGGCGACGTTATCTCCACCGGCACGCCCAGCGGAGTCGGCCACGGCATGACCCCGCCCCAGTACCTCCAGCCCGGCGACGTCGTCGAATTCGGATGCGACAAAATCGGCTGGGTTCGGCAGCACGTCGTCCAGGATACGGCTGACTGATGCCCCGGCAAATTTGCATTGCAATCCATCCCTTCATCCATATACTCATCTTATGCCATACGATTTGATTGTCATCGGCGGCGGTCCCGCTGGATATGTGGGCGCCATCAAAGCCGCCCAGCTTGGAAAAAGCGTCGTCTGCGTCGAAAAGGAACGCGTCGGCGGCACCTGCCTGAACTGGGGCTGCATCCCGACCAAAGCCCTCCTCAAAAACGCCGAAGTCTATGAAACGCTGGCGAAAAAAGCAGCTGAATTCGGCATGAAAGTCGATGGCTTCTCCGTCGACTGGAGCGAAGTCATCGGCCGCTCCCGCAAAATCAGCGACCGCCTCGCGGGCGGCGTCGGCTTCCTCTTCAAAAAGAACAAAATCGACTCCGTCGAAGGCGAAGCCGCCATCACCGCTCCCGGCAAAGTCCAGGTCACGGCGGCGGACGGTACCGTCACCACGCTCGAAGGCACAAACATCATGATCTGCACGGGCGCCGTCACGCGCAACGTACCCGCCTTCCCCATCAACGGCAAAACCGTCATCGGCTCCCGGGAAGCCCTCGTCCTGCCCGAACTGCCGAAAAGCATGATCGTCATCGGTTCCGGAGCCATCGGTTCCGAATTCTCGAACCTCTACCACACCTTCGGCACGGAAGTCACCCTCATCGAAGCCCTGCCCCGCATCCTCCCGAACGAAGACGACGACTCCTGCCAGGCCCTCGAACGCGCCTTCAAAAAACAGGGCATCAAATGCCTCGTCGGAGCCAAAGTCGAAAGCCTCTCCACCACGGACAACTCCGTCACCGCCACCGTCACCACCAAAACGGGCAAAACGGAAGAAATCACGGCGGATGTCTGCCTCGTCGCCGTCGGCGTCCAGCCCGTCGTCCCGCAGGCACCCGGCCTCGAACTCACCGACCGCGGCTTCATCAAGGTGGACTCGCGCTACGCCACCAGCATCCCCGGCGTCTATGCCACGGGCGACTGCATCGGCGGCGTCCTTCTTGCCCACACCGCATCCTTCGAAGCCGTCCAGGCCGTCCAGGGCATGTTCGATCCCGCCTACCAGCCCAAACAGGTCGTCAACTTCCCGAGCTGCACCTACTGCCACCCGCAGGTCGCCTCCGTCGGCAAAACGGAACGCGCCCTCAAGGAAGCGGGAATCGAATACAAAGCCGGCAAATTCCCCTTCCAGGCCCTCGGCAAAGCCGTAGCCTCCGGAGAAACGGAAGGCTTCGTCAAACTCCTCTTCGGCAAGGAACACGGAGAACTCCTCGGCGCACACATCGTCGGCGACAACGCCACGGAACTCATCGCCACGCTCGACCTCGGCCTCACCGCCGAACTCACGGACGAAGACATCCACTCCACCATCTTCGCCCACCCCACCCTCTCCGAAGCCATCCACGAAGCCACCCTTGCTGCGGACGGCCACGCCATCCACGCATAACCCGGCATCCCCCAACTGCCCATGGCCGGACAATTCGACGACAAACGCTGATCGCAGGCTCCCCTCGGGGAGCCTGCCGCATGGCCGCAACCGGAAGCCCGGCATCAGAAAGTTGGCATCATCGACAAAAAACTTTCCCCATAACCCACCCTCGACACCTCCCACCGTGCAACAACTATTCTACTACCAAAAAGACGACGGCCAGGCCGAAGGCCCGTACACATGGCCGGAAATCCAGCAATTGCGAACCCAGCAAATCATTCAGGACGAAACGCCGATCCGGCAGGAAACCTGCAATACATGGGTGCCCTACCACCGGATCGTCATCTTCGTCAAGCCATCGCTCAAACCATCATTTGAATTCCCGGACAACCCAGCCATTCCGCTCCTCTGCCTCATCGCTGCGGCATGGGTACTGTTCGGACTGTGGTCGCTCTTCGGCGGCAGTGAAACGGATCCCCAGACGCGCAGCACATTTGGTACCATCCTTGTGTTTCTTTCCGCAGGCGCAGGCTGCTACTGTCTGGCCGCCATCCTCAAATGGTTCGTCGCTTGCATCAAATCGTCGCATGCCCACTCCGCACAGCCGGCGTACATCCCCTTCCACCTCCTCTCCGCATTGTGGATCATCTTCGGATTCTGGATGCCGTTCGTACAACCCGGATCGTCTGTACACACCATAGCCATCTGCCTTTCCGTCTTGATCCTCCTTTCCACGGCTGTATTCTTCCACTGGATGGCCTCCATCCTCAAATGGCTGGCAATCTTCGCCGAATCGTCTACCTCAGGCCCCTCCCGCACGGCATACATACTCTGCCGCCTCATCACGGCATCATGGGTCATGGCCGGAATATGGACACTGGTCGCGCGAAGCGGATCGTCGCCGCAGGCACTGTCCACATGCCTCACCGTACTCACCTACTTCTCCACAGCCGTCTTCTTCTACTGGTCGGCCGCCATCCTCCAATGCCTCATCAGCCGGGCAGGACGCCGCGCCGGATAACCTCCTCACGCTGCCCCACTTCGTCACACACCTCCGCCTCACCATGTTCGATCATCCGTTAAGCCATCCTGCGAACGAGTCGCCCCGCCGCCGCCTCGCGGGAGGGGCATTCTCCCTGCTGTTGGGTGCAGCAAGAATCGCATGCTCGGCTCTACTCTTCATGATACTGGTAGCCGGAGGAATCTATCTGAGCGGAATCCTGCTCACGGGCATCCTGCACCTCTCCCGCACCTTCTGATGCCACAGCGCATCATCGATACACCACGCACGAATGAAGAAAAAATACTATTACGATCAGGACGGCACCAAAGAAGGCCCCTTCACCGCCCGGGAAATCCAGCAACTCCTCTACGAAGGCACCATCGGAACGGATGCATGGATCCGCAGCGAACAAAGCACCACATGGCGCAAACTGGAAGACGTCTCCTTCGACGACCCGGAAGACCCCGCCGCTGCCGATCCCTCCTCCCGGAAAGCGGCCGCCATGGCCATGCTCGGTTCCCTCACATGGAAGACGAAGCTCCTGCTGGCCATCCTCATCATCGTCCTCCTTCCCCTCATCATCCTCATCGGCATCGTCAGCCTCATCATCCGCACACTCCGCAAAATATAACCTTTTCTTTGCCATGAGAGCTGTTTATCCTTGAAAGAATAAGGGTATCCATTACACTCTAGCGCATATCTATGTCTGAACACAAAGAACGCAAGACCCTCGAAGAACGGAATCAGGCTTCCGATCTGGAACGTCTGCGCCATTCCTGCGCCCATATTCTGGCGACCGCCATCTGCCGGCTCTGGCCCAATGCCCAGCTTGCAGGCGGACCCGCCGTCGAAAACGGGTTCTATTATGACGTGGACCTCGACCACAAAATCTCCACCGAAGACTTCGAAACAATCGAAGCCGAAATGAAGAAAATCGTGAAAGAGAACCAGACATTCGAGCGTCGCACCGTCACTCGCGCCGAAGCGCTTGCCATGGCGGCAAGCGGTGCCCTTGGCGCAAACGGCCCCCGCAGCGTTCCTTCCCAATTCAAAATAGACCTGCTCGAGCGCATCCCCGACGACGAAGAAATCACCGTCTATGCCAACGGCGACTTCACCGACCTTTGCGCCGGCCCCCACGTCGGACGCACGGGCAACTGCAAA
The DNA here is from genome assembly GCF_001683795.1 of Neoakkermansia glycaniphila. Classification (GTDB taxonomy): domain Bacteria; phylum Verrucomicrobiota; class Verrucomicrobiia; order Verrucomicrobiales; family Akkermansiaceae; genus Akkermansia; species Akkermansia glycaniphila. The sequence goes on from NZ_LIGX01000040.1 coordinate 128,695, forward strand.
GCCTTCAAAATCATGAGCGTGGCCAGCGCCTTCTATCAGGGGGACAAAACGCGGCCCATGCTCCAGCGCGTCTACGGCACCTGCTTCCCGAACAAAACCCAGCTTGAAGAACACCTTGCCCGCATCGAAGAAGCGCGCAAACGCGACCATCGCCGCATCGGCCGTGAAATGGGACTCTTTACCATCGACGAAGCCGTCGGCCAGGGCCTCATCCTCTGGAAGCCGAAAGGCGCCCTCGTCCGCCGCTCCCTGCAGGACTTCATCACCGAAGAACTCGACAGGCTCGGCTACTCGCAGGTCTACACCCCGCACATCGGCAAGCTCGACCTCTACCGCACCTCCGGCCACTTCCCGTACTACTGCGAAAGCCAGTTCCCGCCCATCGCCGAACGCGAAACCATCGAAAGACTCTGCAAGGAGGAAGCCTCCTGTGCCGAACTCTTCAACGGCCTCACCACGGGCACCATCGAGGGCTACATGCTCAAACCGATGAACTGCCCGCACCACATCAAAATCTACGCGAGCGACGCCCACTCCTACCGCGACCTCCCCGTGCGCCTTGCCGAATTCGGCACCGTATACCGCTGGGAACAAAGCGGTGAACTCGGCGGCATGACCCGCGTCCGCGGCTTCACGCAGGACGACGCCCACATCTTCTGCACCCCCGAACAAATCGGGCAGGAAGTGCGCCAGTGCCTCGGCATCGTCAAAACAATCCTCGGGACCCTGCAGATGAACGACTACCGCGTCCGGCTCTCCCTGCGCGACCCAGACAGCTCCAAATACGTCGGCTCACCCGAAAACTGGGACCTCGCCGAAGCAGCCCTCCGCAAGGAAGTGGTGGAACTCGGAGCCGAATGGACCGAAGAACCCGGAGAAGCCGCCTTCTACGGCCCGAAAATCGACTTCATCGTCCGCGACTGCATCGGCCGCGAATGGCAGCTCGGCACCGTACAGGTAGACTACAACCTCCCCGAACGCTTCAACCTCCATTACACCGGAGCGGACAACAAACCGCACCGCCCCGTCATGGTACACCGCGCCCCCTTCGGCTCCATGGAACGCTTCACCGGCCTCCTCATCGAACACTTCGAAGGCAAATTCCCCACATGGCTCGCGCCCGAACAGGTGCGCATCCTCCCCATCTCGGAAAAAGTCGCCGAAGCAGCCGAAGAACTGCGCCGCACCTTCGCCGCACAGGGCATCCGCATCACCCTCGACGCCACACCCGACAAAATCGGTGCGAAAATCCGCAACGCCCAGCTCGACAAAGTGCCGTACATGCTCGTCATCGGCCAGCGTGAAGCCGAAGAAGGAAAAGTCTCCGTGCGCCACCGCGACCTCGGCGACCTCGGCACCCATTCCGGCGCCGACTTCCTCGCCGCATTGAAAGACGAACTTGCCGCACGCCTCATCAGGCCAGCCTTCCAGCCCGTACAAAAATAGTAAGTATTCATACCAACCAGACACAACGTGCCTAAACCAACAAGCAACAATAACTCCCAAGACCGCCGACGCAACAACCAGCGCGGCGACCAGACCCGCGTCAACGACCGCATCCGCGCGCCGCGCGTCCGCGTTGTCACCGCCAAGGGCGAACAGCTCGGCGTCATGAACACCCGCGATGCGCTCGAACGCGCCAAGGCCATCGGCCTCGACCTCGTGGAAGTGGCGGCCTCCGCCGACCCGCCCGTCTGCCGCATCATCGACTACGGCAAGTACAAATACCTGCAGGCCAAACTGCAGAAAAACAACAAGGCCAAAATCGTGAAGATGAAAGAGGTCAAACTCCGCATCGGCACGGATGTCAACGACTACAACGTCAAAATGGCTCGTACGGAAAGCTTCCTCGACCATGGGCACAAGGTGCGCTTCCAGCTCCGCTTCCGCGGGCGTGAAAACGCCCACCATGAACTCGGCTTCGAAGTACTCAACAAAGTCATTGAAGACATGAAAACCATGGCTCAGGTGGATCAGCCTCCGCGCCTCGGCGGCAACACCCTCACCATGGCACTTTCTCCCTTGCCCGCCGCACAGCGAGTCAAAAAATTCAAGGCTCACCTCGACGAAGGCTTCGACGCGGATTCGGAAGAATACGACGAAGGCAACGACAGCTCGGACAACGAAGAATAAAAACACCCGTCCTCACCGCTTCAAAGCCGGCTCTCCCCCTGCGGAGAACCGGCTTTTTCCATACACGCGCCTGTGGCCGTAAACCCGGGCATCTCGCTTGACTCTTCCATGATAATGAGGCATAATTCCTTCGTTATGTTGAAAGGAATCTCCCCCGTCATCAGCCCCGAACTCCTGAAAACCCTCGCCGAAATGGGCCATGGCGACGAAATCGTCTTCTCCGATGCCCACTTCCCCGGCCACACATTCAATGCCAACGTCCTCCGGGCCGACGGCCTCGGCGCCGACACCCTCCTTGCCGGCCTCATCCCCCTCTTCGAACTCGATGCCTACGCCACCCCCGTCATCATGATGGAAGCAGTTCCCGGCGACTCGCTCGACCCCTCCGTCGAAGCCAAATACCGCAAAGCTCTCGGTTATCAAGGCACCGTCGAACGCATTGAACGCTATGCCTTCTACGAACGCGCCAAACAGGCCTACGCCGTCGTCATCACCGGAGAAACCGCCAAATACGGCAACATCATCCTCAAAAAAGGCGTCACCCCCGTCGCCTGAACTCTGCCGCCATGTACCGCATCTGCAAACGCATCGAACTGGAAAGCGGCCACCTGCTCTCCAAACATCCGGGCAACTGCCAATTCCCGCACGGCCACACCCGCAGCGTCGAAATGGTCTTCGCCGCCGAAGAGCTCGACGCCAACGACATGGTCATGGACTTCAAAGCCATCAAGGAAATGCTGGGAGACTTCCTCACCCGGTTCGACCATGCCCTCTGCATGAACACGGACGACCCGAACTACGAAACCTTCCGCACAGCCTACGGAGACCGCGTCATCCCCTTCACCAGCAAAGACCCCACCAGCGAAGTCATGGCTCGCACCGTCTTCATCCAGGCAAGCTCCGCCCTTGCGGATGCCATCGAAGGCAAATACGCCTACCCGGTACGCCCCAGCGTCCGGCTCGAACGAGTCCGCGTCTGGGAAACCAGCAGCTCATGGGCCGAATACTCCGCACATTGACATGACCGGAGACAACTGGATGCAGCAGGAACTGGATGCCCTCGAAGCCTCCGGCAACCTGCGAACGCTTAAAACCGTCGAACCTGCCGGCAAACACCTCCTCTACCAAGGCAGAAAATACCTCAACCTCTCCTCCAACGACTACCTCGGCCTCTCCGAAACATCGCTGCAGGCCGACTTCGCCCGCGACACCCTCTCCAGCATCGACTGGACCCGCGAATACCTCTTCAGCAACCCGGCCTCACGCCTCATGACAGGCAACAGCCGCCACTACGAAGAACTCGAAACCTCCCTCTCCACCCTCTACGGCGGCCGCAACGCCCTCGTCCTCAGCTCCGGCTTCCTCGTCAACTCCGGCCTCCTCCCCGCCCTCGCCCGCAAAGGCGACCTCATCCTGGCGGACAAACTCGTCCATGCCTCCGTCATCGAAGGCCTCCGCCTCGGCGAAGCCGAATGGAAACGATACCGCCACAACGACATGGACCACCTCGAAACACTCCTTCGAGGTGCAGAAAACCGCACCGTATGGGTCGTCACCGAATCCGTCTTCAGCATGGACGGCGACATCGCGCCGCTCCGGCAACTCGCCGACCTCAAAAACAAATACGGCTTCAAACTCTACATCGACGAAGCCCACGCCTTCGGCGCAATCGGCCCTTCCGGAGCCGGACTCGCCGCCGAACTCGGCCTCCTCGGCGCATGCGACATCCTCGTCGCCACCTTCGGCAAAGCCGTCTCCTCCGCAGGAGCCTTCGCCATCACCGACCCATTGACCCGGCAATACCTCGTCAACAAAATGCGCCCCCTCATCTTCTCCACGGCCCTTCCCCCCATCACTCTCATGTGGAGCAAATACATCGTCGACCGCCTCCCGGGCCTCGAACACCTCCGGCAGCACCTCCGCACCCTGCGCGCCATCATCGAACGGCAACTCGGCATCCCCGCCCCTGTCTCTTATACACATCTGACGCTG
>NZ_LIGX01000004.1 GCF_001683795.1 Neoakkermansia glycaniphila
CGGTAGGAGTGGGCGGCCGCTACATCGCCTCCGTCGGGCAAAACCTCTTCAACCGGACGGCCACCCTCGAAGCGCGGGCCATGCTCCTGCAGGACGTGGGAGACCGGCAGGTAGAAGCGGACGTAGCCTTTGCGGACGCGAAAGGGTACAAACGCACGGTAGAAGGAATCAAACCCGGAAGCACGGGAGTGGAAGTAGGCCTCGGACTCACGATACCGGTCGAACTGCAAAGCAGCATCTTCATGGAAATCAACCTTGATGCGCGCAGCCGGAGCACGGAAGTAAGCGGAGGAATCGGCTACCGCTACAACTTCTAAAGGAACGGCGCAAACCAACCGACCGCAACCACGCAACGGCAGAGCCGGAGGGGAAATGCCCCCTCCGGCTTTTGCGTATCGTGATATAAACATTGTCAATGCAATCCGGATGTATTCTCGCATAAGGCCTCCCGCCAGCTTGCAGCCGGGCATAAATCAACAGGTTCAAGGCCGCATTCCCCCCCCCCCTGCTTTTATCCCTTCCTGTTACGCGCCAATAACCTTGCCCTGCACTGGCTCGTTGTGCCCGAACGACGGCGGCCAGTTCTCCTCTGCGACAAAAAAAGGGCTGCCTTTGCATGAAGGCAGCCCTTTGTTCATGGAATGATTTTTATTGAGGATTCACCGAGAATTTCAGTCCGAGGTACTCCCTCACATTCATATAGTCCGCACCTTCGACAGGCTGAACCGGGACGAATGTGAACATCCACCGCCGGGCGGATTTATTGTTCGGAGCTTTCACCAGCACATGGTTCCAGCCCTTGTTCAGACGGATCATCGTCGGTTCGCGGTACTGGTAATTGTGATCCACATGGGAAACTCCCTGATTGGGAGTCTTCCAGACGGGAGGTGCGATTTCCTTCCCGTTGACCCAGAACTTCGTGTCGGCATGGAACCACTTGCCCGGCACGCTGACGGGACCGTTGCGCCAATCGGATGTAGGCCATGTCTGCCCACTAATCCAGAAAGGCACATCCTGCTCCTTGGGCGAGTAAATATACGTTGTCGCATAATAGGTCGTATTGACGCCGGGATGCGCGCCCATCTTGCCCTTGTTGAACAAAGTCGGGAAATCGCAATAGTGCTTGAAAATAATCGTCGCGCCCGTATAGATTTCCTTATGGACACTGAACTTCCCACCGTCGGGAGCCGTGTAGGCCGTTTCCACCTTACCCGTCTTCAGCATCTCCTCGGGGCTGAACGAAGTATCCGTCTTGCCGCCATGCGGGAACGGGCCGACAATCTTCCACGGAATATTGGACTGGCGCACATAATTGAACGGCTCCTTCCAGGAGAAACGGTCGCGCAACGCCACAAGGCGGTCTTCGAACCGGGCGAACTTCTCCAGAGCCGGATCCCCCTGCAAAGGAAGGTTGCTGAAATACGAGAAATACTCGTCTGCCATCGGCGCCACCTTGCCCGTGGTTCGGCGCGGCTCGGTGAATTTCAGAACTCCGTTCCACAAGCCTTCCCCACCTGCTGCGATACTCACGAGATTCGGATTCTGCGTCAAATGGTGGGCCGAATCCGTCATCGGCAAGTCCGGGAAACTGCATACAAAACCGCCAAGCCCCTTGGCACCCTGATACGGGCACGGGCGACGGAAGAAATAAGTCATTGCCGCCTCGAAGGGATCCAGATGGTTCGTGTAATTCTCCTGGCTGTCGATATATTCGGCACCTGACGACGGCCACGCATGGCGGGCCTGCCTGCCCATCCAAAGCTGCTCGACCGGTTTGTATTGAGCGTCCGGATGAATGCCGGGCTGCCAGCGGATCGCCTTGCGCCCAGCCTTCTCCACGGCGGCAAAATACCGGGTCACCGTAGCCTTGCTGACCACTTCCGGCCCTCGGGCTTCATCCGTGCCGATATGAATATACGGCATCTTGTCTGCCGGAACGAGCGAAGCCAGCTCGGCAATCAACTTCTCGAGAGCTTCCGTTGCACGGGGATCTTCCATTTTGGTAATACCCATGGCGCGACGGAACGCGGCGGAATGTCCCGGCATGTCCATTTCCGGAACAACCGTAATATTGCGCAGGCGGCAGTATTCCACCAGATCCTTGAATTCCTGCTGGGTATAATATTTGCCCGGAAAGCGCGTAAAATGTTTGGCATCGTTCAACTGCGGGAAAATTTTGCTCTCCAGCCGCCAGCCTTCACCTTCTGTAAAATGGAAATGGTACACATTCATCTTGGCGCGGGCCATGGCATCGATTTCCTTGTGAATCAGGTCGATGGGCAAATAATTGCGGCCCACATCGTTCATAAAGCCGCGGATGGCATAATCGGGATAGTCCGTGATGGAGCACACGGGCACCGTCGTCACGCCGTTCCGGCGTACGATCAGCTGCTTCAGCGTCTGGTAACCGTAGTAAAGCCCCTTCGTGCTGCGAGCCGTCACCGTCACCTTGCCGTCGGCAATGGAAAGCAGATAGGCTTCATCCTGCCTGTCGGCAGGCACACCCGGCAAATCCTTGTCCGCTATGGAAAAGTCAATGGCAAGAGCTTCTTTTCCTGTACCATCGGCGATATGGTGGCTCTTCAGATACTCCCCGAGTTCTTTGACGATCAATTTCATCTGCTCGGAGTCCGCCTGCTTTCCCGTAGCGGCAAGAGAAACGGAGGCTTCCTTGAAAGCAAGGGCTTTACCCTTCCAGTCGACTTTCTGCGGCATCGGCATCAAAGGCGGCGCATCGACGGCAAACCTCATGTAATTGTCACCGTCGCACGGATAAAGCTTCTCCGAAGGAATCGTTTCAGCAGCCGGAGCCTGCCCGCAAAACAAGACCATCCCTAGCGCCATGATGGAAGTAAACTTAGTCATCGGCGCCATGATACCATGAGAAACGAATTCATCAAGCTAAAAAGGCCATCTCCACAGCATTCGAAACACGCGCAAAGCACAGATTGTCCATCCGTTATATAAATGATCGGTTCATGCTGCACCCATCCTTTCGCCAAACGAAAACAAGGCGCACCCGGTCAGGATGCGCCTTGTGTCAAATTCAGGATGGACAATCCTTACATGCCCATGATTTCGTAGCCGCCGTCCACATAGAGGACCTGGCCCGTGATGCTGGCGGAACCTTCCGATGCGAGGAACACGGCAGTAGCGCCCAGCTCTTCGCCGGAGCAGGAACGGCCCAGAGGGGCGCGGTCCGCATACACCTTGATCATTTCCCCGAAACCGGAAACGCCGCGGGCGGCAAGCGTCTGCACGGGACCGGCGGAGATGCAATTCACACGGATATTGGAGGCACGCCCCATATCGTAGGCAAGATAGCGAGTCGTCGCTTCGAGGGCTGCCTTGGAGACGCCCATCAGATTGTAGTTCGGCACCACCTTTTCGGCACCGAGATAGCTCATGGCGATAATGCTGCCGCCATCCTTCATCAGAGGCTCGACGCCACGCGACAGGGCAATCAGAGAATAGGCGGAAATATCGAGCGAAGTCTTGAACGCATCGCGGGGAGTCTTCACGAAACGTCCGCCAAGCGGGCCTTCGATCGGATTGCCGGCTTCATCCTTGCCGGGAGCGAATGCCACGGCATGCAGCAGCATATCCACACGATCCGTGCAGGAGGCCACATTGCGGAAGAACTCGTCGATGGCTTTATCGCAGGACACATCAAGGTCGAACACCGGGGTATCTTCCCCGAAAGATTCCCTCACCAGCTTGACGACACCGTCCTTCAGGCGTTCGCCCTGATAGTTGAAAATCAGCTTGGCTCCGGCATCATGCCATGCCTTGGCAATCGAAAACGCAATGCTGCGCTTGTTGGCGACGCCGACGACGATGCCGACCTTTCCTTCCAATGGTTTGCTGCACATAATATGGTTGTATGTTGGTAAAAGGGTTCCGCACGGTCAGGCGGAGAATTCGCGGGAAATGATCTCGGCGTACTTGTTGGCCATATCGACACCGGTCGCTTCCATGTTGCGAACGGCATTGGCGACTTGTTCGCCGCTCAGTTCAAGGCCTTCGACGACGAGCGTCTGGCGGAAATAGACATACCCGGCTTCCATGTCGAGCATGAATGAACCGTGCGGCTGATTGGCGTTCAGCGACTGCAGCAGCAGACCCACTTCGGCGTAATCCTGCGACGCAATGCGGGAAGCGAAAAGCACGTCGAGAACCAGCGTCAGGGGCTTCTGCACCTCCGTGAACATGAAGCTGCACGGAAGAGACGTATCGAACTGCACGTAGGCAAGACCGATCCTGTCTCCGGGATCGCCCGGCATCGTGATCCATTCGAACTCTTCTCCGCGCTTCAGCAGAAAGGAGCTTACATCATTCAAAAGACTCTTTGGCTTGTCCATAATAAGACTTGGTATATTTCTGTTCCCCAGCATTCGCAGATCGGAATGCCCTCTTTTCGCCTTGAATCTACACTGCGGCGAAGCCATCGTCAAGCCAGAGCTTCGTTTCCGGGGCAAATAAGACGCAGAAATGACGCACCGCGCCGCCTGTTTCCCCTTTGACAAAGAGAGCCGTTTTTGTTATCAATCAGGCATGCGACATCCCTTTTCCATCCTTCCGGCAACCGCCGCCGTCCTGTTCCTCGCAGGATGCTCTCCGGACATGCCGCAGAACCCCGACTTTGCGGACGCCTCCATCACCGTTTACCGCGCCGGCAAACCGAACGATCTGCCTTCCGCCGGGCGCGAAGACGTGCAGCAAAGCCTCCGGACATGGTGGAAGAACACCTCAAGCAACCCCGGCATTCCGGATTACGTGACCTATGCACCCGATGTCACCATCCGAACGCCCGAACTGAATATCAACCTGCAGAAACACCGGACCATCATCGGACTCCGCGACGAAGGAAGCCGCGCATGGCTCCAGTATTCCCGGGCCTCCAACGGAGATGACGAAGCCTTGCGCACGGCACTGCAAGCATGGGAAGCACAGGAGCGCACCCAACAAAATACGGGAAAAAACGGTCACTGACGATTTACTTCCTTGCGTCCGCCAAGCTGCTCCGCTAAAGTGCAGGAAGGCCGAATCACGGCCAGCTATTCCATTCAACCAAGATCAACAACCATGATTTTCAACAACGATCGACTCATCGAACTCGGCCTGTCCATACATCCGGCACCCGAACCCGTCGGCTCCTACGTCCAATGCGTCCAGGCCAACGGCCTGCTCTACCTCTCCGGCGGCATCTCCGTCAATGGCGACCAGGGCATCTACGGCAAGGTAGGTCAGGACATCGACCTCGCCACAGCCCAGCAGGCGGCACGCTATGCGCTTCTGAACCGCCTCGCCGTCATTGAAAAACATCTCGGAGGCTTCGACCTGCTCACCCGCATTGTCGCCGTCAACGGCTTCGTCAACTGCACGCCCGACTTCACCGACCACGCGAAAGTCCTCAACGGAGCTTCCGACCTGCTCGTCGAACTCTTCGGCCCGGAAGCCGCCCACTCGCGCACGGCCGTCGGCGTCGCATCCCTCCCCCTCAACGTCGCTGTCGAAATCAGCATGATCGTCGAGTGCGAAACGGACTACGCAGGCTGAAGCGAACATCCTTCCCTCTTGGCAAACGTGCAGGAAACTTCTCCTGCACGTTTTTTTGCGGAAGCATGAAAGACCACTGCTGCCACAGACGTAAAACTGATGTCGGGAACCAACATGGAACACCCTGCCGGCAGCGGCTCCACAAGCGGGCAACTTTTTCCCGCTTGACGAATTTTCTCATTGAAAAAACGTCGCTTACACGATAGGATAACCGCGTTGCGTACTTGAGCGCTCAAACCTTTCAACCATACTGCATACCATGTTCAAAAACTACAAAAAAGTCACTCCGGCCGAACCTGCTCCCGCTCCTTTCGATAACGACGACATCGCCAATGCATGGGCCGCCCCGGCTCCAGCTCCGGAACCCGTCGTCCCCGAATCCCTCTTCAGCAATCCCGCCCCCGTCTCGAACTTCACGCCCGTATCCCATACCCCGGCTCCCGCCGGCTCCGTCCGCAACGTGCTGAACTCCGACGTCTCCGTCGTCGGCACCCTCCGCTTCACGGACGACCTCCTCGTCGACGGTTCCGTGGAAGGCGAAATCACATCCGACGGCGTACTGACAGTCGGAACGAACGCCAGCATCCAGGCCGAAATCAAAACACGCTCCGCCATCATCCACGGCCGCGTCACGGGCAATGTCACCGTCACCGACCGCGTCGAACTTTCCTCCACGGCCGAACTCGTGGGCGACGTCATCGCCTCCTCCCTCGCCATTCAGGCAGGAGCAGTCTTCATCGGCCGCTCCACCGTCGGATCGCCCCAGTCCATCCCGACCCCGGTCATGGACACCAAAAAGCACAAGGCGGAAGACAAACCCGCCGCCGATCTCCTCGGCTGATCCCGGACGCGCCGCACATCCAGCCTTGACAGGGAGAGCCGTGATACGACGGCATCTCCCTTTTCAGGCAGGAACCTGCCTTGCCACCCGCCGTGAACTTCCATCCCAAGCCGCGCATCACCGAAACTTTGTCCGGCATACTGTCGGAAGAAGAATTGCGGATTCAGCGCGACAAGGAAAAAATACGCGAGCGGCCTGCCCGGCCCCCACACATCCCCACGCGTGCCGTCGTCTGCTACGAATGCAGGCGCTCATCGGAAGTCCCCTTGGCGGCGCTCTCCGCCAAATGCTGCTACTGCCACGCCTACATCAACCTCGGGGACGTCACCATCTTCCCCGGCTCCTCCAAAAGGCGCATCCGCACGCAGGGAGACGTCCTCATCCGATCCGACGTCAACATCAACCACCTGAACATCTGCTGCCATAAGCTCGCCATGCAGGGCAAAGGCTCCGGCTCCTTCCACTGCACGGGCACCATGAGCATCTCCAGTGAAACATCCGTAGCCGGATGGATCACCGCCCACACCCTGCACATCGAGCGGCGCGGCTCCGTCACCCTGCGCAAGGGAGCGCGCGTTCAGGACGCCCTCATCCAGGGCACCCTCATGGGTACCATTCAGGCCATGGGCCGCGTCACCATCGCGCGGGGAGGCCGGCTGCTGGGGGACGTCGCCGCCGCCGAACTCGTCATCGACGAAGGAGGCATCCACCGCGGCCAAAGATTCCTGCCTCCGCAACAAACCACAGCATGACCCCCGACATCCAGATCCGCGGAGCCGCCCAGAACTATCTCCGGCATCTCGACCTCGACCTGCCCTCCGGCAAAATCATCGCTCTCATGGGGCCGTCCGGATCGGGCAAATCCACCCTCGCCTTCGAAACTCTCTTCGCCGAATCGCGCCGCCGCTTTCTCGACTGCCTCGCCCCGCGTGCGCGCCAGCTCCTCGCCCAGCCCGAAAAACCCGCCTTCGACTCCATCACAGGCCTTCCGCCCGCCCTCTGCCTTGAGCAGAACATCCCTGCCGGACACACCCGCACCCTCCTCGGCACACTCACGGAAACCCTCGACTACCTCCGCATCCTCTATGCCGCCATCGGCGTACCGCATGACCCGGATACAGGCGCACAGCTTACCAAACTCAGCCCGGACGAAATATCCGGCCAGCTCGACGCCCTGCCAGAAGGCACGCGGCTCACCCTGCTTGCACCCCTTCCTCCCGGCTTCGGCAGCGACCTCGAATCCGACATTCTCGACTTCCGCAAGCAAGGCTACCTTCGCATCCGGCTTCGCGGAGAAATCCTCGATCTGGAAGACATCGCCCCCGGCACGGACACCGCGAATGCCGAACTCGTCATCGACCGCATCGTCGTGCGCCCCGGCATCCTCTCGCGGCTGGCAGACTCCCTGCAGACCGCCCTCCGCATCTCTCCCGACGAGGTACGAGCCATCGTTCAGGAACCCGGAGCCGCTGAAGAAACCCGCACCTACTACACGCGCTACCGCAACAACGAAACCGGATTCACCCTGCCCGACCTCTCCCCGAAAAGCTTCTCCTACCACTCGCCCGCAGGAGCATGCCCCGAATGCCAGGGAAGCGGCACCATCCAGCAGAACGGTAAAGAAACCCTCTGCCCCGCATGCGGCGGCTACCGGCTCAATGCCACCGCCCGTGCCGTCACCATCGACTTCGCCGCCCGCATCCTGAACCTGCCAGCCTTCTGCGCCCTCACCATCGACGACAACATCGCCCTTCTTCCGCAGGCCGCCATTCCCGAAGCCCTCTCCGCTCCCGCCCGGCAAATCATCGACGAACTCTCCAAACGCCTCCACTGCCTCCAATCGCTCGGCCTCGGCTACCTCAGCCTCGCACGCCCCGTCTCCACCCTCTCCGGCGGAGAAATCCAGCGTGCCCGGCTCGCGGGACAACTCGGCGGCGGACTCTCGGGCGTCCTCTACATCCTCGACGAACCCACCATCGGACTCCACCCGCAGGACACGGAAAAACTCATCTCCGCCCTGCAGCAACTCCGCGACAAAGGCAACACCATCCTTGTCGTCGAACACGATCCCCAGCTCCTCGCCATCGCCGACCACATCGTCGAAATGGGGCCGGGCTCCGGCCCCGAAGGCGGCGCCGTACTGGCACAGGGCAGCTACGCACACATTCTGCAAGATCCCTCCTCACCCAGCGGCGCGTGGCTCTCCGGCCGCAAAACCCTGCCCGCCGGGCAACCTCTCGATCTCGCATCCTGCACATGGGCCACCCTTCGCGATGCCCATGCGCACAACCTCCGCCACATCGACTTCACCTTCCCGCTCGGCGCCCTCTGCTGCCTCTCCGGCCCCTCCGGCTCCGGCAAATCGACCCTCATCGAAGACTGCCTCATCCCCGCCATCCGTGAAGGCAACCTTGAAAACGGCTCCACCATCACCCGCACCATCGTCATCGACCAGCAGCCGCTCGGCCTCTCGCCGCGCTCCACTCCGGCCACCGCCACAGGGCTGCTGGATGTCCTCCGCCCTCTCTACGCCTCCCTGCCTCTCTCCAAGCAACGGGGCTACACCGCAGCCCGCTTCTCCACCAACACGCGCGGAGGCCGTTGCGAACGCTGCGGCGGCACCGGCCTGCTGGAAGTGGACATGCACTTTCTGGCAGACGTGTATGCGGAATGCGATGCCTGCCACGGCCAACGCTACAACCGGGAAACCCTCGAAGTCACATGGCGCGGCAAATCCATCGCTCAGGTCCTCGCCCTCAGCGTCGCCGAAGCCCTCGAATTCTTCCGCCCCATCCCGGCAGCACGCAACATCCTGCAATGCCTTCATGACATCGGCCTCGGCTACCTCACTCTCGACCGCTCGGCCACCACGCTCTCCGGCGGCGAAGCCCAGCGCATCAAGCTCGCCACCCACCTTGCCAAAGCCTCCCCGAAATCCGGAAAACGCCTTGGCACAGGCGAACACATCCTCTTCATCCTCGACGAGCCCAGCACGGGACTCCACTTCCACGAAACGGCGCTCCTGCTGCAAGCTCTCCATTCCCTTCGTCAAGCCGGGCACAGCATCCTGTGCATCGAACACCACACCGGCATCCTCAAAGCCGCCGATTACCTGATCGACCTCGGCCCCGGCGCCGGTGCAGACGGCGGAACCATCGTCGCCCAGGGCACTCCGGCGGAACTCATTGCCCGGGGAGAACAAGGCATCGCTGCATGGCTCGGCAGCATGCCGGAATCCTGACCGGCCCGGCTCACCTCGCCGCCAGCTCCTGCAGCAGCCGCACCGCCTCAGGCAAAGAGGCAGGCTCATCATCGCTCTCCGCCGCCAGCAACTCCTGCGGAATACAGCGCAACCTCTCCGCCGCCTTCGGCGATCCCAGCTCCCGCACACCGACGGAAAACCGCCCGCCCAGCTTCACCGCCTCCTTCGCCAGCTCCGGCGAACCGTTCCACGCATGCAGCAAAAACGGAGGAAGCGCCTTGCGTCGCCCGCGCTCACGCAGCATATCGATCAGCCTTCCCCATGCCTGAGAGCCGTGCAAATGCACGCTCCGGCCATATCGAAACGCCGCATCGAGCTGCACATCCAGCACCTGTACCTGCTCCGGAAGAGAACCCCGGAACTTCGGCGAAGCATCCAGCCCGCATTCCCCCACCTGCGCCCGGGGAAACATTTCCAGATACCCTTCCAGATCCTTCCGCAAACGCTCGGCATCCACCCCGGCGGCATACCACGGATGCACGCCGAGAAACGGCACCATGCCGCAAGTTTCCAGCACGCGATCCCAATCCTCCCGGCGCACGGCGCAGAGATTCCCCGGAATACCGGAATCGACATGCGTATGGGCATCGAACAACATGGCAGCCTTTCAGGAAAAAGGCTCCGCAAAACACTTGCGGAGCCTTGAAAAAATACCGGAACAACCTTCCAGCGCTTACGGCATCGGGAAGGCGCGGTTGAACGCCGTCACTTCTTCACGCAGCGCGTCGTAGGCCGAAGGGTCGGAATGAATCTGCTGGGCGACAAAAATCGCCAGCGTGCGGGAGATGAACTCCGCTACCTGCTCCACATCTTCTTCCTTCATGCCGCGGGTCGTCACGGCAGGCGTCCCGATGCGGATGCCCGACGGCTTCATCGGAGAACCCGTGTCAAAGGGAATCGAATTCTTATTCACCGTGATACCCACCTTGTCCAGAGCCACCTGTGCTTCCGCACCGTTGATACCCTTGTTGCGAAGGTCCACCATGAACACGTGATTGTCCGAACCGCCGGAAACGATACGGAAACCGAGATCGGCGAGCTTCTTCGCCATGGCCGCCGAATTGCGCACCACCTGCGTCTGGTATTCCTTGAACGAAGGTTTCAACGCTTCGCCGAAGCAAGCCGCCTTCGCAGCGATCACATGCATCAGCGGACCGCCCTGCGTACCCGGGAACACGGTGGCGTCGAGCTTCTTCGCAAACTCTTCCTTGCAGAACACCATGCCGCCGCGCGGGCCGCGCAGGGATTTGTGCGTCGTCGTCGAAACGAAATCGGCATGAGGAATGGGGGACGGATGCACGCCCGCCGCCACAAGCCCGGCGATATGGGCCATGTCCACGAAAAGATACGCGCCGCAAGCCTTGGCGATCTTGCCCATGCGCTCGAAATCGATCGTACGGGAGTAGGCGCTCGCACCGGCCGTAATCATCTGGGGCTTCACTTCCATCGCCATCTTTTCCAGAGCGTCGTAATCGATCGTCTCCGTTTCCTGCGACACGCCGTAATGAACCACATTGTACAGCTTGCCGGAGAAATTGGCGAAATGGCCGTGCGTCAAATGGCCGCCATGGGAAAGATCCATCGTCAGAATCGTATCGCCGGGCTTCAGCACCGAGAAGTAAACGGCCATATTGGCCTGAGAGCCGGAATGCGGCTGCACATTCACGTGATCGCCGCCGAACAGCACCTTCGCACGGTCGATCGCAAGCTGTTCCACCTGGTCCACGACTTCGCAACCGCCGTACCAGCGCTTGCCGGGATAACCTTCCGCATACTTGTTCGTCAGCACCGAACCTTGGGCTTCGCGCACGGCACGGGATGCAAAATTCTCGGAAGCGATCAGCTCGATATTGTTATTCTGGCGATCCTGCTCTTCCTGAATCAGCTTGGCGAGATCGGGATCGCTCACGGCGAGAGCGCTGCCTGCGCCCTTCAGCAAACGCTGCTCATGGCGGCCGCCTTCATACTCGGCTTCGAGCCAGGATTCGAGAATTTCAGGCACATCGTCGGAATTCACGAACCCGGCAGCAAGGCAAAGCACATTGGAATTGTTGTGATTGCGGGAAAGAATAGCCGGAACAGCCGTGCGGCAGAGAGCGGCACGGATGCCGACCCAGCGGTTGGCGGCAATGCTCATACCGATACCCGAGCGGCAGATCAGAATGCCGCGATCGCTCACACCGTCCACCACCTTGCGGGAAACGGCATTTGCATAATCGGAATAATCGCAGGACGATTTGCTGTAGGTACCGACATCATCCACCTCATAGCCCCATTCCTGAAGCTGATCGACGATGACTTCCTTCAAATCCACCCCGGCGTGATCGGAGCCTACAGAGATACGTAATTTCTGGTTCATGGTGTGAGCATGCACTGAATGCCCGCCCACTATACAGGACACCACCGCCGACATCAAGCCCCAAGTCATTCATACAAACAGGAGATTTCCTTCATATTCATCATGAATACCGCCTCCGCATGGCGATGATGAGAAAAGGGGAGATCGTCTCATACGGCGATGGCGAGAGGGTTTTCACCGTTTCAACACATATCTCTACACGTACCAATGTCTTGTGACGAAAAAATATTATCAGGGGTTGTTTTAGAAAAAAGATAAAAAATTCTCCTCCGCAAAACCAAGTATGTCGCGAATACTACCCCACCAGTTAGGGAACAAAGACCACATTTTACAAAAAGTAAAAATAACTGAAACAAAACACTTCTGCTGTTATTTCTTCTTCTATTCGCCATACAATATAAAACAGAAATTGACAAAACACTAATTTGTCTGTATAGAGAAAACAACAATCGGTTTTATGATCCCCTCCCCTTATTCTCCCCACGCAACCGACGAACCCGCAATCCCTCAACGACATGCCTCGCGCGCACCGATATACGGAGCAGGTTATAAAGGTTTATTCTAAAGATATAGTTCTTTACACCACAGCAACATGAAAACAATAATATACTACAGTATGGCCTTTTTTCTTCTGGCGCATACAAATTATGC
Organism: Neoakkermansia glycaniphila; assembly: GCF_001683795.1. Taxonomy (GTDB): domain Bacteria; phylum Verrucomicrobiota; class Verrucomicrobiia; order Verrucomicrobiales; family Akkermansiaceae; genus Akkermansia; species Akkermansia glycaniphila. Next base: position 12,673 of record NZ_LIGX01000004.1, read on the forward strand.
TTCGGAAATAAAAGCTCCCCCCGCCTCCCATGAACAAAACACTTCTCTTACCATTTTGATTACACAGGCGGAACAGGGTGATCCCAAAGCGCAAGTCGCCTTGGCGCTTCGTTATGGGAAAGGAGAGGGAGTTCCCAAGGATTATCAAAGGGCAGTAGAATTGCTTCATAAGGCGGTAGATCAAGGGTATGCTGATGCTCAATGTATATTAGGCGGGTGTTATCATCAAGGTAAGTTGTTGCCACGAGATTATCATCGTGCTTTTGACTTAACTATGAAAGCCGCTCTACAAGGGCATGGTAAAGCGCAATACAATCTTGCTGCTTATTATTTTAACGGAGACGGTACCTCAAAAGATCATATTCAGGCTTTTGAATGGGCGTCCAAAGCAGCTCGACAAGATAATGCAGCTGCTCAATATCTCCTTGGCCGACTTTATGACAGTGATATTGACAACACCCAGAACCTAGAAAGAGCCTTTGAATGGTACATGAAAGCTGCACTCAAAGGAAACTCTGACGCACAGAATAGCAT
>NZ_LIGX01000005.1 GCF_001683795.1 Neoakkermansia glycaniphila
GGCGGAACAGGGTGATCCCAAAGCGCAAGTCGCCTTGGCGCTTCGTTATGGGAAAGGAGAGGGAGTTCCCAAGGATTATCAAAGGGCAGTAGAATTGCTTCATAAGGCGGTAGATCAAGGGTATGCTGATGCTCAATGTATATTAGGCGGGTGTTATCATCAAGGTAAGTTGTTGCCACGAGATTATCATCGTGCTTTTGACTTAACTATGAAAGCCGCTCTACAAGGGCATGGTAAAGCGCAATACAATCTTGCTGCTTATTATTTTAACGGAGACGGTACCTCAAAAGATCATATTCAGGCTTTTGAATGGGCGTCCAAAGCAGCTCGACAAGATAATGCAGCTGCTCAATATCTCCTTGGCCGACTTTATGACAGTGATATTGACAACACCCAGAACCTAGAAAGAGCCTTTGAATGGTACATGAAAGCTGCACTCAAAGGAAACTCTGACGCACAGAATAGCATAGGTTATCGCTATCACACGGGCAAGGGAGTGTCCGTAAATCCTGAGAAGGCCTTTGAGTGGTATATGAAAGCAGCCCAACAAGGACATTCCATGGGACAATACAATGTAGGAGCATGTTATGAGAGAGGCATTGGCGTACAGCAAGATGCTGTCAAAGCTCGAGAATGGTTCATCAAGGCCGCTCAGCAAGGCGAAGACGCATCCCAATATATGATGGGCGTCTATTGCTACTATGGAAAGGGGGGAGAACCCATGGACCTAGGGAAAGCCATGGAATGGTGGCAAAAATCCGCAGAGGCTGGCAATACGGATGCCCGTGATGCCATGGAATCCGTACTTACCGGGAAACCCGCCAAAGTAAAACCGGGAAGCCTAATCGAAGGCAAGTAACGGCTATGATAAAATAATCCATCCACGCCGGAGGCTTAAACGCCTCCGGCGTTTTTATTGGTGCGATTCAGCGTCTATCACTCAAAAAAGCAGGCAGAGGCGGGGATACAAGCATTCCCGCCTCTGCCGTGCTGCCTTTTATGGCCTACATAATCGACGCATTCGGATAACAAAGAATAACGCTTTTAAAAGATTTTTCATGCAATAAGGCGTGTCGGATAAGGCCGTTTCCGTGGACGGGGCGGCGTTTGCCGGGTACGGGTGCATCACCAAAGAGCAGTAAACCATGCGACGAAGACAAAGCTTCGGTCACAATCAGATGGGCTATCCCGGTCAGGAATGAAATCCGTTATCCGTTTTGACGTGGAGCATTGGTGCCGCCGACCAGAAGAACGATTTCACCCTTCGGCGGCTTGGCCTTGAATTCTTCCAGCAAGTCGGACGCCTTGCCGCGATGGTATGTTTCAAAAACCTTGGTCAGTTCCCGCGCTACGCAGATGGGGGCTTCGGGGTCGATTTCCGCCAGAGCCTGCACCGTTTTGACGATGCGGAACGGAGATTCGTAGAAAATGCCGGTATGGGAAGCTTCCAATGCCTTTTGCAGCATGGCGGCTCTGCGGCCCGATTTGACGGGCAAAAAGCCGCCGAAGAAGAACGCATCGCTCGGAAGGCCGGAGCCGACAAGCGCCGTCATGACGGCGGAAGGTCCGGGCAGAACGGTGAATGGGACTTCCCGCGCCTTGAGTTCCTGAATCAGCCTGTAACCCGGATCGCTCACGCCGGGCATGCCCGCATCCGTGACCACGGCGAAGGTTTCTCCCGCCAGAGCCCGGGCGGCGATTTCCGGCGCACGCACGTTCTCATTGTGTTCGTGCATGCTGAGCAGGGGTTTGGAAATCTCGTAATGAGAAAGCAGCAGTCCCGTATGGCGCGTATCTTCACAGGCGATGACATCGACCTCGCCCAGCACCTGCAAGGCGCGGCGCGTAATATCGTCGCGGTTGCCGATGGGTAGAGAGACGAAGCTGACGGGATAGGTAATCATGGCCGGAGGCGTCAACCGTTCGTGAGACGGTCCGCAATATTTTCCGCAGCACGGCGGACGGCATACGACAACGCGTTGGTGCGGGCCGTCTGCACATTGCCGGAGTTGAAGAAGGTGGATGTCGCCGTCGTCGAACCGGAGGTCAGCAGTTTGCCCGTCTTGTTGCTGTATACATTATAGGTGACGAAGAGCTGCAAGCCGATTTCCGTACTCAGGTAGGAGTCCGTATAGCTGGAGCGTTCCTGCCGGAATGAGATTCCAGTCACGCAACCTTCGATGCGGAAATCGCCCGCATTGCGTGTGGCGATTTCATAGGTGCCGTCACGCTGAAGCACGTCGGTGAGGGCCGAAGTCATGAGTACGCCCGCCTGCGGTTCCAGAGAGCGGTTTTCCATCATGACCACATTGAAGGTCTTCATCGAAGCCAGAGCCTTCGGCTTCAGGCCCCCGATATGGTACCCGCATCCCGGCAGCGTGCCGAGCAGCAGCATGCCGGAGAGGGCAAGAAAGAAGGTTCGCTTCGTGCGCTTCATTGTTTGTCGGCTTTGGCGGTGGCGTTGCCCTGCTTCGCGGCATGGCCGCGTATGGCCGCCAGATGCTTGCGGGCCTTCGCGGCGGCTTCGGGGTTCTGGGCTTCGTTGCGGATCACGTCCTCAAAACAGAATACGGCTGCATTCATATCCTTGGCGCGGGTCAGATAGTACTCGCCCACATCCAGCTGCTGGCGCACAAGCAGGCTGCGCATGCTGCTCACGCCTTCGCGCGCCTTTTTCGCATCGGGATGATCGGGGAACCGCAGGCAGAATTCTTCGTAGGCTTCCTGCGCATTGGCGAGGTTCACCTGATTCTGGTTGCCCTTCGTATGCGAGTCGGACCAGATGCGGGCGACCATCAGCTGAGCCTCGGGCGCATACTTGCTCTGCGGATAATTCTCCACCAGTTTCTGATAAGCCATGCGGGCTTCGTCCGGGCGGTCCCTGTCGATCAGGTACTTGCCCAGCACATAGGTCGTCATGGCGGCCAGTTCATTGTATGGGGCATTATCGCGGATGGAGTTCAGCCATTTGATGACGATGGCAGGGTCCATATTCACATCCCAAAGCCAGAAAACCTTGTTTTTCAAAGCTCCGTTGGCCGCTGCCAGGGCAATGGCGAGCTGGCGGTCGAGAGCCGCCTTGTACAGCTCGCTGCCGTGATGCTTCTCCACAAGCTTCTGATAGGCTTCGAACGCCGCAATCGGATCGTTGGTCATCTCGTAGAGCTGTCCGAGGCGGAATCTGGCTGCCGGAGTTTCCTGCGCCAGAGGGCAGCGTTCGATCAGATACTTGTATTGCTTGATCGCGCCTTTCCAGTCTTTCCGGCTTTCGGCAGCCTTGGCCTTATTATTGTAGGCGACGGCGACGGGATCGACGAGACGAATGGAACCGGCAGGGGGAGGCCCTTCGCTCGCACAATGCGTCAGGCCGCATACGGCAAGACCGCAACCAAGAAGGATAGCATGCACTTTCATGTTCGCCGGAAATATACCATGCGGCAAAGGACGCCTTCAAGAAGAAAGTCCAAAATGCCGCAGAGAGGAGCTATCTCAATGTTTGCCGTACACGGCGTCGGGATCGAAGCATGTGCCTGCGTCCGCCTGCTCGAGGACGACGGGTTCTCCATCCTTCACCGCATCGCCGAAAGGTACGGAACGGTAGAAGCAGGAGTGGTGCCCCGTGTGGCAGGCTCCGGCTCCGATCTGATCGACCAGCAGAATGATGGCATCCTGATCGCAATCCGTCAGAATCTGGTGTACCTTCTGAATATGGCCACTCGTCGCACCCTTGTGCCAGATTTCCTGGCGGCTGCGAGAGTAATAGACGGCTTCGCCAAGTTCGAGCGTCATTTTAAGGGATTCCTCATTCATATAGGCAAGCATCAGCGGCTCGCGCGTGCGGTAATCCATGGCAAGGGCGGGAATCAGACCGTTGGCGTCGAATTTCGGCGCGAAAAGGAGCTTCTTTTCAAGATCCGAATAGCTGCCGCGGGGGCTGAATACAATCTGTTTCTTGTTGGACTGGTCTTGCATAGCTGCACGCAATGTACACGATTTTCCATGTGAAAGCCATTCTTTTCTGTTGCCCTGACGCACGGAAATGGCATAATGTGCGAGACATGGCATTTTCTCTCCAGCAGGCGCAGGCGCTCATCCGCACGGCGCGGGACAACAACCGGATGCCTCATGCCCTCCTGTTGGCAGGCGCACCGTCCGCCGGCACATGCGAGCTTGCCCTGTACGCCGCCACCCTGCTGAACGGCTGCCGCGCCGACTCCCTCGATGCCCTGCACCACCCGCTTTGCCGCATCGTCCGCCCCAGTTCCAAATCGCGCCGCATCCTGATCGAGGACATCCGAACCATCGAGCCATTCCTCCAGCTCCGCGCCGCTGAAGGGCAGACGAAAATCGTCATCATCCTCGAAGCGGACCGCATCAACGAACAGGCGGCCAACGCCTTCCTGAAAACTCTCGAAGAGCCTCCGCCCCAGACCCTCATCATCCTCGTCACGGAACAGCCCTCCCAGCTCCTTTCCACCATCCTGTCCCGCTGCATCCGCATGGACTTGAGGGACAAGGATTCGGGCATACGCCTCACTCCGGTGCAACAGGCCTTCCTTCCTGCCTGCGCCCGAGCCCTTGCGGGCATGGGCAAGGACATCTCCGCCCTTGCGCTCCGCAGCGATTTCCTGCAACTGCTGGCCGAGCGCAGGGAAGAAATCTCCAAACGCATCAATGCCGCCGTCAAGGAAGAAGCCAAAGCCATCTCCCAGGGCACGGACACGCGCGACTGGGAAGCCCAGCAAAAGGACACGACCACGGCGCTCATCGAAACAGAATATCTGGCCGAACGCGCCCAGATGCTCGACCTGCTCTCCCTCTGCATCGGCCAGGCCATTCTCCTCGCCGCCCACGGCGAACATGTGGCGCCCCTTTGCCCCGAAATCGAAAAGCTGGCGACACGCACATCCTCTCCGGAATTGCTGAAACGTTCCAGCGCCATCGACGCCCTCCGGGAAGACCTGAACTTCAACATCCATGAAGCTCTCGCCATGGATAACCGCCTGCTTCAGGCATTCGGCGCACTCTGAATCCATGCTGCCGCCCTGCCACGCGGCTCATACGGAAAAAACGCAACTCCTTGCTGTTCATCGCCCGGCAACTTTACGGCAAAAATGCGCCAGCAAGCCACATTTGGCATAGTTTTCCCCTTGACACTACCATCCCTTGTGGTAGCATGAATCCATGCGTTGCGTTCAATGCGGCTACTATGAGGACAAGGTCATCGACTCCCGGATGTCCAAGGAGGGCACATCCATCCGCCGCCGCCGGGAATGCCTGCGTTGCGGCTACCGATACACCACCTATGAGCACATCGAGCGCACCGAACTGCGCGTCGTCAAGCGTGACCACCTCCGCGAAGCGCTGAACCGTGAAAAAATCCTGCGCGGCATGATCAAGGCCTGTGAAAAACGGCCCGTTTCCATGGACCAGCTCGACAATGCAGCCGACGAAATCATCGCCGAACTGCACCGCGACCACCAGAGGGAAATCCCCTCCAGCATCATCGGGAAAAAAGTCATCGAAAAACTGTACGGCATCGACCCCGTTGCGTACATCCGCTACGTCTCCGTTTACCGCCAGTTCCAGAACGTCGAAGAATTCATCGAACTCATCCGCAAAATGGAGCACCACACCCTCAACGACCCTCTGCAGCGCAAACTTCCCATCGACTAGCCCATGATCGCCCTCAAGAACCATCGCCCCGTCCTGCAATCCGGCCACTGCGTGTTCTCGGATTACGACCGCGACTGGTTCGACGGCATCCTGCAGGAAGCCGCGGACCGCGCCGGAGTGCCCCTCCCCTTCCGTGAAGAAATCGTCAACGCGATCATGCTCTATCTGGAAACGGCTTGCCCCCTCAACTCCCTGCCCATCGACTACCTCTTCCGCCGCATCCGCCTGATGCTCGAAAACGTCGGCCTCACGCCGCTGGCCCGCCACCTGCGGGAGCAGACTCCCCCCGTGGAAATACCGCTGGACCACATGGCCTCCCGCGCCCCCATGCCCCTCTTCTTCTTCACTGCCCTCAAAACCGAACTCGACCACTTGAAAAGCCTCGGCTTGAACACCTACAACTTCTCCGGAAAAAAGCAATGCGTCCTTGCCATGGAAGGCGGCAAGCGGTGGAACCGCAAAGCCCAGGCTCTTCTCGAAGAGCTCGACTCCTTCCTTGAACAGGAAGCTTCCGCCTGACCCGGAAAAGGTGCCGCTTTTTCCCTTCTCTTTTACCCCATGAACCAAACATCGCCACCCATTGTCGAAGTCCGCGACCTGTGCCGTCTATTCGGCACTCTTCATGCCGTAGACACCGTCTCATTCACCCTGCAAACCGGACAGGTCATCGGCCTCATCGGAGCCAACGGCGCAGGCAAAACGACCCTGATGCGCATGCTGGCCACCCTCGACCAGCCTACAACAGGCAGCATCAGCATCCTCGGAGCCGATGCCGTCCTGCATCCGGAACTCATCCGCCACCGCATCGGCTGGATGCCGGACGACTTCAACGTCTACAGCAACACCACAGTCCGCGACTACCTCGACTTCTTCGCCCGCGCCTACGGATTGAAAGGCCACACACGGCGGGAAACGGTCGCCCGGCTCATGGAATTCACGGGAATCCCCGACCTGGCCGACCGCTTCATCGACAAACTCTCCAAAGGGCAGAAGCAGAAACTAGGCCTTGCCCGCATGCTCGTCGGCGACCCCGAACTTCTCATCCTCGACGAACCTGCCGCAGGACTCGACCCTAAAGCCCGGCTCGAATTCAAACAGCACATCCACGACCTCGCCAATCAAGGCAAAACCATCCTGATCAGCTCGCACATCCTCTCCGAACTCTCGGAAATGTGCAGCGACCTGATCTTCATGGACAACGGCAAAATCATCCGCTCCGGCACACAGGAAGACCTTCTGCAAACCGCCTCGGCAGTAACGGAAATTCTTATCCGCTGCATCGGAGATCCTCAACTTCTTGTCGAGTGGCTCAAAAACCGCGAAGGCTGGAACAACATCACGCCCCTGCCGCAAGGCGCATCCGCCGTCTGTTCGCTGGATTCTGATGAAGCGCTCAGCCGCGAACTCAGGGAACTCTGCCTCGCCCTGCCCATCCTCGAATTCACCCCGCGCCGCCGCAACCTCGAAGAAGCCTTCGTCTCCATCCTCTCCGGCAACCTCCCCCCCATCCCCTCCCAAGCATGAACAAACTCGACTTCCCCGACTATTTCCTCCCCGCGCTCGTCAAAGACCTGCGCCAGAGCCTGCGCTCGTCAAGCGCACTCATCACCGCAGGCCTCATCCCATGTCTGCTCGCCATCACTCTTTGCTCTGAAAACGACCATTCATTCTGGCTGATCACCTCCATCATACTCTTCCTGTTGACCATCGTCGCCTACAAATCCGTCAAACAGGACATCGGCCAGCACGCCACCAATTTCCTGATCCTCACCGGGCAAACCTCATGGCGGATCATTGTCGGCAAATGGCTCTCCGTGGCAGTGCAAATGGGACTGGTCAACCTCCTCCTGCTCCCGTTCATTGTATTCGCATCGTTCCACTACGAACAGCCCTTCTGGCTCTTTTTCATCCACCTGTTGATTATCAATGCCGCCTCCATCATTCTGACCTCCGCTCAGATGTTTTTGGCCGGCATGCCGTTCTTCTACCGGGTCATCGGCATCATTGCGGGCATCATGTACTTTATGAGCGCCCTCGGCTTCTTCAGCCTCATGGCCGACGTACTCTACGAAGGGCTGAAAATATGGGATAAGGAAACACTCCAGACAACCGTACCGCTCCTCCTCGTCTCGGCAGCGGATACGGTCTGCATCATCCTGCTCTTCCTCACGCTTGCCCGGCGTTTCTATGCCTCACCGTCCGAAAACTGTGCTCTACCTCTGCGCCAGTTGAGCTTCATCGTCTGGGGTATCACGGCCATCACCGTCCTGACCCCAACCTTCGACGCTGTGCAGCAATTCATCTTCAGCAGCGTGTATTGCCTCTTCGCGGTCTGGCTGGACATGACCCTGCCCAGCCAAACCCTCCTCAGCCACAAGGAAAACCTCTCCAAACATCCTCTGCGCATCCGCCCGTCCTTCCTGAGCCTGCCCGGATGGGCACCCGCCTACTTCTGGGGTATCGTCTTGCTGGTCCTGCACGCCGGACTCCTGTACGGCACATTCTACATCCAGTCTGATTCACAAAACATCCTGGGCGCCCTCACCTTCGGAGCAGTCGATAATCCGTCCATTCAGTTTGGCGGCATCCTCCTCACCGTCTTCTCCATTCTGTACACCATCACGGTACCCCTCATCATCCTCAATCCGATGCGCCGCTGGCTGCAGAACCATGGTCCGGTCGTTTATGCGTTCATCCTCATGGCCATTGCCCTCGTTTTCACGCCGATACTGACATCGATCCCGGACCTCCAAAACGACTCTCCCATCGTGGCCTTGATCCCCGGTCTCTGCCTGAGCGGCACCCTCTTCACTTGGTTCCATTCCATCGTCGAACAGAAAACATGCCTGATGGGATCCTATTTCCTCACGCAGCTTGTCAGTACAGCCATCGCATTCATCATCCTGTGCATTCAGGCAGCATGTACACGCACCAGAAAATAGGCTTTCTATCTGACCCCGCAGCAGACTGTCATTGATACATTAATAAGGAGGCAAACAGGCAATACCCAACCACGATAATCCTCGATTCAAATATGATTGAGGATTCTCATTCCAATGCGATTTGCCCAACTGTGCACATAAGGAGTACAGCCTTGCAACACATCTCGCCGAGAATCCCAATGTTTTAAGTTCCCGAAGGTACTCCTCCGCCATTTGGGGGCGTTGGCAACGGCACGCAATGCGATAGCAGTGCAGCACAGAAAGGGCATGCGCCTGCCTTTCCCATTTACTGCCAGCCAACCCCATGCGGAACAAAGTTTCTAGCACCACGGTATCGCACATGTTTTCATAAGCAATACGCTGTTCGTAGGATTGCATCTTCTGGGAATGGCTTGTGGAACGCACCAGATAACCACATAACACTTCCGATGTTTCAACGGTACGAAAATGATAGCCCAAAGGCAACAGCAATTGCCAGTTCTGGCCTGCATCCTTTCTCGTATATATTTCCCGGGCAGGGTTGATATCCAAAAAACTCCTTGTTTTTGCAAGACAACACATGGCTCCCAAAAAAGTTTTCCTTAACAAAACATCCCGAAAAAATCGATCATAAACATACACGTCCTGACCAGCGGGCATATAATATCCGATTTCTGCATCATCTTCCTCTCGTATGCAAACGGCATTGCAGCGCACTAAAGCCACATCGTCCGGCTGCGAACGCAAAATGGCAACACGCCGGGAAATCGAATCGGGAAACAGAAAATCGTCCGGATCCGGCCATGAGAAAAACTCTCCTTTCACATACTGCAGGCCTACCTGCAACGCTACTGATTGCCCCTGATTGGACTGCCTTATCGTATCGACCTCATATCCTCTGGCTTTCAATAAAGGAACATACCGTTCGATCACATCCCATGTTTCGTCAGTCGACCCATCGTCGATCAAAATAACATGCAACCGATCATATGTTTGCTGCAAGAGAGAATCGAAAAAACGCGGCAAATATTTCGCCACGTTATAACATGGCGAAATCAAGCTTACGAGCCCTTCTTCAAGAACCGCTTCCATACACGGGACATAACATGGGACAAACGCACGGTCAAGAGTTTTCTTTCCGGCAAGAAAATCGAAACCATAGACAAACAGACAACAAACAAAACCACGCATCCTGACATTCGTATCATCAGCGAGCTGGCATCAAGGGGCAAACAAAGCACATAATCAAAAATGTAAATAGCGCCAACAACAGGCACACCCGTTGTAACCGCATAAAGCAGATACTTGCCAACATACCGACGGAACGGCAAACCGAAATAATCCCGATACAACACGAACGGACGTATCCAGCACGGTGCCACCAGCCCGCTCACCACCGTACCGAAAAAGACCCCGGCCATTCCCCAGTACTGCACCATGACCAAACCGACCACAAGATTGGTCACAGCCTGAATCAACGGAGAAAATCGGTCGTTGTAGAACAGCCCGGCACCATTGCGGAACAGGAAAGGTGCCTGCCTCATACCGTACAGATACAAATCTGTCGCAATCAGAGCCACGACCGTAAAATCCAGAATATACTCGGAGCCGAGCCATACAGAGATTATATTGTTGGCACAAACGCAGAACCCCATAGAAACCAAACCGAAAACAGCGCAGGACAGGAAATTGATCTCTTGAAACACTTCATACACGCGTTCCCGGGACGATGTGGCCACCAGATTGCCGATACCCGCTGTCATATTGCCGAAACAGGCCGTCGCCACGGGTTTAATGGCATTCAACAGCGTCAGGTAATTGGTGAACATGCCGACGGCGGTAATATTCACGAACGCGCCGATGATCAGGCTGCTGGTGCCGTTGATGCAGTAATCGCCGATCTTGTGGAAGAACATGGCCTTCACATTCTTGACGATCTCCCGCTTCTCCGGCTCGCTCAGTTTCTCCTGCGGTCTGGTGCTCAACCACGGCCAATTTCGGCGTGCCAGAAAATAGACCATGATGCGATCTCCAAGCGCCACCACGAAGCCGGCAATGCACAATGCCAGATAATTTTGAAAAACAAGCAGCACGGCTACGGCGACGCCGAGATTGACGAACTTGAAGATCTGCGCGAAATACGTCAGCACATATTCCCTCTGCGTGGCCGAAAAAAGCGTCGAATTGTACGAAAAATAATAGGAAACGACCGTCGAGGAAAGCGTAATGAAATAAATCCAGTACACATGCTCGATATTCTCCGAACCCTTAGCGATATCCGGAAGAAAGGGCATCAGAATCATGCCCAAAACGAACACGACCAGCCCCAGCCATGCATAAATCTTCCGGTACAGCCAGATCAGCGTATGCATTTTCGCCTGATTGCCTTCGGCAATCGGCTTGTACAGGCTGAACACGATACTCGTCCCGATACCCAGTTCCGTCAGCGACAACATGCCGAGCACATTGCCGAGAAGACTTCCGATGCCGAGATATTCCACCCCCAGCATGGAGATGAACATCTTGCGCCAGACGATCGAATAAATGGCCGTCCCAACGAAACTGATCAGCGTCGCCGTAAAATTTTTGGCGTACTGTTGTGTCCGGGTTCCTGCCATGCGCACGGAAACATACAAACAGACCGGAAAAAATGCAAGATTTATTCCCGAAGATTTGCTGCCGTTCAGGCGATTGACTTCACCTGAACATGGAAAACAACCGCGTTCACAGCACCCGTGCCCAAAGAACCTTCAAATAACGGCCCTCAGGATAGGTACTCAGGAAGGGATGGTCCCAGCCGGGGCCGGACATCTGCACAATCTGCAACCGGCGACCCAGCCGCTGCGCGGCCTTGATCACCGTCTTCTCGAATTCTCCGGGCGAAACCAGACCGGAGCAGGAACACGTCACGAACAACCCACCGGGGCGCACGCACTGCAATCCCAGCATATTCAGGTCATGATACTTCTTGATACCCTCTTCGTAGGCCTCATCCCTGCCCTGTACGAACTTGGGAGGATCCAGCAGCACCACATCGAACAAGCGGCCGTTCCTCACCATCTGGCGGGCATACACGAAGGCATCCGCATGCACGAAATCGATACGCTGCTGCCCATTGATATTGGCATTGCGCTTCGCCATCGCGATCGCCTTCTCGTCGAGATCCACTGCCGTCACCTCGGCAGCTCCTCCCAACTTCTTGGCCAGAATGGAAAAGCCTCCGCTGTAGCAACACAAATCGAGAACAGTCTTACCCTGCACAAGCTGCGAAAGCTTCAACCGATTATCGCGCTGATCGCAGAAAAAGCCCGTCTTGTGTCCCTGAGCGAAATCCACTTCGAATTGAACGCCATTCTCATGAATGCGTACCAGCCGCACGGGATCACTCGAAGGAGCCTGCCGCGTATCAATACCCTCCATGCGGGCAATGGATTCATCCACCTGCACCACATGGCGGCTCGTACCGCACAGTTCATGCAGCAGGGGCAGCCAACGGTCAAGCCTCAGCCACGCGCCGAGAGTCGACACTTCGAGGCTCAACACATCGTTATATCTGTCCACGATCAGCCCGCCGATACCGTCCGAATCCCCATGCAGCACACGGTAGGCATTCGTCACCTCGTCGAGGCGGCATACATCGCGCCTCCACGCCACCGCTTTGCGGATCGCATCATCCAGCGCCTTCTCGGTCAGCACATCGCGGCCATGGGCCAGCACGCGCAGAGGAGTGCGGCTCTTCTCGTTCCAGAACCCGCCGCCGAACAACTCGCCATTCTTATCGTACACATTGATCAACTGGCCGTCCCGGGCATCCGGACTCACCGCGCCCAGCATGCGGGGGAAAATGGCCGGATTATACGAAAAATACTTCAACTGCACCCAGGGAGCCGTCCATTCTTCGCTGCCCTCGGGAGCATCTTCCCGGCGCATGCGGCTCACAGGCTGTACCGGGCGATTGCCGGATGGTTTCGGACGGAACGGGCGGTCTTGATAGCGTGGCTTGTGAAATTCTCTCATGATCGGGAATGGACGTAGCGCAGCACGGCATGGCGGATTGCTTCGCGTGCATCGGGCATCCGTATGCCGAGCTGCAGAAGACGTTCATTCCCCATCGCCGTGTGACGCGGTCGAGTATCGCGGAAAGAAAGCATTTCGTCCAGCTTTTGTTCAACAATCACGCTTTTTCCTTCGGGAAACCCCATCTCCGCCAGAACCTCCAGCACGACGGACGCATAACCATACCAGGACATCGGTTCGCCGGAACTGCATACATGCCACACACCGCCATCCACCTGCCGCTCACACATCGCCAACAGAATACGCACAACATCATCAACATCCGTCGGCAGTGAAAACTTGTCCGCCACCGCAGTCAAAGGCTCGCCAGCCAAAGCCTTCCGGGCGACGGCCTCCGCAAAACCGGGCTTGCCGGGATGACCGCAAACCCAGGACACCCGCACCACAACCGCATCGGGATACTCCTCCAGCACCTGCAGCTCTCCCTCCCGCTTGCTCTCGCCGTACACGCAAACCGGCTTGCAGCCAGCATCCTCCCCCTTCAACCCCGGCCGCCTGCCATCCAGCACGTAGTCCGTACTCAGATGAATGAACCTCTTTCCCTCCCGGGCACAGGCACGGGCCATCATCGCCGGAGCCACCGCATTCACCAAATGGGCAGCCAACGGATCATCCACACATGCTTCCAGACTGCTGATTGCTGCACAATTCACCACAGCCTCTGCGGAATCTTCCGCTACGCGCCGCTCCACTGCGTCTCCATCAGCCAAATCGACCTCGCCGCGAACACAGGACGACACCTCCCAACCGCCTTCAAGAAACCCTTGCACGGCCCTGCTTCCCACACGCCCAGCCGCCCCGAATATCAATACCTTTTTCATGTCGATTCTCGCTTCTTTCCTGCTGCCGCATATATCACGCATCGGCGGCACTGCTTGTGCAGAGAAGCAGTATAAACCGAATCCCCGCCGTCCGCCAGCCCAAACACCGCGTATCGCTCCGGAAATACAAGCCATTTCCGGCTCTCGGAATCCACACTTTATCCTTGCAATTCCGTTGTTTTTACCTATACTTCCCGCGCACTGCCCTTGCCCGGGCAGTAGATCCATCCAAACATGAAAAACATGAACGTAGCCATTGTCGGAGCCACCGGTGCGGTGGGCGTCGAAATTCTCTCCTGCCTGGAAACCAGAAACTTCCCTCTGGCTTCCCTGAAACTCCTGGCATCCAAACGTTCAGCCGGTAAACAGGTCGCCTTCCGCGGTCAGACACTCACCGTCGAAGAACTCACGCCGGAATCCTTTGCCGGAGTGGATCTCGCCCTCTTCAGCGCCGGCGGCGACATCTCCCGCCAGTTCGCACCCATCGCCGCTGCTGCTGGCTGCGTCGTCGTGGACAACTCCTCGGCCTTCCGTCAGGACCCGGACGTACCGCTCGTCGTCCCTGAAATCAACCCGGAAGCCGCCTTCGACCATCCGCGCAACATCATTGCGAACCCGAACTGCACCACCATCATCACCCTGATGGCCCTCTACCCCCTCCACCTCCAGTTCGGACTCAAAACCGTCATCGCCTCCAGCTATCAGGCCGTCTCCGGCAGCGGACAGCAAGGCATCGCCGAACTCGAAGGCCAGGTACGCGCCATCGTCGACGGCCACCCGGTCGAAAGCAAAGTCTATCCCAAGCAAATCGCCTTCAACCTCATCCCGCAGATCGACAACTTTGCGGATAACGGCTACACCAAGGAAGAACTCAAAATGCTCAACGAAGGGCGCAAAATCATGAGCCTTCCGGAACTCAACGTCACCTGCACCTGCGTCCGCGTCCCCGTATACCGTTCGCACTCCATCTCCGTCGTCGCCCAGTTCTACAAACCCGTCGACCTCGAACTTGCCCGCAAGGCATTCGACGGCAAACCCGGCATCGCCCTGATGGACGATCCCGCCACCCGCACATGGCCGACCCCGCTCGACAGCACCAACGGCGACACCTGCTACGTCGGCCGCATGCGCCGCGACCTCGCCGTCGACAACGCCCTCAACCTCTGGGTCGTCGGCGACCAGGTACGCAAGGGGGCTGCCCTCAACGCCGTGCAGATCGCCGAACTGCTCGCCTCCAGATAACAAAACGAAAAACCTGATGCGTGTGGCTGCTCCGGCGGCTGCACGCTCTTTTCATCATGACCATCCGAGAATACATCGCCGCCACGGCGGAGCAAGTCGACCAGGCGCTCGACAGCATGCTGCCGCCGGACACCGCATCCCCCGCCACCATCCATCAGGCGATGCGCTACAGCATCTTCGCCGGAGGCAAACGCATCCGCCCCGTCCTCTGCATCGCGGCGGCCGAAGCCTGCGGAGGAAATGCCGCCACGGCGATGCCTGCCGCCTGTGCCGTCGAAACCCTGCACACCTACACCCTGATCCATGACGACCTCCCCTGCATGGACAACGACGACCTGCGCCGTGGCAAACCGACCAACCACAAAGTCTTCGGCGAAGGCATCGCCGTCCTCGCAGGCGACGCCCTCCTCACGGAAGCCTTCGCCATGCTCGCCCGCCTTCCGGAAAATGCAAGCTACAGCGTAGCGGACTATGTACGCGAACTGGCCGAAGCCACCGGCAGCCGCCAACTCATCGGAGGCCAGGTACTCGACCTCGAAGGCGAAGGCCGCCAGCTCACCATCGAAGAACTACGTGCCATCCACAACGGCAAAACATCCGCCCTCCTCACCGCAGCCATCCGCCTCGGAGCCATGAGTGCCGCCGCTGCCTCCGAACAACTCGCCGCCCTCACCGCCTACGGGCAAAACCTCGGCCTCGCCTTCCAGATCATCGACGACATTCTGGACATCACCTCCACCCCCGAAACCCTCGGCAAATCCATCGGCAAAGACGAACAGGCAGGCAAAGCCACCTACCCCGCCCTCGTCGGCATCGACCATGCCCGGCAGGAAGCCCGCGACCTCACCGTAGCAGCCTGCAAAGCTCTCGACATCTTCCCCGAACAGCAGCGCACACGCCTGCTTGCACTCAACGACTATCTACTCAACCGCAATTATTGACCCTACCGACATGGTTAGCAACAACATTTCAGAACTGATCGACCTCGCCCTGAAGGAAGACTTCGGCACGGGCGACGTCACCTCCGAATACTTCGTCCCTGCCGATCTCAAGGCCCGTGCCGTCCTCACCCCGCGCAGCAAAGGCGTACTCTCCGGCGTCGAAGTCGCCGCACAGGTATTTCGCACCGTCGATCCGAACCTTCACATCGAAATCTACCTCAACGATGGAGCCATCGTCGGCCCCGGGGCCATCGTCATGCTCATCGAAGGCAATGCCCGCTCCATCCTCGGAGCCGAACGCACCGCCCTCAACTTCATCCAGCGACTCTCCGGCATCGCCACCCTCACGCGCCGATACGTCAAAGCCATCAGCCACACCAGCACCCGACTGCTCGACACCCGCAAAACCACCCCCGGTTACCGGCTCCTCGAAAAGGCCGCCGTCACACACGGAGGCGGCACCAACCACCGCCTCGGCCTCTACGACCGCGCCATGGTCAAGGACAACCACCTCATGACCGACGGCAACACCGAACACCTACAAGCCTGCATCAGCAAACTCAAGGAAGAAAAACCCGGTGTTGAAGTCCAGCTCGAAGCGGACAACCTCGACCAGGTAGCCGCCTTCCTCAAACTTGAAGGAGTCGACCACATCCTCCTTGACAACATGAGTCCCGAGCAAATGAAACAAGCCGTCGAAATGCGCGGACAACGCTCGCTCCCCCTCTACGAGGCCAGCGGCGGCATCACCCTCGAAACGGCACCAGCCGCGGCCGAATCCGGCGTGGACTTCATCTCCTTTGGCGTACTCACCCACTCGGCGCCGTCGCTCGACCTCGGACTCGACTTCTCCATCGAAGACAAATAACCCCCGCTCAACACATCTCATCCCGCAACGGCCCGCCGCCATTGCGGAATAATCCTTTCAAGCATTCAAAATGAAAACGGCCGCAGCATAATACCTGCGGCCGTTGCCTTATTTACTGCCAGAAAACCCGGAAGAAAAGAATCATTTGCGGCGGCGGCGCAGCATCAATCCGGCCAGAGAAACAAGACCGAAAGCCGCACTTGCCGGTTCCGGCACCATCTGCAGCGTCACTGTCCCTCCGTCGATAATGGCTCTCATATTCGCGCCAAGACCGGTCAGATTGCTCTCGGCAAGAGTCACATCCTTACCCGTAATAAACTCATACGTACCTGCGGACAGTCCGGTAAGATCAATCGTAATATTGCCGTTAATGGTCGCATTTTGCGTAAGAATGAGCGAACTGCCTCCTCCGAGAAGAATATCCCCAAGAAAAGTCGAACCCGTAAAGGACTGAGTACCCCCACCCGTCATGGAGAGATTCAGATATGCCGATGCAGCACCCATGGCTCCGCCGTAAACATAAGACTCAGCCCCGGTAAGCGTCAATACAAGATCCGTTCCCGATGTCGTCAAACGTTCCTTCCCGGTAAGATTCGTACTGCCGGTAATACCCGCAAAAGAAGCATCGCCTGTAATGGACAATGTACTGAAACCAAGATTGGGCGTACATCCGTACTTCGCCGAAGCAGTATCGTACGCCTTGGCTGCAGTACCGAAAATATATTGCGCAGCAGACATGCCAGTCCCTCTATACTGCACGGTAACACCACCATTCCATCCGTTCGTCACGGAAACGGAACCGGAAAACGATTGGCCGGAAACACCTTGAAGATTGACCGTCGTATCTCTGGTACTCTTGATCGCCACACGGACATTGGCATGCCCCGCAAACGTCGCATTCGCAAACGACACTGTCCGGGATGCGGAATTCTCGGAATTGCTCCAACCGATCACGGCGACATCCTCTCCGATCACGGAAGGAACAGCGGCAGATGCTGCAGCAAAGGTAAAGATTTGGTTGAACGACGTATTCTGCGTCTGAGAAAACGTAAGAGCGCCGCCTTCTTCGATCGTATAATCCTGTACGGTAGACTGGTAGGCCGTTGTATCGCCGGTTTTGATTTCTACCGCAGACACGCTGGAACACAATCCTGCCGTCAACACGCAAATCATTGATGGATAAAACAAAAATTTCATAACAGACAAATGATTAAGATGGATAAACCTACCGGATTCCTTATCCGTTATAACATTACTATATATATCTTTTGTTTCTCATGGGCAAGATCCCGAAAAGGAAAAACATGGATGAAGGATAAAATACAAAAAAATATCGTTTTACGAAACTTTCATATTGACGACGGATAAGGAATCCGCGAGCCATACATGGGAGGAAGAGGGTGATTTCCCTCGTTTCCGTGTTCCGGTATGCAAGAGAGCCGGAGGGGGCTGTTCCCCTCCGGCTCTGCCGTTGCGTGGTTGCGGTCGGTTGGTTTGCGCCGTTCCTTTAGAAGTTGTAGCGGTAGCCGATTCCTCCGCTTACTTCCGTGCTCCGGCTGCGCGCATCAAGGTTGATTTCCATGAAGATGCTGCTTTGCAGTTCGACCGGTATCGTGAGTCCGAGGCCTACTTCCACTCCCGTGCTTCCGGGTTTGATTCCTTCTACCGTGCGTTTGTACCCTTTCGCGTCCGCAAAGGCTACGTCCGCTTCTACCTGCCGGTCTCCCACGTCCTGCAGGAGCATGGCCCGCGCTTCGAGGG
>NZ_LIGX01000041.1 GCF_001683795.1 Neoakkermansia glycaniphila
GATATATATGCGAGGCAGGTATGACAGTAAAGTATGGAGTGTGAGGGGAAAATGAGGTGTGGTGTGTTTTTTTTGTTTTACAAAATTCATAATTTCAATCGATCGTGACGATTTTTTCTTGACGTGAAGGGTTGGCGGGTTATACTTAATGCGCTAAATTTATATTATATATGTTGAAACGCTCTCTTCTTTTAATCGGTTTTCTGTTGGGTAGCTATACCCATGCCGCGTCTTTGTTTGTCTGGGATGAGACGCCGGGGCACGGGGGTACTTCGGGCAATTTTTCACAGGCCTGTTGGTATTTCAATAGCGATGTGAGTACGGCAACCAGCGTGGCTTATACGGGAACCAATACGCCCGGCGCACAGGCATATTGCTATATCGGCTATACGTTCAGCTATCAGGATAACAGGCAGGTTTATACCCAGACGAATACGGCTATTACCGTGACGGCTGCCGGTGCGTATAAGTATCTGTGGCTGGGCAATAATGTGACGTTTTCCATGGCGACATGGCCAACCGGCGGGCAGACTGTTTATCTCGGTACCCATTCCATTATCAGGGGCAGTTCCAACGGTTTCAGCAGCAATAGTACATACAATTACGATTTCGGTTCCTTTTCCGGAGATGCGAAGCTTTCCATGGGATCTTTCTGGATGCAGTCGGGAGCAAGGGTCAATTTTACGGGCAATTTGGCAATGACGGCGGATTCGTTTACCTATACTCTGTTTTCCGCTACGAATCTGGCCCAAAATTCAGGCGTGTGGAATGCGTCGGGCGTGTCGGTGACGGATATGCACGGTAAGTCCCTGGACTACGCAGGGTATTTTACGGATGCCACGCAGATTGACCGGGGCCAATACGGGCTCGTTCTGGATGGCGGCAGTGTGAAGCTGCTGGCCAACGGTACGATTCCCGAGCCTGCTACGGCGACTTTGAGCCTTTTCGGCCTGTCTGCACTGATGATGCGCCGCCGCCGCAAATGAGGTGTGTGTTTCCTTTTTTCAGGGCTCTTCCGCGCTGGCGGAAGAGCTTTTTTTGTGGCAGTTGTGCTTTTTGGACGGGTTCGGTGCAAGGTTTGCCGGTGCGCTTTCGTATTTCTTGGCTGTAAGATGAAGGCTTTCCGTTGTTTTTTAGCGTTGTTGCCGATGAGCGGCTGGGTGTTGGGAGATGTGCCGGAGGATGATGAGGCGAAGGGGGAGGGTGCCGCTGCGGCGTGTGGGGAGTACCGGGGTGTGGAGAAGAAGCAGGTGTCGCGTTGGTGCGTGCCTTCCGGGCAGGTGTCGCGGGTGCTTCCGCTGCCCGATCCGATGTTTTCGGAGGTGGATAGCGTGAAGGGGAAGGCGTATGATGCTGCAGCGCGGTTGTCCGTGCCGTTGGGGGATGTGGCCAAGCTGCCGTGGACGGGCCGGGTGACCGCCGGTGAGGATGGCTGGATGCGTGCCGAGCCGTGCGTTTCCCCGTTTTGGCCGACGGTGCGGGTGTTCCGTTTTTTTGTGGAGCCTTCCGCTTTTGTGGAGGGGAAGCTGGAGGTGGCTTGTCCGCAGGTTTGCCGGGTGTATGTGGATGGGAAGCAGGTGGCGGAGAAACTGGAGAGGCAGTCCGCAGGGGTAAAGGCTGGGACGATGTGTCCGAAGGTGGCATGGGAGCGGCGAAGGTACGAGGTGGTGGTGAAGGTGCTTTCGATGCCGTGGGATTGGACTGCACCCAGCGTGAAGGCGGATTTCGTGTCCGTAAAGTCGAAGCAGGCGGTGAATGTGGCGTTTCCGGATGGGTACGGCCGGGCTCCGGTGACGATCGAGGCGTTGAATGAGGCGCCGCGCGTGGCGTGGTGTTCCGTGTCCCCGAACGGGGAGTATGTGCTTTCCCGGGTGGAGAGGCTGTTGCCGGATGGCAAGTCGCAGGCTTCGTTCGAGGTGCGCCGGGTGGCGGATGATGCCGTGGTGATGGTGGCGGACGATGCCCGCCGCTACCGGTGGATGCCCCGCGGGGCGAGGCTGATGTTTACGGCGATGCAGGGGGAGAATGAGTGCGCCCTGAAGGCATACGATGTGGAGAAGCGGGCTGAGGAGGTGCTGGTGGAGGGGGTGCCGTTCAAGGATGTGTCGTATGCGTGGGCACCGGATGAGTCGTTTCTGGTGGCGACGGTGACGGAGCGTTTCGAGGAGAAGGGGAAGGAGAAGGATTTCAAGAGGTTTGTGAATATGGCGGACCGAGATCCGAAGTGGCGCGACAGGTCGTTCCTGTATCTGGTGGATCGTGATTCGGGGCGGATGCGCCGCCTGACGGCAGGGGTGGGGAATGCGGAGCTGTGCGATATTTCTCCGGACGGTTCGAAGGTGCTTTTTGCGGTGTCACGCGTGGATTATTCGAAGCGGAGGTATGAGGTGTACGATTTGTGGGTGATGGATCCGCGGTCGATGGCTTGCGAGGCTTTGCTGAGGGATGTGCCTTTTTCGGTGTCGTCGGCATCGTGGTCGCCGGATGGCAGGAAGCTGCTGGTTGTGAGCGATGCCGATGCGTTCGGCGGGGTGGGGCTCGATTTGCCGGAGGGGTATGTGGCGAATGGGTTCGACAGGCAGGCGTTTTTGTTTGATGTGGAGTCTCGCCAGGCGGAGCCGATTACGCGCAAGTTCGCCCCGAGTGTGGTTTCCGCCGTGTGGGGCGGGGACGGGCGTGTGTATCTGGGGGTGGTCGAGGGGGATGTGAATGCGGTGTATGCGTATGATCCTGTTTCTGTTTCGTTTTCCCGGGTGGCGGTGCCGGATGTGTCTGCCGGGGTGTTTTCGGTTTCTCGCTGCCGGGAGGGGTTCCGCCCCGTGATGGCGGCGCTGGGGCAGTCGATGCTGAGTCCTTCGCGGCTGTATGTGGGCGATGTGTCGTCCGGGCAGTTCCGCTGCGTGTCGGATCCGGCGGCGGCGCATATGGCGAAGTGGGAGCTGCCGAAGGTGGAGAAGTGGGAGTTTACGAATTCGGAGGGGAGCAGGATCGATGGGTTTTATGTGTTGCCCGCGCGTATGGAGGAGGGGCGGAAGTATCCGATGATTACGTATTTCTACGGAGGGACGAATCCTTCGAAGCAGGTGTTCAATGCCCATTATCCGGCTTTGCTGTATGCGGCGCAGGGGTATGTGGTGTATGTGCCGCAGCCGAGCGGTGCGGTCGGGTACGGGCAGGCGTTTTCCGCTCTGCATGTGAACGGCTGGGGGAAGCGGAATGCGCAGGATATCATCGAGGGGGTGAAGAGGTTCTGCGAGGAGCATGCGTTTGTAGATGCGGCGCATGTGGGCTGTATCGGCGCGTCGTACGGCGGGTATATGTCGATGTTTTTGCAGTCGCAGACGGATTTGTTCGCGGCGGCGGTGTCGCATGCGGGGATCAGCGATCTTTCCGGGTATTGGGGCGGCGGTTTGTGGGGCTATGCGTATAATGCGGATGCGGCGGCGGGTTCGATGCCGTGGTCGGAGAATGGGCTGTTCGTGGAGCAGAGCCCGCTGTATGCGGCGGAGAAGATGAATACTCCGCTTCTGCTGGTGCATGGGGATGCAGACCGGAATGTGCCGGTAAATGAGTCGATGAAGATGTTTACGGCGTTGAAGCTGCTGGGGAAGCCTGTGGAGCTGGTGACGTTCAAGGGAGAGGATCATTTCATTCTGGATTACAAGCGGAGGAAGCAGTGGATCAAGTCGCATCTGGCTTGGTTCGACAGGTGGCTGAAGGAGGATGCGGATTGGTGGAATGCGCTGTATCCGGAGAAGGATTCATGGTGATGCCTCGCCATGCTTGACTTCCGCGGGTGCGGTGCTACAATCCGCGCCCCTGCGAGGTATGTTGCCGTTTTCCCGTTCGATTGCGTGTTTGCTGGCGGGGCTGCTGTTGATGACGGTGGCCTTGGCGGTGATGAATACGATGGTGCCGCTTTGGCTGTCCGGGGCCGGGGTGGCGACGTCGACTGCGGGTTATGTGGGTGCGCTGTTTTTCTGCGGTACGTTGGCGGGTACGGTGTCCGCCGGGCGGTTGATCCGGTTGTTCGGGTTCAACGGGTGCTATCAGGCGGCTTGTATGCTGTGCGCGTTTTCGTCGGCAGGGCTTCTGCTGGGACTGGACGGTTGTTCGTGGGGCGCGTTGCGGTTTTTGTCCGGAGTGTCGAGCGCGTGGATCTGGGTGGTGGTGGAGAGTGCGCTGCTGCGCGCGGGGTCTGTGAAGTCGCGCGGTTCACTGCTGGCGGCTTATATGATGGTTTATTATGTGGGTACGGTGCTGGGGCAGCTTGCGCTCGGCGTGCTGGATGACGAGATGGCGGTGATGGTGCCCGGTGTTTGCGTGCTGTGTGTGGCGGGGATGGTTCCTCTGTTTGTCGCCCGGATGCCGGAAGCGGAGGATGCTGAGGCCGGAGTCCGTGTGGCACTGGGGCCTTTGCTGCGCCGCCGCAGTGCGATGCTGGGCGTGGCGGGGTGTGCCATTTCCGGCGTGGTGCTTGGGACGCTGTATACGCTGATGCCCGTTTTTCTGGCACATAAGGGGATGTCCGTGCCGGATGTCGGGTTTTGGATGGCTTTGCTGATCGGTGCCGGGGTGGCAGGGCAGTGGCCACTTGGCCGATTGGCGGACGGTTACGGGCGCGGTTTGGTGCTGCGCGGGCTTTCCGTGATGATTGCCGCTGCCTGTATGGGGCTGCTGGGGGGAGATTGGCTGCTGGCTCCTTCGTTCGTGGTGCTGGGGGCGGCCGGGTTTTCCCTGTATCCGATTGCAATGGCGTGGGGCTGTTCCGATGCGGCCCGAGATGAGCTGGTGGTGATGAATCAGCTTCTTTTGTTGAGTTTTTCCGTGGGGAGTCTGGCGGGGCCTGCGGTGACTTCGTCGCTGATGCAGTGTTTTTCGAATGACTGGATGCCGCTGGCTCTGGCTTTGGCGGCTTGTCTGTATCTGCCTGTGCTGCAGGTGCGCAGGAGTAAGTAGGGAGGCTGCTGATGCGATCGGTTCGGGGCGGCTTGATGCCATGCTGCGCCTTTTCTCGCGCTTGACAGTGCAGGCGTGCCGCTGTATTGTCGCGCGCACGTGATGAATGGTGTGTTACCGCGTTCGACTCAGGGCGTTTACCGGTTGTCGGCAAGTGCATTTTATTTTCTGCAGGGGCTGGTGTTCGCTACTTGGGCGAGCCGGATTCCGGATGTGAAGGCTTCGATGGAGCTGGATGATGCGGCTCTTGGTACGGTGCTGCTGGCGATTCCGGTGGGGCAGATGTCCGCGATGGCTTTGTCCGGGTTTCTGGTGGCGCGGTTCGGCAGTCGGCGGATGCTTTTGTGTGCGGCTGTGTCGTATTCTGTTTCGCTGGTGTCTTTGGCTTTGGTTTCGACGGTCTGGTGGCTGGGGGCGGTGCTGTTTTTCTTCGGCGTGGCGGCGAATTTGATGAATATTTCGGTGAATACGCAGGGAGTGGGCGTGGAGAGGCTGTATGGCAGGAGTATTATGGCGCGGTTTCACGGGTTGTGGAGTTTGGCCGGGTTTGCGGGCGGGCTGGCGAGTATGTGGATGGCGGCGGAGGGTGTGGCGCCGCTGGAGCATTTCTGCCTGATTTCCGGAGTGGGGCTGCTGATGGTGCTGGCTTTTTATCCTTTTCTGCTGCCTCGCGATGCGCGGCTTCCTGTCGTGGCCCGGAGCGGGGGCGGGGTGTTCCGCAGGATGGATGCGTATGTGGGGCTGCTGGGGGTGTTCGCCTTCGGTAGTATGGTGAGCGAGGGGACGATGTTCGATTGGAGTGGGGTGTTTTTTCAGGATGTGGTGCAGCCGGGGCCGGAGCTGGTGCGGCTGGGGTATGTGGCTTTTATGTGTACGATGGCGGCGGGGCGTTTTCTGGCGGATGGGCTGGTGACTCGGCTGGGGGCGATCCGCGTGCTGCGGGGGAGCGGTGTGCTGATCGGTGCGGGGCTGCTGCTGGCGGTGCTGTTTCCGAATGTGTGGATGGCGACGCTGGGGTTCCTGCTGGTGGGGTTCGGCACGTCGTCGGTGGTGCCGATTTGTTACAGTATGGCGGGGTTGTCCCGCAAGCTGGCTCCGAGCGTGGCTCTGGCGGCGGTGTCCACAGTGGGGTTTCTCGGGTTTCTGCTGGGGCCGCCGATGATCGGGTATGTGTCTCAGGCGTTGAATTTGCGGTGGTCGTTCGCTCTGATTGCGGTGGTGGGGTTCGGTACGTCGCTGGCGGCTCCGTTGCTGCGCCGGGTGTCGGTGAAACGATGATGCCGTTCGCTTGTTCTTGACAGTGTGTGCCGGGGCGTTTATGGTGGAGGCATGGATAGTTATGCTGTTTATGTCGTGATCGGCGTGTTGGTGCTGGCGCTTTTTTGGGCGATCGGTTCGTATAATGCGCTGGTGTCTCTCCGCAACGAGGTGCGGTCTTCTTTTGCGAATATCGATGTGAAGCTGCAACGCCGCTACGATTTGATTCCCAATCTTGTGGCGACGGCAAAGCGTTATATGCAGCACGAGCGCGAGACGCTGGAGGCGGTGACGGCTGCCCGCAATACGGCGGCTCAGGCGGCGAAGGCGGCGGCGGCCGATCCGGCGAATGCCGAGGCGATGCGTTCGCTGGTGCAGGCGGAAGGTTCTTTGGGGGCGACGCTGGGCAGGCTGTTTGCGGTGTCGGAGGCGTATCCGGATTTGAAGGCGGACGGGCAGATGGTGCAGTTGATGGCGGAGCTGTCTTCGACGGAGGACGGTATCGCGCTTTCCCGGCAGGCTTACAATGATGTGGTGATGCGTTTCAACGTGAAGCAGGAGACGTTCCCTTCGTCGCTGATTGCGGGGATGTTCGGTTTTACGCGTGCGGATTTGTTCCGCGTGGAGAATGAAGCTGCCCGCCAGGCTCCGAAGGTGGAGTTCTGAGTGGGGCGTCTGCCGGAGAAAGGAGGGTGTGATGTTGTCTGATTCCGCTTTGCTGGCGTGGGACGCCGTGTGGCGCAATGCAGGTTTTGCGTTGTCGGCGGCGGAGTCGGCCGATACTCTGTTTGTGGTGCTCGGGGTGCTGCTCTGGGTGGGGCTGCCTGTGGCGGGTGTGTGGTTCGGCGTGAAGGCGATGCGTCTGCGTCGGCTGGTGCGGGAGTTGCCTACATGCAAGGCGAAGGGTGTGTTCGTGGGGCAGGTGGAGATGAAGGGCGATGCGGTGTCGGAGGCTCCTCTGGCTTCGTTTCTTGCGGAGGCTCCCTGCGTGTGGTACGAGTATTCGGTGGAGGAGCACTGGCGGCGTGTGCGGGTGGAGACGTATACGGATAGCAAGGGGAATGTGCGTACGCGTACGCGGGTGGATACGGGCTGGGAGACGGTGGCTTCCGATAAGGCGTGGCAGTCTTTCTTTTTGCAGGACGATACGGGGGCGGTGCTGGTGCATCCCGCTGGAGCGGAGGTGGAGCCGGTGCAGGTTTTTTCCCGCCAATGTTCGATGGGCGATCCTTTGTATTACGGCAAGGGGCCGAGCGGTTCCGTGAGCGGTTCGACGCATGAGCGAAGGTTTACGGAGCGGGCGATTCCGGAGGGGCAGAGGCTGTATTTGCTGGGGACGGCGCGGGAGCGGAAGGATTGTGCGGCGGCGGAGGTGGCGAAGGCGGGTTTTGCCGAGGATGTGTTTTTGATTTCGTGCCGGTCGGAGGATGAGATCGCGAGGTCTTCCGGCTGGAAGTCATGGCTGTATCCGGTCGGCGGGGGCTGCGCGCTGCTGCTGGGTACGATTCTGCTGGCGGATGGGGTGCCGCCCGGTGCGTTGAAGGCTTTGCTGGTGCAGCTTGCCGCGTATTTCATGCTGGTGTGGCTGTGTGCGGCGGGCTGGACGATGTATGCGGGGATGGTGCGGATGCGGAACAGGGTGCAGGCGGCATGGGCGATGATTGAGGTGCAGCTGCAGCGCAGGCATTCTCTGGTGCCGGATCTGGTGCGGGTGGTGGAAGGGTATGCGGCGTATGAGAGGCAGTTGCAGGAGGATGTGGCGCTGCTGCGTGCGGGGCAGGCCGGGGCCGCCGCATTCCGGATGCGGGCGGAGGCTTTCCCGGAGCTGAAGGCGGATGCGGTGTTTGCGGAGTTGTCGGGCCGATTGGTGGATGCCGAGGATCGCGTGGCTTTGGCTCGCGAGTATTTCAATACGCTGGCAGGGCATTTCAACGCGGCGGTGAGCCGGTTTCCGGATGTGCTGTTTGCCCGCGTGTGCGGGATGAAGGCCGCGGCTTTGTGGCGGCCGGACGATGCCGGAGCGGTGGCGAGGCCTCCGCAGGTGTGAGAGCTGCGTGCAGAGGGGTGGAGTGCCGCCCGAAATGAAAGAACCCCGTTTCATGTTCGAAACGGGGTTGTTTGTTTGAGGTTTTCTGTGGATGGTCAGCCGGCTTTTGCTGCGGCCGGGTCGCGAACGAGGCGTACCTGGGTGACGCGGCGTCCGTCCGTTCCGGTGACGCTGGCGGTGAAGTCGGCGATGCGGAGTTCTTCGCCTTCTTCGGGCAGGTGGTCGAGTTCGTTGGTGATGTAGCCGCTGAGGGTGGAGATGCCGGGGCAGTCCAGATCAAGCTCGGGGAGGTATTCTTCGAGGTCGTAGAGGGACATGGCGCCGTCGGCAATGTAGGTGTTTTTGTCCACCTGGACGAATTCGCGGTTTTCGTCGTGGTCGAATTCGTCCTGAATGTCGTCGCCGACGATTTGTTCGAGGATGTCATCAAGGAAGACGACGCCGACTGCATCGCCGTATTCATCGACGACGAGGGCGAAGTGGACGTGTTCGGTGAGGAAGAAGGTGAGGAGGGTGTCGAGTTTCATGGAGTCCGGCACGACTTTGAGTTCGCGGCAGACGCTCATGAGGTCGGGGTGTTCCTGTCCGACGAGTTTGAGGAGGTCTTTGACGTGGACCCAGCCCTTGACGTCGTCGAGGTGGCCGTTGACGAGGGGGAAGCGGGTGTGGCGCGAGGTGCGGACGAGGTTCCAGTTGGTTTCGAAACTGTCGTTGATGTCGAGGACGTCGATGCTGCTGCGCGGCGTGAGGATGTCCTTAACGGACATGTCGTTGAGTTCGAGGGCGTTTTGCGAGATTTCGGCCTCTGTTTCCGTGACGGCCTGGGAGCGTTCGCTTTCGTCGATCAGGTGAGCGATTTCATCCGCGCTGTGGGGGTTGGCGGCAGCCTGCGAGGGGTCGATGCCGAAGGCTTTGCGGAGGATGAAGTTCGCGGTGTGGTTGAAGAGGTTGATGATGAAGCCGAAGATTTTCGCAAAGCGCCGGAGCCACGGTGCAGTGGCGAGGGCTGTGGAAAGGGGGTGGCGAATGGCCAGCGATTTAGGTACGAGTTCACCGAGGACGACATGCGCGAAGGTGAAGAGGCTGTATGCCAGGAAGAGGGAGATGCCCTGAACGAGCGCTTCGCTGTTGCAACCCATTTTGATGAGGGTTGGTGCGACGAGGCTGGCGACGAGGGGTTCGCCGAGGAAGCCGAGGGCGAGGGAGGCGAGGGTGATGCCTACCTGGTTGGCGGAGAGGTAGGTGTCGAGGTGCCGGGCGATGGTGCGGGCATCGCCTTTGCGGCGGCGCGTGCTGGTCGAGTCGGTGTCCTGGTCGATGAGCTGGCTTTCTCGGGTGCGTACCGCGGAGAATTCGTTCGCCACGAAGAAGGCGTTGAGCAGGAGGAAGAAGATGATGCCTGCGAGAATGAGCAGGATTTCTCCCAAGCCGGGATAGTCATTGGATGCGGCCCCGAGGGTCGCAAGAATACTGAGAGGATCGATGTCGTCGTGCATGATGTGAGGAGAGGTGGCAAGTTGGGGTTAAAGTTTTTCGTAGACGCCGGTGTCGCGCTTTTCGAGCACGGTGAAGCCCGCTTTCTTGGCGTCCGTGACGGAAAGCGGTTTGGTTATTTCCGGGATGTTGACGCGGCTGATGACTTTGCGGACCGGGTGTTTGCACATGAGGCATTTTTCCAGCGGTTCGCGGTCGATGGGCCGGCGAAGTTCAAAGACCTTGCGGCACACGGGGCAGGATTGCTCCGGGTCTTCGGGGTGTTCGGATATGTATTCGTAGATGGGCATAATAAAGCGTGAGGTATGCAGTATACCCCACGCCTTTAAAACTTGTAAAGGTGTATTCGGTGCATTACCAGCTCGACTTGGTGACGCCGGGAATCATTCCGGAGCTCGCCAATTCGCGGAAGGAGATACGCGAGAGGTTGAAGCGACGGATGAAACCATGGCGGCGACCTGTCAAGGCGCAGCGGTTTACCAAACGGACGGGGGAAGCGTTGCGGGGAAGCATGCTCAGGCCGACGTAGTCGCCTTCGGCTTTCAGTTGTGCGCGCAGCTCGGCATAACGGGCAACGACTGCTTCTTTCTTTTTGTTTCTTTCGATCCAGCTTTTCTTAGCCATAACTGTGTGGGCGAGATGTTTACTCTATATGGAGGTTATTGTCAAGCGGAATTTTGCAATTCCGGGTTTTAAGGTGTTTTATTCGGCGGAAGTGGGCGTTATTTGCCTTCTTCCGGTTTTTGTTTGAGGGGGACGGGCCTGAAGGGGGCGGGTTGCACTCCCTTGGAGTTTTTCGGGTTCATGGCCCGGATGGTGTCGTCCGAGACGGTGAAGGTGTAGTTGCCGCTGACGGTGGGGTCGCCGTCGCCGACGATGTATTCGAAGCAGCGACCGGGGTTGTTGCCTTCTGTTTCGGGCATGATGAAGAGGCCGATGGCGAGGGGGGGCGTTTTGGCTCCTTCCGCGGGTTTGGCGATGTCCCGGATGGTGTAGCTGATGGTGTTGTTGCCGCGGCGGAGGCCGCCGGAGACGATTTCCGCCAGGCGGACGTCTTCAAAGTTGTGGTGGGAGATGCCGTTGATGGTCATGTCTACGACGCGGCCGGGGGCATCGACGAAGACTTTGGCGATGTATTGCGGCGCGGGGCATGGCGGCGGTGTGGCGGGGAGTTTTTCGTAGGGGTGGAAGCCGTCCTGTTCCTTGAGGACGGCGATGTCTTTTTTCCGGAGGCGTTCGGCGACCTGCGGGAGGTGCGAGAGGTTGAAGAAGCGCAGCTGGTCGTATTTCCATTTGCCGTTTTCGTGGACGAAGAGGAGGACGAGGGCCGTGTTGGCGGGTTTGCCGCCGATGCCGAGGTCGGCTTTGCCGATGTAGGTGCAGGCGAGGGTGTAGCCGTTGGCTCCGGTGAGGGCGCCGACGTAGCGGAGGCTGACGAGGGCGGGGGGAGTGGCTTCCTGCGCGAAGAGGGAGCGGGGGAATTCGCGTTTCTGGGAGACGATCATGTTCCTGACCTTGACTTGGCGGGATTGCGCGGTGGCGCTTTGCCAGGCGGCGAGGTTGCTGCTGATCATGCTTTGCCGCCAGGTGTTGTAGACGGTTTCGGCGATGTCGCGTGCCTGTTCCTGGTTGGGTACGGCGATCCATGTGGGGACGGAGTTCTGCCGCAGGGTGGGAGTCTGTGGGGTGGGGGCCTGCGCGAGCGCGGCTCCGCCTCCGAGGAGGGGGAGGGTGCACGCGAGGAGCCGTCGCAAGGTGAGGGTGCGGTTCTTCATATCCTGCGTAGAACTTACATGAGGCTTGCGCTCATGGCAAGAAAATAGCAGGATATGTCCGTTATTTTCATGTCTCTTTCGTCGCAAAGCGCCAGTGTGCGTTCCGAGTCCGCCTACGGCAGGTTGCTGGCTGAGGTGCCGCGGTTTACGTGGCGCGTGTTCGGCGATGGGGTGGAGCTGGAGATGTATGCTTTTTTCCCTCCGAACCATTCGAGGGAGGATGCAGTGCCGTCGATGGTGTTTTTCCACGGCGGGATGTGGCGGGTGGATAGTATGGCGGAGTTCGTGCCGTGGGCTACGGTGCTGGCGCGGCGCGGGGTGGCGTGTTTTCTTCCGGTGTTCCGGACGCGGGCGCGGTTTGAGGTGTCGGCTCTGGATGTGCTGGATGATGCGGAGGAGGCATGGCTGTGGGTGCGGGAGAATGCGGCGGAGCTGGGGCTGGATCCCCATGCGGTGTCGGTGGCGGGCTGCGATGCCGGTGCGCTGATGGCTTTGCATGTGGCGATGCCTCCGGTGGCGAGGAAGCGGCGTTGGCTGGTGTTCCGTTCAAAGGAGCCTTTGCCGCCGATGCCTGCTTCGGTGGCGATTTTCCGCGGGGTGGTGGATTTGAATGCGCCGGAGGCGGCGCGGTTGCAGATCGACCGTGAGATGACGGCTGCCTATGGGCTGAATCCTGTGGATTTGCTGCGGCCCTGTCTGCCGCCGCTGTTTTCGGCGCACGGGATGCAGGATTCGCTGATGGATTGCCATTTGAGCGAGTGGTTCGCTGCGGAGTGGAAGGGGTGCGGGAATGCGGCGATGCATGTGTCGTGCCCGCTCGGGGATCATGCGTTTTTGCATTTCAATGTGAATCCGCAGGTGTTCGAGCAGGTGATGGCGAGCTGGGATGCCTTTCTGGTGTCGAACGGGGTGTGGCCGGAGGCTGATGATCCGGCGGGGCTGCTGTTGCTGTGAGCCCTGTGTTTTTTTCGTTCTTGGGTGTTGACTTGGCCCAGGGGTGTGTTATGTTATGAGAACTATGTTGATTGCCGTTGTTTTAGGGTATTTGGTCGCCACGATGTTTTTGATCGCTGGGGTGAGCCGGGCCGTGCAGGTGTGCATGGATCTGCGCCCGGGTATCGATTTCAGCGAGATGATGAATTTGCTGCTGGAACCCGCCTTTATGGTGGGGGTGTCCGTGGTGATGCTTCTGCTGATTCAGATTGCGACGTTTCTGGAGCGCCTGATGTATTCCCAGCTGCGCGAGGAGAAGAGGAGGACGATGGAGAGCAGGAAGGGTGAGGAGCAGGCGGCTGTTCCTGCCGTGCAGGCTGTAGCTCCGGCTCCCGTGCAGGAGAGTCCGGTTGTTTCGCCGACTGCTGCCGCTGCGCCCGTTGAGGAGGCGAAGGCTGGAGATTCCCAGGTTTCCTGAGGGGGAGAGGTCAGGCCCGTTTGTATTGCCACAGCTCGAAGCCGTCTCCGACGGTTTCGAGTTTTTTGTCGGGGTATTCCTGTTCGAAGGGGGGGAACCATGTGTCCGCTTCGTGGGTGCCGGGGATGCGGGATACCCAGAGTTTGTCCATGAGGGGGAGCATGAGTTCGAAGATTTTCGAGCCGCCGATGACCATGATTTCCGGGTCGATGAGGGGGAGGGCGTCTAGTTCGGCAAGGTTGCGGATGACGGTGACGCCTTCGGGTCGGAAGGCGGGGTCGCGGGAGAGGACGATGTTTTGGCGGTTGGGGAGGGGTTTGCCGATGCTGTCGTAGGTGAGGCGGCCCATGAGGACGGGATGTCCGGTGGTGAGCCTTTTGAAGGTTTTGAGGTCTTCCGGCAGGTGCCAGGGGAGGTCTCCCTTGTAGCCGATGGCGCGGTTTTCGTCCATGGCGACGACGGCTGTGTATTGGCGGGGCTGGTTCATGCGGTTCAGACGGAGATGGGCGCCGGGATGCCCGGCGCAGGGTTGTAGTGTTCGAGGGTGAAGTCTTCGTAGCGGAAGGCGTCGAGTTCGGTGATGGCGGGGTTCAACCGCATGGTGGGGAGAGGGCCGGGGGTGCGGGTGAGCTGGAGGCGGGCCTGGTCGAGGTGGTTGCGGTAGAGGTGGAGGTCGCCGAAGGTGTGGATGAATTCGCGGGCTTCGTAGCCGCAGACCTGTGCGACCATCATGAGGAGGAGGGCGTAGGATGCGATGTTGAAGGGGACGCCGAGGAAGAGGTCCGCACTGCGCTGGTAGAGCTGGAGGGCGAGGCCGTGGCGTTCGCCTTCGTTCGCGGCGGGGATGACGCAGAACTGGAAGAGTGTGTGGCAGGGGGGGAGCGCCATTTGGTCGACGACGGCGACGTTCCACGCGCTGACGATGTGGCGGCGCGACCATGGGTTGTTACGGAGGCCGTCGATGAGGCGAGCGATCTGGTCGATGCTTTCGCCGCCGGGCGTTTGCCAGTTGCGCCATTGGGCGCCGTAGACGGGGCCGAGTTCTCCGTGTTCATCCGCCCATTCGTCCCAGATGGTGACTCCGTTTTCTTTGAGGTAGCGGATGTTGGTGTCGCCTTTGATGAACCAGAGGAGTTCGTGGATGATGGAGCGGAGGTGGAGTTTTTTGGTGGTGAGGCAGGGGAAGCCCTGCCGGAGGTCGTAGCGGGCCTGCCGGCCGAAGACTCCGATGGTGCCGGTGCCGGTGCGGTCTTCGCGGCCTGTGCCGTTGTCGAGGACGTCGCGAAGGAGGTCGAGGTATTGCTGCATGGCGGTGCGGGTGGGTTCGCTGCCGGGGTCAGGAGCCGGGGCGGAGGGCGGCGCGGATTTGCGCGGCGTATTGTTCGGCCTTTTGGGCGTAGGTGAGTTCCGGGTTCTGGTAGAGGATGCCGCGGGAGACGTTGATGACGGGCGGGGCGGTGCGGTTGCTTCCGGCGAGGGCGGAGAGGTCGCCGCCTTGCGCGCCGAGGCCGGGGATGAGGAGGGGGGCGTCGGGGAGGTCGTCCAGTACGCTGCCGCCCGCATTGGTGAGGCCGACGACCATGCCGAGGTGGGTGGCGCGGTTTTCGCGGCGGGAGCGTTCGATCATGTCGCCGACGAGCTGGTAGACGCGGCGGCCGTCCGCGAGGGGCTGGCGTTCGATGTCTTCGGAGCCGGGGTTGGAGGTGACGGCGAGGAGGTAGATGCCTTTGCCGGGATGGTCGAGGAAGGGTTCAAGGGTGTCGTAGCCCATGAAGGGGTTGAGGGTGACGGCGTCGACGTTCATGCGTTCGAAGTAGGATTTGGCGTAGTATTTCTGGGTTTCGCCGATGTCGCCGCGTTTGGCGTCGAGGATGATGGGGATGTCGCGCGGCATGTCCGCGACGAGTTTTTCAAGGAGGATGAGACCGGGGATGCCCATGGCTTCGAAGTAGGCGATGTTGGGCTTGTAGGCGGCGGTGTAGGGGGCTGTTTCTTCGACGACGCGGCGGAGCCATGTGCCCATTTCTTCGATGTTGTCGTTCTGCGGGCGGGGGTCGAGGCCGACGCAGAGGGCGGAGCCTGTTTTTTCGATGCGTTGGCGCAGTTTGTCGGAGAAGTTCATGTCCCGGCGAGTGTAGCATTACGGGGGCGTGTTGGCAAGTTTTTGGAGGTGCGGGGTATAATAGTTCTTGCCAAACAGGAGGAAGGGCGTATTCTTGTCCCTCACATTTTTTCCAATTGCTTATGTTGAAGCCTGTTTTGCCTTCCTGTCTGAAAACGTACGACCGTAAGACTCTGTTTGCCGATTTGGGCGCGGGGGTGACGGTCGGGGTGGTGGCGTTGCCTTTGGCAATGGCCTTTGCGATTGCCTGCGGGTACCGAGAGATTACTCCTGCAACCGGGTTGATTACGGCCGTGGTGGCGGGGTTGCTGATTTCCTTGTTCAGCGGGAGCCGGTTCCAGATCGGCGGCCCGACGGGGGCTTTCGTGGTGATTATCGCGGGTATTGTGGCCGAGTTCGGGATGAGCGGGCTGATCGTGAGTACGCTGATGGCAGGGGTATTTCTGGTGCTGTTCGGCTTGTTCCGGATGGGTGCGCTGATCCGGTTTATTCCGTTTCCGGTGACGACGGGGTTTACGACGGGGATTGCGATTACGATTTTCTGTACGCAGGTGAAGGATATTCTGGGGTTGTCGTTCGGGGAGTCCGTGCCTTCCGCTTTCGTGCCGAAGTGGCAGTGCTATTTCCGGGCGATGGAGACGGTGAATCCGTGGGCGGTGGGGTTGACGGCGCTGACGGTGGCGGTGATTCTGCTGGTGAAGAGGTTTTTCCCCCGATTGCCCGCGATGCTGTTCGGGATGCTGGCGGCGACGGCGGTGACGGTGATTTGGGATTTGCCGGTGCAGACGATTGCTTCGCAGTTCGGCTCGCTGCCGAGTTCCCTTCCGCTGCCCGCGCTGCCGGAGATGCAGTGGGAGCAGCTGCCGAAGCTGGTGCTTCCCGCTTTCGTGATTGCGCTGCTGGCGGCGATCGAGTCTTTGCTGAGCGCTTCGGTGGCGGACGGTATGACGGGGTCTCGCCATAAGCCGAATGCGGAGCTGATTGCACAGGGGATCGGGAATATCGGGTCGGCGTGTTTCGGCGGTTTGCCTGCGACGGGTGCGATTGCCCGTACGGCGACGAATATCAAGGCCGGGGGGAAGACTCCCGTTTCCGGGATCGTGCATGCGGTGACGCTGCTGGTGATTCTGATGGCGGTGGGGCCGTATGCGGCGATGGTGCCGCTGGCCGCGCTGGCAGGGATTCTGGCGGTGGTGTGCTGGAATATGGCGGATTTGAAGCTTTGCCGCGATTTGCTGACGGGGCCGCGCCCCGATGCGGCGGTGATGCTGATTACGCTGGTGCTGACGGTGCTGATGGATCTGGTGGTGGCGGTCGAGGTGGGCGTGGTGCTGGCCGCCCTGCTGTTTATCGGGCGGATGGCGCAGTTCAGCCAAGTGTCGATGATCAGCGATGAGGTGCTGGGCGCGGATCCGGAGGAGGATCCTTCCCGCAGCATTTATTTGCGCGAGGTGCCGAAGGGCGTGGAGGTGTTCGATATTCAGGGTCCTCTGTTTTTCGGGGTGGTGGAGAAGTTCAAGGATATTGTGCTGAAGTCTCTGGAGCATGATGTGTCGTTCGTGGTGCTGCGGATGAGGCTGGTTCCGGTGCTGGATGCGACGGGGCTGCATGTGCTGGAAGGGTTTTTCGCGCAGTGCCGCGAGCATGGCATCCGCCTGATGCTGTGCGGGGTGCAGGCGCAGCCGCTGGAGGTGATTCGCCATGCGCCGATGTACCGCCAGCTGAAGAAGTGCAATGTGTGCGCGAATATCGACGAGGCTTTGGCCCGTATTCGCGGGGCGATGGAGAAGGAGGCAACGCCCGCAGTGCAGGACGATGGTTCACGTTGAGTTTTCGGGTATGGTTTGGGAGCTTTTGCTGTTTGCCCTGTTTTTCATCTTTTCCCAGCTGAGTCCGGGGCCGGATGTAGCGCTGGTGTTCCGTGCGGCTCTTTCGCGGGGTTTTCGGGCAGGGGCTGCCGTGGGGCTGGGATGCAGTGCCGGGCTGGTATTCCATGCGGCACTGGTGTGTTCGCTGGGGGCGGCCTTGCTGGACTGGACGTATGCGCCGTATGTGTGTGCGGCTGCCGGGGGCTGGTTGCTGTTTCTTGCTTGGAAGGTGTATCCCCGCCGGGGTGTGTCGCAGGATGCCGGGATGGAGGGAGCTGCGCCAAAGGAGAGTCTGGCTTTGTTTTTCCGCGATGGGCTGGTGAGCAATGTGCTGAATCCGAAGGTGACGTTTTTTCTGCTTTCTCTGGCGACTCCGCTGTTGCGCCGCCATGACGAGCCTTGGTTCCCGTGGGTGATGGGGCTGGCGATGGTGGTGCCTGCCGCCTGCGGGTGGATGCTGTGGTCGGGGCTGCTGCAGTTTCCCGTATTGAGGGCGTGCTATGTGAGGCATACGCGCGGTATCGAGATGGTGTTCGCCGTGCTGCTGGCCGTGTTTGCTGCGGGGTGTTTCGTGAGTGCGGCGGCGTGGTCGCCATCGGTGCAGGGATGAGCGGAAAGGGGTGTATCATGGCGCATTTCCCGCTTTTCTTTTTCAATCGGTTTGTTCATCATTCGGGCATGCGTTTTCGTCCGGGTTCTCTCCTGTGTTTGTGTGCTCTTTTTTGTGCCGGGTGCGGCGATTCGGAGAATCGCAATGCCCGTTATACGACGTCCGAGAAGAAGGAGCCGCCGCGGCCCGAGGTGCAGGCGATTGAGCTGAAGCCGGATGCGGGGAGTTCCCGCGAGGAGGAGCCGGAGGAGGGCATGGCTTCGGTCGGTACGCGCAAGTTCAAGATTTTCAGTGCATATGCTGGGGAGGATATCAATCAGCTTCTCGGCGTTTCGGGGCGTACGCTGGTGCTCAGTTTCGTGGCTCCGCAATGGTGCCCGCACAGCAAGGAGATGGTGGCTTCGCTGAAGAAGGTGGCCGAGAGCGCGCAGGGGCAGCTGCAGGTGGTGTATGTGGATGCGGATGCCTTTCCCCAGCTGGCGAATAGCAACCGTTTCCATATCGAGAAGGTGCCGATGACGTTTGTCTATTCCGAGGGGATGCTGCTGTATTCCTTTACCGGCAACGAATCTCCGGCCAGGATACAGGAGCACCTGACGGCGGCCAAAACACAGAACTGATTTCCATACCTACTTGTTACCATGAGAATTCTGACAGGACTCCAGCCGAGCGGCAAGCTCCATATCGGCAATTATTTCGGCGCGATCGAACCGGCGGTTCGTTTGCAGACGCAGGGCGAGGCTTTCTATTTCATTGCGAATTACCACGCGATGACGACAATGGAGAGCGCAGAAGCTCTGCAGGAGAATACGTTCAATCTGGCCTTGGATTTCATTTCCTGCGGGCTTGATCCTGAACATTCCGTGCTGTTCGTGCAGTCCGCCGTGCCGGAGGTGAACGAGCTGGCATGGATTCTCAGTACGGTGTGCCCGATGGGTCTGCTGGAAAGGTGCCATTCCTACAAGGATAAGGTGGCCAAGGGGTTCCAGCCTCAGCATGCGCTGTTTGCCTATCCGGCGCTGATGGCGGCGGATATTCTGCTGTACGATTCCGATCTGGTGCCTGTGGGCAAGGATCAGAAGCAGCATCTGGAGGTGACGCGCGATCTCGCCGGGAAGATGAACGATGCGTTCGGCGAGGGTCTGTTCAAGTTGCCCGAAGCTTTGATTGCCGAGAATACGGCTGTGGTGCCGGGGCTGGACGGGCAGAAGATGAGTAAGAGCTACGGCAATACGCTGCCGATTTTCGGCGAAGAGAAGCCGCTGCTGAAGATGGTGAACAAGAAGATTCTGACGGATTCGACTCCGCTGGAAGATCCGAAGCCCGTGGAGGGTTCCGTGCTGTTGCAGCTGTACAGGCTGTTCGCGGGTGAAGCGGAGTATCAGGCGATGGTGGATGCACACCTTGCCGGCGGCGTGGGGTATGGTACGTTCAAGAAGCAGTTGTTTGAGGCGTACTGGGAGTATTTCCGTCCGGCTCGCGAGTGCAGGGAGGCCCTGCTGCAGGATCCGGCCCATATTACGGATGTGCTGGACAAGGGCGCCGCACGGGCTCGTGAAGAGGCTGCCAAGGTGCTGACTCGCGTGCGCAGGGCCGTAGGTCTTGGCTGGCATTGATTTCCTCCCGCCATGCTTCGCCTGCACGGGAGACCGTGTGCGGAACCGTGGCGGTTGTGTGATGCCGTGATTGTTTTATGTTCAGAATCATTGCCGGATGCATGACTTTCGTTCTTGGGTGCCTGGTGCTGCTGGGCGTCTGGGCATGGATGAATTCGTCTTCGAACGGCAGCAGTGAGGAAGCGCATGCTTTTGCTACGGCGATTTTTGACCGGAATGAGGAGAGGTTTCGCGAGATGTCGGATTTTATGGATGCCCATCCCCAGGTGGGTGTGTTTGCCCGCAAGCCGTTGATGCCCGGGGCCGATCCGCGCAAGAGGTGCGAGACGTTCTATCGGGACGGAGCTTTCGGTGAACCGGGGTATGAGGCTGATGCTTTATCCATGGGGTTGAAGACGCGGGAGGTGCGGCGGATGCTGGATCTGATGAAGCGCAGCCGTGTGTGCCGAGTTGTACGTCAGGCGGACGGGACGGTGTGTATGCTGGATTTGCCTGCTTCGTTCCCTGCGGCGGGTTGTGTATGCATTGTCCATTTCGTGATGCAGAGTGATTTGCCGGAAGTCCAGAAGGGGACGACCAGGACGCAGCTCCGCGAAGACGGCTGGTATGCGGTGCATAATCTGGGCAGGAAGGGGCATATCCCGGTGGAGACGACCTGCGGCGACGCATGGCGGTGAGCAGGATGGTGCGCCGTGCCGATTTGTCTTGATTCCTGCAGATGAAGCTTCTACTGTAGAAGTATGAAGACGGTTTTCGTTTGGCTTTGTGTGTTCGGCATGTCTTGTTCCGACGTTGCCGTTGCAGGGGGGAAGGATGTCCGTACGGAACGTGCATCTGAGCCCCGGCCGAAGAGGCCGGGCAAGTATCCGGTAGAGGTGGAAGATTATGGCAGCGTATTCAAGTACAGGGACAAGGCGTATTCTTCTGTGCGCGAGCTGTTGAAGGCCTTGGATACCAAGAAGTATTATGATGTGGCTATCAATTTCAAGTCAGTGAACGATGAGGTTGGGCTTCGCGTGATCCGGGAGTTGATGGCGGCAGGTATGAAGGTCAATTTTGTCAAATTCGGTCGTAACAATGGTATGCCGCGTTTTGTAGAGGTGGAGCAGGTGTTGAGCCTCCGTTAAAAGAAAAAACGCTCCGTCCGCCAAGGGATGGAGCGTTGTTTTGTCGAGAATGTTCGGATGCCGGGTCAGTTGCCGTAGCGGCGGCTGTATCCGCCGCCGTCTCCGCGGTCGCGACGCGTGCGGGGTGCGCGGTCGTTACGGTCGCGTCGGTTACCGTAGCCTCCGCCGTCGCGGTAGCTGTTGCCCTTGCGGTAGCCGCTGCGGGGGCGCTGGAAGGATTCGGCGTCTCCGGCGGGTTTGCCTTTGTCTTCGCGGACGTTGACTTCGTAGCCGCAGATCATGGTGGTGGAGAGTCGTTCCTTGAGCTGTTCGGCGACGGAGGGGTCGACTTCGATGAGGCAGTGTTTCGGGAACATGCGGATGTCGCCGACGGTGCCTTTGGGTGCGCCGCCTTCGTTGTAGAGGAGTCCGGCGATGTCCTTGGGGCGGATGCCGAGCATTTTGCCGCCGTTCATGAAGAGGGTGACGGTGTCTTCCATGCCTGCCCATGAGTGGCCTTTTTCGTAGCGTTCTTCTCCGGCCGGCTGTTCATCGGTATCGGCCTGGCGGGGGCGGGAGTAGCGGGAGGGCTTGTCTTCGGGGATGGGCTGGATTTCCCGCGAGGTGCGGGAGACGAGGAGGCTGAACATGGCCGCGACGAGTTCTTCGGCGGGAAGTTCGACTTCGCGCATTTCGTCCGGCAGGCCGCTGCCTGTTTTGACGCGTTCGAGGATGTCATCCACGAGGGCTTCCTTGCGCATTTGATCGACCTGCTCGGCGGTCATGACGGTTTCCCGGTTCATTTTTGTGCCGATGAAGCGTTCGATGCGGCCGAGCAGGGAGAAGTCGCGCCTGCCGATGAAGGAGATGGCCTTGCCTTTGCGCCCTGCGCGGGCGGTGCGGCCGATGCGGTGGACGTAGTCTTCGGGGTCGCGGGGGAGTTCGAAGTTGACAACGGCGTCCACATCGTCCACATCGAGGCCGCGGGCGGCGATGTCGGTGGCGACGAGGATGCGGAGGTTGCCGCGGCGGAAGGAGTCCATGACGCGTTCGCGGAGGTTCTGGGGCATGTCGCCATGGAGGCGGTCGACGGCGTAGCCGCGGGCCATGAGGCCGTCCACGATGTCGTCGACGACTCGTTTGGTGTTGGCGAAGACGAGGCCCATTTTGACCTTGCCCATTTCCATGAGGCGGCTGAGGACTTCGATGCGGGAGGAGAAGACAACTTCGTAAACGAGCTGTTCGATGGTGGGTACGGTGAGAGTGGGCCGTTCGATGTTGACTTCGACGGGAGATTCGGTGAAGCGGGAAAGGAGGTGGCGGATGGCCGGGGACATGGTGGCCGAGAAGAAGAGGGTCTGCTTCTGCTCGGGCAGGGAGGAGGCGATGCGTTCGATGTCTTCGAGGAAGCCCATGTCGAGCATCTGGTCGGCTTCGTCGAGGATGAGCATGCGGAGTTCGTCGAGGCGGAGTGCTCCCTGTTCCATGAGGTCCATGACGCGGCCGGGGGTGCCGACGACGAACTGGACGCCGCGCTGGAGGGCATCAAGCTGCGGGCGGAAGGAGGCGCCGCCGTAGATGGGTACGGCTGAGACGCCGTCGAGGAAGAGGGCGAGTTTGTCCACTTCGCGGCAGATCTGTACGGCGAGTTCGCGGGTGGGGCAGAGGCAGAGTACCTGCACGGCTCGAACGCCGGGGTCGATGGCCTCGAGCGCGGGGATGGAGAAGGCGAGCGTTTTGCCGGAGCCGGTGTGGGAAAGGCCGAGGATATCGGAGCCGGAGAGGGCTGCCGGGATGGCCTGCGCCTGGATGGCGGAGGGAGTTTCAAAGCCCAGGACCTCGATGGCTTCGAGGATTTCGGGGCAGATGCCGAGTTCGGAAAACGTGGTGGTGGACGTCATAGGCTTTAATGCGACATGACAATGCCTTTGTGTGAAGTATTTGTCGAGAATATAAGGCGGCGATGACGTGTTTCCCGTTCGCTGTCCTTTTTGCCGCTTGTGTTTTGGGGGGCGTCGTGGTATTTTTGCAGGGCAATGAGTAAGTGTTTTCTCGTTTCGGTTTGTGCTGTTCTGTTGTCCGCATGCGAGTCCCAAAAGGTGCCGACGACTTACTACGAAGCCGACACTCCGGGGTATGTGGAGAGCATTGTGGTGGACGAATCCCGGCAGGTCGGATATATGGGCACGCAGGGCGATAAGCTGGATGTGAGCGGACGGAAGGGGAAGGGTTTGATTGTGATGACCGGGTGCGAGAACGGCGCTCCGGTGCGCCGGAATGTGACGAAGCCGGGTGTTCTGCATTCCCCGAGGGCGCTGACTCTGCATGGCGGTCTGCTGTATGCGGCGGACCGCGGTCGTATCGTGAGCGTCGATACGAAGTCGGGCAAGGTGTCCACGGTGGCGGATTTGTCGAAGGCCGGAGTGGAGTCGATGCACGATGCGACATGGGCGGGTGAACGGATGTTCGTTTCCTCCCAGACGAAGAACAGGATTTACGAGGTGAATCCCGCAACGGGAAAATTTGCCGAAGTGCAGTCGAGCGAGCCTTTCCGCGGGCCGAAGGGGCTGACGTGGGATGATGGGGCGAAGCGGTTGCTCGTTTGTGAGTACGGGAGCGGCGAGAAGGTAGCGGACGGCCGTATTCTGTCTCTTGATCCGGCGACGGGAAAGGTGGAGCAGGTATGCGGACACCGGGGGAAGTTCAGCGGTCTGGCCCTGAATAAGGGGTTCCTGTATTTTTCCGATTGGAACAGGAAGAGCCGCCAGCCGGGCGCGGTGTGCAAGATGGATTTGAAGTCGGGGAAGGTGGAGGCTGTGACGCGCAAGCAGATGAACGGTGCTGCCGATTTTTGCGTGACGAAGGATGGAGTGGTCGTGGTGCCTGCGCTTTTCGACAAGAAGCTTTGGATCATCTATCCGAAGCAGGAGTATTGAGCGGTGCTGGCCGGTGCGGCAAAAGGCTCCATTGTGCTGCGGCATCGTGATTGACTTTGCCGGAGGCGGGGAGTACACTCGCTGCCTTGACGATCATGAATAACCAGTATGTTCTTCCCACATACGGACGCGCGCCCATCACGATGGTGAAGGGTGAGGGTTCCCTGATGTGGGACAGCGACGGGAAGTCCTATGTGGACTTCTGTTCGGGGATTGCGACATGCTCCCTCGGCCACTGCAATCCCGTAGTGACGGATGCGCTTTGCCGACAGGCGAAGACGCTCATGCACTGTTCCAATCTGTACGGCATTGCCCAGCAGAACGAGCTTGCGGAGGTGATTGTCCGAGATTTCATCAAGCTGCCGGGGCGCGTGTTTTTCTCCAACAGCGGCGCCGAGGCGAATGACGGCATGATCAAGGTGGCGCGGCGTTTCGGCCACAGGAGGCCAGCGGCAGACGGTTCGCCCCGCTATGAGGTGATTACCTTCCAGAAGTCGTTCCACGGCCGTACGCTCGGTTCGATGGCAGCTACGGGGCAGGATAAGATCAAGGCGGAGTTCGATCCGATGCTGCATGGGTTCAAGCACGTGCCGTTCAATGATCTGGCTGCGGTGAAGGCTGCCATCGGCAAGGAGACGGCAGCCATCATGCTCGAAGCAGTGCAGGGCGAAGGCGGGGTGAATCCCTGCAGACCCGAGTTTCTCCGCGGGCTTGCCGAGTTGTGCCGCGAGCACGATCTTCTGTTGATGATGGACGAGGTGCAGTGCGGTTTTGCTCGTTGCGGTACGATGATGGGCTGGCAGGCCGTGGCTCCCGATGTGCAGCCGGACTGCGTGTCCTGCGCTAAGGGGATGGGCGGCGGTTTTCCCGTGGGCGCGTTCTGGGTGAGCAACCGGGTGTTCGACGGCAAGGGAACGGAGCTTTCCTCGATCATGGGGCCCGGTTCCCACGGTTCGACATTCGGAGGTACTCCGCTCGCCTGTGCGACTTCCCATGCGGTGGTGACGGAGATCGTGCGCGCCGGGCTGGCCGAGCGTGCGAACAGGCTCGGAGACAAGATCCGCGAGGAGGTTCTTTCATGGAATCTGCCTGTGGTGGAAGGCGTGCGCGGACTGGGGCTTTTGTTGGGGATCGGCCTGAATGCCGGCCTTGTCGATGTGCCTGAAGGTGGCACTTCCGCCGGAGTGGTGAGCAATATGCTGCGCGAAGAGGGTCTGCTGACGGTGCCTGCCGGGCCGGATACGGTGCGCCTGATTCCTGCGCTGACGATTCCCGAGGATGTGCTGATGCAGGGCCTGGGCATCCTGAAGGATGTGCTGTCCCGCTTCTGAGGAATCGCCCGTTTGGAGATGTTTCAAGCAAAAACCGCAACTGCTTGACGGCGGTTGCGGTTTTTTTGCGCCGGGGAGAGGGAAATTGTCAGGGGAGCTGCCAGCGGTTCTTCCATTCGAGTTTGGGTTTCCCGTCCTCGAAGCGGATGGGGAGCCACATGTAGCGGCCGTCGATGGCGTTCTGAGGTTTCCAGATGTCTGCCATGAAGATGTAGGTGCCGGGTTTGCCCTGCACAGGGAGTATATAGGTGCTTTGCCCGCCGAACGTTTTGTCGGCACGAGGACCGGTGCAGGGGTTGCCGAGTTCTTTCCACGGGCCTTCGATTTTGTCCGCTACGGCGCTGCGGGCGGCATTTGGATACCAGCCCGAGCATCCTGAGCCGATGAAGTAGTATTTGCCTTCATGCTTAAAGACGGCGGGAGCTTCCATGAACCTGCCGGGGAAGGCGCGGACGAAGCGCCCGTTGTGG
The DNA here is from genome assembly GCF_001683795.1 of Neoakkermansia glycaniphila. Lineage (GTDB taxonomy): Bacteria > Verrucomicrobiota > Verrucomicrobiia > Verrucomicrobiales > Akkermansiaceae > Akkermansia > Akkermansia glycaniphila. The sequence continues at coordinate 25,003 of NZ_LIGX01000041.1, forward strand.
GCGGTGTAGTCGTCCGTGAGCTGGGCGATGTGCGTGGTGCCGTTTTCCTCCGAGGAGTAGATGTGGTATGCCTTGCCGTCGTCATCCACAAAGATGGTCATGTCGCGGCTCATCTGGCCGCCGGGAAAATCGCGCTTGAAGAAAGCGGCGAGATCTGCCCCTTCCGGATAGCTGCTGGAAGTGAGCTTGGGCATGCTGCCTTCGGCGGCAAGGGTGCGCTTTTCCTTCTGCATGTCGACCGGCCATTGCCCGGCATTGACGCGTCCTGCGCGCAGGAAGGTGAAGGGGCCCGTCGGCTTGTCCGCCACGGCTGTGCCTGCGTAGGCTGCCCCGTATCCCTTGCCCTTGAGTTCGAGGTGGAACCACATGACGTATTTGCCCGTTTTGCTGTTGTAGACGACTTTGGGGCGTTCGAGAATGCATCCTTTGACGATGGGGGATTTGGCGTCGTCAGAGACTTTCAGGGCGATTCCTTCGTCTTTCCAGTTGTAGAGGTCTTTTGAGGAGTAGCAATGGACGCCGACCTGAGCGTAGTTGCCGGCATCGCCTTCGATTTTGTGTTCTCCGTACCAGTAGTAGGTGCCGCGGTCATACAGGATGCCTCCTCCGTGGGCGTTGATGTGGACTCCGTTGTTGTCCGTCCAAATTTGGCCGGGTGAGAAGGAATCGTGCAGGGGTGCCTGAGTGTCCGGTGCGGCTGAGACGGTTCCGCAAAGAACCGTGAGAGTGAAGAGTGCGGGATAGGAATTCATGCTGTCGGAATGGTTGAATGGTGAATGAAAGAAGCGCGGCTTTTCCGGAGAGAGCCGCGCTTGGTAGGAAAGCGTTCGGTTGCCGTCAGGCAGACGGAGTGCCGGATATGCCGTTGTCAGGGAGCTGTGGTCGGGCTCGGTGTGGAGTCCGGTGTGGCCCGTTTGTATTCGAACTGCACTTTTTGCAAGGCTCCGTCGTTGGAACTGGTGAACGTTTCCCCGGCCACGATGCCCAACCCGTTGAAGTTGATGGTGCCGGTGGTCATGCCCGGATCCCAGGTGAGCGTGGCGTTCATGCCCTGGCGCGTGGCGATGAATGTGCCGCCGCCCTGTTCCTCCATGTTCAGAACAAGGTTGGCCGTATTGGCATTGCGCCGTGGCGTGTAGATGATGGTTCCGGGGTTGACGTAATTGTCCACGGTTTCACCGCTGACGGCTGCATAGGTGACAGAGAATTCTCCGGATGTGTATTCTTCGCGGTTGTTTTGCAGCACATGCACGATGAAGGTGACGTCGACCGTGTGGCCGTTGGATGCCGTTCCTTTCAGGCGGAATTCGTCGCCGTTGTTGAGCGTCTGCCAGGCAATGGCGGTTTTGATTTCGTCTTTTGTGGAGCTGCTGTTACTGCTGCTGCTACACGCGGAGAGAGCCAGAATCGCCAAGGAGGGGATGAGCCAGTGAAGCGGTTTCATGAGGATGCGGCGTAGGTGTTAGTTGACCTGAGGGTAGAAGCGGAAGGTGCCCTGGCTCATCATGGGAGAACCGTTGAAGGCATTGTTCACGAAGACCTGGCAGGTGTAGGTGCCCGTATAGACTGTCTGTCCGTCTGCATCTGTCGACATGCCGTTGAAGGTGAAGACGTAGCTGTAGATGAAGTTGAATCCTGCGGGAGTGGTCTGAGGCGGTGCTGTGCCCGTAGCTCCGATTCCGGTGACATACATGCCGGTAGAATCGTAGTTGATTTCCAGATAGGCGTTGGAGGCCGTAGTCCGGTAGGAGAAGTTGCGAAGCCGGTCGGCACGGTGATCCGTGTTGTACTTGCCGTAGATGTCGCCGGTGTGTTCCTGACAGGCCCAAGTGATCGTATCATTGATGGTGGCCTGCGGATCGTTGGGCATGCTGAAGTTGATGATGGCCTTGCCGTTGGCGGCGAGATGGCCGTTGCCGGCGATGTAGACGTAGGAGCTGTCTGTGCCGTAGTCGCAGTGGTAGGTGCCGGCCGTAGCGGTGGGGGCTGCGATGTTGTTGCCGGGATTGACGACGTCCGGATTGGAGGAAGAGGATCCGCCTCCACCTCCGCCTCCGCAGGATGCGAGGAGAAGGGAGAAAAGGCCGGTCAGCGTGATGCGGTGCATGTTCATGCGCATGATTTTTTGGCAGTGCGTGAGAGGTTTAGTTGGCGCCGGGGGTGAAAGTGAAGGTGCCCGAAGGGGTTGTGCTGACGGTTTGTCCGCTCATGTTCACGCCCGATGTGGAGTTGTGCCTCCAGCTGCGCATGTAGGTCAATTTGCAGGTGTAGGAGCCGTAGTATTCTCCGGCTTCATTGACACCCTTGAACATGAGCGTGTAGGTGCGGCGAATGGTGTAGGGCGCACCGAAGATGACCCAGTGGGAGCCCCATATGCCTTGCTGGAGTTCGACCATGTAATAGCCGTTCAGCGTGTATTCGAGTTCCAGAGTTGCAGTCGAGGAACCGGGAGTATAGGCGATGCGGTTGGTCCAGTAGCCGAGATTGCCGATGGTTCCGTCGTTTTGGCCTGTTCCCGGAGGGCCGACGATGTTGCCATTATCGGGTGATTGACCGGGTTCCCATGAGTTGTCAGGCGGGCCATTGAGAAATCCCGGGAAGAGGTAGACTCCATTCTGGTCGCGGGCGGCCCGTTCATCCGTATCAGTATTCCGGTCGTGAGGAATACCGAGACGACTGTCGGGGTCGGGCGTTCCATTCATATAGGGGATGAAGTCGCCTCCGGGCGTCGAGTTGACGATTGCGGGATTGACCTGGATCAAGGCTCCGGCATCCTGATCCAGAAATTCCTGGTCAGTGCCGAAATGAGCCGTGCCGAACAGGAACGAGCCGAATACTTCCTGAGGCGGAGAGTCGATCGGCAGGTAGGCCGATGTATTCAGGACGGTCGGGTCGGCGCTGGCATCGGAACCTCCGCATCCGCTGAATGTCAGGGATGTGGCGCAGGTGAAGCAGGCAAAGAGTGTGTGTGCGATTTTCATGCTGGAGGAATGTTGGCGTGCCAATCCGCAATCGGCGACTAGGGGCGGTTACTGCATATGGTGCAGTACCGGCGTTAGTTGTTGTTATTGTTGTTGGCCGCTGCGTTCGTGTTGGACGAGGCGCTGTTGTTCGTGGTGCACCAGAAGCGGCCGCTGTAGGATGTGACGGCGGAGGAGCCGTAGTTCAGGCGGTAGGAGCCTTGGGTGGACGTCGAGAAGTTCAGGACGTACATGGGTTGGTACTTGGTGAGGCCGTTGGGGTTTTCACCCCAGATGCCGCCCCAGAAGTCTTCTTGAGCCGCATCCACCGCGTAGATGATGATGGTGGATTGGTTGTTGGAGTCGCGCGAGTATTCGAAAGTAGCGAAGCCGTGGGCGACATTGTTGAGGTCGGTGACCTGTCCGTAGCACATGTTGCGGCCGAGGTCGGGGATGACGCCGCTGGAGCCGCTGGTCGTGCCGGTGAGGATGAAGCCGCCGGAGCCATAGACGCCGTTGGTGCCGAGAGCGGCTTCAATGGCGATGGAGACATAGCCGTTTTTGACGGCCGAGACGGAAGGTGCAACGGAGCTTCCTCCGTCGGAGCCGCCTCCGCATTGTGTCAGGACGATGCAGGCGAGAGTGGCCGTAGCGATGGTGCAGATTTGCTTGAACATGGTCGGAGGTTTTTTAGAAGGTGTTCGTGGAGGAGATGCGCGTATAGCTGAAGCGAGCGGTGCGGTTGCTGAAGGGCTGGGATTCCAGGATGCCGCCTTCGCCGAAGATCATGTAGCCCGTGGTTTTGGTTTCCCAGACGATGGTGGCCTTGGTGGAGCTGGAGTCCGTGCCGTTGAGGCCGGTGCGGATGACGGGGGTGTCGGTGCCCGCGATGCCGAGGGCCATCTGAGCCTTGTTGGTGCCGAAGATGGGGGTGTAGCTGAATTGGCCCGTGCCGGATTGCGTGGCGGGCGTGTCGACGCGGAATGTGCCGTAGGTTTCGGTGTTGGGGCCGTCGCCATTGGGCTGCATGGTGATGGTGACGTAGACGGTCTGTCCGTTTTCAGCAACGCCGGAGATTTGGAAGATGTCGCCTCCGACGAGGTTCGTCCATGCTACGTTGAGCTCTTCCTTGTTTTTGTTGTTGCCGCTGTCGTCGCTGCTGCTGCAACCAACGAAGCAGAATGCGGCGAGGAGGGAGAGTAATGAGAAGCTGATTTTCATATGCTGAGACTGTACAGTAAAAAGTTCGTAACGAAACTCGGAACGATTCTATCCTGTCGGGAGGTGAAGTCAAGGAAATTTTTCAAGGGGTTTCCGGAAAAAACGGGAGCCCGCTCTCCGAAGGGAGGGCGGTTGGCTGGGGCGGGATGTTTTTTCGTGCGCGGAGCGTTGGTTTCCAGTATCTATACTTTGATGAATGTCTTTTTGCGATACAGGAAGTAAAGGACGCTCCAGATGAGGGCGTAGTTGCCGAGCTGGAAGATGAAGGCGCCATAGTCTCCGCTTTGGCGGGCGAGGCCGCCGAAGAGGGCCCGGGAGATGTTGTGTTCGGGAGAGCATTGCGGGGTTTCGATCCACATGTACGCGAAGATGGCGTTGCTGCCGACGACGATGAAGGGGAAGGCGAGCCATGTGAGCCGGGCGATGTCCAGAATGAGGTAGAAGAGGGCCAGCAGGAGGTAGCTCCAGCCGGCCGCCCAGAGGACCATGGAGGTGGTGAAGATGTGTTTGATGATGGGGGTGTCGTAGCTGAGGGCCCAGCCGGAAAGGAGGAGGGCTCCACCGATGCCGAGCAGCCATGCGAGTTTTTTGACGGGGAGGCAGGGCGTTTTGAGGAGGTAGCCGCTGAGGGCTCCGAGCATGGCGGTGGCTCCGAAGGAGAGGTTGGTGAGGATCCAGCTGTAGTTGGTGCCGTCCTGCCAGCTGCCTTGAAGGTATTTGTCGATGTGGAGGGCGAGGTTGTCGTGCGGGAGGAAGAGTCCGGCCTGCGAGTCGCCGTAGGGCATGAAGCGCATGAGCGCCCAGTATGAGGCGAGGAGGAGGAGTGCGGTGACGATTTGGCCGCGCAGGCGGAGGTGAAGTACGCAGAGGGATGCGATGAGATATCCGCCGGCGATGGCCTGGAGGGTGTTGCAGAAGAGGGCCATGTTTTTCGGCTCGAAGCCGAGGAGTCTTCCCTGGACGACCATGCCGAGCAGGAAGAGGATGGCAACGCGCCGGAAGATGCGGAGGTAGGCTTTGCTTCTCATGCCCGGCGCGGAATATTTGCCCATGGAGAAGGGGACGGCGGCGCCGACGATGAAGATGAAGAGGGGCATGACGAGGTCCCATGCGGCGAAGCCTTCCCATTCGACATGGGTGGCATGGTAGCGGATCCATTCGGGCATCGGTTCGTAGATGAGGCCGAGTGCGGCGAGGACGAGGGCGAGGCCTCCCGTGAGGAAGAACATGTCGAAGCCGCGGAGGGCGTCGATGGCGAGGATGCGTGCCGGAGGCTGGGGCGATGATGTGTCCATGATGCGGAGAGTGAAGTGCGACGTGTGTATATACGCAAAAGCGCATGGCAATCTTGCAGGCTGCCATGCGCTTGTTGAAACCGGGTGCCCGGTGGGGTGTGTCAGTTTTCGTCGTCGTCTCCGTGGGAGAGGATGAACTGGAGGTCGTTCAGGTCGAGGCTGGAGGCGAAGCCTTCGTCTCCGAGTACGTTGCTGACGAGCTGGTTCTTCTGGTGTTGCAGGACGCGGATTTTCTCTTCGACGGAGTCGCGGGTGAGCAGGCGGTAGGCGATGACCTTGTTTTTCTGGCCGATGCGGTGCGTTCGGTCAATGGCCTGGCTTTCAACGGCAGGGTTCCACCACGGATCATACAGGATGACGTAGGAGGCGGAGGTGAGGTTGAGGCCCGCGCCGCCCGCTTTGAGCGAGAGGAGGAAGACGGATGGGTCTTTGGTGGTCTGGAAGCGTTCGATTTCGCTCTTTCGGTCTTTGGTCTGGCCGGTGAGGTAGTTGAACGGGCGGGATTCGCTTTCGAGCCGTGCCTTGATGATTTCGAGCATGGAGACGAATTGTGAGAAGACGAGTACTTTGTGGCCTTCGTCCCGAAGCTGGTCGAGGAGGTAGAAGAGGGCGTTGAGTTTGGCGCTTTCTTCCTTGGCGTATTTGGCGTCCACGAGGCCGGGGTGACAGCATATCTGGCGGAGGCGCATGAGGCCCTGCAGGATGGCGAAGCTGTTTTTCTTGACGGATTCGTCGGAGTCGACGCCGAGGAGGGCTTTCTGGATGCGGCGCAGTTCGGCTTTGTAGAGCTGCTGCTGGATGCCTTCCATTTTGGCGTATACTTCTTCTTCGGTACGCGGCGGGAGGTCTTTGGCTACCTGGCTCTTGGTGCGGCGAAGCAGGAAGGGCTTGAGGCGGGCTGCAAGGCGGTTCTGGCTCTGGGCGTCTTTCCGTTTGTCGAAGCGTTTTTTGAAGTAGGCACGCGATCCGAGGACGCCGGGCATGGAGAAGGCCATGAGCGACCACATGTCGAGGAGGCGGTTTTCAATGGGCGTGCCGGAGAGGACGAGGCGGTTGGAGGCGGAGATGTCGCGCGCTGCCTTGGCTGCCTTGGAGTCCGGGTTTTTGATCTGCTGGCCTTCGTCGAGGATGACGGTGAGCCATTTGATGGAGTTGAGCTGGTCGCCGCAGACGCGGAGCTGGGCGTAGTTGACGATGACCATGTCGAAGTTTTCGATGATGGTTTCGGCAACGGCCTGGTCTTTGTTGCGGATGACGAGGGCGCGGATGTTCGGAGCGAATTTCTGCGTTTCACCGGCCCAGACGTCGAGCACGGATTTCGGGCAGACGATGAGGACTGGCGGTGTTTGGACTTTTTTACGCCCTTTCTGGTTGTTGCGTACGTATTCTTCGCGCAGCCAGAGGATGTAGGTGATGGACTGGATGGTTTTGCCCAAGCCCATGTCGTCCGCGAGGATGCCGCCGAAGCCGTTGACGGCCAGGTAGGCGAGGAAGTGGAAGCCTTCGATCTGGTAGGGGCGCAGGGTGGCCTGAAGGTCGGTGGGGACGTCGGGTTTGACGTCGATTTTGATTTCGGCGGTGCGTTCCTTGATGCGTTTCCACGCTTTGGGGTCGAATACTTCTGCAGCGCGCGGGTCGGCGAGCTGCAGGGCGTGCATGCGGTGCGTTTCTCCGGAGAGGTCGAAGGGGTCGAGGCCGAGGCGTGTGACGGCGTCGCGTTGGTCGTCGTCGAGTTTGATTTCGAGGCGCATCCAGCGGCCGTCTTCCATGCGGACGTAGCCGCCGCGTGCGGAGACGAGGGAGCGGATCTGTTCTTTGCTGAGTTTGACGCCTTCGACGTCGATGACGACGCGGAGGTCGAACCAGTCGATTTCCTGGTTGACGACTTCGAAGCGGATGGCCGCGGCGATGGGGTCGGCCAGCAGGGATTGGAGGCCTTCGTCCATTTCGACTTTGATGCTTTCGGGGATGGCTTTGGCCCAATCGGCGAATTTTTCGGGGAACTGCTTGGTGATGCGGGATTTGAAGGCGTCCACCTGCGAGTCGAAGGTGAAGTTCATTTCCTCAAGCAGGTCGGGGATGGGATAAAGGTTGTCGCGAATGAAGCGAAGCAGGACGCGGTTGCGGACGGAGGCCTGATGGGTGATTTCCCAGCCGTCTTTGCCGAGGCGTTCGGTGCGGCGTCCGGGTTCGTCCTGCGCGGTGACTTCGAGGAGGACGTGTTCGGTGTCCGCTGCGGTGAGGCCGCGGACGATTTTCATGGCGAAGGTGGGTTTCAGCTCGATGTCTTCGACGCGTTCTTCCATGCTGGGGGGCAGGGATGCGCCGATTTTACGCAGGAATTCGACGCCGTCGAGGCTGTCGATGACGCTTTTCGGGATGGAGTAGCGCGGTTCGACTTCGGTGCATTCCAGCCAGCGGGGCGGGCCGGGGAAGACGGTTTCGTCGGACTGGTAGAGTTCGACCTGTCCGGGGAGCTGGCGTACGGAATGCGAGACGTGGACGCCGGCGGAGGTGACGAGCTGGAGGCCGAAGCAGTCCGGTTCGATGGGGTCGTCGATGCAGATCCAGCGAAGCGGGTCGGATACGACTTTGAAGTAGCATTCGTCGAGGTTGACGAGGTAGCCTTTGAGGGAGGGCTGGTGGAAGAGCCTGTTCATCAGAGAGCAGGCGGATTCCAGATCGAGGTCGAGAGCGACTGTGCCTTCCTTTTCGGCATATTCCGCCAGGAGGAGGAGGAGGAGTTCGCTCTGCGGGTCCATTTTCAGGGCGCCGCGGCGGTATTCTTCCACGAGGCCGTCAAGGAGGGACTTGTCGCGAATGGGTATCCATTCTTCCTTGATGTTGTTGCGGTAATCGAAGTGTGCCTCGTTGATGGTGGAGACGAGGCGCATGTGGATGGGACGGCGCGGCGGCTGCGGCGGACGTTCGTTGATGGACTGGATGCGGTCGTACCATGTGCCGACTTCCTTTTCGCGCTCCCATGCGCGGATCTGGTTCTGCACTTTTTCGAGGTTGGTGACGACTTCCATGAATTCCGGGATGGGCAGGCGCCTTTTGTTGAAGGCGTAAGCGATGTAGTTCCAGAATTCGAGGATGTTTTTGGGCGGGACGGACCAGAGGTCGAGTGGGTCGTAGGAGACGATTTCCCAGCGCGGGTTGAGGCGCACGAGGTCGTGGTCGTGGATTTCCTGCTCGATGGCGAAGCGGCGGTAGCGCTTTTCAAGTTTGGTGACGAAGTCGGCTTCGCGGTCGTCGAGTTCGCGGCCGAGTTTTTCTTCAAGGATGTCGATGAGGGGCGTTTCGTCGAGTTCGTTCGGCGATTCGGGCATGCTGGTGCCGCGGTACATGCGTTCCATCATGGTGGCGTACATGCAGGCGTCGGCGAGGTCGGCATCTTCGGCGTTGCAGGAGCCGAACCAGCGGTTTCCCTGGAGGCGGAGGCTGGTGCGGAATGTTCCTTCCCTGCATTCGACTCGGCCTTGTATGAAGAGGTGGTTGCCGAAGATTTGGGTGACTGCTCCGTCTTTCTGCAGTTTCTCGCCGAGGTTGCGCACATCCTCCGAAAAGGAGTTGAGAAAATTGAGCGTCGCGCGGTCCGGATTGAGAGACATGTTCATACCTGATAATTATTCTATTGCTGTCGGAAAGTCATCGTGGCGGAGCAAAGTTATAAAGCACTCAGTTTGCCCTGCACCTGTAAGACTTTCTCATATTTATACGAGTGTTTCAAGATTTCTCTTACGTGTTGACGATATTATTGTGTCCTCATGCCGTGTTCGGCAGATGTATTATGTCGTTTGTTTCTATTTTATTTTCAAATGTTTTACCTTGTTTTTTGAGAATGTTTCCCGTTTTGTAGCTGCCGGGGCTTGTGCTTGACGCATCGCGCCTTATGTGTCACGATACACAGGTAACGTATGACGCAAGATTCTTTGCTTAAAATTTTGGAATCGGATGCCCGCCTGAGCGACTGCGAGATTGCGGATCGCCTTGGGTTGACAGCCGATGAGGTGTCCGCCTGCCGTGCCGAGTTGGAGGAGCAGGGGCGGATCGTCGGATATCAGGCGATCACGAACGATGATGAAGAGGTCGGCGTGTCGGCCTTTATCGAGGTGAGGCTGACTCCCGAGCGTGGGGGCGGTTTCGACCGTCTGGCCGAGCGCATCGCCCGCTTTGACGAGGTGAAGTCCTGCTATCTGGCGAGCGGCGGTTTCGATCTGTTGCTGCAGGTGGACGGCTGTACGCTGGTGGATGTGGCGCGGTTCGTTTCCGAGAAGCTTTCATCGATGGACGGTGTGCTTTCGACGTCGACGCATTTCCGTTTGAAGACTTATAAGCGCGACGGTTTCCTGTTCGGGGTGCAGCCGTCTCATGAGCGCCTGAGCGTTTCACCGTGATTTTCTTATGGACTGGTCCACAACAATCGCCACACAAGTGGCTCAAATTCCTCGCTCGGGCATCCGCGCGTTCTTCGATCTAGTGACGGGGCGCAGCGACATTATTTCCCTGGGAGTCGGCGAACCGGATTTCGTGACTCCGTGGAATATCCGCGAGGCCGCCATTTATTCGCTGGAGAGGGGGCATACGACGTATACGTCGAATTACGGCCTTGAATCCCTGCGCCGCAAGATTGTGACGTATGTGGAGAATTTCTTCGGCGTTTCCTATAATCCTCTGAATGAGGTGCTGGTGACGGTGGGCGTGAGCGAGGCTATCGATTTGGCCTTGCGTGCGCTGCTGAATCCCGGCGACGAGGTGCTATATCACGAGCCGTGCTATGTGTCGTATGCTCCCAGCGTGAGTATGGCATACGGCGTGGCGGTGCCGATAGCGACGAAGAAGAGCGATCTTTTCGCTCTCGATCCGGCGGCTCTCGAAGCGGCGATTACGCCCCGTACGAAGGTGCTGATGCTGAATTTCCCGACGAATCCGACGGGGGCGGTGGCTCCGGTGGAGACTCTGGAAGCGATTGCCCGCCTGTGCATCAAGCATGATCTGGTGGTGCTTTCTGACGAGATTTACAGCGAACTCCGCTACGATGATGTGCGCCATACGTCGATTGCCTCCCTGCCGGGGATGCGCGAGCGTACGCTATTGCTGCACGGTTTTTCGAAGGCTTTTGCGATGACGGGGTTCCGCCTCGGTTATGCCTGCGGGCCGGAACCGCTGGTTTCCGCGATGATGAAGGTGCACCAGTATTCGATGCTGTGCGCTCCGATTACATCGCAGGAGGCGGCGATCGAGGCTCTGGAGAACGGTACCCCTGCGATGCTGGAGATGCGCGAGAGCTACCGCATGCGGCGCAATTATCTGGTGAAGCGGCTGAACGATATGGGGCTGGATTGCCATTTGCCGGGCGGTGCGTTTTACGTGTTCCCGGATGTGTCGCGCTTCAGCCTGTCGAGCAAGGAGTTCGCGGAACGCCTGCTGATGGAGGCGAAGGTGGCTGCCGTGCCGGGCGATGCGTTCGGCGCGAGTGGCGAAGGGTTCCTGCGCTGCTGCTACGCGACGGCTTTCGAGCTGATTCGCGAGGCGTGCGATGCGATGGAGCGCTTTGTGGATAAGCTTCAGAAGGAAGCCCGTTGATGTGTTTTCAGGGGCGGCGGTTGTTCTGCCGCCCCCGTTTTTCCCATGCCCGCAGTGAAGAGCAGTACGGACGACGATGCGCTGATGAAGGCGTATGTCGGCCCTTTTGCCGTGTTTCTCGGGTTTACGCTGTTGCTGCAGTTTCTTGAGCCTGCGCTGGGGTGGGATCATCCTTCGGCGGCATGGTGGCAGAGGGATTTGAAGCAGTGGGTGTACCCGCTGCAGGCGGTGTCTGCCGGGTTCCTTGTCTGGCACTGGCGCAAGCGCGTGCAATGGGCGTGGAGCTGGAAGTGGTCTCTGATCGGTGCAGTGGCCGGTGCCTTGGGCATTGCCTGCTGGCTGGCTCCTACGCTGCTGGCGGATCGTCTGCCAGTGGAGGAGTGGTTCGGCCGCGATTCGTGGCAGGCTACGGCTCTCGGGCTGGATGCGCGGACCGAGGGGTTCGATCCCGGTTTGGTGTTCGAGCGGGGCGGTGCTGCCTGGTGGATGGCGTATGTGATGCGTTTTTTCCGGGCGGTGGTTGTGGTGGCTTTTGTGGAAGAGCTTTTCTGGCGCGGTTTTCTGATGCGGCTGATGGTGAATTTCGATCGTCCGTGGACGGTGCCGTTCGGCAAGCATTCATGGCGGGCTTACTGGGTGACGACTCTGCTGTTCATGAGCGTGCATTTGCCCGTGGATTATCTGGGGGCGTTCGTGTACGGTTCGCTGACGTATGTGCTGGCGGTGGTGTCCCGAAGCCTCGGCGCGACGGTGGCGATGCATGCCGTGGCGAATTTGCTGATGGGGGTGGCGGCGCTGGCCTGGAATAAGCCGGGGTTGTGGTGAGGCGGCCGGCGTGTTGGCTGCAAGTAGGGCAAATGTCTTGACCTGGCCGCGGGTTGCAGGCAAAGTAGGCGCATGGTTCGCGGCGTTATTTTCGATCTGGACGGGACATTGGCCGATACGCTTCCTCTGTGCGTGGAATCGTTCCGCCGTGTGGTGGAGTTTTGTTCGGGCAGGAAGTTGGCCGATGAGGAGATTACGAGGCATTTCGGCCCCAGCGACCGCGGTGTGCTGGCGCGCCTGTTGCCCGGCGAGGATGTGGAGAGGCTGGAGAATCTTTTCATGGAGAATTATACGTTTTTGCATCTGGATATGGCTCCGGAGCCGTTTCCGGGAGTGCCGGAGCTGCTCGAAGCCCTGAAGAGGAAGAAGTTTCGGTTGGCGATGGTGACGGGCAAGGATGACGATTCCGCCGGGGTGACGCTGGATGTGTATAATCTGGAGGATGTGTTCGAGTATGTGGAGACGGGGTCTCCCGAGCGCGTGGTGAAGGGCGAGTGTATTGGGCGCGTGCTGGATGCGTGGGGGATGAGCCCCGATGAGGCGGTGTATGTGGGGGATGCCGTGTCCGATATCAAGGCTTGTCGCGAGGTGCGGGTGAAGGTGATTGCCGCCGCATGGGCTCCCTCCGCCGATGTGGAGGCTTTGCGCCGCGCGGAACCCGATTTCCTGCTGACGGATATGTCCGAACTGCTTCCCCTGATTTCAGAAATTTGACCAAGCCATGTATATTCAGGTTCAACTTAAAGATGTGCTGGAGCGTATCCGCGCTGCGGAAGAGCGGTGCGGGCGGCCGGCAGGCTCGGTGCGCCTCGTAGCGGTGAGCAAGACGTTCCCGGCGGAGGATGTCGCCCGTGCCGTGGAGGCGGGACAAACCGTTTTCGGCGAGAACAGGCTGCAGGAGGCGATGGAGAAGATGCCGCTGCTGCCCAAGGGGCTGGAGTGGCATCTGATCGGGCCGCTGCAACGCAATAAGGTGCGCAAGGCTTTGCAACAGGGATTTGCGCTGCTGCATGCGGTGGATTCCCTGCGGCTGGCCGAGGCGATCTCCCGAGTGGCGGGGGAGCTGGGTGTTGCCGCTCCTATCCTGCTGGAGGTGAATGTGGATGGGGAAGAAAGCAAGCACGGTTTCTCGGTGGAGGAGCTGCGGAACGAGTGGGACGGGATTGCCCGCCTGCCGCATCTCGATATACGCGGCCTGATGGCGATTCCCGCTCCGGCGGAATCTGCCGAAGGTGTGCGCCCGGCGTTCGCCTGCCTGCGGCATGTGCGTGATGAGCTGGCGGCCCGCGGGCCTTTGCCTTTGCCGGAATTGTCGATGGGGATGAGCCATGATTTCGAGGTGGCGGTGGAAGAAGGTGCGACGATGGTTCGCGTAGGTTCGTTGATTTTCGGAAAGAGGGATTATGCCAGGTAATGTTCGATGGTTGATGGCGGGGCTGGCGGCTGTTTCATTGTCGGTCTCGTGTTCGCAGATTCAGGCCAAGTGGCAGCAGCACGGGCCGAGGACTCCTCTGCATCGGGATGCCTTGTCCCCATTGTCGGAGGATGAGATGGATATGCTGCGGCAGCCGAAGGCTTCCGATTGCCAGGGGTACCTTTCCCGGTGCAGCGTGGAGGCGCAGGCCAATGTGCGGCAACGCCTTCGTGAGGGCTACCGCGTGGATGCGCGGGATTATTTCGGCCGTACGCCGTTGTTCCGCGTGGTATCTGCTCCGGTGGCCGAATTGCTGATTGCCCAGGGTGCGGATGTGAATGCCCGCGATCTGGCGGGGAGGACTCCCCTGTTCGGTGCGACGGATGCCGCTGTGGCCCGAACTCTGATAGCCCGGGGAGCCGATGTGCAGACGACGGACAAGCTGGGCGTGACCCCTCTGCATACGGCGTATGATACGGAGGTGGCCCGGGTTTTGATCGGAAACGGGATTCCTGCCGATGTGCGCGACGATGAGGGCTGGACGCCTCTTTTCTGGCAGGCTTATCCGGAGACAGCAGAGCTGCTGATTGCCTGCGGTGCGGATGTGAATGCCCGTGACAAGAAGGGGAATACACCTCTTCATGAGGTGTGGAAGGCCGATGTGGGCCGCGTGCTGCTGGCTCGTGGGGCTGCTCCTTCCGTCCGGAATGACGAAGGCCGCACGCCTCTGCATCATGCGGCGATGTATTTTATGGGCTATCCTTTGCTCGTGGAGCAGGGAGTGAAGTTTTCGGAGTTGTTGCTGGCGGCTGGAGCGGATGTGAATGCCCGCGATAACAAGGGGAATACGCCGCTGCATCTGGCGACGGCTCCGGAGATCGCCCAGGTGCTGATCCGGCACGGTGCGGATGTGAACGCCCGGAACGGAGAAGGGAAGTTGCCGAAGTTCAGGTGAGGGGTGCTTTGTGCTTCCGGCGGGCGCGCTGTCGGAAGCTACTGGTCGTGCATGGCGTCGCTTTGCATTTGCCGTTCAAAGAGTTTCCATGAGCGTTCGTCCAGAATGAATTTCGGGGATGTTCTCGACGATTGCATGGCCTGCAAGATTTCCTCTGCATGGTGTTGCCGCAGATCGGCGAAGTCTGTATGGATGCTTTCCTGCGCTTTGGAGAAGCAGAGAGGATCCCATAAGACGTTGATGCTGTTTTTCAGTTTGCCGTGAACATCGCCGATGACGTGGTAGAGATGGGGTTCTCCAATGAGGTCGCGTTTGACATTGAATTGGTTGTCCATCGGGCTATCCATCGGTTTGACGAAGAAGATGCGAGCTCCTTCGGGGATGTTGCCTTTTTCGGCGCAGACGACGAAGGCATGATAGACTTGCAGGGCTTTTCTCGAGTCTGCTGCTCCGGATTGGATGATGGAGCGTTTGTAGACGACGACGGTGATGAGGTGGTCGTGTTCGCGAATGGCGCGCAGGATTTCGTTTTGCCATGCCGTGATGGGGGGCGCCGTGGCAGCCGGAGCAGCAAGCGGAGGCACGGAAAGGGAGAGGAGGATGCCGACAGGTATGGTGTTCATGGCGGGGCGGGAGGTGGTGATGTCAGAAGGTGAAGGTCGTGCGATCTGTGCCGTTTGTTGCCGCCTGTTCGATTCGTGTTTCGAAGTCTTTCCAGAAGGTTTCATTCATGGGGAACGGTTGGCTTGCGGGAGATTGCAGAGCCTTTTCCCATTCAATCGTACGGTGTTGGAGGAGGCCGATGAATGCGGTGTGGAGGTGCTGCTGCATCGGGGTGATGACAGTGGGTTCCCAAAATATTTTGACGCCGTTTTTCAGTTCTTTCGATAGATGGCCGATGAGGTAGTGCAGCTGCGGTTTGCCGGCAAAGATCGCATGCGTGTATATGGCTCCTTCGGGAGGGTGTGCCATCGGTCGCGCCCAGATGATGGCCTGGCCTTCGGGGATGCCGCCTTTGACCGAATGCACAACGAAGGCATGAAAGATTTCCTGAGCCCGCTTCGGGTCTGATGTTTCGGGGATGATTTCTCTTTTGTAGATGCCGACGGCGATGACGTGGCCGCTTTCCCGGACGAGTTGCAGGATGAGTTCCTGTTCCTGCGTGGTGTTTTGTTCGGCTGCTGGGGCGGTCGAATATATGATGCCGGCCAGAACGGGGAAGAGGCAAGGAGTTAGGCGGTTCATGGCTGGAGCAGTTTCAAAAGGATGTCGAGTCGTGTTCGGGGTCGTTCGCGGCAGCGGTTTCGATTTGTTGTTCGAATGTTTTCCATTCGTTTTCTGACATGAGTGCCGATGGCTCGGGGTGTGGTGCTTTCAGTGCCTGTTTCCATTTTTCACGGTGCTTCGCGCCGAGTGAGATGAAGCTGGTGTAGAAGTCTCCTTGGAGGGGGGTGATTCTGACCGGTTCCCAGATGACTTTGACTCCGCCTTTCAGTTCACCGCATACGCTGCCGATGATGTGGTAGGGGAACGGTTTTCCGGGAAAGATCGTATGGGTGTAGACGGCGCCGTTCATCAGGACTTCCAAGGGGCGTACCCAGATGATGCGGGCTCCTTCGGGGGTGCTTCCTTTCATGGTGCGGGTAACGATGGCGTGCGAGACTTCTATGGCATCGTTGTTGTGTTTGGGGTCGGGGATGATTTCTCTTTTGTAGACGATAGCGGTGAGTACGTGGCTGTTTTGCCGGATAAATCTCAAATGTTGTTCCTGGTCTTCTGTGAGCTGGCGGGGCGATTCAGGCTCGGCCGCACAGATAAAAGCCACGATGGGTAAGAGGATAGATGGAGTCATTATATACATATTATAACATGAACATAGCAATGAAGGCAATCGAGTTAGATTTGTTATATATAAAATTACTGACGAGTGTATACTCGCCAGTAGTTAATTTTTAATTTATGGTAGATTGAGTGTCTGGATCGTCCATTGTTGTACGGCTCAGAAGCCAGAGATTGTCTCTGAAGCCGCCTCCGTAGTCTGCTCTGCCATCGATGGAAAGACCTGTATGTCCGGCATCGGCGTAAACGATGACATCACCATTTCTGGGCGTATACCCGACTCCTTCGCCGTATTTGGCATAATCGGGAGGTCCCAGTTTGCTGATGAGAAAATCTCTCATCGGTGCAGCGCCCACAAGGACGTATTGTTTGTTGTTGCCGTTGGCATCCTGTCCAAGGAGGGTATTATCGGGGTCTTTGAGAGACCAGTTGTCGGCAATTCCTTTGAAATCGAACCCGTAGTTACTGAGTGCGATACTCATTCTCAATGCACATGATTCTCCTCCTCCTGTATCTTTTTTCAGAGCTTCGCTGGTCATATCCCAAATAGCCTCGGGACCGAGTTTGTAGCTGACTGGGTCGTAGCATCCGGCAAGTCGCCATGCATCGGCCGATGTCAGTCGATTCGGAGGAATGACCATATCGTAGAGGTAATCCACTCGGGTGCCGTTCAGTTCCAGTTTGAACTGGGTGGCGTTGGGATAGTCCCGGTCGGGGATGCTGTTTTCGTGATGCATTTCTATGTAGTAGAAGCCGGCATCCAGTACTATTGGGGCTGTCTGGGTAGAGATGGAGGAATGTTTGCCGGTGATTTCCAATATCGTTTCGACTTCGATGACGCCGAGAGTGGGAGGAAGCGCCATTTTGACGTATCCGCTGTCATCAACCGTCATTTTCAGAATATAGGTTCCAGAAACCGGTACACGGAGATATCCCTTCCAGTCGGTTAAAACCGGTTCAGAGATTTCGGCGAGTTGCCAATCAATATAGGCAACCTGTGGTTGCCTGTTAATCGTGAAACGCCGATTATATTCGGAATCCAATGGCTGATAGTATTGGCTTTGTTTTTTGTTGTTATGAGTTGTCATGATGTTTTTGGTTTAATTATTTTATCCATTTTTTCGCTATGATGAATAGCGGTCGGATTTTATATTTATAGTGATTTGTGAATAATGGTCAACAGATATGGAAGGATGGTGATAGCTGCCTGTCATGGTGCGCGCATGCAGTGTTCCATGCCTGTATTGGTTTTGCTTGTGAATGTTCCTTGCGGAGAAATCGCAATGAAGAGAATGCCGGCAAGAATCCATGTCGATTCCAACCGAGTTGTTCGGGGGTGACGCGTTTCCCAATGACGCAGCCAGAAGGAAACCAGAGTGGTGTTCGTTTGCTCCGGGGGTGGCAGATGGCCTTCAGATGGCGGTGCTGCCTGTTTCCGTTAATGGGGCATGGTGTTTTCCGTGCTGTGGAGCCGTTTTTGTTCTTTTTCGAGCATTGCCTGAGGCTCCTGAAGATCGGTCAGTCCCATCACATGGTTGTCGACTGCCTTTTGTACAAATGCCAGCCATGCGGACGATTGTTCGACGATGCGTTTTTGATGCTGCATGACGGTCTCTTTGGGTTCTCCTGACGCGATTGCCAAGTCTCTCCGGAAAAGGAGCAGGTTCAATTTGAGTTTGATAACGTTTTCTTCTTCTGTCTGACCAGCGGAAGCGAGCCGTTCCAGAGTGTCGATGCGTGTGTTGAAATTATCGATGATTTCTGCTGCAAGTTCTTTTTGTTTTTCGGATAATGTCTGTGGGGCCGTTTTGTGGCGGGAGAGTTCGAAGCGGGCCATGAGCCAGTTTCCCACGATAGTGAAATATTCATACCGTGAAATGTATCCTTGTTGCCACAGACGCTCCTGCCGGTTGATCTGCCGAGCCAAAGCCTGTTCACGGGCGGATAGTTCCTGTGCAGTCCGGATGGGGGTGAAGAGTGGGGTGTAATCTTTCAGGATTACGGTTTCGTCTATCTCATTACTGTATGCGGTGTGCTGGAATGGAAGGAGGAAAGTGCAGGTGTCATACATTGTTAGATTGATTTTGTTTACAACGAAAAAATAACATAATAACCTATTGGTCTATGATATTTATTACCCCCCTATTCTATGTTTCCACTCTTGTTTGCACAACGGAAATGCCTGTTGACGTGCAAGGTGATGATCGTGTCCTTACCGTGAAGGTGGAAGGATGTGTGCAATTGATGTCGCCGGGTGAGGATCAATCTTCACTGGAGAAGCAAATCGCCAAAGCCAAGGCCGAAGTCGAAGCTCAAATCAAGCGTTTGGAAGGCGGTGTCGGATCCTATTACGAGTATTATTCGGCTGTCGGTAATCTTTTATGCCTGCAGTTTGCCTTGAACCGTGTGGAGGATCCCAAGCCGAAGTTGACTCAGCGGCAGAAGCTGCTGGCGGAGGATATCAAGGACAATTTTCAGAAGAGGCTTCATTTCCTTGCAAATGCTCATTTAGCAGGCATGGTCAATGGTGCGGAGTTGATCAAGTTGAGGATTAATGCCCTGTTGTTCGAGCGAGAGATGCTTCAGCTGTCCGTTTCGGCTCCCGGAGCCATTGTTTCCGTGCAGGAGAAGGTGGTGAAGGAAGCTCAGGCCCTGCTGGATGTGCGGCGTTCGCAAGCAGGAATAGCGACCAGTGAGGAAGTAGCGGCCGCAGAAGTGTTGCTTGCCCGTGAGAAGGCTCTTCTGGGTGAGCTGCGGAGTCGCTTGTAACGGGGGGAGGTGGAGAGGGAGCTATCTCCGTGTACCGAAGATAGCGCCTTGTTCGGATTATTTATTTGTCGCAATAAAGGGTTGCCCAGCCGGGAGTCAGGACAGAGCTGTCAAAGGTCTGTTCGATTCCTTGTTCGGTGTAGTCGGGGGCCATGGGGTCCCACGATTGGATTGTCCAGGACAAGGCGACTTTTTGTGCACATGTTTGCGTCGCTTCGTCGTAGATGGGTTCTCCCATAAGGTGTGCATTGACGGCTTTGACGACGATTTTGTGCACTTTGCCGTCGCTGTTGACCATGACTTTTTCCGTAGGGGTGAAAGAGACGATTTCCGGTTCGCTGAATGTGCGTTGTTCCAGGGGTGCACCCGAACAGGTCGATTTGAGGTTGATGGTGAATTCAAGTTCGAATTTGGAGTCGGGTTGCCTGTATTTGCCTTTGAAAGAGGTTGTGACTGCATGCGAATCATGGTCGGGGAGTGTGGTGGCGGAGAGGGTGAATCTGCATTTGGAGACGTTGTAACGGGGATCGTATTCTGCCGGGTAGGTGGTGTTCTGGTGGGTGACGGTGATGTCGAACTGCCCCGCCTGAAGCATGGTGTGGTCCATTTTGCTCCATTCGGTGTGTCCTCCGCGTGGGCCTGCCGGTTCTACGTCGGGAGTCAGTCTGATTTCGAGTTGTTTGGTTCCGGTTGCCTTGTCGGTGACGGTGAGGGTGCCCCAGTCGTCGACGTTCAGGAATGCGAGGATGACGGCCCGCTGGCCTTCGGGGACAAGGAAGGGGATGGTGACGGTGTCCATGCTGTCCGCCGCGCTGGTGCCTTTGATGGTGTCTTCCTTGAAGAAGTTGCCTTCAAGGGAGGTGTACCATGTGTAGTTTTGTTCGTTGTATGCCGGCGTCGAGCTGATCGCCGGTTTGTTGTTGTTGCTCATATTAAGATTTTGTTAATTTAAAGTTCGGTTTTGCGTTCTTCTCGCCGGTTTGTGTTCGTTGGCGAGGAACGGACTGATCTTAATATGTTAGAATGTGTGCTGCAACGGATCTCAAATGATGGGGTTTCGTGCCCGTGCGGGCATGTGTGTGTGTCGCCATGTGCCGTTTGTTGGTTGCCAGGCGTTTCTCCGGTCGACCGCGAGATGATGTATGATATTAATTAACGTGCGTGTTTTTCCGGTAAGGGAGACGGTGGCGCAAGGTTGGCGGGGGTATGTGGCCTATGTAGTGGCGCGAGTGCCAGAGGGTAGCAAGGTCGGCGTCGCGTTGCGGGATTTTGCGCCACTGCTGGAGCTACGCACCTGTGAGCGTTATTTGGGGGTGATCCGAATGTCTGCCCGGCAAGAATGATAGGCGGGTATATACCAAAAATCCCCGAAAGATGTGATCTTCCGGGGATTCTCTGTTGAAATTGGCATCTGGTACGGGACTCGAACCCGTGTTGCCCGCGTGAAAGGCGGGAGTCCTAGACCGCTAGACGAACCAGACGTTTCAGGTTTCGCTTCGTTGGCCCTTGCGGGCTACTGGCGCGGGCGGAGTGTAACAGGTTTGATGCGGGATGGCAAGATTAAAATAGTATTTTTTGTGCTTTTTTTACGGATGTTTTTTTGTTCGCACCAAAAGTTCTGGCTATGAATGCTTTGGATGTGTGCCTGCGAAGCGGCGTGATCGTGCGGGGCTCGGTTTATTGGCCGCCGATGATGGTTTCGCGGTTGTCGCGCGCTTGTTCTAGCCAGGTATGGAGGGTTTCCTTGTCCTGTATTTCAAGGAGGCGGATGAGTTCCGTGAGGTCGTCGAGGCAGGTGTGGAGGATTTCGCGGATGGCGCAGTCGTTTTCCCACAGGATATCGGTCCACATGGAGGGGGAACCGGAGCATACGCGGGTGGTGTCGCGGAAGCCTGTGGCGGCGAGGCTCTGAAGGTCGTGCATGCGGACGTCTCCCCGGGTGGCGGAGTAGGCGCAGAGGGCGGCGAGGACGTGGGGCATGTGCGAGATGCGTGCGACGGTGCGGTCATGGTGTTTGGATTCCATGAGGTAGCAGCGGCCGCCGAGGAGTTCCCAGAATTGCCGGAGGCGGTCGACGGTGTGTTCGGGTGCGGCGTGGTCGTTGGTGAGGACGATGCTTGCACCGCGGAAGAGTTCGGGGTAGGCGGCTTCGAGCCCCTGTTTTTCGGAGCCTGCCATGGGATGGGAGCCGATGAAGGTGTGGCCTTGTTCGTGCAACCAGGCTCCGGTGGTGCGGTGGACGTAGTTTTTGACGGAGCCGACATCCGTGACGATGGCGCCGGGCGCCAGGGACGGCGCGATTTGTTCGGCAAGGTCGCGGAATGCTCCGATGGGTGTGGCGAGGACGACGAGGTCCGCACCGCGGACTGCTTCTGTCGGGTCGGTGCAAGCGGCATCTGCGATGCCCATGTCGAGAGCTTGCTGCAGGGTGGCTTCGCGCCGCGCCCAGAGGCGGATGGCCGCTGCGGGCATGGCGGCGCGTACGGCCATGGCCAGAGAGCCTCCAAGGAGGCCTGGGCCGAGGATGGTTATGGTGCCGAAGGGCAGGGGTTCACTCATGTCGTTGCTTCACTCCACATGGCCGTTTCATGCGGCGGGTGCAAGTGCGGAATGCACTCCGGCGCCGGATGATGGGCGTTTTCCGCCGTTACGGCACGATGAAGATGCCTTTGCCTCCGGGGGAGTACGGGTCGTAGAGTTTTTTGCCGCTGGGCTGGCGTTGCCCGGTTTTTTTGTCTACGATGCGGATGGTTTTGTTTCTGTCCGAGGGGCTGTATACTTCAAGCGGATTGCCCGGTACCGGGACGGCGACGGGGTGCTGGCTCGGTGTGACGACCGGCTGGGTGGAGGTGATGGACGAGCCGGGGGCAGGCTGCGTGACGCCAGGAGTCGTGGAGATGACGGGCTTGGGCGGGTCGGGGATGACGGAGATGGTGGGAGTCGTCGTCGGGGTCGGTGTGACGCCGGGTGCGGCGGTGGCGACGGTGCCCGGCTGCTGCTGGCCCGGGAAGCCGGTCGGCTGGTTCCACTGGTCGAGAGGGTTCGGCGTAGCAGTGGTCGGCGTGGGGACGACGGGTTGCTGGTGCTGGGTACGGACTCCGTACGGACGGTCATTGACCCGTGCCGGGATCTGGGTGCAGGATGCGAGAATCAGGCCGCTGGCGGCCAACGCGATTCCATAGATGTGGGTGGGTTTCATGATGTGAACGTGTTTGTAACCGAGGTGACGATAAGGGATGGGGCGTTGTCAAGTCAAGGCTTTATTGTGTGTGTCCGATTCGGCGCTTGTCTTTTTGAGTCGGTGTATGTAGGATGGCGGCCATGATTACGGCTCAATCTCCCGGTTGGTTTCATTATGTGAGGCGCGTTTCGCGCGAGGTGATGGTGGGCGATGTGGGGATCGGCGGCGGGAATCCGATTCGGGTGCAGTCGATGCTGACGTCTGATACCAGAGATACGGCGGCTTGTGTGCGCGAGGCTCTGGCTTTGGCGGATGCGGGGTGCGAGCTGATTCGCCTGACGGCCCAGACGAGGGCGTATGCCGCCAATTTGGAGAATGTGGCACGCGAGCTGCGCGCTGCCGGGTGCCGGGTGCCGCTGGTGGCGGATATTCATTTCAAGCCGGATGCGGCGATGGAGGCGGCGAAGTGGGTGGAGAAGATTCGGATCAATCCCGGCAATTTCGTGGATAAGAAGAAGTTCGCGGAGCGTGATTATACGGATGCCGAGTATGAGGAGGAGCTGGAGAGGCTGCGCGAGGAGTTTTCTCCTCTGGTGCGGTTCTGCAAGGAGCATGGCCGTGCGATGCGGCTGGGGGCGAATCACGGGTCTCTTTCCGACCGTATTCTGAATCGCTACGGCGATACGCCGGAGGGGATGGTGGAGAGTGCGCTGGAGTTCGCCCGCGTAGCGCATGATCTGGGTTACCATCAGTTGGTGTTTTCGATGAAGGCTTCCAATGTGAAGGTGATGATTGCAGCATACCGCCTGTTGGCGGAGCGGCTGGCTGCGGAGGGCGAGGGGTGGAATTATCCTCTGCATCTGGGGGTGACGGAGGCGGGCGAGGGCGAGGATGGCCGGATCAAGAGCGCGATGGGTATCGGTTCTCTGCTGATGGACGGTTTGGGCGATACGCTGCGCGTGTCGCTGACGGAGGATGCGGTGTGCGAGGTGCCGGTGGCGTATGCGCTGGCTGCTCCTTTCCAGCCGGGGGTGAAGGCGGATGAGGTTCCTGCTGTGGAGCCCGAGCCGCCGCTGCCGTTCGATCCGCTGCATTTCCACAAGAGGATGGCGGGGCTGGGGATGGCATACGGGGTGAGGTACGGCTGGAACGAGCCTGTGCGCGTGGTGCTGCCCGATGAGGCGTTTGCTGTTTTGGAGCCTCGTCGTGCGGCGTTGAAGGATTTTGCTCCTGAGCTTTCTTTGTCGCGGTTGGAGCCGGTGGAGGTTGATCCTCGGTCGCCGGAGTCGGTGGCCGCGCTGGATTCCCTGCTGGAGCCGACGATGGTGACGGTGGCGGATGGCGTGGATATGGATGTGCCGGCAGCTTTCCGCCTGCTGGCCGCCGTGGTGGACGGGCGGCATCCGATTTTGCTGAAGGATACGCTGAAGCCTGATGCGCCGTGCGATGAGGATCCGGCCTTGCTGGCTTCCCGCCATATCGGCTCTCTGCTGTGCGACGGTATCGGAGATGCGGTGCTGGTGCGTTCGGAGAGGGATCCGGAGCGTGCGGCGAAGCTGGCTTTCAATATTCTTCAGGCGGCAGGCGTGCGGATCAGCAAGGCGGAGTATGTTTCCTGCCCGTCATGCGGCCGTACGCTGTACAATATTCAGGCGGCGACGGCTCGCATCCGCGCGGCGACGGATCACCTGAAGGGGGTGAAGATTGCGGTGATGGGGTGTATCGTGAACGGTCCGGGCGAGATGGCGGATGCCGATTTCGGCTATGTGGGCGGTGCGCCGGATAAGATCAATCTGTATGTGGGGCATACGCCCGTGGAGTTCAATATTCCGCAGGAGGAGGCGGTGGATCGCCTGGTGGCTCTGATCAAGGCGCATGGCCGCTGGATCCAGCGGGAGGAGTGATTGAGGCTGCGGGCCGGGGTGCCCGGCGGGTTTGAGGGGCGCCTTTTCTATTCGTCGAGCTTGAGGTCGAGGTGGGTGACGGAGCGCTGCGGCCTTGAGGCGAGGATGAGTGCCTGTTCGACGACGGCGTCCGAGTCTTCCTTGAAGCGGTAGGCGTTGCAGTTGGGGCAGATGTGGGTGAGCTTGTCCACGATGGAACCGCAGACGAGGCATACCTTGTAGGATGCCGGGTCATTGATGACGGTGTTTGCGATTTCCTTGCGATCTTGAGGCATGGGACGAGGATACAAAAACGAAGCGTCTCCTGCAAGGAGGCGCTTCGTCAGCAAAAGTGAAATCCGAAAGGGATGTTCAGGCAAGTTTGGCGATTGCCTTGGCAGCCTTGCTCTTGTAGTTGGCGGCGCGGTTGGCGGGTACTTTCCCGGTCTTGGCGGCCTTGTCGATAGCGGAAGAGAAGGTGTTGTAGGCGGAAGCGGCAGCGGCGGCGTCGCCGGCGGCAATGGCTTCCACGATCTTCTTGCGAAGAGTGCGTACGCGGGAGTTGGCTGCGCGGTTGCGAGCGGTGCGCGTGGCGGTCTGGCGGATACGTTTCAGTGCGGATTTGGTGTGTGCCATATGTCTAGATGTAAAGGTGTCTTTCGCTTTTGCGTGCGGGGAAGCATAGTTGATTGTTCTGAAATGTCAAGCTTATGTTTGCAAAAAAGTGTAAAAACAGGCGGATGCCTGTTATCCGTGCAGGATGCGGATGCCGGTGATGCTTTCTCCTCCGAATTCGGCGCAGAGTTTGGCGATGAGGGTGTTTTTCTGCCGGGTGAGTTCGTAGCGTATGGCGGGCTGGGAGGTGCGTATGGTGGCCGTGCCTTTGACGATGGAGAGTAGTTCGGCCTGTGAGGAGATGAAGGCTCCGGCTGCGCGTTCCCAGCCTGCGCGCAGTACTTCGGGGCTGAGGGTGTCGTCTTCCTGGGGGAGGGTGGAGGTGATTTCGCTGAGGATTGAGTCCATGGAGCGCATGTTGGCCCTGAGGGAGAGGATGGGCTGTGCGCCGAAGAAGTCGATCATGGCCTGTTCCCGGTCGCGCTCGGTTTTCGACGAGTAGCGTACGGCGCGGTCGTCGCGGTCGATGAAGAATCTTTTCCTTCCCGGTTCGGGGAAGGAGGAGGGTGAGGGGGGCTGTTTGCGTGCGGCCATGGGATGCATGAACAAAATGCCCCGGGTTCCGTTGTCCGGCCCGGGGGCATGAATTGCAGGCAATGGCGGTTGGCGGCTTATTCGTCGCCGTCGTCGCCGATTGCTTCCACCGGGCAGCCTTCGAGGGCTTCCATGCAGGCTTCTACGCCTTCTTCGGAGTCGGGCTGCTTGCAGACGTAGGAGACGCCTTCGTCTTCGTCGCGGCAGAAATAGTCCGGTGCGGTTTCACGGCAAAGGTCGCAATCGATGCAGGAGCTGTCGACATAGAATTTGCCGGATACATTCATTGGAGTTTTATCGTCTTTGTCAGCCATGTGTATGTGTGGGGTTTTTGCCCGCCCATAGGTTTTCACGATTTTCCGCCCGAATGCAATCCTTTTTTTATTGCATCGTACGGCTTTTCGGGAGAAAATAACCGCGCGGAAAGCAGGTTTCCGCCATTATCATGAGTGCCCAAGAGATTGAACCATCTAGTAATTCCGGGAGTTTTTCCGCGATGTTTTCCCGTTTCCGTGCATGGGCCAAGGCTTTGTTTGCCCGCCTGAGTATGACGGAGAAGGTGATCGTGTCCGCACTGGTTGCGGGCGTGCTGTGCGTGCTGGTTGCATTCGGCTGCCAGATGAGCGGCTGGGCGACATCGGACGGGCGGCTGCTGAATGTGAGCATGCCTCTGAAAGGCGTTTTCGTGGAGGTGGACGAGGTGGAAACGGGCTGGGTGGATGCGAAGGATGACGAGGCCATGAGGCAGCGTACGCAGATGGACAGTTTCCCTCAGGTGAAGATTCGCCTGGGCAAGGCCGGGAGCGGCGAAGGCGAGCTGTTTGTCCGTTTCCTCAACGGCAATGGCGATTATGCGGGCGATACGGTGGCACTGCCGTTCAAGGACGGTGCGTTTCGCGGTTCGGAGTCGTTTTATTATGCGGCGTCCGGTGATCGGGCGACGGTGAAGTGCCTGGACGGTTTTCCCCGGAAGAATGATCTGGCCCATCAGGCGAATGCGCAGGACGAGCCTTTGTGGAGCGTGGAGATTTCCGAGAAGGAGCAGGGCAAGCCTGTGCGCAGCCTTGGCCGCGTGTCGATTGAACCGTACCGCTTTGCGAAGCCATGAGTACGGTGCCGGAGAGTCGCGGGGCGGAGTCCTGCGGCGTGCAGGAAGAGGGCAGGCGCATGGCCTGGTGGCTGGGGCTGCTGCTGTGTGCGGTCGGCGGGATGCTGACGGCGCTGGCGTTCGTGCCGTTCGATTTGAGTATGTGCGTATGGGTGGGGTTGATGCCGCTGGTATCCGTTCTGTGGATGGGCCGGAGGCGCAGCGGGTTCAAGGGTTTTCTGGGAGCGTTCGGTTACGGGTGGGTGTACGGCCTTTTCTATTTCGGGACTTCGTTCTGGTGGATCAATGAGGTGAGTACGCTGGGCTATGTGCCTTTCATGATGTATCTGGCGGTGTATCCGGCTTTGTGGGCCGGGCTGGCGGGTACGTGGCTGCGGCCCCGTTTCGAGCCTTTTCCCGAGGCGCGGGATTTGCCGCTTGAGCAGCGCAAGGCCCGGTGGTCCGCATGGAATGTGCGCGATATGGCGGTGACGCTGCGCGCTGTGCTCGGTTGTTCCGCCTTGTGGGTGGTGACGGAGTGGCTCCGTGGCTGGGTGATGACCGGGTTCGGCTGGAACGGACTGGGCGTGGCTCTGTATTCCGGGCTGTCGATGGCGCAGTGGGCGGAGTTCGTGGGGGTGACGGTGCTTTCCTTTATTCCGGTGATGGTGAATTTGTGGCTGTGGTGCGTTTGCCGCCGCGTGGGGGGGATGATGCTGAAGGTGGGGAAGCGGCCCATTCCATGGGATTTCTATGCGTTGTGCGTGGTGCTGATGATGCTGTTTCTTGGGGGGATGTTTTTTTCCCTCCAGTATGCGCCTGCCGATTTGTCGAAGAAGGACGGTGTTTCTCCACACCAGACGGGCGAGTTGCCCGTGATGGCGGTGCAGCGCAACCAGACACAGCGGGAGAAGGCGTTCACGCCTGCAAATGAGTTGTACGGCGATTTGCTGAGTGCTACTCGCGAGGGGATGGAGTCCGTGTACCGGGGGATGCTGAAGGCGACGGAGAAGGAGGGGCAGGTGCGCGTGCAGATGCCCGCATGGGTGATCTGGCCGGAGAGTTCGCTGGCGCGTTCCGTGTTGTTCGATGCGGAGACGGGCAATCTGCTGCCGGATGTGTTCAATCAGGCGTTGCTGTTCGGCAAGGGCGGTGTGCCTGCACTGCGGGAGGATTTCGGCGATTTCGTGTTGCTGACGGGGGGGGATCTCGCTTATTTCGATTGGCAGACGAGACTGCCTCAGAAGTCCTATAATGCGCTGGTGGCATTCGAGGAGGATTTTGACGGGATGAAGGATCGTCGCAAGCAGCATCTTGTGCCGTTCGGTGAATATATTCCCTGCCGGGATATTTTCCCGTGGCTGGAGGATGCGTTTACGCATTCGGCCGGGTTCCGCATGGGCAGTACGTTCGAGAAGGGCGATACGGTGGAACCTCTTCCGCTGCGCGGTGCGCTGCCCGGCAGCAAGGTGGGGGTGATTCCCGCCATTTGCTACGAAGATACGGTGGGCAGGCTGTTGCGCCGGTTCGTGCGTCCCGGGAATCAGGTGATCGTGAATGTGACGAACGACGGCTGGTTCAATCAGTCGTTTGCCAACGAGCAGCATGCCCGCAATGCGGCGTTCCGCTGTATTGAGCTGCGCCGCCCGATGGTGCGTGCATCGAATACGGGGATGACGGTGGCCTATGCTCCGAACGGTGCGATGCTTGACGAGCTGCGGGGAGAGGATGGTTCCCCCTTCGTGAAGGGATCTTTGTATGCGCGCCTTCCTCTGGATGAGAATGCGGGCTATACGCTGTATGCACTGGCGGGAGACTGGGCGGTGGCAGCCTGTGCCGTGCTGGTGCTGCTGTGCGGGTTTTTGCGGCTGGATGTGTCCGGCGGTAGTCGCAGGCGCGGCTGAGTTCTGTCATGGCGTAGAGATGGCTGTTCAGGAGAGTCTGTGCAATCGCATGATTTCGCCCGGTGTTATTGCCGTGTGTGGGTCGGCGCGTACGGTTTCGGCATAGGAGACTAGCCCTCGGATGGCGGGGTATTTGAGGTATTTGCGGCCGTAGTTGTAGCCGGGAGGATCAAGCTGGACGATTTCGGCGCAGTCCGCGACGATGTCCGCCAGATGGAGCAGGAGTTGGCTGACGGCGGCGGAGGGTTGGTCGAGTAGCCCTGCGGGAGCAAATTCGAGGTGGTGGGAGATGAGCATGAGCAGGGTGCTGGCGGTTTCCGATGCCGGGTGCCAGTCTCCTTCTTCGATGGCGGTGCCGCGGACTGCCTCTTTTTCCTGAAGAAGGAGGGCATGGGGAGTGTCAATGTAGTAGGCGAAGGCGTTCCAACCCATGAAGAGTATGTCTTCCTGATAGAAGAATTCGTTTTCGGCATACATGGCGACGGCTTCGGCGGCTGTTTTGCCGTAGAAGTGGAGCAGGGCATATTGTTCGTCGAGCTGCAGGCCTTCTGTCGGGCTGATGTCGTATTTGGAGGGGATGCCCGGCCGGCCGTGGTCGGGGATGGCTTCGAAGAGTTTGATGGTGAAAGCACTGTTGCAGACATCCTGTTTTTCGCGCAGATCTTCCAGCCGCTGCCGTATGGTTTCTTTCAGGTGTGGGGTCATGGTTTGAAGTTAGGTGGAACGGGCCGGGCCGTCAAGCATATTTCGAGGCCCGTTTGGCCGTCTGTTGATGTTTTCTGAAAGATTGCGCGAGGCCATGCAGTATATTCAGGCATGCCGCCCTCGCGCGGATGTACACGTTGTCCGTTTTATGAATACGAATCTACTCCCTCCCGATGGCAGGAACCATATTGCATGGGTCGATCTGCTGCGTATCGTCGCCTGTTTCCTTGTCGTGCTGGCGCATTGCTGCGACCCGTTCGTCGGCAATTTTTCCGATAAGACCGATTTCATGTCGGGTGCGCTGTGGGGGAGTTTCGTTCGTCCCTGTGTGCCTTTGTTCGCGATGATTTCCGGGGTACTGCTGTTTCCCGTGAAGATGGATATGCGGACGTTTTATGCGAGGAGGCTGAAAAGGGTGGTGATTCCTTTGGTGGTTTGGTCGCTGGCTCTGCCGCTGATGTATTACGCTTATTTCGCCACGGGGGTGCAGACGTCCAGCCCCAATATCGTGATGGATTCCTATACGTGGTCGGCCACGGCGGAGAAGCTGTATCTGTTCCTGTTCAATTTCAATTACGATACGACTCCCCTGTGGTACCTGTATATGCTGGTGGGCCTGTATTTGTTCATGCCGATCATGGGGGTCTGGCTGAATCAGGCGCCGAGGAAGGATGTGAAGCTTTTTCTGTGGATTTGGGGCGTGAGTATGGTGCTGCCTGTTGTGCAGGTTGCGGCTCCGTTCCTCGGATATGAGGGCAATTACGGGAGTATGGGGCTTCTGGGCGTGTGCCTGTGGAATCCTTACGGGATGTTGTACAATTTTGCCGGGTTCATGGGCTATATGGTGCTGGGCCATTATTTGGTGAAGTATCCTCTGGATTGGAGCTGGGCGAAGACGTGGGCCATTTCCCTGCTGTTGCTCGGGGTGGGCTATGCGGTGTCGTCAATCGGCTTTTTCGAGATGCAGAAGTATTTCCCGGGCGATTATGCGAATCTGGAGATTCCGTGGTATTTCTCGGGAATCAATGTGTTCATGATGACGTTCGCGATGTTTGCCCTGCTGAGCAAGGTGCGCGTGAAGGGCAGCCGCATGATGAGCCGGGTGGCGGAGCTGACGTTCGGCATTTACCTGTGCCATTTCGTGCTGGTGCAGTGTTCGTACGATTTCGTGAAGTATCTTGATCTTCCGGTTCCGGGCTATGTGCAGATTCCGGTGATTGCGGTGATTGCATTCCTGATTTCGCTGGCGCTGGTGTGGTTGCTGAGCCTGACGCGCCTGACGCGGAGGAGCATCATGTAAGAGTTTCGGTGTTTGTTTGAATGCAGGAGGCGCTTTCTTCGGAAGGCGCCTCTTTCATGTTGTGCCGAAGCCGGAAAAAGCAGGAACCGCAGCGGGAGATGCCCTGCTGCGGTTCCGTGAAGGATGCAAGTCCTGAGGTGGCGGTTATTTGGCCGCCTGCTGTTCCTGCAGTTTCTGCGGGAGTTTGACCTGGATGTGGATGTCGCGGAGCTGGTTCGGTTCTGCGGCAGCGGGGGATTCGCTCATGAGGTCGGCGCCGCGGTTGTTCTTCGGGAAGGCGATGACTTCGCGGATGGAGTCGGCTTCACAGATGAGCATGACGAGGCGGTCGAGGCCGAGGGCGAGGCCGCCGTGGGGCGGTGCGCCGAAGCTGAAGGCTTCGAGGATGTGGCCGAATTGTTCTTCGGCCTGTTCGTCGGAGATGCCGAGGGCGCGGAACATGGCGGCCTGAAGGTCGCGTTCGTGGATTCGGATGGAACCGCCGCCGAGTTCGGTGCCGTTGAGGATGACGTCGTAAGCCTGTGCGCAGAGGTCGGTGGAGAGTTCTCCGTTGCGGAGCTTGTCTTCGTCTTCCGGTACGGGGCGGGTGAAGGGATGGTGGATGGCGCAGTAGCGCTGTTCTTCTTCATCCCAGCCGAAGAGCGGGAAGCGGGTGACCCAGAAGAAGTCGAGGTCGTGGTTATCCTTGAGGAGTTCCTGGTAGGCGGCGCATTCGAGGCGGACGCGGCCGAGGATTTCGCAGGATTGTTCCCATGCTCCGGCAGCGAAGAGGACGAGGTCGCCCGTTTCGATGTTGAGCGTTTCGGTGAGGGCCTTGAGTTCTTCTTCACCGAGGAATTTGGTGATGGGGCTCTTCCAGCCGTCTTCACGCACCTTGATGTAGGCGAGGCCTTTGGCCCCGGCTTCCATGGCGGTTTTGGTGAGGGAGTCGATCTGGCCGACGGAGGCGTTGGCGAAGCCCTTGGCGTTGATGGCTTTGACGACTCCTCCGTTGGCGACGGTGGAGGCAAAGACTTTGAAGCCGCTGTTGGTGAAGATGGAGGAGACATCCGTGAGCTTCATGTCGAAGCGGCGTTCCGGCTTGTCGGAGCCGTACTGGTCCATGGCTTCCTTCCACGTCATGCGGGGGAAGGGGATCTGGATGTCGCGGCCTACGGCTTCCTTGTACACGCGCTGGAGGAGGTTTTCCACCCAGTTGTAGACGTCTTCAGGGGTGATGAAGGAGGCTTCGAGGTCGATCTGCGTGAATTCCGGCTGGCGGTCGGCGCGGAGGTCTTCGTCGCGGAAGCAGCGGGCGATCTGGAAGTAGCGTTCCATGCCGGCGACCATGAGGAGCTGCTTGTACTGCTGCGGAGCCTGCGGGAGGGCGTAGAATTTGCCGGGTGCGAGGCGGGAGGGTACGAGGAAGTCTCGCGCGCCTTCGGGTGTGGATTTGGAGAGGACGGGGGTTTCGATTTCGAGGAAGCCGTTTTCGTCCAGATAGTCGCGCGTGGTTTTGGTGACGCGGTGGCGGATCTGCATGTTGCGCGCCATGGTGGGGCGGCGCAGGTCGAGATAGCGGTACTTGAGGCGGATGTCTTCGTTCGAGACGTTGCGGTCAAGCTGGAAGGGAAGAACCTCGGCCTTGTTGATGAGGGTGAGGGAGTCGGCTTCCACTTCGATTTCTCCGGTGGCGAGGTCGGGGTTGGTGGCGTCCACCTCGGCGGTCTTGAGGCGTGCGACGACCTGTCCGGTGATCTGGATCACATCTTCGGAGCGGAGGGATTCGGCGCGCTTGGCAAGGTCGGCGTTATTTTCGGGATGGAAAACGATCTGGGTGATGCCGGAGCGGTCGCGGAGGTCGACAAAGATGACGCCGCCGTGGTCGCGAAGAGTGTCTACCCAGCCGATGAGCGTGACGGTTTTGTCGATGTCGGCGGGGCGGAGTTCGTTGCACGTATGGGTGCGATAGCTGTTCATGGCTTGTGTAGTGTTATTCGGAGATGGTTTCTTCTTCGGGGTCGTTGGCCAGTGCGGCGAAAAGTTCGTCGATGCCGACGGTGGCGGAGGTGCGGGCAGACAGGTTTTTGAGTTCGAGCTGCGGGTATTCCTCGCCGACGACGACGGCGTAGCGCGCACCCTGTTTTTCGGCGCGTTTGAGCTGGTTGCCCAGTTTGGCGGGCGAGAGGGCGAGGTCGACGCGGTAGCCCTGGTCGCGCAGGGCGGAGGCGAGGCCGAGCAGGGCTGGACGCTGGGCGGGATCGGCCAGTGCGAGGTAGATGTCGCAGGTGTTCGGCTGGAGCGCGGCGTCGCGGAGGGCTTTGGCATGCGGGCACTGCTCGATGAGGTGGGAGATGACGGCGTCGCCGAGGGCGAAGCCTGTGGCGGGCATGTCCGCCGCACCGTCGGAGAGGGCTTTGACGAGTGTGTTGTAGCGGCCTCCTCCGGCGATGGCGCGCAGGGAGCGGCCGCTGTCGAAGATTTCAAAGACGAGGCCGGTGTAGTACGCGAGGCCGCGGACGACGGAGAGGTCGAGTTTCACATATCCGGCGAGGCCGCGCGCATCCAGTTCGGCGAGCACTTCGCTGTAGCGGGGCGAGCAGTCGGCGGGCGGATTTTCGATGAAGGCGACGAGGTCTTCACGCCGCATGCCGAAGGCGTCGAGCTTGCGCTGGCATTCTTCCGGGCGGTCGCGTTCGAATTTGTCGACGATGGCGAGGAAGTCTCCCGTCCTGTCTTCGGGGATGCCGTGCTTGGCTGCGTAGCCGAGCCATACTTCGCGGTCGGAGAGGCGGACGATGAAGTCGCCTTCGCGGAAGCCGAGTTCGCGCATGCAGTCGATGGCGAGGGCGATGAGTTCGGCGTCGGCGCCCGCTTCGCTTTCGCCGAGGATGTCGGCGTTGAACTGGTAGAATTCACGCAGGCGGCCCTTCTGCGGCTTTTCGTAGCGGAAGCAGCTGCCGATCTCGAACCACTTGAGGGGCTTCGTGTATTCGCGCTGGTAGGCGGCGGCGATGCGGCCGAGGGAGGCCGTCAGTTCGGGGCGCACGGTGATGTCGCGCTCGCCTTGGTCCTTGAAGCGGAAGAGCTGGGTGGGAAGTTCGCCGCCGGATTTTTTCAGGTAAAGTTCCGTCGATTCGATGGTCGGGCCTTCCCATTCCACGAAACCGTATCGCCGGGCAACCCGTTTCCATGCATCGAAGAGGTAATTGCGGGCGGCGCATTCCTGGGGGGCAAAATCGCGGAATCCGGGGAGTGGTTGAAAGCGTGCGTCAGGCATATCGTGCTGGAGTTCTTCTTGGTGAGCAGGGAACGGGGGCGCGTGATTATACCCCTTTTCCCGTGCTTGGCAAGTGCCTTTTATCAAGATTGTGTGGCAGCCGCACGCGCGCGCGGGCTGGGCGGAAGGGAGCGGAAGGCGTTCAGGCTACGCTCGTCCTGCATTCTTTTCATGGGTTCGTCGTGCGTTTGGATGAAAACAGGGCCAAAATGACGGTTTTTCCGGGATTTTGCGGCATACAAGATCGTGTATCGTTTGCCCGAAATTCATACGATATCGTACGATGTCCGTAAAATCTGCGTTCTTCATGGCAAGGCTGCCGAGGGCCGGAATGCAAAATTAGGCTTGCAATTAGTTAACGAACCATATATAATTTCGTTGCCGTAGTGTGAATGCGAGCAAAAACCCTCTACCCTAGAGAGTACGAAACCCCATCTCTGATTCTTTCATGATTTCCATAAAAAAAGCAACGACGATCCTTGCGGCCTGTGCCTGCATGTTGGCAGGCGGATTTGAAGCGCAGGGAGCGTCTTCTTCGCAGGTGGTCAGCAGCGATTTTGTTTACCCTCTGGCTCCGTCCCCCTCGGCCAAGCCCGATCCCAAGCTTCCCAACCTCGGCCGCGATAAGCACGGTCTTCCTTTTTATCATCCCCAGCAGCGCACGCGAGTCGTCCGTACGACGGCTTACACGCATTCCGAATCCGACCATGTGAAATACGGTCCCCGCAATGCGATCGGCACTTCTCTGAAGTACACGAATCAGGTACGCAGCGCCGCCGCCGATTGGTCGGTGTATCCGCTCGGCACCAAATTCAGGGTCAAGGGCCAGCCCTACCTGTATGTGGTGGACGATTACGGCAGCGCGCTCGTGGGTACGGGTACGATCGATATTTACCAGCCCAGCCGCTCACTCATGCGTAAATGGGGCCGCCGCGTGGTAGAAATCACGGTAGTTCAGTGGGGCTCTTCCGAGTTGAGCATGCAAAAGCTCAGTGACCGGCGCAAGTTCCGCCATTGCGACCGCATGTTTGCGGCATTGCAGAAACAGCGCGGCAATGCAGCCTACGCCAAGGCAAAATAAGGCTTCTGCCGGATTCCGTTTTTCCTTTCCATGCTCCCTGTACAGGGAGCATTTTTTATGTCTCTTCAGCCGGGAAACGTATGAGAGGCACGCGGCAGGCAGCTGCACATCCTGATATTCGAAAGGCAGGAGGAAGGGTGTCGGAATGTGGAATCCCGCTGCGGAAATCGGGCTGCCCCGGGTGAGATTGCAACATGAGAGGAGGGGGAGAAGTTGTCGCGGACGGGCGATGCCGGAATACACCCTGCAACCGAAGAAGTGCAGGGCAATGGCATACTGCTTTTCGGCGGATTGTCCGATTACTTGTCGAGGCCGAATTGCTTGGCCGGGAGGAATTCTCCGGTCTGAACGGCGTGGTGCAGCGTCAGGCCCGCATAGAAGGCCAGCAGAGTCAGGATGATGACGTAGACGGTTTGCCCCGTGCTCCAATCGGCGAACATGCCCATGGATTTATTGGCTTTGGACTTTGCCCGGGGGTTCTTCCGTTTGGTTGGAAGCGGTTCGGACGGTTCTTCGTCATCTGTTGCGTCTTCTTCCGGCTGGTGTACCGCAGGAACGGGGGATGAATCGTTTTCGGGCATCTGCTCCTGCTCGTCATTCGGCTCGGTGTGAGGCCTCGTGTCCTGGGTATCGGAGACTTGGTCTTCGATGAACGATGCTTTCGGCACGTATTCGCCTCCGTCCGGAATGTAGATGAGGATGGCTTCTCCGAGGAGGTAGGGAATGCCGGGCTTCAGGGTGGCTTGAGCCACTTTCTGCCCGTCTGCAAGAACTCCGTTGGTGGAGTTCTCGTCGGTGAGGTAGTAGGCATCGCCTACTTTCTCGATGGAGCAATGAAGATTGGAGAGGGAAGGGATGGGCACGGGGTAGTTGCACGCACTGTTTCTGCCCACGGTGACGGTACGATGCTCCTCGGCGGGCAAGGTGAAAGTCTGGGGTTCGCCCCCGGGATAGGTGATGCGTATTTCTGCCATGTGTTGCAGTCTAATATGAGGGATTTTCCGGAGAAATCAATCAAAAAGCATCATAATGGCTGGAATTGTAAGGCTAGTCTTGTCAAAAGCCGCCTTTTCCTTTATCCTGAAGGCATGTTCGTTGACAATATACGCATCTTCGCAAAAGCGGGTAAAGGAGGAAACGGTCTCGCCAGTTTCAGGCGCGAGAAATTCGTTCCCAAAGGCGGGCCGGACGGCGGCGACGGCGGCGATGGCGGAAGCGTGATTCTGGAAGTGGATCCGCATACGAACGATCTTCGCGCCTTTTTCTACGATCCCAAGCTGATAGCTACGGACGGCGTGCCCGGCGGCCATGTGCGCCGCCATGGCAAGGATGGCAAAACCGTCGTCGGCAAGGT
Source organism: Neoakkermansia glycaniphila (assembly GCF_001683795.1). Taxonomy (GTDB): domain Bacteria; phylum Verrucomicrobiota; class Verrucomicrobiia; order Verrucomicrobiales; family Akkermansiaceae; genus Akkermansia; species Akkermansia glycaniphila. The sequence continues at coordinate 60,833 of NZ_LIGX01000041.1, forward strand.
GCCTCCGGGTACGATCGTATACCGCAGCAATGCGGAGACGATGCAGGAAGCCACATGGCTGGAACGCGAAGGCGAAGGCATCGAGCTGGAGCAGATCGCCGACCTGACGGAGCTTGGCGAGCGGTTCGTGCTTTGCCAGGGTGGCGAAGGCGGCCGCGGCAACTGGCATTTCCGTTCGGCAACGAACCAGTCGCCGACGGAATTCGAATTCGGCACGGAAGCCGAGAGCGGAGTGTTCTTTCTGGAACTCCGCCGTATCGCTGATGCCGGGCTTGTCGGATATCCGAATGCAGGCAAGAGCACGCTGCTCGGCGATATTTCTTCCGCCAAGCCGAAGGTGGCGGATTATCCTTTCACGACGTTGCAGCCGATTGTCGGCGTTGTCGAGTTCGACGATTTCCGCCGCTGCGTGGTCGCGGATATTCCGGGCATCATTGAAGGAGCCCACCGGAACCGCGGGCTCGGCCATGAGTTCCTGCGCCACATCATGCGATGCAAGCTGCTGATTTTCGTGGTGGACATGTCCGGCCTGGAGCGCGATCCCATCGAGGATCTGCAGCAGTTGCGCACGGAAATCAAGCTGTACAGCGAAGAGCTGGCGCAGCGTCCGTGGCTGATTGTGGCGAACAAGATGGATCAGGAAGCGTCCGTGGAGAATTTCGAAAACTTCCGCCGCCGCTTCCCGAAACAGGAAATCATTTCCGTGTCCGCGCTGACAGGCGAAGGAATCGATACCCTGAAAGCCCGCCTTAACGAGCTGATCGGGTACCATTACGCCCGCTGACGCAAAGGCAGCCCATCGTTTTATCCACTCTCTCAGACGATTTGATTTTATGACTCCCTCCTCTTCTCCCACGCGGGTGCACACCGGCGATCTGGCCGAACGCATCGCAGCCATTGGCGATTGTTTCGCCATCGAAGGCGAATTCATTTATGGCGAAGAATTGCAGAGCGGGCATATCAATACGACGTACCGTGCCTGCTACCGTGCGGACGATCGGGAGGAGCGCTACATTCTCCAGCGTATCAATGAAAATGTCTTCAAGGATCCCGGTGCGGTGATGCGCAATGTGGAGAAGGTGACCCGGCATATCTGCTGGAAGGTGATGCGCCGCCGCAAGGGTGCGGCCGGGCAGACGCTGAGCCTGTATCCCGCCCGGGGAGGGCGCACGTACGTGACTCTCGAAGACGGCGGCGTGTGGCGCTGCTACAACAATATCGAGGGTACGCATACGTACGATGTGGTCGAGAACACGAGGCAGGCGTACCAGGCGGGCTATGCCTTCGGTTCCTTTCAGGAGTTGATCAGCGATATGAATCCCGACGATATCGTCGAGACGATTCCCAATTTCCACAATACGCGCAAGAGGTATGAAGCTTTGATGGAAGCGGTGGAGAAGGATTGCGCCGGGCGGCTCGAATCCTGCCGCTCCGAGCTGGAAACCGCGATGCAGTGGGAGCCCGATGTGGACAGACTGCTCGGCCTGCAGGCGACGGGGCTTCTGCCGACGCGAATCACGCACAACGATACGAAGATCAATAATGTGATGCTCGATGCCGAGACGGATGAAGCCGTCTGCGTGATCGATCTCGATACGGTGATGCCCGGGCTCGTGCTGTACGATTTCGGCGATATGGTGCGTACGGCGACCTGTACGGCCGAGGAGGACGAGGAGGATCTCGGGAAGGTGTGCATGCAGATGCCCCTGTTCGAGTCGCTTCTGGAGGGGTATCTGGATGCTGCCGGAGAGTTCCTGACAGCCGAGGAGATCGAGCAGCTGCCGTTTTCAGGGAAATTGATTACGATTGAGATCGGTATTCGCTTTCTGACGGATTATTTGAATGGCGATGTGTATTTCAAGACGCACAAGCCGCTGCATAACCTGATTCGCGCCCGGAACCAGTTCCGCCTTGCACAGAGTATTCAGGACAATCTGCCGCAGATGAACAAATACGTGCAGAAGCTGGCCTCTTCATATAAGAAGAAGAGGTAGGAGATACCCGGATATGCCCGGATATGCCCGTTTCGGGCAGGGCCTGCTGCTTGTGCGGCCGTATGGTTGTCCTCCGTGGCTGGATTGTGGCCCTTGGGGTGTATCGTCCTGCCTGCGGGAAAGTCTGTCGCTTGAGAAGGGCGTTGCACGTGGTGTGGATGGAGATTTGGCGGAGCTGATATGTACCCGGCAGATGCCGGCTGTACTGTGTGCTTGAGATTTGTCCATGCTTGGCTGTTCAAGTTGCGGGCGGCGGAACCTGTACCTGTGCGTGCCTGAGAGGGCTCAAAGAGAGAAAGAAAACAGGCGCAGGGATGAACCTGCGCCTGTGAAATGTTTGCTCGTAGTCAGTACCTCTTAGGGGCGAACCAGACCGTCATCCATCAGAGTGGGGGCGGAGCTGACGGAGGTAGCCGTTTCGATGGGAGGCAGCGGCGAGGAATTGCCGGCGCGCTGGGCACGGGCCGAGTTGCCGCTCGGATCCACCGTCTTGGCCGTCACGAAGATCATCAGATTCTTCTTGATGTGGCTGTCCACATTGCTGCGGAAGAAACGGCCCACGAGGGGAAGGTCGCCGAAGATAGGCACCTTGTCTTCGACCTTCTGCACGTTTTCGCTCAGCAAGCCACCGATGGCCAGAGTGTGGCCGTCCATGATGGAGGGATTGGTGTTGATGTAGCGGCGTGTGAAGATCGGCATTCCGATGCGGTTTTCCGACAGGGTGATGTTTTCGAAGTCGCCGTCGGCATTGGTGATGGCCGTGGTGATCGGGCTGCCGTAGTTGACGAAGCCTTCGAAGTCCACTACCTTGATTTCAAAGCGGTCGAATACGATGACGCCAGTGTCTTTCTTGATTTCGGCAATCTTGAAGCGAAGGACAACACCCACTTCTTCCGTGGCCCATTCGGACGGTGTAGCGCCAGTGGCTACGGGGGAGTTCATGGTAACGTTGTTGCCATTACCGCCCCAACCGCCGCCGTTGTTGTTGTTCTGCTGCTGGAGCTGGGGCGGATCGTAACGGCTCGGATAGATAAAGCGGCGGATCACTTCGATTTTGGCTGCGCCGCCGTCGTCATCCATGCCTTCAAGAGCCGTAGGCGTGAAGGAAAGGTCGCCGGGCTTGGCAAGGAGGCTCGGAGCGTTCATGACGTCCACGCCTTTCTTCTGGCTGAGGCCGCGCATGATGGCCTGGTAGGAACCTTCATTGAAGATGCCGGATACGGACATGATGCCGGGAGCAACCGAGGTGGAGGCTGAGGTGGAAGTGGAGCCGGATGCGAGCAGACGGTCGATGCTGCTGCTGCTTGTGGCGCCCGTACCCGAGCGGAGACCACCCGTCATCAAACCGTTGTTGATGGGTTGTGCCGTCGCAGCGCCAGTCAGGTTGCCGGAGCTGGTTCCCTTACCGATGGGCCATGTGCCAGTGCCGGTATAGTTGGGCGGTACGCCGACAAAGTCGCCGGCAGAACGGATCGGATTGGATCCGACGCCGCTGGTGCCGCCGATGTAGGTCGTGCCGCTGTTGTTGATCGAGAAGGGATTGACTACCCAGTCGAAGCTGAGTTCATCCGTGTTGGTTTGCTGGATTTCAACGAATTTGCCCGTGACTTCCACCATGAGGTCGGCATTGTTCAGGATGGCCTCTTCGATCATGTTGTCGACATTGTCGAGGTTTTCCTGCGTGTTGGTTACGATCAGCGTACCCGTGTTCTTGTTCCAGGAGGCGGATGCACCCTTCGGGAAGTTGATGCCGTTGGCCTGAAGTTTTTCCTTGGCATTGATGACCTTGGATGCGCTGGATGTCGAGGAGCCTGTGTCGAAGGGGCTGCCGCCATCTGCTTCTCCGGTAGCACCGTCGCCGCCGCCCAGACCAAGCCAGAAGTCGCGGTTGACGCCTGTGAATTTCTTGGTGACCAGCACATTGTTTTCACCACCCGGGGGGACGATGCGCACACCGATGGCGTCGATGCGGTATTTGCAGTTCGTCTTGCTGCAGATGAGGTCGAGAAGTTCCATGGCGCTGATGTTGCTGACTTTCAGCGCGTCGATATTGAGTTCTTCGGGGTTCTTGGCCGCCACAGGCGCTGGCGGCTCATCTTCGCCTCCGGTGGCGACGACGACAGGAGCGGCTGCTTCCGTGATGAAGTTGATGTCTTGACCGACCTTGCGTGCTTCACCGCGCAGGAAGTCAAGAGCTTCGCCGAGACGGGTATCTTCAAAGGAGACGTTGCTGATACGGAGGCCGCGAAGAGCTTCTTCGTTTTTCTGGACATTGATATCTACAGGGGCTCCGGGAGTCGGTGCAGCATATTCGGGCAGGTCCTGAGGAATGGTTTCCTGCCACAGGGCTTCGACATCGGCAAGAGCCTTGGAGCGATAGCTGTTGTGAGCCTGTTTGTAGTACATTTCACGGCGCTTGTTGACAGCTTCCTGACCCTGGCGGGCGGCCGTGTTGTACGGGTCGATCATGAGCACGCGGTTGAAGGTGTCGTATGCCTGGTTGAAGTTGCCGAGGTCATAGTAGCCGTAGGCAAGGACGAGAAGGCGGTTGACTTCTTCAACGTTTTTGACGTGTTCGGGTGTCAGCGCGGGATTGTTGCGAATCGGGTCGCGAAGGAAGGAGAGTTCCTGCTGAGCCCGTTTGTTGTTGGGCTGGTATTTCAGGACATCGAGAAGGAGTTGTTCGGCTTCGTCGTAGCGGCCTACTTTGGCATATTCGATGGCGACGGCGACGCTGGCGTCGCAGATGTTTACCAAGATGAATGCACGGCGTTCTGCGGTGGCGGGAGCATCGGGAAGGGTATCCCAGGCTTCGCGGAATTTGTCGAGCGCGTCCTTGTATTTGCCGTTTTTGTATGCCTGGCGTCCTTCTTCGAGGAGATCCATGGCGATTTTCGTCTGTTCGTTGCGACGAGCGGCTTCTCGCTGGATGGCTCCGGATTGTGTGCCATACACCGCGGAGGGGCCTACGAGGCTGGATCCTTCTGCAGTGGTGGTGCGGAGCTGGCCGGTGTCACCACCTTGCGCAATGGGACAAGTTGCCGCGATCGCCAGCAGCGCGACAATGGTGCGCTTCGAGTGATTGAGAGGTGCGTGGTTCATGGTAAAGTTCTATTTATGACAGAATTTTATGATATGTGAAGCCTAAAGTTTGGTTTCTGGTGATTTTTTGATGTTCCTTTTAATTTTGTTTGCCAACAGTGACAGGAGCTCCGTCGGGAAGAGGAATTACTGTGATAGTATCATCATCCTTGACGGATTCAAGCGAAAATTCATGGTCTTTGTCGCCCGGAAGTTTGAATGTGGCGCCTTCGCGCACATCAATGGTTTGTCCGGCTCCCGCACCTGCCGTGATTTTCAGCGTGGCGGTGCGGTTCTGGACGCTGTAGCCTTTCGCATTGGGCGTGCCGAAGAGGCGGTCGCCGTTGAGGGTGACGCCGGGACGGATGGCTACGGCTTTTTCTTTGCCGCCGCGCATGGTGTCTTCGACGATGGCTACCGTTTGTTTGTCGGCGGGGTCGTTCGGGTTGTAGTTGCGCTGTTCAAAGCCGGTCAGGACAAAGCGTTCCGGTTCTTCCGCGGGTCCGAATTTGCCGCCGACCTTGGCCTTGACTCTGTCGCGGTCGCGTCCGTCCACGTAGATTTTAAAGAGCCATTCGGCGTTTTTCGCGTTTTCGGGCGTTTCGATGGAGAGGTTGGAAGAGACGGTGACGATGTAGTCGAATTTCTGGATTTTGTCGACAAAGACTTTGTTGGCTCCTTCCTGTATCAGAAGGGGGTGGGACAGGGCATCCTTGGGGTTGGTTTTGGCGAGGTATTCTTCGCGGTTGGTGAAGCCGTCGCTGTCGTTGTCCTGATCCGGTGCGTCCGATATGCCGATGATGTCCTTGAGGCCGTTTTCGATGAACCAGGTGTTTTCGATGCCTTCGTGGATGTTCGGATTGTTTTTGTAGATGTCGACAAGGATGTTTTCGCCCTTTTCGGGATCGGCAACCTGCCACATTTCCGGGGAGAAGAAGAGATGGTATGTATGGGGGGCATTGTCACCTCCCATTTTGGGGCCGTGCATGTTGCGTGCTTCGGCAAGTTTGCCGAGCATGTCTTCTGCCTTGGAGAGTGCATCGACCGCAATTTCCTTTTTGTCGATGGCGGTTGCAACGGACGGAGTTTGGGTGCTGCTGTAGGTGTAATAGCCGAGAGCAATGCCAAGCACGCCGAGGATGCTGCCGACAGTGATAGCGATTTTACCTGTATTGGGATTGTCTGCCATGGTTGTAAGCGGGTTCGTGTTTATTTTTTGCTCTGCTTTTTGACGGGCGTGTTGAAGCGGACGAGTTCGCAGGCGATGTACACGCGGATGGTTTCATTGCCGAGGATTTGCTTGGCGACGGTTTGTGCGGCGGGGCGCACTTCTTCCGGAGCGGGGGCGGGTTCGGCTGCCGGGGTGCCGCCGAGGGGATCTCCGCCACCGAGGCCGTCATCAATAATATCCGATACTGCTGTGGCCGTTTCTTCCGGCTGCGGGGCGGCAGGTTTTTTGAAGGGGTCGAGCGGTACGGGCGTGGTGAGGTCGGATGCGATGCGCATGCCGGTGATGTAGTAGCAGTATTCCTTGTCCTGTGCGATGGATTCAAGGATGCTGCCGACGCTGCCCCGCTTGGCCTGGAAGCTGATTTCGAAGGGGAGGGTGTTCCAGTCGCCCGTGTTTTTCTTGGCGGCGGGTTTGGGTTTGCCCGTTTTGTCTGCCGGTTCGCTGACGGTGGGGCGGTAGACTTTGGTGATGGAGACGGCTCCGTTGGCGGCGACGGTGTTGACGAAGTGGTCGATGCCAGAGAGTTCGAAGCTCAGGTCGGGAGCGTCGCTTTCATTCGGCGTGACGGAACGGAAGGCAGAGAATCCGAGCCAGGAGGCTTCGGGTGTGAGTTTGATGTCTTTTTCCTTGCAGAGCTGTTCCAGTTTGTTGTGCAGGGTGTTGAGTTTGTCCTGCAGTTCCTTGCCGTTGATTGGGCGTCCATCGACCGTGGTTGCGGTTTCTACGGTTTGTCCGAAGCTGGCCGTCGAGGCGAGGATTTGTTCCTTGATGGCGGCTGCCCGGGTGGCGGCGGCGTTGACTTCCGGAAGGCTTTGTTCGTTGGACGGGAAGCGTTTGGCCCGGTCGCTGTCCAAGGTGCTCTGTCCCTCTTCAATGCTGGCGATGTTGTCCTGGCTGGCTGATCTGAAGCTGAAGCCGAGTGCGATGAGTCCGACGAAGGCAATCAGGAAGATGCCTGACATGACGACGACTCGTTTGTTTTCACTGATGTTCATGATTGGTATGAAGTTGTGTTCTTGCTGGGTCGTGTGTTTACTTGGCGGGAACCGGGATGGGGTGCTTCAACGGGATGATCATGGTGAATTTCTCGACGTAGGGAGGCAGTTTGGCCTGGGTCGAGTCTTCGATGGAGAGGTACATGCGGTCTTCGAGCATGACTCCCTTTTTGTCGTTCGTGTTTTTCTTGACGACGAAGGTGAAGGGCGATTCCGGAGATTGGCTGCCGAGGGTTTGCCGGATGTTGTCGCGGACGGTGTCGCCCGTGGTCGAGCCGGTGATGGATTTGTCGAGTACGTAGCCTTCGATGCAGATAGCGGTGACGTTTTGGGCGATTTTGCTGTTTTTGTTGTTTTTGTCCTGCTTGACCGTTTGAAGGGCGGTGTCGTTGCCGCTGTCGAAGCGGTCACGTACGAGTGCGGCCTCCTTGATGCCGTTTTTGGAGGCAAGGTCGGTGTCGAGAGGGTTGAAGTTGACGAGAGGGACGAAGCTGGATATCCAGAAGTTGGGGGATGCCGTGTTCTGGGTCATGTCCTGCAGGATGTCCATGTAGGCGAAGCGCATGTTGTACAGGTTCGTGTATTTCTGGATGGTGCGTTCGCAGTCGGTGATTTTGTTTTCGGCAGCGCTGATTTCACTGCCGATTCTTTCCGCTTTTTTGACGGCAGCGGCAACTTTGATGCGCGTGGCCGCCGTTTCCGTTTTTTTCATGTAGGCGGCTCCGGCGAAGATGGCTGCACCGAGGACGGCGATGGAGCCGGCGATGGCGATTTTCGGGAGGAGCTGTTTTTCGGCGCGATCCTTGCCGACGCTGGTCGGGACGAGGTCGATGCTGATTTCCGCATCGCTGCATGCTTCGACGGCTGCGCCGACGATGCCCCCGAGGATGACGCTGTCGGTTGCCAGGTTGTTCTGATCGACATGTTTGCTGACGGGGACGTTGGCAAGCGGGTTCATGTGTTCCACCGGGATGCCGATGGTTTCTTCAAGGAATTCGCGGGTGTAGCGCAGCAGTGCGCCGCCGCCGCAGATGTAGGCCTTGGTGGGAGCGTTGCCCTTGAATTGCGCACGGTAGTGGTTCGTGGTGCGCTGGATTTCGGAGGCGAGGCGCGTCATGGCGTTGCGCACGGTGGTGGAGACCTGAGCTTCGACGGGGGACATGCCTTCCGTGTGGCCATTGGCCATGGAGACCATGCCTTGCTGGACTTTGATTTCTTCCGCATCCTTGAAGGAGCAGTGGAGGTCGCGGGCGATGGCATTGGTGATGAAGGCGCCGCCGACGGTGACGCTGCGGGTGTAGAAGCGTTCCGGTTCGGTGTAGATGATGTCCGTTGTTTTGGCGCCGATGTCGAGGATCATGACGGGCGCCGTTTCGTCCGGATAGTTGTACCGGAAGGCGTTGTACAGGGAGGTGATGGAGCAGCCTACGCCGGTATTGTGGATGCCGTGCGCGGTGATCTGGTCGTTGAGGGCATCGAGGGTTTCGGTTTTGATGGCGACGAGGATGGCTTCGCGTTCCGCTTCTCCTCGGTCGGGCAGGAGCTGGAAGTCCCAGACGATTTCTTCCATTGGGAAGGGGATGTGCTGCTGGGCTTCGAATCCGACGAGGCGGCGAAGGTCGTCGCTTTCGATCGGCGGCAGTTTGATGAAGCGGATGAAGACCTGCTGGCCGGAGACGACGCTGCGAACGGAGTTGTTTTTCAGTTTCAGTTCGCCGACGAGTTCGCCAATGGCGGCGCTGACGTATTCGATGCGCAGGCCTTCTTCGACGGGGTCCAAAACGATGTCTTTGCGAGCATAGCGGGAAAGGGCCATGCCTTGTTTGCCTGTGGATACAAAGACGCCCATGACGACGCCCTGGGCGCCGATTTCAAGGGCTACAACTTGTTTTTGTTCAGCCATAGATAGAATGTGGTGAGGAAGGAGGTTTGCCGGAGGGAGGTTCCGCTTCAGTAGCGGCGGGGTCAGTTTTCGGTGTCTGTGGCAGCCGGGTCCGTGGCCGATTCAGCCGGGGCGGCGCCATACATGGGGTTGGTTTCCGGGAAGTAGCCGGAGGCCTGTGCTGCGAAGGGTGTTTCCGCGATGGTGCGGACGGGGTAGTCCGTGGTTTCAGGGAAGCGTTTGGCATCAATGGTCCACCATCTGGGGAGGTCTTTGAGTCCTTTTCTCAGGTCGTTGTCGTTGCCGAACATTTTGGTGGCGTAGGCGAATTTGTCCTTGGTTTCCTTGCAGGGTTTGTCGTTGTAGGAGGCGTCTACGCTGATGAGGGTGAGGTAGGCGGAGAGGTCGCCGGCCCGGGTGTTTTCACGGCCCGTGAGTTTGCGGACGGTGGAGGGGGGGAGGAAGCAGGCGGCATGCGTGGTGACGGAGGAAGAGCCTTCTGCGCCGGGTACCGGTACGTTGACGTAGTGGATGGGTTTGGTGATTTTCAGGTAGCTGTTTTTACCTGCGCCCGGATTAGGGTTTTTGACGAGGAGGTAGAAGGTGACAGTGAGGTTGTCAAGCGTTCCGGAGCGGGGTTTTTCGCCGCTTTTGGAGAGGGCTTGTACGTTCATGGGGACGTCGATGTAGTACCATGTGGGCACTTTTGCCATGCCTTTCGCTCCCGAGAAGAGGGGAGGCTGGATTTCGGTGACGGTCATTTTGGCTTCGTCAAATTTCACGCGGACATCCGTTCCGGGGGCGTCTGCCAAGGCAACGGAGGTGAAGGCGGCGGTGCATGCGAGTCCGGCAAGGGTGGATATGAATGTCTTCATAAATTGTGGGATTTAACGGTCGATTTATACACGAATATGAAAGGTATGGCGAGCAAAAGCGTACATAAATACTATATTTTTTTGTTGAGTTTGTCGTGTTCGTTTTTGCAGGATGTTTACAGGTAGGGATTTATGTCATTTTATCACGAGTTTGCTTTTGAGGCTTGACCATTGGAGCGTCTGTTCGCATGCTAGTGGGCATGACAATCGACGCGAATTTGCTGAAGGAGTGTTGCGATGCTCATGGCGTTTCCGGGCATGAGGGAGAGGTGCGGAATGTGTTTCGACGGGTGCTCGGGAGGATGGGTGAGGTGGCGACGGCCGGAGCGGGCAATATCGTGTGCGAGCGGGCGGGTGCATGGCCGCGCGTGATGCTGGCGGCTCATATGGACGAGATCGGTTTTTTGGTGCAGAGCGTCGGCGAGGACGGGTTTCTTTCGATCGTGCCGATTGGGGGGTGGTGGAATCATACGCTGCTGAGCCAGAAGGTAGTGGTGAAGACTCGTTCCGGCCGCAAGGTGCGGGGTGTGATCGGTTCGAAGCCGCCGCATTTTCTGCCGGAGAATCAGCGCAATTCGGTGCTGCCCATTGAGGCTCTTTTTGTGGATGTGGGCGCCGCCAGTGCGGATGAGGTGGCGGAGCTGGGGATTGCCCTGGGGGATCCGGTGGCTCCGGGCGTGGAGCTGGAGGCTTTCGATATGCCGCACCGTTGGGTTGGCAAGGCGTTCGATAATCGCGCGGGGTTTTATGCGATGCTTGAGGTGATGCGGGGGCTGGAAGGTTGCGAGTTGCCGAATACGCTGATTGCCGCTGGGACGGTGCAGGAGGAGGTGGGCACCCGCGGCGCCCGTACGGTGGGCGAGCTGGCGGAGATGGATTGCGCGATTGTGCTGGAAGGTCCGCCTGCCGATGATACTCCCGGTTTTGCCGGGTCGGGGAGGCAGGGTGTGCTCGGTAAGGGCGCGCAGGTGCGTATGTACGATCCGACGGCGATTATGAATCCCGCTTTGGTGGAGCTGGTGCGCCGGACGGCCGAGGAGAACGGTATTCCTTTTCAGATGACGGTGCGCCGCAGCGGCGGTACGGATGCCGGGGCGTTGCAGTTTGTCGGGCCGGGGGTTCCCTGCGTGGTGATCGGCGTGCCGACCCGCTATATTCATGCGCATCACGGTGTGCTGGATGACCGTGATTTGCAGGCGGTGATCGATTTGACGATGGCGCTGGTGAAGAAGCTGGATGCCGCCGCCGTAGTTTCCCTGACCGATTACGAATCCCTTGACGCTTGATGAATATGAATTATGTGCATGATCTGAATCCCGTTATTTTCCACATTACGGAGTCGATTGCCGTGCGGTGGTACGGGCTGGCCTATTTGCTCGGTTTTGTGGTCGGGTATTATTTGCTGTTTTGTTTGTCGAAGCGCGAGCTTTATCCTGTGCCGAAGGAGAAGCTGGCCGATTTTGTGACGCTGACGGCGATTTTCGGGGTTCTGATCGGTGGACGGCTGGGGTATGTGCTGTTTTACATGATTCCGCGCGAGGGGTTGTCCTCTTTTATGGAGCATCCGTGGAATGCGGTGATGGTGAATGAGGGGGGGATGGCTAGCCATGGCGGTATTCTCGGCGTGTGCCTGTTTGTGTGGTATTATGCCCGCAGGCACCGGTTGAGCTGGTTGGCGACGATGGACGGGCTGGCTATTGTGGCTCCCGTCGGGATTTTTTTCGGTCGTGTCGCCAATTTCATCAACGGTGAGTTGTATGGCCGCATGACGTCGGCGGATAATCCTCTGGCCATGCGTTTTCCCGAGGAGATGAAGTTGTATTCCGTGGAGGAGATGCAGGAGAAGGTGGTGCCCGTGCTGAATACGTTGCATCATGAGATGGGGCTCCAGGTGCCGGATAAGTATGAAGGCGGTTCGGTGCAATGGCTGATCGATCAGGTGCGTGAGAATTCGCAGGTGAGGGAGACGGTGGGGAATGTGCTGCATCCCCGGTATCCTTCGCAGTTGTTTGAGGCTTTGGCGGAGGGTTTGTTCATTTTCCTGATTCTGTGGTGGATTCGCCTGCGTTTCCCGAAGGCTCCGCACGGTTTGTTCTGCGCCCTGTTCTGCTTCCTGTATGCGTTCGGCCGTATTTTGACGGAGTGTTACCGTGAACCTGATGCGGCGATGTGGGGCGTGCTGACGCGGGGGCAGTATCTGTCGTTCGGCATTATTCTGGGCGGTTTTGTTTTGCTGGTTCCGGTGTGGAGGCAGTGGAAGGCCGGCAGGCAGAAATGACATTCGTGGAAAAATAATTCATTTTTACGATTTTTAGCTTGCCAAAATGGAGAGGCTTGTGTAGACTCCCGTCGCACCAAGTGCAAGTGGGTAGGTTCCCGAGCGGTCAAAGGGGGCAGACTGTAAATCTGTTAGCTATGCTTTCGAAGGTTCGAATCCTTCCCTACCCACCATTCATTTTACGAGCCCTTTCCTAGGAAAGGGCTTTTTCTTTGTCAGGATGGCGAGGGTGTGGCTCCGACGAGAGGTGCGAGAGGCCGGGTTATTCCCGGATGCCGGGGATCGGTCTGCCGATCCAGACTTGGGGGCGTTTTTGCCGGAGCAGGTCTGCCAGTGTGGCGGCGGTGTCGTACATCATGGTGCTTTCGCGGATTTCGTGGTTTTTCCGGATGTCCGGCCCTGTGATGACGAATGGTACTTCCATTTCCGCCATGGTTTTGCCGCCGTGGTTTTTGGCTTGTCCGCCATGGTCTGCGGTGAAGATGACGTATGCCGTTTTGGCGATGGGGCTTTGTTCGACTGCAGCTCGTATGTCGCCGACGTAGCGGTCGATTGCCATGGCCTGTTTCATGTATTCTGGGGAGAGCCATCCGTTTTTATGCCCGGTTGTGTCCGGTTCATGAAAGGCGATGAAGGTGAGGGTCGGCTGTTTTTCGCGGATGAAGCGGATGGCTTCCTTGGCAATGGCGGTGTCGCTGCCCTGTTTGCTGAGGGTTTCGCTTCCTTTGTCGAAGAGGCAGTCCATGATTTCCCAGTTGTAGAAGTAGCCTGTGGTTGCATTGGGGGTGGCCGAGCGGATGAGGCCGAAGATGCCCGGGAAGCGCCCGTAGCTGCCTGTTTCCCGGGGCGGAAGGTCGGGATGCTTGCTGCCCCATGTGGTGTAGCCGTGCAGTTCGGGGGATGCTCCCATGAGCATGGATGCCCAGTTGGCCGCACTGGAGGAGGGGAGGACGGAGCGGTGTTTCAAGGTGAATGAGCCGTTTTTCATCATGGCTTCGATATGTGGGAAGCTGCCGGGATGGTTCCGGAGGGTTTCGGCGCTGAAGCCATCCGATCCGATGACGACGATGTGTACCGGGGTGGGAGCGGGGGTGTCCGCGGTTTTTTCGTTTTCATGGCGGTTGCATCCGCCGAGGAGGAGAGGGCCAAGCAGGAGCAGGGAGGCATGTATGTTGATTTTCATGCTGATTCTACGTTATGGAGCATCGGAGAAATTTCAGTTTTTTCCTGTTGAAGATGTTTTACCGTGTTGCATGATGTGCCGGGAATGCCCGGCCGGGAAGAAAAATCGTTTTTTTTATAAAAAAAGCTTGCACGCGTGCGTCGGTTCATGTAGACTCCTGCCCGCAACTCCTGCGTAGCTCAGTGGCAGAGCGGGTGACTGTTAATCACTAGGTCGTTGGTTCGACCCCAACCGCAGGAGCCAATAAAGCCCTTCATCTTAACGGATGAGGGGCTTTTCCATTTTGTGGTTTGCAGGAGTATGAAGTGTTGGATCGGTTGCCGGGCGGGAAGGGCCGGAGAGCTGATGTTTCTTTTTTCGAACTGTTCGGTTGTTGTTCGTTTTTGTGCTTTACAGGTTGATGTGTTGTTTGTAGAATGATTCCAGTTTTATGAGCGAACATATTATGCTTCCCGAGGGCCGGATGCCGGCGTTGCGCGTTGAACCGATGCCTGCCGATACGAATCAGCACGGCGATGTGTTCGGCGGTTGGGTGATGAGCCAGGTGGACCTTGCCGGGGCAAGTACGGCGATGCGGTATGCCTTGAGCCAGTATATGGTGACGCGGGCGATCAGCAGTTTGACGTTCGAGGCTCCGGTGATGGTGGGGGATGTGGTGTCGTTTTATACGGAGATCGTGAAGGTGGGGCGTACGTCGATTACGGTGCGCGTGGAGGTGTTTGCGGAGCGTATGCCGAAGATGTGCAATAATGTGGCGAAGATTACGGAGGCAGAGCTGGTTTACGTGGCTCTGGGTGCAGATAAGACGCCGATTCCGATTGAGGAGTCGCGGGCAAATTATGCGAAGGTGTGCCCGCTTTGACGGGGGCGCTGCACTGGGATGCCGCCGTTTGCCTGTGCATGCGGCGGTTTTCAGGCGGCGTAGTAGTCCGTGACGATGCGGATGATGCGTTCCATGTGTTCGGCGGTGTATCGCTGGTCGACAGGGAGCGGGAGGAGGTTGTCCGCAAGCTGGCGTTCGGTGCTGCCGGGCGGCGTGTCGCAGGCGGTTTCCGGCCAGTACCGGGGGATGAGGATGCCGTGGTCGATGAGGTGGTTTCGAAGGCCGGGAAGTCCGGTCCACAGGGGGTAGCAGTACGGTGTGGCGATGGAGGAGGTGTCGATGGGCAGTTTGTTGTAGTCCCGGAGGCGGTTGTGGAGATGGGTGAAGTTTTCCCAGCGGATGCGGCGTGCGGTTTCGTAGTCGATGCCGTGCATGAGGCGTTCCGTGAGTAGGGATATGCGGCGCATGGGGAGGTTGTCGAGGCGGCGTTCACTTTGTTCGCAGGCAGGGGAGGCGGCTTCGGCGGTTTGTTCGAGGCGTTGAAGGAGGTAGCCGGCTGCGGAGTAGGAGGTGTCGCGTTCGGTGAGTTGAAGGGTGGGGCGGTCGAGGACGGCGATTCCTCCGTCGGGGAGGCCGGAGTTTTTGCGGGGGCTGTAGAAGGCGGGGATGCCGGGCCGTGGAGGGGAGTAGAGGGATTGGCTGTTGTCGATGATGAGGCGGCTGCCGTAGTGGGCTGCGAGGGTGTCGATGTAGTGTTCTTTGAGGGCGTAGTAGTTGATGTAGAGGATGTGTTCGTTTGGCCGGAGGCGGGGGAGTTGTTCGAGTTCGAGCCGGGGGGTGATGCGGTATGCGGTGTGGGGGATGCCGAGGCGGGCGAGGGGCTGGAGGAGGGAGGGGCATGAGTAGGCCGGGAGGTGGAGCCGCGTGATGCCGGGGAGGTGGCGCAGGATGTATTCGAGGGCGTTTCTACCGGAGTTGAGCATGACGCTGCGGCCGGGGCGGTTTTGCGGGATGTTGCCGTATGAGGGGAGTTCGAGTCCGAAGTAGGCGCCGATTTCCGGTTCACGGCCAGGGGGTCCTGTTGTTGAGGGCGGCGGTGTCATGTGCGTGGGGGTATTAAACGGCAGGTCTGCGGATGTGTCAAGAGGTTGCACTCGTTCGCTATGAAGCGATGAACGGCTCCGGATGTGTGCCGGAGCCGTTCATGGGGGTAGGGATGGTGTCGGGGCGCAGGGCGCTTAGAGGTAGTCGTAGAAGAATTCCCATGCGTCGATCCACGGGTGTTGTTCCGGCTCGGGGAGAGGGCCGGTTACTTCGCCGGAGTTGGCGTCGAGTTTGTAGGCTCCGGTGGCGACGTTGCCTCCATGGTTGATGTAGGCATAGACTTCGTTGGGCGGGACGACGGTGATTTGGCTGACGTTGCGGCGGAAGACGCCTCCGTCGTTTCTGCCTGCTCCGCCGCCTTTCTGGACGACGTAGAAGATTTCTCCGCTTCCGTCGGAGGAGTAGTCCTGCTGAAGGTCGTAGTTGCCCATGAGGTGTTTGGTGGAGGCACCCTTGTGGTAGTGGTCGTCGTATTCGTCGTCGTCTTTGCCGCAGGAGGCAAGGAGGAGCGCCGCTGCGAGGAGTCCGGTGGTTCGGATGATGGTTTTCATGCGGTTGTCGTTACAGTTGGTGGTCGTAGTATTGCTGGGCGTCGATCCAAGGGTAGGTTTCGGGGTTGGGCAGGGGGCCTTCGACTTGTCCGGTAGCGGTGTTGAGGGAGTAGGCTCCGTTTTGGACGACGTCTCCGGCGGTGCCGATGTAGACGCAGACGGTGTCAGGAGCGGTGATGCAGAGTTTGTCGATGTCCCAGCGGAAGGCTCCGCCATCGAATCGGCCGTTGCCTCCGGAGGGGACGACGTAGAAGAGGTTGTATTCACTACGCTGCATGTAGTATTTCTGGAGGTCGTAGTTGCCTTGCAGGTGTTTGGATTCCGTGGTGGTGACGGTTTTGTTTTGGCAGTCTTTGCATTCGTCGTTGTCGCTGCATGCCGTGAGGATGCAGATGGAGTATGCTGCTGCTCCCAGATATTTGTAGAGGTGGTTCATGGCGTTTGGCGGCGGTGGTTTCTGTCGCCGTCTTTTGTATGATTAACGTTTGAATGGCGGGAGCGTCCGAAAAAAATCGCGTTTTTGATGTTTTTTCCATTTTTTGCCGTTCTTTTCCGATGATATGCAAAGGAGCCGGGGCTTTTGCTCCGGCTCCTGAAGGAGGTGGTTGAAGGCAATGGGCCGATGGTCAGTTGCCGGGTTGTGCTCCGGCTTTGGTTCGGATGTCGCGGATGAATTGCAGGCGTTGTTCGTCTTTCCAATCGTGTTCGGAGAGTCCGGTGATGTTGTTTTCCCGGCAGACGGTTTCGAATTCATCGACTATTTTGAGGATTTCTTCGTTGCTTCGGTTGAGGTTGCCGCGCAGCCAGTGGGTGAGGATGAGGTACTGGATGGAGAGTTGTTCGATTTTGACGCGGTTGAGTGTGACGGGGTTGTTTTTCGCAGCTTCCAGCGCTTTGGCGAAGATGTTTTCCGATTGTTCGATGAAGTCGTTGCTCAGGTACCGGGAGTGCGGTGCATCGTAGATCCATGTGTGCAGGTTGGGAGTGTTTTCGATGGTGGCTGCAAGTGCGGCGAGGTATTCGGCCATGGGGGCTGCGGCTTCCTTGTAGTAGTGTTCGAGGAATTCGCGCGTGAGGGCGTCGGCATCCGTTTGCGGGTTCCAGAGGAGTTTGGCAAGGAGGTAGTGTTTGAGCCGTTTGAGGCTGGTGGCGCGTTGTCCCGCGTCGCTTTGGGCGAAGACTCCTTTGGCTTTGTGGTCGGCGAAGTAGCGGATGTAGGCGGGGAGGGTGTGGATGTTGGGGAAGGGCTGGAAGCTGTGGGCGAAGTTGATGTGGTAGCTCCAGATCCAGAGGTTGTCGTGGATGGCCGACCATCCTTTGATTTTGCGTTCGAAGGCGATGTTGCCTTCGCTGCCGGAATGGGAGCATTTTTCGGGGTAGTGGCCGTAGCAGATGCCGATGGGGCAGAGCTGGATGATGATGCCGGGGTTGGGTTTCGTTTTGGTCGGGGGTATGTCGGTGGTGTGGTAGGCGAGGGTGTGGACGGTGACGTTTTCTCCTTGAAGGGCGTTGTCGAATTTGTTCAGGAAGCGCATGAGGAGTCCGGTGCCGTCGCCTTCTTCCGCAATGATGCGGGTGCATTCCGGGCATTGGCACCAGCCTCCGCAGTCGTTCTGTGAGATGGAGACGATGCAGGGGCGTTCCTTGTGCCGGGCAAGGTCGGCGCGCAGGGTGGCGAGTGCGGTTTCAAAGACGGCGGGGTTGCTGAGACAGAGGAGGTTTTTGTCGCGTTTGCCGTTGACGAGGCCGTAGTATTCGGGGTGGGTTTTGAAGTGTTTGTCGGGGGGGACGAGGTGCTCGAAGGTGTGGCAGGAGTATCCGGGCATGTAGTTGTAGAGGTGGTCGGTGGGTTTGTCCGGCCATCGGAATGTGCCGCTGTTGAGCCGGAGCCGCTGCGCCCATTGCCGGTCGCGGAAGACGTCGGCCGCGTAGATGTCCCGGTAGAGGAAGGCGGGGGAGGCTGAGGTGTCGAAGGGGGAGAGCCGGAGCGTTTCGCGGCGGGGGATGAGTGTTTCATCAGGGGTGTACCAGCGGCAGCCGAGTTTGTCTTCGAGGAGTGCGTAGGTTCCGTAGAGGAGGCCGTGGGGGCTGCGGGAGCGGATGACGATGTCGTCCCCTTCTGTGAAGAGGCGGTAGCCTTGGGCGTTTTGCGGGACGGCGGGGTCGGAGTCGGTGATTTCCAGCCGGATTTCCGGCCGGTCCGCGCGTGCCTGTTCCTGTTTGACGGGCCATTCGGCTCCCGTGATTTGCTTGAGATGGAAGGCGAGTTCGTCCGCCGCGGAGTGGGTGATGCCGGACGGTTTGTCCGGGGTCAGGATGGTGTATTCGGTGGTTCCTCCTTCTGCGAGCCGGAGGGTTGTCCGTGGCGGCGGTTCCTGAGAGTGTGCAGCAGAGAGTGTACCCATTACCGTGAGGCAGGAGGAAATGAGGGTGGCGGCGTATGAGGTGATGTATGGTTTCATTTGATCAAGTCGTGTTTAAGTGAAGTACGGAAGCGGTTTACTTTTTCTATCTCGTCGAAGGGGTTGCTGTTGTTTTTTTGTTTGTTATTATTCAAAGGATTTTTTGGATTGGTGTGATATGTTTTGATGTTGCTTTGCGTAGATGATATGCCATTATGTTGGTACTTCTTATGTCCGCCGATTCTTTTCTTGTTCCGATGTCCGTGTGTTGCAGCCTGTTTATGGGTGGCTGGTCCGTTGCTGCCGATGTGTATGTTTCGCCCGATGGCGACGATTCCCGTTCCGGTGCGAAGAGTCAGCCGATGCGTACGTTGCAAGCTGCACGAGATCAGGTGCGGAAGCATGGCTCCGGAGACGGAAAGGGGAATACGATCCGGTTGTTGGACGGTGTTTTTTATTTGCAGGAGCCGCTTGTTCTTTCTCCCGAGGATTCCGGGCTGACGATCGAGGCGGTGCATGCGGGGAAGGCAGTGGTGAGCGGGGCGCAGCTTTTGTCGCTGCAATGGAAGCCGTTCCGCGACGGGATTATGCAGGCGGAAGCGCCTGCCGGGTTGAAGGCGGATTGCCTGTTTGTGGACGGGAAGCAGCTCCGGATGGCACGCTATCCCAATGCGAATCCGGAGGAGCGTATTTTCAACGGTTATGCTGCGGACGCGGTGGCTCCCAAGAGGGTTGCTGGGTGGAAGGATCCCGAAGGTGGTTTTTTACATGCTTTGCACGGCCGCCTGTGGGGAGGCCATCATTATATTATTGAGGGGAAGAAACCGGATGGTTCCGTGAAGCTGGCTGGAGGTTGGCAGAATAATCGTCCTTCCGCTCCGCATGGCAAGTTCCGTTTTGTGGAGAATGTGTTCGAGGAGCTGGATGTACCCGGTGAGTGGTTTTTGGATAAGAAGGAGGGTGTTCTGTATGTGTATCCGGAGGCTGGGACGGATTTGAATAAGGCGCGAGTGGAGGCGACTCGGCTGGAGCGTTTGTTCGAGCTGCGGGGGGAGGAGGAGAAGCCCGTGCGCGGGGTGGCTCTGAAGGGGCTGGTGCTGACGCAGACGGACCGGACGTTCCTGAAGAACAAGGAGCCGCTGTTGCGTAGCGATTGGACGATTTACCGCAACGGCGCCGTGCTGCTGGCTGGTACGGAGGATTGTACGGTGGAGTCGTGCGATTTCAATGGGCTGGGTGGCGATGCGGTGTTTGTGGACGGGTATAACAGGAAGGTTTTGGTGAAGTCCTGCCTGATTGAAGATGTGGGCGGGAATGGCGTGGCATTCGTAGGAGATAGGTCGGCGGTGCGCTGCCCGCTTGATTTCAGGGATGGTGGCAGGTTTTCATGGCAGAATCTGGATAAGACGCCCGGTCCGAAGGGTAATGCGTTTCCTTCCGATTGTACGGTGGAAGATTGCCTGATTACGAGGACAGGTCGGGTCGAGAAGCAGTCTGCTCCGGTGGAGATTGCGATGTCTCAGGGGGTTCGTGTGCTTCATTGTTCGCTTTACGATGTGCCCCGTGCCGGGATCAATATCGGAGACGGTTGCTGGGGCGGTCATGTGATCGACGGTTGCGATGTGTTCGATACGGTGTTGGAGACTTCCGATCACGGTTCGTTCAATTCGTGGGGCCGCGACCGTTTCTGGCAGTTGAAGGGGCTGAATATGAATCAGGCGTCGGATTGGGAGCAGATCAAGGATGTTCCCTTTTTGGATGCCGTGAAGCCGACGGTGATCCGCAATAGCCGCTGGCGTTGCGATCACGGCTGGGATATCGATCTGGATGACGGTTCCGGCAATTATGAGATTTACAATAATCTTCTTTTGGCCAGCGGGTTGAAGCTGCGTGAAGGGTTCGGTCGTAAAGTGCATCACAATGTGATTGTGAATAACGGTTTGCATCCGCATGTGTGGTTCGGCAGGTCGGGCGATGTGGTGGAGTACAATATTTTCTTCGTGGACGGTTATTTCCCCGCGGGCGGGATGCCTTCATCTCCGTGGGGCGAACGGATGGACAAGAATTTCGTGCATGTGCCGGGGCTGGCAGGGACGCGCCCTGCGGCGGGGTTGCAGGAGCAGTCGAAACGCGATCAGGACTCGATTGCCGGGGATGCGATGTTTATGGCTCCGGAGCTGGGTGATTACCGTCTCCGGAAGGGTTCCCCCGCATTGCAGTTCGGGTTCAAGGATTTTCCGGCGAGTTTCGGCGTGGTGTCTCCCCGTTTGAAGGCGTTGGCGAAGTCTCCCGTTTTTCCGGAATACAAGCCTGTGGTTGTAAAAAAGGATCCGAATGCCGTGCAGGTGAAGTTTTTAGGTGTGACCTGCCGCAATATCAGGGGGATGGGGGATGTGTCGGCCTATGGTTTGCCCGGAGAGGCCGGTGTGCTTGTGTTGGCAACGGATGCGTGGGCTTCTTTTTACCGAGAAGGCGGGCGAGCCGATGATGTGATCGTCCGTGTGGATGGAAAGGATGTGCGTGATGTGAATGCGTTGCTTTCGGCGTTGTCCGGCAGGAAGTCGGTGAAGCTGGTTCTTATTCGGAATCAGGCTGAGAAGGTTGTATCTGTCGATCTTTAATGTCCGAAAGGCATTTTCCCTTTGTGCAGGAGGTGAGGATGTCAGAGGGCTACTTCGATGAGGAGGATGGTGGAGGGTTTGCGGGCAGTGACGGTGAGTACGTCGATGTCCGTGATGCCTGCGCCGTCCCTGCGGTCGAGGAGGGCTTCCGTTTCGTCGATGGCGATGCTTCCTTCGATGACGAAGATGTAGACGCCCGTTTGTTTTCCTTTGAGGCGGTAGGTGCAGGTTGTTCCCCGGTCGAGTTCGGCCCATGAGAACCATGCCTGCTGGCGGAGGGCGATGGCGGTGCCGGGGGCGATGAAGGTGGAGATTTCGTTGTGTTTCAGGAGGGGGCGGATGTCGTAGTCGGCATACCGGGGCGGGGTGTCGGTCTGGTCGGGGATGACCCAGATTTGAAGGAATTCGAGGTTTTCGTCGGAGCTGGCGTTGTATTCGCTGTGGTAGATGCCGCTTCCTGCGCTCATGACCTGGATTTGCCCGGGTTCGATGATGTGGCTGTTTTCAAGGCTGTCGCCGTGCCGGAGGCATCCTTTCAGGGGGATGGATACGACTTCCATGTTTTTGTGGGGATGGGTGTCGAATCCGCTGCGCGGGATGACGGTGTCGTCGTTGAGGACGCGCAGGGCGCCGAAGTGCATTCTTTGCGGGTTGTAGTAGTCCGCGAAGCTGAAGGTGTGGCTGGTGTTGAGCCATCCATGGTTTGCATGGCCGCGGGAATCGGCTTTGTCGATGATGATGTTCATGTCTGCTTCTTTCATCGGGTGAGACGATTCTGCCGCCGTTTCCGTTCAATGGCGGATGTGGGTGTATGACTTTGCAAGTGTCTTTCTACCAGTTATTTGTTGGTTGTTTTTGTGGCAGGATGTTGCTGTTTTTCATCCGGTGAGGAAGCCGCCGGGTCGATGCTGTATTCCAGTCCGGGATATTCGCGTATGTTGCAGCCCGGATGCTGAGGGTCCCATTGGACGGGGACGAAGGTGAACATCCAGCGGCGGGTGTCCGGGTTGTTCGGGCTTTTGATGAAGATGAGGTTCCATCCTTTTTTGAGGTCGATGGAGACGGGAGCCCGGAAGTGGTAGTTTTCATCGATCATGGCTCCGTTGTTGCCCGGTTTTTTCCATGCGGGAGGAGGGATTTCCTTGCCGTTGATCCAGAAGCGCGGGTTCGAGTGGTACCATTTGCCCGGTACGCTGACGGGGCCGTTGCGCCAGTCGGAGGTGGCCCATGTATGGGCTCCGATCCAGAAGGGGACTTTTTGCGCTTTGGGCGAGTGGATGCAGGTGTAGGCGTAGTAGGTGGAGTTCTGTGCGGCGCGCGCGCCCGGTTTTTGGCCGTTGAACGGGGTCGGGAAGTCGCAGTACTGTTTGAAGATGACGGTGGCCCCCGTGTAGGTTTGCGGGTGCCATGCCCATGTTTTGCCGTTGTGTTCGTATTGCGGTTCTATGTTTCCCGTGCGGAGGATGTTTTCGGGAGGAAATATCCGGTCGACGTTTCCTTCATGCGGGAAGGGGCCGATGATTTTCCACGGGATTTGCGCTTGCCGGACGTAATGGAAGGGGGTGTTGCGGAAGAAGCGGTCGCGGATGGCGAGGACGCGGTTTTCGTAGGCGGCGAATTTGGCGAGCATCGGGTCTTCGCGGGCGGGCAGGTTGGCATGGTATTGCATGTGGCTGTCTTTCATCGGGTCTCCTTCGACGCGTGGGAATGGCGGGTTCCACATGGGTTCACTGACGAAGGCGATGCCGGAATAGAACTGGTTGTGTGTGAGGTGTTCTTCCGAGGCGTTCATCGGGAGGTCGGGCCATGAGCAGAGGATCATGCCGAGTCCCTTGCTTTGGGGGAATGGGCAGATGCGGCGGAAGTACATGGTGGAGGCGACGGTGAAGGGGTCGATGTGGTTCAGGTAGGTTTCGATGGAGTCGATGTATTCTCCTCCGGGGGCGGGCCAGCATCGTTTGAGTGTGCGTTCGGTCCAGAGCTGCTGGACGGCGCCTTTGTATCCCTTGGGGGCCAGTCCGGGGTGCCAGCGGACGGGTTTGCGGCCGCATTTTTCGACGGTGCGGAAGTAGGCGGTCAGGGTGGCGTTGTCGACCTGTTCTTCTTTTCCGTGCGCTTCGTCGGTGCCGATGTGGATGTAGGGCATCGTTTCCGCAGGGACGAGGCTGCACAGTTCCTTGATGAGGTCGGTCAGGATGCGGGTCATGCGCGGGTCGTTCATGGCAGAGATGCCGAATGCGCGGCGGAGGGAGGCGGAGTGGCCGGGCATGTCCATTTCGGGGATGACCATGATGTTGCGTACGCGGCAATATTCGACGAAGCGGCGGAATTCTTCCTGCGTGTAATGTTTGCCGGGGAAGCGGGTCATGTTTTTTGCTTCCGTGAGGGAGGGGTAGAGTTTGCTTTCAAGTCTCCATCCTTCGTTTTCCGTGCAGTGGAAGTGGTATGTGTTGAGTTTGAGGGCAGCCATTTTGTCGATGATGCCGTAGAGCATGTCCATGGGCATGTAGTTGCGGCCGATGTCGTTCATGGCTCCGCGGATGGGGAAGGCGCCCCAGTCTTCGATCGAGCAATGGGCGACGGTCGTTTTTCCACCGCGCCGGAGGATGAGCTGTTTGAGCGTTTGGAGGCCGTAGTAGAAGCCCCGGGTGTTGACGGCTTGGATGTCGATGCCTTGCGGGGTGATGCTCATGCGGTAGGAGTCGTCTCCGAGCGCTGGCGGTTGTTCCCTGTTTTCCATGGATTTCGGCCATTCCGGAATGAGGGTGAAGCGGATGGGGTATGCTCCGGATGGTGCGGTTTTGATTTCGTGGGCTTTCAGGTATGCGTTGAGTTCCGCAAGGATGTGTTTCATCTGGGCCGGGTCGGCCGTTTGCTGGGGCGTCTGGATGGTGACGGTTGCAAGGGCTGATGAACGGTCTTTCCATGCGATGCTCCGGGGCATGGGGAGGAGGGGCGGGCGTTCGGCGGAATAAAGGGCGTAGTTTGCGCCGTCGCAGGGGTAGGCGTCCCGGGTGTCGGTTTCCGATGCAGAGGCATGGAAGCAGGTTATGCCGAGGACGGCCAGCAGGCAGGTGATACAGGTTTTGAGAGACATGGAGGAAGTGATGAAGAAATTCACATCCGACATTAGCAGGCTTTGTCCGAAAAAGTCAAGATGGGGGCGGAGCATAAGTGCTGGTCTTATTGCGGTGTTTTGCGGCTAGATTCCAGGATGTGCGAAAAGTTTAAATTTTTTGATAGTTTTTGAATGCTGCGGCGTATATGACGATATGATGTATTCGTATCATCGCCGGAATTCCGTCAGGTTGCTCCATGCCGTTTTGGCTGTCGCGCTTGTTTCTCCATTGGCTGCGCGGGAAGAGCAGTTGATGAATAATCATTACCGTTTTACGCTGGGCGATTTGTCCGGAGCGGAGAAGCCGGGGTTCGACGATTCGAAGTGGGCTCCTGCGAGTGTGCCTCATTCGTTTTCGACGCCTTACTGGGGCGATAGCCGTTTTTATGTGGGCTACGGCTGGTACCGCCGAGATGTGACGATTCCTCAGTCGTGGAAGGGCAAGCGGGTGTTTCTCGATTTCGAGGGTGTGTTTCAGGAGTGCGAGCTGTATGTGAACGGGAAGTTCGTGGGCAAGCATCGCGGCGGTTATACGGGGTTCGAGTTCGATATTACGGATTTCGTGAAGCCGGGCAAGAATCTGGTTGCCGTGCGCGTGAATAATATGTGGAATGCGGTGCTGCCTCCGCGCGCCGGGGAGCATGTGTTCAGCGGCGGTATTTACCGCGATGTGAAGCTGGTGGCGAAGGATCCGCTGCATGTGGCTTGGTTCGGGACGTTCGTGACGATTCCGCAGGTGAGCGACGATGCCGCGACGGTGCGTGTGGCGACGGAGCTGAAGAATGATGCCAAGACGGCGGTGAAGGGTTCTCTGAAGACGACTTTGCTCGATCCCGAGGGCAAGAAGGTGGCGACGATGAGTATGCCGATCGAGATGAAGGCAGGCGAGTCGAAGGAGTGGGTGCAGGATTTTGCGCCGTTGAAATCGCCGAAGCTGTGGCATCCCGATTCTCCGCGTTTGTATAAGGCGGTGACGGAGGTGGTGCGCGACGGGAAGGTTTGCGATACGTTCGAGACGCCGTTCGGCATTCGCTGGTTCGAGTTTACGAAGGATAAGGGCTTTTTCCTGAATGGCAAGCCTTACTATATTATCGGTGCGAATGTGCATCAGGACCGTGCCGGATGGGGTGATGCGGCGGTGAATAGCGATTTCGACCGCGATGTGAAGATGATTAAGGATTCCGGGATGAATTTCATCCGCGGTTCCCATTATCCGCATGATCCGGCATTCACGGCGGCATGCGACAAGCACGGTGTTCTGTTCTGGAGCGAGGGCGTGTTCTGGGGGATCGGCGGTTTCAAGAAGGACGGTTACTGGGATTGCAGCGCGTATCCTCCCAATGAGAAGGATCAGGCGGAGTTCGAAGCGAATTTGAAGGCGGCTCTGCGGGATATGATCCGGGTGCACCGCAATCATCCTTCGGTGGTGACGTGGAGTATGGGGAACGAGATTTTCTTTACCGAGGGTTCGGTGATGCAGAAGGCGAAGGATTGTACGCAACGGCTGATCGAGTACAGCCGGGAGCTTGATCCTTCCCGTCCGGCGGCGGTCGGCGGGGTGCAGCGGCAGGGGTTCGACAAGATCGGCGATCTGGCCGGGTATAACGGCGACGGTGCGAATGAGATGAAGCCGACGCTGCCGAGCCTTGTGGCGGAGTACGGTTCCGTGATCAGCAACCGCCCGGGCAAGTATGCCTCTAACCGCGGCTATGTGGAGGGCAAGCGTTTTCCGTGGCGCAGCGGCGAGGTGCTGTGGTGCGGTTTCCACCACGGCAGTATTGCCGGGTCGATGGGCAGGATGGGCTTTATCGATTATTTCCGCCTGCCGCTCCGTGCGTGGTACTGGTACCGCAATGAGCTGAAGCAGATTGCCCCGCCTGAATGGCCGCAGAAGGGGACTCCGGCAGCTCTGGCTCTGACGGCCGACCGTACGACGATTGCGACGGACGGTACGGACGATTCCCATTTGACGATTACGGTGACGGATGCGCAGGGCAAGCCGATCGATGCGACTCCGGAGGTGAAGTTGACTGTGGTTTCCGGCCCCGGTATTTTCCCGACGGGCAAGTCGATTACATTCAAGCCGGATGCGAAGGATATTCCGATTATCGAGGGTAAGGCAGCCATCGAGTTCCGTTCCTATTATGCGGGCGAATCGCGCATCAAGGCGGAGTCTCCCGGCCTGAAGCCTGCCGAGGTGGTGATCCGCTGTACGGGGTCCGAGCCGTTCGTGGAAGGTAAGTCGAAGGAGTGGATGCCGGTTGCCGGTACGCCGACCGATCCCAAGTCCGCGGCCCAGTTCGTGGAGTGCGGCCATACGCGCCCGGCGATCGCCTCGGCCAATAGCGAGCAGGCCAAGTTCGCCAACGATGGCGATTCCGCTACGGCGTGGGCGTTTGTCTGCGGCGATTCCGGTGCGGAGTGGTGGCGGCTGGATCTGGAGAATTTCTACGGGTTGCAATCCGTGGAGGTGGGCGGCAAGCTGCCGGAAGATGTGTCCTTCGAGATTACGGCGGATGAAGGCCGTACATGGACGCCGCTGCCCGCCCCCGTGAAGACGGCTTCCGGCGTGAAGGCGACGTGCGATCCCGGCAAGGTGCATGGCCGTTTCCTGCGGATGAATCTGAAGGGGAAACCCGGCGAGAAGTACGAGGTGCGGGATTTGAAGGTGACGGGGCGTACGTCCCGGAACTGATTCCTGGCGGTTCGGCTCCGGCGGCCTGTGGGGTCGCCGGAGCCGCCGTTTCTTGAGAGCGGGTATTTTCGCGCTCGACATTGGCTGTTCCGTGCGCTACACTCGCGCGGATTTTTATGGATTTTTCCCGCATCGGCCAGCAGCTCAACGTGCGTACGGGTATCAATGACCTCATGGAAGACATGTATGAGGCCATTTATTCCGGTCGTCCCAATTTGTGCCAGTTGAACGGCGGCGCTCCGGCGATGCTCCCTGAGCTGGTGCGGATGTGGCGGGCCAGTATGGAGAGGATCATGGAGCAGGGGGAATTCGAATCGCTGGTGTGTTCGTACCAGCACCCGCGCGGCCATGAGAAGTTTATCCAGTCGCTGGTGAAGTATTTGAACGATCGGTACGGCTGGGGTATTACGCCCGAGAATGTGGCGGTGACGCAGGGCGGGCAGATGGCGTTTTTCCTGTTGTTCAATCTGTTGGCCGGGGAGGGCTCTCCGAAGTCCGAGATTTTGTTTCCTCTGTGTCCCGATTATGTGGGGTATCAAGCCCAGTCTCTGGTGGGGCCGTCGCTGTTCCGCGGCGTGAAGCCCCGTATCCAGCGGCTCGGCAATCATGTGTTCAAGTACGGGATCGATTTCGAGAATTTGGATATCCGGCCCGAGACGGCGGCGATTTCTCTGTCGCGGCCCGCGAATCCGACGGGCAATGTGGTGACGGACGAGGAGCTCGATATGCTGCGTGCGATGGCGAAGGCTGCCGGTATTCCCGTGATGGTGGACAATGCGTACGGCCAGCCGTTCCCGGATATTACGTCCGTGCCCTGCAATACGGTGTGGGACGAGAATATGGTGCTGAGTCTGAGCCTGTCGAAGATCGGTCTGCCGGGTACCCGTACGGGTATTATCATTGCCCGCAAGGAGATTATCGATACGGTGATGAATGCGGTGACGGTTTCCGCGCTGTGCCCGAACAATCTGGGGCAGGCGCTGGTGGAACCCTATCTGGCGGACGGTTCGCTGGATGCGGTCTGCCGCGATGTGGTGAAGCCCTATTACCGGAAGCGCGCCGCCTTTGCGGAGAGCCTTCTGCGCCAGTATTTCGACGACGAGCTGCCCTGGCACGTCCATAAGAGCGAGGGGGCCATGTTCCTCTGGCTGTGGATGGACGGTCTGCCGATTCCCGTGCAGGAGCTGTACGAGCGGTGCCGCGAGCGCGGTTGCTATGTGAATCCCGGCCATCATTTCTTTTTTGCCCTTCCTCCCGAGGACAGGGGCTGGCGGCACCAGCACGAATGCGTGCGCCTGAGCTTCACCCAGCCGGACGATGTGCTGCACCGCGGCATCCGGATTCTGGCGGAGGAAGTCGCCCGCGCCTATAAGGAGGCGTGATAACGATCAACAGTATCGGACAATGAATAGCATGACAGGTTTCGGCGCGGCGAGCGCCCAGTGCGGCCACAGGACGCTTCGTGTGGAGGTGAGCGGCGTGAACCGCAAGCAGGCGGAGGTGGCGGTGAGCCTGCCGCGCGTGTGGGCCGAGCTGGAGACGCAGGTGCGTGCAGCGGTGCTGGAGGCAGTGTCGCGCGGCCGCGTGAATGTGTCGATCTCGTTCCAGTCGGTGCCCGGTTCCTGCGGGGAGCTGCGCCTCGATGAGGAGAAGCTGATGCTGCTGGATGCCAAGCTGCGGCGCGTGCAGGAGCTGTGCGGCGGTGAGAAGGCGGCGTTGACGCTGGAAGGTTTGTCCCGTTTCGGCGTGCTGGAGGCGGAGTCGGAAGATGCCGTTTCCGCCGAGGAGGCGTGGGTGGCGATCAGCCCTGCGCTCGATGAGGCTTTGGCCGCCTTTGTGGCGATGCGCCGATGCGAGGGCGAGTCTCTCAAGGCGGATTTGCTCGGCAAGATCGGTACGCTGCGCGCTTTGCGGCTGGCGATGCTCGAGCAGGCTTCCGGCGTGGCTGGCCGCCACCGGGAGACCCTGATGAAGAGGCTGGAGGAAGCGGGGCTGCCGCTTGCTCTCGACGATGAGCGCATCGTGAAGGAGATCGCGCTGTTTGCCGACCGTTGCGATGTGTCGGAAGAATCGGTGCGCCTGTCTTCGCACTTCGACCAGTTCGAAGCTTTGTGCGATTCGGAGGAGCCGGTGGGGCGTCCTCTCGACTTCCTGTGCCAGGAAATTTTCCGTGAATTGAATACGACCGGTTCGAAGGCCAATGATGCAGGGCTTGCCCAGCTGATTGTGACGGCGAAGACGGAGCTCGAAAAGGTTCGCGAACAAGTACAAAATATCGAATAATATGTCCGCTCTTGGAACTATTCTCGTGGTTTCCGGCCCTTCTGGTTCCGGCAAGACCACTCTTTGCCGCCGCAGTACCGATGAGGGGCTGTCGCGTTACTCGATCTCCTGCACGACGCGCGCTCCGCGCCCCGGTGAGCAGGATGGGGTCGATTACCATTTCCTGACGATGGAGGCTTTCCATGCCAAGGTCGCTGCCGGGGAGTTTCTGGAATACGCGACGGTGCACGGCAATTGCTACGGCACCCTGAAGAGCGATATTCTGGATATCGTCCGCCGCGGTGAGACGGTGGTGATGGATATCGACGTGCAGGGCGCAGAACAGGTGCGTGGCTGCGACGATCCTCTGATTCGCCGCTGCTATGCGGATGTGTATATCCATATTCCCTCCGACGAGCTGGAGCAGCGCCTTCGCGGCCGTGCCACGGATGCGGAGGATGTGATTCAACTGCGGTTGCGCAATGCGGCGGAGGAAGACCGCCAGATGGGCAACTACGGCTTTGTGCTTGTTTCCGGAGACCGCGAGGCGGATTATTCCCGGTTCAAGTCGTTGCTCTCGGCTCTCGCGATGCGAACTTGCCTGAGGTGATTTTCTACCCAGCTTCCGTGCGGTTATGTCCAATCGGTTTCAATTGATCAGCAAGGGTGATTCTTTAATCATCAAGGGAGTGGCCGTGCTGCTGATGCTCTGGCACCACCTGTTCGGCGATCCTACCCGCTGGCCCGAGAATGCGAAGATTGTCTGGACTTTCCCCTGGGAGTGGTTCAAAGGTTCCGATCCTGTGGCCGCCGGGCATTCGCGCACAGGGCTGATGACGTTCGTGAATCATCCCGAGACGATTTACTTCGATGTGTTTACAGCGTTCCAGTGCAGCATGACGGTGTCCCTGTTCATGCTGGTGACGGGGTTCGGGCTCGGCGGAACGAAGGAGTGGAGGCCGCATTGGCTTGCATGGGATGTGTTCAAACGGGCACGGGTGTTTTACCGCATTTATCTGCCGAGCATGGTGCTGGCGCTGCTGTGTATTTTCCTGTTCCCTCCGGCCTATCATGCCGTGGGCGGCGAGGTGAAGGACTGGAGCCTTTCTTTCTGTTGGCATAATGTGCTGTATCCGCTGAATCCCGGCGGGTTTAACGGGGAATGGTGGTATGCCCGTACGTTCATTCTTTCCCTACTTTACGTTTATCCTATCTGCGCGCTGCTGAATGCGCTGGGCAGATGGGGGCAGTGGGGCATCGCTTCGCTGACGGTGTGGATTCTCTATCTCGTGTTTTCCAAGGCTCCCGTGCCGGGGTTCATGGAGGAGGTGGCAGCCGACGGGACGATGGCCTATTGGGGCATTTTCGGGCTGGGCTTTCTGCTGCGCATTCTGCAGGATGAGGGGAAGCTTGAGTTCATGCGGAAGGTGGTGAGCGTGGATCACCGGTTTGCATGGCTCAAGGTGATGGTGATTGTGGTGGCTTCCTGCCTGCTGTGGTGGAGGATTGCGAATCCGTTCATTCAGGCGACGATTCCTCTGGCCGTCGGTTCGGTGATGCTGACGAAGCTGGTGCGGCTGGAAGGCGTGATGATGCTGCTCGGCAAGTATTCCGGCCTGATGTGGCTGAATCATTCGTTCCTGTGTTATTTCTTCCTGAAGGATCAGATTTACGGCCTGCGCTATGCGCCGCTGTGCATGCTGGCGCTTGTGGTTCTTTCTCTCGGGCTGGCGTGGGTGACGGCGAAGCTGACGGACTGGGTGTGCCTGGGGTGCATGTACGTGTGGAGGAAGGTTTTCCCCCCCAAGGCAAAAGCGCAGGGGTAGAAGAAGTATCTGTTTGACATTCTATGTGTCTTATGATATAGGCATTGTCATGCCTATGATTTTTCGACTTTTCGGCCTGTTGTTGTGCGGTTCTTCGCTTGCTTTCGCGACTCCTTTCGATACGGAAGGCGAGCAGGCGGAGTATTCGATGACCGGAGGTTCGGTGGATAACCGGATCAAGTTCACCTACAAGTTCCTTTCCGTCGGCAAGAACAACGATGGTTTCATGTGCGGCAATCTTCTGGTGGAGAAGGATTACACGAAGAACGGAAAGAAGGAGAAGGATGTGTACTACTGGTGCATGAAGGAGTCGGGCAAGCTGCTCGTGTTGAGTACGGAGGTGGATAAGCCCGGTTCGGAGGTGCGCGAGAGGACGATGGCCTACGAGTACAAGGGCGATCGCCTGTCGTTTGCGAAGTTCGATCTGCTTTCTCCGACGATGCTGCTGCCGGGAGAGTCCAAGGTGCGCCCGGCTGCGGAATTGGCTCCGGTGAAGGAGAAGAATTATTACGTGAAGCATACGGAGACGAACAGGCAGGCGGATGAGGCCCGCGCGAAGCTGCCGTGGTTTACGCCCGGCAAGAGTATTCAATACGACGGTATCGGCGTGCAGGCTCTGGACGGCAAGGGCGAGCTTGAGCTTGCGGTGCGTTTCGTGGCCGTGGGGCAGGATAAGGAGGGCCGCATGTGCGGTGAAGGCGTGCAGTACGCCCGGTACAAGGCGGACGGGAAGTCGATGTTCGACGAGCCGTTCCAGTGGCGGCTGGACGAGAAGGTGGAGGAAGGTGAGGGCAAGGATGTGGCGGTGACGCGCCTTGTGTTTACGATCGCTTCGCAGAAGAGTTTCAAGAAGGGGTATGTGGACGGGAATGTGAATTACTCCAAGATGCTGGTGGAGCCGCAGGAGAATTATGTGGAACTGGTGGACGGCGAGGAGAATTTCATCCACAATATCCAGCAGTACAAGGCTTCCGATATTACGGAGGCTCCGGAGTTTGCCGAGAAGAAGAAGGAGATGGAGGAGGCCAACTGTTTGCTGAACGCCGGGGAGTGAGCCGGCATGCATTTTGTATTTGATGATGATGAAAAACCCCGTCTGCTGTGCGCAGGCGGGGTTTTTCGCAAGGGGCTGTGCAGCCGGAGGTCAGGCTCCCACGAAGATGGTCTGTTCGCGGTCGGGGCCCACGCCGACGGTGGTGACGGGGCAGCCGATGAGTTCGCCGAAGCGTTTGACGTAGGCTTTGCAGTTGGCCGGGAGTTCGTCCCAGGTGCGGCAGGAGGAGATGTCCTGGTTCCAGCCGGGAAGTTCCACATAGACGGGTTTGCATGCTTCCCATTCTTCGATGAGTGCGGGCGGGTATTCGAGGATTTCTCCGTCGAGTTCGTACCCGGTGCAGATTTTGATGGAGTCGCATTCGTCGAGGCCGTCGAGGTTGGTCATGGCCATTTCGCTGAAGCCGTTGAACATGGCGGAGTAGCCGAGGAGGACGGCATCGGCCCAGCCGCAGCGGCGGGCGCGGCCGGTGGTGGCGCCGAATTCGCGGCCGAGGCCGTGGAGGTAGTCGGCGATTTCGGCGTCTTCGGTGACGAAGGGGCCGGCACCCACGCGGGTGGTGTAGGCTTTGCAGACACCGATGATGCGGTCGATTTTGTTCGGGGCTACGCCCGTGCCAGTGCAGCAGCCTGCCGAGGAGGTGTTCGAGGAGGTGACGAAGGGGTAGGTGCCGAAGTCGATGTCGAGCATGGCTCCCTGTGCGCCTTCGAAGAGGACGGTTTTACCTTCCTTGATGGCCTGGTTGATGACGGGGATGGTGTTCGCGATGTGCGGACGGAGGATGTCGGCGGCCTTGGTGACGGCGGAGATGGTGACTTCCGGGTCGGCGGGTTGGCCGCCGAGGCGTTCGAGTTCTTCATTGGCCGTTTTCATGCGGCGTTTGAGGACGGTGAGGAGGCGTTCCGGATCGCGGAGGTCGGCCATGCGGAGGCCGATGCGGCGTGCCTTGTCGGCGTAGGTGGGGCCGATGCCGCGGCGGGTGGTGCCGATGGCCTGGTCGCCGAGGGCGTCTTCCTGCGCTCCGTCGATGTCGCGGTGGACGGGGAGGACGACGTGGGCGCGGTCGGAGATCATGAGGTTTTCAGGGGTGATGGATACGCCCTGCGCACGAAGGCCTTCGATTTCTTCGACGAGGCCGGTGGGGTCGAGTACGACGCCGTTGCCGATGATGCAGAGCTTGCCCGGCCACAGGATGCCCGAGGGGACGAGATGGAGGATGTATTTCTTGCCGTTGGCGATGACGGTGTGCCCGGCATTGTTGCCGCCCTGGCCGCGTGCGACCACATCGGCGGTTTCGGTAAGGAAGTCGATGACTTTGCCTTTGCCTTCGTCGCCCCATTGGGAGCCGATTACGAGTGTGTTCATGTGTTGCGTGTGATTAAATTTGTTGAGTGGCGGTCAGGCATCGTATTTGCCCGCGCGGAAGTTGTCGATGAGTTCGATGAATTCGCCGAAGAAGTAGTCGGCGTCTTTCGGGCCGGGTGCGGCTTCGGGGTGGTATTGCACGCTGAAGACGGGGTAGGTCTTGTGGCGGATGCCTTCGACGGTGCCGTCGTTGAGGTTGCGGTGGGTGACTTCCACATCGTCGGGCAGGGAGGCATCGTCAACGGCGAAGCCGTGGTTCTGGGAGGTGATGGCTACCTTGCCGGAGCGGAGGTCCTTGACGGGCTGGTTGCCGCCTCGGTGGCCGAACTTGAGTTTGAATGTTTTGGCTCCGAAGGCGTGCGCGAGGATCTGGTGGCCGAGGCAGATGCCGAAGATGGGCAGTTTGCCGAGCATGGCGCGGATCTGTTCGTGGATGGCGGTGAGGGCGGCGGGGTCGCCGGGGCCGTTGGAGAGGAAGAGTCCGTCCGGCTTGGCGGCAAGGATTTCCTCGGCGGTGGCGTTGGCGTTGACGACGGTGACGTCGAATCCGGCCTGGCGGAGGCAACGGAGGATGTTGCGCTTGATGCCGAAGTCGTAGGCGATGATGCGGTACTGGACGGGGGGCAGTTCGGCGTAGTTGGTTTCGTCACCGGCGGAGGGGTTCGGAAGTTTCCACGCGCGGGATTCTCCTTCCCAGTGGTAGGTTTCCGGCGTGCTGACTTCGCGGACGAAGTCGCTGCCTTCCATCGGTGCGGAGTTGCGGGCCGCTTCGACGGCTGCTGCGGCGTCAAGCTCGGTGGTGAGGCAGGCGCGCATAGCTCCGCGGGAGCGGAGGATTTTGGTGAGTTTGCGGGTGTCGATGCCTTCGATGCCGGGGATGCCGTGGCGCTTCATCCATGGGGAGAGCGCTTCATTGGCCCGCCAGCTGGAATGCAGCCGTGCGAGTTCGCCGATGACGAAGCCGCGGACGTGTGGCTGGGAGGATTCGTTGTCTTCCTCGCAGATGCCGTAGTTGCCGATCAGGGGGTAGGTCATGGCGACGATCTGTCCTCGATAGGACGGGTCGGTCAGGACTTCCTGATAGCCGGACATGGAGGTGTTGAAACACGCCTCGCCCGTGCAGGTGCCGGGGGCGCCGAAGGATTGACCTTCAAAGATAGTGCCGTCTTCCAGTGCAAGAATTGCTTTCATTCCAAAGTGATGAGCCGCGGGAGTATAGCGGAAGCGGAGGGCTTTGGCAAGTCAATCTTTTTGAAGTCGTGCGGTTTTGGTGCGGCGTGTGTCAGTATCGGCAGTCCCTGCTTGATTTCGTCGCGTCTTCCGTGCATACTTCCGATATGGGGAACCTGCCTGTGAACGAAATGGCATAAGGCGGTGTCAAACCCTGACAAGCTTAACCAATCAACCGTTCATTCATTATGGAAACAGAAAACAATACGGACAAGAAGGGCTTCGGCGAAGCCGTGCATTCCATTGCTTCCGCAGTGGCTCCCGAGCATGCCGACGAAGCTGCCGGTCGTTTCATTCAGGCTCGCCGCTATGCAGCCGAGAAGGTGAATCAGCTCCGCCGCGCCGCCGCCTCGAAGGTGGATTACGTCCGCCAGCATGCCGTGGCCGGATGGAACGGCACTTGCGACAAGGCCAAGGATCTGCACCACGCCGGTGAAGAATACGTGCGCGCCAATCCGACGAAGGCGACGCTGATTACGCTCGGCGTAGGCTTTATCCTCGGCGCGATCATCGGCCGCTCCTGCCGCCGATAACCGGAGCTCCGGCGATTTTCCGCCTTTCCTTTCCGATGAGGGGAAAGGCTGATTTTCTTCCCGGCCTTACGACGCAGACCCATCAGGCGCATGTTTTCGTTTTTCCGACGTTCCTCCGAGGAATCCGCTCCTCCCAAGCCCGGCTGGAAAGCCCGTGCGGGATTCATTGCCCGTGCGGCGGTGGTTCATGTGGGCGCGCTTTCGTCGCTGTTCGTTCTGGAGCTGGGAGAGTATGCCCGGCAGGCGAGGAAGTGTGCCGTGCTGGCAGTGGTAGCGGCGTTTTTGCTGGTGGTCGGCTATGTGTCGTTCTGCGTGTGCGCCGTGCTGTGGCTCGGCCCGGAGATCGGCTATGTGCCTTGCCTGGCCTTGTTGGGCGGCGCCCATCTGGTGGCCGGGCTGGTTGTGCTGGGGTGCGCGGTGCGGCAGAAGCCGGGCCCGCTGCTCCGCGATACGTGTGAAGAACTCAAGACCGATTACGAATGTCTCAGGATGATGATCGAAGAAAACAGGAAGTCCTGATGCGTGTGGCTTCCTCCCGTCTGGATATTCTGGACGGTATGGAGGAGATGATTGATTACACGCGCCAGCGGTTTTCCTGGGTGCATTCATTGCCGGAGTGGTCCCGCAAGACGGAATCCGCCGCGATCGGTGCGGCTGCCTTGGGCGGTCTCTGGTCGTTTTTCCGGAGGCGTTCGCCGAAGAGGAGCGAGGCTCCGAAGCGCAGGGGCATGGGCATCGTTTCCAAGGTGCTCGTCGGCCTGCTGGTTCCCGTGCTCAGGGATGTGGTGGTCAAGAAGCTGGGTTCCAAGTGACGTGGATCTTTTCCGGCATGGGGCCGGAGTTTGAGAGGTTCCGGCAGGGCCGGGGTGCCGCCTGTTTGGCGGCGTGAGGTTTTGGGTTGACTTCGTAGGCCGGTGCCTGCATGATGCATGTACCCTATGACGATGTTGAATTTGATTGTTGCCCGGCGGCAGTTGCTGCTGTCCGGTGCGTGTGCGGCGGTTGCGTTCGTATATTCTTCTTGCCGGACGCAGGATGTGAAGCCCTCTTCCGGTGCAATGCCCGTAGAGGCGCCTGCTTCCCCTGTGCCGTTGATTCGCGGATGTAAGGCGGATTCTGCACTTGGGCGGCTGCTGGCTTCCATTCCGAAGGAGCCGGGCGAGGGAGAGGCGGTGGAGCTGAGCGATGGGCAGATGGCGGCAAGGGATGCGGAGTTGCGATCGGTTCTCATGGCGTTGCCGCCGTATGAGCTGCATGAAGGTTCGGTGGAGGAGTTTCGGCGGGATGTGGATGCCGGTGTGGTGCGGTTCCGGAGGGATGGCGCTCCGTGGCTTGATTGGCCCGGAGATGGTTCGCGTCCCGAATTTCGTGCGCTGCTGGAGAATGGAGGGAAGAGGCTCCGGGTTTTGTTTTTTTATCAGGGGCTTGAGAATGTTTTCGGTACCGGCGAGCAAGTGTATGAGTGGAAGAGCGGAGCGTGGAAGCCGGTATCGTACGTTGACAGGACTTATACTGTGCCTGATGGGAAAATCCCCGGAGATAAGGCGGATAAGGTGCAGGGGCGGCTGTCGGTTGTGGGGCCGCATCCTTACAGTTGCCTGTTGCAAGGCGAGTCAGGCGACCGTTATCTGGATTGGAATAGTGTTTTTTTGTCCGGCGTGTTGGAGAAAATGCGGAGGCCGGATGGAAGTTATGCCCCTGCGTGGGTGCATGTGCAGGTGAAGCCTGTCGGGCTTTCGAGTTCGGCAGGGTGGCGTATTGTGAAGGCGTACGGGTGTTCCACGGAGAAGGATCGTCCCCGCTGGTTCCGGTAAGGTTTCGGCTGGATGGGGTTATCAGGCCAGAATGACGGCCATGAGGAGCATGCCTGCGATGATGCCGTAGATGGAGAGATGGTGGTGCCCCCAGCGCTCGGCCATGGGGAGGAGTTCGTCGAAGGAGATGTATACCATGATGCCTGCGACGGCGGCGAAGAGGACGGCCATCATGGTGGCCGAGAGGAAGGGGAGGAGGAAGAGGATGGCGAGACCTGCGCCGATGGGTTCGGTGAGGCCGGAGAGGAAGGCGTACCAGAAGGCTTTTTTGCGGCTGCCCGTGCCGTAGTAGAGAGGGAGGGCTACGGCGATGCCTTCGGGGATGTTGTGAATGGCGACGGCGAGGGCGACGGAGATGCCGAGCGAGGGGGAACCCATGGCGGTGGTGAGGGTGGCGATGCCTTCGGGGAAGTTGTGGATGGCGATGGCGAGCGCGAAGAGGGTACCGGAGCGTTTGACGTTGGCCGTGGAGAATTCGCCTGAGATTTTGGAGGATTTGAGTTCTTCCGCGCTGACGTATTCGTGCGGGTTTTCGTCGGCGGGTACGAGTTTGTCGATCAGGGCGGCGACGCCCATGCCACCGAAGAAGGTGGCGATGGTGTACCATGAGCCGGGGGACGTGCCGTGCGCTTCGACGAAGGTTGTTTTGGAGAGCTGGAGAAGTTCGACGAAGGAGATGTAGACCATGACCCCGGCGGAGAAGCCGAGGGAGAAGGTGAGCATTTTGGTGTCGGTGCGCTTGACGAAGAAGGCGATGGCTGCGCCGATGCCGGTGGCGAGGCCTGCGAGCAGGGAGAGGGTGAAGGCGAAACCGAGGTCGGAGGCTGTCCAGTCGTAATTCATGGGAGGATGTGTACGGGCATGCCTTCGCAGGCGAGGTCGAAGAGGCGTACCATGTCCGCCGGGTGCAGGCGAATGCAGCCGTGGGAGCGCGGCTGGCCGAGGTGTTGCGTGTCGTTGGTGCCGTGGATGTAGATGTAGCGGCTCCAGGTGTTGGCGTTGTCAGTGTCGAGCCCGCGGAGCCGGAGGATGCGGCTGAGGATGCAGTCGTCCTGTTCGGTCATGCCGAGGGGGACGTCGTGCGGCCATCGGCCTACGGGTTTCCTCGCTTGAAAGATGGTGGAGGGGTGTTCTCCGTCGCCTATTTTTTCGCCGATGTCGAAGTTGCCGAGAGGGGTGCGCCCGGAGCCTTCTTCGCAGCCCGTGCCGTTGAGTCCCGTGGAGACGGGGGCTTGCAGGAGGGTGTCGCCATGGTCGTCCAGGAGCCGCAATTCCTGTTTGCCGATGGAGATTTCAATGGAAGGCATGGCGGTATTGTAGTCCAACTTTTTTTCGGATGCAAGGTTGTTTGATGGCGTGCCGGGAAGGTTTCTGCGGGTATGGTCGTCGTTCCCGGCGGATTTATGGTTGGGTGGTGGCTGCGGGTGAGTCGGGAGGTTCCGTTTTTTTTCTGTTGGGGCATTGCTTTCTTGACTTTCGGGTGTTGAGTCGGTAGCCTTTGTGCGGACGCGCGGCCGGGCTTTGTGGCGCCGTGTTGCGGGGCCTGCGACTTCATCATTTACGCATTTATACATATATGGCAAAGAGAGACGATATCAAGAAGGTGCTTATCATCGGTTCCGGTCCGATTGTGATCGGGCAGGCCTGTGAGTTCGACTATTCGGGGACGCAGGCCTGCAAGGCTTTGCGCGCCCAGGGTTATGAAGTCGTGCTGGTGAATTCGAACCCGGCGACGATTATGACCGACCCCTCCATGGCGGACAGGACGTATATCGAGCCCCTGACCGTGGATCGCGTGACGGCGGTGATCGACCGCGAACGCCCCGATGCACTGCTGCCGAATCTCGGCGGACAGACGGCCCTGAATCTTGCTTCGTCTCTGCATGAACAGGGTATTCTCGAACAGTTTGGAGTGAGGGTGATCGGCGTGGATCTGGATGCGATCGCCCGCGGTGAAGATCGTATCATTTTCAAGGAAACGATGAATCAGATCGGCGTGCCTGTAGCGAAGTCCGAGCCGATTTATACGGTGGAGGAAGCCGAGAAGGTGGCGGACGAGATGGGTTATCCCGTGGTGCTTCGCCCCGCCTATACGATGGGCGGCACAGGCGGCGGCATCGTGTTCAATGTGGAGGAGCTTCGCGAGGTGGTCGCCCGCGGCATTGCCGCTTCGCTGATCAACCAGGTGTTGGTGGAAGAGTGCGCCCTCGGCTGGGAAGAGCTTGAGCTGGAAGTGGTGCGCGATTCGAAGGGGCAGAAGATTACGGTTTGCTATATCGAGAATGTGGATCCGATGGGCGTGCATACGGGCGACAGTTTCTGCGTGGCTCCGATGCTGACGGTGCCGAAGGAGCTGCAGGAGCGTTTGCAGGATTATTCCTACCGCATTCTGGAAGCCATCGGCGTGACGGGCGGTACGAATGTGCAGTTTGCCCATAACCGCGAGGACGATCGTGTGATCGTGATTGAGATCAATCCCCGTACGTCACGTTCTTCGGCTCTCGCTTCGAAGGCGACGGGCTTCCCGATCGCTTCCGTTTCGACACTGCTCGCATCGGGCGTGACGATGGATGAGCTGCCTTACTGGCGCAAGGGTACTCTCGAGAAGTACGAGCCGTGGGGCGATTATGTGGTGGTGAAGTTCGCCCGCTGGGCGTTCGAGAAGTTCCCGAAGGCGAAGGATAAGCTGGGTACGCAGATGAAGGCGGTGGGCGAAGTGATGTCCATCGGCAAGGATTTCAAGGAAGCGTTCCAGAAGGCGGTGCGTTCTCTGGAAGTGGGCCGCTGCGGCCTCGGCCGCGATAAGAAGCTGGAAGCGAAGTCCACAGCAGAGCTGAAGGAAGCGATCGCGACGGCGAACAGTCTGCGCTTTTTCCAGATTTACGAGCTGTTGCGCCGCGGCGTGACGGTGGCGGATGTGGTGCGCCTGACGGCGGTGACTCCGTATTTCATCGAGGAGATGAAGGAGCTGGCCGATTTCGATAATACGCTGGACGGCGTGAAGTGGGCCGATCTTTCGGATGAGAAGCTGGTGCAGGCGAAGAAGCTCGGTTTCTCCGACAAGTATCTGGCGAAGGTTTTCGAGGTGACGGAGAAGGATATCCGCACGCGCCGCATTGCGATGAATCTGGTGGCTTCCTATCAGGTGGTGCCGGTGAGCGGCGTGGAGAATGCCGAGTATTACTATTCGACCTATAACGGCGCTCCCGATGCCGTGAAGGTGAGCGATAAGAAGAAGATCATGATTCTCGGCGGCGGTCCGAACCGTATCGGCCAGGGGATCGAGTTCGACTATACGTGCGTGCATGCGGCGTTCGCGTTGCGCGATGCAGGTTACGAGTCGATCATGATCAACTGCAATCCCGAGACGGTTTCGACGGACTACGATACGGCGAACAAGCTGTATTTCGAGCCGGTGACGGTGGAAGACGTGCTGACGATTTACGAGAAGGAGAAGCCGGAAGGTGTGATCGTGCAGTTCGGCGGCCAGACTCCTCTGAATATCGCGCAGGAGCTGAAGGATGCCGGCGTGAAGATTCTCGGTACGCAGCCGGAAGGTATCCGCCTGGCGGAAGACCGCGAGTATTTCCGTGAGCGCATGATCTCGCTCGATATTCCGCAGCCCGAGAGCGGCACGGCCCGTTCTCTGGAAGAAGCCGTGGAGCTGGGCCGCAAGATCGGTTATCCGGTGATGGTGCGTCCGTCGTTCGTGCTGGGCGGCCGCGGTATGGAAGTGATTTACGATGAGGAAAACCTCATGCGCTATGGCCGCGAGGCGATTCAGGTGAGCCCGGATTTCCCGATGCTGATCGATCGTTTCCTCGACCACGCGATCGAAGCCGAAGTGGATGCGCTGTCCGACGGCAAGGATACGTTCGTGGCGACGGTGATGGAGCATATCGAGCTGGCAGGTATTCACTCTGGTGACTCGGCCTGTGCGATTCCCCCGGTTTCCCTGCCCGAGAAGCATGTGAAGACGATGGAAGCCTATGCTTCCGCCATTGCGAAGGATTTCAAGGTGGACGGTATTCTGAATGTGCAGTTCGCCGTGTGCGAAGACAAGGTGTACATCATCGAGGCGAATCCGCGCGCTTCCCGTACGGTGCCGATCGTGGCTAAGGTGACGGGTATTCCGCTCGCCCGCTATGCGACGATGCTGATGCTCGGAGCTTCGCTGGAAAGCCTCGGTATCGAGCGCCCGGTGACGAGGTTCGTCGGCGTGAAGGAAGCCGTGTTCCCGTTCAATATGTTCCCGGAAGTGGATCCGGTGCTCGGACCGGAGATGCGCGCTACGGGCGAAGTGATGGGCGTGAGCGACAATTTCGGCATGGCCTATTTCAAGGCGCAGGAAGCCGCCGGCTCGAAGCTGCCCCTCGGCGGTACGGTGCTGTTGACGGTTTCCCCCCGCGACAAGGAGGAGCTGGAGCCGATCGCCCGCGATTTCGTGGAGCTGGGCTTCAAGCTGGTGGCGACGGAAGGTACGGCCAAGCTGCTGAACGGTCTCGGCATTCCCGCCGTGGAGGTGAAGAAGCTGCATGAAGGCCGCCCGAACCTTGGCGATATGATTTGCAATCAGGAGATCGATCTGGTGATCAATACGCCGATCGGTCGTGAGGGCAAGATCGACGATTCCTATATCCGCATGACGTCCATCCGCCACAAGGTGCCGTATATGACGACGATGGCCGCCGCGAAGGCGACGATCGCGGGTATCCGGGCCGCGCAGGCCGGGAAGGTGACTCCGAAGTGCCTGCAGGAATACCACGGTTAAGGTTTCAAGGGGGAGCGGGCAAGTCCTGCTCCCCTTTTTCATTTGATGCCATGAAGAAGTT
This sequence comes from Neoakkermansia glycaniphila, assembly GCF_001683795.1. Taxonomy (GTDB): domain Bacteria; phylum Verrucomicrobiota; class Verrucomicrobiia; order Verrucomicrobiales; family Akkermansiaceae; genus Akkermansia; species Akkermansia glycaniphila. The sequence continues at coordinate 102,582 of NZ_LIGX01000041.1, forward strand.
TCTGCTGTTTTTGCTGTTGCCTTTGTGCCTGTTTGTGGCGCAGTCTCCGGCCGCTCCGTTGCCCGATGGGTGCGAGCAGGCGATCGTGGGGGCGGCGGACGGCTGGAATTCTTCCCATGTGGTTCTATCCCTGCTGGAGAAGAGGGGTGGGCAGTGGCAGATGGTGAAGGGGCCGTTTTCCGGGAGGCTCGGCGAGGCCGGGCTTGTCTGGGGGCTGGGCCGTCATCCGTTGCCGAAGGGTGCGACGGTGAAGAGGGAGGGAGACGACCGTTCTCCTGCCGGGGTGTTCGATGTGGGCGGTATCTGGGCTACGCAGTCCGATCTCAAGTTCAACCGCCGGATTCCCTTCGTGAAGGTGGGGCCGAGCGATCTCTGGGTGTCGGATGTGAAGTCTCCGCTTTACAACAGGCATGTGCGGCTGGATCATCCGGCTCGGACTTCGTGGGAGCTGAACGAGCAGATGAAGCTGAACGATCATGCCCACAGCATCAAGCTGTTGATTTGCCACAATACGGAGAATGTGCAGGGTTGCCCGATTCCGGGGCGGGGTTCTTCGATTTTTTTCCATATCTGGCGGGGCGCGGGCAAGTACCCGACTGCGGGGTGTACGACGATGTCCGAAGAGAATCTGCGGGCCGTGCTGGCATGGCTGGACCCGAAGAAGAAGCCGGTGTATATTCTGATGCCGCGCGACGAGTATATGCGCTACCGTTCGGCCTGGGGGCTGCCGTGAAGCGGGCTGCCTGTTATTCCTTGCGGCTTCCCGTATTTTAGGCTCGCGCTGGCGTTGCATTTGGCATATAATGCCGCCGTTATGGCTGACACCCCTTCGACAACTCCGACTTCGTCCGAAGCCGATTTGATTGCCGTGCGCCGCGAGAAGATGGCGAAGATCCGTGCGATGGGTATGAATCCCTTCGGCGGCCGTTTTGAATGCAATACGAATCCCGCCGATTTGAAGGCGAATTTCGAAGAGGGTAAACAGGTGTCGCTGATCGGCCGGATCATGTCCATCCGCGATATGGGCAAGTCCCAGTTCTTTTCTCTGGCCGATGTGCGCGGCACGATTCAGGGGTTCCTTTCCCGCAAGGATGTGTCCGAAGAGACATGGGCTTTGTGGAAGCTGCTGGATCGCGGCGACTGGATCGGCATTTCCGGCGAGGCTTTTACGACGAAGCGCGGCGAGCCGTCCGTGCATGTGCGCGAATTGAAGGTTCTTTCCAAGAGTCTGCGTCCGCTGCCCGACAAGTGGCACGGTCTTTCCGATCAGGAGATGTGTTACCGCCGCCGCCATCTCGACCTGATGTCGAATGAGGAGAGCGCGGACCGTCTGGTGAAGCGTTCGCTGATCGTGGCCGAGGTGCGCCGCTTTCTGCAGGATCGCGGGTTCCTCGAAGTGGAGACTCCGATGCTGCAGTCCGTCGCGGGCGGGGCTTCGGCCAGTCCGTTCGAGACGTACCACAATGCGCTGAAGATGCCGCTGACGCTGCGCATCGCTCCCGAGCTTTATTTGAAGCGTTTGCTGGTGGGCGGCTTTACGAAGGTGTTCGAGCTGAACCGCAATTTCCGCAATGAAGGTATTTCCCGCCGCCACAATCCCGAGTTTACGGTGCTGGAGGTGTATGAAGCGGGCGGCGATTTCGAATCCATGGCCGATATGGTGGAGGATTTGATTTGTACGCTGGCCGAGAAGTTCTGCGGCGGCCTGTGCATCGAGCATAAGGATGAGGAAGGCAATGTGGATCATGTGGTGGATTTGACCCGCCCGTGGAAGCGCAGTTCCTATGAGGAGCTCGTGAAGGGTGCAGCAGGCGACGACTGGTTCGCGCTGACTCCCGAGCAGCGCCGTGCCCGCGCCGAGAACGAGCTTCAGGTGGAGTTGAGCGACGATATGTCCGATACGGATGTGACGCAGCATGTGTACGAGAAGCTGGTGGAATCCAAGATGATGAATCCGTGTTTCGTGACGCATGTGGCGAAGGATCTCGTGCCGCTGGCGAAGCTGAATCCGGATAATCCGGAGGTGGTGGACGTGTTCGAGCTGGTGATGAACGGGCAGGAGATTTGCCCCGGCTATTCCGAGTTGAACGATCCGGACGAGCAGCGCGAGCGCCTTGAACACCAGGCGGGCGAAGAGCCTCAGAAGGTGGACTACGATTTCATTGAGACTCTGGAGTCCGGCATGCCTAGCGCAGGCGGCATCGGCATCGGTATCGACCGGTTGGTGATGATGCTGACGGGTGCGATGTCCATCCGCGACGTGATTCTGTTCCCGCAGTTGAAGAATAAGGCCTGATAGGCTGTTTCTCTTTCATTTTGCTACCCTCCTGCTCCCATGGATTATTCATTCGCACAATGGATCGGCACACGAGAACGCCAGGAGGATTCCGGCGATGTGATGCAGTCCGGCGACGGTCTCGTCATGATCGTTTGTGACGGCATGGGTGGCCATGATGCAGGAGATGTGGCTTCCCAGACGGCGGTGAACGCCTATCTGGATATGCTGGGGCATGCCTCCGCCAATTCGATTCCGGAGCTGATGGAGATGGCTCTCCGCCATGCGAACGAAGCGGTGCGCGAGCGTTTTGCCAATCTGAAGGCGCATGGCGGTACGACGCTGCTTTCGACCTATTTTTCCGGCGGTGTTCTCTGGTGGATCAGCGTGGGGGATTCCCCTCTGTATCTGTGGAGGCAGAGCCGCCTGATCCGCCTGAATGCAGACCATTCGATGCGTTCCGAGATGGAGCAGCTTTTCAGCCGCGGGCAGGTGTCGTACCAGCAATTGGTGCGCCAGAGCCATTACCTCCGTTCTGCGCTGACGGGGCAGGAGATCGACGAGATCGACGTGACGAGGGTTCCGTACCCGCTTCTGCCGGGTGATAAGCTTCTCGTCTCTTCCGATGGGATCGAGGCATGGCTGGAGAATGTGCGCCTGCGTGCGCCGCAGAAGCTGGGGCAGCTTTTCTCGCTTCCCACATCGCGCATTGCGCAGTGCATTATCGACGAGGTGATGGATTTCGCCGAGCCGAATCAGGATAATACGACGGTGATCGTGGCCGAACCTTTCTGATGTGGCATGGTGTCTGATTCTTCCGTTTCCGCCTGCCGTCCCGAGTTGCTGGCTCCGGCCGGGAACTGGGAGTGCGTGAGGGCTGCCGTGGCGAACGGCGCGGATGCCGTTTATTTCGGCCTCGACAAGTTCAATGCCCGGATGAGGGCGGATAATTTTACGCGCGAGGATTTGCGCGAGCTGATTCCTTTCCTGCACGGGCATGGGGTGCGCGCCTATGTGACGATGAATGTGCTGATTTTCACGTCCGAGCTGTATGAAGCGGCGGAGTATGTGAAGACTCTGAACGATGAGGGGGTGGACGGGGTGATCGTGCAGGACGCGGGGCTGGCGTGGATGATTTCGCAGGCGGTGCAGTCGGATGAAGCGTTTTCGCTGGAGTTGCACGCTTCGACGCAGATGACGATTTCCTGTCCGGCGGCGATGCGTTTTTTCGAGCGTTTTCTGCAGTTGTCGCAGGCGGTGCTGGCGCGTGAGTTGAGCGTGCGTGAGATCGAGGCATGCGCGAAGGGTTCTTCGGTGCCTTTGGAGGTGTTCGTTCATGGTGCGTTGTGCGTGTCGTATTCCGGCCAGTGTTTGACGTCCGAGAGTCTCGGGCAGCGGAGTGCGAACAGGGGCGAGTGCGCGCAGGCCTGCCGCATGCCCTACATGCTGGAGGTGGATGGGCGGATGATGCCGCTGGGCGAACGTCGTTATTTGCTGAGTCCGCAGGATTTGTGTGCGCAGGAGAAGGTTGCCGATCTGGTGCGTGCCGGGGTGAGGAGTTTCAAGATCGAGGGGCGGTTGAAGAGTCCCGAATACGTGGCGGCGGTGACGCGCGGCTACCGCCATGCGCTCGATGCGGCGATGGAGGGACGCGAGGTTGATGCCCGCCGGCGTGCGGAGGATCTGTACGCGATGCAGATGGTTTTTTCACGCGGTTTTTCGACGGGGTGGCTGGATGGGCCGAATCATCCTTTGCTGACGCACGGGAAGTTCGGCAAGAAGCGCGGGGCGTATGCCGGGCGTATTGCGGATGCGGGGAAGGGCTGGCTGGATGTGAATTTTTCGGGGAGTGTGCCTGTGAGGCCGGGGGACGGTTTCGTGATCGACCGTGGCGAGAACCGTAATGAGGAGCAGGGCGGACGTATCTGGAAGGTGGAGGGCAAGCGGCTGTTTTTCCACGGGAAGGCTTCCCGGGTGGATTGGCAGTCGGTGCGGGCGGGGAATTTGCTGTGGAAGACGGATGATCCGGCGTTGAATCAGGCGTTGCGCCGTACATGGGCGGGTTTGGAGGATGCGGGTAAGGCGGTGCATTTGCATGTGTCGGGCCGGGAAGGGGAGCCGCTGGCGGTTAGCTGCCGGGCGGCGGGGGTGCGTGTGGAGTCTCCGCAACCGCTGGAGCGTGCGGAGAAGCATGCGTTGACGGCGGATGTGTTGAAGGCGCAGTTCGGGAGGCTTGGCGGGACGGGGTATGCCCTCGGTTCGCTGGCGTGCGAGGTGCCGGAGGGGCTGATGATGCCCCTGAGTGTGCTGAACCGTATGCGGCGGGAGCTGGTGGAGAAGCTTGACGCGCAGCCGGCCGTGTGCGGGGTGCGCCGGGCGAAGCCTTTGGATGTGCCCGTGTTCGAGCGCGGCAAGGCATCGGAGGGAGCGGCGGAGCTGTCCGTGCTGTGCCGGTCGGTGGAGCAGGCTGAGGCTGCGCTGGAAGAGGGAGTGAGGGTGCTATATCTCGATTTTACGGATATTCGGGCATACCGCGAGGCAGTGGCGCATTTGCGCGGGCTGGCTGCGGATGCCAGTATTTATCTGGCGACGCTGCGGATTATGAAGCCGCGCGAGGAAGGGTATATGAAGTTTTACGAGGATGCCGCGCCGGATGGTTTTCTGGTGCGGCATGTCGGGATGGCCGAGTATCTCCGGGGCTCCGGGTACAGGTTGGCCGGGGATTTTTCGCTGAATGTGGCGAATCCCGTTTCGGCTCATGTGTGGCGCGAGTTCGGCGGGATGGAGTATGCGACGATTTCCTACGATTTGAATGTGGAGCAGGTACTGGATCTGCTGCATGCGGCTCCGGGCGATTGGTTCGAGCTGACGCTGCACCAGCACATGCCGATGTTTCACATGGAGCATTGCGTGTTTTGCTCGTTCCTGTCGAAGGGGAAGAATTTCACGGATTGCGGCCGCCCCTGCGAGAAGCACCGGGTGCGGGTGGAGGATCGCTGCGGGGTGAAGCATGTGCTGCTGGCGGACGAGGGATGCCGCAATACGCTGTTCAACGGGCAGGCGCAGTCCGGCGCGAGGTTCGTGCCGGAGCTGCTGGCGGCGGGGCTGCGGCGGTTCCGCGTGGAGCTGCTGGCGGAGTCCCGCGATGAGGCGAGGCTGCTGGTGCGTTCGTACCGCGAGCTGCTGGACGGGAGGTTGAAGCCGGAGGTTTTGTTCGAGCGTTTGCACGCGGCGGACAGGCTGGGGGTGACGGAGGGTTCTCTTTCCGCTGCCGGGCGCAGGTGAGGCGGTGCGCCTTTGCGGCACCGGTTGGCATTTTTCTTGCCTTGCCGGGGTGTTTGCCGTATGCTTTGGGCGACAAAACAGAGTCTTTATGTCGAGTTCTTTTGGCCAGATTTTTCGTATCAGTACATGGGGTGAGTCGCACGGCGCGGGTGTCGGCGTGGTGATTGACGGTTGCCCGTCTCGCATTCCGGTTTCCGCAGAGGATATTCAGCGCGAGCTGGACCGTCGCCGCCCGGGGCAGAGCGAGATTGTGACGCCGCGCGATGAAGCGGATGCCGTGGAGATTCTTTCCGGCGTGCTGGACGGCTTGACACTGGGTACTCCGATTGCCTTGAGCGTGCGGAATAAGGATCAGCGGTCGACAGCCTACGACGAGATGCAGCATACTTACCGCCCGTCGCATGCGGATTTCTGTTACGATGCGAAGTACGGTATTCGCGCCTGGGCCGGAGGCGGCCGGGCGAGTGCGCGCGAGACGATCGGCCGCGTGGCCGCCGGTGCGGTGGCCAAGGCGGTGGTGCGCGCCCTGTATCCCGAGGTGGATGTGGTGGCGTGGGTGTCGAAGGTTCATGAGGTGGAGGCGCATGCGGATGTGTATGCCGTGTGCCGTGAGGCTGTGGAGGGAAATATGGTGCGGACGGCGGATCCCGATGCGGTGGGGCCGATGGTGGCGGCGATCAAGGAGGCGCGGGCGCAGGGCGATTCGCTCGGCGGCGCGGTTTCCTGCGTGGTGAGGAATTGCCCGGTGGGGCTGGGCGATCCGGTGTTCGACAAGCTGGAGGCGACGCTCGCACATGCGATGATGAGTATTCCCGCCTGCCGCGGGTTTGAGGTGGGTTCCGGTTTCGCCGCTGCAGGGATGCGCGGGACGGAGCATAACGATGCGTTTTTCATGGATGGCGGCAAGGTGCGGACGCGGACGAATTTTTCCGGCGGGATTCAGGGCGGCATTTCCAACGGAGAGCCGATCGTGATGCGGATGGCGTTCAAGCCGACGGCTACGCTGATGGTGGAGCAGGAGACGGTGAATGACCAGGGCGAGGATGTGACGCTGCGCGGCAAGGGCAGGCACGATGCCTGCGTGCTTCCGCGTGCGGTGCCGATCGTGGAGGCGATGGCGTGGGTGACGCTGTGCGACCATCTTCTCAGGCAGCGTGTTGCGGACGTGATGCCGCGCGGTTAACCGGAGTTTTGTTTTTTTCTGTGTTTACGGCAGTGTCTGTTTATGTGATCATCGGGGTTGTCCTTGCAGCGTTTCTTTCCCTGACGCTGCTGAAGGGGATGATCAAGATGGTGCTGTTCGCGGCGGCGGTGGTGGGCGGCGTGCTGGTGTGGGTGCTGCTCGACAAGAACGGTTTTTCCTATTTGTCGTTCGTGACTCCCGATCCCCAGCCGTGGATGGTGACGGCTCTGAAGTGGGTGGGTTCGCTGGGGGTGTTTGCGGTGTTCTGGCACGGGTTGTTCTGGTTCTGCAATGTGTTTTCCTGGGGGAAGAATATGGGAAGCGGCGGCACGAAGGGGATTCTGACGACGCTGCTGATGGTAGTGGTGCTGGTCTGGGTGGGGGTGATGGGGCTTTCCTACCGCCAGTCGATCGATACGGTGTCTTATTATTACGAGCGGGGTCGGGCCGATATGGGGCACAAGGATGCGGATGTGGCTGTTCCCGCTACGGTGAAGATTTTCGCCGAGATGGAGGATAATGCTTCGACGGCGTGGCTGTGCAAGACGGATCTGATGCGCGATCCGGAGCGGCTGTGCCTGGCGAGTATTGTGGCCTATGCCTGTGCGCTGGACGATGCGACGTGCGAGCGGTTTTATTCGCAGACTTTGGCTCCGCGTATTCCCCGTTCCGGTTCATTGCGCCATATGATTCGCGATATGAAGCCGACGGTGGCCCGTGGGAGTTTCAGTACGCTGTATGCAAATCCCCAGTTGACGACGTTTTTGACGGATAGTGAGCGCCGCAAGGCGGTGGAGCAATTGATTCCCTTTTTCACGCCTGTGAAGCCATGAAGACGGTGGAAGGTTTGTATGTAAGAGTGAGATCCCTGCTGGTTCGCTACGAGAGCGTGGTGAAGTTCATGATCGTGGGCGGAGGGGCGACGCTTGTCCACATGGTAGCGGCCAATGTGGCGAGGTTTCTGTACGATGCCGCTCCGCTGACGGCAAATATCATCGGGTATTGCACGGGTTTTTTCCTGTCGTTTTTCGGCCACAAGTTCTGGAGTTTCGCCAAGACGGCGCAGGAGGAGCAGGGGGTTCATACTTTCCTCAAGTTCGGCGTGGTGACGGCCGTGGGGTTTGGCGTGAACAATGGCGTTTTTTATGTGTTCTGCAAGATGATTCCTCCTTTGTTCGGTTATGCCGTGGCTGAGGAAGGCGGCTTGTGGTTCAATGTGTCGGTGGCGTCGGGCTGCCTGGTGGCTGCTGCGAGTTCTTATTGTTTCAACCGTTTCTGGGCGTTCAAGTGATGGATGAGCCGGGGGAAATTCGCGGATGTTTCGAGGTGGCGGATACTGCTTCGTGGGAACGCCGGGAGCATTTCGAGTATTTTTACCGTACGATCAAGTGCAAGTATACGCTGAATGCGGAGGTGGATGTGACGGCTCTGCTGGCGCGGTGCCGGGCGCGGGAGAGGAGGTTTTTCCCGTCGTTTCTGTATGTGGTGATGCGGGCGGTGAACGGGAACCGGGAGTTTCGCATGGATTTCGATGCGGAGGGGAAGCCGGGGTTCTGGGATTGCGTGCATCCTTCCTATACGGTGTTTCATGAGGACGATAAGACGTTTTCCGATGTGTGGAGCGTGTATGATGAGGATTTCGAGGTGTTTTACGCTTCGGTGGTGCGGGATATGGAGGTGTACGGCGAGGTGAAGGGGGTGAAGGCGAAGCCGGGCAGGCCGGGCAATTTCTGCCCTGTGTCGGCGTTGCCGTGGCTGCATTTTACGGGGTTCAGCCAGGATACGTACAGCGAGTCGGCCATGCTGTTTCCTTTGATTCGCTTTGGAGCCTACGAGGAGAAGGAGGGGAGGGTGAAGCTTCCGGTAGCGGTGTTTGTGAACCATGCGGCGGCGGACGGGTACCATGTGTGCAAGCTGTTCCGGGAGATGGAGGAGTTCGCGGCCGCAGCGGAGGAATGGATGCTTTGAGCATCCGTGTGCGGTGCATGGATTTGGGCTTGCGTTGCGGGTGTTTTTGGAGTATGTTGCGTGCATGTGGAGCTGGTTGGTCGAGCATGGTGAAACGATTCGCACGTATTTCGTTGCGGTGATCGAAATTGCCATTCTTTGGGTGGCTTTTTATCAGCTGTACCGGGCCTTTCATGCGACGCGCGGTGCGAATATTCTGCTCGGCCTTTTTTCGAGTTTCATCGTGCTGGCTCTGGTGACTGGACTTTTCAAGCTGACGGTGCTTTCGTGGCTGCTGCGGAGCATTTTCGCTCCCGGCCTCGTGGTGGCTCTGGTGGTGATTTTCCAGCCGGAGCTGCGTATGGCTCTGGCCAAGCTGGGCAGCCGCCGGCATTTGGCGATTTTCGGCATTACGCTGTGGGGCCGGCAGGATAAATCCGGCTTTATCGAGTCGCTGTGTGCGACGGTTTCCGTGCTGGCGAGCAAGCGGCACGGGGCTTTGATCGCCCTGCAGAGGACGAACAAGCTGCATTCCGTGGCGGATACGGGCACGAAGGTGGACGGGCTGTTTTCCAAGGAGCTGGTCGGTTCCATTTTCTTTCCGAAGACTCCTTTGCATGACGGCGGCCTGATTGTGGATCAGGAGCGTATTGTGGCGGCCGGGTGCATTTTCCCGGTGTCCGCCAAGGAGATGAAGGACCGGACGATCGGCCTGCGCCACCGTGCGGGGGTTGGTTTGTCGGAGGAGAGCGATGCGGTGGTGGTGATCGTTTCCGAAGAGACGGGGGCGATTTCTCTGGCAACGGCAGGGCGTTTGGAACGCAATGTGGATTTGAACTATTTGAAGACCCGTCTCAAGGAACTCCTTTATGCCCATGTCGCTACTGCACAAATTCAAGAGGTTTCTCAAGGTTAACTGGATTCCGAAGCTGTTTTGCCTGATTCTGGCGATTCTCGTTTGGAACGTGATCAAGCACGTTTGCCTTGATTTGCCGCAGACGACCGATGATACGGTGATACGGCGCTCCCATCCCTGATTGTTTGTTGCGATGAATTATTTGATTACAGGTACCGATACGGAGATCGGCAAGACGTATGTGACTTCCCTTCTGTTGAAGGATTTGCGCTGCCGCGGGGTGCAGGCTGTCGGGTATAAGCCCGTGGCGTGCGGAGACCGCCAGGATCCCCGCGCTCTGCGCGATGCTTCGGATCCGGCCATGAGCCTCGAGGAGATCAATCCGGTGTATTTGCGTACGCCGACGGCTCCTCATGTGGCTGCTGCATTCGAGAAGACGGTGATTGACCCCGAGATTCTGCTGGCGGGTTACCGGAATCTGGATTCGAAGTACGAGATGGTTCTGGTGGAAGGAGTCGGCGGCTGGGAGGTTCCCATGGCTCCGGGTATGCTGTTTTCGGATTTTGCCTGCATGCTCGGCCTTCCTGTGATTCTGGTGGTGGGCAATAAGCTGGGTGCGGTGAATCACGCGATTCTGACGACGAATGCGATTCGCGCACGCGGGTTGGAGTGCCGGGGCATTGTGCTGAACCATTTGCAGGAGGAGTGGGATACGGCCGCCTTGACGAACAAGGCGCTGCTGCAGGAGTTCACGGGGCTTCCCGTGCTGGAAGAGCTGATTTACGGACAGGATTCCCTTGATAGCTCCGCCGTGTTCGGAGTAGAATGATTGTTGCCGTTCGGCATGCGAAAAGGGCTGTTCCGGATAATCGGAACAGCCCTTTGGTATCGGTACGGAGTGAGGATCAGTAGATGACCGGGGTTTCGCCGCGTTTGAGGGCGTCGAGGCGTTTTTGCTCCTTCGAGTTTTGGATGCCCTTGGTGCAGGCTTCGATCGCCTTGTCTTTTTCTCCGAGATCTTCGTAGATTCGGGCTTGGATCATGTAGCATGCCTGCTGGTAATCGGAATCGTCCGCTTTGCCGTTGATCATGTTCTGGGCTGCTTTGATTTGGACTCGTTTGATCTCCGGTTTGTCGATCCATTCCGCTGTGCCGCTGCACCATTTCATGATACGGTTGCCGACATATTCGTCGTCGGGGTATTTGTCCAGCATCTCTGTCGTATCCTTGATGAACTGTTCCAGATTTTTGTCGAAACAGTCGATGCTGAAGCGTGTTTCCTTGGCGAACATGAGCATGCCCGCATGGTCTCCGGCCATTTTTTCCGTTTCTTCCAGTAGTTGCATGGCTTTTTCCCGATCTTCCGGCTTTTTGGTGTTGATCAGTTTGCCTACTTCCGAAAGGTTGGCCATGAGAGTCTTGAAGTTTTCCTTGTCTTGCTGGGTTCGCTCTTGAGCGTCCTTGGCTGTGAAGTTCTCCTTGACGCCTTCGACCAGAAGCCATGACGGCAAATGGGCGCTTTCGCCGCTCCACATGAGTTCGCCGTTTTTGAAGACGGCGGCAAAGGGCATGGATTTCAATGATTCGCCTTGCAGGATATATTGCCAGAGTTTCAAGTCTCCATCCCAAAGGACGGGAAATTCGGTCGCATGCCGCGGATTGGCGAGCGACTGGAGGACTCTTTCCTTTTTCAGATTGTTGACGGGTGGCACCATGACGATCGTTTTGATGTTCCGGGCGTCTTTGGGCAGGAAGTTTTTGACGTTTCCTGCTGGGCCCCGTTTTTCCGCCTTGAATTCGGAAGGCCCCAGTGTGGGAGGTATCCAGAAGTCCACAATGACGAGGTCGTTCGGGCCGATTTCGGTTGCGGGAGCGTTCGCGAGCCATTCTCCCTGTTTGATGGCCTGTACGAAGTTGCTGAAGCCGATGGGAGGAATGGAAGGAGCCGCTTCGGCCTGTTCCGATGCTGCGGGTGCATCGGCGGCGAGGGCGGTTGTTGCGTTGAAAGCCGCCAGCATGAAGAGCGGCAGGAAATGGGTTTTCATGATGTTATTTGGTCAGATTGTTGCGGTGTTGATAGAGAGGAAGCTGGCGGACGGCTTCTTCCTGGGCTTCGATGGCTCCCTTCCGGTCTCCCGACAGCAAGCGGGCTTCGGCGATGCGGCTCCATTCGAGAGAAGCGGAATAGTTTTTTTTGGCGCTGGCTTTCTGTAATGCCGTGGCTTTCAGAATGGCTTCCTCCGCTCCCTTGAGGTTTTTCTTGTCGGTAGGAATTTCATAGGTCGTGATGATCATATGAGCATAGTTCATCAAGGCGTAAGGATTTTCGGGCAGTTCCTGAGGAATGCGGTCGAGAGCCGTACGAACCATGTCGTACTGTCCGGCTTGCAGAAGCTGGGTGAAGGGGATTCTGAGCAACATCAGTTTGTTGTCGTCCGAGAGGTCTTTTTGTTTCAGAGCTTCATTCAATTTCTGTTCACCGGACTGATAATCGCCATCGGCATAGGCCTGGGCGATGCTCTGCGCGGTGGCTCGAAACGCCCGTTGTTCCTCGGACGTGTCGCGTGGCCGAGGTGCAGGCTTGCCGTCGATGATGTTTTGAATGAGTTCTTTGTTGAGCTGGTTGGGGTGGCCCTTCCAGAGGATTTTTCCATCCTTGACGATCATGGAGAACGGAATGCCGTCTACGCCGAGCGGTTTCAGCCAAAGGGCGGCGGATTGTCCTTTCGTGTCGGCTCCGATCGTGTAGGTCGGGGAGGATTTGCGGTTGGCGAGGAAGTTTTTCAGAACTTTGGGCGTCGATTTGTCGAAGACGTTGATGCCGACGATTTGGAAGGTGTCGCTGTCCGGCATTTCTTGATGGAGTTCGTTCAAATGCGGGATCTGGGCGAGGCACGGGCCGCACCATGTGGCCCAGAATTCGAGAAGATAGGTTTTGCCCGGTTCCCAGTTTTTGACCGGCGTGCCTTGCAGCCATTCCGCCGGAAGTCCGTCGGGGCTGAGGGTCGTCGGTTGGGCGGCCGGCGTTTCGGTCTTGTCCTTTCCGGGCTCTGCCGGATTTTCGGCCATGGCCGGAAGTGCGGCCATGCCGAGGGTGCAAACAACGCTGAGATACATGGAAAGTCTCATGGAACAAGTGTAACGAATTGGTACGGCATGGCAAGAAGATTATGCATGCAGGGCCTGTCTATCATTGTTTACGAAGGGAATTTCGCGGCAACAGGCACGAAAAAGCCCTGCAGGAAGTGCCTGCAGGGCTTGAAGGGATGTGAATCCGGATGCCGGATCAGATTTTGCCGCAAAGGGTTTTGCCTTCGGAAAGGAGGTCCTGGGCGGCTTCGACAAGGCGGGCTGCGAGGCCTTCTTCACCGAGCTTGAGGTAGGTGCGGGGGTCGTAGGCTTTCTTGTCGCCCACTTCGCCGTCCACCTTGAGCATGCCGTCGATGTGCTTGCATACGTGCAAGGTGATCGGCTTGGAGAAGGCGTACTGGGTGTCGGTGTCGATGTTCATCTTGACGACGCCGTAGGAGATGGCTTCGCGGATGTCGCAGAGGTCGGATCCGGAACCGCCGTGGAAGACGAGGAGCATGGCTGCATCCGCGCCGTATTTGTCGGTGACGACTTTCTGGCCGTCGCGGAGGATCTTGGGTTCGAGTTTGACAGCGCCGGGTTTGTAGACGCCGTGGACGTTGCCGAAGGTGGCGGCGAGCATGAACTTGCCGATGCCGTTCAGGGATTCGTAGGTCTGGAGCATGTCTTCCGGGGAGGTGTAGAGCTTGTCGGCATGGTGGCCGGAGTTGTCTACGCCGTCTTCTTCACCGCCGACGACGCCGATTTCGATTTCGAGGATGATGCCGGCAGCGGCGCAATCCTTGAGGAGCTCCTTCGAGAGGGCGAGGTTTTCCGCCATGGGAAGGGTGGAGGCATCAAGCATGTGGGAGTTGAAGAGCGGCTGTTCACCGGCATCGACGCGGCGCTTGGATTCGGCGATGAGCGGGCGCAGGAAGGTGTCCACATGTTCGGGCTGGCAATGGTCCGTGTGGAGGCCGACGAGGACGTTGTATTCCTTGGCGAGGCGGTGCGTGGCTTCGGCAAGGACGATGGCGCCGATGGCGGAGCTGCCGACGCGGGTGCCGGAGGCGAATTTGCCGCCGCCGAGGGAGACCTGGATGATGCCGTCGCTCTTGGCGTCGGCAAAGGCGCGGAGGGCGCCGTTGATGACTTCGATGGTGGTGACGTTCACGGCGGGGTAGGCGTAGCCTTCCTTCTTGGCCGTGTCGAGCATGTTGCTGTATTGAGCACTTGTTGCTACTGGCATGGTTTTGTGTTTTTGTTTGGGTTGTGCGGGCAGGCCGCTCGTCGGTGCGGCGGAGTGGGCCTGCCAGCGGAAACGGGATGTTATTCGGGGATGATTTCGCCGCGGACGAGGTCTTCGAGGCTCTGGCGGCTGCGAATGACGGTCCAGTTACTGCCGTCCACGAGGACTTCGGCGGCCATGGGCCGGGAGTTGTAGTTGGAGGACATGGAGAAGCCGTAGGCTCCGGCGGAGAAGACGGCGAGGTATTCGCCCTGCTGGACGTCGGCGACGGTGCGGTTCTGCGCAAGGAAGTCGCCGGATTCGCAGATGGGGCCCACGATGTCGGCCACGACGGTGTCTTGATCGTCGTGCTGCTGCAGGGGCCAGATTTCGTGATGACCTTCGTAGAGTGCGGGGCGGATGAGGTCGTTCATGCCGGCATCGACGATTTTGAAGGTTTTGGCGTCGCCTTTTTTCTCGTAGAGGCACTGGGTGAGCATGACGCCCGCGTTGCCGACGATGACCCGGCCCGGTTCGACAAGGATGCGGAGGCCGAGCGGCTGGAGGAGAGGGACGAGGGAGTCGGCATAAGCGTCGATGGTGAGCTGGTGGTTGTGTTCCCACCAGTCGGGGCTGCCGGAGGCCAGTGCGCCGTCGTACACGATGCCGATGCCTCCTCCGATGGAGAAGAAGCGGATGCCGTAGCGTTCCTTGAGGCGAGCGGCGAGCGGAGCGACTTTGGCGACGGCTTCGATGAAGGGTTTGACCTGCGTGAGCTGGGAACCGATGTGCATCTGGAGGCCTTTGATTTCCAGATTCGGCATTTGTTCGTCGATGAGGGCGTAGAGGGCTTCGATGCGGTCGAAATCCACGCCGAATTTGTTTTCCGATTTGCCGGTGGTGATGTATTTGTGGGTGCCTGCCTCGATGTTGGGGTTGACCCGGACGGCGACAGGGGCCTTGATGCCCATGCTTCCGGCGATTTCGTCGATGGCGCGGAGTTCCGCTTCGGATTCGACGTTGAAGCAGTAGATTTCCTGTTCAAGCGCGTAGCGGATTTCTTCGGGTGTTTTGCCGACTCCGGCATAGGTGCACCTGCGGGGATCGCCTCCGGCCTGGACGACGCGCCAGAGTTCACCGCCCGAGACGATGTCGAAGCCTGCGCCTTCGCGGGCCATGAGGTTGAGAATGGCGAGGTTTGAACATGCTTTGACGGCATAGGATACTTCAGAGTCGAGCGGAGAGAGCGCCTGCTGCAATCCCTTGAAGTGGTCCAGAATGGTCTGTTTGCTGTAAACGTATGTCGGCGTGCCTACGGCTTCCGCTATGTCGCACAGGGGCGTGTTTTCGCAGTACAGCGTGCCGTTTTTGTAGCTGAATGTATGCATGTTCTGTTTTTTAGCTCTTGTGTGGGCCTTTGTCCGGTCCGTTGCCGGGATCGGCTGTGTAGGGGGGGATTTTGGGTAGCGGGATGGTTGTGGGAGGGTTGTCGATCATCATGGCAATCCACTTGAGGTCTTTCGAGTTTTCGAGCGCCAGTTTGACGAGTACGGAGATGGGGACGGCGAGAAGCATGCCGATGGGCCCCCAGATCCAGCCCCACAGGATGACGGAGAGGAGGACGACGCTGGTGGCGATGCCGAATTGCTTGCCGAGAAGGAGGGGTTCGATGCCGTTGCCGAGCATGAAGTTGATGACGATGTAGCCGAAGGCGACGATGACGGCATCCGAGATGCCTCCGATCAGCAGAGCGAGGAGGATGGGCGGTATGGCGGCTACGATGGAGCCGAAGGTGGGGATGAAGTTGAGAGCGAAGGCGACGATGCCCCAGAGCAGCGCGAAGCCTACATCCATGTATTTGCAGAGGCCCCAGGCGAGGATGCCCGTGGTGAGGCTGATGAGGGTTTTGATGACGAGGTAGCGCTGGATGCCTTGCAACGCATCGGCGAATTTCCGGATGTTCGGGCAGCCGCGCGAGGCGGTGATTTTGTCGACGTTGCTGCGGAAGCGGGGCGCTTCACCGAGGAAGAAGGTCATCAGGATGAGGACGAGGGTGGTGATGGCGATGAAGCCCAGAGCCTTGCCCATGATGGCGGTGGTGATGCTCATGATGACTCCGGCGCTGAGGATGTCCTGCGCGGAGCCGAGTTTTTCCTGAACGAAGGTGTCGAGCCCGTGGTCGCTCAGGAAGAGCATGAGGTCATTGTATTTGGTCTCGAAGAGCGGCTGGTAGGTGGTCTGGACTTCAATGCTGAGGTCTTTGGCAAGGAAGTTGATGAGGAAGCCGAGGCCGATGAGGAAGCCGAAGTCCACAAGGACGGTGAAGCAGACGGCCAGCCAGTGGGGAAAGTGCAGGTATTTGCGGAGGCTGACGGTGATGGGGTAGCTGGCAATGGCCAGGAAGCTGGCGAGGATGATGGGGACGATGATGTCCCGGGCGGCCTGCAGTCCGGCGAAGACGATAAAAGCGGCGGCTATGGTGACGAGTACTCGCCTGCCATCTCCGAGGGGTGTATTGGTGCAGGATGTCATCGCTTTGCCTGGAGGTCGGAAGTCGCCAGATTCTCCCAAAAGGCGGCGAGGAAAGCAAGGGTGAATACTTGCATGCCTGAAAAAAGAAGCTTTTTACGCTGAGGCCGGGCCGTGGCGGCGCATCAGCTTTTTTTGCAGAAGCTGTAGCCGAAGTCGGTGAGCTGGCGCATGAGGTCTTCGGCCAGCAGGATGATCTGGTGCGAGGTTTCCGCCGGGATCTGGTGCAACAGGCGGATGTCTTTCTGGATGCGGCGGAGCAGGGCCTCGATGCGGTGCGTGAGGACGGGCGGGTCGATGATGTTTTCCTGCGATTGTAGGATGGTGGCAAGGACGTGCGGGACGATGAAGCCGTGTACCCGCATGATTTCGCTGACGGTCGGGTTGGGTTCGCGGTCGCCGTTTTCGGAGTCTTCGAGCATGGTTTGCAGGGTGGTCTGGATTTCCTGCGTGAGGTTCGAGAGGCTTTCGAAGACGGGGTGGCGCATGGCTTCGCGGACGGCGTCCACTTCGCCCGGGAGCAGGAAGTCGAGGACTCCGGCATTGTGGAAGAAGTTGGATTCCGTCGGCCGCCCCGTTTCTTCGTCGCGGGCGAGTTCGGCCAGCCGGTCGGTGCGGTTCAGGACATAGGATTCGCGGACGAGGCCGTCGGCTTCCTGCCGGTATTTGTCGTGGACGGAGGGGTAGATGACGGCGGCGGCTTCGGCGCGTCGGAGTCTTCCGTCCCACGGGATGGAGGGCAGGGGGTCGTTTTCGTCGTCAAGGATGCCCGTGTAGGAGTTGATGAATTGCTGGACATGGCTTCTGTACATGTCCTGATTGCTCATGATCTGGGCGTATTCGTCCGTGGGCTCCATCTGCCACCGGTGTTCGCCGATGGTGAGTTCCATGGATGAGGATTCGATGAGGATTCGCCCTCCGTCGATGTCGAAGATTTCGAGCGAGAGGAGGTTGTGGCGGGCGCGTTTGTTGTCGAGGTCGCAGAGGCGGCGGGAGGCGGTGAAGTCTCCGAGGCACAGGTATTCGCCGCGCTGGCGGATGATTTCGAGGAAGGTTTGTTCCTTGTCTCGCAGGATGCCGGTATGGAGGGGGTTGGAGAATTCGAGGCGGCACCCGGCGAGGTCCCGCAGGCAGTCTCCTTCCAGAGTGAAGACGAGAGGTTCCTCCATTCCCACACAGGTAAGGGTGAGGGTGACGGTGCCGGGCGTGGTGTTGTCCACGATGCCGCTTTTGATGATGTGGGTAATGTCGGAGAGCATGGGTAGTTGGGGTTGAGGGGGATTAATGTGCTGTCGGGACCGGGAGTTTGGCGGCGAGGGCTTCGACGGCTTCCGGAGCTC
The DNA here is from genome assembly GCF_001683795.1 of Neoakkermansia glycaniphila. GTDB lineage: Bacteria > Verrucomicrobiota > Verrucomicrobiia > Verrucomicrobiales > Akkermansiaceae > Akkermansia > Akkermansia glycaniphila. The sequence goes on from NZ_LIGX01000041.1 coordinate 120,294, forward strand.
CCATGAGCTCGACGACGGCGTCCCAACGGCCCTGTGTGAGGGCTTCGCGCGGTTCCTCCGGCATGGAGACGGGGATGCTGCCGAGTTCAGAAGAGAGCTGCATGCTGTTCAGATCGAGCGTCCAGACGGTGGCCGGGGCCTGTTCCGTCCAGGCGGTGACGCGGTTGATGTCTTCGCAGGAGGCTCGTACGCAGGGGAGGCCGATGCCCGTGCTGTTGCCGAAGAAGATTTCGGCGAAGGTTTCTGCGACGACAGCTTTGATACCCGAGCGTTTGATGGCTTGGGGTGCGTGTTCGCGAGACGAGCCGCAACCGAAGTTTTCACCGCCGAGGATGATGGATGCTCCCTTGAAGCGGGGATCGTCGATGGGATGGCCCTTGGAGGAGCCGTCTGCATTGAAGCGTTCGTCCCAGAACATGGTTCCGGCAAGTTCGTCGAAGGTGATGCACTTCAGGAAGCGGGCGGGGATGATGCGGTCGGTGTCCATATCCGCTCCGGGCACGGGTACTGCGGTGCCGGTAATGGTGTTGACGGGGTTGAGTGCCATAATTTGTTTGTGGTGTTCCTGTTAGTGAATGTTGAAGATTTCGCGTGCATCCGAGACTTTGCCTGTGAGTGCGGCGGCGGCTACCATGACGGGGCTCATGAGCAGGGTGCGGCCTGTGGGGCTGCCCTGGCGGCCCTTGAAGTTGCGGTTCGACGAGCTGGCGCAAACCTGGTCGCCGACGAGTTTGTCGGGGTTCATGGCAAGGCACATGGAACATCCGGCGAGGCGCCATTCGAAGCCCGCTTCGCGGAAGATGTCGGCGATGCCTTCCTCTTCGCATTGCTTGGCGGTCATTTGCGAACCCGGTACGGCGAGCGCCTTGATGCCGGGGGCGACTTTGCGGCCCTTGATGTAGTGGGCGACGGTGCGGAAGTCGGAGATGCGCCCGTTGGTGCAGGAGCCGATGAAGCAGACCTGCACCGGGAGGCCCTTGATGCGGCTGCCGGGTTCGAGCTTCATGTACTGGAGGGCTTCGACGGTGGCTTTGCGCGTGTCGGCATTGGCTGCATCGTCCGGGGAGGGAACGGTTTGGTCGATGCCGATGTTCTGGTCGGGAGAGATGCCCCAGGTAACGGTGGGTGCGATGTCTTCCGCAGAGATGGTGACGATGTCGTCGTAAACGGCGTCCGGATCGGAAGCGAAGCTCTTCCAGCGGGCGACGGCTTCATCCCATGCCTGGCCGGTGGGGGCGAAGAGGCGGCCCTTGATGTATTCGAAGGTGGTTTCGTCCGGGTTGATGTAGCCGCAGCGCGCTGCGCCTTCGATGGCGAGGTTGCAGAGAGTGAGGCGTTCGTCCATGCTCATGGCGTCGATGGTGGAGCCGCCGAATTCGTAGGCGTAGCCGAGTCCGCCGTTGGCGCCGAGCAGGCCGATGATGTGGAGGGCCACGTCCTTGGCGGTGACGCCGGGCCGCAGTTTGCCTTCGACCCGTACGTTGCGGACTTTCAGGGGGGTCTGCGCGAGTGTCTGCGTAGCCAGTACGTCGCGCACCTGCGTGGTGCCGATGCCCATGGCGATGGAGCCGAACGCGCCGTGGGTGGCGGTGTGGGAATCGCCGCAGACGATGGTCATGCCGGGCTGGGTGATGCCGAGCTCGGGGCCGACCATGTGGACGATGCCCTGAAGGCCTGAAGGCATGTCGAACATGCGGATGCCGTTTTCAGCGCAGTTTTTGCGGATTTCGCGGAGCATGGCTTCCGCGCGTTCGTCGGCGAGGGGTTCGGACTGGTCGTCGGTCGGGATGATATGGTCCACCGTGGCGAATGTACGTTCGGGGTGGATGACTTTGAGCCCGAGATCGCGGAGCATGCCGAAGGCCTGCGGAGAGGTGACTTCGTGCATGAAATGCGTCGCAATGAAGAGTTGCGTGCGCCCGTCCGGCAGGATGCCGACTTTGTGCGCGTCCCAGACTTTTTGATATAATGTCTTGCCCATATCTACCGCATAGGATGGCCTGATTTTCGCTTTCCGTCAAGTGGTGAAGTCACACTCTTCTTCTTCTTCTGTGTCTTACAGAAGGTAGAGAGGCGGAGGAAGGCGGTTTGTCGCAATTTCTGCGTGACGGAGTGCGGCAGGTGTGGTTCAATAGGGCTATGTTCTATTCTCCTTACACATTGGTTCCTTGCGGAGCCCTGAGTGCGCGCTCTGCGGCGCAACCCCGGCATGGCGTGCTGTTGCGGAACGATGAAGGCGGTTATGGCTGCCTCCAGACATGGCCGGAGCTGGGAGACCCGACGCTGGACGAGGAGCTGGATGCGATCCGCGACGGCAAGCCGCTGCGCCTCGGAGCCCGCGCGTTGAAATGCGCGATGCTGGACGGCGAGGCCCGTGCGAAGAAGGTGAACATGTTCGACGGCTATACGGTGCCGCTCAGCCATGCGACTTTGCCCGTGAGCGCGACTCCCTTTATGGTGCACACCCTGCACCAGCGCGGCTTCCGTACGGGCAAATTGAAGCTTTTGCCGAATCTTCCGGCGACGATCGAGAAGCTGATGAACCTGGCTGCGATGGTGCCCGAATGGAAGTGGCGCCTCGATTTCAACGCGACGTTGACGCCGGAAGGTTCGCTCGAATTCTGGGACATGCTGCCGGAAGCAATGCGCAAGCGTATCGACTTCATTGAAGATCCGTGCCCCTATACGGTGGAATCGTGGCAGATGCTGCAGGATGCCGGCCTTCCGCTGGGTTACGATATCGGCTCTCCCGATGCAACCTGCGGCGTGCCCTGCTGCACGAGCAAGCCGATGATCCGCGTCGTCAAGCCCGCCCGCGACCGCACGACGGAAGGCGTGCCCGTCTTCACCTCTTACATGGATCACCCGCTGGGCCAGCTCTGGGCCGCATGGTGCGCCGCCCGCTACTACCACGGCAAGGATCCGAAGGATGTGCCCCTGTGCGGCCTTGTGACTCACCACGTATACCGAATGAACGATTTTTCGGAAGTTCTGGGCGCGGCGATCTATCCGTCCATCAACCTGCCGGGTGGTACGGGACTCGGGTTCGACGAGCTGCTGGCAGCGCAGGAGTGGAAAACCCTGTAAGCATCGCGCCATGCCGGGGAAATACGAATGGAGAAAGGCGGAGAAGGCCTTGTATCTGCCTTCCTGCCGACCAGCGCGGATCGACGTGCCTCCCTGCTCTTTCTTGATGATGGAAGGGCGCGGCGATCCGAACGGCCCGGAGTTTGCCTCTTGTGTGGAGATTCTGTACGCCCTGTCGTACGGCATCCGCATGTTGCCGAAAAAGGGCATCGTGCCTGAAGGGTATGTCGAATATGCAGTTTATCCCCTTGAAGCGACGTGGGTGAACCCGGAAGATGGTTCTGCGGCTTCATTGGCCGGCAAGGACTTTGTGTACACGGCCATGATTCGCCAGCCTGCATTCGTGACGCAGGGCCTGGTGGAGCAGGTCATGGAAATGGTGGCGGCGAAGAAGAAGCTGCCGCGCCTGGGGGAAGCCGTCTTCGATACGGTGGATGAAGGGCTGTGCGTGCAGATGATGCATACCGGCCCGTATGATGACGAACCGGCAAGTTTCGCCGCGATGGATGCTTTCTGCGCGGAAGAAGGATTGATTCGTACTTCCTCTCGGCACCGTGAGATTTATTTGTCTGACCCGAGGAAGACGGAGCCGTCCAAGTGGAAGACGGTGCTGCGCTACGGCGTAAGGGAAGCGTGAGCGGGCGCCTGCGCATTTACCGGGACGGTTCGGGCAGAATGTCCGTGTAAATGCCCGGTGTACTTCCTTCGATAGGCGTGGCGCCGACGCATTTCGCATAGAACTCCTGCGGGCCCACGCCGCCGATCACGGCATAGGCGTATCCCTGCGCGTAAAGATTTTCCAGGGCAGTGACGAGCAGGGCTTTGCCGAGTCCGTGCTGCCGGGTATCCGCGCCGACTCCCATCGGCCCGAGGAATCCTTTGGCCGTGACGTCGTAGCAGGCAAAGCCAAGAACGGTTTTGTCGCGGGTGGCGATGATGCAGGCAGCGGGCTGCCGGCTCATGGCGATTTTGAATTCGCTGACCCATTTCGGGCTGAAATGGGCGCCGATCCAGTCGGCGACGAGATGGCGTTCGTAAGGTGCGGCGCGGCGAATGAGGATGCCGTCTTCCTTGAGATGCGAGCGCAGATCGCTTACATCCGGAAGGTCGTACAGGCGCACGAGCATATCGATCATGGGTGGAGTGTATCGGCTGTTGAAAGTGTTTGTAAAAGAAAGGGCATCCGCGAAGGGATGCCCTTGAGGGAATGATGGTGCCGCTCGTTACTTCTTGGCTTCCGGCTTGTCGGCAGGTTTGTCAGCCGGTTTATCGGCAGGCTTGGCCTCGGCCGCAGGGGCTGCTGCCGGAGCGGCGGCGCCCTTCTGTTTTTCCAGAGAGTTGTAGTAATACTGGGCAAGCTGGTTCAGCTTGTCGTTCCTGGAACCGGGCGAGACTACATTGAGATAGATGTAGGCCAGAGCCGCGGCATCCTTGATGGCTTGCGGAGCTTTTTTCTTGTCGCTTTCCATCGGGGTATTGTTACCGTGCTTTTCGATGTAGGCGGCCGCTTCCGGCAGGAGGCTCAGGATGATGGCTGCACGACCCATGGCTTCAGCGGGGAGCTCCATGTAGCTGCCGTGGGAGGCGGCGATCGTGGTGCTGTAGGCGTCAATGGCTGCATTGGCCTTGACGACGTTGTCGCGGTTGCTCAGATCGGGTGAATCGCCGAGCTGGCCCTGATAGGCGCGGCCCATGGCGTATTGAAGCCAGCCAAGTTCAGTCAGCGTCAAGTTGTTTTTGTTGCTGCTCAGGATCTTGTTGCCGTTTTCGATGATGGCGTCCCACTGCTTGTCGGCAATGTTGCCGAGCAATTCGGCGACTTGGGCATGCAGCTTGTTTTCGGGCGTCAGGTCGGCGTTCGGAAGAGCGGCGGCGAGAGCCTTGACGGCGGCCCAGTCCTTCAGGCGGATCGCGGAGTCGATTTCCAGCAGGGCGGAGCGGACGCTCAGGTTGCCGGGGATGGACTGGACGATTTTATAGGCTGTTTTGACTTTGGCGAAGCCCTGCTGGGCCTGCTGGAGCTTTCCGGCACGGAAAGCATCCACGGCTTCGGCAAAGGACTTCGGCGTCGAGATGTAGAACGTCGTGCAATCGCTGATGCGGCCGCCGATCGGGCTGCCGACGGCATTGCCGTTGCGCATCTGCACGGCCGTGAAGTTGTTTTTGCCGGAAACGCCGGTGATCAGATATTGGCCGCCCGGGATGTTTCTGCCCTGAATGAGGGCGGGGATTCCCGCCTGCTGGGCCTGGGAGAGGCTGCAGGTGGCGGCGAGTGTCAGGATGATACCTTTCAGTGTGTTCATGATCGTACTTGAGGTAGGATATTCTTAGCGGTTCTTGTTGCGTTCCAGCTCGGCGTTGATACGGCGGCGTTCCTTGGCTTCGCTCTGGACGGAGGAGTCGGAACGGTACTGTTCGACGAGTTTTTCGACGGCGCGGAACTTATCCTGGTCGTCGCCGGACATCATGTCGAAGTTGCCTTTCATCTTGCGGATGAAGCCTTCGCCGAGGTCGTAGGCGAACAGTTTGTCGGACTTGGTAGTTCCCGAAGCCGGCTTGTTGCGCTTCCATGCGAGGATCATGGCTTTTTCGCAGGCCGGTGCCGAGACGCTGACGCGGGCAATATTGGTATTGTAGAGGTTGGCGTAGGTCAGGATGGCATTGTCGAGGTCGCCGAGGCCTTCGTAGGCTTCAGCCTGCATGTTGCTCATGGGAACGTTGTTCCGGTCGGAGGTCAGGTAATCCTGCGCTTCGGTGAGCGCTTCCTTGTAGCTGCCTTTTTGGAGCAGGAGCTTGACAAGCGTGGACTGTACTTCGCCGATGGCCCGGCGGTCCGGCACTTCCTGCTTGCGGGCATTTTCGAGAGCCTGCTGCATCATTTCCACTCCCTTGGCCACATCGCTTGCGCTGCTGCTGAGGCCGTAGGCGCGGGCCAGGCCGAGAGAGGCCTGTGCGCGGAATTCGGAATTCTTGTTGTCGGCCACTTTCTGGTAGTAGGTGATGGCGTCCAGGCGATCCTGCTCCTTGGCGGAGCGGTTGGGCGAGCTTTCGACCCCGGCGATGAGCTTGTCGCCTACCCATGTGCAGGCGTAGTCCGTCAAGTCGGCGGGTTTGAACTCGTCGCGCATGACGAAGAGGCTGCGGTCAACGGCCTGAGTCAGTTTCTGGCGATCGTTGTTGTATTTATCGACAGCCTGCTTGTCCTTCATGTCCTTGGGACGTGCGAGGTTGCTGCGCATGTTTTCGTATTCGCCGATGACTGCCATCATCAGGATGGAACGCAGGGTCTTGTTGTCGCGCGAAACGCCCGGGAAGTTGTCGAAGTGCTGCTTGACTTCGTCGGCGGAGAGTTCCTTGCCGTCCTGGAAGGTCTTGTAGCTTTCGATGAGTTCCTTGGTGTAGCTGCCGACGGCGCGTTCCACCTGCGGGTTGATGCGGTTCTGCTTCTGGGCGATGTTGGCTTCGCGGACGATCAGCTCCTGAAGGTGCTTGATCGCCTTGTCGAAGGCGGCCTTGTCCTTGTTGTTGAGCTGAAGGTCGATGACGCCCATTTGAAGGGAGAACGGGTGTCCTTCCATGTCGCATTCGGCCCAGAACTTGCTGCTGTATTCCTGAATCTTGGCCTTCTTGGCGGCGGCATCGTCTTCGGGCTTGGTGCCTTCGGCCGGCTTAAGGTCGTTCGTGTAGGAAGCGAGGTTGTAGAGGGCTTCACCGGCGGTCGCCTTGTTCTTTTTGGCGATGGCGGCTTCATAGCTCTTCTGGTAGGCGTCCAGTGCGCCGGGAACGTCGGGATCGCCCTTTTCAGGCTGCACCAGCAGGTTGCCTTTCATCAGGAGAGCCGGGGCCATGACGGCATGGTCGGGGTACGATTCGATGATGCGGTCGCAGAATTCGAGGGATTTGGCCTTGTCTCCTTCCTGACCGTGGATGTAGTAGTTATACACCTGATCGAAGAGGACGTTGGGCATGTACGGATCCTTGGGATCGGTGGTCGGGTATTTCTCCATGAAGGAGTTCAAGGTCTTGATGGCGTCCTCGATGTATCCGGTGCGGCTTTCGGCGGAACCCAGGAAGAACAGGGCAGGCTTGCTGTAGTTCGGGTGGTCCGGGAAATCCTTCAGGAAGGCTTTGGCCGGTTCGATGAGGTTGGCGAAGTATTTCCGGTTTTCCTGTCCGAGCTGGAAGTTGGCGGCAATTTGCACATAGGCGGCCATGGCGTAGTGCGGGTTCTTTGTGTCGCCTTGCAGCTGCGCGAGTACCTTGCCGGCCTGTTCGAGCGCTTCCGCAAATTTCCTGTCGGTGATGAGGCGTTCAAGCGAGAAGGCGCTGAGGTCCTTCTTGAACTTGGACTCGGGGAAGTCCTTCATGTGCTTGTTGATGATGACTTCGCCACGAGTGGGATCGATCTGGTATGTCGTCATCGCCAGCTGGAAGAGGTAGGTTTCGCGGTCTTCCATCTGGTTGTAGCGGTCTTCCAGCAGTTCGTAGGCGGCGCGGGCGGTGCGCATGGAGCCGTAGCCCTGATAGATGTTGGCCGTGCCGGCGAGGCTGAAGGCATCGAAGATTTTCTTGCCGGCGATCCATTCGTCGTACTTCTTGAGCGTGTTCTGGAGCTGGTCGACGTTGTAGCGTGCGCCGCCGTCCCTGATGGGAGCCTTGAGGGCGCCGAGGCTTTTCGTGATGCCGGATATTTCGCCCTTGATTTCCTGCATGGTGGGAATGAATCCGTACATGAGGAGGGCGAGTCGGTTGTAGTTGTTCGCCTTCTTCATGTCATTGGCCTGTGCGGCTTCGCGCCCCTTGTTGCCTGCTTCGACGGCGAGGTTGAGGATGGCGGGTACGTACATGGCGATGCGCGTTGCGCCGAGGTCAAGCACTTCGGGATGTTCGCTGAGTACATTGAAGGCTACTTCCGGACGATCGATGCGCATGGCCGTTTTGACCAGGTTGTTGACGCCTCCGACGACGTAGTTGTCAGGGATGGGTTCACCCTTGGTGGCCATTGATTTGCGCAGATACTCCATGCCTTTCTCAATGTCGGGCGTTTCCTTGGAGATGTAGCACTGCGACATGAGGTTGTGCACGATGGGCTGCGGGTTGGCATCGAGTTCGGCCTTGGGGCGTTGTCCCTTGCGGTTGAGGTACTCGGTGAAGAATTTCAGGGCGTCTTCATAGTTGCCGCGCTTGAACTCGGTTTCCCCCATTTTGTAGAGGGCGAGGAAGCGGAAGGGGTTTTTGACGATATCGCTGAATTCTTTGTCTTCGGCGCATTTTTCGAAAGCTTCGAGAGCGCCATCGTAGTTCACCTGGTCACCCTGGCCGATGTTGAGCAGGCATTCGCCTTTTTTGTAGTAGAACCAGCCGAGCTGGTTGCCGAATTGGGTGTAAAGACGAGTGCCGGGAGAGAATGCTTGGATGCACTTGTCGATTTCTTCCAGAGCCTTGGTCCAGTTTCTGGCTTCGATGAGTTTGACGACGGTTTGCTGGTAGTTGCCGGGGGCTTGCGCCTGACAGACCATGGGCGCCATGGCGGCTGCAATCGCAAGTACGGCAGAAGCGGAGGCTAGTGTGTGCATTGTCATGATTGTGTGTGGTTGATTGAAGTTGAAAGAAAGGTTTGAATGGGGCAGGGGAAGGTGGGTTACGCGGCTGCAGCCTGGTGGAGATCGGCGTATGTGGCTGAAGGATGAATCATGCCGGATGGAAGGTTTTCAGTGAAGCGGATTTTCTCGAAGGATGAAACGGTGCCGGAAATCCGGGAAACGGGCAGTTCCGTCTGCCGGGCGAAAATCCGGCATGGTGCCGTATCTGCATGCAGGTTGGACGGATGGCGGAAGCAAGCTGTTTTTTCCCCGGCTCCGGCAGTAGCCGCCGGAAGCATGCAGACCGGAATGGCAGGGGAAGTAGCTGTCATGGTTGTTGACGTGTTGGAAGTTGTCTTGACCGGAGTGAAGATGAATGGGCGTTTCGGTGGGGAGAGGGTATTTCGGAGAGGTAGCCGGGAGGTTTCGACTGAAAGGGGAGAGCTTGATCAGGGATCAAACCCTCCCCTCCCTGTGTCATTGTTTTACATTAGTTAGCTTCGTCGGCGACTTTGTTGAGGCCGACCGACTTGATGCCGGCTTCAGTCAAAGCTGCCATGACGTCCATGAGACGTTGATGTTTCGAATTCGGATCTGCATTCAGGAGGACGATGGCCTTGGCTTCGCCGCCAGCAGCATCGGCCGTGGATTTCAGTTCCTTCAGCTGTTCGACGAGTTGCGGACAACGGCGGATTTCCGAGTATTGCTGTTTTTGTTTCTCGGGATCGTAACCGGGATCGGGTGGCCCGACCTGAAGCTTGGTGTCGCCCTTGCCCCATTCGATGGAGCCGTCAGCCAGAATCTTGATGTTGCCCGGCTGGAGTTTGGGCGGCGTTACGCTGTTTGGTTGAGTTGCCGGTATTTCGATATCCAGCTTCCGTTCCTGCACGATGGTCGTTGCTACGAGGAAGTAGATGAGGAGAAGGAAACAGCAGTCAATCAGCGAGGAGATATCCAACACGGGATCCTCTTCGGGCGGAGCTTCGAATTTTTTATGTCTTGCCATGATGATTGATGATCGGTTTATTTGGTGGGCAGAGCTCCGAAGACGATGTTGGTGATACCGTTCTTGCCTGCCGCCGTAATGACCTTGTTGGTATATTTGTACGGGGCGGTCGCGTCACCGCGAATGTAGAGCCGGACTTCTTCGAATTCCTGTCCCTTCTCGTTTTTCTTTTTTTCCAGTTCTTCCTTGCGGGTTTTGAGGTATTCCTCAAGTTCCGCTTCATTGGAGAATCCCTTGCGTTCGTCCGATGCCCAGATGGTGCCTGCCGGATAGCTGCTGTCTTTCATCTTGTCCGGATTGAAGACGTTGACAACGATCAGGCCATTGGCTTTCTTGAGTTCATCGGAGGCTACTGCCGTCGGCATCTTGACATTCTTGTCTTTTTTGACGGTGATGGCTGTAGCATTGACCACGAAGAAGATGAGGAGAAGGAAACAACAGTCAATCATGGGCGACATGTCGACGCTGGCTTCTGTATCGTCAGCGGCCTTTAGTGCTTTTTTTCCCATAGTTTTGTTCCTATTAGTGTTCCTCCTGTCCGGTTTTCAGGTCGAACAGGAGTGGCGGTTTTCACCCTCCTGAGGAGATTTAGGCGAGACCTTCGGGGATGCGGGCAAGCTGGGCTTCAGCGTTGACCACGTTGATGGAGGTGTTGACCATTTCCTGCAACGTGTTGACGCATTCGGCTTCGCGGGCATTCGCAATACCCTTCTGGAAGAAGAAGCAGGGAATGGCGATAATGGCGATGATCAGACCCCAGAAGGTCGTGAGAAGCGCCACGGAGATGGAGCCTGCGAGCTGGGTCGGGTCGGCCTGACCGGATTCGGCGAGAATGGCGAAGGCGCCGACCATCCCCTGCACCGTACCGAAGAGTCCGAGCATCGGAGCGACCTGGCCGGAGAGGGCGAGCATGTTGATGTATTTCATCATGGTGCTGCGCTCGTTGGAGGTGAAGTCGGCGATGGAGTCTTCGATGGCGTCCTTGCCGAGGTCTTCGGGTCGCGTGGCGTCCACGTTCGGCAGGGCATAGGCGACAAGGCGGCCGAGGTAGGTCGGGCTGCTGGCGGCCATTTCAATGGCGGAGCGAACGCGGCATTCGCTCATCAGCTGCATGAGGTTGGCCTTGAGTTCGGCCGGGCAGTATTTTTCCTGCTTGAGGTTTGTTGCATTGAAGATAAGCAGAAAAATCACGAGCGCCAAGAGGAAGATGAGGGGAATCATGGTCCAACCACCATCAATGACCCATTGGTCGAGCATGTTTTTGGATTTGACGCTTTTCTCTGCAGCAAAGGCGGAGTTTGCGAGGAAGAGAGTCGCGGTTGCGGTGAGAGCGACTGCGCGGCGGCTGTAACGACGGATTGTTTTCATAATGTTATTTAATGCTGCTTGTGCAAAAATGACGGATTCCATTTAATCAGATTTTTCCGGGATGACAAGCATGTTTTGCAGGCTTTTTGATTTTTCTAGCCAATTGTGACGCTTTTGTGACAGAAAGCGGAGGAAAGGAGCGTATGGTGCAGTTTCCGGGAGGAAAGGCGATGGAAGATGTGCAGGAGTTGCCTGTGTTTTTCTTCTATTGTCAATTTTTTGTGAAGATGCGTTTTATGGGGAAATATTAAGGGCGGAGCAGATCGGGCATGTGCCGCCGCAGCCTCTTGCCGGACAATACTGCCTGCCGTAGAGGACGATGCGCAAGTGAAGGGCTCCCCATTCCCGGCGGGGGTAAAGTTTTTTCAGGTCGCGTTCGACTTGCTCGACGTTGGTGCCTTTGCTGAGTTTCCATTTCCGCGCAAGGCGATAGATGTGCGTGTCCACGGGGAAGGCCGGATGACCGTATGCCTGGTTCATGACGACGCTGGCCGTTTTGTGTCCGACGCCCGGCAGGGCTTCCAGTTCTTCAAAGGAGGAAGGGACGATGCCGCCATGCCGTTCTTCGATGATGCGCGAGGTTTCGACGATGGAGGCGGCTTTGCGTTCGGAGAGGCCGCATGTGGCAATGTAGGGCCTGACTTCTTCCGGGGTGAGCTGCGCCATTTGCCGGGGGGTGGATGCGCGGGCAAAGAGGGCGGGCGTGACCAGGTTGACGCGTGCATCCGTGCATTGGGCGGAGAGCATGACGGCGATGAGCAGGGTGTAGGCGTCTTTGTGCTGCAGGGGGATGTCCGGCGCGGGATAGAGTTCCGCCAATGTGGCTGAGACGATGGAGGCCCGTTCTTTGATGGTCATGGCAAGTGGTGTCGTGCGGACAAAAAAGCCGCCTCGTGAGGAGGCGGCTTTCGTTTTGGGTGGTTCTGGCCGTTATCGGCGCATGTTGGACAAGGGGCCCAGTTGTGCGTCGCCTTCGGCTTTCTGGATGGTGTTCCAGGGTTTCGTGTTCCCTTCCGTTCCTCTCGGTTCCACGACGACTCGTCCGTTGTCCGGTACGGTGCGCGGGGTACTCTGGCAGGAGGCGCAGAGGAGGATTCCCGTGGCGGCGATGAGGGCGGCGAATGTCGTTTTCATGGTTTGTCCGGCGGTTGGGTTGAGCCTGGTTCTTTAGTAGCCGTGAGGTTTGCGGCGGATGACGGTGTCGCCTACTTCGAGGCGAAGTCCCTGTGTGATTTTCTTCGGGTCGAAGTCGGCGATGACCTGGCCGTTTTCGATGCGCGTTACCTTGAGGGTGGCAATGGGCTGGCCGTCGCGGATGACGAGGAGGACGTGATCCGGGCCGAGGCCGATGCGGCTGTCCTGGCCGACGTTGACGACAACGTAGTTCCAATGGTTGTTGACGGCGGCGATGGAGTAGAGGTCTTCATTCTTGCGAAGGGTTTCGCGGTAGTCGGCCTGTTTGTCCTGCAGATCGGAAAGGTTGGTTTCTTCGCGGCTCGTTTTGGTTTTGGCTGCGGTGACGAGTGTGTCGAGTTCTTCCTTTTCGGCAATGAGGTTGGCGTTTTCCTGCTTGACCTGATCGACTTCAAGTTTGATGCGTTCGACCATTTCCTTGACGTTGGTCGTGCTGGAGATGTCGATGCCGTATTCGCGCATTTTGTCGTTGTACTTGTCGATTTCGTCCTGAATGGCTTTGATTTTGGCAAGTTCGGCTTTCAATGCTTCCTTGGCGGCTTCCAGGTTGCCTTCAGCGACTTGGAGGCGGCGGGCGGCTGCTTGGCAAAGAGTGCGGTTTTCCTGCATCGTGCGTTTGGCTTCCTTGCTGGCATCGATGCTCTTTTTACGTTCTTCGGCCGCTTTGTTCTGCTGGGCTTCGAGTTCTTTGCGAAGGGAGCGGAGGCCGCCGGCCTGGTCGTCCAGCACTTGTTCGCCTCCGCCGTGGGAGGCGACGATGAGGTCGTATTCCTTGCGTTGTTCAAGCGAGTAGTAGATCGCCGCTCCGCCGAGAATGCAGACAAGAAGTACCGTGATGAGTTGTGAGATTTTCATGGAAGTAAAGTGATCTTGGGAGTAAGTTACTTTTGCTTGCGGACGGAGACGACGCGATCACCGACGTGGATGCGTTCACCGGCGAGGAGGGTGCCGTACACGATGTCGGCTCCGGCTCGGTTGCTTTCGACGCTGGTGACGTTGAGCTCGGCGATTTTTTCATTGCCGCGCATGACTGCAAGGCGGGAACCCGATACGATGCCTTTGTTGGCTCCGCTGTCGATGATGACGAAGTTCAGGCTGGGATCGGAGGTGAGTACGCGAGCATCGACTTCAGGTTCGGAGATGCGGGAACGCTGGTCGGAGGCTTTCTTTTCAACGGCAAGGATGCGTTCGTTGAGTTGCTTGCTGCGGGTGGAGAGTTTGTCGCCCAAAGCACGGGCGTAGTCGTTTTCCTTCTTGATGCGATCGTTTTCCTGCTTCAAGCGGCCGACTTCTTCGATCATGTCCCGGATGGAGGCTTGTTGGCCGTTGAGCATCAGGGTGGCGAGAGCATCCTTGATTTCCTGATACTGGGCCTTGGTTTCTTCGGTCTGCGTGTTTACGCGAGCCGTTTCATCGTTGGTTTTGGCGGTTTCGCCGTCCAGACGATTGGTTTCCGCGATGTATTTTTGTGTTTCTTCGTCGAAGTATGTTTGACGAAGAATGGCATACGATTTTGTCGTAGCCTCGCGGGGAATGCTGTTTGCCGCTCGTTCGACGGCTTCCCATTGCAGGCGTTCGTAGCTTCTTTCCCCGTTGACGAGAGCTTGGTGATTTTTACAGTAAATAAAGGTTCCAAACAGGAAGAGGACGATGGATCCGATGGTTATTTTGCTCCACATGGCGTAAGATGAATAGTAGATTCGTAGCAGGTCGTCCTTATTTCTATATGAGTATCGGCCGTAATGCAATCTTAAAAATTGCTTTTCTCGTTTTTTTTGCCTTTTCGTGGTCATTTGTGCCTTTTTTTGCGATATTTTTTCTGTCTTTTTATGATGATAATTATTTTATGGTAAAAGATTAATATTTTTTATCATTTTTCTTAGCCATCCGAAGGGGGCGCAGTAGAGTCGGGCGCATTTTCGCGTTTTTTCAAGGCAAATTTTTCTTTTCAAAATTGTGACATGTGCGTGTTTTTTTATCTTTTTATTTTGGTTGAAGCCGGTTTTTTTCTCGTTGAATGTACGATGGATGGCAATTCGGCGTTTGCTCTTGACGAGTTGCTCTTTTTTCAGGTAGTGTCGGGCATGCGTGTTTTGCGTTTTTGGCTTGTTCGTGTGGTGTTGCCGCTGTGTGCGGCTCTGGTTGTGGGGGGCTGCATGATTTCCCAATGCAGCGGTCCGGAGCATGCCGGCAGGCTTGAGGTGAAGGATGGTTTGCCCGCGAGGCTGGAGAAGCATGTGAGGTTTTTATCGGAGGATTGCCATCCGAGGTCGGTGGGTTTCCCGGCGAATCAGGAGAAGGTGCTGCGCTATATCGAGAAGGAGCTGGAGGGTTGCGGCGGGGAGGTGAAGAGGCTGCCGTTCAAGGCAGGGGAGAGGACGTATGAGAATGTGCAGGTGGTGTTTCCCGGCCGCAGGGCGGAGCGGGTGGTGGTGGGCGCCCATTACGATTCATGCGGGGAGACGCCGGGGGCGGACGATAATGCGAGCGCCGTGGCCGGTTTGCTGGAGCTTGCCCGTATGATGAGGGGGTGCAAGCCCGAGTGTACGGTGGAGCTGGTGTTTTATGCGAATGAGGAGCCTCCTTTTTTTGCGACGGAGCATATGGGGAGTGTGCATCATGCGAGGTCTCTGGTGAGGGACGGGGTGCCGGTGCGGGCGATGGTTTGCCTGGAGATGATCGGATTTTTTTCCGATGAGGACGATAGCCAGTCGTATCCGGCGCCGGGGATGGGGTTGCTGTTTCCCGACCGGGGGGATTTTGTAGCTGTTGTGGGGAACTGGGGGAGTTTCGGGCTGGCGAGGGGTGTGCAGCGCAAGCTGGCGGAGTTTTTGCCGACGGTGAGGCTGAATGTGCCGGATGTGGGGCTGGGGCTGGATCTTTCGGATCACAGGAGTTATTGGGCGGAGGGGCTGCCAGCCGTGATGGTGACGGATACGGCTTTTTTCCGGAACAGGAGTTACCATCAACCGACCGATACGGCGGATGCTCTGGATTACAGGCGTATGGCGGGGGTGGTGAAGGGGGTGTACGAGGCTGTGAAGGAGCTTGCCTCCGGCGAGTGACGGCGGAGCCCTGAGAAGGTTGCACGGAAGGAGCCTGGGCTGCTGCCGGAGGAGGCCGAAGGCGGTATGAAAAAGCCGCACCCGGTATCCGGATGCGGCTGGTGATGAGGTTGTGAGGCCAGGTTTATTCGGTGATGCCTGCGTCTGCGGCGTCCTTGGCCTTGGCATCGCGCTGGGCGGCGCGGATGGACATTTTCACGCGGCCTTTTTCATCGATGCCGATGCATTTGGCGGTGACGATGTCGCCGATGTTGACGACGTCTTCCGTTTTCTGCGTGCGGCCTTCGGCGAGTTCGGAGATGTGGATGAGTCCGTCTTTGCCCGGGAGGACTTCCATGAAGGCTCCGAAGGTGGTGGTGGAGACGATTTTACCGGTGTAGAGTTCACCGATTTCGATTTCCTGGAACATGCGTTTGATGAGGTAGAGTGCGCGGTCGAGGCCTTCCTGTTTGGAGGCGTAGATGCGTACGGTGCCGTCTTCTTCGATGTTGATGTCGGTGCCTGTTTCGGCCTGGATGGCTTTGATGTTTTTGCCGCCGGGGCCGATGAGTTCGCCGATGCGGTCCTGCGGGATGCTGGTGGACTCGATGCGCGGGGCATTCGGGCTCATGGTTCCCGGGGTGCTGATGGCGGCATTCATGGTGTCGAGGATCTGAGTGCGGCCGTTTTTGGCGAGGACGATGGCTTCTTCAAGGATGGAGAGCGGGATGCCCGGGAGCTTGAGGTCGAGCTGGTAGCCCGTGACGCCTGCTTCGGAGCCGCAGAGTTTGAAGTCCATGTCGCCGTAGAAGTCTTCGGAGCCGATGATGTCGAGCAGGGTTTCATGGCGTTCCATTTCGTTCTGTTCGTTGAAGACGGTGACAAGGCCGACGGAGATGCCGGCGACGGGGCGCTTGAGAGGTACGCCTGCATGGAGGAGGGACATGGTGCCTGCGCAGACGGATGCCATGGAGGTGGATCCGTTGGATTCCATGATTTCCGAGGATACGCGGATGGCGTACGGGAATTCGTCTTCCGCCGGGATGACGGGGGCGATGGAGCGTTCCGCAAGGGCGCCGTGGCCGATTTCGCGGCGGTTCTGACCTCCGAAGCGGCCGGTGTCGCCGACGGAGAAGGGCGGGAAGTTGTAGTGCAGGATGAAGCGTTTTTCATCTTCGCCGCCAGTGTAGGAGTCGAAGTATTGTTTGTCTTCGACGGGGGCGAGGGTGGCGAGGCACATGGACATGGTTTCGCCGCGGGCAAAGAGGGCGGAGCCGTGGACGACGGAGGGCAGGCAGCCTACTTCCGCGACGAGGGGGCGGAGCTGTTTGAGCTGGCGGCCGTCGGCGCGTTTGCCTTTTTCCATGATGGAGATGCGGAAGGCTTTTTTCTGGATGTATTCGAAGACCTGTTCGATGTCGAAGTCGGTGGCTTCGGGGTGGCGAGCCTTGATGGCGGTTTCGACTTCGTCGCGAAGGGCGCCGACTTTTTTCTGGCGTTCGACTTTGGAGTCGGCGTAGATGGCGGCTTCGATGCGGTCGCCTGCGATTTCGTATCCGATTTCGAGGAGTTCGGGTTTGGCGACGCAGAGTTCGTAGCTGCGTTTTTCCTTGCCGCAGAGGGCGCGGAGTTCTTCCTGTTTTTCACAGATGACGCGGACGTTTTCCTGTGCGAAGTGGAGGGCTTTGATGAATTCTTCTTCCGGGAGTTCGTTGGCCGCGCCTTCGATCATGATGACCTGGTCTTTGCTGCCGACGTAGACGAGGTCGAGGTCGCTGTCCTTGCGTTCGGTGTTGGTGGGGTTGATGACGAATTGGCCGTCGATGCGGCCGACGCGGACGGCGCCCACGGGTTCGGCGAAGGGGATGTCGGAGACGACGAGTGCGGCGGATGCGCCGTTGATGCTGAGGATGTCCGGGTCGTTTTCACCGTCTGCCGAGAGGAGGATGGCGATGATCTGGGTGTCGTAGAGGTAGCCCTTCGGGAACATGGGGCGAAGGGGGCGGTCCGTCATGCGGCAGGTGAGGATTTCCTTTTCGGTAGGACGGCCTTCACGTTTGAAGTAGCCGCCGGGGAACATGCCCGCTGCTGCCGCTTTTTCCTTGTATTCGACGGAGAGAGGGAAGAATGTCTGCCCTTCCTTGATTTTGGTGGCGCTGACGGCGGTGACGAGGATGACGGTGTCTCCGCAACGTACGGTGACGGCTCCGTCGGCAAGGCGTGCCATTTTGCCTGTTTCAATGGTGATGGGGGTTGCGCCGACGGCGCATTCGATGGAATGTATACTCATTGTATATTGGTTTCTTCTTGCATGGGCCGGGGCTTCACCTGCAAGAGCCGGCCCGTGCGGTTGCTCTTGTTGGCTTGAGGGTGATCCGGGCACGCCCAGGAAATGGGTCGGCCGACCGGGCGCTCCGCTCTTCCTCTGAATGGGAGGGGCTCATGCGCTGCCGGGCGGCAGGGCAGGTGGTTGAAAAGCTTCACAAGGCCTGCCGGATCATGGATACAGTGCAACTCTACAGCTGCCTGCACGACCATGTTAACAGATGTTTCACAGTTGGGCAAGCACATATTGCGGGAGTGTGTGCCGGGGGCGGTTCGGGGCGCAGTGGCGTCTTGACTACCCGGGAAATGGTGATAGGATGATGGCATGAATTGGTCATCACTTCTGTTGTGCGCGTTGGCGGTTTCTTCCATGCAGGTTTTCGGCAGCGAGGAGGGGATGAAGCAGGCGCTTGCCAAATGGAATAGCCAGGTGAGCGACTGGACGACTGCCTACGAGCACGCTTCTTCGGATGCGGATAAGGAGAAGCTGCTGAAGATTCAACCCGATGTGCTGGCGGCGGGGAAGGAGTTGTGGAAGGCGGTTCCCGTTGCGGAGTTTAAGGAGTCGTGGGCGTTTCCGGCGGTGGCGTGGTGGATGAATAATCCCGATCTTCTGGTGGCTGTCGTGCCCGAGAAGGAGCGTGCAGCGGCTGCGGAAGCTTTGCTGGCAGCCATGGAGAAGGTTCATTTTCTGTCGCCCGCCGCGGCCGATGTTTGTGCGGCTTTGAGTGCGGGGGCGTCTGCGCGCATGTATAAGGTGCTGGAGTCGATTTATCTGTCGAATTCCAGTTCGAGGGCGAAGGGGTGCGCGGCCTTGGGGATGGCGGTTATGCTGGGCAAGTCGTCGGAAGCCGAGCAGCGCGAGTATGTGTTCGGCGGGGCGGAGTTGGCGAGGAGCCAGAGGCTGCTGTATGTGAAGGAGGCTTTGTTGCGCTGCCCCGAGGCTCCGTTCGGAGGTTCGACGGTGGAGGCCGTGGCCGTGGAGGAGGTTTACCGCCTTTCCCATCTGGTCGAGGGGCGCGTGCCTCCGGCTCTGGAGGTGAAGTCCGCCGACGGAGCGACGGTGAAGCTTCCTTCGACGGCGAAGCCGACGCTTGTTTTGTTCTGGTCTCCGGAGGATGAGACTAGTCTTTCCATTATGGCGATGATGGACGAGTTCCGTTCGAAGCATCCCGGCATTGCCGTGTGTCC
Organism: Neoakkermansia glycaniphila; assembly: GCF_001683795.1. GTDB lineage: Bacteria > Verrucomicrobiota > Verrucomicrobiia > Verrucomicrobiales > Akkermansiaceae > Akkermansia > Akkermansia glycaniphila. The sequence goes on from NZ_LIGX01000041.1 coordinate 139,091, forward strand.
TGTGGTCAGCGGGGTGAAGCTGGCGGATCTGCCCGGGGTGATGGAGAAGAGAGGTTTGCAGGCGGAGTCGTATGTGGATGAGGAGGGTAAGGCGGTGGCGGATTACCGGTTGCCGGCTCTGCCGTATGCGTATTTGATCGGCGTGGACGGTAAGACGATTTATTGCGGGTATCCCGATATGGCGCTTCAGGCGAAGATACGCGAGTGTGTGAAGGGGCTGGAAGGCGATGTTTCTCCTGCACCGCAGGCTGTTCCTGTGGCTTCTCCTGCTCCGGAAGGCCGCCCGGTGCCCAGTCCTTCCGCGCCCGTTGCTGCAGGAGCGGCTGCCCCGGCGCCTTCCTCTCCGGCTGCTGATGCGGCTCCGCCGTTGCGCCCGATGCCAAGTTTCAAGTGATTGCCGTTTATGGGGGTTCATGTGCAGGATGCTTCGGGGATCGAGGGTGAGGCGAGGGCTGTCGCTTTTCGTTTGCGCGAGGCGGGGCATGAGGCGTTTTTCGTGGGCGGGAGCGTGCGCGATCGTCTTTTGGGGCTTCCGGTGAGGGAGGTGGATATTGCGACTTCGGCGAGGCCGGAGGAGGTGCTTCGGCTGTTTCCGAATTCGTGGGCGGTAGGGGTGAGTTTCGGCGTGGTGCTGGTGCCGGGCGGGAGGTTCCATTTCGATGTGGCGACGTTCCGGGAGGATGGGGAGTATCTGGACGGGAGGCACCCGGAGGGGGTGCGTTTTGCGACAGCCCGCGAGGATGTGGAGCGGCGGGATTTTACGGTGAACGGGTTGTTGGAGGATCCGGTTTCCGGCGAGGTGATCGATTATGTGGGCGGTTTGGAGGATTTGAGGCGGCGGGAGCTGCGGGCGATCGGCGATCCGGAGCGGCGTTTCCGGGAGGATTCCCTGCGCCTGTTGCGCGGTGTGCGGCTGGCGGTGACGAAGGGGTTTTCTCTGGAGGCCGGGACGTGGCAGGCTTTGCGCAATTTGGCTTTTTTGATCGGCCGCGTGGCTCCTGAGCGGGTGCATCAGGAGCTGGACAGGATTTGGCTGAGCTCCGGGCGGGGAAGAGGGCTCGATTTGCTGATGGATTCGGGGCTGATGGGGGAGGTGGTGCCGGAGTTTTTGGCGTTGCGCGGGTGCGAGCAGCCTCCGCAGTGGCATCCGGAGGGGGATGTGTATACGCATACGCGGATGATGCTCGATTTGCTGGAGGGGGAGCCGTCTCTCTCGCTGGTGTGGGCGGTGCTGCTGCATGATATCGGCAAGCCTGCGTGTTTCCGTGTGGATGAGACGGGGCGTATCCGGTTCAATGGTCACGATGCTGTGGGCGCTTTGCTGGCCGGGGAGATTCTCCGGCGGTTGAAGTATTCGCGGGAGATGGTGCAGTCCGTGGTGAGGAAGGTGGAGCGGCATATGCAGTTCATGAATGTGCGGAGTATGCGCTCCGGGAAGTTGCGCCTTTTTATGGCGGGCGCGGATTTCGCAGATGAGCTGGCTCTGCACCGGGCGGATTGCCTGGCTTCCAATGGCGGTTTGGAGAATTACGATTTTGTGTGCGGGGAGCTGGCGAAGCTGAAGGATGTTCCGGTGTTGCCTCAGCCGTTGTTGCAGGGCAGGGATCTGATGGCGCTCGGTTTGAGGCCCGGGCCTTTGTTCAGGCTGGTACTGGAAGGTGCGTTGATCGAGCAGGCGGAAGGTTTGTTTGCCGATCGCAAGGGTGCTTTGAAGTGGCTGGCGGATTATGTGTGTTCCGCGTCCATGGCCTGAGGGTGCCTGATCCAGCGGAGGTAGGGGATGCCTTCGATGGTTTCCTCCTGTGCCGGGGTGAAGCCCAGCGATGTGTAGAAGGAGTGGAGGCTGCCGCCCGGTTCGTCGTTTTTCCGGAGGGCATGGAGGTAGATGGGGCGTGTGTGGCCAAGAGATTCCATGGCGGCACGCATGAGCGCTGTGCCGAGTCCCTGGCGGCGGATGGTGTGGCGTACGGCGAGGTAGCCGATGGCGGCATGCGAGGGGGAGTAGATGAGAGCGGCCGCGATGGTGGCGCCGCTGCGTATGCAGAGGACGCTGCCGCGGCCGATGTTGCGTCGGAATGTCCGGCTGTAGTCTGCTTCGTCGTAGTCGGGGAAGGAGTCGCGCACGCTTTCCGCCAGTTCGAGCAGGGCGGGGATGTCCCGGTGCCGTGCGGCAGAGATGAGCATGCGCGAGGAGGATGGCGGGGTTAGCGCCTGTCGTTCATGGCGGAGAAGAAGCGCATGGCGTAGTACAGGAGCATGGCCAGCGAGGAGAGCGCACCGACGACGTAGGTCATGGCTGCCCAGAAGAGGGCGCTTTTGGCCTGGTTGTATTGGATGGCGTTGCTGACTCCGGATGCCTGTATCCATGCCAGGGCGCGGCGGGATGCATCGAATTCGACGGGGAGGGTGACGAAGGCGAAGAGGGTGGTGAGCGCAAAGAGGGCGACGCCGATGCCGAGTACCCACGGGGAGCCGCCTGCTGCCAGCAGGATGATGCCGAGCATGAGTACCCATTGCACGAGGTTCGAGGAGAGCTGGACGATGGGGACGAGGGCTGAGCGCATGGTGAGCCAGTGGTAGGCCTTGGCATGCTGTACGGCATGACCGCATTCGTGCGCGGCGACAGCTGCCGCAGCGACGGTGTGTGCTCCGTAGACGGTTTCGCTGAGGTTGATGGTTTTGTCTTTCGGGTTGTAGTGGTCCGTGAGGCTGCCGGGTGTGCATTCGACGGTGACGTCGTAGATGCCGTTTTCTTCAAGCATGCGTTCGGCGATCTGTTTGCCCGAGAGCGGGATTTCCATCTGGGAATATTTTTCGAAACGGCTTCTGAGCATGTAGCTGACAAACCAGCTTGCCAGTACGGATGCGCCGACGATCCACCAGTACCAGGCGATCTGCGAGTAGGCTCCGTAACTCGGCGAGGAGTCGTAACCCGTGTTGTAATAAGCGAGTATCAGGGAGTCAAATAAGGAATTCATGCCAGTGTTTGAGTCTTGTTACGGTTGTTTTGTTCAATTTTTGTTGGCGAAAGTTTTCGCCGCATTCAAATACGCAGGGAGCGTGTCATTTTTTTCAGAAAAGGCATTGACAGAAGTAGAGGATAGGTTATATTCTCGCGCGTGCAGCAGAAGAATATTCCATCAGTCACTTTGCCGACGAGCGATTACGATCGCATGGTGCGCATGAGCAATCATTCTCTGGTCAGCATCCTGAGAGAGCATGTGCTGTCGGTTCATCGGGTTCAACGTTTTTCGCCCCGTCCGCCGGAAGATCACGATGCGTATGCCGTGAACCGGTGTCCGGATCATATCATCGTCCATTTGTGGAGGGAAGGCAGGGAGATTTTCCAGTGCGTGTTCGTGCCTCCGGTAGAGTATTAGCAAGTTTTTTTGCGATGAAGGGGTTGTTCGATATCGTCTGTGTTCTGGGGCTGGCAGCTCTGTCCGCGTCGTGCCAGGTTCAACGGCCCGTGTCGGAGGTGTGGAAGCCGGTTCCCCGTTTTGCCGTTCCCCAGCATCAGGTGGAGGAGCAGGATGTTTATGTGATTTCCGCCCGGCCGACGGAACCCAGTACGGTGGTCGGTTCGTTCCATGTGGACAGGAATGCCCGTATGAATATGGAGGATGAGGAGCTGCAGCGGCATATCCGCGTGCAGGCTGCCGCCATGGGTGGGAATACGGTGGTGTATTCGGATCATCAGACGAAGGCAGAGGTGCTTTACGTCCATGAGGAGACGAATAGTTTCCACGGCGGGGATGATGTGGAGTAGGGCGGCGGTTTGTCCTCCTTTCCGTTTTTCCGGTCGTTTGCGTGGCCGGGCTGTCTCCGGCGTATGAGGAGTGAGGATTTTGCCTGTTTCGGCGGCGGGCCGGAGGGTGCAAGAAGAACGCCGCCCCAGCTTTGATGCGGAGGCGGCGTGAGTATGAGGTTTGTTCAGCGGTGTGAATCAGGCTGCGCTGATGTCGCCGAGTTTCTGCATGGCTTCGATGATGCGCGGGTTGATGCCGTTGCGGTGCATTTCGTTGGCGATGCGGATGGCGTTGAAGATGGCGGTGCTGTTGGCGCTGCCGTGGGCGATGATGGATACGCCGTTGACGCCGAGCAGGGGGCTGCCTCCGGTCTGGTTCGCATCAAGGCGGAGTTTCATGGCGTTGAAGGCGCCTTTCATCATGAGTGCTCCTGCCATGCGGACGGGGGATGCCTTGATTTCCGCCTTGAGCCATTTGCCGAAGGCTTTGGCTGTGGCTTCGCAGGTTTTGAGCAGGACGTTGCCGGTGAAGCCGTCCGTAAGGACGACGTCGAGTTCGTGTTCGAAGAGGTCGTGGCCTTCGACGTTGCCGACGAAGTCGAAGGGGAGTTTGCCGGCCGCTTCGAGGCGGCGCATGAGTTTGAGGGTGTCTTTGGTGAATTCGTTGCCTTTGCCTTCTTCCGTGCCGTTGCTCATGAGGCCGACCTTGGGGTTGGGTTTGCCGAAGATTTGCCGTGCCATGATGGAGGCCATGATGGCGTAGCCGACGAGGTGGGTGGGTTTGGCATCCGGGTTCGCCCCGGTGTCGGTGACGTTGCAGACGCCGTATTCGTTCGGTAGCTGGGTGACGATGCCCGCGCGTTCAACTCCTTCGAGAAGGCGGAGTTTGATGGTGGAGGCGGCGACGGCCGCTCCGGTGTTGCCCGCGCTGAGGACAGCATCGCATGTGCCGTTTTTGACGAGATCCACGGCGAGGGACATGGAGGAGTTCTTTTTCTGGCGCACGGCCATCAGGCCGGATTCTTCCATGCCGACGACTTCGGGTGCATGGACGATTTCGATGCGGGGGGAGGCGAGGCCGATGCCGTCGCACCCTTTTTGCAGTGTGGTTTCATCTCCGACGAGGTAGATTTTTTTGACGTCGGGAAAGGCGGAGAGTGCCAGCTGGGCTCCCTCAAGGTTGATGGCTGGGGCGAAGTCGCCGCCCATGGCGTCGAGAGCAAGTTTCATGTTTGGATGCGCCAAGTATGCGGGAATATGGAATGAAGTCAATGCGAAAAACCGTCTCGCACAGCAGGCGGGACGGTTTTTGAAAGAATCGCTGGAAGCCGGATCAGGCTTCGACTTCGATGATGACTTCGGCGCCGCTGCGGGTGGTGTAGGTCTTGCAGGTCGGGCAGGCCGTGTGGCCGGGGACGCTGCTGCCGCACTTCGGGCACTGGCGGAGTTTGGGTGCACGCCATGCCTGAGCGGCGAGACGCGTGCGTTGCTTCATCTTGGATGTTCTGCGCTTGGGAGCTGCCATAATCGTGTATTTGAGTTAAAGGTGTGTGAACTGTGCGATTGCGGGGGAGGGAAGCCTATTTTTTGCCGAGGTCGTCAAGGGCATCCCAGACACTGCTGCCACCGTGGGCGGAACTTTCTACACCATGTTCGGGGTGTTTGTCCAGTCCAAAATCATTATTTTCGAGATTTATTTGACATGAGAGGCCCGCCAGTTCGCATTTCGGGTAGTTCGGGAGTTCCAGTACGATTTCTTCGCGGAGTTCGTCGGTGGCATCCACTTCCGCTCGGTCGCCGATTTCGATGGAGACGGCGATGTCGTCCAGCGCGATGGTGTGTTCGAAGTTTTGTAGGCATCGGGCACAGCGGAACCGGAAGGGAGCGGAGATGCTGCCGCGAAGGAAGAGTTCGGTTTCGAAGCGTTCGACGTCGAGATCGTAGGAAAGAGGGCCGATTGAGGAGATTTCTTCCGAGTCGATGCCGAAAATTTCACCGTCCACTTCTCCGGAGATGTGCATTCCTTCTTCCGGGAGGGTATCGAGCGGTATTCTCAATTGTTTCTGCATGGCTTGAGACTACGGCGGGAGGTGTCGAATGGCAAGGAAATTTCCCGTTTTCAGATTTTAATGACACTTGGTTCATTTTTTTTTCTTGCGGGCGGGCGGTGGTTGTGGTTCAATACGCCCATCCCAATGACGTGCGCACGTGGCGGAATTGGTAGACGCGCTGGTTTCAGGTTCCAGTGAGTAACATCGTGGAGGTTCGAGTCCTCTCGTGCGCACCAAACTTTTATAGGCAGCAGTAATGCTGCTTTTTTTGTGCCTCCTTGGTATGGTGATGGGCAGGTGCGGGAACGGGTGCAATTTTTGGGTTGTGCCAAAGAGTAGGCGGACGGGTTCTTTGGCTGGATGCTCTGCGGAAGTTCATGTCGAATCGGCGTGTCTCGGAGTCGAACGAATATGGCTGATGCTGCATTTTGTTTTTTAGAATGTTTATAAAATACTGAATAACAATGCGATGATAGTTGTATTTTTCTCAAAATTCTCATAATGATATTATTATGTATATTTCTTTGTCTATGTGATTGTTGCGTTATATTTTATTAAATATAAGAATATAAACAAATTACGAAGATGTCGAAATAATTTTTCGAATTTTCTTGCTTTGTTGTTTGATTGTAATTATATCTCCGCGCAGCTGCTATCAATATTGTATGTTTTGCAATTTGCAGTGGCTTCAGTACAGAATCAATACGATAAATAAATGAGATTGAAATTACCTTACCGCATCTTGCAAGCGCTGCTTGCCGTATCTGCGCCTGCTTGGGCGCAGTCCGTCAGCGTATCCAGTTGGGACGACTTCAAGGCCCAGTGGGATGCCGGCGAGAGAGACTTTGTCTTCACTCAAACTATTGTGACTCCCGAAAATACGTCTACTGCTCTGGATCCCAATATCGATTCCAATGTTCCGGCCACTTCGGGCCTGTTTGTGAATACAGGGCAGTCTTTGACGATTCATGGCAACGGAAATGTGCTCGGTTCGGATGATCATAATCACGATGTTCATTCTTTTGCCATTGCCCGCCCGATTGCCAATTTCGGCAGCCTGAACGTAAGCGATTGCATTTTCCAGAACAATTTCGCCAGTGCGACGAGCCAGATGAAGGGCGGTGCGGTCTATACGGGAGACGGTTCGGTTTCTTCGTTTACGAATTGTTCTTTTATTGGCAACCATCTGGCGGGGGAGAGTTCCAGCATTCTGGCCGGCAGCGGTGGAGCCTATTTCAACGGAACGTCCAATACGGCGGCTCTCGTGTATATGGCGCGTTCGACCTTTTCCGGTTGTATTTTCGAGGATAATTTCATCAATATCAAACGTACGTCCACGGACCTCCAATTCACGAATGCCGAAGGTGGCGCATTGATCAACAATGCCGATTCGACGGTCGAGATTTCGGGCGGCAGCCGTTTTACCCGTAACGCGGCGATTGCGGCATCACATTCCAATACGAATGCAATGGGGGGCGCCATCTTCAACGACGGCAAGCTGATTGTTTCCGATACCGTTTTCGAAGGCAATCTGGTTCGGGCTCTAGCCGATGCTGATGCCATGCAGCACGATTATGCCCAGGGCGGCGCTGTGTATCATAACGGATGGCGTACGTATGGCAATTACATGACGCTGACGCGATGCCTGTTCTCCGGTAATATGGTCGAGGGCGCCGGGACGAACGGCGGCGGCGCCATTTTCACGTCTGCTGCTGCAGGCAATGTGTCGCTGGTGGATTGCAGCTTTTTGAATAATACGGTTGCAGCCGGGCTGACTTCCGAGGGCGGCGCCATTTATCATGGAGCAACCAACGGGTTGTTCAATATGGTTGCGCAGACCATGGCCGTGGTTTTCCGGGGCAATAAGGTCGATTACGATGCCGTGGCAGGTAGCGGCCGCGCCAACGCGATTACGTTCAAGGGAGGAAATGGGTCGAATTCGGTGTATGAGTATGATCTTCGGGCATCGGGTGCGGTCAATGCTCTCTCGGGAGAGGCCGCTTCCATTCTGTTCTACGATCCTGTCGAATTCAAGCAGGTGTCGCCTACGAATTTCAATATCAACCGTACGGACGGTACGACCGAATATAGCGGCAGCGTGGTGTTCTCCGGTGAGGATTTCATCAACGGCAATCAGGCCGATCGCGTTTCCACGGCGAACGATAAAACAAGGCTGGTGCAGCATAACGGCGTTTTGGAGATTCGCGATGGTGCCATTGTCGGTGCGGCTTCTACGGCGGCGCCCGATACGATTGGCGCAGGAGCGTATGAATTGAAGAAGGGCGTTCTGCAAATGACCGGCAGCGGCGGGCTTCTTGCATCCGCTTTCTCTTTCAATACGAACAATTCATGGAAGGATGCGATTCTTCGGGCCGATTCCGGTTCCCGGGTGACTGCTTCGACGGCTGATTTCAGCCGTGGTTTCACATTCGATTTCAATCCGTTCATCAATGCAGCTCCCGGTGCGGGCAATCCTCACACATCCGGTTTGCAGGTACACGCCGTGTCGTCGCTGCTGGGCGGCATGCTGGGTGTTTTGGATAATCTGACGCTCGATTATTACATGAATCCCCTGTGGCGCGAGACACAGAAGTTCCTTGCCCTCAATTTCGTGAATCCCGATGGGACGACGACGGGGGATTTCGATAGCGTGATGTCCCACAAGTACGAGAGCAATACGGTGGACGATGTGCACGGCTATCAGGGTACATGGAGCGAGGAATGGGTGACGAATGCCGACGGGACGAAGGAGCTGTACGTGGTCTGGACACCCGTGGCGACGGAACCTGAGGAGCCGGAAGAACCTGAGGAACCGGAAAATCCCGAAGAACCTTCCCAGCCTGAACAACCGGAAAACCCCGGTGGCGGCACGGAACCGGGCACTCCCGGCAAGCCTTCCAATCCGGAGATTCGCGAGATTCTGCCTGAACTGGCCGGAGATATGGCGATGAATTCGATGTGGAATACGCGTTCCAATATGCAGTCGATGAGCTCCGCCGCTCTCGGACAGGTGGGACTGCAGCGCTACAACCTCGACCATGCCTGGAATTACTGGGGGCAGGGGCTGGGCGATTTCGATATGCACCGCAGTTCCGGCAATCGCGACGGGTTCGATTACCACGGGTACGGGTATGCCGTGGGTGCGGACCGCCGTTTCGACGAGAGCAATTGTGTGCTCGGCGTAGCCTTCGGCAGCCTGTACGGTACCAGCAAGAGCCGGAGCTTCATTGCAAGCATCGACCAGACGAGTACCATCGGCATGCTCTACGGCGGCTGGATGAAGGAGTTCGACAAGAAGAACGTGCTTGATGTGACGGGTTCCGCCTCTTATGGCGTGACGAGCAACAGGCTCCATACGTACTATAGTGATGGAATGCAGTCCGGCGGCAAGTGGCATAACAATGCCGTGCGGCTGACGCTGAATGCCGAATGGCTGCACGACCTCGGCAATAACTGGACGTACTCCGCCTTTGTCGGCGCCGAGTACGATGATGTGACCCAGAAGTCGTTTACCGAGACGGGAGACCGCCCCCGCCGCTTCGGCGAAGGGAAGCTTCGCAATCTTGCTCTCCCCGTGGGAATGGGCATCAGCAAGCAGTACGGCTTTTCGGACGGCAAGGTCTGGATCCATAATCTGCGTGCCGCCTATCTGCCCGATGTGTACCGCAAGAATCCTTCGGCGACGGCGACGCGCCTGACGGAGGACGGTTATTCATGGACTGCCCGGGGTGTGGATATGGCTCGCAACGCTGCGAGGATCGAATATGATACGCGCCTGATCATCAACCCGACCTGGAGCGTGTTTGCCGGTTATGCCGTCGAGCTTCGCAAGGATGCCGTCGATCACAACGTGAATCTTGGCGTGAGCGCATCGTTCTAACCGCACCTGCTCGCAGGTATCGTTTCATCCCGCAGGGTTGCTCCTGCGGGATGTTTGTTTGTGTGTGGAGGGTGCGTTTGTTTTTCTTGCCAGCGGTTTCCTGTTGTGTATAATGGCGGCATGGAGTCGTTTCAGGGTGTGGTTTGTTGCCGTGCCGGATGCGGGCTTCCGATCAACCCAACAAGAGATAACTATGCGTAAGTCCCTGTTTTTGGCGGCGCTTCTGGCAGCCGCTCCCATGATGTCCTTTGCTGCCGATTTGCCCGTGAAGGTGGAAGTGATCGGTGTTCAGGCCGATTTTGTCGATGACGATACGGAGCAATACCAGAAGGTCGAGAAAGGTTCCGTGATGGTGCTGCAATTCACGGCGCCGGAAGGGAAGGTTTTTCTCAAGAGCAATACATCCCGGGATGTCGTTTTGCCTTGCAATGACGGCGCAGGCAAGGCTCTTGAAGATGCGGGTATCAAGATGTTCTTTTCCAAAGTATCCGAAGATGGCAAGAAAATGGTCTGCTCCGCTTCGACGACTTCGCTGACGCCGGATGGCGTGCTGCAGCTCGTGGGCGATGTGCCTGTGACAATGGTGAAGGGTAAGGTCAAGCAGCCGGCTGCCTTGTTTGAAGTCAGGAAGGGAGCCAAGGGCAATGTGTCCGGGTATAAGGTGGAGATCAAAAAGGTCGAACCCTCGAACAACAATAAGGGAAAGACCGATGTGACGATTGAGGTGACCGGGAAGGATTTCGTGGCGGATATGGAGTTTACGTCGCTTGACGGAAAGAAGCTGCAGGCTGATAAGCATATGACGATGACGTCGAATATGGGAAGCACGTCCGTTGGCACGTATAACTATACTTTCGATGCGAAACCCGAGAAGATGAATGTGGTCGTGTCATTGTGGCAAGGTTCGGAGCAGTTGAATGTTCCTGTCAACGTGAAGGCCAATTTGTCCGGTCCGGTGAAGTAAGTTTGCCGCAAGGCTTGTTCCGATTTATGCCCCGCCCCGGTGCGGGGCATTTTTGTGTTTGGAATCAATTGTGCAAGATTCTTATGTGGTCGTGTGTGGTTGCATTGCGCGGTTGGGTGTGTTCATGGAATAGATGAGAGAATCTGTTGGGTAGGCGATGTGCTACCATGTATCCGATTTTCTTTTATACGGATAAAAAAGGCTTGTTCCATGCGGGGAACAAGCCTTTTGAGGTTTGGAAATGATTAGACCGGTATGGAGAGTTATTCGTCCATTTTTTTGAGTTCGATGGAGGCGAATTTGTCGCCTTGGGCTGCGGCCTGTTCGAAGTAGGCGCGGGCTTTGTCGAGGTCTTTGCGGACGCCGTAGCCGTAGCGGTGGAGGATGCCCATGTTGAATTGTGCGGAGGCGGAGCCTGCGGCGGCTTCGTTGCGGCAGGTTTCGATGAGTTTGCGGCTGTCGTCCGCCGAGATGCGGAGGGCGGAGGTGGCGGTTCTGTATTCGCTGCCGTATTTGACGAGGGAGGGGGCAAAGCCGAGCTGGGCGGCTTTTTCATTCATTTTCCGGGCGTCGTCGTTGCTTTTGCGTGTGCCAAGGCCCGTTTCGTAGCATTGGGCAAGGAGGAAGTAGGCGCGTGCGGATGAAGGGCCGTTGCCGCGTTCGGCTGCCTGCTGGAAGTTGTCGAAGGCGGTTTTCTGAGAGTTGCGGTCTTTTTCGAAGCAGAGTCCGATGCCTTTGGCGACGAGGGCTTCGGTGATGGTGTCGCGTTCGTCTTCGGCGGGGGCAGGTTTTTTGCCGGGAGTTTTGCCGTCCGTGTCTCCGGTGTCTGCAATGGCGGTGTCGTCGCCTCCGTCTTCGTCGTCGAAGATGAATTCGTCGTCGCCTTCATCCGATGCGCCGTCGACGGTGTCGATGGTTTTGATGTTTTTCCAGTCGTCAAGCGATCCTCCGGTGGTGATGCCTGCGATGCCCATGCCTCCGTGGGTGACTTTCTGGAGGGTGTAGATGACGTGGAATTTGCCGTCGTCAGCCGAGCGTTCGACGCCGACGGTGAGCATGCCGTCTTTGAGCATGTAGGAGTGCATGGGGGCTTCCTGTCCTTTTTTGATTTCGGAAGCTTTTTTCCATGGAGGGGTGTTTTGGGGGCGGACGTTGTGTTTGCTTTCCATCGCCTGGGTGGTGGCGACGTAGTAGGCTTTGAGTTTTTCGTCGTATTCGTCATCTCCAAAGGCGCGTTCTCCTACCCATTTGATGGTGTCGAGGGTTTTCTTTTTGAAGGTGAAGTGGAGGGTGAAGGGCTGTTTGGCGATTTGTTCCTTGGTGATGAAGGCTCCATCGATTTTTTTGCCTTTGTGGGCGGGGTTGCGTTCCAGTTCGCCGCTGTTTTTGAGTTTTTTTGCGACGGCTGTTTGTTTCATGCCGAAATCAAGGCCGTAGGGGGCTGCCTGAAGGACGCCTGCCAGAAGGAGGAGGGCGGTGATGATGGAGGTGGTTCGCATGGTGTGTGCTGTTCGGGTTCAATGTAGCATGCAGAAGGGGGGCGTGGCAAGGTCGAAGTGTGTAACAGAAGGGTCACAGCGGGATGGCGGCGGTTTCCGCCCAGATGCATTTGAGGTAGTCTTCACCGGTGTATTCGGGCGGCATGGGATAGGAGACGAGCCGTGCGCCGGGGAGGGCTTGCCGGAGGATGGAGCGGAAGTCTTCGTGGCCGAGTTTGCGGCAGTTGGTGGTGCAGAGGAGCCAGCCGCCGGGGGCGAGGCAGGCGGCGGCTTTGCGGGCGAGGTCTACGTAGCCGGTTTCGACGCGCCAGATGCGGCCTTTGGCATCTCGCGAGAAGGTGGGGGGGTCGAGGATGATGCCGTTGAATCGGCGTTCCTGTTTGGCGAAGCGGTCGAGCCAGTGGAGAGTGTCTCCTTTGCAGTAGTGGTGGTGGGCGAGGTCGAGGCCGTTGAGTAGGAAGTTTTCCCGTGCCCATTCGAGGCAGGGCTGGGCGAGGTCGAGGGTGGTTGTTTCCGCTCCTCCGAGGGCGGCGCAGACGGAGAAGGCTCCGGTGTAGGCGAAGGTGTTGAGGATTTTCTGGCCGGAGCGGCTGCGTTTGAGGACGCGGCGGCGGTTTTCCCGCTGGTCGAGGAAGAGGCCCTGGGAGTAGCCGGCGGCCATGTCGATGCGGTAGAGGATGCCGTTTTCCCGGATGGTGTATTGCAGGGGGGCTTCGGGGCCGCAGAGGTGGGCGGGGGGCTGTTTGTTGTCTTTGTCGAGCTGTTTATGGTAGGTGGGCGTTTGCAGGCTGCGGAGCTGGGCGAGGAGGTCTGCGGGGATGGCCCGGTCGCGGGTGGAGATGAGGAGGCGGTCGCCGAGGGCATCGATGAAGATGCCGCGCCAGGTGTCGCCGTCGCTGATGCGGTAGGCATCCGTGTCTGCGGGGATGAAGCTGCGTTTCTGCTCGATGAGTGTCTGGAGGCTGCCGGGCATGGCGCGAGCTTATCCGAACTCTGCGGCTGGTGCAAGCCGGAAGTCCCGGCGGCTTTGTGCGGGGCGTTCGATTTTCGTCTTGATGCAACGGGAGATATACGTTAGTATCGTTTCCGGTCATGAGCGAGATGGTTGTAGCCGAGCATTTGTCGAAATCCTTTGGGCGCGTTCACGCGGTGCGCGATGCTTCCTTTACGATTTGCAAGGGGGAGATCGTCGGTTTTCTGGGGCCGAACGGCGCGGGGAAGACGACGACGATGAAGATGCTGACGGGCTATTTGCCGCCGAGCGGCGGGACGGCTTCGATTGCCGGGTTCGATATTCTCGACCATTCGCTGGAGGCTCGCCGCCATATGGGGTATATGCCCGAGAATGTGCCGCTTTATGACGATATGCGGGTGACGGAGTATCTGGCATTCCGTGCGCGGTTGAAGGGGATTCACGGTTCCGATGTGAGGAAGGCGGTCGGGGAGTCGATCGAGCGGTGCGGGCTGGATGTGATGAAGCGGAGGATGATTCGCACGCTGTCGAAGGGCTACCGCCAGCGCGTAGGGCTTGCCGATGCGCTGCTGGGCCGCCCCGATCTGCTGATTCTCGATGAACCGACGAATGGGCTTGATCCGAACCAGATTCGCCAGATCCGCGAGCTGATTCGCGAGCTGGCCGCCGACCATACGGTGATTCTTTCGACCCATATTTTGAGCGAGGTGGAGATGGTGTGCAATAAGGTGGTGATTATCGACCAGGGGCAGATCAAGGCTTCCGATACGCCGTCGAATCTGACTCGCGGCCTGCGTGCAGCCGGGCGCATTTCCATCGAGTTCAAGGGCGATCTGGAGCCGGTGGTGACCGATATCGAGGCTTTGGAGCTGGTGAAGAAGGTGATGCACGAGGGGACTTCCCCGGAGGGCTGGCATACGCTGGTGGTGCGCGCCGAGGCCGGTACGGATACGCGCGAGCATGCCGCTGCGATTATCGCGAAGCATGGGTTCGCGCTGCGCCATGTGTACCGCCATATGCCGACTCTTGAAGATGTGTTTGTCGAAATGACCCGTAAGGATTGATTGTTTAAGCTTATGTCCGATTCCGAACAAGTTTCCGTTTCTCCGAAGAAGTCCGCATGCGCCGCATGCCGGTGCCTTGGCAGGCTGGTTTCCCGCACCGGGAGGTATGCTTCTTCATGTCTGACGATTTTCGGCAAGGAGCTGAGGTCGTATTTGATGACTCCGTTCGGCTGGGTGATTCTGGCCTGCGTGATGGGGCTTCAGGGGTTTTCCCTGAATGCCGCGCTGAAGATCGTGAAGGATGCGCCGCAGCGTGACGGTCTGATGTTCATCATGATGTCGCTGCCGGTGTTCTGGTTTTATTTTCTGTTCATTTTCCCGCTGATTACGATGCGGACGTTTGCCGAGGAGGAGCGTATGGGTACGTTGGAGACGCTGCTGACGGCTCCGGTGACGACGGGGCAGGTGGTGCTGGGCAAGTTCGCTTCCGCGCTGGTGTTTTACATGGTGCTGTGGGTGCCGCTGATGCTGTATCCCTGGATGTCCGGGCTGGCGAATGCGCTGACGGAGTTTCAGTACGGCTATCTGCCGAGTGCGACGCTGGAATACAGGATGGCCGATTGGATGGGTACGTACCTGATTCTGTTCCTGCTGGGCGCGTGGTTCATCTCTCTGGGGATTTTGTGTTCGTCGCTGACGAGGAGCCAGATTATTGCGGGGATTGTGACGATCGGCGTGCTGATCAGCTATTTCTTCCTCGGTTTGGTGCCGATGCTGTGGGGCGAGTTTCCGGCGGCGTCGATTTTCCATTACATGTCCTGCAAGGAGCAGCTTGATGCGTTTACGAACGGGCTGGTGGATACGCGCCCGGTGGTGCTGTACCTGACCTTGACGGTGCTGACTCTGGCATTGACGGTGCGCATTGTGGATTACCGCCGCTGGCGCCGATGAGTTTTTTCCCCAACCTTCATTTCTTTTTTCGATGAACGATCAAGTCAATCAAACAGGCGAAGAGAGTCCGGCGGAATCCGGCTCCGGGACGGCTGACGTGGCCCGCAAGGCGCACCGCAATCCGCTGGCATGGCTGAATCTTGTGCTGCTGGCGCTGGTGGTGCTGGCGGCGAACTATATCGGCTGCAGCGAGTATTACCGCCGCGATCTGACGGAGGATCAGAGGTTCACGATTTCCGAGCAGACGGTGAATGTGCTGCAGTCGAAGCTGGTGCAGGATCGCAAGGAGCCGGTGAAGGTTATTTTCGCTTTCCTGCGTTCGACACAGAATTACAATCGCATGTATGCCCTGCTGGAGGAGTACAGGCGCTATGGCAACGGCAAGGTGGAGATCGAGTGTTTCGATCCGCTCCGCCAGCCGAACCGCGCCCGCGAGATTTCCCAGCTGTATGGGGTGGATTACAGGCAGAATCAGGTGATTATCGATGCGAGGCCGAATACGTCGGCTCCTCTGAAGACGTTCGAGGACGATAATTCGGAGCGCCGTTTTACGCGCGTTTGCCCCGGCGATGCGTTCGTGAAGTACGAGACTTCCGCCGACGGCCGGACGAAGCGCGCCGTGGCACTGATGATGGAGGAGATCGTGACGTCGCAGATGATCGGGGCCCTGGAAGGTTCCGCCCGCAAGCTGTATGTGGTGGTGGGCCTGGGCGGTGTGGCGCAGGATGATAATTCGCCCATCATGTCGCTGGGCCGCATTTGCAATTCCCTGAATCTTTCGATGGAGTCGCTCGACCTGAAGAAGGTGGATGCGGTGCCGGACGATGCCGCCGGTGTGCTGCTGATCGGGCCGAAGTACGATCTTGAAGACCGCGAGATTGCGATTCTGCGCAAGTATTGGCAGGATCATTCTCCGGTGAAGAAGCTGGCTCCCGGCGAGGCGATGCCGACCGAGGTGAAGGATGATTCCGCCGTGCCGGCTGCCTTGTTCGTGGTGCTGGATCCGCAGGCCGCGAAGCTGGAGCGCCTGAGCAGGTTCCTGCGCGAGCAGGGAATCCGCCCGCAGTATGACCGCGTGCTTCTGGCCGACCGTGCCCGTGCGTATTTCGATATCGATGCCGAGTTTCCGTCCGACTCGCTGATGTGCATGCGTCCGTTCTGGGATACGGGTACGCACGTGGAAGGGCAGAGTATGTCGCTGAAGCTGGAACATGCCAGCGAGATGATGGCGGGGATGAAGTCGCTGCAGTCGTATCCGCTGATGATGGCGTCGGAGGCGTATTACGGGGAGACGAATCCCGATCTGGCTCCGCGTTTCGATGTGCTGGAGGATAACAAGGGGCCGCTGTGCCTGGCCGCTGCCGTGTCGATGGGCAAGTCCAGCGAGAATGCGCGCATGGTGGTGTTCGGCAATACGGAGATGATGGCTCCTGACAAGATCAAGCATGAGCAGATGGATTTCATCCGCACGATGCTGGCCTGGATGACGGATCGCGAGGAGTTTTCCGGAAAGACATCGAACCATGATATGACGCTGAAGATCAATCTGGATAGTAAGTCGATGAGTTTTCTCGAGTTCCTGACGCTGATCGCGATGCCGTGGGGCGCGCTGATTATCGCGCTGATTATCTGGAATACGCGCCGCCACTGATTGTTTCGGGATCATGAGAATCGTACGCACCATTTTTCTTTCTCTGCTGGCCGCCTTTTTCGTGACGGCGGCGGTGCTGCTTTCCATCGACGGCAATCTGTCCCGCCTGACGGGGTGGAGCCATTTGCGGCCAGGCGACAATCTGTTTCCGGGAGGCAAGGAGGTGTTCGATACCGTGTCCTGGATGCGTATTCAGGATGCGGACGATATGGTGGAATGCGAGAAGAAGCCGAACGGCACATGGTGGGTGACGAAGCCCTATTATGACCGCATGGATCCCGCCATGGCGCAGGCGATCGTGATGTTTTCCGAGAATGCGAAGATTGTGGATTCCCTGCCGCTGAATAATATCGTGCGTGGCAGTATGCGCGAGTTCGGCGTGGAATCCAGCCCGCTCCATTTTACGCTGAAATCGCAGGATAAGGAGGATGGCCGAGCGACGACGCGCGCCCGTTTTACGCTGGGTTCACGCGTACCGTGGTATGTGATGACGGAAGACGCCCAGAGCAAGCAGATGTTGCCCGGCGAGACGGTGTATCTGCGTACGCCGTTTTATGGGAGGGATAAGCGTATTCATGTGGTGACGCTGGGTGAGATTCTCCGCGTGTTCCAAAGCGGCATGGCCCATGTGCGCGACCATAGGCCGCTTTTGTTCCATGAGAAGAACGTCAAGGAAATTACGATTGAGCAGGATGGCCGCAAGCTGGTTGTGGGGTTGGATTCCACCGGCAATAAGTGGCGCATTCTTTCTCCTCTTAGTCTGGCGGCCGACGAAGCTGCCGTGATGAAGCTGATCGTCGATTTGCAGAAGCTGAGTGCTGACAAGATTTCGGAGCCGCAGGATATGCCGATTCCCCGGGAAGCGAAGGATCGTGCGACGAAGGTGACGCTGGCATTCCGAGGCAAGGAGGCTCCCGTGACCCTGTCCCTTTTCCTGCCGGAAGCGACGGAGGCGAACAGCCATGTGACCCACGGGCTGGCGACTGTGTCCGATCGCGACGCCGTTTTCCAGATTCCGCTGAAATCCACGACCCATGAAGAGAAGGGTGAGGTGAAGGTGGACCGGGTAGGCATGCGCGATTTGCCGCTCACTCTTTCCGAATTGCGTTCGCGCAGCTTTACGGATATTGTGCCGGACAATGTGGTCAGGATGTCCCTGTCCAAGGAGGGGATGCGGTATCCGCTTCTGCTGCAGTACATTCCCGGCGAAGAGTTGGGCCGCGTGGAGGCGAAATGGCTTTACAGTGCAGATCGCAAGCCGTTCCGCGATGCGGATATGGCGCAGGTGTCGGAGCTGCTGGCGGCGCTTTCGCACTTGCCGGTGGCGGGATTTGCCACGGATCCCCTGAGCGAGTCCGGCGATTCTTCGACGGATGCGGCGCGCTTCGGCCTCAATGCGCCTGCATATACGCTGATGGTGGCGATGCGGCCCTGTACGGAGCGGGCAAGGCTGTTCGGTCGCGATGTTCCGCTGGTCAAGGATAAGGCCGTGAGAACCTATGTGTTCCGCCGCATGAAGCATGGCAATACCGGCGTGTGGTACGGCAAGGAGCTGGGCAAGCCCAGCGTGTATGAAATGAGCAGCAAGGCCATGGGGGCTTTTTCCAGCGATCCTCTGGTATGGGAGCACAAGAAGCTGCTTTCCTTCCTGACCTATCAGGTGAAGCATCTCGGTATTTCCAAACTGCCGCGTTCGGGCGAAGCCCGGATGGAGACGCTTGATACGACGTACGATTATCTGGACGAATCGTGGAAGGCTACGAAGGACGGCGAGGATGTGTCCGCCAAGCTGAATCCCCATCGCGCCAGTTTCTACCTGAAAACCCTGCAGGAGATGAATGTCAGGATGTGGCTCGATTCCGAGGATGAAGAAGCACTCAAGGCTTTGGAAACTCCGCTGTGCCGCATTACGCTGGATCTCGAAATCGAGGAAGCGCCGGATATGGTCGTGATTGATGCAGAGAAGCGGGGCGGCCCTCAGGATGCATCGGATGAGGATGTAGACCGTGCCTTGCGCGATGCCGCCATGGGCAATCTGCCCAAGAGGAAGGAGAGCTATACCATCGAGCTGGCGCCGTCATCCGTACTGAGCGGCAAGAACGGGTATTTTTACGGGAGGATCAGCGGCCGCAAGGAGCTGTTCACCCTGCCTCTCAATACCGTGCAGGTTTTGTTCAGCGATCTGATGGAGCACTAAACCGTGCGCGGGCAGCCCGCGAGTAGGACACGCTGTCCTGTTGACGGAGCGGCGCAAGTCTGGCAGTCTAGGCGCGTGTTGTGGAAGTTGGCACTGTTCGTGACGGCAATCGTCTTTTTCGTGTTGGCCTCGTTGCGGTATGGCAAGGGAGTGTTCCCCCTGAGAGCCGTCAAGGGCCGCGTGCTTCCTTCGTTTCCGGCTCCCGAGGGGTTGATTGCCCGGCTGGACGGGTTCGACCGCCGCAGTCGCGAGGTGAAGACTTCTTTCATGCCCTGCGTTCTGAAAGACGGCGGGGTAGCCTTTCCGAAGCGGTGGAGCCATGAAATTACGATCGGTTCCGTAGCCGGTGTGGCACATACATGGGCGCTTGCCTGCATGGCGGAGGCTGATCCCGAGGGGCACAAGGTGCGGGAGAATGCGCTGCTGCGTGCGGCGATTGTGCCGTTTCTGAGTTTTCTGGTTTTGACGGTTCTTTGCGTTTTGGGCCGTATTCCCGTTTCGGCGGCTGTGGCTGCTTTGGCGATCGTCTGGGTGCTGATGGCTTTCAGCGCGGTGATGTCGCAGATGCGGGAGTGGAAGGCCGTGGAGGTGGCGAAGGCCGGGTTGCGCGAGGCGGGGCTTTGGCCGAAGATGCCCGGTACGTCCGCCGCGCTGGAGCAGGCCCTGAAGGCGCATGCATGGTGCCGCGTGGGCGGTTTTTTCCGCTATTATGCGCGGTGAGGGATGCCCGTGACGAGGGTTAGGCGTACATGGAGAGGGCTTCGGCGAGAGCCGGTGACGGGGTGACGCGGTAGCGGTCTCCGAGTTCGATGCTGGCGCGGTTGCCGAGGCTGTTGCGGAAGGTGAGGATGACGGGGGTTTTGCCCGCGTGTTTCAGGATGATGTCTTTGACGTTTTGCAGGTCCGCTTCGTCGTGCCGCGTGGTGGAGAGGACGATTTCATACGGAGCATTGGCCGCCTTTTTCCTTTTGGAGGCGGTGCTGAGGGATTCCATGCTGTTGATGGATATTTTTTTGGTGCCTGTGCGGTCGTCTTCCGAGATGCGCGCGCGGTATCTGATAAAGTTGCCGACGGCGAGGAGTCCTTCCTGTTCCTGAGCTTTGGCGAAGGCATCGCCCCAGAGGAGGGCTTCGGCGCTTCCGGTGAAGTCTTCGAGGGTGAGGATGGCGAATTTCTGGCCGCTTTTGGAGAGTTTGACGGTGACGAGGCGGATCATGCCGGCCATGTCCTGCGGGCCTTTGAGTTCGACGATGGGGGTGTCGTCGAGGGTGCCGATCTGGATGAATTTCGGGTTGTCGATGATGCCTCGCATGCTGTCGAGCGGGTGGCCGCTGAAGTAGGCTCCGGTGAGGTCTTTTTCGAGGTTGAGCTTTTCTTCCTTGTCCCATTCGGGCACGGCCTTGACGGGTTCGGGCAGGGAGGTGGCTTCCATCATGTCGAAGAGGGAGGCCTGGCCGACTTCGCGGTCCTTGTGGATGCTGGATGCGCCGTTGATGGCGGTTTCGATGTTGTTGAAGACGACGGCCCGGGGCTGGTGGGTCCAGTCGAAGGCTCCGGCGCGGACGAGGCTTTCGAGCTGGTTGCGGCGTACGTCGCGCGAGTCGATGCGGTAGCAGAAGTCGTCCAGCGATTGGAAGGGGCCGTTTTTTTTGCGTTCTTCGGTGATGACCCGGACGGTGACGTCGCTCATGCTTTTGATGGAGGCCAGGCCGAAGCGGACGGCCCAGCGGCCGTTCGGCAGCTGTTCGGGTTTGAATTTGACGTCGGAGTGGTTGACGCAGGGCTGGAGGACTTCGATGCCCATGCGGTTGGCTTCCTGAATGAAGATGCCGATTTTGTCGTTGTTGGCTTCGTTGGACATGAGGCCGCAGAGGAATTCGACGGGGTGGTTGGCCTTGAGGTAGGCGGTCCAGTAGGAGATGTGGCCGTAGCAGGCGGAGTGGGATTTGTTGAAGCCGTATCCGGCGAATTTTTCGATTTTGTCGAAGATGGCTCCGGCCAGTTTTTCGTCGATCTGGTTGGTTTCGGCGCAGCCTTTGATGAAGTTGGCGCGTTCGTGCGCCATTTTTTCCGGGTCTTTTTTACCCATGGCGCGGCGGAGAAGGTCGGCTCCGCCGAGGGTGTAGCCTGCGAGGAGTTTGGCGGCACTTTGAACCTGTTCCTGGTAGATCATGACACCGTAGGTTTCGCCGCTGACCTGTTCGAGGAGGGGGTGTTCGTAGTGGACTTCCTGAAGGCCTTTTTTGACCTGGATCATTTCGTCGATGAACTGCATGGCGCCCGGGCGGTAGAGGGCGAGGAGGTCGATGATGTCTTCGATTTTCTGGATGCCGTAGCGTCGGCAGGTGTCGACCATGCCTCCGGATTCGAGCTGGAAGACGCCCATGGTGTCGCCCCGGTTGAGGAGGGAGAGGGTGGGCTTGTCGTCGAGGGGGACGCGGGTGATGTCGAATTCCGGGTCGTTCCAGCGGATGTATTCTTCGGCATCCCTCATGACGGTGAGGGTTTTGAGGCCGAGGAAGTCCATTTTCAAGAGGCCGACTTCGGTGATGGCGGACATGTCGCATTGGGCGACGACGGCGCCGTGCGGGTTCGAGAGGTCGTCGCGCGTGAGTGCGGCGTGTTCGTCGAGCGGGCGGTCGCCGATGACGATGCCTGCGGCATGGACGCCGACGTTGCGGACGAGGCCTTCGAGGCGCGTGGCGTAGTCCCAGAGCTGGGTGTATGTTTCGCTGCCGGCGATGAGGTTGCGGAGGTCTTCGTTTTGCTCGTAGCTTTTTTTGAGGGTGACTCCGGGGCCGGTTTCGATGAGTTTGGCGATTTTGTCGCCGTCGCCGTAGGAGAGGTCCATGACGCGGGCGACGTCGCGCAGGACGGATTTCGCACCGAGGGTTCCGTAGGTGATGATGTGGGAGACGGCGCGTTCGCCGTATTTCTGACGGACGTATTCGATGACTTCGGGGCGTCGGGTCTGGCAGAAGTCGATGTCGATGTCGGGAGGGCTGACACGTTCCGGGTTGAGGAATCGTTCGAAGATGAGGCCGAAGCGGAGGGGGCAGATGTCGGTGATTTTCATCACGTAGGCGACGAGGGAGCCTGCAGCGGAGCCGCGGCCGGGGCCGACGGGGATGCCGTGGTCTTTGGCCCAGTTGATGAAGTCGGCGGTGATGAGGAAGTAGGAGGGGAATTTGAGCTGGTTGATGATGCCGAGTTCGTAGTCGAGGCGGGCGCGGAGTTCCTGGTCGTTGTCGGCGCGGTCTTGCCCGTAGCGTTCGGCGAGGCCTTCGTAGCAGATTTTACGGAGGTATTCTTCGCGGGTGGAGCCGTCCGGGGTGTCGAATTCGGGGTATTTTTCCGTGCTGGTGGAGTCGAGTTTGAGGGTGACGTTGCAGCGTTCGGCGATTTTGACGGTGTTGTCGCATGCTTCGGGATGGTCCTTGAAGATGGCTCTCATTTCCTCGGGGGATTTGAGGTATACTTCCGAGGAGTACCGCATGCGGTTGGGGTTGGCGATTTTTTCGTTGGTGCCGATGCAGATGAGGGCATCGTGCATGTCGTGGTCGGCCCGGGTGAGGAAGTGGACGTCGTTGCTGGCGACGAGGGGTGTGTCCGTCTCTTTGGCGAGGCGGATGAGTTCGGGAAGGACTTTTTTCTGTTCGTCGAGGCCGTGGTCCTGTATTTCGACAAAGAAGTTGCCGTCTCCGAAGACGGTTTTGAGCTCAAGGAGGGTGTCGCGGGCTTTTTCGGGCTGGTCGACGAGGAGCCATTCGTTGATGGGGCCTGCGAGGCAGCCGGAGAGGCAGATGATGCCTTCGTGGTATTCGCGCAGGGTGTCGATGTCTACGCGGGGTTTGTAGTAGAAGCCTTCGAGATGGGAGCGCGAGACGAGTTTGATGAGGTTGAACCACCCGGTTTCGTTTTCGGCGAGGAGGGTGAGGTGGGTGTATTTGCGGCGGCCCGGCAGGTGTTTCCTGATGTTGAGGGCAGTGGGCGCCATGTAGACTTCGCAGCCGAGGATGGCTTTGAAGAGGGGCTTGGGAGAGTCGGGGTGCTCTTTGTTGTAGCCTTTGATTTTTTTGTTGTGCTTGTTGACATTGACGACCATTTCGACAATGCCGTAGACGTTGCCGTGGTCGGTCATGGCGACGGAGTCCATGCCGAGTTCGGCGCACTTTTTGATGAGCTCGTCCGTGCGGATGGCGCCGTCGAGCAGGGAGAATTCCGTGTGGGTGTGGAGGTGGACGAAGCTCACGCTTCGCCTCCCTTCGCTGCGGGGGATTGTTCGCGCATGGCGCGGACGCAGTCGCCGATGAGGTTCGGGCCTTTGTAGATGAATCCGGTGTAGAGCTGGACGAGGCTGGCTCCGGCGCGGAGTTTTTTGACTGCATCGTCTCCGGTCATGATGCCGCCCACGCCGATGATGGGGATGCGGCCTCCGAGTTCTGCGGCGAATGCCTGGATGATTTCGGTGGAGCGTTTGGTGAGAGGTTTGCCGGAGAGGCCGCCAGCTTCCTGGTGGCGCGGGTGCCTCTCGACGCCGCCGCGGCCGAGGGTGGTGTTGGTGGCGATGAGTCCGTCGAGGCCGCCGTCGAGGAAGACGCGGCTGAGTTCCCTGATCTGGTCGATCTCCATGTCGGGCGCGACTTTCATGAGGAGGGGAACTTTTTTGCCGGTGTCGCTGACGAGGTTGGATTGTTCGGCTTTGAGGACGGCGAGGAGCCGCGCGGCGCTGTCCGCCTTCTGGAGTTCGCGGAGGCCGGGGGTGTTCGGTGAGGAGAAGTTGACGGCGATGTAGTCCGCCACGGGCCATGCGGCGCGGAGGCAGGAGAGGTAGTCGTGGTTGGCTTCGTCGTTCGGCGTGACTTTGTTTTTGCCGATGTTGACGCCGACGATGCCTTTGAAGGTGGATTGTTTTTCGATGTTGCAGACGCCTTCATCGATGCCGTGGTTGTTGAAGCCCATGCGATTGATGATGCCTTCCTGCGGGATGAGGCGGAAGAGGCGGGGCTTGGGGTTGCCAGGCTGCGGGCGGGGGGTGAGGGTGCCTACTTCGACGAAGCCGAAGCCGAGGCGGCCGAAGGCGTCGATGGTGTCGGCTTCCTTGTCCATGCCGGCGGCGAGGCCGACGCGGTTCGGGAATTTGAGGCCCCAGAGTTCGACCGGGTCGTTTTCAGGCGTTCCGGCGATGAGGCCGAGGATGCGCAGGCGTTCGGCCATGCGGAGCCCGGCGAGGGTGATCGTGTGGGCGGTTTCGGGATTCAGTTGGAAAAGGCACTTTTTCGCGATCTTGTATAGCAGAGGAGACACAGCGCGGATATTGTACCCGATCCTGAGCGGAGGTCAAGTCATGAATGCCTTGCGGCGCAGTGCGCTTCCGCTGTTCGGCTTATTTCGTTTTGTCGAGAAAGTAGGCTTCTCCGCTGTCGGGGTCTCCGTGGGTGAAGATGAGGCAGTTGGGGCGTTTGCCGTAGAATGAGGCCGAGACGGTTTCGTTCGTTCCGTTTTTGCGGAAGTTCAGGTTGACGCCGTATGAGGTGCTTCCGCTGCCGGGGATGGATGTGTAGATTGCCCATGTGCCTCGTATGTCTTCCAGTTTGCTCCATGTGTCGGGGGAGTAGCTTTTTTCCGTGGAGTAATTACGGTAGAGGAAGGTGCCGTCTTTGCTGAAGGTGAGCTGCATCGGGTGCGTTTGCAGCTGGTTTTTCAGGGATGGCGGGCACCATGAGGTTTTGAAGGAGTCTTTCGACGAGTTCCATGTGCCGACGATGTCTTCGGGCAGCGGCTTTTTTTCCAGCATGTTGCAGGATTCGTAGTGGGGGTCGCCCCAGCATCCGGAGAGGAGGAGGGCGAGAGTCGGAAGCAGGGTGCGGGCAAGGGGCATGGCTCAAGGGTAATCCGGCTCAGGCGGTGTGTCAAGGATGTCCTTCGAGGTGGGCGGTTGAGGTGCGTATGTTTCCAGTAGCGATTCGATCAATTCATTGAATTCGTATCCGAAAGATACTTTGTATCCCGAATTTTTCATGCGGAAGGGTCTGCTGGATTCTCCGCTTTTTTCCAAGTTGGAGATTCCGGTGTACCAGCATTCCTCGGAATTTGCTTTGCGTATGTAGATGGCATTCTGATGGATTTTTCCATCAAACATGCGTTGGTAGCTCATGTTGTCCAAATAGAGGTCTGCGATTCTTTTCCATTTGGTGTTCGGGGATGGGTCGGCGGATGGAGTAAAGCCGATGTCTCCAGGGGTCCATGAGAACAGGGAGCTGATTTTCTTGAAGCATTTGAATATTCTATCCAGAAGCACGGTGCCAGTTTAGCGATGGCATTGCATGCAGTCAATCATCAAGTGCTTTCGGCGCGCCGGGATTCGCAGAGGTGACGAGGCGGGGGAGTGCCGTGGCATGACGTTCATTCCGTATGGTTCCGGGCTGTGGGGTGGTGGAGATTTCTGCCCGTTTGCTCCCGCATTCCGTTCTGCCGGAAATGCGGAGGCGGTGTGCGAGCTGCTGACACGCTCCCGCTTGAATAAGCTTTCCCTTGTATGGTCGATCAAGTAGAGTACGCACAGACATGATGAATACCGATGATTTGAAATATCCCGGTTCGCGCCGTATTTATGTGAACGGTACGTTGCATCCTTCCGTGAAGGTGGCTATGCGCGAAGTGGTTCTGGAGGATTCCCTTTTCCCGGACGGTACGAAGGAGCGGAACGAGCCTGTGAGGGTTTACGATGTGTCCGGCCCCTGGGGCGATGAGTCGTTCAGCGGCGATGTGGAGAAGGGGCTGCCGAAGTTGCGCGAGCCGTGGATTGCCGAGCGCGGCGATGTGGAGGTGTACGACGGTTTGACGGGGAAGGCATTGCGAGGGAAGGGCGGTAAGCCGGTGACGCAGCGGCATTATGCGCGGCAGGGTATCATTACGCCGGAGATGGAGTATGTGGCGATTCGCGAGAATCTGGGGCGCGAGCAGGCTTTCAAGGCGGTGTACGACCGTTTCCCTTCGGAGAAGTCACGCCCGCAGGAGGCTCAAGAGGTGCTTGATTACCTCGGTACGGGGATGGGCAGGCCGTCCGATCTGGAGAAGGAGCCCGGTTTTTCGACTCGTTCGCTGACGCAGCGCGCGAGGCTGGATTACCAGCATGTGGGCGAGTCGTGGAAGGGCGGGCGGATGCCTGCGTTCTTTACGCCCGAGTTCGTGCGCGAGGAGATTGCTTCCGGGCGTGCGCTGATTCCGGCGAATATCAATCATCCCGAGTGCGAGCCGATGATTATCGGGCGCAATTTCCTGGTGAAGATCAATGCGAATATCGGCAATTCCGCGCTGGGTTCGAGTATTGAGGAGGAGGTGGAGAAGCTTCGCTGGGGGCTTCACTGGGGTGCGGATACGGTGATGGATCTTTCGACGGGGAAGAATATCCACCGCACGCGCGAGTGGATTCTCCGCAATTCTCCGGCACCGATCGGTACGGTGCCGATTTACCAGAGTCTGGAGAAGGTGGGTGGCATGGTGGAGCATCTTTCGTGGGAGATTTTCCGCGATACGCTGATCGAGCAGGCGGAGCAGGGGGTGGATTATGTGACGGTTCACGCCGCTCTTCTGCAGCGTTTCGTGCCGCATACGGCGCGCCGCATGACGGGTATCGTGTCGCGCGGCGGTTCGATTATGGCGAAGTGGAGCATGATCCATGGCAGGGAGAATTTCCTGTACGACCATTGGGACGAGATTTGCGAGCTGCTGGCGGCTTACGATGTGGGCATTTCCATCGGCGACGGCCTGAGGCCCGGTTCTGTGGCGGATGCGAACGATTTTTCGCAGCTTGCGGAGCTGGAGATTCAGGGGGATTTGACGAAGCGAGCCTGGGATCGCGGGGTGCAGATTATGAACGAAGGCCCCGGCCACGTGCCGCTTCATTTGATCCGCGAGAATATGAGCAAGCAGCTTGAGTGGTGTTTCGAGGCTCCTTTTTATACGCTGGGGCCGCTGGTGAGCGATATTGCTCCCGGCTACGACCATATTACAGGTGCGGTGGGCGGTGCGATCATCGCGCAGGAGGGCTGTGCGATGCTGTGCTATGTGACGCGTAAGGAGCATCTCGGCCTGCCGGACAGGGAGGATGTGCGCGAGGGCGTGGTGACTTACAAGCTGGCGGCGCATGCGGCGGATATCGCGAAGGGGCATCCCGGCGCGCAGGTGCGCGACAATGCCTTGTCGAAGGCTCGGTTCGAGTTCCGCTGGGAGGATCAGTTCAATCTGTCTCTCGATCCGCACCGCGCACGCGCATTTCATGATTTGACCCTGCCGCATGCAGGGGCGAAGAAGGCGCATTTCTGTTCGATGTGCGGCCCGAATTTCTGTGCGATGAAACTCACTCAGGAGGTGCGGGAAGCGGAGAGAAATGCAAATGATGCTTGACCTCTCCGGACGTTTTGTTCATGATAGCTCCCGTGAAAATGAATTCTCTCCTCAAGGCTTCTTTGGGGTGCCTTGGCACCGTGGCCTTTTTGGCTTCATGCGATCCCGCCGGCAGCGACGAGCGGGAAGTGCAGCAGCTCAAGAAGGACAATGCGAGGATCGTGGCGCAGATCGGCGAGATGCAGAAGGCTGTCGATCATGTGGATACGCTGCGGAAGCAGGCTTCCGTGCTGACGGATAAGCTCCGGGAGATGTCCGAGGAGATTGCCTCCGCTTCGCCCCGCGAAAGGAACGAAGTGTACGGCGAGCCTCTGGTGCGTACGGTGAAGAATTTTCCTGTGACGGATGATTTGGAAAAAAACGGCATTGCTCTGGAGAAGATCGGCCGGGCGTATGCCGACAGGCGCGAGGAATTGCATGCCGCCGAGGAAGCCAAGAAGGAGCGCCGGGACGATCTGCAGGCCCGCCGTGCGAAGTTTTTGGGCAATGAAGAGTTTCAGCAATTGAAGAAACCTGCCACCCTTTGATCTCCCCCATGAAAGAAGAACTCTCCCCAGAATCCGTCGGCGAACAGAAAAACGACGATCTCACCCGCTACGCGCCTCCGGCTCCGGAACCCGAGGCGGTGAATGAAGCTCCTGCCAAGGAGCTGGCGGCAGCTTTGCCGGTGGCAGCGCCCGCAGTCGAAGAGGCGCCGGCTGTAGCGGCTCCGAAAGAGCCCGCCAAGGAAAAGGATCCGGAGGAAAAGGCTGTTCCGGTCAGGAAGCGCGGCATGATGGCCTCGTTGTTCGATGCGGTGCTGGTGTTGCTGGTGATTGCGGTCGTCGGTGTGGCCGGTTATGTCGTGTACGAGATGCGGAAGGCTTATCCCGTCGAAACAACGGTGGACAAGCTGCGTGCCGAGAATTCGAAGCTTTCGGCCCATCGCGAGACGTTGAAGGAAGCTTTCCTCAAGTCGCAGGAGGATGCGAGATCCCTGCAGGAATATACGGATACGGTGGACAGGCTGCTGGTGCATCCCCGTTCCCTCCAGAATATCGTGCAGCGCATCAAGGATTTGGATGTGGCGATCAGTCTGGAGCGCAATGCCCTGCGTTCCCTGGACGCCGAATACAGGCAGCTTGCCCAGACCCGTATGAGCGGTTTGCTGATTGATTCCCTGACGACGGTGGACGGCAGGCGTTCCTACCAGGGTGTGATTATCAAGAAATTCGATGGCAAGGATTTGTCGATTGCCCATACGGAAGGTTTGGCCCGCATTCCTCTGGCCAATTTGCCGATGGAGCGGTTGCCTCTGATTGTACGCTATGCTCTTGGCGGGGAGGATCCTCTCAATATCGCCGAGCTGGATAAGGAAGCGGCAGGCAGTTCCTCTTCGACGAAAGATGACGGTTCTTCCAGTCTTAATGTGCGGAAGCACGGTGGCGAATCGACGGTGCCTTCCGTGCGCCGCGAGGTGATGGCCCAATTGACTCCGAGCGCCTATGACCCGCCTGCAGCCAAGCCGACGGTGGACGTGAATTCTCCGGCCACCATGCCTGCTGTTGCGCCCTCTGTTCCGAGGAACAGCGGTTCCGGCTGGGTGGCTCCGGATGATCCTCTTCCTTTGAATATGTGATTCAAAGCGGCTTTTGAAAGGCGGGCGCGGCGATGTTGAAGCCGTGCCCGTTTTGTTTGCGGGGGAAGGGGGCGCGTCAGCAGTTGACGACGTTGACAGCCAAGCCTCCCTGAGCCGTTTCCTTGTATTTGGATTGCATGTCGCGTCCTGTGGCCAGCATGGTTTTCATGACCTGGTCGAGGGTGACGAAGGATTTGCCGTTGCCGCAGAGGGCGAGGCGTGAAGCGTTGAGCGCCTTGACGGCGGCGACGGCGTTGCGTTCGATGCAGGGAATCTGGACGAGGCCGCAGACGGGGTCGCATGTAAGGCCGAGGTTGTGCTCCATGGCGATTTCCGCCGCGCAGGCGGCCTGTGCCGGGGTGCCTCCGAGCAGTTCGGTGAGAGCGGCTGCAGCCATGGAGCAGGCGACGCCTACTTCGCCCTGGCAGCCTACATCCGCGCCTGAGATGGAGGCGTTCAGTTTGTACAGGACGCCGATGCCACCTGCCGTGAGGAGGAATTTGTCCGTGGCGTCGGAGTAGGGTGAGGTGCAGAATTTGACGGCGTAGTTCAGTACGGCCGGGAGAATGCCGGCTGCCCCGTTGGTGGGGGCGGTGACGATGCGCCCTCCTGCGGCGTTTTCCTCACTGACGGCCATGGCGTAGAGGTTGACCCAGTCGAGGATGGAGAGGGGATCCCGCAGCAGGGATTCGCCGTTCATGAGCAGGCGACGGCGCATGATTTTGGCACGGCGTTCGATGCGGAGCGGGCCCGGCAGGGTGCCGGAGTTCTGGATGCCGCTGGCGATGCTTTGGCGCATGGCGGTCCAGATGGCGGCGAGGCGTTCCCGGACTTCCTGTTCGTTGTGCCATGCCAGTTCGTTGCAGAAGACGACATCCGAGATGGAGAGTTGTTCCCGGCGGCAGATTTCGAGCAGTTCTGCAGCCGATGTGTAGGGAAAGGGTACGTCGATGTCTGCGGTGTACCGTTCGGGGTGGATCAGTTCGTCCTGTGTGGCGATGAAGCCGCCTCCTGTCGAGTAGAAGACTTCTTCATACAGGATTTCGTTGTTTGCATCGACGGCTGAGAAGTGCATGCCGTTCGGGTGCAGTTTCAGGGGGATGTGGTTGGAGAGGTCTACATCTCTTGCGGGGATGAAGGATAGGGAGCAATCGTCTGTCAGCCGAAGGGTTTGCGATTGTTCCAGTTCAGCGATGTAGGCGGGTATTTTCCGCGTGTTCACCGTTTCGGGAGCTTCTCCGAGGAGGCCGAGCATGATGGCCGTATCCGTGCCGTGTCCGTGTCCGGTGGCGGCGAGGGAGCCGTAGCACTGGGCGCGGATGCCCGCGATGTGGGGCAGTTCGGGGGAGAGTAGCAATGCCTGCCGGAAACGGAGGGCTGCCCGCATCGGTCCGACGGTATGAGAAGACGACGAACCGATGCCGATGGTGAACATGTCGAAGATGCTCAGGGCCTGCGACATAAGGAGAGAGGCGGTAGGAAGCTGCGACCGGATGTCAGATGCTGTGCAGGTAGCGTTCCGCTTCAATGGCGGCGCCGCAACCCAGCCCGGCAGAGGAGATGGCCTGGCGGTAAAGGGGATCGGCTACGTCGCCGGCGGCGAAGAGGCCCGGTGTTTTGGTAGCAGTGGTGCCGCCTTGCCGGACGATGAAGCCCTGTGCATCGATGTCCACGAGGTCGCCGAGGAATTTGCTGTTCGGCGTGTGGCCGATGGCCATGAAGACGGCTTTGACCGGGAGTTCCCGTTCTTCTCCGGTGATGAGGTCCTGCAGGGTGATGCCGGATACTTCTCCCTTGTCGTCCGTGTGGTAGCGGGCGATGGTGCTGTTCCAGACGGGTTTGATTTTCGGCATGGCGAGTGTGCGTTCCGCCATGATTTTGGAGGCGCGCAGGGTGTCGCGGCGGTGGATGAGATAGACTTCCGAGGCGAAGTGGGTGAGGAAGGCAGCTTCTTCGCAGGCGCTGTCTCCTCCGCCGACGACGCAGACGGGTACGTTGCGGTAGAATGCGCCGTCGCATGTGGCGCAGGCGGTGAGGCCGTGGCCGATGAGTTCCTTCTCGCCGGGCAGGTTCAGGTAGCGGGCCGTGGCGCCTGTGGCGACGATGACGGCCTGGGCCTCATAGTTCTGCGAGGGGGTGGAGACGGTGAAGATGCCGGTAGAGGCATCGCGTGTGACGGAGGTGACGTCTTCGTAAGCGAAACGGGTGCCGAATTTTTCGGCCTGCTGCTGCATGTTGAACATGAGCTCGGGGCCCATGATGCCGTCGGGGAAGCCCGGAAAGTTTTCGACTTCGGTGGTGGTGGTCAGCTGGCCACCGATTTGGGAGCCGGTGAAGAGAAGAGGGGAAAGTTCCGCGCGGGATGCATAGATGGCCGCCGTGTAGCCTGCGGGGCCTGCGCCGATGATGATGAGTTTTTCTGCCATGATGTTGATGGAATGAATTTGGTATGATTCTACTCATGCGGGTGCCGTTCGGCGAGCAGAAAGCGCGTTGCTGCCACGGAATTTTGCATTTCGGCGGCGTGAGGCTCTTGCGTGGATTGTGCGGCTGCTGTATGATGCCGCCCATGAAGCGGAGTTTTTTGGCCGGATGGTTCTGTTGCATGGCAGCGGTTTGTGCGGTGTCGTGCAGCCGTATGCCGGATGTGCCCGCCCGGGCCGAGGCCATTCCCGGCCCGGCGCATTCAGTGCGGCAGGGTGAGGCGGTGAAGACGGCTCTCGCCTATACGCGGATGGTGTGGCATGGGGATTCCCGGCATGTCTTGCACGGCAAGGATCCGGACGGTTTGCGCGTGGATACGCCGGATGCCGGAGTGGCCTGGCGCAAAGGGGATGCCTTCTGGTGGAGGACGGACGCGGCCAATAAGGGGATGCCCTACAAGTGGGGCGGGTTCGATACGCCTCGCGGCTATTTGAGGCGGTTGCAGGAGGATGCTTTCGTGGTGGCGGGGGATTATTCTTCGGAGGAGAAGGTGCGGCTGAACGACGATGCCGTGAGCCGCTATGCGGCGGGTGTCGATTGCTCCGGCTTTGTTTCGCGCTGCTGGCGGCTGGAGAAGCCGTATTCGACGCGCGAGCTGGCTGCTCTTTGCCGCCCGCTGACTTCCGTGAAGGAGATGCAGCCCGGGGATATCATGCTGCGCGAGGGGGTGCATGTGGTGATGTTTCTCGGCTGGCACGATGCGGAGAAGAAGTATTTCCATGCTGCGGAGGCAGGCGGCATTCCCCAGTGGAAATGCTATGAGACGATCTATCTGGCCGAGGGGCTGAAGGAGTGCGGCTATGCTCCTTACCGTTACCGGAAGATGAAGCCCTGACCGCAAGGGCAGCGCGTTGCCTGGAAGCAGAAAGAGCCGGACGTGTGGTCCGGCTCTTGTCGTATCGGAAATGTTTTCCCTGATGCGGGGCGTCAGACCGTGCGGCGGCGGCGCAGCATGAAGGCTGCCAGTCCGGCGAGACCGAGGGTGACGGTGGAAGGTTCGGGGATGAGGCGGCCCGCTTCCGTGCGCATGGCGCTTGCGGCATCTGCCTGATCCGTGACGCTCCAGACTTTGACGTCGTCGAGACCGCCGTTGTAGCGCCCGCTGGTCGTGGAATCGGCACCTTCGCAGAGGGCGCTCTTGTTGCTCCACGTCATCGCTTTGTTGTAATTGGTGTTGCTGGCGACAGCGATACCGTTGACATAGAGTGTCAGCGTGTTGGCTCCTCCGGTAGGATTGGCGGTCAGACTGAAGCCGATTTGCGTCCACTTGCTGATGGAGATGACGTTGCCTGCGGAGGCGAGCGATGCCCCGCCGTCGTTTTGCAGGGAGAATTTGAGCTGACCGTCAGGACCGATGCCGAGCTTGGGTGCATTGCCGTTGACGGAACCGCCTCCGAATATCCATTGGGTCGTCCAGCTGGGATTTGTGGCATCGGCAGCCGGAAGGGTGTTGGGATTGATCCACATGCTGACGGCCATGTTCGTACTCGTATATCCGTTCGTATTGCCGTTGTAAACCGCGTGGTTATTGTTGACGCTCCAGTAGGAGGAAGATCCGGAAATGACGGGTTTTGCCAATGTGGACATGTAGATGCCCGCATCAATGCCGCCGAAGGTGTTGTCGCCAGAACGGCCCGGTGCCACATTTTTGAAAGGGTTATTGGGATCGGTGTCTCCCATGTCGTACCATGTGAGCAGATTGGCGGCGGACGCCTGCAATCCCAAGATGGCAGTCATGCTGAGAATCAATGATGAAAGTTTCATGCGAGTGAGAATATGCGGAATGTAAATGAGAGAATGCGCGCAGCTTTTATCAGATTACGAATCCGCTGTCAATGGTGTAGTATGTATTGTTTGATGATGAATCTGCAGCTATGGCAGTTCGTTTTTGGTGGTTTTTGTGAAAGACGCTTCAAGGAATCAACATGCAATGATTTTGTTTTTCATTATATAACGTTTTGTCTGTCATTCTTTTTTTTGATGTTGTTACACATTTGTGATTGATAAAAACATTTACATTAATTCTGTTAGGATGTATTGATGCAATAAACAACAAGCCGCCCGCCGCACACAACCATGAAACCCGCTCTCCGCCCTCTCACCACCATACTCCTGACCGCCCTCGCGGCAGCCCTTCCGCTGCAGGCGCAAAGCCCTCCGCCCGCGCATCCGGACACATGGCCGCCGCACTTCGTTTCCCTCACCCCCGACCTCCTCTATGAAGTCGAACCCTCCGACTACCTCGCCGACCCCGCTACGCGAGACGGCGCCCAGCTCTTCTACGCCCCCGTGCAGGGAGACGACCCCGTCGCCACCCTGCAGGGCGCAGCCGTCCTCCTCGTCCGCCCCTACAACATCGTCGAACGGCAGGAGGCGCCCTTGCGAGAGTGGGAATGCGTCTGGGGAACCCTCGACCACTTGTACCACAACGAAGTGCCGCAATTCTGGCGGCGGCCCTCCACCGCCTTCTACTCATGCACCTATCCGACACGGCGCATCAAAAAAGGGGACGGATCCTTCGTATGGCAGGCGCAGATCGATTTCGTCGACTGGACGCGAGGTATGCGGCCGTGGCAGCAGGTGCTTTCTCGGTATTATGCGGGCCTTTCGGACAAGCCCTTGTCCGCCCTCGGTTTGTTTGATCATCCCCACTATAATATCGCGTCTATTCTGAAGTGCCTGAAGGATAAGAACACGCTGAATGCCGTCGAGGGAAGCAATGCCCTGCTTGCCAAGATCTTTGCCGTGAGAGAAAGTTATCCGGGCAGAAAGGCGGATTTCTACCCGCTGGTGAACGCCCTGCAGTCCAACACGACGATTCTCGATTTTCGGAATCTGACGATTCCCGGACCGAATGGGAAGCTTGAGCTTTGGGAGCAGATGCTGAATCGCAGGGTGCCGGGAGGGTCGGTTCGTTCCGAGTGGGTGAGCGGTCAATGGCTGCAGCGGGCAAATGCCGGAGGGAGGTCGCCGTTCGTCCACTGGTGGATGGCGGATTGGCGGGAATTCGCAGCAGGCACGAAGCCGGGCGATCCCGGCGCCATCGTCTGGGAGGAAGAGTTCGTGAAGACGCTTAACGAGACGGCAGGTGCATACGACGGCCTGTTGTGCCTGAAGGATGCGGAGCGAGTGGAGAAGGACTTTATCAAGAAGGCGGTTCTGCCGGATTGCGTGCGGACGTATCCGGTGGACGGGAAGTATGCCCGGACGCCGCAGAGCGGAACAGTGCCGTTTTCCCAGTCCGCCCTGTATGCTGAGGTGTTGCAAAATGCGAAGGTCGATCCGGACAAGGATCCCGGGAAACCTCCCGTCATCCATCTTGTCCCCTTCGCAGCGAAGGTGCATCAGAAAGACACGCCAGAGAACGGAAACACAACAGCACTCGCCAAGGCCGTCATCCTCTCGGATGGCCTCGCCACCCGGCAGGGCGGAGACTTCGTCATCCTCGCCATCGCCTGCGACTGGAAAGATAAATCCTCCGCCTCCGATGGCATCACCGTCACCAAAACATACCAGTCCAACTCCACCCTTGAGCAGGACCTCCAGCAGCGCGTCGACCGCGCGGAATACAGCCGCATCGCCCGCAGCAACTACACCTTCCGCACCGACCCGCAAACGCAGGAAGCTTCCTACGCATGGCAGGGTCCCTCCTCGGGTGTACGTCTGGAAGAAAATGCCCTGCAATCCCCCGTCGCCTTCCGCGCGGGAGCCTCCGGCCTCAAGTACCGCCTCCTCGTCGCCGTCCGGGAAGACATCGACGGACAATGGACCCTCATGGCCGAACCGGAACCCATGACCCCCATCACCTCGGATGAAGGAACCTACTACGCCTACACCAGGGAAAACCTCGCGCAAACCGTCAGGCAGACCGGCTGCCGCTCGCTGGCGAAATCAATCACCTTCGCCTCCCCCGAAAAACCGGGCCGCTACTTCCTCTACGAAGTGGACGTACTGCAGGATTACTCCTTGACACCGTGCATCCGCTACGGGAACATGAAGCACCTCTGGGTCTTGCGCAAGGGAGCCCACCGCAAATACACCGACCATACGGACATGACGGAAATCTATACCATCTTCGGGGACTCCACATGGCCGAAAAGCGGAGTCATCGCCGAAAAGCCTTCGCCCTACAACAACACCGTGCTCGTCTGGGAAGATGCATTAAAGGCTTTGACCGTCCGTTTCACGGGAGATGTTGCCAGAGAACGAACTATTGATACGCAATATCAAAAAGGACGCTGCTATCAACCCACAGAAAATGGTAAAGCTGACCATTCAGATATATTAGCTCTATTGGCATACGGCCAACAATTATTTACATCTCAAAATGAACGAGCTTTAGGGGGAAGCTTCCATAATGCTATTTATATGCAATTTGTCATTAATGAAGAATGGACAGAACTCGCATCTTGTGATTTTCGATTATCCTCACTCTTATCCGATATCAATAATGCGTACTCTGCCGATGTCGTTTGTTCAGAATCTTCTGGGTGCTTGAGTGTGCTTCCAAGATTATGTGGATATCATCAAATTATTGAAATGATTGCCGCCAAATCTTTAGCCTCATCATCTGCAAATCATGGATACAATGTATGTCATTCTAAACAGTACGATGCATATCCGCCTAATAGGAAAGAAGGCGAACCAGACCCTCCTAGAACACGAATTAATAGTCTTTTCAAAAAAGGACAACTTTATGATTTCAACTTTACCATTTATGAAAAATCTCTTGATATTAAATTTATCAATCTCAATTAATTACAACATTCAAAGACATTATGAAATCAATCTTCCTTATTAGTGTATTTCTTTTTGGATTAAAGTATTCATATGCAGCATCGGAGAACAATGAGAATGGCGTAATTTACAAAAATATCTCATGGCCGCAAAATATGGCAAATATTCAACCAGTGCAAACAAGAGATACAACTCTTCCATATGATGCGATCATGATTGATAATTTATGTATCAATCGCTTCAAGGATCAAAATAAAAACACGCATGTTTTTGTCATCATGGATGAGAATGGAAAAGATCTATTTCACTTTCACATATGGCATCATCCATCACACGAATATTTAAGGGCATATGTCGTAGATAAATTAATTAAAAATTATATTGGAGATCTTGAATATGGTTGGTTTGAATCCCTTGATCTAACCATCTCGCAGAATGAAGTCATCGGGATTGGCGAACAAGTGGGGTTTCAATCCCCACAAACAGGCACCTACATCTTCGATCCAGAACGAAAAGCTTTAGCATTATATATTAAAGACGATTATGCCTTTGTAATCTATTCCGATTCATCTAACATGGTTCCAGAAGCCATGTTGAAAATAATCAATCAATGGATATCAACACAAAAAAAGCAAATACCTGCTAAAATAAATATACATGAAGTAGAACGACGACAAAAACTATATGAAGAATGCGTTATCCAAGCCAGAAAACAAAAATCCCGCAATACTCCGCTCCATACGCTTAAGACATGGGGAGAACTCAGCAAACAGGAACCGCGCCAATTCACACGCATCTTCTGGGACAACGCCAACTATGGTTCAGGTATCGAGCAACTGTTGAAACTGGAACCGTTGCCTTACATCAACACCATCCCTAACGTCAACACGGGCATCGGCTGCGAACCCTTCCTTGCCGAACTCATCCAAAAAGGTTTCCAGCTCACGGCACGCAAAGGTGGCAACTACCTGATGACCGCCACACTCAAGGACAAGAAAACATCCATCCGCTACTGCATCTACCACGCTTTCAACCCCGTCGACACGCGGCAAACCCTCTTCGCCTGGAACATGTACGCCGATGAACGAGGAACGCCCCGCATCGTCGAGAAACCCGGCGACTTCACCATGCAGGCTGCCATCGACAACATGAACGTCCGCCCCGGATGGGTCGGAGACTTCGACCTCTGCACCAAACCCCGCTTCAACTGGGAAGGAGCCCTCGTGGAAGGCAGCGAGAAATCAGCCGTCTACTTCATGCGGGGCAACACGGCAGCCTACTTCATCGCGGACAACCCGTCCTACGACGTCCGCCCCCTCGCCCGCATGCTCGACGAGCAGTTGAAGAAGGGGTTGCAAGAAGACGGCAAGGAGGCTAATCAATAAGAGAAAGGAAGTTTGCCACCCGTATGCGACAAGGCCTCCGGGGTGAGTTCCCGGAGGCCTTGCGTTTGGTTGTGAGGCGGCGTTACAGGGAGACGGCGAAGGCCGAGAGGGCGTCGATGCCCTTGGAGATTTCGGCGACCTGTTCGTCGGTGACGGGTTTGTTCGTTTTGATGAGGGCCATGGCTTCGCCGCAGGCATGGTCGATGGGGGCGACGATGTTGTCGATGTTGATGCCGGCGGATGCGAGTGTGGAGCCGATGAGGGCTATGACGCCCGGACGGTCTTTGTAGCGGAGGACGAGGGTGTTTCCGCGCATGTCGGAGTAGAGGCCGTGGAAGGTGTTGATGCGGGAGATCATGGGGATGCCTTCGGTGACGACGCCGCGTACGCTGGTGGTGACGGGTTCTCCATCCACTTCGGTGGTGAGGTCGAGGGTGATGGAGTCTTCGTAGGGTTTGTCGTCCATGGGTTCGCGGGCCTTGAAGACGATGCCGTGTTCGCGGAGGGATTCTTCGGCGGCTTCGGGCATGAGGCCTTTTTCCGCATGGGGGAGGACGCCTTCAAGGATTTTGGGCGTGAACCATTTGCGGTAGGTGCGGAGGTCTCCGTAGAAGGTGCAGTCGATGCGGCGGATGGGTTTGCCTTCTCCGGCGATGCGGGCGAAGGTGCCGAGCATCATGGTGAGGTGGAGGTGGGCAGGGTTGAGGCCGGTGGGCGATTCGCCGTTGACGACGCAGGAGGTGTTGCCTTCGTCGAAGTAGGCGATCATTTGTTCGGCTGCGCGGCGGGCGGCCTTGGCGTTGGCTTCGATGGTGTTGGCTCCGAGGTGGGGGAGGAGGAGGTCGGCGACGGCGGCGGAGGGTTTGTCTCCGGCGGCGTCTTTCGGATGGACGTCGGTGAGGTAGGCGATTTTCCGGCCTTCGGCCTTGAGGGCGGCGAGCGCTTCTTCATCGACGACTCCATAGCGGGAGCAGTTGATGAGGACGGAGCCGTTTTTCATGCGGCCGAGGAGGTCTGCGCCGACCATGCCTTTGGTGGAGGGACCGCCGGGGACATGGAGGGTGATGATGTCCGCCTGTTCGAAGATTTCTTCCAGTGAGGTAGGGGTGACGCCGATGTTGATGGCGCGCTGGCGGGCGAGGAAGTGGTCGTAGCCGAGGAGGGTGGGTTCGAAGCCCTGGAGGCGTTTGACGATGAGGCGGCCGATGTTGCCAAGGCCGACGATGCCGACGGTTTTTTTGGTGAGTTCGGAGCCCATGTAGCGTTTCTTTTCCCAGAGGCCCTGGCGGGTGGTGTTGTCGGCGTCGACGATGTGGCGGTAGTAGGCCAGGATCATGGCGATGACTTCTTCCGCGACGGCGTTGGAGTTCGCGCCCGGGGTGTTCATGACGTCGATGTTCTTTTTGCGGGCGTGGACGATGTCGATGTTGTCGTAGCCGGCTCCTGCGCGGATGACGACTTTGAGGTTAAGGAGCGCGTCCATGATTTCGGGCGTGACCTTTTCGCTGCGGACGATGAGGGCGGTGGTGTCCGGGTGTTGCTTGATTTGTTCTTCAAGCGGGGTGTCGGCCTCCTGAATGATTTCGTAGCCCGCGGCTTTGAGGGTGTTGGCCGCGATGGATTCGAGTTTGGTGGGGATGAGAACTTTTTTCATGTGTGTGGAAAGGTTTTATTGTTCGATGGTGTGGACGAAGAGGCCGCTGCGGAGTTTGGGTTCGAACCACGTGGATTTGGGGGGCATGATTTCCCCGGCATCGGCGACGCGGAAGAGGTCGTCCATGGTGACGGGGTAGAGGGAGAAGGCGAGCTGCATGCCGTTGCGGCAGCGTTTTTCGAGTTCTCCGAGGCCGCGGATGCCGCCGACGAAGTCGATGCGTTCGCTGGTGCGCGGGTCGTCGATGCCGAGGATGGGGGCAAGGACGAGGCTTTGCAGGATGGCGCAGTCGAGGCTTTCGATGGGGTGGTTTTCATCGTAGCTGCCGGGTTTGGCGGTGATGGAGTACCACTGGCCTTCGAGGAGCATGCCGTATTCGTGTTTGCGCTGCGGGGCGTAGCCGCCGGGGGCTTCGACGGGGGTGATGTCGAAGTGTTCCTTGAGTTTGCCGAGGTATTGTTCCGGGGTGAGGCCGTTGAGGTCTTTGACGACGCGGTTGTAGTCCATGATGAAGAGGTCTTCATCGCAGAAGACGACGGCCATGAGGTAGTTGTATTCTTCCTGTCCGGTGTAGTCCGGGTGGGCGGCGCGTCGTTTGGCGGAGACGGCGGCGCTGGAGGCGGTGCGGTGGTGTCCGTCCGCGATGTAGAGCGCCTCGACTTCGCCGAAGTGTTGCTGGATCTGCGCGACGGTGGCGGGGTCTCCTACGGGCCAGAGGATGTGGGTGACTCCGTCGTCCGTGGTGAAGTCGTACGCCGGTTTGTGGAATTTGATCCATTCGCGGATGATGGCGGAGATGCCTTCATGTTTGCGGTAGGCGAGGAAGACGGGTTCGGTCTGCGCGGAGCAGGTGTCGAAGTGGTTGATGCGGTCGAGCTCTTTTTCCTTGCGGGTGAGTTCGTGTTTTTTGATGGTGCCGTCGAGGTATTCGTCGACGGAGGCGCAGCCGACGATGCCGGTCTGGACGCGGCCCCACATGATCTGGCGGTAGATGTAGTAGGATGGGGCGGTGTCGCGGACGAGGAAGCCTTTTTGCTGGAAGTCGTTGAGGTTTTCCCTGGCTTTGTCGTAGGTGGACTGGTCGTGGATGGCTGCTTCGGAGGTGTCGATGTCCGAGCGGCAGATGTGGAGGAAGGAGCTGATGTTGCCCGCGGCCATGGCCTTGGCTTCGTCGTGGTTCATCACGTCGTAGGGAAGGCTGGATACTTGTTCGGCGTAAGCCGCCGGGGGACGCAGCGCCGGGAAGGGGCGGAGTGTAGCCATTGGTTGCTGAAGGTGGGAAATGGTGTGTCCGCGGAAGGGTCGGGCCTTTCGCGGGAGGGTGGAATGGCAAAGCCGGGTTGCGGCCCGGCTTTGCTGTTGGTGATTGTTATTTGAGTTTGAGGATGTCCTCGATGTTCGAGGTGACTTCCTTCATGTCCTCCATGGTGAGTTCTCCCATGTGGGCGATGCGGAAGGTTTTGTCTTTGAGGTCTCCGTATCCGTTGCCGATTTGCATGCCGCGTTCGATCAGTTCCTTGTTGAGGTCCGCGACGGAGATGTTGCGGGTGTTGCTGATGACGGTGAGCGTTTTCGAGAGGTGGTTCGGGTTGGCGAAGACGGCGAAGTATTCGGCAGCCCATGCACGGATGAATGCGGCCATTTCTTCGTGGCGCGCGAAGCGGTTTTCAAGGCCTTCCTGCAGGATGCGCTGGAGCTGGAGGTCCATGGCATACATGATGGAGAGGCAGGGGGTGGAGCTGTACTGGTAGTCCTTTTTCTGGATGAAGTCGTACAGGGTGCGAAGGTCGAGGTACATGCCGCGGTTCGGTACCTGGGCTGTGCGTTCGTAGGCTTTCGGCGAGATGGTGCAGATGGCCATGCCGGGAGGCAGGGCGAGGGCTTTCTGTGTGGAGGTGATGAGGACGTCGATGCCGAGTTTGTCCGTTTCGATTTTGGAGCCGGCGGCCGAGGAGACGGCGTCGACGCACCAGACGACGTCCGGATATTTTTTGATGACTTCCGCGATTTCCTCGACGGGGTTCTGGATGCCGGAGGAGGTTTCGTTGTGGGTGACGGTGACGACGTCGTATTTGCCGGTGGAGAGTGCCTGTTCCACCATTTCAGGGGTGGTGGGCTGGCCGTGTTCGCTGGCGAACATGTCGGAAGGGATACCATTGGCCTGTGCCATCTGGAACCATTTTTTGCCGAAGGCGCCCACGGAGAAGACGGCAGCGCGCTTGGCTGTACAGGAACGAACGGCGCCTTCCATGAGTCCGGAGCCGGAGGATGTGGAGAGGAGGATTTCGTTTTCCGTGTAGAGCACTTGGCGGAGGTTGTCGGAAATGCGGCGTTGCAGTTCCGAGGCCTTCTTCGAGCGGTGTCCCATCATCGGGCCGCTGAGGGCGGCGAGGATTTCCGGGAGTACTTCGGTCGGTCCAGGGATAAATAATTTTGTAGCCATGGTATGTGTGACTGAGTGAGTCGGCCTGTATATATCACACGCGTAGACGATGGGCGAGCGCAAATTGCCGTGGTGCCGCAGAAAGGCCGGGCAGGGAGAGGATGGGAAAGAATGTTCTTGCCATGCGGCGGGGAAAAGGCTAGTGTTCCGGAATGGATGGTTTTTCACGCAAGGCTTTGATGAAGGATGTTCTTCGTTCCGTTTCGCGTTCTTTTTATTTGAGCATCAAATCGTTGCCGTCTCCGATGAGGGATGCGGTGGCGGTGGCTTATCTGTTGGCCCGTGCGACGGATAGTGTGGCCGATACGGCGCAGGCCGGAGTGGAGGAGAGGCTCGGTTATCTGGAGCGGATGAGGGTGGCTGTTGCCACGGGGGATGCCGAGGAGTGCGCGATGCTTGATGAAGAGCTGCGCAACGGTTTGGCTGCGAGCCAGAAGGATGCAGGTGAGAGGGTTTTGCTGTCGCGGTTCGGCGATTGCCTGGATTTGCTCGCTGCTTTGCCGGGAGAGCAGGCGGCCCTGGTGCGCCGTGTGCTGGCGACGATTCTGGAGGGGCAGACGTGGGATCTCGTGTATTTCCGCACGCATGAGCGGGTGGAGGATGCAGAGTCACTGCGGCGGTATGCGTATCAGGTGGCGGGATGCGTGGGCGAGTTCTGGACGGATTTGGGTTTTCTGGTGCTGGGAGAACGTTTTTCGGCGGCGCCGAGAGAGCTGATGCTGAAGCTGGCTCGGGAGTACGGCGAGGGGCTTCAGTTGCTGAATATCATTCGCGACCGGAAGGAGGATGCCGAGCGGGGGCGGCGGTATCTGGCAGGTTCGTCTGCGCCGTGGGTGCAGCTTTCGAGGGCCGGGCTGGAGGCGGGCGAGGCGTATGCGCGTGAGCTGCACGGTTTTCGCCTGCGGTTTGCCACGGTGCTGCCTGCTTTGATCGGTCAGAGGACGCATGATGCATTGAAGCATTCTGCTGGCGAAGGGAAGGTGAAGATTTCTCGATGGCAGGTGAGGGGGTGCATGCTGCGTGCCGTTTGTTTTGCGCTGGGGCATGAGGGGGTGGTTTCGGAGCCGCCCGTCTGGGTGCAGGGGCGGTGAAACGCGGTTGCGGCCGGGTGGCGGGAGAGTTTTTGGCCGGGTATGCGGGCTTTATGCTTGTCATGCCGCCGGAGGTGGGGTACTGTAGGGCATATTTACTTTCAAGGTTATGTCCAGATTTTCACAATTGGTTCTTGCCGGCATGCTTCCATTGGGCATGGCGGCTTTGGCGCTGCCGCTTTGCGGTGCTCCGACAGCTTCTCAGGCGTCCGCTGCGTCCAGCGGGCGGGTCGCTCTTCCTCCGGCAGCCGATGCTTTGCTGAAGGCTGGGGATTATGCCGGGTTGCAGCGTATGCTGGTGCAGGAGCTCGGCAAGGATGCTGCAGCTCTTTCTCCCGATCAGGCGCAGGCTCTTCATTTGGCGACGGTGCTGGAGGTGATTCGCGTGAC
Organism: Neoakkermansia glycaniphila; assembly: GCF_001683795.1. Taxonomy (GTDB): domain Bacteria; phylum Verrucomicrobiota; class Verrucomicrobiia; order Verrucomicrobiales; family Akkermansiaceae; genus Akkermansia; species Akkermansia glycaniphila. The sequence continues at coordinate 182,220 of NZ_LIGX01000041.1, forward strand.
GAGTCCCGAGGTGATGGCTGAGATGCACAAGAATCCGAAGCATGCGAAGTTTTTGCAGGCTTTCCTTCAGGATCAGCCGTGGATGGAGCTTTATCTGGGTGCGGGGCTGGTGCCGTTCAAGACGGATGTAGGTCTGGCGATTCTTTCGGATATTTGGAATAAGGATGGCAGTTCGTCCGATTTCGGCAAGTACAAGTCTCTGGCTTGCGGGCTGGCTTCGGTGTGGGGCGGCGGCGAGACTGCGCCCTCCCCTCGTTTGCAGTCGATGCCTCGCACGCAGCATAATCCGCTGTGGCGCTATGAGTTTTTCAAGAAGCAGGCGAAGGCCGGGAAGCTGTATCCCGGTTTTTACAATTTGCGCCCTTGGGAGATCCGGTTTCTTGTGGCGATCCCGCAGCAGGACTGGAACGATCAGTCGCTTGCCTGGTGTGCCGAGAATTTCAATATGCCGTGGAATCGGTACAACGGCGCATGCTGGGCTGGACCCTATACGGATCCGAGTGCGTTCGGCGACGGGATTCAGGGGCCTTATTTCTATGTGCCGTGGGGAGATGAGAGCGAGGCCGAGCGTACGAAGAAGAACGGTGGCGTGTGCGGCGGGCTTTCCCATTTGGGGGCGTTTGCGGCGATGTCGCGCGGAGTGCCTGCCTATACGGTGGGGCAGCCGGGGCACTGCGCTTATGCGATCCGTCTTGGCCGCGGCAAGTGGATCGGCGGGTTCGGCGGTCCGGACGGCGGGATGCACAATTCGATTTTCGGGAATCAGGCGCCGACTTCCTATCTGCTGATGGAGAATGTGTTTGCGGATGATGCCAAGGCCGATGCCGGATACCGCCATGCGGTGGTTGCGCGTGCCCAAGAGGCAGCCGGGGACAGGAAGGCGGCGATCGCCTCGTGGCAGAAGGCTTTGGCTCAGGTGCCGCTGCATCCCCATTTCCGTGCGGAGTTGCATCGGCTGATGCAGCTTGATGGGGCGACTCCCGAGCAGATGTACGATTATGCCATTGAGGTGCTGCCGAAGTACCGGGGCAACGGTTTTGCCGCCTGCGATGCGTTTGCGGAGCTGGAGAAGGCGATGCTGCCGAAGCTTTCCGAGGAGAAGAGGCTGGCATGGTTCGATAAGGTGCATTCCTGTATCGCTTCGACTCCTTCGTCATGGGCCGTGAAGATGTCGGAAGGGAAGCCTTCCCTGCTGCAGAGGCAGATGGATTTGCTGCAATCCGATGATGCGAAGGCGAAGCTTCTGGCCTCGATTTTTGCCAATCATATGCGCGAGGGCGACGGTACGAATTTCGGCCAGGCTCTCGAATGGGGCGTGAAGGAGCTCGTCGGCAAGGATAAGGCGGATGTGTTCGCAACGGCATTCGCCGAGGCGGCTGCATCTTCTGCTCCCGCCACTGGCGGAGCCGATGCCGAGGAGAAGAATAAGAAGATGCGGGAAGCATACCGCAAGGCGATTGTGGCTGCCGAAGCGGCGCGTTCGATTCCTGCGTTCCAGGCTCTTTCGCAGGCTGCCGAGAAGTTCAATACGGTGAAGGAAGGTGCGGTGACGACGACGCTGCCCGGTACGCTTGAGCCTCCGACGGGTATGATCCGGTTTTCTTCCACCTGCGGTTATGATACGGCGGAAGCCCACAGGGATATTCTGACGCCCCAGGGCGGCAAGGTTCATTGGGACAAGGAGAAGAATCCGACTGCCATCGCCGAGCTGAAGGAAGGTACGGATAATCTTTCCGGCGTGATCGTGCGCAAGGCGAACGGCAACGAGTGGCGCATGAAGAAGGCGAAGCTTTTCACTTCGTCCGACGGCGCGACGTGGTTCCCGCTGGCTGAGACGAACGATATGCCCAAGGAATGGGTGGTCGAAGCCAAGCCGGGCACGAAGGCGAAGTGGGTGAGGCTCGAGTTCGCCAACGAGGGGAACGGCGAGTTCGCCCATATTTCCCATTTCCTGATTTACAAACGCTAAAAAGAGATCGAATCATCATGAATCCATTTGTATTTGCTGCCGCGTTTTCTCTGGTTTCCGCCAGTGTGCCGCTGGCCGGGTTGCTGCCGTACAATACGGCCGTCGAGAAGGCCAAGGCCGAGAATAAGCCGATTGTCGTGTTGTGGGCCGGTACCGGCTGGGATCGCGGGTCCGCCGAGGTGAAGGCGATGTGGGACAAGGTTGCCTCGAAGAGTTCCCAGCCCGTGATCTGGGCGTTGTACGACGAGCGCGACGGTTTGTCGGACGAAGCCCGGAAGAAGGAGGTGAAGCCGCCGTTCGAGTCATGGAATGTTCCGATGGCTCTGGTGGTGACTCCGGATAACCAGAAGCTGATTTGCGTGATCGACCGCGAGCGCGTGAAGGAGGCTTCCAAGGTGGCTGCTGTGCTGCCGAAGATGCTCGCCGCTTACGATAAGCTGGTGAAGGCGGACGAGGAAGCCAAGGGGAAGAGCGGCAAGGAAGCGGCGGCGGTGTACGGCAAGGCGCTCGACGGTCTGCCTTATCAGGCTGCGCGTACGCATAAGGATGTGATCGAGAAGATCAGGAAGGCTGATCCGAAGGATGAATCCGGTTATGTGTTCAAGTATGATTTCCACCACCAGAATGTTTACAAGGAGGTGAATAAGGTGATGGAAGACGGTGGCAAGAAGGGTAAGGATCGCAATTTTGCCGGGGCGGAGCAGTGGCTGCGCAACAGGCTGGCATCTCCGGTGCTCGACAAGGAGCAGAAGCAGATGCTGAATGTGGCTCTGGCCTATGTAGCCCGTATGGAGTACGATTTCGGGGCGGTGCCGTCTGCGAAGCCGAAGATGATCGAGGCGTTCAAGACGGCAATGGCCATTGATCCGAAGAGTGAATTGGGTAAAGGTTGCAAGAATTATATTGCCTATTTCACAGAACCGGTCGTGCTGAAGAATCTGGATGTCGCGAATGGCGATATGCGCCGCGAATGGACGCCGTGGGTGGCAGATGTGTCTTCGGAGATTAAGAAGCCAGGTACTTATGTGGTCAAATGCGTGAAGAGCGGCGGCGGTTACGAGGTTCGCAATCCCCGCTTGACGTCGAAGGGTAAGACGGTCGCCATGCTCGATGCTTCGCAACGCGACAAGAATCAGAATGAGTTCGAGTTGACTGTGCCCGAGGGCAAGGTGCCGGCGGGGCTGCGGCTTGAGATGGAAGGCAGGGGCTCCGGCCACTGGATGGACGGGTTCGGCCGTTTGGAGATTAAAGCCAAATAAGCGGTGGTTTGTTCCTGCTCGCCGAAGGAGGCTATGGCCGGGTTGCTCCGGGAGACGACGGGAGCCGTCGTTTCTCCGGACGATATCCGGACGATTGCCAGCGGGGCTTCCGGGCGTGCCGTGATGCGCTGGCATGACGGTGCGAGGCCGTATCTGGGGATTTTCTGGACGGCCGACCGCGCGGACAATAATTCCTTTCTCCCGGCGGCGCGGCATTTGCTGGCCTCCGGGGTGCGTGTGCCGCGCGTGCTGGCGGAGAAGTGTTTGGGAGTCGGAGTCGGGGTGTGCCTGGTGGATGATCTGGGGGACGATTCCCTGTTGTCCGCCAAAGAGGCCGATTGGGAAGTGGTGAGGAGCCGCTACCGCGCCGCATTCCGCGAGGTGCTGGCGTTGCATGCTTCCGGTGCTCCTGCTTCGTGGGAGCTGCAGCCTGCGTTCGATGAAGGGCTGTACCTTTGGGAGCAGGGGTATTTCGCCGAGTTTTATCTGGGGCGGCATTTGGGGAGGGATGCGGCGGCGTTTTGCCTGCTTCCGGCGATGAGGGATATGGCCGTGCATCTGGCGGAGTATCCGCGCTGTCCCGTGCATCGGGATTGCCAGTCTCAGAATATTCTGTTCCGCGACGGTTGTGCGTGGCTGATCGATTTTCAGGGGATGAGGCTGGGCCTGCCGGAGTATGATGTCGCCTCGCTGGTGTACGATCCCTATATGGGGCTGGCTGCGGCTCGGCGTGCGGTTCTGTTGCGCGACTGGGAGGATGTTTCCGGTTCGCCGCTCGACCGCGACAGGTTGGCAGGCTGTGCGCTCCAGCGTATTATGCAGGCGATGGGGGCTTTTGCGAATATCGGGCATAATCAGGGCCGGGCGTGGTATCTGGAGCAGATTCCTCCGGCGCTGGAGGCATTGCGGCAGGTGTGTGCGATGGAGGGGGTGTCTCCGTGGGTTCAACGCGTTTTCTCATGTCTGCGAAGCGAAAAGGTTCTGTGAACTGGCTCCGGTGGCTGATTGCGCTGGGTGCCTTGAATGTATCTCTCGGCGTGGCGATGCTGGTCGGAGGGTATGGCGATTCGTGGCTGTACGGTTGCTATAGGTTTTTGGGGAGCTGTTGCGTGTGGGCGGATCGTGCGGATTTGCCCGTGCATTTCCAACATTACGGCAGGCCGGCAGCGGAGGAGGAGATGGAGTGTGCAGTGGTGTGCGAGGTGCCGGGGCGCGTCGATGTGCTGACGTTTGAATCCCGTGAGCTGGAGGATGTTTTTCCTGCTTCGGAGGCGCTGCGCTGGGCGCTGCTGCTGCGCCACCTGCGGCAGGGCGGAGCCGGGTATGCGGCGGTGTCGTCTCCTTTCGATTGGGTGGGTATGCCCGGTGATCTGGAGCGGGCGACGTTGAGGTCGGAGGTGGAGGCGTTTGCCTTTGCCGGGTTCGGTTTGCGCGGGGAGTTGGCTGCCGGAGCCGTTCCGGCGCCGGTGGGGCTGGAGTCTTCCGCTTTGGATGGTGCTCAGGTGAAGGGGGATTGCAGCCGGTTGCCTGCGATGAACAGGTTGCTGCCAACGATGCTGTGCCGTGCCGATTTTCTGTTTCCTGTGCCGTGGGGGGTGGACTGGGTGGCCAATGACGAGAGGTTTTTTACGGAGTCCGGCCGGGAGCGGTCGATGCCGCTGCTGGTGCGGTGGAATGGGCGCGTGTATCCGACTCTTCCTCTGCGGCTGGTTCTGGCTCGCAGCGGTGCGGTTCCGGCGGATGTGCATGCCGAGGTGGGCAAGTGCCTGCGTATCGGCGGTGCGGAGTGGCCGCTGGATGATTGCGGCCGTATTCCGCTTCCGAAGAAGACGGATAGCAGGCATGTTTCTTTGAATGATGTGTTGAAGGTGATGGACGGGAGCGGCGCACAAGGCGCCGGAGTCGTGGTGGTGGAGGAGCGGACGCTGGAGACGCGGGGCCATGCCGCGCTGCTGGCGGATACGCTGTCGGCATTGACGACCGAGCGTCCAATCGTTCGCGAGAGGGTGGAGGGGAAGTTTTTGGGCGTGGAGCTGCGCGAGTGGAATCCCCTGGCCTACTGGGGGTGGGTGCTGCTGTTGCAGGGTGTGTTGATTCTGGTGCTGCCGCGTTGCCGCCGTTCGGTGCAGGTATGGTGCGAGAGGGTGGTTTGGGTGTCCGTGCCGGTGCTGGCGCTTGTGCTGCTGTGGCAGATGGTTTGGCTGCCGTTTTTCGGTCTGGCTGCCGGTGTGGCGTTCGCTTCCGTGATGGGGCGTTGCCTGCGGCCTCGGGAGGCACGGAATCCGGTTTGGAGGTAGGCTTTATCAGTTGAGGTTGCGGAGAGCGGAGCGGATGAGGTGGTCCGTGGTGGCCTGCGGTTCTTCCTTAAGGAGGGTGGCGATGGCCTTGCGGGCATCGACCTGTTTGAATCCGAGGGCGATGAGCGCGAGTTCCGCGTCTCCGGCTGCCTGTGAGGTGGTGCCCTGAGCCTGTGCTTCCCAGGTAGCGGCGAGTCCGACTTTGTCCTTGAGTTCGAGGATGATGCGTTCCGCCGTTTTTTTGCCTACGCCTTTGGCGCTGGCGATGGCGCGGGCGTCGCCGTTGACGACGGCGGCTTTGAAGGAGTCCACGTTCAAGCCCCCGAGGACGCTCATGGCGATGGCGGGTCCGATGCCGGAGACGCGGTCGATGAGGAGGAGGAAGATGTCTTTTTCGGATTCGGTGGCGAATCCGTACAGGGTTTGCGCGTTTTCGCGGATGTGCAGGTGGGTGCGGAGGGTGAGTTCCTGTCCGGGCAGGGGATTGAGTTTGTCGAATGTGGATAGGGGTACCTGGACTTCATAGCCGACGCCGTGCACGTCCAGAATGATGCGCTGGGGGAGAGCTTCGACGACTTTTCCGCGGAGGAATGCGATCATGGAGCGATTCTTCCACCGTTCCCGCGGAAAGGCAAGCGGAGGGCATGACAGTTTGTGTTTTGCGTTTCATTTTAGAGTTGGATTCGATGAATTATCTGCTAGAATCCCGTTGTGAGCGATGTAAATATCGAATGCCGGATGACGAAATGGTTCCTTGTGCGTGCCGTTTTGATGGGAGTGATGTTTTTCGGGTTCGGCGGGTATTTTTTCTATGATGCCGCGATCGGGTATCCGAGGCAGAACGAGGTGTTTTTTACGTATCAGGGGTTCAAGAAGGCCGGAGATGATTTTGAGGGGTACCGTTCGTCTCCCGGTGGCTGGGCCTCGCATGTGCGGGGAGCGGTGCTTTGGAAGGGTGTGGAGTCGGATGGCCGCGTTTCGGTGCCGGATGAGAAGGGCAATGCCTGCCTGTTGCCGGAGGGTGCGGCTGCAGCTCCCGCGTGGCCTGCCGTGCTGGCGAATTATGATGTGATGGTTTCCGGCGGCTGGTCTGCTGCGTGGAATGTCTATTCCGGGGAACACCGTCTGCCGTCGAAGCCGGGAGAGAAGCCGCACGATGCTGCTTCCATCCGCGAGCAGTGGATTGCAGGCGGCGTGTGTATGGTGTTCGGCCTGTTGTGCCTCGGCCTGCTGCTTCGTACGATGGGCCGCCGGATGTCTCTGTCCGGCAATGAGGTGTGTGCCGCCGGAAGGAAGTTCAGCGTGGCGGATATCAGGCTGGTGGATTTGCGCCAATGGAAGTTGAAGGGGCTGGCGAGGTTTACGGTGGAGAAGGACGGCAGGACGGAGCGCGTGCGTGTGGACGGGATGACCTACGGCGGTTTCGATAAGGAGCAGGGAGAGCCTGCCGAGCGTTTCATGCAGGCGGTGCTGGCCCTTTATGGTGGGGATGTGCTGGTGTACGAGGAAGCGGAGCCGGCCGAGAAGAAGGATTCGTAGTTCTGGAATGATGTCGGGCATATTCAAAGAGGTGGTGCGTCGAGCGGTTTCATGGCGTTTCGCCATGATGGCGCTTGTTGTGGCTGCTGCTTTTGAATTCGTGATTCTTGCGGTCGGTCTTGTCGGCCATATCCGGGAGGCGGAAAGTTCGAAGGACCGGGCAGGGGCAGTATCTGCCGTGCTGGTAAAGGATGTGGTGCGCCCGCCCGTGCGCATTGCTTCTCCGGTGGCGGAAAGCAGGCCCGTGCAGCCGGAGGCGGGCCTTTCCGTGACAGGCGGGGCGCAATTGAAACCAAGGAGTCTTGAAGAGATTCTCGGGGATGCTGCAGCAAAGAAGCCCGGCGAGGATGGGTCTGCGACTCCCGTGACCCATGGCGCTGCCGAAGAAGAGGATACAGGTGCGCCCGGAGGGGAGCAGGCGGATGCTTCTTCGGAATCCGTCCGGGAGTTGGTGCGTTTGGTGAAGGAGGCCCGTGTGGCGCATATCGCAGGCGATATGCGCGAGTGTATTCTGAAGCTTGAGGCGGCTTCCGCGATCAATCCCAAGCATCCGGCTGTGCTGTATTTCTTCGGCATGGCCTATGAGACGCTTAAGAATGTGGATAAGGCGCGTGAGTATTACATGGAGGTGTTTCTTCTCCGTGAGAAGGCAGGGCAATTTTTCGATAAGGCGGCTTTTCGCCTGAAGAACGGTTTTGAAACACCGGCTTCCATGCGCGGCAAGATGGCGTTCGGCCCCTGCCAGGTTACCCGGAAGTCGGATGCTGAGGACGGGGAGACGGTGGTTCTTCATTTGCCTGTTCTGCTGGCGCCGGGTGAGGAGATTAATAATCCGAAGGATGTGGATATCAAGGTGCAGTTTTTCTATCTGGTGAATGGGCGGGATATTGCCTTGGCCACCATTGCGAATGCGAGTATCCGTTTCATGAGTGAATCGGCCAATTGGACGGAAGGAGAGGAGATGCTGGAGGTGGTTTACCATTTACCCGTGCTTACCGATGAGGAACTGGCCGCTTACGGTGAATTGACGTATTACGGATATGCCGCCCGCTTGTATTATAAGGGGGAGTTGCTCGATTGTGAAGGCAGTCCTCGCACTCTGGTGCTGGTGGAGCAGAGGCTCAAGAGCGCCAGCCCCAATGCTTCCGAGGTGGGCGATGGAGTTTTCGATATGCCGACCGAAGAGGCCGTTCCGGTATCCGATTATATTGACGAACAAGCGACTGAATGATGTTTTCCTCTCTCCCCGTTCAACTTGGTGCTTATACATTGACTTCCGTTCTTTCCGAAGACGAGAGGACCGTGTCGTTTCACGCCGTGCAGACGACGATGGAGCGTGATGTGGTGGTGACGGTGCTGCGCCCCGAGTTTTCGTCGGGTGAGGGGTTGACGGATTTCGTGTCACTTGTCCGCGCGAAGGCCTCTATCCAGTACCATGCGATGGGGGCCGTGTATGAAGCTTTGAATACGGACGGTTACTGGTATTATACCCGGGAGTTCGTTTCCGGTATCCGGTTGCCGGAGATGTGTGCGGCGGGCAGGACGCTGTCCGTGGCGCAGTGCATTAAGCTGATTCGCGTGGTTGCTGATTCGTGCGATTATTTCGATGTTCACGGAGTGGAGACGATTCCTTTGACTTTGGAGCACTTTACGCTTGGAGAAGGTGATGTGTTCCGTTTCGCCAATCCCGTGAAATGCGGCGTGCGCGATTTGCAGACGAGCGAGTCTACGATGGCCGAGCTGGCTGTGGCGATGGAGCCTTTGCTGCCTGTGAACCAGCCGGGGCAGACGCGCATCCGTACGTTGTGCGAGTGGATGAAGAACGGATACGAAGGGCACATGCTGAAGTTGTACGAGATTCAGGAGACACTGGATACGATTGAGGCGCAGCTCGGTTCGCAGGCATCGGGCCCTGCCGACGCTTCGATTGCGACCCGGTTCGACTGGAGGTTTCTGTGGGCCAATCCACGGCACAGGTGGAAGGTGCTGGCCGGTGGCGGTGTGCTGGCGGCCTTGCTGCTGGTGCTGCCGTTCATGTGCCGGGGGGGGGCTTCATCCGATGCTGCTGCTGCCGTTTTCTCCGGGAAGGAGGAGAGTTTCGTCGTGTGGGATGGGGAGGCTGCCTACCGGGTGCCTTTGCGCGCGGTGAGCATCGGCGATTATGCGATTTTTCTTTCGTCCATCGAGAGGATGACTCCGATGATGCGCCGCAAGATGGAGGAAGGTATTCCAGCCGGAAAGAAGTATGAGCCGGACGATTGGGCGGCGATGTACAAGGCCGCCCGTACGAAGGGTACGTGGGCGGGGATGCCGCTGACGCTCGATTCCCCGGTGGTGAATGTGGATTACTGGGATGCGCTGGCTTATGGACGGTTTACAGGCGGGCTGCTGCCCGATAAGAAGATGTGGGGCGAGATTTCGCAGCGCGCCGAGGCACAGCTTCCTGTGCGCGTGTGGACGGGGTTCAAGGAGCTGGATCCTTCCCGGACGATGGATTTCGACCTGAGCCATGCGATTGATGCCGGGCACGGCGTGTTGCAGTATCTTCCCGAATCCGGCATGCGCAAGAAGGATCTGGGTTTCCGTATCATTTTCCCGAAATAAATCAACTCCAACCATACCAGAATCATGTACCATCGAAAGTATTATCCGCTGTTGGCCGTGTTCGGCCTTGTTTTGCTGCTTTGTTCCCAGGCGTTCGGGCAGATTGTCGTCGAATTGAAGGAGACCCGCCGTGATTTCATGGTGGGCGAGCCGGTTACGCTGAAGCTGACGCTTCACAATAATTCCGACGAGACGATCGCCCTGCGGGATATCGGCGAGATGCCGTGGCTTTTCCTGCGTGTGACGCAGCGCGGCGCCGGTAACCGGACGATTTCGCCGATCGCCCGCGCGAAGTTTCCGCCGATGACGCTGAAGCCGGGGCAGAGCTTGGCGCATACGCTGTCGCTGAAGTCGTTCTACAATTTTGTGGGTGAGGGTTCCTATTCATGTACGGCGACCGTGTGCATGCAGGATGGGAAGACGACGTTTTCCTCGATGCCTGCGCGGTTCGATTTGATCGGAGGCAGCGCATTGTGGAGCCAGCAGGTGCATGTGAAGGGGAAATCCCTGCGTCTTTCTGTGTGCTGTATGCACGTGGGCGGCAAGGCGTTTCTGTTTGGCCAGGTGGTGAACGAGGATACTCGGCTGGTAGTGGCGTCCGTGCCGCTGGGGCAGTTCCTGAATTTTGCCGCTCCCCGCTGTATGATGGATGGAGGCAAGAATGTGCATGTGCTGTTCCAGTCGAATACGTCGTATTTTACCTATGCGGTGTTTTCTCCCGCCGGTACGCGCGTGAGTTCGCAGTTGATGAAGCGGGCCGGCGGCGTGCCGATCGGGCTGGTGGCTACGGGTTCCGGCATTCAGGTGGCGGGCGCCGTGCCGTATGTGCCCGAGAAGGAGGCGGAAGAGGGCAGGAATGCGAATGAGCGTCCGTATTGACCGGACTGTCTGAAATGCGGCTTCAGGGCGTTGTCCGCCGGGTTGATTTCATGAAAAACGCATCCCCGATATGGTTCGGGGATGCGTTTTTGCTGCCGGGTGAAGGGGTGCTTCGCCTCAGGCGTTGTAGAGTTTGGTGTAGTATTCGTCCGCCATGCGGTCGGAGTCGAATTCCGGGCTGATGTCGCGCATGGAGTTGAAGACGACGTCGTACCAGCCTTCCTTGTTGTCGTAGTACAGGGGAAGTACTTTTTCTTCAAGGATGGTGTAGAAGTTGTCGCGGTCGGAGCGGTCGCGCGCTTCTGCGGAGAGGCCGGGCTTGGCTTCGGGGATGATGAAGCAGTTTTCGCCGTCTTTTTCGAATTCGCGGATCCATCCGTCGTTCGTCGAGATGGAGACGGAGCCGTTCATGGCGGCGGACATGCCGGAGGTGCCGGAGGCTTCGCGCGTGACGACGGGGTTGTTGAGCCACATGTCGGAGCCGTTTTTGAGGAGGCGGCTGAGGCCGAGTTCGTAGCCCGTGAGTACGGCGCAGCGGGCATAGCGGCCCGTGAGGCTGTTCAGGCGGTTGAAGATTTCGACGGCCTGGTAGTCCGAGGGGTAGGGTTTGCCGGCCCAGATCATCTGTACGGGGCGGTTGGTGCGTTGGAGCATGCGCTCGAAGCACGTCGGGTTGCCCGTGATGAGGTCGGGGCGCTTGTAGGCGGCGAAGCGGCGCGCCCAGACGATGGTGAGGGTGTCCTGGTCGAAGACGTGGCCCGTTTGTTCGCCGACCATGCGGAAGAGGTCTTTCTTCAGGGAGCGTTTGCGGCGGTCGAATGCGGTTTTGTCGTTGGCTTTGAAGGCTTCGGCTAGTTCGGCATCCTGCCAGTAGGCGCGGTTCTGCGCGTTGGTGATGGAGGTGATGGGGCAGATGCCGGAATAGCTCGACCACATTTGGCGGGCAACTTCGCCGTGGAGTTTGGATACGCCGTTGGCGATGTGCGAGAGGCGCAGGGCGGCGAGGGTGAAGTTGAAGGTGTTGTCGTGCAGGTCGATGGATTTGCGGACCTGTTCCATGGAGAGGCCGTCGAAGAAGGAGAAGGATTCCATCAAATTGACGTCCATTTTTTCGTTGCCCGCTTCTTCCGGCGTGTGGGTGGTGAAGACGAAGCGTTTGCGGACTTCATCGACGTTGCCGCCGTTTTTGGCGAGCATGTGGAAGGCTGCGGCGAGGCCGTGGGCTTCGTTGAGGTGGTAGATGTCCGGTTCGACGCCGAGTTCTTCGAAGAGGCGTGCGCCGCCCTGGCCGAGGAGGACGTATTGGGCGATGCGGGTGAGGCCGTTGGAGTCGTAGAGCCTGCGTGTGATGTTGCGGCTTTGTTCGTCGTTTTCCTCGATGTCCGTGGAGAGGAAGAACATGGGGGCCGTGCCGAATGTTTCGGGGCGCAGGAAGTAGGCTTTGACCCAGACGGGGGCGTTGCAGACGCGGATGAGGAATTTGATGTTGTGGTCCTCAAGGAAGTTGTAGTTTTTCTTGAGGTATTGGACGGCCATGGAGCCGTCTTCGGCGCGCGTCTGGTTGTAGTAGCCGTAGGTCCAGAGGATGCCGATGCCGACGAGGTTCTGCCGGAGGGCTCCTGCGCTGCGCATGTGCGAGCCGGAGAGGTAGCCGAGGCCGCCGGAGTAGATTTTGAAGGAGTTGTCGATGGCGTATTCCATCGAGAAGTAGGCAACGCTTTTGCCGTACTTGGGATCTATCTCGTATGGATGCTCGAACAGTGTGGGAAGAAAAGACTGTGCCATATGGAATCTATTGTTAATCATTCGCCGCCGGATGCAATCAAGAGTCCGGCAACGAATCAATGTGACGATAGCACGATCTGACGGGAAAGGAAAGGGGAATTTTGTGAAGATGACGCGCTTCTCCCGAAAGGCGTTTGTGAATAAACAGTTAGCGGGTGACGCTGGCAGCCCTGCCCGTGTCTCCGTATGCGGAGACGGCACGCACGGCGAGAGAGTCCGCCTTGCCGACGAAGGATTTCGGCAGGGTGACGTAGGTTTGGCCTGCGGGGAGGATGCAGAGGGTGGCCCAGCGGCTGCCGTAGCGTGCCTGTACGACCCATTTGCGCGCCTTGCGGTCGGCTGCAGACCATTTCATGGCGACGTAGTTCCCCTGGTCGCCCGCCGCGAGGGAGGGTTTGCCCGGTATGTCGCGGCCGCTCCACGGCATGGAGGGGGGGACGGCGGCAGAGGTGTAGCGCTGGGCGAGTACTTTGGTGATGCCGCCGCGGTCGCTGCCGATGGAGTTCCAGCTCCAGAAGAGTTCCCCGGCAGAGGAGCGGGCAAGGGAGCGGGCGTAGTCGATCTGTTTGCCGATTTCGGAGGCCGTGCGCGTTTTGTCTTCGGGGCTTTTGATGCGTGCGGAGGCGATGCCCGGCCAGACGGGGCGAGAGGGGTTGATGGAGCTCCACCACTGCATGAGGGCGGGGAAGCTGTGTTCCGCCTGGTCGCAGCGCCAGTAGAGTTGCGGGGCGAGGTAGTCCACCCAGCCTTTGGCGAGCCATTTGCGGGCGTCGCAGGCGAGGTGTTCGTAGGCGTTGACTCCGGCGGTGATGCCGCCGGGATAGCCGGGCTGCCAGATGCCGAAGGGGCTGATGCCGACACGTACCCAGGGTTTTTCATCCTTGATGTCGCTGTAGAGCTGGGAGACGAAGCTGTCGATGGCGGCGCGGCGCTGGGAGGGAGTTTTGCCGTCTGCGATGTTGTTGTGCGGCGGGTAGGGGTAGAAGTAGTCGTCGAGGTGGACTCCGTCGATGTCGTAGCGTTTGACGACGTCCATGATGACTTTGAGGACGTGGTCCTGCCCGGCGGAGCTGGAGGGGTTGATGACGAGGGTGCTGCCTGCCTTTTTCATCAGGTCGGGCCTTTGCAGGGAGATGTGCCCCCGGCCGACGGAGTGGGAGATGTTGGCCTTGGCGCGGAAGGGGTTGAACCATGCGTGGAGTTCGAGGCCGCGTTTGTGGGCTTCGGCGACGGCGAAGGCGAGGGGGTCGTAGCCGGGGTTGGCGCCGGGGCCGCTGAGCCACTGGCTCCACGGTTCCAGAGAGGATTTGTAGATGGCGTCGCTGTTCGGGCGGACTTGCAGGATGATGGCGTTGAGGCGCAGGCGGGCGGCGGTGTTGAGGATGCCGATGAGTTCTGCCTGTTGCGAGGCTGCGGACATGCCGGCCTTGGAGGGCCAGTCGAGGTTGTAGACGGTGGCTACCCATGCGGCGCGGAATTCGCGGGAGGGTTCCGGCACGTTTTCGTCGGAAGGCTGCCATGCCTGGGCGAGGGCCGTTCCCAGCGCGGCAGCGGTGGAGAGGGTGCGGGTGATGGTGTGCAGGAGGCGGCGCAGCGTGGTCATGAGCGGGTCGTATCGTAATAGACGGGTTGCATTTCCGTATGCCATGCGACGTACATCCATCCGGCCAGAGCCAGCAGGATGAGGATGGTGACGGCAAGGAACGTTTTCATATCGGAAATCGCGGTGAGCTTAACGCGCCGTTCTCTTTCTTGCAAGTCCTTATTGAGGCACCGGATGTTGTTCGCGGATGGGAGGCGGCGCGGTGTTTGCTAGCGGATGGGGATGGTGAAGTCCATGGTGTCCTTGCCGCCGATGCCGGGGAGGTTTTCCGTTCGGCGAATGGTCATGGTTCCTGCCTTCCAGTCCCAGCTAATCAGGCTCCATTGGATGTCATATTCGCCGGGCGTCTGGAAGATGCAGGCGGGGGTGTTCGGTTCGTGGTTCCAGAGGCCGCCGATTTTGTAAAGCAGGAGGCGGGAGATGTGGCCGTCCGGATGGTCGATGATGATGAAGTGGTTTTCCTGCGGCAGGGGGATGAGTTCCATGTATCTGTCGTTTTGGAGGAGTTCGACGGTTTCTCCGGCTTTCGGCGTGTACATGGCGACGGCTTTTTCGTCCTGCAGGATGAGGGTGATGCCGTAACCGGGGCGGATGATTTCCAGCAGCCGGATGTCTCCATCCCTCGGCAAGGCTCGGGCTTCGGGATGTTTGTCTGCGTATTCCTTGCGCAGCGAGGCGGCGATATCCGGTTCCGGTGCGGGGGTGGCTGCGGGTTGGAGTTTGTCGAGGATTTCATCGACGTCGCGCGGGTCCATGTCGCTGATGCCGTCGGCCATGGTTTGGAGCTGGTCGGGTGTCAGCCGGCATGCGTAGCTCGTGTTTTCCGGGGTGTTGACGGTGAGTTTGCGTTTGTCGCTGCGCTGGTACCATTTGCGTGAGAAGGTGATGGGGAGGCCGTCGATGTGAATGGTGGTTGTGATGTAGAGCAGGTCGCAGGTGCAGGGTTTGCCGTCCTGTTCAAGGGTTTTGGCTTCCGGTTCGATGGTTTCGACGGTGATGGTGGCGGGGATGTTTTGTGTATCGCGTTGGGAGCCTTTGGCCACCGGTCGTTCGAGGTAGGCAGAGATTTTGGCTGATGCGAGCGTGGGAAGGTAGTCCGGTTCTTCCTGTGCCTGAAGCGGAAGGAAGAAGGCACAGATCGCGGCAAGCGGGAGGAATGTGTTCATGGATAAACTGCGACGAGTGTATGGCTTTTTCTGCTGGTATTCAAGCCTCATGTTGCGCAGTCTTTTTGAAGAGAGGAAGGATTTGTCAGTTGATGGGTTTGTTGATATGTGATGATTTATCCATCATACGAGTATCGGTTTGTCGTTTCAAATAGGAAACGGTTTGCCGGAGGTCCATGCTGAGGGATTTTGTTGTTGTGGTGCAT
Source organism: Neoakkermansia glycaniphila (assembly GCF_001683795.1). Classification (GTDB taxonomy): domain Bacteria; phylum Verrucomicrobiota; class Verrucomicrobiia; order Verrucomicrobiales; family Akkermansiaceae; genus Akkermansia; species Akkermansia glycaniphila. The sequence goes on from NZ_LIGX01000041.1 coordinate 197,527, forward strand.
TTTTGTGATTGCGTCCGATTCGGTGCGGATGTATTTTGATGATATGTTAAACTATTCCATGAAATCATTGTTCTTTTTCAGTACGTTGGTGCTCGGTGTTTTGCCGGGATCTGTTTCCGGAGAATCTGCCCGGGTGGAGGCTAAACCTGTGGCTGCAGTGGACGCGGCTGCCATGGCGATGACGTTGGTGCCGTTTCTATCGGTGGATGTGCCTGACCGCGGCGTGTATGGGCAGGTTCGGCAAGTGCTGCTTTGTACGACAGACAATCATGAAGGTCAGCCGATGGTGTTTGTTGTCGGTATGGCGCAATATCGGGGCGGTTCAGTGAGGCCGTTTGTGCTGCAGTCGTTTCCGGCTTATCCGGATTCGTGCAGGATGGAGCTGGCCGATGTGGATGGGGACGGAGAGCAGGAAGTTCTGATAGCCTCGGAGACTGGAGCAAGTAGTTACTGGCTGCGTGTTTATGCCTTGAATTCTTCCAGTCGGCATGTCTCATCGGCTGATCGGATGCTGGGTGAGTTGTTGTGTGTTCCCGGTGCGGAATATTCGTTGGAATCGAACGGGGTGCTGCGGGTGGTTGCACGGGGAGGGGAGAATCCCCAGCCCGGAACAGGAGACGGGTATCTGCCAGATATTACAACGCGATACAGGTTTGAGGTGAAGGACGGGAAGAAGACGGCGGTTCCCATTTCTGGTGATGTTCCGCCAGCGGAAAAGGATGAGGTGCGGGATTCTGCTTCCTGATGGTTGCTGTTGTTTGCCCGGTTGAATTGTGTGCGTATGTGTGGTTTTGGGAGGGGGCGTTCCAAGCGGGAGATCGAGAGGTCTTCCGCTGGCGGTCGGAGGCGGCCGTTCGCTGAGTTGATCAGGGCGGTGAAGTGGCTTGGTGTTGCCGTTTTCTTCGGTTTTTTTTGCAGGGCAATATGGTGGCTCTGGGAGTTTTTACCGGGGGCTGCAGGTTATGTGCTTTTCGCAGGGCCGATGGTTGTGTTGGGTGGTGTTTGCCTGGTAGCTTTGGGAGTTGCGGCTGCCAGTGTGTCTGACTGGTGGCGTTCCGGCCGGACGAAGGATGTGTGATGTCGACCGGTGGGAGGAAGGGGAATTCAGGGCAATAAAAAACGGCTTGCTGTTCTGCAAACCGTTTCAAAATTGAGAGGAAAGTGGCGAAGCGGACGGGGCTCGAACCCGCGACCTCCAGCGTGACAGGCTGGCGCTCTAACCGAACTGAGCTACCGCTCCACATTCCGTTGTTTCTTTGTACCTTGCGCTGTGAGGCGTTCGGTGCGCAGAGATTACACGAAAGCGATACGTTTAGCAAGAAAAAAATTGAAGTTTTCTTTCATTTTTTTGTATCGCTTTCGTGCGTCTCTGATTATCAGGCATTCATCGCCTTGAGTTGCTCGACGGCGGCAAGGAGGCTCGGTACGTCTTCGATGGAGATGACGGTGGCGTCTTTGCAGATGCGGCCCATCATGCCGGCGAGGGTTTTGCCCGGGCCGAGTTCGATGAAGAGGCGTTCGCCTTTGTCCGTGAGGTCTTGCATGGATTCCGTCCAGCGGACGGAGCCGCATACCTGTGCGCCGAGGACGCGGCGGATGTCGTCGGCATCCGTGACGGGACGGGCTTCGTAGTTGCAGTAGACGGGGGTTTCGGAGAGGTTGATGTTGAGTTCGGCGAGTTCGGGGACGAGTTTTTCCTGAGCGCTTTTCATCAGGCGGGAGTGGTAGGCTCCGGCGACGTTGAGTTTTTTGGCGATTTTGATTCCGGCTGCCTTGGCTCCGGCGATGGCCTGGTCGATGCCGGCTTCTTCTCCGGAGAGGACAGTCTGGCCGGGGCAGTTGTAGTTGGCTACGTCGATGCCGCAGTCTTTGGCAAGCTGGGCGGCGGCTTCATCGCTGCCGCCGATCATGGCGGCCATGGTGCCTTTGGTGGCATTGCAGGCTTCTTCCATGTAGGCGCCGCGTTTTTGGACGATGCGGAGGCCGTCCGCAAAGCTGAAGGTGCCGACGGATGCGTGGGCGGTGAATTCTCCGAGGGAGAGTCCGGCAGCGGCGACGGGTTCGATGTCGACCATTTCCTTGAGGACGGCGAGGCAGGCGAGGCCGTGTACGTAGAGGGCGGGCTGGCAGTAGCAGGTGCGGGTCAGCTCGGCGTCGGGGCCTTCGAACATGATGTCGGAGAGGGAGAAGCCGAGGGCTTCGTCGGCCTGTTCGATGAGGGCGCGGGCGGTCGCATACTGGTCGTAGAGGTCTTTGCCCATGCCCACTTTCTGGGCGCCTTGTCCTGAGAATAAGAGTACTGCTTTCATGTGTTGAAGAGTTGGGGAATTCTAGCAGAGTTGCAGCGTGCAATCAAGGCTAATCCGGCTCCGGGGTGCGGGGCTGGCGATGTCAGGGTTTCCAGGGCAGCCGTTTGCGGACGATGCGTTCGAGGGTGCGGCGGTCGTTTTCGTCGGCGCATTGGAGGTTGCCCGTGGGTTCGATGTCGGAGATTCTGATGCTGTGAAGTTGGCGGCCTTGTGGATCGTAGAGGTTGAGTTTCCACATGGTGTCTGTGCGGTAGTCCGCGTTTTGCGGTTGCCTCGGCTGCATCCGGCTCAGGATGTTTTTGATGGTTTGCGTGTCTTCATGGGAGAAGGTTGCTTCTCCATGGCCTTCCCGGCCTTCCATTCTGAAGTTCGGGATGATGTGGGCGGTGGTGATGGTTGATGTGGATGCAAGCGCGGTGCGGAGTCGGTCGATGGGCGCGGTGTCCTGTTTGAGTGAGAAGGTGAGGTTGCGGACGGCGTAGGGATCGATGCCGCCCCATGCGATGTATGGTTTGATGTAGCCTTTGCCGGGTGAGGTGAAGACGAGTTCATAGGTGGCGGGGCCAGGCATGTCGAGCATGTTGTTGCGGTAGCCGGAGGTGATTTCCGCCGTGTTGGCTCCCGTTTTGCAGTAGGTGGTTTCGGAAGAGATCGGTCCCGAGTCGTTCGGGTGTTTGTTGTTCGGGTCGGTGATGGCGTAACGGATGGAGTCCATGTGGCCATACGGGAACGATTCTTCGGTTTTTGTGCCGGGTTTGCCCGTTTTCTGCCAAGGGGCGTGAGGTTTGATGCGTTTGAGGTCTCGATCGAAGTAGTTCCAGTAGGTGTCGGAGTTTTCGTTGCGCCTCCGGATGGTTTCTTCGCGGGAGTGGTCGATGGTGACGGTTTTTCCGGTGATGTCGTCGGGGGCGAATCCGGGTTTTGCCGAGGCGGCAGGAGGAGGGGAGACGGTGCGGGTGATGGTGTAGAGGGGAGCGGGGCCGGTGCAGGAGGCGAGGCCCAGCAGGGCGAGGAGGAGCGGTATGTGTTTCATGGGATGGTTGATGGCCTGTATGGTTGCGCGGAAGGGTGAGTGTTTATGCGCCGATGGATTGCAGGTATTGGCGTTCGGCGGGAGCTGTGTAGTGGATTTTGTCGATGATGAGGCGGTTTTCCTGATAGTGGCCGTCGAAGCGGATGTGGAGGATGTGCGTGTTGCCGTGTGGGGGCTGGCGTTCGAGTTCGCGTTGAAGGTGGGGCGGGAGGGGCGAGGTCAGGATGATGTGCTGGCCGGGATAGCTGTGTTGCCGGGGTTGTTCGTCTTGCGAGAGTGTGACGTGCCGGAGGTCCAGCATGTGGTTTTTTTCGTCGTAGGAGAGGTGTCCGGCTGCGGTGAAGGGTTGCAGGTGCATGGCTTCTTCGGTGGTGTATTTGATGCGGTCGTATAGTTTGCCGATGATGCTGTGGAAGGTGCGTTCGTCGTCCGTATCGGCAAATTGGAGGGAGCCATGGGAGCCCAGGGAGGTGGAGGGCAGGATGTAGAGAGGTTCTCCTTTTTTGTTCGTCAGGGTGAGGTTCCAGAGGCGGTCGGTTCCGAATGTTTCGCTGGAGGCCGGGCGGTATTTCATGCGGGAGAGGATGGTTTTGACGGTTTGCGCCTGTTGTTCCGGCAGGGCGCGGCGGTTGTCTTTCGTGTGGGAATACGGGATGTCGGTTTCGAGGGTGAGGGCGGTCGTTTTTTTGATGAGGGTGCGCAGCCGCTGAGTCGGGTCGGTGGAGGTGTCGAGTGAGAAGGTGAGGTTGCGGATGGCGTAGGGAGCGATGCCGCCCCAGGCGACGTACGGTTTGATGTAGCCCCGGTTCGGTGAGGTGAAGACGAGTTCGTAGGTGATGGGGCCGCCCTGGTCGATCGTATGGCTCTCGATGTATTCGGTGGTGATTTTGGCTGTGTTTTCCCCGGTTTTCGTGTAGGTGGTTGAGGATTTGTCCATCACCGGAATGTCCCATGCAAAGTGGGGTGGATCATTGAGTACCCGTTCGATTGTGCATTGGGAGCCGTTGTCGAATTCCATGATTGTGAGCGGGGAGTATGTTTCCAGCTTACGCCATTTCGCGTTCGGTTTGACTTGCGTCCAGTCGTCATTGAAATTTTTTTGGATTTCTTCATATAGGGGGGAGGCGATGATTTCGCCTTTTGTTTCGTCGATGACGAGTTGCATGCCGGTGATGTCGTGCGGAGCGAATCCGGCTTTTTCCGAGATGGAAGGAGGCGGGGAGACGGTGCGTGTGATGGTGTAGAGGGGAGCGGGGCCGGTACAGGAGGCGAGACCCAGCAGGGCGAGGAGGGTGATGGCAGTTTTCATGGGAGGGTGGCGTTTGTGCCGCGATGGAGGTTATTCGTCGGCGTGGTTTTTGCCAAGGATCCAGCCAAGTTCGGGATGGTTTTCCCAGTATTGGTCGAGGATGGGGGCGATGGTGTGTTCTGGGAAGGCTGTGGCTCCGTGTTTGAGGAGGAGGGTGGCGATGTCCGGCCGTTGGTAGAGTGCGGCGAGGGTGAGCGGGGTGTGGCCTGTTTTGTCCGCAAGGTTGGGGTCGGCTCCTTGCGCGAGCAGGGCGTGGACGAGGCGGATGTTTTGTTCGCGGCAGGCTTCGGTGAGGGGGCGGTTGCCGTGGTTGTCCGCCGCGTTGATGTCGGTTCCGTATTTCCGGAGGAGGGGGATGACGGTTGCTGTCTGTTCGTGCATGGCGGCGAAGGCGGGGGTCTGGCCGTCGTTGTCCCGTGCGTTGAAGTTTGCACCGTGTGCGGCGAGGCAGCGGATGACGGCGGGCCGGGCGTTGTCGCAGGCATGGAAGAGAGGGGTGCGGCCGTGTGGGTCGCGGGCGTTGATGTTTGCTCCGAGGTGGAGGAGGTAATGGACGAGAGCCGGGTTGCCGGAGGCGCAGGAGATGGCGAGGAGTTGTTCTTTTTCCATGGTTGCCTGCAGCGGGAGTCCTTTGGAGGCGAGGTGGCGGACGAGTGGCAGGTTACCCGCCGCGCAGGCCGGGGTGAGGAGGGTGGTTCCGGTGCGGGTGATGGCGTGCAGGTCTGCTCCCGCTTGTTCGAGCAGGGCGAAGATGGCGGTTTGGTGCGGAGCGCAAGCGAGGTAGAGGGCGGTAGCTCCGTCGTTGTTTTTGCTGGCGGGGTCGGCTCCGTGGCGGAGGAGGGTGCGTATGAGGTCGGGGCTGGCGTTTCGGCAGGCTGCCATGAGCGGGGTTTCTCCGGAGGGGCTGTGGATGTCGGGCCGGGAGCCTGTGGCGAGGAGTTTGCGGACGAATTCGGTGTCTCCCGTGCGGCAGGCGTGGATGAGGGTTTCGATGCCGTCCGGCGTGGATGTGTCTGCGATGGCTCCGTGGTCGAGGAGCATGTGGGTGATGGCCGGGTTGTAGGTGCCTGTTTTTCTGGCGTTTCCGATGTGACGCAGCAGGTTGTGCCGGCTGTTGACGAGGGTGCGTGCCTGTTGTTTGCCGGTATGCCGGAGGAGTTCGCGGACGAGTTCTGTTTGGCCGTGGAGGACGGCGAGGTCGAAGGGCGTTTGTTGTTGTGCGTTGGGTTCGGCGAGCCGGAGTCCTTGTCGGATGAGGTGAAGGGCGATGTCGGTTTTGCCCTGCGTGCACGCTTGGTGGAGGAGGGTGTTGCCAAGGTTGTCGCGGGTGCGGATGTCTGCTCCCTTGGCTATGAGGTGCTGGACGAGAGGGAGGTTGCCCCATGCACAGGCGATGGAGAGAGGTATGTCGTGCCTTTCGGAGAGGTGGTTGATGTTCGCCCCGTGTTGAAGGAGGAGGTCGACGGTGGGGATGCTGCCGGAGGCGCATGCTGCGAAGAGGGGCGTTTCCCGATGGATGTTGACGGCGTGTACGGGTTCTCCGCGTGCGAGGAGGAGGCGGACGAGTTCGGGAGATCCGGCACGGGCTGCCCGGTGGAGGAGTGTGTTTTTCTCTCCGGAGTCCGGTGCCGGATGCCATTGCGCTCCTTGAGCGAGGAGGTAGCGGATGGTTTCCATATTGCCGGAGGTGCAGGCGGCGGCCATGATGTTGCGTGAGCGGGGGATTTCTCCATGCCTGTTGGCTCCTTCGTGGATAAGATGTTTGACGAGGAGTATGTTGCCGGAGCTGCATGCTGCTTCGAGAGGGGTGGCGCCTGTGGCATCCGGGCAGTTGATGGAGGCGTGGAGGGTGTCGATCAGGTATGCGGCGAGTGGGAGGTTTCCAAGGCTGCAAGCCCATGTGAGGGGTGTTTCGGATGTGGGGTCGTGCGGGCGGATGGGGACGTCGATGGATGTCCCTGTGAGGATTGTTTCTTCGATGGATGAAGCCGGGGAAGGGTATCCGGCGTTGTTGTTCTGCGGAAGGGTGTAGATGCGGGGAGGAATCATCCATGAGGGTAGGGTGTTTTCCGGGGTGGGGAAGTAGCCGGGGATGTATGCCACCGGGCGAATGCGAAGTTGTTTGCGGTCGGTGAGGCGGATGATGATGGTTTTCGCTTGGCGGCGGAGGCGGTGTATGGTAGCTGCGATGTTTCCGGCCGGTTTGTATTGGTTGATGGCCGGGAGGTTGTCCAGCATGGGGCGGAGCAGTGGATTTGCGGCCATGTGTTCGGCGACGGTGGGGTCGTTTGTGGGGGGGTAGGGGTTTGCTCCGTAGGAGAGGAGTATGTGGATGGTGCCAGGTGAGTCGGGGTTGTAGGAGAGTGGGGTGTTTCCGTCGTTGTCGGGAGCGTTGGGGTCGGCTCCGCAGGTGAGGAGGAGGAGGGCGACACGGTTTGCGGAGATGCTGGCTGCATGGTGCAAGGCGGTTTCGCCTTCAGGGGTGATGGCGGAGACGTCGGCCCCATGCTGAAGGAGGAGGTGGAGGTAGGGCAGTTTTTCGTCGTGGCAGTTGTTCTGGAGGAGGGTGGGGGTGTGCGGATCCGGGGTGAAGTCAGGATCGGCCCCTTGCTGGAGGAGGTACGCGAAGGCGGGGAGGTTGCCGTGTTCCATGGCGATGGAGAGGGGTGTTTTGCCTGCATGGTTGGCGATGTCGGTGGCGGCTCCGTGCCGGATGAGGAGGGCGGTTATTTCGAGTTTGTCGTCGCTCGTGCAGGTTTGCATGAGGGGTGTGTTGCCTTCGGGATCGCGTTCGTTGGGGTCGGCTCCCCGGCGGAGGAGGTGGGCGGCGGCGGTGGAGTCGCCGCTTTGGCAGGCTTTGTGCAGGGTCGTGATGTTGTCGTGTGAGGCCTCAGGCGGGGTGCCGAATGTGGTTTCCGGGCGTTGAGCGGGAGGGACGGAGGTTGAGATGTGGCTGGATGTCCTGCCGGTGTTCCACCGGAGGGATGGGGTGATGAGGTCGAGGGCGGTTTGGCCGTTTTTGTTGAGGAGCGAGGCGTTCGCCCCCCGGTGGAGTAGGGCGAGGGCGGCCGCGGGGTGGTTGTGCCTGCTGGCGAGGTGGAGGGGTGTGTTGCCCGCTTCATCGCGCGCGTGGATGTCTGTTTTCCGGTCGAGGAGGTAGTGGATGAGGGAGATGTGGCCGTTTTGTGCGGCGAGAAGAAGGGTTTCTTTGGCGGAGAGTCTGGGGGTGTCGATGGGGTATTTTTGTGCAATGTAGTGGTCGATGAGGTGGCTGTGGCCTGTATAGAGGGCGGCGGCGAGGCGTGTTTTTTGAGGGTCGAGGTTGAGGTTTTGTTGTTGTTCGAGGGTTTCGAGGTGCTGGACGAGGTTGAGGTTGCCGCTGAAGATGGCGGCGTCGATGCAGGATGTTTCTTCCGACCCATGGCCGGTGATGTCTGCTCCGTGGTCGAGGAGGAGGCGGACGAGTTCGAGGTTGCCGGTGTAGCAGGCGGCACAGAGGGGCGGTGCTTCTTCGAAGGGTTCAATGTTGGGGTTTGCCCCCCGGGAGAGGGCCATGCGGACGAGTTCGACGTCTCCGCTGGCGCAGATGTAGTGGAGGTTGCTCGAGAGTTGTTCGGTAGTAGGCGGGGTGTTGAGGGAGAGGTAGTGGCGGATGGCTTCCGGGTTACCGGATAGGCAGGCGTAGCGGAATGTGCTGTCTTCGGTCTGATAGTGCCGGGTGGAGGTGGCTCCTCGGGCGATGAGGTGCCGGATGAGGGTGAGGTTGCCTGTCTCGTATGCTTCCTGAAGCGGGGATGGGGTGTTGTAGGATGTTTTGTTGACGTCGGCATGGTGCCGGTCGATGAGTTCGGCGACGAGCTGCATGTTTTGTTCCCGGATGGCGCGGGTGAGGGCCGTCTGGTGAGGTAAGATGTGGTTTTGCTGTGCACGTTGTCCGTATGCTTGGTCGACATGGAGTTTGCCCTGCCGGATGAGTTCCATTTGGCGGTTCAGGATGTGGGCATCGGATGCGAAGTCGGGTAGAGGAGATTGTTCCATGAGGGGCCACGGCGGGGCTGGTTGGAGGGCCGGATCAAGGGATGAGGGCGCGGTAGAGAGACCGGCCAGCAGGGCAAGGTGCAGGAGGATGCTCATGGGATGGTGAGGGGGGTGAAGGAGGCGGGGCACAGTCGATTCCGACCGATTTCGATTCTATCCGGGTTCGGGCTTGCGTGTCAAGGTTCCAATCCGGTATTTTCGGATAACATTTTTGTGATAACATTTGAACGGATGTGCAGGGTTCGGGGTTTCATTGTTATGCATGAGAAGAGTCCGTGGGAATCGCTGAAGGGTATAGGCAGGGCGCTCTGGAATTATTCCGGTACGCTTGCATCTCTTGCTTTGCTCATCGGTGTTTTGGCGATGATGCTACTGCATATGAATTCAGACCGCGGGCGAGCCGATGAGTTTTTGTATTATCGCGGGCTGGTGGATGAGCCGGATCAGAAGATGCCGATCGGGATCGGCCATATTCAGAAGCGGGAGGAGGCGAATCTCGGCGAGCATGTGCGGTTCGAGTATTCGGGCGGTAAGCTGCGCCGCGTGGTGTGTGCGGATGCTCAAGGCGTTCCGTTGGCTGTGGATTCCTGCGGCGTGGCGATTCTGAAGATGGTGTATGATGAGGCCGGGCGGGTGGTTCGCAAGGAGAATCTGGATGCTGCAGATCATTTGTGCAACGATTGCAGTGGGGTGGCGGTGCGAGAGTTTCAATATGACGAAGCCGGCAGGTTGGTCGGGATGAAGGTGGAGAATGTGCGCGGCGAGTTGGTGGCGCCCGCCAATCTGGGGTATGCCGAGGTTCGATATGTGTACGACGGAGGGAGGCTGGCGACGACGCTGTTTTTGAATGCGAAGGGGAAGCCCGGCGTGAATCGCCTGGGGCAGGAGGAGTTGCGCTATATTTACGATGAGGCCGGACAGTTGGTTGCTGTGAAGAATTATGTGGCAGGCCATCCGGCGAATAATGTGTACGGGTATGCCGAGAAGAAGATGGCGTATAATGAGCGGGGGCTTGTGTCGGCGATTTCGTTCGAGGATGCAGAGGGGAAGCCTGCCCTCAGCCGAAATCCGGACGAGGGTTGCATGATGCTCAGCCGGACGTATGACGATGCCGGAAGGTGTGTGTCCGAACGTTTTTATAATGAGAAGGGCGAGTTGTCGCTGTCTCCGGTGCGGAATTATGCCGAGTGCGCGCGGGAGTACGATGAGGCAGGCAATATGCTTAGCGAGCGGTATCTGGATGACCGGGGGGATCTTTCGGTGTGTCCGCAGGTCGGTTACGCGGAGCGGGTGTGCCGCTACGACGATGGGAATCGCGTGGTGGGGGAGGTGTTCCGCGATGCTTTGGGGAGGCCCGGTAAGCCTGAGGGGAATCCGGCTGCGCGAGCCTGTTTGCAGAAGAGGTATGTGTACGATGGCAGCGGGACGCGCCGCCGGGTGGTTTCCGTGAATGGAGACGGCAGCAAGTGTATGGAGATTCTGAATCGCTGATGCAGGGCGGCGGCTGTGACCTGCCTGCGTTCAGTGCCCGGTTTCGTGCAGGATGCCTTCGAGTTCGCCGATGCTTTCGACGCGGGCGAGTTGGGCGCGCAGGCTTTTTCCTCCGGGGAGGCCTTTGCCGTAGGCGATGAGGCGGGAGCGAAGCATGCGCATGGTGTGCAGTTCGTCGCCGTAGCGCGTGGAGTCGATGGCAAGGCGTGCGTGGCGGAGGATGAAGGCGATGCGTTCGCTATCGGACGGAGGAGGGGGGATGTTTCCGGTGCGGAGGTATTCCCGGGTTTGGGCGAAGATCCACGGGGAGGTCATGGCGGCGCGGCCGATCATGACACCGGAGACGGCGGTGGTTTCGCGGATGCGCCGGACATCTTCGGGGGTGGAGATGTCCCCGTTACCGATGACGGGTACGGGGCAGGCTGCGGCGCAGGTGTGGATGGCGTCCCAATCGGCCCGGCCACCGTATTGCTGGGAGCGTGTGCGTCCATGGATGGCGATGGCGGAGATGCCTGCCTGTACGAGGCGGTCGCAGGTTTCGAGGGCGCAGATGGTTTGAGCGTCCCATCCGAGGCGTATTTTGGCGGTGACGGGTACGTCCATGCCGACGCTTTGGACGATGCTGCGGGCGATTTCGGAGAGGAGGGGGAGGTCTTTCAGCAGGGAGGAGCCTCCGTTTTTACCGACGACTTTGGGGACGGGGCAGCCGCAGTTGATGTCGAGGAAGTCGGGGTGCATGGCATCGACGATGATGCGGGCGGCTTTGGCCATGTTGGCTGGGTTAGCTCCGAATATCTGGATGCCGAGGGGGCGGTGCTGCGGTTCGAATTCGATGTAGCGGCGGTTGCGTTCCCATGCTTGGAGGACTCCTTCGGTGGAGACGAATTCGGTGACGAGGATGTCTGCTCCCAGTTCTTTGCAGAGGGTGCGGAAGATGGGGTCCGTGACTCCCGCCATGGGGGCGAGGTAGAGGGGGAAGGCGTTGCCGTTGAACCAGGGGAGTGTGTACATCGTGCGCCGGGAGGGCGGCGCATTGTACCCGTTTTGTCATGGCATGGGAAGAAAAATGCGTGTCCGGGTCTTGTGTGGCAGGTGGAGTTGGGTTAGAATGGCGCGTCTTATGAGCATTGAAGATTATGCCAATCCGTATGTTCTCGATCTGGTGGCCTATGAACCGGGCAAGCCGATCGAGGAAACCGCCCGCGAGCTGGGCCTGAATCCCGAGGATATTGTGAAGCTCGCTTCGAACGAGAATCCGCTCGGCCCGTCGGCCGTGGCGGTGGACGCGATTGCGAAGGCGGCGGCGGGGGTGCATATTTACCCGGACGGTGCGGCGTTCGATTTGCGGACGGCGATCGCCCGGCGGCACGGCGTGGATTTCCGCGAGACGGCGGTCGGTACGGGCAGCAGCGAGATTATCGAGCTGGTGTGCCACGCGATGCTGAATCCGCAGGCGGAGGTGATTGCCGCGAAGCATGCTTTTTCGATGTACCCGATTATGGCGAAGCTGTTCGGCGCCCGTTACGTGGAGGTGCCGAACAAGCCGGACTGGTCGCACGATTTGCAGGCGATGCTGAAGGCGATTACGCCGAATACGCGTGTCGTGTTTATTACGAATCCGACGAATCCCGTGGGCACGGTGGTGTCGCAGCAGGAGATCGACGATTTCATGGCGGCGGTGCCGGAGCATGTGCTGGTGTGTTTCGACGAGGCCTATTACGAGTTTTCCGAGGTTCCGGCGGATACGGTGAAGTTCGTGAAGCAGGGCAGGAATGTGATTGTTCTGCGTACGTTTTCCAAGGTGTACGGTCTTGCGGGGATTCGTGTGGGGTATGGGCTTGCGCCCGAGTCGGTGTGCCAGATGCTGCATAAGGCCCGTGCTCCGTTCAATTTGCATTTGATTGCCCAGTCGGCGGCTCTCGCTGCGCTGGAGGATCAGGAGCATGTGCGGAGGACTGTGGATATGACGCGTGCCGGGATGAAGGTTTATGAGGAGGCGTTCCGTGAGATGGGGCTCGAATGGGTGCCCAGCCAGGGCAATTTCGTACTCGTGAAGGTGGGCGAAGGCCGCAAGGTGTTTCAGGAGATGCTGCAGAAGGGTGTGATCGTGCGTGCGCAGGACGGCTACGGGCTGCCCGAGTATATCCGCATTACGATCGGTACGCCGGAGCAGAATGCGAGGTGCCTTGAGGTGCTGCGCGAGGTGCTGGGCAAGTAGGCGCAGGCCGTTCTGCGATTGAGTTTTTTCAGGAACCGGGGATTCCCCGGTTCCTTTTTGTTGTCCGTGGCATGAAGCGGGATATTTCGCTGGTCTAGTTATGGTTCTATTGTTTTGCTCATACTTTTTTAGATGTGTTTTCATTTGTTATACGTATTTGTTACTATTGGCGTTTCTGATGTCAGGAGCGGTACAAGGAAACAGATCATGATGAAAATACATTTGATGACAGGCATAGCTCTGGCGATCGGATTGGGTGCAACGGTTCATGCGGTTCGGGCCGGAACTGCTCCGGCGACGCATGGCGACGATTCGGCAGTGGAGAAATTCGATGTGTACAGGGAAATATCTCCGCTGTCCATTACACCCGGAGGATGGATCAGGGAGTATCTTGTCCGCCAGCAGAAGGGGCTTTCCAGCCATCCGGATGCACAGGGATATCCATTGAACACGAATATGTGGGACGGCGTGATTCCTTCGCAAAGCAAGAGCTGGTGGCCTTACGAGCAGACGGGGTATTATCTGGACGGTATGGCGAGGCTGGGCTACCTGCTCAGCGACGAAAAACTTTTGTCCCGGTATCAAAGAAATATCGACTGGGTGGTTTCCCACCCCACCGACAAGGGGCTGATCGGCACGAGCCTGTATTGCAATCCTTCGCATTGGCCCAATGCCGTGTTTTTCAAATCGGTGATTCCCCATGTGATGGCGACGGGCGATCAAAAGACGATTGATGCATGGCATCGTCATTATACGGCGACTTCTGCGAAGGATATCGGATTGGGCGAGCGCAATGTCCTGAATGTGGAAGGTCTGCTGCGAACATACGGGTGGACGAACGATAAGGCTCTGCTGCAGAAAGCAGAAGATGCCTATGTGATTCATGATAAGGATCCCGGTTCTTTTCAGTTGCCCTATTCCCTGGTAAAATCCGACCATAAGGTGGTGATTCACGGAGTGACGTTCGCCGAAGCCTTGAAGCTCCCGGTGCTGTTCTATATGTACACGGGCAAGAAGGAATATCTTGATGCGGCAGAAAAGGGAATGCGTACGGTCATTCGCGATCATATGAGCGATAGCGGCGTGCCGTCGAGTACGGAATACCTGTCGACCCGCGATCCTCTGCAGGCCCACGAAACCTGTGTTTCTTCGGATTTTGCCTGGACTCTGGGTTATTACCTGATGGCTACGGGGAATGCGGTGTATGCGGATATGCTGGAGAAGGATTGCTTCAATGCGGGGCCGGGAGCCGTCAACAAGGATTTTACCGGGCTGCAATATTTCTCCGCCGACAATCAGGTGATTGCGACGGGGTGCAGCAACCATGCCAAAAACAGGCGAGGAGGAAACTGGATGCAGTACCGGCCCGACCACGAGCCCGCCTGCTGCCCCGGCAATGCTCATCGCCTGATGCCTATTTATGCCACCCGGATGTGGATGCGGGACAGGAAGGGCGGTATCGTCGCCGCTCTGTACGGGCCTTCGGAAGTGACGTTCGAGCATGGTGGCATAAAGGTGACCATCGAAGAGAGAACTTCCTATCCTTTCGACGAGAAGGTTGCCTTTGTTTTCAAGGTGGACGGCGCGGTAAAGATTCCTTTTTCCTTCCGTATTCCGGGCTGGTGCGGCAAGCCGTCCGTTTCCGTGAACGGAAAGCCTTACAAGGGAGATTTGAAGCCCGGTGCGTATGTGACGCTTGACAGGACGTTCAAGTCCGGCGACAAAGTGGAGGTGCGTTTGCCGATGCCTGTCCGCCTGAACCGATACCAGAATGCGCTGAGCGTGGAACGAGGCCCGGTGCTGTATTCCTATGCGGTGCCGGAAAAAGTGGAAGTCGATGTCAAGGCGACCAAAAACAAGGATTTTCCCGCTCTTGCCATTACGCCGACGGGAGACTGGAATTATGCGCTGGATGTCAATGAGAACAATTTTGCGAAGCGTGTTTCCGTGATTCCTGCCAGGGATGGCGCCTATCCGTTCGACGGCGGTTCCGGGGCTCCTGCCTTGAAGGTGCCCGTGCGCAAGGTCAAAGGGTGGGCGCTGGATCAAGGGAAGATGACGCCGCCGATTCCGATCGCCTATGAACTGGAAAAAGAGCAGGAATGGTTGACCCTCGTTCCCTATGGGGCGACAAGGTTGCGGATGACCCATTTCCCGGAGTGCGTGGAGCGTGTGGAAATCCCGGTGGGCGGATGGGAGATTTCCCCCGCCTATGATTATGACAAGTCACGCCTGATCGATGATCAGAAGTTTGCCCCGGAAACGGGAGATGCGGTGGAGTGGAAGCCGGCTTCACCCAATGGTTCGGGGATTGTCGATCTGTCGAAGGCTCTTGATGAAAAGAAGGGATTGGCCTACGCCCGGACGACGATCGAAAGCGATCGTTCCGGCAAGGCATGGCTGGCAGTCAATGCCAAGGATAGCTGCATCGTATGGCTGAACGGGAAGATCGTTCACAGGATGGAGCCCCCGAACGATGTCGAATTCCAAGCCCCGGATATGGTGCCTGTGACTTTGAATAAGGGCAGAAACGAGGTGCAGGTGAAGGTTGCCAAGAGTTTTCCGGTCGTTCCTGTTGGCCAGTATCCTGCAGGCTGGGGCGTTCGCCTCCGTTGCGTGCGCGATAAATAACAGCGTACTCCGTTTGTTGGAATGCAATTTAGAAGACGCTCCTTCCGCCAACCGGAAGGAGCGTTTTGCATGCGTCAAATCGTCAATGAGTTCCGATGGCGTTTCCGGGAGGCGGCGTGGTGTGTTCTTGCTCGAAGGTGTAGGTGACCGGAAGGTTCCGTGAAGAATTGCCTATGGAGATTCGGTAGGTGCCCGAGGGGATTTCCCATTTGCCGGATTGCTCGTTCCAGAATCTTTTTTCCTTGTCGGTCAGTGTGAAAGAGACGGTGCGGGATTCGCCGGGGTTCAAGAAAACTTTTTCGTATCCGACCAGTTCGCGGACGGGCATTTGCGCTTGTCCATCGGGTTTGGACAGGTAGCACTGGACAACTTCGGCTCCCGCCTTTTTACCGGTGTTGGTGACGATGACTTCGAATGTGTCCTTGTTGCCGCTGTTTTTTTTGTCGAAGCTGAATGTGGTATAGGAAAGGCCGTATCCGAACGGGAAGCGGGGGGCGATACCCGCTTTGTCAAAGTGGCGGTATCCGACCCAGATGCTGTCCCCGTATCGTTGTTCCGGACGCTTGTCATGTCCGTTGGCATCCTTTTCGATAACGCCGGGGTAGGAGATTGTGCCCGTGCTGTGGCTGAGCCAGTCTTCCAGTTTTTTGCCGAAGGTTTGCGGCAGTTTGCCGGAAGGGTTGGCCTTGCCGAAGATGATGTTCGAAGCGGCGGTTCCGGCTTCCTGTCCTCCGTACCACGTGACGAGAACGGCGGGCACTTGGTCGATCCATTCTTCCATCTGTACAGGAGCGCCTACTGTCAGAGCCACGATGACGGAGGGGTTGGCTTCGATGATGCGTGCGATCAATTCGGCCTGTTTGCCTTTGAGGTCGAGGTCGGGTTTGTCCGAGTCAGGCAGGACGCCCCAGCCCAGTTTTTCCTTGTCGTAAGTGTGGTCCGTACCTCCGAAGAAGAGGACGATGTCGGCCTGTTTCGCCGCATCTACCGGGTCCATTTCTTTCAGGTTCGGGCAGGAGCGGATTTTGGGTTCTTCAAAGCGGAATCCGGGTGCGTAGAGGACGTTTTCTTCCCCGAAGAGGTCGACGATTGCTTTCAGGGGGGTGATTTCATGCGTGCCGCGGATAGCGCCCGAGCCTCCTCGCGTGTGCAGGGTCGATCCGTCTGCCATGGTGTGGTATTGGTCGGCATTGGGGCCGATGACGGCGATTTTTTTGATCTTGTCGCGGGAGAGGGGGAGGATATTTTGGTTGTTTTTGAGGAGTACGACGGCTTCTTCGGCAATCCGGCGGGCGATGTCGGCCTGCTGTGGCGTGTTGGCCGGGCCGCCCGTGGCGCGGTCGAATGCGCCGATGCGGAAGAGGAGGCGGAGGTTGCGCCGTACGGCAGCGTCGAACATGTTGCGGTCGATTCTGCCTTCTTGTACGGCTTTGGCGATGGCTTTATCCTTCCCGGCGTTTTTGCCGGAGGGCATTTCCAGCGTGCAGCCACCATTGATGGCGGGTACATCTCCGTGCCATGCCCCCCAGTCGGAGACAAGGGCTCCATCCCACTTGAGTTCATCGTACAGGAGGGTGTTGAGCTTTTTGTTGTGTGAAGGGTACTGGCCTCGAACCAGGTTGTACGAGGTCATGATGGACCAGGGGTTGGAGTTGTCGATCGCGATCTGGAAGGGGCGGGCATAAATTTCGCGCAGGGATCGCTCGTCGGTATCGACGTTCATGACGGTGCGCGCCCATTCCTGATCGTTCAAGACCCAGTGTTTGGCGCATACGGCGACGCCCTCTCCCTGGACGCCGTTGATATAGCCGGCTGCCGTCATGCCGGCAAGGTAGGGATCTTCGCCGAAGTATTCAAAGGAGCGTGCTCCCAGCGGCGTGCGCATCATATTGATTCCCGGCCCCAGGATGACGCGGCCGTGGGCCGCCCTTGTTTCTTCTCCCAGCACCTTCCCGGCGAGTCGGACGAGTTCCCTGTTCCATGTGGCGGCCATGGCGATGCCGCAAGGGAGAGCCGTGGAAGGTTTCCCTTCTTCCAGCCGGACGCCCTGCGGTCCGTCGAACATGCCGAATTCGGCGAGTCCGATGCGAGGGATGCGCCCATAGGAGAATGTGGAGGCTCCGTGCAGAAGTTCGGCCTTTTCCTCCATGCTCAGGCGCGGGAGGAGGTCGTCGATTCGTTCTTCGATGGGCAAGGATGCATTTCTGTATTTTGCGTCGATCAGCGAAGCGTCGGTCGGGGGAGCGATCGGTTTGATTTCCTCTTTTTGGTTGACGTCGGCGAATTGCTGTCCCATGGCGGCGGAAATGGCGGCGAGGGCAAAACAGGAAGCTGTTATGGAATGGTATCGCATGGCTTTTATACGAGGCGGGCAGCATGATTGTATCATGAAATGAGTTTCTGCTTTCAAGTTTGTGTCCGGATCGTCTACGGCCATGCCGTTTTTTCGGCTTTTCTGTTTTGATGATTCGCTGCAGGCTGCCGGGACGTATGCTGTGTTTCCTGTGTGAAAAGTGAGGTGTGAGTATCACCTCTTGACGCGTGAAGGCTGAGGGAGATGCGCTTTATTGTCCGGTGCCGCAGTTTTAACCTTGACGGATAGGGTCTAACAGGAGTATTGAAGACCTATGTCCGATTACCAGCTGGATCAGCAGAGGCCCGTTTCGGCGGGGAGAACACAGTTGCGCGTGAATGCGTTTCTGAACAAGGTGTATTTGTGGATGGCTTTCGGCCTGCTGGCGACGGCGTTGACTTGCCATGCGACGGTGACGTCGGCATTGTTCATGACGTGGCTGAGCGGGAATTTCGGTATTTTTCTGTGTCTGTGCCTTGCCGAGCTGGGGCTGGTGTGGTGGCTGTCGTCTGCGATTGCCCGCAATGCGATCGGTACGGGTACGGCCCGGTTCATGTTCCTGCTGTATGCGGGGTTAAGCGGTGTGACGCTGGGGCCGCTGGTGATGTTTTATACGGCCGAGTCCCTGACGCTGGCTTTTGCCTGTACGGCGGGCACATTCGGTGCGATGACGATTGTGGGGCTGGTGACGAAGCGGGATATGAGTACATGGGGGCGCACGCTGATGATGATTCTGATCGGTCTGATTATTGCAATGGTTGTCAATATGTTTGTGGGTAGTTCCACGCTTGATCTCGCGATCAGTCTGGCAGGGGTGCTGCTGTTCTCGATCCTGACTGCCTACGATACGCAGAAGCTGCTGCGCGCCGGGGAGTCGATGGACGGTAACGTTGCGGACAAGGCTGCCGTGCTGGGTGCGCTGGAGCTGTATCTCGATTTCATTAATCTGTTCATCTTTCTGTTGCGCCTGCTGGGCCGCAGGAATTGACGGGATGCCGGATTTCCGGTTCGTTTTTCTTCCCCGGTGCGGCAGGGCCGTGCCGGGTGTTTTTATGTCTTTCTATCTGTTTTCAAACGGCCGGAGAGGTTTTGCGGTCGCATACGGTAAACAAGGAGTTGAGATGAAGAAGACTTTTACCCTGTATAGCGAAGATCTGGGCGGCATCGCTTCGCCGATGCACCGCCATTTGAGCGTGGGAGGCAGCGATTGCTCGCCCCAGTTGTCTTGGGAGAATGCTCCGGACGGTACGCGGAGTTTTGCCGTGACGATTCACGATGCCGATGCTCCGACGGGGAGCGGTTTTTGGCACTGGATTCTGGTGGATTTGCCGCCGGATGTGTCGGCGCTGCCATCCGGGGCGGGCGATCCCTATGCCGGGGGCTTGCCCGGCAAGGCCCTGCAAGCGCGAAACGATGCGGGCGTGTGCGGCTATACGGGGCCTTTTCCTCCTCCCGGCCACGGGTGGCATCTGTATCTGGTGACGGTGTATGCTCTGGATGTCGATTCGCTGTGCGTCGAGAGCGGTACGCCTGCGGCGCAGATCGGTTTCCGGCTCTGGGAGCATACGATCGAGAAGGCTTCTCTGGTGTTTTACGATCGGGTGCCGGCCGTGTGAAGCCGCCCGGCGGGCTAACGCCTGCCCGCCGGGACGTCCGGAGGGTGAAAGAGGACTCGACTTCGGAAAGAAGCCGCCACGCGAGGATGGTGCCGCGAACGGTTGCTTTCGTGCGCGTATGATAAGGCATGCGCCGCAGGATGCGGCTCCGCCTGTGGAGCGTTTTGCCTGCAGGCGGTGTTTACAGTTCGGAATCGAGCTGTTTCATGCGTTTGTTCCTTTCGAGCCACGCGCAGAAGATGCAGAATTCGTACAGGAGGTACATCGGCAGCGCCATGATGAGCATGGTGGCCGGGTCGGGCGTGGGGGCGAGGATGAGGGCGAGGATGAGGATGGCGGCGATGGCGTAGGTGCGCGTGCGGCTCATCAGTTCGTAGGTGAGGATGCCGAGTTTGACGAAGGGGATGACGAGGACGGGCAGTTCGAAGGTGATGCCGAACATGAAGACGAGTTTGGTGGCAAAGGCGAGGTAGTAGCCGATGCGCCAGTCGTTTTCGATGCCCATGCCAATGGAGTATTCATAGAAGAAGCTCAGGACGCGCGGCAGTACGACGAAGTAGGCGAAGGTGCAGCCCGCCAGAAAGAGGCCGAAGCCGAAGGCGATGCTTTTGTATACGAGGCGGCGTTCGTGGTCCAGCAGTCCCGGCACGATGAATTGCAGCAGGAAGAACATCAAGAGGGGGAAGGAGATGACGAGGCCGCCGTAGAAGGACATTTTGAGCGAGAGCATGAAGGCTTCGCCGGGTTGGAAGGCTCCCATGAGTTTCAGGGAGTCATGGCCGCTGCCGTTGCGGAGGATGGCTCCTTCGTTTTTCAGCGTGGCGGCGAGTTCGGCGATGGCCGGAGTTTCCGCAGCCTCGCGTATGTAGGCATCCCTTCTGTTTTCAGGGAGGAGGCCGGAGGCGCGGAGGATGGCGGCAGCCTGCGCCAGATGGCGTATCTGCTCGGGTTCCTGCTGAAGCAGGGCTCGGCGGCCCTTGGCTTCGAGTTCCGGCAGGGCGCCGGAGAGTTGTTTGGCTCGGGTCCAGTCGTCGACGGTGATGCCGCCGGGCAGGTGGGAAGTTTCGTAGCGCGTCCATACCTGATCGGCGGGATAGCGCAGTATGTCCATCAGCGCGGGAGCGAACTGGAAGCAGAGAAGCATGGTGATGGCGAGGGTCAGCGCCATCCGCATGAGGACTTTCCGCAAGTCGTCCAAGTGGTCGAGGAAGGGTTTTTCCTCGTCCATGGTCTGAATCTGCACTTTTTCACGCAGGCGGAATATGTGTTTCAGATAAAACACGTCCGCGACAGTGTACGCGAAACGGGGCGTGTTTCAAGCGGAAAGCGCATCATCGCCGTTCTTCCTCCCTCTTTGGTTCCCATGTTGCCGCTGCGGAGGATTGACTTGGTGCGGGGGATGGTGCTTCAGCAATGGGTGTACGAGAGGATGCGAGGAAACGGCGTATGCGGAAGAGCAGATGATTGATGTGATGCTTCTTGCCATATCAGGTGATTGTGGTAGGGTGTACGCAGGAAGGACAGGATCGTATGATTGTTTTTTTCAATTTTTTGAACTGGATCGTTTTGCAGCCATTGGCGATGGCTTTGTTTCTGCTTCCTGAGTTTGAGGGAGGAAAGAGTCTTCCCATACATGGGGCTTTGGGGTATGTGATGCTGTTTGCGGGTTGGGTGTTCAGTTTGTTGTGCCTGCTTTTGTGCGGATGGAGTGCCGCATGTGTCTGGTATATGAGGCGGAGGGGGTGCCGAAGTCCGTGGGTCATGGGTATGCTGATGGTTTTGCCTTATACCGTGTTGTTATTGATTGTGAATGAGTGGCCGTCGTTTCTCGTGATCGGGTGGGTCGCCAACGGCGTGTGTTGTGCCGCGATGTCGTGGATATGGGTGTCCCGTGAGAGGCGGAATGCGGTGGTGAAACGGTAATGCTGAGGCTTTTCGTTTTCGGCGGCGCATACGCACTTCTCGCTTCCTTTCCCCGGTGCGGTGTGCTTTACTCTGCGCATGTCAAAGAATCCTGTTGTTCTGATTATTCGCGATGGTTGGGGCCGCAATCCCCAGGGGCCTGAAGCCGCCCAATGTGCAGGCGATGCGACGGTGCTTGCGAACACTCCTTTTACCGACAAGCTGCTTGCCGAATGCCCGCATAGCCTGCTGGGCGCATCCGGCGAGGCGGTGGGTCTTCCCGACGGCCAGATGGGCAATTCCGAAGTGGGTCACCTGAATCTTGGCGCAGGCCGCGTGGTGTATCAGGATCTTTGCCGCGTGGATCTGGCGATCAAGGACGGTTCCCTGAAGCAGAACAAGCCTTTGCAGGATGCCTATGCAAAGGCGAAGGATTCCCGCCTGCATTTGATGGGCCTCGTCAGCGATGGTGGTGTACACAGCCATATCAACCATCTCGTGGGGCTGGTGCGCCTTGCCTATGAAGCGGGCGTGCGCGATATTTGCATTCATGCGATTACGGATGGCCGCGATTGCTCTCCGACGAGCGGTGCAGGTTTCATCAAGCAGCTTCAGGATGCCATCGCTCCCTACGGTGCGAAGATTGCAACGGTGATCGGCCGTTTCTACGCGATGGACCGCGACAAGCGTTGGGACCGCAACAAGCTTGCATGGGATGCGATCGTGCTCGGCCGCGGCGAACAGTGCACCTGCACGCCTGCCGAATACGTCGAACAGCGCTATGCCGCCGGAGAGACGGACGAGTTCCTGAAACCCGGAATTTTCGCCTACGGCAATGAACAACGCGTGCGAGACAACGATGTGGTGTTCTTCTTCAATTTCCGCGCCGACCGTGCCCGCCAGATTTCGGAAGCGTTCCTGTATCCCGAGTTCGACGGTTTCGAGCGCGAGGTGCAACCGAAGATCGAGTATCTGACGCTGACGGAGTACGATGCGAAGTATCCCTCTCCGATCGTGTTCGATCAGGAGAAGCTGGACAATATTCTGGGCGAAGTCCTGGCCGAGAATCATTTGAAGCAGCTCCGCATCGCCGAAACGGAGAAGTACGCCCATGTGACGTTTTTCTTCAATGGCGGCGTCGAAAAGCAGTTCGACGGCGAAGACCGCATTCTCGTTCCTTCTCCCCGTGAAGTGGCGACGTACGATCTCAAGCCGCAGATGAGCGCTTCGGAAGTGGCTGACAAGTTCGTGGATGCCATCGGCAATTACGATGTGGCGATCATGAATTTCGCCAATCCGGATATGGTGGGCCATACGGGCTACCTGGAAGCCGGGATTGCGGCTTGCGAGGCGGTGGACAAGGCTCTGGAACGCTGCGTGACGAAGATCCGCGAACTGGGCGGCAAGGCTCTGATCTGCGCCGACCACGGCAACTGCGAAAATATGCTGAATGCCGACGGTTCCGTCAATACGGCGCATACGACGAATCTGGTGGATCTGATCTACGTCGGTCCCGATCAGGATAAGGTGAAGTTGAGCGACGGTATTCTTGCCGATCTTTCGCCGACGATTCTTGCTCTTCTCGGGATCGCCCAGCCGAAGGAAATGACGGGGCATTCCCTCGTTTCTTCCAAATAAGGATCGGTTGCCGCGTTTTTACGGGTCCGGAAGGTTTATCCTTCCGGATCTTTTTTTTGCGGTTTGCATTTTATTGAAAAGAATAATAGTTTGTTGACGTAATACGGATATGCTTTCCTTGCGATTACTGCCAAAGAATTCTGTTTCGGTTGCTCTTTCCGTGCTCGTTTGCGGGCTGGCGGCCGATGCACGCGAAACGGTCGATTTGACCGGAAAATGGACATTCTCTTTCGGGAATGAAGCCTCACAAAAGGTCGATGTGCCTCATACATGGAATGCCGAAGACGGCGTTGCCGGACCGAAGTCGGGCAAAGGGTCGGCTCTTTCCGCCCAAAGCAGCAGCTACAAGCGCGGCGTGGGCACGTACGAGCGTGAACTTCCGGTGAAGCCCGGCAAGGACAAGCGGTATTTCGTCCGCTTCGACGGAGCATCGATTGTTACGGACGTCGCCGTCAACGGCAAGCCTGTGGGCAGGCATGAAGGCGCGTTCGGCGCATTCTGCTTCGAAATTACCGATGCCCTGAAGGACAGCGGCAATACGATCACGGTGAAAACGGACAATACGTTCAATAAAAACATTCTGCCGCTCGCGGGAGATTTCACGATGTTCGGCGGCCTGTACCGCCCCGTCACGCTGATCGAAACGGAGCAGACCTGCATCGCCCCGGATTATTATGCCTCGCCGGGCGTTCTGATCTCGCAGGACAAGGTGACGCCGCAATCGGCTTCCGTCACGGTCAATACGCTGGTCAGCTCCGGCAAGGAGGCATCCGGTAAAACCGAGGTGAAAGTGGATATCCGGGATGCGAAAGGCAAGGTTGTGGCAACCGGAAGCGGAGGCGTATCCGCCGGTACGGACGGCCCCGGCCGTGCAGAGGTGAAGCTGAATATTGCGCGGCCCGTACTCTGGCAGGGCCGCAGCAATCCGTATCTCTACAAGGTTACGGCCCGCACGCTGGTGGATGGCAAGGAGACGGACCGTGTGGAGCAGCCGCTGGGCCTGCGTACGATCGGGATCGATCCGAAAAAGGGATTTCTTCTGAACGGCAAGCCGATGCAGATCAAGGGCGTGTGCCGCCATCAGGATATGGAGGGGAAAGGCTGGGCGTTGTCGAAGGCGGATGAGGAAAAGGATATGAAAATGATATTGGATATGGGTGCGGACGGCCTGCGGACGGCGCACTATCCGCAGTCCGGCCATATCTATGATATCTGCGACAAGTCCGGCGTGATCGTTTGGAGCGAAGTGTCGGCCGTGGAGCGCGTGTACGACAACCCGGCTTTCAAGGACAATATGAAGCAGCAGGCGACAGAGATGCTGCTGCAGCACGGCAACCATCCGTCGATCTGCATGTGGGGGATCTTCAACGAGATTTACCATCAATGCGGTTCCGATATGAAGGGCGTTGATATGGAAGGTACGCTGAAGGAGCTGAAGCAGCATATCAAGTCTCTGGATGTTTCCCGTCCGGTCGTGGGTGCGACGAACCAGCAGGGCCGCCGCAGTTTGAACGAGATTCCCGATTATCTGGCTGCCAACATGTACCCCGGCTGGTACGGCGGCGGCCCCGACGGTATGAAGGGTTCGGTCGAGGGATATGTGAAGGCGTATCCGGACAAGGGTATTGCCGTGAGCGAATACGGGCACGGGGCGGATATCGCCGTGCATGAAGAGCAGGTCAAGCAGCCGGCTCCGTTTTCCAGGCACCATCCGGAAGAATGGCAGTCTTACGGCCACGAGAGGAATTACAATGCCATCCGCCAGCGTCCCGAAGTTTGGGGTTCGTTCATCTGGAACATGTTCGATTTCGGCAGCAGCGAACGTAGCGAAGGCGCAAAGCCCGGCATCAACGACAAGGGACTGGTGACCTATGACCGCCAGACTCCGAAGGATGCCTATTTCTTCTACAAGGCGAACTGGAATCCGGAACCGATGGCTTATATTACCTCGCGCCGTTTCACGGAACGCAAGGCAACCGAAACGACGGTGAAAGTGTACACGAACTGTGACAGTGTGACGCTGTACGTCAACGGCAAGCAGGTTGGCAAGGCCGCGAAGCCGGACGATCTGTGCATTGTGAAGTGGGACAAGGTTCAGTTGAAGCCCGGAGAGAATACGGTCAAGGTGGTCTCGAACCGCAAGGGCAAGAGGGTGTCCGACTCCTGTACATGGAACGTCCGTTCGTAGATCGGTAGCCGCGCTTTTACGGATCCGGAAGGTTGAACCTTCCGGATCTTTTTTTTTGCGCGATTCGCTTTTGTTGAAAAAAACAACTCTTTCCCGCCGTAGTCTTTTTATGCTTTCCTTGCGTTTACGGTCAATGAATTCTGTTTCTATTGCCCTTTCCGTTCTTATTGGCGGGATGGCGCTTGATGCCCGCGAAACGGTCGATTTGACCGGAAAATGGACATTTTCTTTCGGGAATGAAGCCCCACGGCAGGTCGATGTGCCCCATACATGGAATGCCGAAGACGGCGTGGACGGTCCGAAGACGGGCAGGCACCCCGGTTTTTCCGTGGGTAGTTCCAGCTACAGGCGCGGCGTGGGTACGTACGAGCGGGAACTTCCGGTGAAGCCCGGCAAGGACAAGCGGTATTTCGTCCGCTTCGACGGAGCATCGATCGTCACGGACGTCGCCGTCAACGGCAAACCTGTGGGCAGGCATGAAGGCGCGTTCGGCGCGTTCTGCTTCGAAATCACCGATGCCCTGAAGGACAGCGGCAATACGATCACGGTGAAAACGGACAATACGTTCAACAAAAACATTCTGCCGCTCGCGGGAGATTTCACGATGTTCGGCGGCCTGTACCGCCCCGTCACGCTGATCGAAACGGAGCAGGCCTGTATCGTGCCGGATTTTTATGCCTCGCCGGGCGTTCTGGTTTCGCAGGACAAGGTGACGCCGCAATCGGCTTCCGTGACGGTGACTACTCTTGTGGGGTTTCGCAAGGATGGCATGGTGGACGTGAGTACGACCGGTTACGATTCGTCGGGGGAACCTGTGACGAAATTGTGCATGGGCCGAACAGGATCATTGGTGAAAGTCGAGATCAGGGATGCCCGGGGTAAGGTCGTAGCATCCGGAGAAGCCCGGCCGTTGCATCAACCGGATGCCGCTTTCGCGGCTGCTGCCGGGAAATTGCCGGATATGGCGGCTGTGACGCTGAATGTGCCCGAACCTGTTCTTTGGCAGGGCCGCCAGAATCCGTATCTCTATACGGTGACGGCGCGTATGTTTGTGGATGGAAAGGAGACGGACCGTGTGGAGCAGCCGCTGGGCCTGCGTACGATCGGGATCGATCCGGAAAAGGGGTTTCTTCTGAACGGCAAGCCGATGCAGATCAAAGGCGTGTGCCGCCATCAGGATATGGAGGGGAAAGGCTGGGCGTTGTCGAAGGCGGATGAGGAAAAGGATATGAAAATGATATTGGATATGGGTGCGGACGGTTTGCGTACGGCGCACTATCCGCAGTCCGGCCACATTTACGATATCTGCGACAAGTCCGGAATGATCGTTTGGAGCGAAGTTCCCGCTGTGCAGATGGTTTCCGACAGTCCCGAATTCGTGAAGAATATGAAGCAGCAGGCGGCGGAGATGCTGCTGCAGCACGGGAATCATCCGTCGATCTGCATGTGGGGCATCTTCAACGAGATCGGCCACCTGAATACGGCGGAAGACAGGCAAGTGGATATGGAGGCTGTGCTGAAGGGGTTGAAGGGGCATGTGAAATCCCTGGACGCTTCCCGTCCGGTTGTGGCGGCGACAAATCAGCCGGGCCGCCGCAGTTTGAACGAGATTCCCGATTATCTGGCGATCAATACGTACCCCGGATGGTATGGCGGAGGTCCGGACGGCATGCGCGGTTCGATCGATGGATATCTGCGAGGTCGGGAGACGCTGGCGATCAGCGAGTATGGCCACGGTGCGGATGTGGCCGTGCATGAAGTGCCCGTTCGGCAGCCCAGGCCGGTTTCCTCCCATCATCCGGAGGAGTGGCAGGCCTACGGCCACGAGAGGAATTACAATGCCATCCGCCAGCGGCCCGAAGTGTGGGGTTCGTTTGTCTGGAACATGTTCGATTTCGCCAGCAGCGAACGCCGGGAAGGAGCGAAGCACGGCATCAATGACAAGGGGCTGGTGACCTATGACCGCCAGACTCCGAAGGATGCCTATTTCTTCTACAAGGCGAACTGGAATCCGGAACCGATGGCTTATATTACCTCTCGCCGTTTTACGGAGCGCAAGGCAGCCGAAACCGAGGTGAAGGTGTACACGAACTGTGACAGCGTGACTCTGTACGTTAACGGCAGGCAAGTCGGACAGCCCGTGAAGCCGGACGATCTGTGCGTTGCGAGATGGGACAAGGTGTCGCTGGATGCCGGAGAGAATACGGTGAAGGTAGTGGCTCGCACAAGGGGCGTGGTCGTGGCCGATTCCTGTGTCTGGCGCTTGTCCCGGTGAATGTTTTCCGATGCGGGCTGTCCGGGTGCACTCCGGATGATCCGTTTCGGTGTGGACGCTCCGTTTGAGAGGTGCGGAGCGTCCTTTTTGTTGTTCTGTTCCGGCTGCGGTTGTGGCCGGATGGTTTGTTGCACACGAAGTGGAGTTTGGCTTGGGTATGAAAAAAACCGCCCTGCACGGAATGCAGGGCGGTGCGAGTCGGAAGGAGGCCGGAATCAGGGCATTTTGAGGGTCGGGCTGGACGGATCCATGAATCCGAGGTCGGTCGCGAGCTTGATGACCATGGCGCGGTGGCCGAGGCCGTTCGGGTGGATGTTGTCGTTCATCCACGGTTTGATGGCCTGGTTTTCACCCATGGCTTTTTTCCAGTGCGCGGCGTGATCGACGAGGAGCACTTTTTCCTTGGCTGCGATTTCACGTACGGCGTTACTGTATTCGAAGTCGCGCGGATTGTTGCGCATGTTGGGGCTGGAGACCTGAAGGACGGGGATGGCCTTCATTCTGCGGATCTGTTGTACGATGGTGGTCAGGTCTTTCTTGAAGACGTCGATTTTACCGATTTTGACGGCGTCGTTGGTGCCGAAGTCGATGAAGACGACCTGAGGTTTGAACTGGTTGAGGCGCCAGTCGATGTTTTTCAGGAAGCCCGATGCCGTTTCTCCGCTGACGGCTGTGTTGACGATGATGTCGTTGGTACGGCGGTAGCCGCCGGGTTTGCGGGGTTCCCATTTGATGACTTCCTG
Organism: Neoakkermansia glycaniphila; assembly: GCF_001683795.1. Classification (GTDB taxonomy): domain Bacteria; phylum Verrucomicrobiota; class Verrucomicrobiia; order Verrucomicrobiales; family Akkermansiaceae; genus Akkermansia; species Akkermansia glycaniphila. The sequence goes on from NZ_LIGX01000041.1 coordinate 225,271, forward strand.
CCAGTGTTCGGGGTAGGAGCGCCAGCCGTGGGTGTGCAGGGCTCCATGCGTGATGCTGTCGCCGAGGAAGAGCCAGAGGATGGGCTTGTCTTTGGCTCCGACGAGTTGGTGGAGTTTTTTGTAGTCGGGAAGTTTGAGGTTGTCTTCCGTGGATTTTTCCGGTGCGGGAATGTCGGCAGCATGGGCGCAGAACGCCATGCACAGGGTACCGATGAGAGTATGGATCAGTTTCATGTCTGTGCTTGTGTTGATTGGGAAATGTTTATTTTCCTGTATCCTTGCCGTCCGTGAGCCAGTCGATGGAGACGGGGGCGAATTTGATGTGTTTGATGTGGTTGCTGTTTTCCTCATACAGCACGCCGACCTTGCCTGGTTCGATCGGCACGAGGCTGGAATAGGCGAATCCGCCGTTGCCGATGGCTTTGGAGACGGGCCATGTTTTACCGTTGTCGTAGCTCATCCAGACGGTGCCGTTGATTCGGCGCGATTTTCCGGGGCCGGAGAAGAGGAGGCGGCTTTTGCCTCCCAGAGAGGGATCGGATTTGAAGGAATACCGGAGCAGGGAGCCTTGTGTGCTGTCGCAGAAGAGGTCTTTGGCATCTTCGACGGGCGACCAGGACTGGCCCGCGTTGTTCGACCACGTGATGCGTCGGCAGTTGCCTCCGCCCCAATGGCGGGCGACGAGGACGAGGCCCCCGCCGTCCGTTTCGGCGACGGCGGTTTCATTGACCATGCCGACCATGTTTGTGGTGGGGTTGCCGATTTTCCAGGTGGAGCCGCCGTTGTCGCTGTAGACGCAGGAGACGACCCATTTGCCGAACGGCCCTTCGTTCATCGGGACGACGAGGCGGCCCTTGCGGGAACCTTCCTTGAGCTGGATGCCGGCGTTGGGGCCGGCCGCCATGATGTCTACCCCTTTGGCGCGTTTGGTGGTCGGGGTGACGTCTTTGGGTTTGCTCCATGTTTTGCCTCCGTCTTTGCTCTGAATGACGAAGTTGCGGATGCATTTTTCATCCTTCCAGCCGTCGGGGATGTTTTTCTGGCGTTCGGAGACGCCGGAGGGGTAGCGCTGGAAGAAAATGGAGGTTGTGTTCTTTTTGGCGTCGTATACGGGGCAGGGGTTGTTGAAGGTGGCTCCTTCGGATGCGGCGATGCAGATGGGCTTGCTCCATGTTTTGCCTCCGTCTTCGCTGAGGCTCATGATGATGTCGTTTTTGCCCTGGTCTGTGTTGACGTATCTGCCTTCGGCGATGGCCATCAGTTTGCCTCCGCCGATGGCGGTGACGGCGGGGATGCGGATGCTGCTGTACGGGTTGCCTTCACCTGCCGAGAAGACGGTGACGGCCTGGTCGCAGGGGAGCGGGCCGTTCTCCTGAGCATGGAGGGCTGAGGCGGGGACGGCGAAGAGGGCGGCGTATGTAAGGATGAGGTTCATGGCGGAATGAATGAGGGGGTGTATGGTGGTCAGGAGTTTTTGTCGTGCGGTTTGGGAAGGAGGAGGAAGAAGATGCCTCCGAGGAACATGAGGACACCGGCCAGAGCGAGGCTGGTGGTGAGCGGGATGCCTCGGTCGGCCAGCCATCCGCCGAAGAAGGATGTCATGGCTCCGATGCCTGCCGAGGCGAGGTTGAGGATGCCGTAGCCCGTCGCGGAGTATCGTTCGTCGATGTGGGAGCGGAGGACGGGCATCAGCGTGGCGTCCATGCAGCCTTGCGCCAGTCCTTGTGTGGAGATGAAGACGACGATGAGGGCCAACGGGAGCTGGAAGCCCCAGCCGAAGATGCTCGGGACGAGGGCAAGGACGATGAGGGGGCCTGCGATGCTGAATGCGATGCCGGGTACGAGCGCGCGCGCCTTGGCATTTCTCATGTACCAGCGGTCGGCGATGATGGCGCCGCCGATGACGGCGATGTATTTGGCAAGGGAGCTCCATTGGGTGGCCATGGGCCCGGCTTCGCCAGTGCTCAGGTTGTATTTTTCCTGCAGGAGGGTGGGGTACCATGTCAGAAGGAACCAGTTGGCCGCGCCGGAGAAGGCGACGATGGCCATCAGCATCCACATGGAGCGGATGGAGAGCAGGCTTTTCAAGACGCCGCCGCTTGAGGCGGTGACGTTGACAGGGCGTGTTTTCTCCAAAGCTTCGGAGGGCATGATGTCCTGAGCCGGGTTTTTGGAGGGGTCTTTCAGGAAGACGATGAGGACGAAGGCATAGGCGACGCCGACGAGGCCGAAGAGGGCGAAGGTCATGCGCCAGCCTTCGATTTCCGCCATGGTGCCGCCGTATCCGGCGAGAGCCATGCCGGCGTAGATGCCGCTCATGTGGATGCCGACGGCGAGGGAGCGCGTGCTGCCTTTGTGGTAGTCGGTGATGAGGGCAAGGGCCGCAGGGATGTAGCAGGCTTCGCTGACGCCCATGAAGCCGCGGGCGATCAGAAGGGTGGTGTAGTCGTGCACGTGGCCGGTGAGCCATGTGACGGCGGACCAGACGACGAGAGAGCCGAGGATGACGAGGCGGCGGCTGTAGCGGTCTGCGAGGAAGCCGCCGACGGGGCTCAGCAGGGCGTAGATGAGCAGGAAGACCGAGGTGACCATGCCGAACTGGCTCTTTGTCTGGGGGATGTCCCGAACGATGGGTTCATAGAGCGCAGAGAGGAGTTGGCGGTCGAAGTAGTTGAGCATGACGACGATCCAGAGGAGGCCGACGAGTACCCAGGCATAGCGGCCGGGTTTGCTGTGGGGGTCGGTGACGATGGCGATGTTTTTGAAGCCTTTGGTTTTCGTCTGGACGATGAGGATGATGAGGACGATGGCGACGAGGGTGAAGACGATGTAGTCGACGACCGTCAGTTCGAAGGAGTAGCCGAGTCCGGCCGCCACGACGGCGGGGGTGCGGACTCCGGGAGCTGTTTCGCCGCTGACGGTGATGATGTCCCTGCCCATGACGACGACAGGGGCGGTCGCGATGCCGACGGGCCAGTTGCCAGCCTTTTCCCATGTGTTTTCGAGGATGTCATAGGAGTAGATTTGGGAGGATTGCTGCGGCATCGCATCGGTGTTGCCGTTGCCGCGGGCATCGCCTCCAAGAAGGAGGATTTTGTTTTCCCGGGCAGGAGCGGGAGAAGGGGATGCGGCGATGACGGCGGGAACGGGAGCCAGTTTTTTATCGGTCCATTTGCCTGTGGTTTCATCGAAGGCCATCATGCCGTCGAGGTAGGTGCGGGCGGGCTTGCCCTGGGCATCCGGAGCGAGGGAGCAGCCGCCGATCAGGTAGAGGTAGCTTCCCGAGTGTGCTGCGGCTGCGAGCATGCGTCCGCCGCCGGGGATGGCGGGCATTTGTTTCCATTGCCGTGCGTCCGGTTTGGCGCCCATGTCGAGCATGTAAACGGTATCCAGCGCGGCGGTCGAGTCCGGCTTTTCCTGGCCGCCTATGACGTAGAGGCGGTTGTTGCGCGTGACGCAGGAGGCATAGGCGACGGTTTTCGGCAGCGGGGGCAGGGCCGTGACTTTGCAGTTGGAGACGCTGCCGTCGTTTTTGTGGATGAGCCAGACTTTGTCGAGGTGGCCGGAGGCATTCGCTCCGCCCGCGACGACAAATCCGTCCGGGCTTTCGCCGAAGGCGGCGTAGGCGACGGGTTCGGGCATGTTGCCGATTTTGATCCACTGGCCGTCCTTGAGTTTGTAGATGTCGGAGTAGAAGATTTTTTCACCGCGTTCTTCCGGGGTTTTGGCTCCGGGGGTGGCTTGCGGGAAGTTGGCGCCGCCAAGGGCATAGACGACGGGCGTTTGGTCCGCATCTTCCATGACTCCGGCAGCCATGCCGGCCCGGCCGAGGGAGTCGGGGATGTCGCACACGGCAATGTGCCGCTCATCCTTGTTTTCGGTGTCGATTTGCAGGGAAGCATGGGCGGGAGCCGCGAGGAGGGCCGCTGCGGCGCCCATCAGGAGAAGTGAACGGGAAGCGAGTTTTTTGAGGAGGGAATACATGGTGGAGTTGTGGAGGGGAAAAAGGATGTCAGAGGGATGCAGCCCAGATTTGGTTGGAGCGTTTGCCGGGTTTTTGTTCGCCGTTGACGATGGCGGCCATGCCGTGCCATTCGACGCAGGGGAGGACGGCCCGCGCCGCGCCGATGCTGCCGCCCGGTTGCCATGTGTCGGTGGCGGGATCGTAAACGAGGCTCTGGTTGTGGAAGCCGGGATGGTTTTGCGGGGTGTATCCGGTGACTGTGGCATCATCGCCGCCGAGGAGATGGATGCGGCCCGCGAAGACGGGCGCCGGAGTAGGAGCCGCCGCGACGGTGTAAGGAAGGGGGGCGAGGTTTTTCCAGCCTTCCTGCGGGTTGTAGGACCATGCTTCCGTGAGCATGTCGCGCACCATTTTGCCGTCGCCCTGTTTCAGGCCGATGCCGCCGAGGATGTAGATTCTGCCATTGCAGGAGGCCATCTGGTGGAGGAATCTGCCGCGGCCGGGGATAGCCGGGGCTTCCTGCCAGCCGGAGGAGGGGGAGGCGGAGTCGAGTACCCACATGCGGGCTTCCGCATCCTGTTCGCCGGGGTTGAGGCTGCCGCCCATGACGTACACTTTGCCATCCAGTACGGCTGCTGCATGTCCCGTCAGGGTGACGGGCAGGGAAGGCCATGTTTCGATTTCCGCGCCTGAGCCGTTCCATTTCAGCAGGAGGACGTCGGAGACGGAGCCTTCGGCATTGCTGCCGCCGATGCAGAGGACGCCTTGAGGCAGGCTGGCCGTTGCGCCGTAGCCGAGCGGTTTGGGGAGTATGGCAGGTTCCAGCCAGTCCGCCCCGGGTGCGGGGAGGACGAAGATGCGGTTCGTCCAGCGTTTGGGGCCGCCTTCCCACAGGGGTTTTTCAGGGAAATTGGCTCCTCCGGCGACGAGGAGAGCGCCCTGGTGGGTGCCGGCATAGGAGCCGGCAAAGCCTTCGGCATCCGGGAGGTCCGGCAACTGCCGCCATGCGAGAGAGGGGGAATCCGTATTCATCATTTCCCTTCCAGCATAGCAGAAAGGTACGGTAATGCAATCAAAAACGGGAGGTCCCGTTCTGGTCTTATTGCATGATAAAATGTTGGAATATGCTGTGAGGCCGGGTTATAGAACCTGGCTCCACTGGGGGGCGGGCTGAGGCCGGTTCAGGCCGATGATGCGTTCGATCATGCAGTCCCAGTGTTCACGTCCTTCAAGGATGTCGATTTCGATGCGGAGGAAGTAGATGGGTACGTCCATTTCCCCGGGTTTGAGGAAGCGGACGGCATCTTTTTCCGTGGTGACGATGAGGTCCATCGCACGGTCGGCGCAGCGTTCGACAAAGGCTTCGAGATCGTTCTGGTCGAACCAATAGTGGTCCGGGTAACGGCGGCGGATTTCCACCTTGCCGCCGAGCTGTTCGACGGCGTTTTCGAAGTTTTCCGGGCGGGCGATGCCGCTCATGCAGGCGACCCATTTGTCATGGACGAAGTCGAGGGGCTTGCGTTCTCCGGTGAAGACGTTTTCAAAGTATTTCGGGCCGTGGTTGGTGACGATGATGTCCGCGCTTTTGTTGTAGCGGCGGATGCGCCGGATGAGTTCGTCTTGGGGGGCTCCGTCGCTTTTCGTGAGGATGATGTAGTCGGCGCGTTTGAGGCTGCTGCGCGGTTCGCGCATGGTGCCCCGGGGGAGGAGGGCTCCGGTGCCGAAGGGTGCGCCGCAGTCCACTAGGACGATGTCGAGCTCGTGGGCGAGTTTCAGGTATTGCATGCCGTCGTCGAGGATCAGGGTGTCGGCCCCGAGTTGTTCGATGGCGAAGATGCCGGATTTGACGCGGTCCTTGTCCACGAGGACGGAGACACCATCGAGGTTGCGGGCGAGCATGAAGGGTTCGTCTCCGGCATGAAGGGGGCCGAGGTAGCGGGTGGTGCCGTCGCTGGCGATTTTGGGAAGGTTGTCGACAGGGTGGCCGTTGGCGTCTTTCCACATCTGTGGAGTGTCGAGTTCGGCGCTTTTATAGCCGCGCGTGAGGATGGAGACGGTGCGGCCCCGTTGCGCGAGGGTACGGGAGAGGAGTTCGACGACGGGGGTTTTCCCGGTGCCTCCGGCGGTGATGTTGCCGACGCTGATGACGAGGGTGCCGAGGTTGCGTACGGTTTTGATGCGCCTGCGGAAGAGGAAGAGGCGTACCTTGACGAGGACGAAGAAGAGGAGTGAGGCGAAGCGCAGGAGGCACCGCATCATGAAGGCGCGGAAGCCGTGGGCCCGGCCGAAGACGACTTCGGTGCCCCAGTCCGCGAATTCGTCCATGCGTGTCTGCGTCGGCATTGTCGGGGAGGGGATGCGGGGTCAGCGGAGGATGCGGCCGCAGTTCGGACAGCGTTCGACTTCGAGTTTGATGAGGACTTTGCCACGTACGTCTTCGGTGACCTGCATGTTGCAGCCGGGGCATACGCCATCGTCCGGCAGTTCGATGACGACGGGGAGTCCCCGGCTTTTGCCGATGCTTTCGTAGGTGGCGAGCAGTTCCGGTTCTACTTTGGCGCGGAGTGCTTTGCGTTCTTCAAGGAGCTGTTTGACGAGGGCGCCGTCCCGTTCGCTGGCGGCGTCGAACTTGGCGAGTTGTTCCTTGAGGGAGGTGCGGGCGGCTTCAAAGCGCTGGCGGGCGGCCTGTTCTGCTTCCTGCAGGGCGGGTTGCCGTTCCATGAGTTCGAGCTGCTGCGTTTCGAGGTCGCCGATGAGAGATGCCGTGGTGTCGATCTGGCTGGCAAAGGCAAGGTATTCGTCGTTTTTGCGCGTTTCCATCTGCTGTATCTTGAGCTTGGCGAGGAGGGCTTCCTTGCTTTTGACTTCCAGTTCGATTTGCTTGATGGAGAGTTCGTGTTCCTGTGCGGCTTTTCTGGCGGCGAGGAGGGCTTTTTCGCGATCCTTGGCCCGCTGCATGAGCTGGGTGCGCTGTTCGGGGATGGCTTTCAGGCTGCGCTGGAGCTTGACGATTTGCATGTCCCTTTCCTGCAGGATGAGCAGGTCTGTCAGGTCGCGATGTTCCATGCCGCCTATCATGCCAAGGCTTGCCGTTCAATGCAAGCGTGAAATGGTTGCGAGGCGAAACGGAAGCGGGCCGCTCCGGCTGTGCGGAGCGGCCCGGCGGGGTGGGATGAGGATGCCGGATCAGACGAGTTTGGCGATCCATGCTTCGCGGTCGTCGCCCGGGAGGTAGTCGATGGGGGCGATTTCCGGCATGGTGTAGCAGCCGGGCTGGAGGCGCGTAGCGGCGCGGGCCGAGGAGACCATGACCTGAGCGGTGAGCGCAGGGTTGTTGATGCGCATTTCGAATTTGAACAGCTGGTTTTGCGTGCTGCCCGATACGCCCTTGCGTTCCATGAGGACGCCGTGGCCCATGTCGCGGAGGCTGTCGATGTCGGAGACTTGCAGGACGTGGGTGTCGTCGTGGCAGAAGTAGGAGTCCGATTTGATGGCTTTTTCGACATCGGCATAGGCGGCACCTTCTTCGAGGACGACGTAGACCATGCGGCGGTGGACGCCGGAGCCGGTGGGGATGGTGAGCGAGAGTGCATCCTTGACTCCGGCCTTGGAGCGGGCGACGACGCTGTGGCCCATGCTCATGCCGGGGCCGAAGTTGGTGTAGGTGATGCCCTTGGGAGCCATGGCGAGCATGAGGGTGCGGAGGACGGAGTCGGTACCGGGATCCCAGCCTGCAGAGATGACGGCGACTGCGTTGTGCTTGCGGGCCTGTTCGCCGAGGGAGCGGCGGAGGGCGACGATGCCGTCGTGAATGTCGAAGCTGTCTACCGTATGGATGCCCTGGGCGAGGAGGGGAAGCGCAGTTTCTTCGACGCTGCGGGTGGGTGTGCAGAGCAGGGCGACGTCGACCTTGCCGAGTTCGGCGATGTCGCTCACGGTTTTGATGCCATGGACGGGTTCGCTTCCGGCGCGGCGCACGATGCCCGCCAATTCCATATCGGGAGCAGCCTTGACGGCCTCAACCGAATATTTACCGATGTTTCCGTAACCAACAATAGCGACTCTAATCATGGATGTAATATAATTCAAATGCGGTTTGTTCGCCTCGCAATGAGGGCGCTTTATTTAAGCCGAAATGCGGGCGTCTGGCAAGAGTCGAGCGCGGTATGGGGCTTTGTATGTCTGAAATTGCAATAATCATGGTGTTTTGCGCATGTGGCCGGGCCGATGCGGCAACACGAATAGAGCGATGTATTTTTCAGGAACGTATCATTTGATGCGATTGTCGTTCGTGTGTGACGTTTTTGTCGCAAATGGCAGTTGCTGTTTTTTCGTTCTCCGTGTTATGATGTGCACGGCGGACATTGGGTACAGCATGTTTGCCTGTGTCATTATGTCTTATAAAAACAAATCATGGAATGAACGTTCCCGCCGGCTGATCACCTTGGTATTCGGCCTGTTTCTCGGTTTTGTGCTCATTTTCGGTGAGAGCCGTTGGGAAACGTCGCCGCTGATCGAGGAGAGCCTGATGCTGCTGGGATGTATCGGGGCGAGTATCGGCGCTTTCGGGCGCATCTGGTGTTCGTTGTATATTGCCGGGTACAAGAATGCAAGGCTGGTGATGGACGGCCCTTACGGCATGTGCCGCAATCCGTTGTATTTTTTCAGTTTTATCGGAGGAGTCGGAGTGGCCTGCGCGACGGAGACGATGACGATTCCTTTGATCGTGCTTGTCGCTTTTGCCGTTTATTATCCTCTGATCATCAAAAGAGAGCAGAAGAGGTTGACGGAGTTGTTCGGGGAGGAGTACAGCCGCTATTGCGACGAGGTACCCGCCTTTTTCCCCCGGTGGAGGCGCGTGTCGCAGCCTGAGACCTATACGGTGAATCCCAAGGTTTTTACGCATAATTTTATTGATGCGCTCTGGTTTATCTGGCTGATCGGGATTTTCGAATTCGTCAGCGGGTTGCATGATTCGGGCGTGCTGCCCGTATGGTTCCGGCTTCCCTGAGGCGGAGATGCCATTTCCGCGCAACGAAAAACAGCCGATGGAGTATCGGCTGTTGTGTGTTTTGTGCGGCTGGGTACTTTATGTTGCTGGAACAAGCATCGGCGTGATGTCGAATCGAACCTGAATGATCGATTCTGCCAGTTTATTCAGCGAGTGTTCGGCGATTTTTTTGCGTTCCTGCATGCTCATTGTTTCCAATTGAGACTGTGGAATGGTTTCTTCCGATTTTCTCAATAGTTTTTTGAAGTGCCGGGCGATGTTGCCGTAGGAAGTCAGGCCGTATTTTGCCAACAGTTCATCCTCTTTGATTCCTGCGGCGTCCATGTCGTATGTACGTGCCGTGTTGTACCAATTGGCGAGCATTTCTTTGTAGAATTTGCGGAAATCGTCGGGACAACCATTCAGGATGGTTTCTTCGGCCAGTTTTTTCTCGCAATCGGCTCGTGGAAGGTTCATGACGGTGTGATATTTGACATTTAAAGTCAGAGAATGCAGGATGGCTCTTGCAATGGCCTGCTGCTGCGTGATTTCTTCTGCGGGAGCAGGCGCGACAGTTTGCGGCGTCTGTGCCATGGACGGAACGGTCACGAGAGTGCAGGCCAGCAAGGTGATTGTGCCCAGAGTATGGATGGGTTTCATGGTGTTTTGTCGGTTTGAGGCAGTGTGTAGGCTCCGCTGACGACGGCGACGGGTGCCGGGGCATGGTACCGTTCGGTGTACTGCCATGCGGGGGCGAGCTGTTTCCAGAAGCCGATGTGAGGGGATTCCCGGTGCCGTTGGAGGTTCTCTTCCGTGATCGGGAAGGGGTAGATCTGGATGGGGACGCGGGTTTGACCCTGCTGCAGGGCGGCAGAGACGAGGGTGTAGATTTCTTCAATACCGGGGTCGGTCATGGCAAAGCAGCCGATGGAGACGTCTTTGCCGTGCAGCATGATGAAGCTGCCCGTGTAGCCCTGCGCTGCGTCGTAGGCGTTGGGGTAGCCTATGTTGAAGGAGAGGTGGTAGTTGCTGCGCGGGTTGAGGAGGCCGGAAGCGGTGGCATAGAAGCCTTCGGGGGCCTGCATGTCTCCCTCTTTCTTTTTTGGGCCGAGTTTGCCGGACATTCCGGCGACGTCGTAGGTTTTGAAGAGGGTGTAGCGGTCGTTTTCCTTGGTTTTGATCCAGAGTTCGCAGAGGCGCGGTTCCTTGACGATGCGGATGAAGACGGGATCGCCGATGGCGGCCCCGTGAGGTTTCAGGGCTTCGGTCAAGGTGGGGGTGACACGCCGTGCGGCGGCCTGTGCGCGGTCTTCGCCGGAGGGCGGTGCTGGAACTGCTGCGGCCATGGCGACGAGAGATGCAAGGCTGGCAATCGGCGGCTGAATCATGGGTAGAGGGGCCCGATGGGACGCGTTATTTGGTGCGAAGGTAGATGTGGGTGCGCGTTTTGTTGCCTTCTGCCGTGATGGTGCCGTAGAGTCCGTCGATCTGGGAGGCGATGAAGGAGTACATGGCAGACAGCATTCCGGCGAATTCCTTGTTGTTGCCCATCAAGTAGGCATCGTTGCGGACGATCATGTCCTTGATGGGTTCGGTGCGCAGGGCAAAGGCCGCTCCCTTGAGGCCTGATGGCGGCGTGGCTGCAGCAAGGGCGATATCCTTCACGTAGGTTTCCGGAGTGCCGATGACACAGGCTCGGTCGGTGAGGGCAATGCTGAGATCACGGAAGATTTGCCCGGATGGTCCGAACAGGGTTGTGGATGAACGGCGGGGAGCCGGCCAACCGGAGAGTCGGTAGATGTCGATTCCGTCCCCGGCAGATTTTTCCGTTTGTACGGGTATGGAATACCCTTTTGCCATGGTTCCGATGGATGCCCATACGCTGTCCCATGCGGCTGAGGTTTGTCGGCGATTGTCCACCCCCTTGTATAGCGCGATGCGCGGCATGGCGATGTTGAAGGCTGCAAGTTCCTTGTCCGGATAATCGGCAGGCAGCGTGCCCTTGTTGTCGATCAGGACGGCTGTTTTACCATTCATGCCGGAAAAGGCGGTTTTAGCATTGTTCCATATGTCTGCGGCTTCCTTCGGCAAGCGGATTGGCGAGGTGGATTCCGTGATGGCTTTCACGTCGTCGTCGAGCATTGTGCCAAGCAGCGAAGCGACGAGCGGCGTGGTGGTGCATTCTCCGTACAGCATGGTTTCCGGCCGGTCGGCGTGCGGCAGGAGTTGAAGGGGGCTGTTTAGATCAAGTGCCGGGACGGTTCCCTGCGTGATTTCGAGATGGATACCTTTATCCGCCCATATCGTGCCTTCGATGTTTCCTGCTGAGATGCTTCGGTAAAGTTTTGAAAGGCAATCCATCTGGATGGGGAGAGACTGCATGTGGGCATCGGCATCGAGCTGTCCGGCGAGGGAGGCGATGCCTGCGGCTACGCCTTTGTTCACGCTTTGGTCGATGAGGAACAGGAAGTCGGGGTTGTTGTTCAGGCGTGTATCGGCAAAGGCGATTTTATCCGTAGCAAGGATGGATTCTTTCGGCGAGGCGGCGATCTTGATGTTTTTGGCGGGGTCCGAGCAGATGGTGAAGAAGGCTTTGCCATCCCGTACGGCTACCAGATAGTGGAGTTTGACCAGAGCGAGGGCTTCGAGTCCCTTCCGTTCGTTGGCATCGGGTTCGATGCGGTTGTTTTTGTATTCGTTTTCAAGAAAGAGAGAGAATGCTTTTCCATCGAAGGTGACGCCCTGCCAGTCATAGCCGGAATAGGTCCCTTCATGCCAGCTCAGGGAGTGGTCGGGATATTGGGTGATTTCTTCCTTGAAGCTGTTCAGGGATTGCTTGAGGAGAGAGCCGGTGGAGGGGTGAAGTTCGGCGATGGCCGTGAGGGAGATGTTTTGCATGGAGGGAACCATGCCGGAGAGTAGGGGGGAGGATGAGCGAAGCAGGTTTCGGTTGATTTCGAGCATGCCCTGCCGAAGGCGTGTTTCACGCTGCCGGGCCGCTTCTTCTTTCTGGTTGCCGTCCAGAGTATCCGATCCGTTCAGTTCTTCATACTGCAGGTTGTAGTCGAGAAGGTATTTTTGCGTGTTGTAGGTGTCGAATATGTTGAACAGGGCTGCAATGGGAATGAGGTTGTTGCCCAGAAATTCCGAGGTGCCGGGTCCGGCAGCTATGGCGGCGGAGGTGACCATGCCTGCGGGTCCGAAAAGATTTTGCATCTTGTATGCCGGAACGATTCGCAGGATGCGCTGGGAGAGCAGGTTGCGAACGCTTTGGGCTGCGTGGGGGATGGCGATGAAGCTTTCCGCATCGGCCGGGATGAGGGCGAGGACGCCGAGTGCGGCGGTGCGCTGTTCGAGCGTGGCTGTGGCAGGTTGGGCCGGGGCGGAGATGTTTTGCAGGATGGCGGTGACGGTTTCGGGTGTTTCCGGCTGTGCGTGCAGTGCGGATGTAGCGGATAAGGCTGCCGCAAGGAGGGTGAGGGTGTGGTTGGTTGTCATGTGGGGAACGGGTGGTTCAATGAACGGTTGTCGGTATCGTACAGGCCGGGAAACGGCTTGTCAAGGAGCGAGGTGGTTGTCCATGCGCCGCAGGGAAAAGAAAGATCCCCCGCCCGGCGGTGCGGGCAGGGGATGAGGGATGCGATGGCGCGGCAGGTTATTTTGTGCGCAGGTAGAGGTGGGAGCGCGTTTTGTTGCCTTCGGCGGTGGTGGTGCCGTAGATGCCGTCGATTTGCGAGGCGATGAGGGCTGTGATCGTTTGCACCTGTTCGATGGCGCCGGGCATCATGCCTTTCATCAGAGGTGCGTTTTTATCGACCATGTCTTTGATGGGGGCAAGGCGGAAGGCAAAGGCGGCGCCTTTGAGTTCCGATGTGCCGGTGGCTGCGGCGCGGGCGATGTCATACGTGTAGCCGGACGAGCTACCGATGACCCATGCCTTGTCCGAGATGCTGATGCGGGTGTCGAGCAGGACTACAGGCGTGCCGATGAGGATGCCGTGTTGTTCTGCTGCGGCGGGGAGTTTCGGCATGACGAATCCGTAGGTGGAGATGCCGTTCTTTTCCGCCTGTTTGAGTTCGGGCATGCCTCCGGCCTGTGCATAGAGTTCCTTAGCGGAGGCGTACATTTTGTCCCATGCCATGGAGATGCGCAGGCGGTTGGCGACGCCCTTGTACAGCGCGATGCGCGGTATGGCGATGTTTTTCATGGCAGGGTCGCCGACGGGAGGTGTGACGAGGATTTCGGGCAGTTTGCCTTTGTTGTCTACCAGCAGGGCCGTTTTGCCGTCCATGCCGGAGAGGGCCGTTTTGACGTTCTGCCACATGGAGAGGAGCTGGGGCGGGACGGGCTGGGGCTGTGACGGCTGGTCGCCCATAGAAGTCGAGTGTATCATGTTGTACATGGTATGGGTGGCGGAGGCCGCATTTTCCACCATTTGGACCATGAGTGCGCTGAAGCGGGATGTGTAGTTGCATTCGCCGTACAGGATGGTTTCCGGGCGGTCGGCGTATTTGAGCAGCTGGAGGGGGCTGTTCAGGTCGAGGGCTGCGGTGGCTCCCTGCGTGGTTTCGAAGTGGATGCCTTTGTCTGCCCACAGGAGGCCCGTCATGGCGTCGGGTGTGGAGAGTTTGGCGATGTCCGAGACGCTTTTGAGGAGGGCCGTGATCTGAGGTGTGCGCGCCGGAGCGGGGATGACGCTGCCAAGGCCGAGAAGGCCGCTGGATGCGCCTTCGGCAAAGGCTTTGTCCAAGGAGTACAGGAGGTCGGGGTTTTTGTCGAGGCGCGCATCGGCGAAGGCGACTTTGCTCGTGGAGAGGATGGATTCTTTCGGCGAGGCGGCGATTTTGATGTCTTTGGCGGGGTCCGAGCAGAAGGAGATGATGAGTTTGTTGTCCTGTACCGTGCAGAGGTAGTAGAATTTGGTCGCGGCAAGGGCATTGATTACTTTTTGTTCGGCGGCATCCGGCGTGACGTTGTATTTTTTGTAATCGGGGAGGATGATGTTCTGTACGAGGTTTTTTCCATCGAAGATGCAGCCTTTCCACGGGCGCCCGGCATAGGTGCCTTCATGCCAGGTCATGACTTGATCGGAATTGCTGATGCCTTGTTTTGCCTGCATGAGGAACGGATCGATGGAAGCGATGGCGGAGGGATCCAGTTCGGCGACGGCGAGGGTGGAGCAGTTGTTTGTCGCCTGAAGAAGGGCCGGCATGATGTCCGCAGCTCGGCGCATGCTGTTGCGGCTGGATTCGAAACTGGATTTTTGCATCCGTTCCATCCGGTTTTTCTCTGCTTCTTCCTGTTTTTCGTCGTCGATGTCGCTGTCGTCGTTTTCATCGTCCATGTCGGTGGCCTGTACTTCCATCAGAGGTGAATTCAGAGCGGCCATTGATGGCATGAGGGCGAGCATTCTGCCCATGGCTTCCGAGGAACCGGGGCCTGTGGCGATGGCGATGGATTTGACCATGCCGGTGATTTTGAGGATGTCCTGCTGTTTGCCCTGTGCGGCCATTTGCAGGAGCGGGGCGGACATGAGGTTGGCGATGCTGTCCGCAAAGTGGGGGACGGCGACGAAGCTTTCCGCATCGGAAGGGATGAGGGCGAGGACGCCGAGTTTGGCGGCGCGCTGTTCGGGGGTGAGGGCGGAAGCCTTGGGGGTGGCTGCCAGTTGCTGCAGGACGGCGGACATGGAGTCCGGGGCTGCGGTTTGGGCGTGCAGTCCGGTGGTCGTCGCGAGAGATGCCGCAAGCAGCATCAGGGTATGTTTCGTTTTCATGTTGTCGTATGATGGGTTGAAGGGAGCCATTCCGGCGGAAAACGCGTTACGATAGGCTCGATTCGGCCTTACTGTAACGGATTATCAATCCCTTCTTCTCAATCGTACAAGGTAATAACAAGTGTGTCAAGTCGGCGCGTTGTCTGTTAGTCATCTGTTGTGGCTTTCTTTTTTGGGCTTCCGGGTTTGCTTTGTTGTGTGGCTGTCTGAATGTAAATAATGTTTGACGTTTTTGTTGACACCGGATTGATAATCCGCTTTCTATATTTCGAGGTCGTTTTTTGTTCGGCTATGGGGCGGATTCGGCGTTTTGCCAAGGGGTTGCGCGTTTTCCGGAAAAGGTTTCCCCCTGTCCGGCAGGCCGGGCAGGGGGATGAGTGTCGGTATTCCGCGTGTTGTTACTTCGTTTTGAAGTAGTAGTGGGTGCGGATGGTGTCGCCCTGCCTGTTCATGGTGGCGTAGAGTCCGTCCACCTGCGAGAAGATGAAGGACATGATGCCCTGAGCCTTCAGGGTGTTGATGCCCATCTGCTGGAGGATGGGGAGGTCTTTGTTGAGCATTTCCTGAATGGGTGCAAACCGGAGGGCGAAGACGGAGCCGTTCAGACCGCTGCTGATCGGGTTGTCCGCTGTGGCGACGACTGACGAGGTGTAGTCGGGTGAGCCGCCGATGGCCCATGATTTGTCCGAGATGCTGACGAAGACGTTGGCGAGTCCGGCCGCAAGCGAGTTGATGCCGTCTTCCGCCACGTTTCCTGCTTCGTTCTTGAAGCTGTAGTTGGTGATGCCGCCCGCCTGTTGGACGGTTTGAGCGGGCCACGCGAGGTTCGGTCTGTTGCTTTGGGCGAGGAGCTGTTTGCCTGCCGTTTCGATGGTGGTCCATGCGTTGCCGATGGCGGCGCGATCGGATACTCCCGCATAGAGGGCGAGGCGGGGGAGGGCGAATCCGTCCAAATACGGGCCGTATGCGGGGTGCAGTTTGGCGGCATCGGGCATGGTTCCCTTGTTGTCCATGAGGAGGGCATAGCGGCCGTTCATGCCGGAGATGGCCTGGAGACATCCCTTGACCATCTCAAGGACCTGTTGAGGAGGAGTGAGGTCGATGGTGATGGTGTTGGGATCGGCTGGAGCTTTCTTTTTGCTGGCGTTGACAAGGAGGTCGATGCCAGAGATGGATTGTGCTGCAAGCATTTGCTGCATGGGCGTGGAGAGGGCACCTTCGGTGTACAGGATGGTTTCCGGCTTGTCGGCGAGGCCGATGAGGCGGAGCGGGCTGTCGAGGTCGATGGCGGTGGAGTTGCCGTTGATGGCTTCGAAGTGGACGCCCTTGTCAGCCCAGACGATCATGGAGGAGGCTGCCGGAGTGGCCATTTTTGCGCTTTGCATCATGAAGGCCTGCTGCTGCGGCGTGAGGGCTGCGAGGGTTCCGCTTGAGACGGCATCCAGAATGTTTTTCGTGAAGGCGGCGTCGATGTAGCCGAGCATGTCGGGGTTTTTGTCCATGCGCGCATCGGCGAAGGCGACTTTGTTCGTAGCCAGAATGGATTCTGCCGGAGTGGCTGCGATTTTGATGTCTTTTTCCGGGTTTTCCGTGAAGGAGAGGATGACTTTGTTGTCCTTGACGGTGGCGAGGAGGTAGAAGTCGCGCGTGGCGAGTTTGTCGGCGATGCCGTTGAGCATGGCTGCGTGGGCGTCACCTTGCGCTTTTTCGCGGAGGTTGGCGGCGAGTTCTTTGCCGATGAGTTTGGCTCCCTGCCAGTTGAGGCCGGCGTAGGTGCCTTCATGCCACTGGGCGGTGGGGTCGGAGCTGGCTGCTGCCTTTTGTTTCATTTGCTCGAAGAACATCGGAGCCATGGCAGCCATTTGAGGGTCGATTCCGGCGATGACCGTGACGGACGGCAGGTGGGAGGAGACGAGGCTCTGGACGGAGGAGTCGAGAGTTTCGAGGCTGACTGTTTCCGGCATGTGGGTTTTACTCATGCTGTTGCAGAGGTGCGGCAATGCCTGGAGGAGGGTGATGTAGCTTTTGGCAAGGAGAGCCGAGCTGCCGGGGCCCGTGGCGACGGTGAAGGAGGTGACGGGCAAGGAGTTGAGCTGGATGCCTTTCTGCTGCATGAGCATCATGAGAGGCGCCATGAGCGGGGAGGTCTGGAGGTTGGCGACGGTCTGGTCGATGTGCGGCAGGGAGAGGTACATTTCCGTGTCTGCCGGGAGGAGTGCCATGTCTCCGAGTTTGGCGGCGCGCTGGTCGGCCGTGAGGGCGGGCGACTTCGGTACGGCGGCCAGTTCCTTGAGGATGGGTGTGAGAGGGGCGGTGTCTGCCGTTTGAGCATGCAGAGCCGGGGTGGTGAGGGATGCTGCGAGGAGCATCAGGGTGTGTCTTGTTTTCATGGTTTGATGATGTGTGTTGTGGAGGGGAAAGTGTTATTTTGTTTTGAAGTAGATGTGGGTGTATGTCGTGCCGGGTTGCCGGGTGACGGTGGCATAGAGGCCGTCGATTTGCGCGAAGATGAGGTTGAAGGCTCCCTGTGCCTTCATGGTGTCGGTGCCCCGGGCGCGGAGGACGGCAAAGTTGCGGTTCATGAGTTGTTTGACCGCTTCCATGCGGAAGGCGAAGGCTGCTCCTTTGATGTTGCCGGAGGAGGTTTCGGCGGTGCGGACGATTTCTTCGGTGTATGCCGGAGAAGTGCCGATGGCGAGGGATGTGCCGGTGCGGGAGACGGCTATGTTGTTGAGGACAAATTCCTGAGGGGAGATTTGCGTTTTGCCGGTGACTTTGAAGCCGGCCGGGCGAACGGTGGGCGTGAAGGTGCAGGTGGAGATGCCATTGCGGGTGCTGTGCCGGAGGGAGGGCCACCCCAGAGGGGAGAATTTCGTGGTTGTGAGGCCTTGTTTCAGTACGGGTTCCAGCGTGGCCCATCCTTGTTCGAGGAGGGGGGCGTCTGCGATGGTTTTGTAGAGGGCGGGGCTGGGGAGGTCGAGATCTTTGACCTCGGGGTAGCCGAGAGGTTCGGAGGCGAGGATGTCCGGCATGCGGCCCCGGTTGTTGACGAGGATGGCGGTTCTGCCTCCGAGGCTGGAGAGGATTTGATGCAGGCCGTTCCCTGCGGCGAGAGCTTCCGGAGGGATGGGGAGTTTGCCGGAGAGGCTGTGGCCCAGCGATGCAAGGCAGGAGTAGAAGCCGTTGACGGCGGTTTGCGCCTGGGGCGAGAGTGCGCCTTCGGCATAGAGGATGGTTTCCGGGAGGTTCGCCATGGAGGCGAGTTTCAGCGGGGTGTCGAAGTCGAGGAGTGTGGCGGTGCCGGAGCTGCGTTCCGAGAGTTCGAGGTGGGCGCCGCGGTCTCCCCAGATGATGCCGGAGAGTCCGCAGATTTCTGCAGCCGTTGTGTTGGGCTGGCTGCCGAGGTGGAAGAGGAGGTCAGGCGGTGTGGCGGGGGTGAGTTTGCCGTCGGCGATGTCTACCTTTTGGGTGGCGAGGACGGATTGTGCCGGGGTGGCGGCTAGCCGGATGTCTTTTTCCGGGTTTTCGCAGAGGACGATGAGGAGTTTGCCATCTTTGACGGCGGTGAGGAGGTAGAGTGTTTGGTCTTCGATGCGTTGGGCGAAGGATTGCAGGGTCTGTTGCTCTTGATCCGTTGATTCCGGCGTGCTGAAAAGGCGGTCGAAGTTGTTGTGCAAGTTGGTGTTAGGCAGGATGCGAAGGCCCTGCCATGAGAGGCCCGCATACCGGCCTTCGTGCCATGATGCACCGTTCTCACTGCTGTTCATGAGGGTTTTGATCCTGGAGAGGGATTGCTGCACGGAACGATGCCCTTCGGGGGTAAGTGCGGCGATGCAGGTGATGGTGGGGGGCTGCCGGGTGATGATGTCTGCGATGGTGATGTTCCAGAGGCTGGCGATGCGGTTGAACGTTTGCTGGCCTGCTTCCGGTGAGGTCGTTTCGACGGCGAGGCTGATGGTTTGGGAGAGGGCGGTTTGCAATAGTTCGGCGGTGCGGCCGAGGGCGGCGGCGGTGCCGGGACCGGTGGCGATGGTGAGGGAGCGGAAGGGCGGTGCGGAGAAGGAGATGCCTTCTTCCTGCAGTTCATCGAGGATGAAGGCGACGGGGAGGAAGGTGGTGAGGCGGTTGATGCTTGCCGGGATGTCGGGGATGGTGAGGAATGCTTCCGCATCGGCCGGGATGAGGGCGAGGTCGGGGAAGTATTCGGCTCTCATGTTTGCCACCGTAGCGATGTCGGAGGCAGTGTGTGTTTGCGTGAGAGGGCGTTCCGCCATTTGCCGGAGGAGGTCGGTGGTGGCGGTGTTTTCCTCAGCCGACAGGGGCAGGGCGAGGGTTCCGGCGAGTGCTAGGCAGAGGAGTCCGGCATGCATGGGGGCTGTTTCGGTTGATGGGTGATGGGACAGAAGGGATGAAATAGACCTGCGCGAAAGGGTTAGACCTTCGCTTGCATGTATGATAGCCGCCTTTTTCAGCTGCCGTCAAGCTTTTTGTGCGTTGCCGGGAGGTTGCTGCAAGCGTGCTTCGTAGTCGGTTTTCTGGTCTTCTCCGATGGGGCCTACGCTGAAGTAGGTGCCCTGCGGGTGGGCGAAGACGAGGGCGCAGACGGCGGAGACGGGTTGCATCATGAAGGTGTCGGTGAGTTGCATGCCTGCGTGTTCGGTGGCTCGGAGGAGGTCGAAGATGATGCCTTTTTCGCGGTGGTCGGGCTGGCTGGGGTATCCGGCGGCAGGGCGGACGGTTTCGCTGGCGGAGATGCCCCATACTTCCCCCATGCGGCGGTGGGTGGCTTCGGCGAAGGCTTCGACGAGCATGTCCGCCAGAGAGGCGACGAGGATGGCGCGGTAGGGGTCGTTTTTCTTTTCCCATTCGTCCGCCCATTCCTTGACGCCGTGGATGGAGATGGCGAAGGCTCCGATATGGTCGCGGTGCGGGGCGGGGGCGACGTAGTCCGCGAGGGCGAGGCGAGGTTTGTCGAGTTTGGCCTGCTGGCGCATGGTGTGGAGGACGGCGCCGTTTTCGAGGCGGATGTCGTCGCCTTCGGAGTTGGCCGGGAAGATGCCCATGACTCCCCGGGCCTGGTAGCGGGATTCTTTGATGGCCTGGGCGAGGAGGGTTTTCGCATCCTGATAGAGGGATTGCGCGGCGGCGAGTTTGGCGGGGTCTGCGTTGTCGCGGAAGGTTTTTTTCTTTTCGCTCCAGACGCCGCCGAGTTCCCATGCGTGGAAGAGCATGGACCAGTCTGCAAGGTCGACGAGTTCGTGGAGGTCGATGCCGAAGAGGCGGTTTTCCTGCGGGGAGCAGCAGGAGCAGCGGGAGGTGTCCGAAGAGAGGGTGAAGGTGCCGGTGAGTTTGGGCTGGAGGATGGAGGCGTGTTCCCAGTCTGTTTGGAGGGCGCGGGCGCGGGCTTCGGCGAGGGTGTAGAGTTCGGCGGGGTTTTTGGCGAAGTATTTGTCGCGGATGTGTTCCTGCCGGGTGAAGTGGTCGGAGATGTAGGTTTCCTTTTGCGAGCCGACGAGGGCTGCGGCTGCGGGGACGATCTGGGAGGCGTCGAAGGTGTGGACGACGGGGCCTTCGTAGTTGGGCGCGATTTTGAGGGCGGTGTGGAGGGGGGAGGTGGTGGCTCCGCCGACCATGAGGGGGATGCGGAAGCCCTGCCGCTGCATTTCGGCGGCGACGTGGGCCATTTCGTCGAGGGAGGGGGTGATGAGGCCGGAGAGGGCGACGATGTCCGCGTTTTCTTCGCGGGCGGCGGCGAGGATGTCGTCGCAACTGACCATGACGCCGAGGTCGCGGATGCGGAAGCCGTTGCAGGCGAGGACGACGCCGACGATGTTTTTGCCGATGTCGTGGACGTCTCCCTTGACGGTGGCGATGATGATGTGGCCGGCTTCGGCGGCGTCGGAGGTGGCTTTGGCGGCTTCGAGTTCGGGGGTGAGGACGGCGACGGCCTGTTTCATGACGCGGGCGCTTTTGACGACCTGTGGGAGGAACATTTTGCCGTCTCCGAAGAGTTGGCCTACGGTTTTCATGCCGTCCATGAGGGGGCCTTCGATGACGGCGAGGGGGGAGCCGTATTGTTCGCGGGCTTCGCGGGTGTCTGCCTCGATGTAGTCGGTGATGCCTTTGACGAGGGCGTGGGAGAGGCGTTCGGCAACGGTGCCGCCGCGCCATTCAAGGGCGGGTTTTTTCGCGGCTTCGGGGTCGGCGTTTTTTTCGGCGGCGAGTTTTTCGGCGCAGGCGGTGAGGCGTTCGGTGGCGTCGGGTCTGCGGTTGAGGAGGACGTCTTCGATGAGTTCGAGGCGGTCGGCGGGGATTTCATCGTAAACTTCGAGCATGCCGGCGTTGACGATGCAGACGTCGAGCCCGGCCTTGCCTGCATGGTAGAGGAAGGCGGCGTGCATGGCTTCGCGGATGGGGTTGTTGCCCCGGTAGGCGAAGGAGACGTTGGAGATGCCGCCGGAGATGTGGGAGAGGGGGTGGCGTTCGTGGATGACGGCGGCGGCTTTGAAGAAGTCCAGCGCGTAGTCGGCATGTTCGGCGATGCCAGTGCCGACGGTGAGGACGTTGGGGTCGAAGATGATGTCTTCGGGCGGGAAGCCGACGCGGTTGACTAGGATGTCGTAGGCGCGGTCGGCGATGCGGATGCGGTCGGTGTCGTTGGCTGCCTGTCCTTTTTCATCGAAACCCATGACGACGACGGCGGCTCCGTAACGGCGGATGAGGCGTGCACGGCGGATGAATTCTTCTTCACCTTCCTTGAGGGAGATGGAGTTGACGATGCCTTTGCCCTGGAGGCAGCGGAGCCCGGCTTCGAGGACTTCCCATTTGGAGGAGTCGACCATGAAGGGGACGCGTGCTATGTCCGGTTCGACGCTGACGAGGTTGAGGAAGCGGGTCATGGCTTTCGGGGCGTCGATGAGGCCGTCGTCGAAGCAGAAGTCGAGGACGACGGCTCCGTTTTCGACCTGCTGGCGGGCGATGGCGACGGCTTCTTCGTATTTGCCTTCGCGGATGAGGCGGGCGAATTTGGGGGAGCCGGCGACGTTGCAGCGTTCGCCGATGAACATGGTGTTCATGGCATGGCTGTGGTTGTAGGCTTCGTAGCCGGAGAGGCGCATGGCGGGCATTGCCGCAGGAGGTGCGGGGCGGCGCGGGGCGATGCCCCGGACGGCTTCGGCGATGGCTCCGATGTGTTCGGGGGTGGTGCCGCAGCAGCCGCCGACGATGTTGAGGAGGCCGTTCTGCGCGTAGGAGCGCATGTGGGCGGCCATGTCTTCGGGAGTCTGGTCGTAGCCTGTGGGGCTGAGTGGATTGGGCAGTCCGGCGTTGGAGTAGATGGAGAGGTGGCAGTCGGCGAGCCGGGAGAGTTCTTCGGCGAAGGGGCGCATGAGGTCCGGCCCGAGGGCGCAGTTGATGCCGACGCTGTACGGGGCGGCATGCCGGATGGAGTTCCAGAAGGCTTCGATGGTTTGCCCGGAGAGGGTGCGGCCCGCGCGGTCCGTGATGGTGACGGAGATCATGACGGGGATGCGGCGTTCGGGCTGTTCGTCGAAGATTTCTTCGATGGCGAAGAGGGCGGCTTTGGCGTTGAGGGTGTCGAAGATGGTTTCGACGAGGAGGGTGTCTACGCTGCCGTCGAGGAGGGCGAGGATCTGGTCGCGGTAGGCGATGCGGAGCTGTTCGAAGGTGACGGCGCGGAAGCCGGGGTCGTTGACGTCCGGTGAGAGGGAGCAGGTGACGGGCATGGGGCCGATGGAGCCCGCGACGAGGCGGGGGCGGTCGTCGATGGCTTCGGCGGCGTCGCATGCTTCACGGGCGATGCGGCAGGCGGCGAGGTTGATTTCGCGGACGAGGGTGCGGAGCGGTTCGTTGGTGACTACTTCCTGAAAGTAGGCCTGGTCGTGTTTTTCGCGGCCGGAGGTGTGGAAGAAGTCGTGCTGGCCGATGGTGGTGGCGCTGAAGGTGCAGGTTTCGATGATGTCGGCCTGCCCGGTGGAGAGGAAGCGGTCGTGGACGTCGCGGATGATTTCGGGCCGGGTGAGGGTGAGGACGTCGTTGTTGTTTTTGAGGTCTTTGGGGTAGGCGCTTGTGTCGGCAAAGCGTTCGCCTCGGTAGTCTTTTTCCTGCAGTCCGAAGCGCTGGATGTTGGTGCCCATGGCACCGTCGAGGATGAGGATGCGCCGGGCGGGTTCGTCGCGGAGGAAGGTTTGCCGTGCAAGCGGTGTCGTCATGCGGCGGATTGTAGCGGGAAGGGCTTGTGGAATCAAGGCATGAATGCGTCCGCAGGTGGGCGTTCGCTCAGACGGGGGCCGGTGTGTTTTTGTGGAGGATGCAGGCGCCGATGAGGAAGGTGATGCCGATGTAGCTGCTTACATGAAAATCTTCTGAGGGGAAGTCTTCAAGTGTGCGCGGGATGAGGTTCAGCAGGCCGCTGTGTATACCCAGCAGGAGTATTCCCGTGCTCCAGATGTATTTCCATGGGGTTTGCCGGCCGAGCCATGCACTGCCTTGTGCCAGTGCGTATGCGAGGAGGACGAGGGCAGTGTAGTAGTATTCGCCAACGATGAGTGCAGGCAGGTAGGCCATCAGATACCAGCATAGGGGGAGGAGAGAGCGTTTGGTCATGATGTTGTGTTTCCTAGGGGGCGGGGCGTGGAGGTTAGAATTCCGGGGCGTGTTTGAGGAAGAATTCGTGGAAGAGTCGGACGTTTTTGAGTTCCGTCCATTTTTTTGCCGCGAAGGGCGGGTCGTCCATGTCGTATACTTTGGCTCCTTTGATGGACAGGAGGAAGGGGGAGTGCGTGGAGATGATGAATTGGCAGTTGTAGAATCTGCAGGAGTCTTCGAGGAATTGGGCCAGTTTTTGCTGGTTTTCCGCCGAGAGGCTGTTTTCGGGTTCATCCAGCAGGTAGAGGGCATCCTGCGTGATCATGCCGGTGAAGTAGCGGAGGGCGTTTTCTCCGTTCGATTGTGTGCGGATGTTGTCGTGGTTGTTGCGGCGGATGTATTGGGATTTGCTGATTTTTTTGCAGAGGTTGATGTCTTTCAGCTGTTCGTAGTCTTCCATGGAGTTGAGCCGGAAGCGTGTGGTTCTGTTGTCTTCGTATCGTCGGAAGAGTTTTTCCCGGGCGGAGTCGATTTCGCTGTTGGTTTGCCGGATTCTGAGGATGTGGTCGAAGACGTCGTCGCTGGTGATGATGCGGCTGCCGCCGGGTGGGGGCGTTTTGGTTTCGGCCTGGCAATGTTGCAGATAGGGTTCCAGAAAGTCGGTTTTGTTGAATGGCGATTCGCGCCGGAGGCGGAGTTTTTCGGCGATGATGTTCAGGATGGTTGTTTTGCCGCAGCCGTTGCCGCCGTAGAGGATGGTGAAGGGGGAGAAGCTGATGTGTTCGATGGTTTTTCTGCTGATGGTTTGGAAGGGGTAGCAGGTGTCGTAGCAGGTGAGTTGGAGGCCATGAAGGTAGGTTTCTTCCTGTTCCTGAGTCGGGAATGAGAATGAGGAGAGGTAGAGCATGCCGGGGTGTCGAATGTTCGGGTAAGGGGGCTGTAAGCAACGCGCGGGCGAGGTCACGACGGAGTCAGGGCCATGAGGAGCATGCTGGAAGGTTGATTCTGATCATGAAGGAGTTGTTGGCAAATTAGCCGCAGGCTCAGACGATGATTTCCCCCATGCAGTCGCCCTGGCGGGCGTAGAGTTCGGTGCAGCGGGAGGTTTGTTCGAGGAGGTCGGGGGCGAGGCGGATGCGGCCCGGCTCGAAGAAGGTGATGATGGTGGAGCCTCCGAAGGCGAAGTAGCCTTGTTCATCGCCTTTGGCGACGGGCTGGCCCGGGGTGTATGTCTGGTGGATGGCTCCGACTCCGGTGGCTCCGACGGCGAGGATGGCGACGGTGCCGCAGTCCGGGGTGTCGAGGAGGGTGAGTTCGCGTTTGTTGGTCCAGAGCCATGCGAGTTTTTTGCGGAGGCAGTAGGGGGAGACGCTGGCAAGAGGACCGGGGATGAGGAGGGCTGGGGAGGGGGTGCCGGAGGCGGCGAAGTGGTAGCGGTGGTAGTCCGTGGGGCAGAGGCGGGAGAGGACGATGCTGCCCCGTGCGTAGCGTTCGCCGAGTTCGGCGCTGCCGAGGAGGGCGGGGAGGTCGAATTGCTGGCCTTTGACGAAGACGCTTTCCATGGCCGAGGCATCCTGCCAGCCGCTGTGGCGGGCGTCTGCCGGGAAGGCGACGGTGGTTCCCGTGCAGACGGGGCGTGCGCCGGGTTTGAGGCGGCGGTAGAAGAATTGGTTGAAGGTGGCGTAGTTTTCGGCGGGGAGGAGGGCTTCGTCCATGTCGATGCCGTATTCCCGGATGAAGTCGGCGATGGCCTTTTTGCTGGAGGGGGCATCCATGCGGCGGCCGAGGATGCGGGAGAAGAAGGCGCGTTTGACGAGGGTGTGGAGGGCGAGTTTGCCGAGGGGGTTGCCGTAGATGAAGCGGAGGTAGCCTTCGCCGAGTACTTGTTCGGTGGCGATGGTTTTCCGGTAGCGGTCGTAGTATTGGATGCCCTTCATGGGTGTGGGGTCAGCGCGAGGCGGTGAGTTGCTGGTGGAAGGAGGCCGTTTGTTCGGCGTCGGGCAGGATTTCGGCGAGGACGAGGGTGTCTTCGGGGAGGTCGTCGAGCTGGTCGAAGTCGTCCGCTGTGCGGATGGTGATGTGGCGTGCGCCCCAGAGTTCGGCGAGGGCGTGGAGGGAGATGTCGTGCGGCTGGACGAGGAGGCGTTCCATTTCCGCGGTGAGTTCGCTGCCGTGCGGGAGCTGTCGGAAGATGCCGCCGCCCTGGTTGTTCATGATGGCGACGAGGCGCTGCCCCTGCGGGAGCTGCGGGAGCATGGCGGGTGCGTTGGCATCGTAGAGGGCGGAGAGGTCGCCCATGAAGCACCACGATTGTTCGCTACCGACGGTGTTGCCGAGGTAGGTGGCGGCGAGTCCGTCGATGCCGTTGGCTCCACGGTTGGCACGGACGTAGGTGGTGGGGACGTGCCATTGGGCATAGGCGTTCCAGAGGCGGACGGGGGAGGAGTTGCCGAGAAAGACGGTGTCGCCGAGGCAGGCGCGGAGGGAGAGTGTGCGGGTGAGCGCCGCTTCGCTTTCCGGGTAGGTGAGGAGGAGTTCTTCGATGAGGGCTTCGCGTTTGCGGGAGTGTTTGCGGAGGTTGTTGACGTCTCCTACATGGGGGAGGTCGCCCAGGGCGGGCATGATGTTTTCCATGTGCCCGGTGATGGTGCAGGATTCGCGGGCGAGGCCGGAGAAGCCGGTGCGGGTGATGGAGTATACTTTGCACTGGGGCAGGTCTTCGAGGTCTCTCCAGAAGCGGCCGACGGGTACGTCGCCGACGCGGAGGACGTAGGGGGGCGGGTTTTGGCGGAGGATGGAGTCGCCGTCGTGCAGGGCGTAGTCTTCGAGTTCTTCGCGGAGGCCGGATGTGGCATCGGCGATGACGGGTACCCGGAGGGTTTGTGCAAGCCAGAGGACGGGTTCCTGTTCATCGGGGTCGAGTCCGCCGATGAGGAGGACGAGGCCGTTGTATGCATGGAAGCGGATCATGCGGCAGAGGTCGGCGGTGTTGCCCCGGAAGGGTGGAGGTTCGGGCGGGTCGGCCGGGGTGCAGTCGAAGCCGGGAGGCGCGGCTTTGAGGTCCGGCTCGGGGAGGCGGACGTTGAGGTGGACGGGGAAGCCTTTGGCGAGCATGGCGGCGATGTCGGGCATGTCCGGAAGGCTGAGGGGGGCCGCCAGTTCGATGGTGGGGGCGTAGGTGCCGTAGAGGTTGGTTTGTTCGATGCTTTGCGGGGCTCCGGTGCCGCAGTAGGCGGCGGGTCGGTCTGCGGTGACGATGAGGAGCGGTCTGCGCTGGTAGTAGGCTTCGATGACGGCGGGGAGGAGTTCCGCCGCAGCTGTGCCCGAGGTGGTGGTGACGGCGACGGGGCACCCGGAGGCCTGGATGCGGCCGAGGGCGAAGAAGGCAGCGGAACGTTCATCGAAGTGCGTCCACGTTTTGAGTTCGGTGCATTGGGAGAGGGTTTGCAGGATGGCGGCGTTGCGCGCGCCGGGGCAGCAGACCCATTCGCGGATGCCTGCAAGGCAGCAAGTAGTGATGAGTGGACGCATGGTTTCGACAGTTACAGGTCGATGGTAGCAGGATGCCCGGAGCGGGGCAAGGATAATTCCTGTTGCGGCGATTCACCCGTTTCGAGTAGCCGGCCGGGCGGGAGTCGCTTCGGCCGGCTGTATGCGGAGAGGGGGAATCAGGGGTGTTTTTCCTTGTTTTTGCGTTTGGATTGAATGTATTTGACCAATGAGATGATTTCGGAACGGCGGTAGAAGCAGCGGTTTCTGAGGCCACGTTGCGTCATGATGCGTACGACGGTGACTTGAAGGCGTCCGCTGTGAGTGTAGCGGTAGAGCGCGCTGCGGGCCAGTCCGAGGAGGGCGATGGCTTCTTCGGTGTTGAGCAGTTTGCGCGGCTGGGTTTTGACGATGGGTGCGCTGTTTCGGGCAATGTCTTCGACATGTTTGCGGTTCCAGTATATTTCCGGCGGCCCGTCCGGGCGGCGTACGCGGTGGAATTTGACTTTGCTTGCGCCCAGTTTCCGCCGGACGGCGGGTGCGCTGCAGTGCAGGAGCCGCATGGCTTCTCTGGTGGTGATACCCCATGAAGGTGCTTTGGCATACGCCTTGCCGGTTCGTTTGTCGATGCCCGGAGAGATGTTGAGTATCGATTCCGGGTAAATGACTCCCGGCAGGTTGATGAGTTTGATTCCTCCTTTGCCGATGAGTGTTCTCGGGATGTGGTGCGGGTGTGGCATGATTTTTGTGTCGTGGTTCGGGGTTGAGGCTCCCTGCGTAAAATACAGGAAGCCGTTTTCGTGGTCTTGTTTGATCGGTAGTATCAAACAATGAGTGTTTTATGATGTGCATGAGGTGGATTCGATGCAACAAGAAAAATAGAGTTTTTTGTAATGAATTGATGGAGAGAGTTCTGTATGGAAAAATATGCCTGATATTTTCATGTTAATCATTAATCTAACATAACGGTTAGGTTGTATGTTATTCAATTTTCTAACATGTTATATATTGTTTTCAGTCCTGTTCATGTCCTCTTTGTCTCTTGACATACATGGGTGGGTGTGGCAGATAGAGAAGCAATATGAATAATCAACATATTTCCGCAAGGATGACTCTTGCCCTGTTGTGCCTGAGTCTAGCCCATTATGCCCAGGCCGGGCAGGTTCAGCAGGCTCCTCTTTCACCCGCCAAGGCGGCGGCGTCTGTGCCCGTCCGCGATACGTTGCAGCAGGATCCTTCTCTTGTGGTCGGCAAGCTGGATAACGGTTTGACCTATTACATCCGCCCGACGGCGGAACCCAAGGGTCGTGCCAGTGTGCGGTTGTATGTGAAGACCGGCTCGCTGAATGAAGACGAGTCGAACAAGGGGATTTCCCATTTTATCGAACATCTTGAGTTCAACGGCAGCCGTAATTTCAAGCGTGGAGAGCTGATTCCCAATATGCAGCGCCTCGGTCTCGGCTTCGGCGGAGATGCGAATGCCTATACGGGGTTCCTACAGACGGTTTACATGCTGGATCTTCCGAAGCTTGATGAGGAGACGGTCGATTTTGCCATGAAGGTGATGCGTGATTTCGCGGACGGTGCGACGCTTGAAGCGGATGCCATCGACAAGGAGCGCGGTATTATCATGAGCGAACTGAAGGTGCGGGATTCGACTTCCTACCGCGTGCTCAAGCAGCAGATGGATTTCCTGTTGAACGGTTCCAAGGTGGCTCAGTATATGCCGATCGGGGAAGAGGAGTTCATCATGAACGGCCAGCGCGATAAGTTCCTCGATTATTACGGCAAGCATTATATCCCCGGGCGCATGAGTGTGGTGATTTCCGGCGATATTACCCCGGAGCAGGGCAAGCAGTGGGTCGAGAAGTATTTCGGCTCCATGGAAGCGAAGGAAGACAATTTCAAGCAGGAGCTTGGCGCATTGAAGGATATGGGGCTTGCCGCCCGCGTGTTCAAGGATCCTGAGGGTTCGAATGCCAGCGTGTCCATCCAGATGATATCGCCGTTTGCGGAAAAACCCGATACGGTTGAACAGCGGCTGGAGGATATGCCTCTCGAAATGGCGTTTTCGATGCTGAACAGACGTCTTGAGCGCATGCTTGAGAAAGCGGAATGCCCTTACATCAAAGCCGGTGCAGGGAAGGGCGATATGCTGCGTGTGGCGGATATGGTTTCCATCAGTTCGGCGACGAACCCCGACAAGTGGAAGCCGACGCTTGAAGCGATCGAGCAGGAGATGCGCCGCGCATGCGAATACGGTTTCCAGCCTGAAGAGTTGGAGGAGGCCAAGGCATCGATGCTGAACGGTCTCAATGATGCGGTTCGTTCATGGCCCACCGTGACGTCGTCCCGGATTGCCAAGGGCATCGTGTCCACTCTGGATGACAATACCGTTTTTACGGCTCCGGAAGAAGATTTGCGCGTAGTGAACAAGGGTTTTGCCACATTGACTCCCGAGCTGTGCCATGCCGCTCTCAAGAAGGCATGGGATGCGGACAAGGCCCGTATCGTCGTATCCGGCAAGCTGGGCGATGATGCGACGGATGAAGCAGTGATGAAGGCGTACAAGGATTCTCAGCAGGTTCCCGTTCAGGCATACAAGTCGGAAGGTTCCAAGGCATTTGCCTACGATGATTGCGGAACGCCCGGCAAGGTGGCGGCCCGCCAGGAGATTGCCGATCTGGGCATTACCCAGCTGACGTTGAGCAATGGCGTGAAGGTGAACCTGAAGCCCACGGATTTCTCGAAGAACAGCATTTCCGTGAAGGCCCAGATCGACGGCGGCGTGAAGTCGATGCCGAAGGATAGGGCCGGCCTGTGGGTTCTGGCTCCGGTCATCATGGGTGGCGGCGGTCTGGAGAAACATTCCTCCAACGACTTGCAGCGCCTGCTGGCAGGCCGCACGGTCGGCGTAGGGTTCGATCTGGACGACAAGCATTTCTCTCTGGGCGGTTCGACCAAGATGAACGACCTTGAGCTGCAATTGAAGCTGCTTGTGGCTAATATTCTTCACCCCGGATACCGTCCCGAAGCCGAGGTGCAGTTCCGCCGCATGATCGACCTGCTGTATGCCCAGCTGGCGCATGATCCGGATGGCGTGTTCCAGCAGAAGGTGCCTGCCTATCTGTACCGGAACGATGTGCGTCTCTCCTTCCCGGAAAAGGAACAGTTGAGCGCTCGCACGAGCGACCAGGTGCGCGAGTGGCTGACGCCCTATCTGCAGAATGCCCCGATGGAAGTGACGCTGACAGGCGATTTCAAGGTGGACGATGTGATTCCCCTTCTGGAAAAGACGATCGGCGCGATGCCGCAGCGCAAGACGGAGTTCGCCAAATATTCCGGTGCCGATGTGACGCTGGATATGGCTCCATGGGGCGAAACGAAGACGTTCGAATACCCGTCGTCGATCGACCGTACGATCGTGGCGCAGGTTCGCCCCTGCGGCGACGGCATGGACAAGAAGCGCAACCGCCGCTTGAATGTGCTGAAATCCGTGTTGCGTGAACGTTTGTTCGACGGTATCCGCGCCAAGCTCGGCGAGGCCTATTCGCCGTCCGTCGATCTCGATCTGAATCCGACCTACAAGGATGCCGCCCGCATGATCATCAACTGCCCCGGCGTGAAGCGCAACCATGACAAGGTACGTGCCGCGATCAATATCATCTCGACGGAACTCGGCCGCGGACAGATCACGGAAAAAGAATTCGAATGCGCCATCCGCCCGATCATCACGGCTGCCGAAAAGGCCTTGCGGACGAACGGCTACTGGATGGGAGTCGCGGCGGATTCCCAGTCGGAACCCGAGAATATCGAACTTGCCCGCAATCTGATTAATGACCTTAAGTCCATTACTCTGGATGAACTGAATGTTCTGGCCAAGGAAGTGTTCGGCAACGACAAGGCGACCGGCATCAGCATCATGCCCGATATGGGCGGCACGAAGGAGGTCGCCCCGAAGGCGGGGGAGTCCGGTAAGCCGCAGGCAGCGGACGCAGATACTGCCGCGCCTGCCGCAATGGTTCCCGTAGCCTATTGCAGCATGTCGAAGGCGGATGCCGACTATGTGGTTGCCATCTCCGGGAAAACGGCTCAGGATCCCGCATGGAAGCATGTGGCCGATACGCTGGTCACGAAGCATGGCGGCACTCTCGTCGTGCTGGACGGCGATGTGACATCCGGCTCCGATAAGCTGAAGAAGATGGCTCCCCGCTATCTTGCCATCGTCGGCAAGCCGGAAGAGCTTTCTCGTCCTGTCGTGACCCACTATCACAGGCTGACCCGCGAATTCGATGCCGATCCCTTCGGCGACTGCATCTGGGGCATGGTGACGGGCTATACCGCTGCCGATGCCCAGCGCATTGCCGATGCGAAGGAGCCTCTCATCATCAAGCGCGGTGGCGGTACGACGAATATCGATGCCTCCCGCTTTGAAAAGAGCATGTGCATCACGGACTGGAAGCCGTTCCACGTTCTGGAGCAGGAAGGGTACAAGGAACCGACCGATATCCAGTACGGCGAAAAAGGCCGGCTGGGCGTGCAATCCGACAAGGTGCTTGTCGATACTCCCGAAGGCAGGAAGCTGGTCAAGGAAGGAATGGTTCACAAATTTGTGGAATTTATGGAGAAGGACAAGCCTCAATTGCTGGTGACATCCTCCCATGCGACCCAGTACAATCTGGAAATGCCGTTTGAAGTCGGCTTGATCGTTTCTTCCGATAACAAATTCCATATCCTGAAAAGACAGGATCGCAGTGCTTACGCGAGCCTGCTTTCCGGCGTTCTCTTTGGAGCGGACGAGACGAAGCTGAAGCAATTCCTCGACACCAAGCACTTCGAAACGATCAAACCGGATCAGGAACCGAAGGTTTGGCTTGCCGCCGGAAACTGCCTCTTCGGCGATGTGAAGAATACGAAGAATTCCATGGCTGTGACGGCTCTGAGCGGCTACGGCTGCAATCAGGCGACGGGCTATACCGTCCCGTCGTGGTACGGCAAAAGCGGCTGGGGTACTTTGGGGCTGTTTTTCAACAACCACGATGCCAGCAATCTGGCCGAAGCTTGGTATTTGAACAACCAGTTCATCCTCGACCGTACGATACGCGAATTCCCGAAGCTGATGAATGTGCAGTTCAACGGTGTCGATATCAACACTTCCCTGCGTCAGGATCAGGAATTCATCAAGGGTATTGTCCAAGCAGGCTATGGCATGGGGCAGGATCCATTGGGACTGGTGCATGACCGCGATGTCATGGCGTTCTACGGTGATCCGAAATGGGTCGCTCGCTTGGATGAATCGCATGCCAAATCTCCATGGCATGTGACATGGCAGAAGAACGGGCTCACCGTGACGGCCAACCGCGACCAGAAGGGTGAATTTGCCGTGTGGCTGCCCGCTCGTACCGACTACAAGAGTGCGACGGTGACGGTCAACGGCCAGGAAAAACCCATCGGAGAAATCGGCGTTTTGACGAACGATTTCATCCTGCTTCGTGAGCTTGATCTCAAGAAGGGTGAGAAAGCCGAAATCAGGATGAAAAAGTAGGGATTATCTGCCACGATATCTTTCAACCGCTTCCTCGATGGGGAAGCGGTTTTTTCGTGCCGCATGGAAACGGAATGGAAAATGGCAGCCGTGGCAGCTCTCCCTGAAATAAAAGAAGGCAGCCGGAGGGTTGCCTTGTATGGTGTGTGCTGTGTGTTTGCGTCACCGCTTGCAGGCTTCGTCGAGTACGCGGAGAATGGATTGAGGTGAGGAATAGGGAGCATCCATCGTCAACTCCCAGGTGAACACGCCGCCGTAGCCGTTCTTCTTGGCGAAATCGACTTTCGAACGGATCAGGGGTTGGCCGCTATAATAGTAGGTGGCTCCGTTCTCCGGATTGACCCATGTGTTTTCATTCGGTTTGGCTCCCTTGGAGATCATGAAATTGTAGCCGAGGGCGGTAGGTTTGGCATTCCTGTTTTTCTGCATGTCCACCATGCCGTAGACGGGCAGGCCGATCATCAGTTTACGGCGGGGAACCCCCGCTTTTTCAAAACGGTCGAGCACCTGCTTGGTCTCATTGACCGACATGGCATTGCGCGTGCTGTAATAGAACTGGATATTGATGTGATCCAAATAGGGCTGTACAGCAGCGGATTTGGCAATGTAATGGGGGCCTGTACCTACGGAATTGGCAATGGCGAGCTTGGCCTTCCTGCAAGCGGCGGAAAGAGACTTCAGGACATCGGCATAAACATTGGCCGGAATATCGTCATTGCCTTCCCAGTCGATATCAACGCCAGTGAAACCGTATTTTTTGCAGAGATTCACTGTTTCCTTCGCGAGGGTGTCGGTAGCCTGTTTGTTTTTGGAGACGGCTCTCAGGTCGCCGAGGCCCAGCCAGATTTGGCTTTTCGGCGATTTGGCCTTTTTCAATTTCGCCAGGGCTTCTTCAAACTTCCGATCGACGGTCAATTTACCCTTGGCATCCGGAACGAGAGGAGAGAAAAAAATGAGAACTTCGATATTCTGGATTTGCTCGGCATTGGGGCCACCCTGTTTTTCAAAGCGGTTCCAGACATAGTAATCGCTTCTCAGGAAAGAAGAATGATCTTTTTGTGGAGAAGCCGGTTCCTGTTTCGCCGGAAGGGGTGTCGTCAACGCACAAAACAGGGATGTTGCAAGAGTCAGGCGAAAGATATTGTTCATATGATGGATATGGAAAGAGTCAGAAACGGAATGGCCGGGGTGTATGGATACCATTGCCTGCACAGTGGGATATAATGAAAAAGATCCGGCAAGTCGAGAGAAAACTTCATGGAGGATTGGCCGTTGCTGGAAGGGTGTGCGGCTTGTTGGTTCAAAGCATGCCCTGTTGCGGATACCGAATGGAAAGAATGGGAGGAAACATGAAGAATTGAAAGAAAATTGAAAAATATGGTTGACATTATCGAGAAAACCGATATACTCCCCTCACCGCGAAAGCGGTCGCCGAATCGGTGAAAGCGCCCGTAGCTCAATTGGATAGAGCGTCTGACTACGGATCAGAAGGTTTGGGGTTCGAATCCCTACGGGCGTGCCATCTCCGACAGTGCGTGAGAAAAAAATCTGACCCGCTTTGAACAAAAGTGGGTTCTTTTGTCTCTAAACTATACAAGTGGGGGCGCCTTGGTTTCGACTGGATGCTTGAGGTGCTGGCTGCATGTGATGGTTGATCGGCTGGCCATCTAAAAAGCCGTTCAAAACAATAAATGCAAACTATTCTGAAGAAGAATACGCATTGGCTGCTTAATTAGCCGGCCACGTCAGACACCCGACGCCTACTAGGGTGAAAGACGCCAACTTAGTAGGCTGGTGCGATGCGGGGAGACCGCGCTGACCACGAGACAACCACAGGTCCCTAGCGAGTTGCAAAGCTGTCGTATGGCGAAGCAAACGCAAATGCAGCTACATACGTCTGAACATGGAGATGCCGGCAGTGACGGCGTTCAGGACAGGGGTTCGACTCCCCTCGCCTCCACCACTCAATTTCAATCGCAAGTGCTTCACAGTAAGCGCTTGCGATTTTTGTTTGCCCAAAAGTGTATCATTTTTTGTATCAGTTGTCTTTCAAAGTTGCGTCGCATTCTGATGGATTTGAATGACGCCAATACCCCCTTCCGACAGGGCAAACAGCCTCTAAACACTCTCCATCCGGGCACAAAAGCGCCCTTTCCCGCCTGCAACAGGAAAGGACCGGATACACCCCGGAACACATCGCCGGTCCGAAGGCGGAAGCCCGACGAACCGGTTGTACTCCGCATTCACCTTGCGCTGCCGGGAGTCCTTGTTCGTTCGGCGGAGTTTGGGCTTGATTCCGGCAGGGCGCTTTGCTAGCATGCTGGTGTTATGCGTTTTTCCGTGCCGCTTGCCGCTTTGTTGTCGGCAGTGATGTTTTCTTCCTGTTCGACGGTGCAACCGTCGGCGGATGTTCCGGTTGCCGAGGAGTCGGTGTCGGGTTTCGTGCGTACGCGCTATTGCGCGAAAGCAGGAGAGGATGTACGCAAGGAGGCTGAGAAGGCGAAGGCGGATGCTGCCGTTGCCGATGGAGGCGCATCCGACGGTTCTGAGGCTTTGGCAGGGGGTGCCCCTGATTCGATGGTGCCCGCACCGGAGTTGAGTCCGGCTGCCGTGGCTCCTGCTGAAAGTTCTGCAGCGCCGCCTGCGTCGATGGTGATGCAGAACGACGGGACGGCTTCTTCTTCTTCGATGAGAGCTCCCCGCGATGCGTCGCTTGAGGCGCTGTTGTCCGAGCCGAAGGCCAGTGCTCCCGTGCTGCAGGCTCCACCGCCTCCGGCTGCGGAGTTGAGGGGGCTGCGTTCGCCCCAGTTGCCGACGGGGCTGCCGATGTCTCTCGACGGTAAGATTCTTCAACAACAAGGCGAGTAAAGATGGTTCAGGTTCCCAAGAATTTTGTGTCCGATCCGTTTCCGTATCATCATGTGCTGGAACTGGAGATTGATAATTTGTCCAATATGGGGTACGGGGTCGGCCGTGTGGATGGCTGGGTGGTGTTCGTGCCGTATGCTTTGCCGGGCGAGCTGGTGAAGGCGCGAGTGTACCGCAATGAGAAGAATTGTTCGATGGCGGATCTGGTGGAGGTGCTGAGGCCTTCCGCAGAGCGTGTGGCGCCGCAGTGCCCGATTTTCGGTTTTTGCGGCGGTTGCCAGTACCAGCATGTGGCGTACGGGGCGCAGCTTGAGTGGAAGACGGGGCAGGTGGCGGAGCTGCTGCGCCTGCAGGCCGGGCTTGAGGTTCCGGTGTCGCCGGCGGTGCCTTCGCCGCAGGTGTATCATTACCGTTCCAAGATTACGCCTCATTTCCATAAGCCGAAGGGCGAGAAGGTGGGCAATATCGGTTTTTTGAAGGTGGGTTCCCGCACGGAGGTGGTGGATGTGAAGCAGTGCTGTATTGCGATGGAGGAGATCAATGTGGCTCTTCCGATGGTGCGGCAGATGGTGCATCAGGCCGCCGCGCAGTATAAGCGTGGCGCGACGTTGCTGATGCGCGTGTCCGAGGGTTCCGTGGTGACGAATAATAATGCGGTGGCGACGGAGCATGTGGGCGATTTGACGTTCAATTTCCTCGCGGGGGATTTTTTCCAGAATAATCCGTATATTCTGCCTTTGTTTACGGATTATGTGGCGGAGCAGGCCTGTGCCGGCGGTGCCCGGTTCCTGGTGGACGCCTATTGCGGTTCCGGTTTGTTTGCCCTTTCTCTGGCAAGGCGTTTTGAGCGGGTGCTGGGCGTGGAGGTGAGCGAGAGTTCTGCCGATTGGGCGCGTAGCAATGCCCGGATGAACGGGATTGAGCATGCGGAGTTCATGGCGGCGAGCGCAGAGGCGATTTTCGCTTCGGTGGATTTTCCGGCGCAGGAGACGGCAGTGGTGATCGATCCGCCGCGCAAGGGGTGCGATTTGGCATTTCTGAATCAGTTGTTCGCTTTCGGGCCGCAGCGTGTGGTGTATGTGTCGTGCAATCCCTCGACGCAGATTCGAGATTTGGCCGAGTTCGATAAGGCCGGTTACCGTGTGGAGAGGGTGCAGCCGTTCGATTTGTTTCCGCAGACGAAGCATCTCGAGTGCGTGGTGACTCTGGTGCGCGGGCAGGACTGATGCCGATGGATGTTTGCTGCGAGATTCGGTCGGTGGAGGAGGGGAAGCTGCGGTTTCTGCCGTTGCTGTTGCTGGCGGATCCCTGCGAGCGGATGGTGTCGCGGTATCTGGATGCCGGAGAGGTGTTCGTGATGGAGTGCGGAGGCGAGGCGGTCTGCGTGGCCGTGGTGGTGCGTGGTGAGGACGGGGAGTGCGAGCTGAAGAATCTGGCGGTGGCAGAGCCTTGGCAAGGGCGGGGTTGCGGGTCGCGGATGGTGCGGTTTTTGCTGGATCGGTTTGCTCCTGTGGCGAAGGCGATGCTGGTGGGTACGGCGGATTCCGGAGTGCCGTTTTACGAGAGGTTCGGGTTTGAGTATGCGTTCCGCGTGCCCGGCTTTTTTACGGAGAATTATCCGGAGCCGGTTGTGGAGGAGGATGGCCGCCTCTGCGTGGATATGCTGTATTGCCGGAAGGTGTTCGGCAGTGGGGTCCCGGTTGTTTGAAACGTTTTTTTATTTTTTTATGTCCCAGCCAGTACTTTCCAAGAGCAGTGAAGATTATCTCGAGGCGATCGGCCATTTGGTGCGGTTGCATGGGACGGCGCAGATCAGCGATATTGCGGCGTTTTTGAAGGTGAAGAAGCCGTCGGTGACGTCGGCGGTGCGTTTGCTGGCGGAGCTGAAGCTGGTGGAGTATACGCAGTATGCCCCAGTGCGGTTGACGGCGAAGGGGAAGAAGATGGCCGATCGTATTATTCACGCGCATGAGACGCTGCAGAAGTTTTTGCACGATGTGGCGGGGCTTTCTCTGGAGCGGTCGGATGCTGCCGCGTGTCTGATCGAGCATGTGCTGACGCCCGAGGAGATCGAGCGGATCGGCCGCGTGACTCGATGTCTGGAGGCGCATCCCTGTATGAAGGGCGAGCTGCAGGGGGAAGAGTGAGGAGAGTCGGAGGTCGCGAGGTCAGGCCGGTTTCGGTACGTTGGGGTTGAAGTAGATGCTGATGTCGGCCTGTTTTGTGCCGATGAGCTGCTGGGCGCGGATGAGGGCGTGCCGAGTGGAGAGGTTGGGGTTGTTCGGGGTGTAGAGGTAGATGTTGCGTTCTCCGCGTTTGCAGCCTTCCTGCAGGGTTTCCAGAACTCCTGATTTTTTGAGGACGCGGTAGACGGATTTGCTGGCTCCGGAGATGATGATGTGGCGGTGGTGTTCGCGGGTGAAGCGGATGAGGTCTTCCAGCGCCCAGACGGAGGTGGCATCGAGGTTGCGGGCGTTTTTGAGGCGGAGGATGATGACGGCGAGGGTGGGGTCGTCCGCGATGCGCTGGACCTGGTTGCGGAATAGTTCGGCGGCTCCGAAGAAGAGGTCTCCTTCGACATGGACGATGGAGATTTGCGGGACCCGGTCGGCTTTGCTGCGGATTTCGGTGAGGGCGCCCTGTTCATCCATGGTGTATTCGACGAGTTCGGGTTTGGAGGCTTTGCGCAGGAAGAGGGAGACGGAGAGTGCGACGCCGATGAAGATGGCGGTGTGCAGGGGCATGATGAGGGCGGAGAGGCAGGTGACGATGAGGACGGCACCGTCTCCCGGAGTGGAACGGAAGCAGATGCGAAGCGCTCTTTTGTCGAAGAGGGTGAAGGCATTGGCGAGGACGAGGGCTGCGAGGACGCTGCGCGGTATGCTGGAGATGAGTGGCGCATTCGCCAGGATGAGGATGATGCCGAGGCAGAGGATGCCGCAGTACATGCCCGAGAAGCGGGAGGAGGCTCCGGAGTTGTAGTTGAGCATGGAGCGCGTGAGGGAGGCGGAGCAGGGGAGGGAGGTGGTGAAGGAGGAGGCGATGTTCGCCATTCCGACGGCGAATGTGTCCTGATTGAGGTTGAGGCGTTCTCCGGTTTTCGCGGAGATGGTTTTGCTCATGACGGTTTGTTCGAGCGTGGAGAGGAAGGCGATGCCGAGGATGATAGGGAAGAGGAGGTAGAGCTGGTCGAAGATGGCGTCGGTGAAGATGACCGGGGGCTGGCAGGTGAGGTCGCTCATGTTGAAGTCTCGCAGCCGGGAGACGTCGGAGAAGAGGCGCCCGCACCATTCCATGTCCAGCAGGCTGTTCAGGGTGCTCATGACGATGAGGATGATGGCGAGTGCCGGGAGGGCTCGGCATTTTTTCTTCATGAGGAAGAAGAGGGCGAGAGTGGCGGCTCCCAGTGAGAGAGGTTTCCATGATGCCGAATCGAGGTGCGAGAAGATGCCGTCGCACATGGTGAAGAAGGTGCGGCCTCCCGGTGCGTCGATGCCCATGATGTCGCGCATTTGCGAGGCGATGATGAGGGTGGCGGCTCCGGTGATGTAGCCGACGAGGACGCTGCGGCTGACGTATTGCAGGAGTTCGGTGGCTTTCATGAAGGCTCCGGTGACGCAGAGCAATCCGGCAAAGAAGACGATGATGGGGACGAGGATGGTTTTCTGCTCCGGAGGGATGTCGGGGTGTGCCAGAAAGAAGCTGGCGAGCATGAAGGCGGTGGCGTTCGAGGGTCCGCTGACGGTGAGGCGGCATTTGGTGAAGAGCGGGGCAATGAAGGTGCCGACGGTGGCTGCCATGAGGCCGAAGACGGGGGCGAGGCCCGCCATGGCGGCGAAGGCCATGCCCTGGGGCAGGCCGACGAGGGCGACGTCGAAGGCGGCGCGCATGTCTTTTCCGGCGCGATGGAGGTTGTAGCGCGGGATGGTGTGCCGCGCCGGAAGAGGGTCTATTTTTCCCTGCCGGAAGAAGTGGCGGATGTTTTTGGCGATGAGCGGCAGGAATCTGGATATCTTTCTCATGTCTGTCGATATGCCGAAACGTTCGGGAGGGGGCCCGGAGTGTGGTGTGATGGGAAATGGGGCATGGTGAGAGTTTGCTCCATGATGTTCGATACTATCATGGTTTGACGCGCTGCCACAAGAGAAATCGGCTGTTGAAGAGGGGCTTTGTGCGTGCAGTCAATAATTGTTAGCGGAGTGTGCGAACGAAGCATGCCTGCAGGCGTGTCTCTACCTGCAGGATGAAACGAATGATTTTATTAAGGCACGGGCAGAGCGCGTGGAACCGCGAGAATCGTTTTACGGGCTGGACGGATGTTCCCTTGACGGCTCAGGGGCGGCAGGAAGCGGTGACGGCGGGTGAGCTGCTGATGGAAGGCGGTTTCAAGTTTCGCCGCGCATTTACGTCCTATTTGAGGCGCGCGATCGATACGCTGAATTTCGTGTTGGAGGAGACGGGGCGGGAGTGGATTCCCGTCGATAAGTCATGGCGTTTGAATGAGAAGCACTACGGGATTCTGCAAGGATGGAATAAGGCGGAGACGGTGAAGAAGTACGGCGAGGAGCAGGTGCATATCTGGCGGCGCAGTTATGATGTGGCTCCGCCTGCTCTTTCGGCGGATGATCCCCGGAATCCGCGTTTTGAAAGCAAGTACGACGGGATTCCGACGGAGGAGCTGCCGCTGACGGAGTCGCTGGCCGATACTTTGCGAAGGCTGCTGCCTTATTGGGAGGGTGTTATTTTACCCGCGCTGGTGGAAGAGGGGGAGGTGATTGTGGCGGCGCACGGCAATAGTCTGCGTGGTATTGTGAAGAATATCAAGGGGATGTCCAATGATGAGATTCTCGATTTCAATATTCCGACGGGTGTTCCGTATGTGTTCGAGTTCGACGATTCCATGCATTATCTCCGGGATTATTTTCTCGGAGATCAGGAGGAGCTGAAGCGAAAGATGGTTGCTACGGCGAAGGTTTAGTTCTCCGGAGTGGTGGTTTGCCGTTCGTTTTTTCGGTAAGGCGTTTCATACGCTTTGTCGAGAATGGCGCGTTTCGTTTCGTATTTGTCGCATGGTTTGGTGGGGCACCAGCGCAGGAGTTCTTGTTCGGATTGCCCGGCTCCGGTGTAGAAGATGTATGGAACGACGGAAGGTTTTGCAGGCGGCAGGCTTTGTGTAATGGCTGAGCCGGGGTGATGCAGGTGCCCCTGCAAGGGGTCCTTGATGTTGGTTTGCCGATGTGAGCAGGTGAAGGTTGGGAGGTGGTGGAGGCAGGTGAAGCCGTAGGAGATGGCGATTTTGGCGAAGAGGGCGAGGAGTAAAACGGTTTCGATGAGGGTGCGCTTTTGCTGCCGCAGCTGTGGCATGGTGCGAGTCCATGCGAGGCTGAGGATGAGGAAGGCAGGAAGGATGGCCTTGAAGAGGAGTTCGTTGAATTGGTCTCCTATATAAAAGAGCGGGAGGATGGCAAAGACGGCGAGTGCTATTTTCAAGGGAGTCCAGAATCGTAGATGCCGAAGGGGGATGTAAAACAGGAATACGATGACGAATGCCGTGAGCAGGAGTATGGAGAGGGCCTCGCTCCATGATACCGCCATGAAGAGTGTGATGCCGGTGTCGAGGTTGCTTTCCGCCCGGGTGTAGTACAGGGCGGCGATGAAGAGAAGAGCGCATGATATCCAGAATGGCGAGGAGCGCAGCAGGAATAGGGTTTGCCGTTTGAGGTCGGATCTGTTGGGAAAGACGGCGTAACACAGGAATGGGAAAAGGCCTATTGCGCCCAAGGGCGATAGGAGGGTAAGCAGGGCTCCGGAGAATGTGTAGTGCCATGCGGCGCGTTTGGGGACGAGAATGAGGGCTGTGGCGAGCAGGGTGGCGGGTGCGTGGTTGATTGTGGAAAGCAGCTGGGTAGCCGGGCCGATGAATCTCGGCATGAGGCTGGTGGGATAGATGTAGGAGACGATGGGCGTGAGTGGGCCCAGGATCATGTTATGAAAGGTGCTGTCCAGAGCAAAGAGGAAGAAGACGAAGAGGAGGCTGATGCGGTTCAGGATGCAGTAGGCGACGAGTATCGTCAGGATGACGGCGGCCGTGTTCCACAAGTAAAGAAAGAGGCCGGGCAGGTCGTGGAGCGGAGAGGTGGAATAGCCGCATAGCGCGGCTATTTTGCTGAGAAGGGCGGGTGGCAGCCATGAGGCGATGTAGTAGGTCAGTTCGCGCCCGTCGGGTAGGATGACCGGCCATGCATAATCGACGAGGTTGCCGTAGAAGGCGTTCCTCTGCCAGAAGTCTCCGTGCTGTGTGAAATTCCCCGTATAGCCTGCAAGGAGTTGTTGTGCGCAGGCGATCAGAATGGCCGCGGCGAGTTTCAGGCAATCGTTGCGGGTGAGTGGAAGGGTGTCTTTCGACCGTTTGTTGAAGAGGATGATCAGGGTGTAGATGATGCCGATCGTCAGAGGCAGGGATATCCACATTTCACACCAGCCAATCAGGAAAAGGATGTTGGGCAGGGCCAGGTAGGCGAGAGCCAGCCAGATGACGATGTCCTTGCGGAGTGCGCCGCAGATGCACCGGCCGGGTTCCGGCTGCAATAAGGGTGTGGTTGCCATGTTTGCGCGAGGGGCGGTGGGGGAGAGTGCGGGTGATATGCTATCGAATCGGTAGCATATCGTCAAGAGGATTGCCTTGGCGTTTGTCGGCGCGGATGCCGCATGCGGGTATCCATGGTGCGTGTTTGATGTTGTCTTTTTTGAGTAATTCCAAAATGCCGCCGTTTGAGCTTGCGGTGGATGCGGTTTGCAAGTAATATCCGATGTCACACGCCATGAGACCTTCGTTTGAGAATATCGATTTGAATGAACGCCCGTTTCTTGTTTTTTGGGAGGTGACGCGGGCGTGTGCTCTGGCCTGCAAGCATTGCCGTGCGACGGCCCAGCCGCATGCCGATCCTCAGGAGCTTTCCACGGAGGAGGCGTTGAAGCTGATTGATGCGATTGCCGTTTTGCGGCCTCCGATGCTGGTGCTGACCGGGGGAGATCCGATGATGCGGCGCGATATTTTCGATTTGATTCGCCATGCCGCCGGCAAGGGGTTGCGCGTTGCGCTGAGTCCTGCCGCGACGGCTCGCCTGATTCATACGGACTTCATGAAGCTGAAGGAGGCTGGCGTGCAGAGCATGTCGTTGAGCCTCGACGGTGCGACGCAGGAGACGCACGATGCCTTCCGCGGGGTGCCGGATACGTATGTCCGCACCTTGCAGGCCGCCCGGATGGCGCAGGAGGCGGGGATGCATTTGCAGATCAATACGACGATTACCCGCAGTACGCTCGGGGAGGTGGATGCGTTCCTTGAGCTGATGAAGGAGCTGAAGCCTTCGATGTGGAGCGTGTTTTTGCTGGTGCCGACGGGGCGCGCCTCGCTCGACGAGCTGCCTTCCGCCGAGGAGGTGGAGGCGGTGTGGCACAGGCTTGAGGAGCTGAGCGTGGATGTGGAGTTCGGCGTGAAGACGACGGAGGGGCATCATTATCGCCGCGTGGCTTTGCAGGAAGCGAAGCGCAAGGGGGCGAAGCCCGCCCGCCATGCCGTGCCGACGCGCGACGGGAAGGGGATCGTGTTCATTTCCCATACGGGCGAGATTCAGCCTTCCGGATTCCTCCCGATGACGGCAGGCAATGTGCGGCAGGACGAGTTGGCCGAGGTTTACCGTTCGCATCCTCTGTTCGTGAAGTTGCGTGACGACGATGCGCTGGAAGGCAAGTGCGGCCGTTGCGAGTACCGTCGCATTTGCGGAGGTTCCCGCGCCCGCGCCTACGGGATGACGGGCAATGCGTTCGCCTCTGATCCTCTGTGCTCTTACCAGCCGCGCTGAGTTTTCTTTTTTCTTATTGCTTATGATCAATATCACCAGACTTTGGACAGGTGCGTCGCAACCGGCGGACCATATTCGCTACGGCCACGGCAGCGGCCACGGTTCTGCCAGTACGGCTTCCTGCATGCCGGTTTCTTCGCGCGTGCGCAAGCCGATCGTCGTCTGGAATATTACGCGTACCTGCAATTTGCGCTGCGTGCATTGTTATGCCGATTCCCATGCCGAGAAGTATCCCGGCGAGTTGACGTGGGAGCAGTGCTGCGAGGTGATTGACGATCTGGCTGAATATAAGGTGAATGCTCTGCTGCTGTCCGGCGGAGAGCCTCTGGTGCACCCGCGATTGCTCGATATTCTGGAGCGGGCGACGGGCAAGGGGCTGAAGGTGACGATTTCGACGAACGGTACGCGTATTACGCCGGAGCTGGCGGCGCGTTTCAAGGAGCTGGGTGTGGCCTATGTCGGCATTTCGCTGGACGGTATCGGGGCTGTGCATGACAAGTTCCGAGGCGTGGAGGGTTCGTTCGAGCAGGCTGTGCGCGGGTTCCGCCTGTGCGAGGAGGTGGGGCAGAAGACCGGCCTGCGCCTGACGCTGACGCGCAATAATGTGCAGTGCATGGAGCAGATTCTGGATTTCATCGAGCGGGAGAATATTCAGCGTGTGTGTTTCTACCATCTCGTGCCGACCGGGCGCGGTGTGGATGTGCAGACGCTTCTTCCGGAAGAAGCCCGCGGGGCGATGGATATGCTGATTGCCCGCGTGGAGCGGTGGAAGGCAGCCGGGAGCGCGCGCGAGCTGTTGACGGTGACTCAGCCTGCCGACGGCATTTACCTGCTGCTGCGCCAGCTGCGCGAGGGTAGCCCGCTGGCTGCCGAGACTTTGAAGCTGCTGCAGTGGAACGGCGGCGGGGCGAACAGTTCCGGCCGCGGTATTGCGAATATCGATACGCAGGGCAATATTCATCCCGACCAGTTCTGGCAGTCCGTGACGCTGGGCAATGTGAAGAAGGAACGTTTTTCCGATGTGTGGGAGGCGAAGGCCGGTGCGGCGGTGGATCTGCTGCCCGAGCTGCGCGCCAGCGAC
Source organism: Neoakkermansia glycaniphila (assembly GCF_001683795.1). Classification (GTDB taxonomy): domain Bacteria; phylum Verrucomicrobiota; class Verrucomicrobiia; order Verrucomicrobiales; family Akkermansiaceae; genus Akkermansia; species Akkermansia glycaniphila. The sequence continues at coordinate 269,456 of NZ_LIGX01000041.1, forward strand.
GATCCGCTGGAGAGGCAGGCCAATTTGCGGGGGCGTTGCGCCTCGTGCCGCCATTTCGCCCTGTGCGGCGGCGGTTTCAGGACGCGGGCCGCATTTGCCAACGGCGATTGGTACGGTTCCGATCCCGGTTGCTACCTGTCGGATGAGGAAATCGGGACATCGCTTTAATGCCTGTTTCGCCCCTGTTCCGGTTCCGGTGCAGGGGGCTTGCTGAAAGCCGCCATTTTTTTGAAAGAATGTCGATTTTTCGCTTGCGGAACGAATGGGGTTGTGTTAAAAAAAATCTACCATGAAGCGCGCAGTTCTTTCAGCTCTTGTTCTCTTTGGCCTCGCCGGCACCTGCTATGCCGACATCCAGGCTCCGCCCGCCTCCGAGTATACCGCCACTCGCAAGCTTGGTCGCGCCCTCTCCAATCTTATTTACGCCGTAGAAGAAGTTCCGACCTCGATTCTTCGCTGGCAGGATATGGACGGCAACTATGCCGGCTGGTCCGTCGGCGTTGTGGACGGTTTCGCCCGCACGTTCGAACGTATGGGCTACGGTTTCTATGAATTGGTGACTTTCTGGGCTCCGACCTACAAGTGCACGTATCGTCCTCCCTATCAAGGCAGCTGCGGCCGCAACGGTCTCAAGGAATACAATCCCTGGTCGGGCTTCACCGAATTTCCGCAGGAACTCGGCTTCCAAAGCTACTACAACTATTCCCGCCAGCAGCAGTACTGAAGCAGCGGGTACGTTCCCTTTTCCAACCGCGGATGTCTTCGGATATTCGCGGTTTTTTTTGTGCCGTATGGCTGCCTTGTGCAGGATGCGGCAGGATTGGCTGCTGGAGAGGATGCCGGTGCACTTTTCATGGAGAAGTTGCCGTTGCGTGTAAGCGTTTCCGGGCGAGGGCCGTATGCCGTCCGGGAGTTCAGTGCAAACCGACCTGTACCTGACGGTTATTTGCCTGGTCCTGTACCAAGAACCGGAAAAGGCGTTACCGGGTGGGCTGGTCAGGGGAGGGTGCGGGGTCGAGCGGCTCGCGGGAAATGATGGGTGTATCCGGCGGTGCTGGAATGGGGGTGCGCTCGATGAGCCGCCATTGCCCGTCGATCAGGGAGAAGGTGCAGGCCATGTGCTCGCCGTTCGGAGGATTGAGCTGGAGGAGAACGGTGGCCTGTGTGTCCGAATCGTGCCGGATGGAGAGGACGATATATTTCCTGTTTTTGAGTGCGTCATCCCGTTGGAGCAGGAACTGGATTTCCATCTCGCCCGGAGGCCGGGATGCGGCCCATGCCGAGAGGGTCATGCAGGCGCAGGCGAATGTTGTCAGGATGCGCTTCATGGGGGTATCCTGCTTCCATGCCGCGCCCTTGTCAATGATCTTTTGTCTCTATGGCATGGTTCTGTGTTTTCCTGCGTTTGGAGTTGTGGTATCATCTGCACATGAGTAGTACGCCCACCATTGCCATCGTCGGCCGTCCGAATGTCGGCAAGTCCGCCATTTTCAATCGGATGGTCGGTCGCCGCATCGCCATTGTGCACGACCAGCCGGGCGTGACGCGCGATCGTTTGAGTGCGCCGTGCCGTTTGACTGATTATGCCTGCCATGTGATGGATACGGGCGGTATCGGTTCCGATCTGGAGGACGGCTTTACGGAGCAGGTGGCCCGCGAGGCCGATATGGCTCTGGCGAGTGCGGATCTGATCATGTTTGTGGTCGATAGCCGGGATCATCTGACCCCGGTGGATATCAGCATTGCCGAGCGGTTGCGCCGGGCCGAGGTGCCCGTGCTGCTGGTGCTGAACAAGGCGGATCACGAGAAGCAGGATCTGAATCTCGGCGAGTTCGCCGGTCTCGGTTTCAAGGACGAGATTTTCCTTTCCGCCGCCCATGGGCGCGGTTTCCATGATCTGACGCAATATCTGAACGGGTACCTGAAGAAGCTGGGTGCAGCTCCCGTGGACGCCGAGGAGGTGATGGACGCCGACGAGATGCAGGAGGAGGAGGCTCGCGAGGAGGTGAATGCCGATTCTCCTGTGCGCGTGGCCATCGTCGGCAGGCCGAATGCGGGCAAGTCGTCTCTGGTGAATGCCATTCTGCGCGACGACCGCACGATCGTTTCGGATGTGGCGGGTACGACGCGCGATGCCATTGATATTCCCCATGAAGTGAACGGCAAGGAGTATGTATTCATCGATACGGCGGGCATGCGCCCCCGTTCGCGCCGCGACACGTCCGTCGAAGTGTTTTCCGCGATGCGCAGCGAGCGGGCCATCCGCCGTGCGGATATCTGCCTGCTGGTGGTCGATATTGCGGCTGGGGTGACTGCGCAGGATCGCCGCATCGGCAGCCTGATCGCCAAGGAGGGCAAGCCCTGCTTGATCGTAGTGAACAAGTTCGACCTGTTTCACCCGTCTGCGGAATACAAGGATCGCATGGAGGAGGTGAAGGAGCAGATACGTTCCGAGCTGTTTTTCCTGGATTATGCGCCTTTCGTCGCCGTATCGGCGAAGGAAGGGAAGGGGATTGCGGGTATTTTCACGCAGATCGAGGCGATCCGCAAAGGTTCGCTGGATTATCCGTCCACGGGCCAGCTGAACCGCATCATGCAGCGCGCGCTGGAGGCCAATCCTCCCGGCATGCACCGCCAGTTGAGGAAGAGGCTCAAGCTGTTTTATGCGACGTGCGCGGTGAACGAGAAGTATTCGACCATTCCCGTGCCGACCTATGTGCTGTTCGTGAACGACAAGCGGCTGATGCTCGACAGCTATGCGCAGTATCTCCGCAATGCGATCCGGCAGGAAGTGAAGGGTGTGGGTATTCCCATCCTGTTGTCGCCGCGTTCGCGCGTGCGGCAGGATTGATGCATGCGGCATGAACGAGCGTCCTCTGCTTTCCGTCGAACACCTTTCGGTGCGTTTCCATACGCGCGCCGGAGTGGTGCATGCGGTGGAGGATGTGAGTTTCCAGCTGAATGCCGGGGAAACGCTCGGCATTGTCGGCGAGTCCGGCTCCGGCAAGTCGGTGACGTGCTACGCGCTGATGGGGCTGGTGCCGATGCCGCCCGGCCGCCTTGCGCCGGAGAGCCGCGCCCTGCTCGGCGGGGAGGATGTGCTGGCATGCAGCGAGAGGGAATGGAGCCGGATGCGGGGGAAGCGCATTTCGATGATTTTTCAGGATCCGATGACGTCGCTGAATCCGTATATGAGGGTGGGCGATCAGGTGGCCGAGCCTTTGGTGATCCATCAAGGGGTGTCGTGGCGGGAAGCCCGGGCCCTGGCCGTCGAGGAGCTGGCCCGTGTGGGTATTCCCGAGCCGGAGAAGCGCGCGAAGAGCTACCCGCATGAATTTTCCGGCGGCATGCGGCAGCGGGTGATGATCGCGATGGCTTTGATTACGCGGCCGGAGATTCTGATCGCCGACGAGCCGACGACCGCTCTCGATGTGACGGTGCAGAAGCAGGTGCTTGATTTGCTGCGGCAGCGGCAACAGGAACTCGGCACGGCGATAATCCTGATTACGCACGATCTCGGCGTCGTCAAGGCGTATGCGGACAGGATTCAGGTGATGTATGCGGGAAGGATTCTCGAATCCGCCCCGGCGGAGGAGTTGCTTGGCAATCCTCTGCACGCCTATACGCGTGCGCTGATGCGGGCCATTCCCGCGCACCGGGCGAAGGGGGAGAGGTTGGAGGTTATTCCTGGCCTGCCGCCCAGCCTGCGCGACGGGCAGGAAGGATGTTCGTTCCGCGAGCGGAATATGCTGGGCAACAGTTCTCTCTGCCTGCGCCACGGTACGCCCGAGCTGATCGAGGCATCTTCCGGCCATTGGGTGCGCAATTGTCCGGGCTGTTTGGCGAGGCCGTGAAATTTTTCGAAGGTGAGAAAGGCGCGAATAAAAGACGTTTTGGATGCCTTTAAGCGTTTATGATGGCGCAGTATGACACAATAGCCGTTTTTGCTGGTTGATGTTGCTGATTTCTTGCGCCATCATAAGTGCGATTCCTCTATGAGGATTTTTTGAAAATCCGGAAAACTTCACAACATTATGAGAAAAACATTATTCCTGATGGGCATTTTGGCGATGGTCGGTTCACCTGTTGCCATGGCAAACAGCTATATTAGCAATGAGACCGTCACCGTGAGCAATACCCGCTCGTTTTCCGAGAACCTGAGCGTAGGCACCTATCAGGGCGCCGGGACGCTGGTCGTGGCGAACGGTGGACAGGCCAGCACGGAATACAGTCTTTTCATCGGAGGCCGCGGTTACTGGGCTCCCGGCACGGTGCCCGGCGACTGGGCTGCCGGAGCTCCCCACGAAGGTACGGTGACGATCGCTGAAGGCGGCAGTCTGGCGATCGGTACGCGCAGCGGCGGAGCGCCTGGCGCTCAGCAGATCGTGGTCGGCGGAGCAGCCAAAGGCACTCTCAACATTGCCGGTACGCTGACGACTCCCGGCGTGCTGTATGTGCGCGATGGCTCGGTCAATATTTCCAGAACAGGTTTGCTGCAGATGACCGGTCGCAACGCTGAGGGGCTTGTGGTCGGCGAATACAAGGACGGCTATGCTTCCGCCAGCAACGGGCAAGTCGTCATCGACGGCGGCAGAGTCGAAGTGCGCGACAGCATTGTGACGCTGGGCAGCAATGTGTCTTCCAACACATCCTCGGGATTGGCCAAGGGCACGATGGTGATTCAGAACGGAGCGGGGGTCGACTTCGGTACCAGTCTTGTCACGATCGGCAACGGACAGGGTGCAATCGGCACGATGTCCATCGAATCGAATGCCCGTGTCAATAGCGGACTGGTGCAGCTCGGTTTCGGAACGGGATCATACGGTTCTTTGACGGTTTCCGGAGGCGGTTCCCTGAGTGTCGACGGTTATTTGGTGAACGGTATCGGTGCCGGCAACGGTTCGGTGCAAGTTGCCGCCGGCAGTGCGGTGTATGCAGATGCGATTTCTCTCGGTTCCAACAGTACGACCGTGGTTGTTGCCGGAGGTTTGCTGGCTACGGATACCGATTGCTCTTCCGAGATTTATGCGGGTGCCAAGATCGAAGGCACTCTCTCGTTTTTACATGAAGGTAATATGCTCGTTCTGAAGGAAGGCGTGGATGTCGGCCGCAGTACGAACCTGAACGGGCAATTGTCGAATCTGAAGAATGTCGGAGTGGAAGGCGGTACGTTCTACCGCATGCAGGGCTTCGATCACCTGAAGTCGCTGGCTCTGGTGGGCGGCACGCTGTATCTCGGAACGACGACGACTGAGCTTCTGTCAGGAGAAATTGTAACTCCCGGACAGTCTCCTCGCCTCGTTTTCGTGATCGGTCGGGATTCCGTGGAACACGGTTCCGTGGTGAAAGCCGGTCACATTGACGGATTCGGCAAGGGGCAGGACGTGTCGCAAGCATCTATCATGTTCGATATGAGCAGCTACGGCCTCGACCTCATCGGCCGTAAGGTGGAATTCATCGAAGATCAGACGAATCAGAATTATGTGCGTTTCGACGATACGATGTATGTGGACAATACGGCATCGTTGGCCGCGCTCGGCGACAATACCTTCAATGACGGTACGACGAGATTCGATTACGTTTATACCGGTACGGGGATTGAATTCAAGAATCGCCTGACAACGACGATTCCTCCGGATGGTCCTGTCGTGAATAATGATGAAAAGATTGAATCGGAAATCGTTTTGGGCGATACGGTCGTGAATCACGGTACGGTGACGTTTACTCCCGACATGTCGACGGGGATGAGCGGAAATCCCGTGACGATCGCTTCCTTTATTGCGACCGGCAGCAACCTTCTTGAAGCTGCCACTGCGACGTATGCTCGTGTACATACGACCGTGACGAATAATCCCGATGGAAGCAAGCATGTGGTGATCGACCGCGAACCGCTCGATATGCCGGCCGATGTGGCTGTTCTCGTCCGCAGGACGATTGACGTCAATCCCGACGGTGCCGACCGTGGCAAGATCGGCGATGCTACAATGGGGCAGCAGGTCAATTACATGCTCGTTTCCGGCGATGGATCCCTGACGCTGAATCGTACGGATTTGACGGCAGATAAGCGCCTGACGGCGTATTCGGGAAGCCGGATTGCGCTGAATGACAGTACGATCGTGGTCGGTGGTTCTCAGACGCATGTCGATGCTTCTCTTGCCGCCTATGTCGGTGATTCCGAATTGGACGGTACGACGCTGAGCCTGAACAACGGTTCCAGCCTGACGACGAAGAAGGTGGCTCAGGCGGAAACATCGTTCTCCATCAAGAATTCGTCCGTCAATTTCGGAACGACGGGCAATAACGTGATTGCATCCGGCGACGGAGCTCCGATCGATATCACGAATTCGACGATCAACGGCAACGGTACGCTGAATTATGTGACGGTGAATAATTCCGTGGTAACGCCTGCGGTTCTCGCCCCCGGCGCTACCGGCTCCCGTTCGCTCACGTTGAACAATACGAAGGTATCCGACTCCCTGTTCAATTTCGATCTGGGCAATGTTGCGATTCAGTCCGGCGGTATGAACCAGTTTACGCTGTACCTGCTTCAGGGTACGGAACAGTTGAATAACGTGAAGGTGGCCTTGCAGCTGACTCCCGGCCAGGAAGAAGCTCAGCGCGCAAGCCTGACCAACGGCACGACCTTCCAGCTCTTCCAGTATGGCGAGGGCGCTTCCTTCACAGGTACGCTTCTTTCCGATCCCTCCCTGCTTCCCGTGCTTGCCCCGGGTCTCATTTGGGATCTGAACAATCTGTCCGGCGGTGTTCTCAGCGTGGTCTGGGAACCCATCGGCGACGGTCAGCGCATTGCCAATACGCTGCGCAGCGCGGCGATGACTGCTCGTAATTTCGGCCAGACGGCTCTTGCTCATGCTGCCGATTTCCGCCATCCGGAAGGAAAGAACCTGTGGTTCTCCGGCCTCGGCTACTTCGACAATGCCAGCAGCCACAACGGCCGCACCGGTTATGAGTTCAATACGGGCGGCTATGCCGTCGGTATCGACCGCACGTTCGACCGCACGACGATCGGTTTCGCCTTCGGGCAGACCTTCGGCACGAACACGCCGAAGAACAACTCCATGTACTACACCGCCGGCAAGATCAAGCAGGACGGCAAGCTCTACGGCCTCTACGGCCGCCAGATCGTGATGAGCTCGGACAAGGATTCGGTTTATATCGACGGATATGCCATGACCGGCAACTTCGACAATAAAAGCGAGAAGGTTTCTCTGCGCAATGGCCAGTTCAGCACAGCCAAGTGGGAAGATCAAGCATACTCCCTGGGCCTGATCGGCACGTGGCGTCATGAAGTGGCCGCTGCGACGTATCTCAAGCCGTTCATCGGCATTGATTACACGTCGATCGGCATGGATGAGTTCTCGGAATCGAACGGTGCTATTTCCTCCACATACACGGACGGTTCGTACAGCGCGCTGACGGCCGTGGTCGGCGTCGGGCTCGAACGCACGTACGTTCTCGCAAACAACATGGAGCTTTCTCCTGAAGTGAGCGTTTCTTACGTGGGCGATATTTCCCGCAAGGATGGAAAGGTTTCCTACATCAACGATTACTCGACTCCGATGACGGAATACTCCGTTTCCCCGGGTCGTAGCGCCGTGCAGCTGGATGCCGCCGTGAACTGGAAGATCAACGAACGCTGGGGCGCCCGTGCCGGGTACGGTTATTCCTACCGTAGCGGAGCGAACAGCCAGGTGGTCAGCGGTCTTGTCAGCTACGCATTCTGATTCAATCTTCACAGACAGACATTGTATTGACGGGGGGCGGATGAAGATCCGCCCCCTTTTTTTCGTTTGCCGCCGCGCGGCGACTGGCGTATGATGATGCGGCCATGACCGATGCCTACGCTCGCCTTGCCGATTATCTGCGCCGTTTTTACGCGCCGGATGAATTTCCTGCTCTTCTGTATCAGGCGGAATCGTGGGCTTCCTCCCGGCCTCTGAATGGTTTGAGGATTCTGGACGGTACGCCCGTATTCCGCAATACGATGGCCAAGTATATGGCTTTGATCGCTGCCGGGGCGGAACTGTGCGTTCCTCCGCCCTCGGTGATGCCCGGAGATCCCGCCGTGCTGGCCATGCTGCCGGAGTTCGGCATTCGGGTAGCGGATGGGAAGGTCGGAGAGTTCGATATGGTTCTGGATTGCGCGGGAGCCCATGCCGGGTTGAGGCCGCGCTATGGGTTTGCCGAGTTGACGCGTTCGGGCGTTGCGCGGTTTGAAGGATGCAGCAAACCTGTTTTTCTGGCAGATGCCGGGATGATCAAGATGATCGAGACGTGCCTCGGTACGGGGGAAAGTTTTTTCCGTGCGTTGCAATCGCTTGGTTACGGTGATGTGCAAGGGCGGGAGTTGGCGGTGTTCGGCTACGGCAAGGTGGGCCGAGGGCTGGTGTATTATGCCCTGCAGCGGAAGATGAGCGTGACGGTGATCGACCGTGCGGATCGCTCGCAGGAGGTGCCGGATGGCGTTCGGTTCGTGCATGCGGGGAATCCGGAATGCGTGCGGTCTGCGGTGGAGCAGGCATGGTGCGCGGTGACGGCAACGGGCGTGCGGCATGCGCTGGAAGATGTGTTTCGCCCCGGAGTGCCGGATGGTGTGCTGCTGGCCAATATGGGGGTGGAGGACGAGTTCGGCCCTTCCGTGCCGGCCGAGAGGGTTCTCTCAGCCAAGAGGCCGCTGAATTTTATTTTGGAGGAGCCGACGTCGATGTGCTACATCGAGACGACGATGGCTTTGCACAATGCCGGAGCAGTCGAACTTCTGCGCCCGGATTGTCCGGCCGGGGTCTTTGCTCCGGCCGCACAGGTGGAGCAGGAGCTGCTGGATATCGTGCGGAGCAGGGGAAGGCTGGCTGCCGATCTGCAGCTGCTGGGGTGCTGAGGATGCGAAGAAGCGGAGCAACCTGTAGAAGATTGCTCCGCCCGAGGAATTGCCCGGCAAGGCGCGTATGGTACCCTTACGCCGCCCTGCGCCTGCGGCGAAGCAGCAGCGCCGAAAGACCCAGCAGACTCAGCGTCGCCGTCGCCGGCTCCGGAACCATTCTCAGAGTCAGGCTGCCGTCGGACGCATAGTTGTCGTACATCAACACCCAGCCGGAGGCGGTCAGTGCTTCCATATCCAGCGATGAGTAGTCCAGCACAGAGCCAATCCACGTCATATTCAGTCCTTCGCGATTGTCCAGAAGGTGGATCGTCACTTTATCGCCGAATGAGGCTCCCAGCCCGACCAGCGTACTGTAGAAACTCGCATCGAACGTCACCTCGCAGGTGGAGCCTGCCAGCAGCGTGATGTTGCCCGTGCCTTCCGTCGCATAGTGCCGCGTAAGGTCGAAGCTCATCGTATCCGCATTGAAATCGGAAGCGTACACCATGGCCGTCAGCGTCTCGGAAATCGTAATCCGAGCACCGTTCTTGGCCAGCAATTGCGAGGCCGCCATCTGCTGCTCTCCGCCGCCCAGCAGGGAGACGCTCGCCATGCTCAGTACGGCATTTTCCGCCGTCATCGTGCCGTAGTTCGTCACCATACCCGAGAGGGAGGCATTCTGCTTGAAGTGGACGGTGCCGCGGTTCTCGTAGCTGCCGGAGAGCTGGACTGCACCCTGGTAGGTGACGGAGCCCGAGGCGTCCACCGTGGAGGTGCCCGTATAGTTCACGGTGCCGGAGAGGACGAGATCGCCGTCGCCCTTCTTGTGGAAACTTGTACCGTCCCAGCCGCTGGCGTAGGTGATGCCTGTACGGTCGCCGAGATTGTCGGAGATGGTCACGGTACCGTCGGCCTTGTTGACGGTGAAACTGCCGGTGCCGAGGGCTTCGCCGCCGTTGTTCCAGGCAGAAGCCGCCGTCAGCACATAATCGTTTCCGGAAACGGAAGACCGGTAAACCACATGATCGCGGTATCCGGCGACGGTGGACTGGGCGAGATTGGCAAGCCCGGTCTGGGAAGTATTGCGGATGAGGGTGACGGAGCCACCTTCGTTCATCTTGAGCCGGGAGGCGTTGTTGAGGGAAACGGTCACGCCGGAGGCATAGGTTCCGTTGTCGACGGTCAGCATGGTACCGCCTGCCACGGCCTTCGACAGGTCGAAGGAAAGGGACATGCCGGAGGCAAGGCTGAGGGAATCGACGGAAGAACCGGAACCTGCAACGGCGACATTCTGGTAAGTGTAAGCTCCAGCAGCACCCTGAAGGCGGCCGTTATCGCCGAAAGTGATGGTGGTGAAGGAAGCTGTTGCGCCGCCCTGGAAGGAAAGGGAAGTCGTCCTGCCGCCGATGATGAAATCGGAAGCGGAGAAGGAAAGGGCGGCATCGTTCTTGTAAAGCGTGAGGGAGTCGACGTTGGAGATGGAGTCGAAGGAGACGTTGGTCGTGCCTCCTGCTCCGCCGGCACAATCTCCGTTGCTGCCTGCTTTACCATTGAATCCGCTGGCGATGTAGATGTTGTTGTACTGGGTGAGATTACCGCCCGACACAGTCACGGAACCTCCTGCGCCGCCATCATTGGTGCGTGTGGTGTTGAGGCCGCCTCCGCCTTCGCCGTTGCTGCCGTTGGTCGTGGTTACGGTGCCCAATTCACCAAGAGCAGAATAGGAGAATGAACCGCCTGAGCCGCTGCCACCGCAGCCTCCGCCACTTGCACCCCCGCCGCCATTGCCGTTGCCGGTTCCGGTAGCGCCAAGATTGCTGGTGGATACATACGCGGCACTGCCACCGCCGCCGCCGCCGCAATAAAGGCCCCAGCCGCTGCCGCCATTACCGCCTGCATTGGTGATGTTCCCCTGACCACCTTGTCCTGCAGAACCGCCACCGGATGGGGAACTGCCGCCGCCTCCATTCCCGGCCGATATGTAGAGATCGGCGGCCATGGCATGTGTGACCAGCATGCCGAGCAAGACGATGGAGAATCTTGACATCTTGATTTTCATATAAATGTGATATTGGTGTTGAATTTGGGGTAAGAGGCTTGTCCTACCGCTGGCGTTAGTCTATCGGATAAACAATCCGTTATATTATAGTTGTGTTATTGTGCTGAATCAACTGGATGTGAATGGAATATGGTTATAATGGTGTTTGGGTTTCAACGTGAAACATGTTATTTCTCCATGTAATACCTGAATATTCTGGGGATTGCATGGCCTACCGGTTTTGAGGCATGTGAATGGCCGTCGCTCGTTTTACCGCTAACCTTCAATCATATGTCGCCGCATGTCGTCATTTTCTATACATTTTACACGATTTGTCGATTTAGGGCTTGATAACGGATTGTTTATCCGCAATGCATGTATTGTTTTCATAAATTTCTTTTTGTAAATGATTTCAATGATGATTGTATGATTTGTTTTTGTTCTATTTTTGTGTGATTGCCGTTGTTCGTAAATAAAAGAACGGCCTCCTGAAGAGGAGGCCGTTGCGGATGATTGATGGTCGGAAGCCGTTTTATTGGGCTGCTGGTTTTTCAGCAGCGTGGTCATGTTCCGCATGGTCATGATCGGCGTCGGTGTGTTCACCATCCTTGTGGTCATGGCCGCAGTCGCATTTGCCGTCTTTTGGGGCGTTGGTGGCCCATGCCTTGACGATTTCGATTTTTTCGGCGTTCAGGACGGGCGCCGTTTCCGTGGAGTCGGGGGCCATTTTGCCGGAGACGACGACGTAGTCGAGTTCCTTGAGGCCGTTGACTCCCTTGACGCTTTGCTCAATGACCATGCCTTCCTTGTCTGCAAGCTGGATGGTGAGCATGTTGGCGGTTTTGACGTCCTGCGGGGTGCAGCAGGCGGTGTAGGGTTTTTCTTCCTGCATTTCGGCGATGACGAAGGAGGGGTCGCCGATTTTGAAGAAGGCCTGTCCGTTGGCAAAGATGTCTTCGGCTCCGACGAGGCGTCCGCGGACGGTGACGGTTTCACCGGCTGCCGTTTTGCGGGCGTCCTTGATGTCTTTGGCCTGTTCTTTGCCTTCGACGGTGCCGAAGTAGCCTTGCAGGGCTGAGGTGGCGGCGGCGCTGGCTGCCGGGGCGGCGTTTTCCGTAGCGGCCTTGTCCTTGCAGGCGTTGAGGGCGAGCATGGAGAGGGCGGCGATGATGTATGCGGTTGTTTTCATGATTCGATTTTTATGGTTGGTTTATTGTGGCTGGTCAGATGGATCGGAGGGCGGTGGGCAGGGGTACCCGGAGGCAGCTCCATGCGGGCAGGGCTGCGCCGATGAGGCCGAGTCCTACGCCGGTGAGCATGCCGTAGATGAGGGTGGCGGCATCGAAGTGCAGCGTGAGGGTGCCCGCCGAGAGGGAGATGGTAGCATCCGAGAAGACGAAGACGCAGAGGACGCAGGCAAGGAGGGTGCCGAGCATGCAGGAGAGGAGGGCTTCGATGAGCAGGGAACAGAAGATGTTCATGCGGGTGAAGCCCATGGCCTGCAGGGCGGCAAGTTCCCGCGTGCGGGAGCCGAAGGCGGCGTAGAGGGTGTTGAATCCGCCAAAGAGGGCGCCGATCGCCACGAGTAGGGCGCTGAGCCATGTGATGGTGACGATGGGGCCGAAGAATTTGGCGAGGTCTTCGTAGTATTTGGTTTCCGAGACGGCGGCCAGTTCGAGGTCGGAGCGGCGGAAGGCCATGTTTTGCAGGGCTTTGGCTCCTTTGCCTTCGGTGGTGGCGATGACGCAGGAGGGGTTTTCCCGTTTGGTGAGGGCGAGGATGTCGCTTCTGTCTCCCCAGATTTCGGATTCGTAGCGTGTGTTGGGCGCGGCGAAGTGGCCGGATATGCGGAATTTGGCTCCCCCCAGGGTGATGGTTTTGCCGAGGGCTACGTCGGCTTTGTCGACGCCGAGGGCATGGTAGGTGAGTTCGCCGACGAGGATTTCACCGGGTTTGGGCAGGCGTCCGTCGGTGAGGCGGACGGTGTCGTGTACGGTGAAGGCTTCGGGGCCTATGCCGCGGATGTAGGCTCTGCCTTTTTGTCCGCCGGGGAAGATGACGGGCGTCATGCAGTGGACTTCCGTGGAGACTCGGGGGCGGTCGCCTTTGACGACTCCGGGTGTGGCGGCGGCTACGGTGGTGGCCTCGCCCGGGATGGAGGAGCGCTGGAGGCTTTCCGTGGATCCCGTGCTGAGGAGGATGACGTTGTTCGGGTTCCCCGTGGAGCCGAGCATGCGGTTCATGCTGGAGTCGAAGGAGAGCGAGAGCATGACGAGCAGGACGACGGCGAATGCCCCGAGGATGATCTGGACGGTGCGGCCGGGCTCGCGCTGGAGGTTTTTGACTGTGTAGAAGAATGGCAACATGGTGGTGGCAAGGTTAGCGGAGTGAATCTGCAAGCGGTTTGCGCGCGGCAGCCCATGCGGGCCAGAGGGTGGCGATGAGACCGAGGAGTACGGAGACGCCCAGCGAGGAGGCGATGGTTTCCGGGCTGGCCTGGATCATGAGCGATACGCCTTCGTTGCCCATGGTGAGGGGTGAGAGGCCGAGCAGGAGGATGCAGCCTCCCGCGCCGATGATGCCGCCGGCGATGCCGAGGATGATGCCTTCCCAGAGGGTGAGGCAGGCGACGTGGAGGCGAGACCAACCGATGGTCTGGTAGATGGCTGCTTCCTTGATGCGGCCGCGTACGGCGAGCAGGGCGCTGTTCGAGAGGAGGCCCAGTACGGCGATGACGGCGCCGACTCCCAGCCATTTGGAGAAGCCGATGAGTTCGAGCATTTGTCCGGCGGTTTCGGTGAAGAATTCGCTTTTGGCTCTCGTTTTGGTGGAGGTGGTGCCGGTGCGGTAGCGGGCGTCGATTTCGATGGCGAGGGCGTCGAGCCTTCTGGCATCTGCGGCATCGACCTGGAACATGGTGACGTTGCCGAGGCCGATGCGTGAGGTCTGCTGCAGGAAGTCGAGCGGTACGTAGATGCTGGTCGCATCTTCGGGGCGGTCGGATTTCGAGATGGCGACGACATGGGCTTTGACTCCTGCCGCATCGAACATGTCTCCTACGGAGAGGTTTCGGAGTTTGGCGAAGGATTCCGGGACGACGGCGGCATCATTGCGCGTGGGCCATGCCGAGAGGGAGCCGTCGACGATCTTGAGGTGCTTGTCGATGCTTTTCAGGTAGTCGGGCGTGATGCCGCGGAAGGTGATGACGTCGAGGCTGGCTCCGCAGTTGTTGACCCATATCTGGATGGGGTACACGCCTTTGACTCCGTTGATTTTCGAGATTTCCCGGCTGTAGTGTTCGGGCAGGACGGAGGTGGATGGGCAGAAGCGGTCCGCCTGGAAGACGATGAGCGAGGAGTCGGCCGCGGCTTTGGTGAGAGCGCGGTCGAGGGAGTCCTGCAAGGCCGTGACGGCTGTGAACAGGAACATCCCCGCTGCGACGCCGAGCAAGGTCAGCGTGCTGCGCAGTCTGTTGCGGACGAGCGATTTGTACGCTACTTCGCCGAGGCGCAGGATGTTGATGACGGTTTGTTTCATGCGGCGCTGGAGGTTCCGGGTTCGACGAGGACTCCTTTTTCGAGGTGGAGGGTGCGGTCTGCCGCAGCTGCTGCCTTCGGGTCGTGCGTGACCATGACGATGGTTTTGCCGTGGTCGTGGGCGAGGGAGTTGAGCAGTTTCAGCACGGCGTCGGCGGATTCGCGGTCGAGGTCGCCCGTGGGTTCGTCGGCGACGAGGAGTTCGGGGTTCGCGACGAGGGCTCGTGCGATGGCGACGCGCTGTTCCTGCCCGCCGGAGAGTTCGCCGGGGCGATGGTGGTAGCGTTCCTTGAGGCCGACGAGGTCGAGCGCGGCCATGGAGCGTTCGCGGCGTTCCTTGCGGCCCATGGTTTGGAGCATGAGGGGGAGTTCGACGTTTTCCAGCGCGTCGAGCGTGGGGATGAGGTGGTAGAGCTGGAAGATGTAGCCGACGTTGGCGGCGCGCCAGCGGGTGAGGGCTCCGCGGTTCAGCCCCATGAGTTCCTGCCCGCCGATGACGAGGGAGCCGGAGGATGGGGTGTCGATTCCTGCGATGAGGTTGAGCAGGGTGGTTTTGCCGGAGCCAGAGGGGCCCATGAGTGCGAGGAATTGCCCTTTGGGGACTTCGAGGGAAAGGTTGTTCAACGGCCTGATGGTTTGTGCTCCTTTGGCGAATTCCTTGGTCAGGTGTTGGCAGACGATGTGGTTCATGGTTTTGAAGATGGTTTGGTGTTTATTGTGCTTTGACGTTTTGGTCGGCCTTGAAGTCGGCCGAGGGTGCGAGGACGACGGGTTCCCCGGGAAGCAGGCCGCCGGTGACGGCGATGCGGTCTCCCTTGTCGCGGGAGGGATCGCGCGTGATCTGGCGCGATTCGAGTTTGTTGTTGATGGTGACGACCCAGACGCGGTCTTCGCCTGCGAGGGCTTCGCGGGGGATGAGGACGCTGTCCGACGTTTCTCCTCCGGCTGCGGGTGCGGGCGCGCTGGTTGCGGTGTCCATGTCTCCGGGGGAGTAGACTTCGGCGCGGCAGAGCATGCCAGGGCGCAGGAGGTCGTCAGGTTCGGTGACGCTGACCTGGGCGCGCAGGGTGTTGCGCTGCTGGTCGGCTTCGCCGTAGATGCGGGAGACGATTCCTTTGAAGGTGCGGTCCGGGAAGGTTTCGCAGTGGATGCGCGCATTCTGTCCGACGTACATTTTGGTAGCCTGGTCGAGGGGTACGTCCATGCTCAGGGCGACTTTTTCAGGGTCGTAGAGGGAGACGGCCGTGCCGATGTCTTTGCTCGCACCTTCTCCCGTGGTGTTGAGGCGGGAGCCGGGGGAGGTGAAGAGGCGGAGAACGCGGCCCTTGATGGGCGATTTGATTTCACAGCGCGAGAGGTCGAGCTTGGCCTGGTTGCATGCCTGTTCGGCTTTGGCTTCCTGTGCTCTGGCGGATGCCAGCCGGGCTTCGCATTCCGCGATGGCGGCGTTGGATGCAGCCAGTACGGCACCTGCCGCTTCCACTTTTTTGATGTATTCGTTCTTTTCGTGGAGGGCGTCGGTGATGGTTTTGTCGCTCACGAGGTCGCGGCCGAGTTTGGAGTAGCGTTCGTGGTTGATTTCAAGGTTTTTGAGGCGTTCCTTGTCGGCGGCGAGGTTGGCTTGCTGTGCGGCGAGGTTGGCGCGTGCTGTGTCGAGTTCGGCTTTGCGGAGCTGGACGGTGGCCGTGGCGTCCTGATGGTCGGCGTGGGTTTGGTCGACATGGATGCGGAAGTCGTCGTCAATGAAGGTGACGAGCGTTTGGCCTTTTTCGACGAGTTCGCCTTCGGTGACGAGTACATCTTTGACCGTGCCGCTGATGAGGGTGCCGGCGCGCGTTTCGAGCGGGTCGGGGGCGATCCAGCCCGAGGCCTGGAAGAGCATGTGGGCGGGAGCTTTTTTCTGCGCTTCGGCATCAATGGCGGGAGCAGAGTCGGCGATGGCTTCGGCGCGTGCGATGCGTACGGGCGTGGCGGGTTTGAGGTCGTCCCAGAGGACGAGGGCAAAGACTCCGACGAAGCCGAGCAGGATGATGAGCGGGAAGAACCAGGTGGGCAGGGTGCGCTGGGCGCGTTTTTTGCCGGAACCTGGCTCCGGCTGCGAAGATGATGATTGTTTGGTAAGTAATTCGAGTGACATGTGTGGAGGTTGTTTGGATATGCTTGGGAAGTGCAGGCGGGCGCAATGCCGCCAATTCACCGGGAGTCTTCAAGGGACGTGCGTTCCGGTGTGTACGATCCTGTGCCGTTTTTCCGGAGATGGAAAAACGCATATCCTGCCTCCTAGGACAGAAGGGGTGTGGTATGGCCGCAGTAGGGAGCGGCGGTCGATGCCGGGTCGGGCGGGGGCCAAGGTTCCACGGCGGGGATGCCGTCGGGTTGGCAACCGTGAAGTTCAAGCTCCGTGCGTTCGAGGTAGAGTACGGGCACGGCTGGTGCGGAGGCTAGGACAAAAGCGGTGAATTCGTAGGTGTTGTCCGTTGCCAGAAGGATGTTGTGGCATCCATGGCAGTTGGGGCACATGCCGGGAATTTCTTCGGGTTCCGCGCAGTGTTCGCACAAATGCGAGTGTATATGAGCGGCCTTCGCCTGCTGGTTGGAGATGATTTGCTGTTCGACGCCGCATTCGCCGATGAAGAGCTTGTTGTCATGCGGGCATACGCCGATTCGCACCGAGTTGCCCAGCATGGTGAGCAAGAAGGCGAGAAGGATCAGCATGTTTCCGGCAAATTTCATGCGCTCTATGCATTCATTATAGAATTTTGCCGGGAAAAGGCAAGCAGGAAGTCCGCGGGCATGGAGAGACCGCCGTGCATTCGTGTCATACGCCGGGAGGGTTCCCTGCGCTATGCCGGAGGGCTGACGGTGAGCCAGATGAGGGAGCTGATGCCCAGTACGATCCAGAGCAGGACGCCGAGAACGAGGGCGCGCCAGCCGACGCTTTTGAGCGCATGGTACGACATGCCGAGTCCGATGAGGTACAGGGTGAAGACGAGCGCTTTGACGCCGAGGTCCGCACCGTGCGCGTAGAGGTGTTCACCGGAGGGAATCCACGTTTTGACGGCGGAGGCGATGATGAAGAGGAAGATGAACCAGGGGATGGAGAAGGAGCCCGCTTCCGCGCCGAGGGATTCGCTGCGGCGGCGATGGAACCAGCCGACACACATGGCGAGGGGGATGATCCACAGGGCGCGCGCGAGTTTGACGGGGATGGCATAGGCCAGCGTGGCTCCTCCGTAGCTTTGGGCCGCTCCAGCGACGCTGGAAGTGTCCTGAATGGCGATGCCGCTCCAGTAACCGAAGATTTGTTCGCTCATGTGGAGGCTGTGGCCCATGACGGGGAAGATGAGGAGGGCGACGGCGTTCAGCAGAAAAATGGTGCCGAGGGAGACGGCCATGTCCTTGTTGTCCGATTTCATGACGCCGCCGATGGCGGCGATGGCGGAGCCGCCGCAGATGGAGGTGCCGCAGGAGACGAGAGCGCCTACTTCGTAACGGACTTTGAGCCAGCGCGAGAAGAGGGTGCCGCAGGTGAGGACGAGGGCGATGGAGAAGATGGAGAGGAAGACGCCCTGGCTGCCGACGGCAAGCATGGAGTGGATGTCGTATTTGAAGCCCATGAGGACGACGGAGGCCTGAAGCAGATATTTGGCCCCATTGGCGGTGAGGGAGGAGACCGGGTTGCCCACGGTGAGTGCGACGAAGATGCCGGCGATAAGGAGGATGCAGGCGTCGCCCCATCCCATGACGGTCGCTAGAAGTGCCGCCGCCAGAAATACATAGAAGATGATGTTTTTCATGGGGGGAGGTGGTATTATACGCCTGCCCGGGGGGATGTCAAGGCCGCGTTACTCCGAATACATCCGGAGGATGATGTCGCACAGGTCTTCCTTCTCTTCTTCTTCAGGCTGTTCATCAAGAGTTTGTTCGGGTGCCGGCTGCAGGGTGAGGATGTCGGGTGCAAGGCAGAGTTTTCCGGCTTTGACGGAGTAATGGAAGGCGCCTTCGGTATGAAAGTTGCCGTTCATGTTTTCGTTCTTGGGCATGTACGAATCCATTTGCCATGTGATCTTTTGGTTGCCCGTACATTTCATGGCGCCTTGCAGCGTATAGGGGTAGGTAGTGGCGATTTTTGCTCGTTTTCGTACGAAATCCGGCAATGTGGCGTGGATGCGTTGTTCAATTGCGGTGGAGCATTCTTCGGAAAGATTGCCGGAGCGGATGTAGCGATGGTCTGCCGTTTCGGCGTACAGGTAAATTTCCGAATGCCATTTCCAGTGTTGGGTGACGAGGACAGCCGTTTCATCATCGTTCCACGATGTTTCGATGACGTTGTGGTTGTATGTGTCGTCTGTGCCGAAGCGGGTGAACGGCGTTTTTTGAACGACAGTGCCGGGAGGAGTTTGCTTTTCGATGACGACGGGAATTTCCGGATAGATGTTTTTTCCGAAGACGGGATCCGTCAGGTCGAGGCACAGTTTTCCCTTGCCGGAAGGGGAGGCCGTGTTGTCGATCGGTAGCCGAAGGGTGGATGAGACGCTTTTGACCGTGTATTCAAGGACGATGCGGTTTTTTTCGATGATATAGCGGCATGTTCCTCTGGCTCCGATGTCGCCTCCCTTGCCGGGTTTCGTGCAGGTGGAGGCAAGATACCATTCGATGGTGTTGTCCATGTTGAAGAAGAGATGGCCGCGCGGCACGTATTCCAGATGGGCGGCCCGGTTGTTGCGGCGGATGGCGGCGGTGGCGGGATCGTGCCGGTCCAGATATTGTTCGACCGCATTCGTGCAGAACCGGCCGAATTCGTCGGCGAGAAGGTAGGTATTGCTGTCTGGGGCGCAGGCCCAGTCTTTTTGGTGCAGGGGGTATATGCCGATACAGCCAAGGGCCGGTATTTCCGTTGTGTATGGTTTGGGTGCGTCCGGAGTGTCGGCGGTCGCGGTATCCTGATAAGCAGCGAGCGGAGGCCGGTCGAGAACCGTGGGAGAAGCAACGGCTACGGTGCCGGTGAGGGCAAGGATAAGCAAGAGTCGGAGATGCATGGTTGGGGGAGTGGTTGGAATACGATTGTTTGTCGCGCATTCTATCCGGAAAAGCAATGTTCTTTTGCCTGTTTTGTATGACACGCACCATTTTGTTGAAAAAAGAGCATTGTACGCGGGATGATGGGCTTTTACCTGTTCCCGGGCAGGGCTTCATACGTCGCAAAACTGTGAATCTTTCTGTATTTCGTCGTACTCGCTTAAATTATTTTCCGCTTGACGCTCAATCTTGTTTCCGATAAAAAAGCACGACATGAAACGCACATTGTTCATTCTTTCCCTGTTGGCTGCGTCGGGGTTGTCCTATGCGGCGGCTCAATCGCAGGCATCTTCCCGTTCCGCGAGCGGGACATCGCGCGAATACAGGATCTGGTCGGATACTCCGGCCGTGACTCGCCTTTTCGATAACCAGAAGGAAGAGGGCCGTACCTCCAATCAATACGATGGCATTTGGGAACCCTCCTCTGCGGATGGCGGTACTCCGACGTGGAATGCCGCCAAAGGCAACCCGGCCCAGCTTTGGGAGTCCGAAGGGTATCCGATCGGCAACGGCCGCATGGGTGCGATGGTGTTCAACGGCAGCGGCCGCGACCGCTATGCACTGAATGAAATCTCTTTGTGGTCGGGCGGCGAGAATCTCGGTACGACGAACCGCAACGGCGATAAGAAGTATAACGGTTACAATGCCAATACGGGCGGCGACGGTTTCGGCTGTTATCAGCCGTTCGGCGATTTTATCGTGGATTTCGGCGCGCCGGTGAAGCAGGAAGGTTTCGACCGCGCCTTGTCGTTGAATGAAGCCGAGGTGACTTCCAAGGGTACGCGCAAGGGGGTGACCGTGTCGAGCGAATCGTTCGTGAGCGCGCCCGATCAGGTGATGGTGTTTTCCTATAAGGCGGACCAGCCGGGCAAGCTCGATGCGAAGTTCACGTTCGTGGGCCAGCAGGATGGCGTGCAGGTGTCTGCCTCCGGCAATACCGTGACGCTCAAGGGTACGCTGAAGAACGGCATGCAGTTTGAGGGACAGGCCGTCGTGCTGAACAGTAAAGGTACGTTGACTGCCAATAACGGCGTGCTCGAACTGAAGGGCGGAGATTCCTGCGTGGTGCTGGTTGCACTGGGTACGGATTATGTGATGGATTATTCGAAGCATTGGAAGGGCGCAGCTCCTTCCGGCAAGATCGCCAAGCAATTGGCCGCCGCCAAGAAGAAGTCCCTTGCTGAACTGCGTGCCGCCCACCGTAAGGATTTCTCGAAGTATTTCGACCGCGTGACGTTGAATCTCGGGACGACGGACGCCGCTGTGGCGGGACTGCCGACTCCCAAACGCCTCGATGCCTACAAGAAGAACCAGAACGATCCGCAGCTTGAGGAGACGATGTTCCAACTCGGCCGCTATCTGTTGATTTCGAGTTCGCGCCCGGGCAGCCTGCCTGCCAATTTGCAGGGGCTCTGGAACGGTATGGTGTCGCCGCCCTGGGCCAGCGATTACCACAGCAATATCAATATGCAGATGGCCTACTGGGGTGCGGAGCCGACGAATCTGCCCGAGTGCCATCTGCCCATGATGGATCTTCTCGTGGCGACCGAAGAGCCGAACCGCATTGCCACTCAGGAGTATGTGAAGGCAACTCAGCCCGACCATCAGGGCAAGGTGCGCGGCTGGACGCTGTACACTTCCCACAATCCGTTCGGTGGCAACGGCTGGCAGGTGAATATTCCTGCTTCCGCATGGTATGCCCTGCATATGTGGGAGCACTACAACTTCACGCAGGATAAGGCGTATTTGAAGAAGGTGTACCCGATGATGAAGGAAATCTGCGAGTTCTGGGAAGATCATCTCAAGGAGCTTGGCGCAGGCGGCAAGGGATTGAAGACGGACGGCAAGGAAGTCGATGTGACGAAGTTCCCCGAGTTGGCCGATATCAAGGCCGGTACGTTGGTTGCTCCTCACGGCTGGTCTCCGGAACACGGCCCCCGCGAAGACGGTGTGGCTCATGACCAGCAGTTGATCTGGGAATTGTTCACGAATACCATTGCCGCTGCGAAGACGCTCGGTGTGGACGATGCCTGGGCCAAGCAGTTGGCTGCCAAGCGCGATCGCCTCGCCGGACCGAAGATCGGCAAGGAAGGCAATCTGATGGAATGGATGATCGACCGTATCCCCAGGACGCAGCATCGCCATACCTCGCACCTGTTTGCCGTTTACCCCGGCAATATGATCAATCCGGTGAAGACGCCCGAGTTGTCCGAAGCCGCCAGCAAGTCGCTCGAATGGCGCGGTACGACGGGCGACAGCCGCCGCTCGTGGACGTGGCCGTGGCGTACGGCTCTCTGGGCACGCTTCCACAATGGAGACAAGGCTCATGAGATGGTTTCCGGCCTGCTGCAGCACAATACGCTTCCGAACCTGCTGACGACGCACGCGCCGATGCAGCTCGACGGCAACTTCGGTATTCCCGGCGGCATTTCCGAAATGCTTCTCCAGTCTCACAGCGGACAGATCGAACTGCTCCCGGCGCCCGCCAAGGCTTGGGCCAGCGGTTCGGTGAAGGGCCTCAAGGCCCGCGGCAATGTGACGGTGGACTTTACGTGGAAGGACGGCAAGGTGACGGACTACAAGCTCACTTCGCCGACCGGCAAGAAGGTGAAGCTCGTGGTGAACGGCCAGACCAAGGACGTGACTCCGCAGAAGCAGAAGTAACACCGCTCCCGATTCCGGTTTCAAGGCGCGTTTCCTCAGGGAAACGCGCTTTTTTTCTTTTTGGCATGGTTTTGATAGAGAAACGTGTGGCGGCTTTTTTGTGGAGAATTTGCCCGTACCGTCCACAGTGAGACGCTTGACGGTGTAAAAAATGTCTGTTACACTGACAGACATGGAGCATTTGTCGCCGACTCAGAAAAAGACGATGATCAGGATTGTGGAGGCCGCCATCAAGCTGATGAGCGAAAAGGGTTTCCACCGGGTGAGCGTGCAGGAGATAGGCAATAAGGCGGGTTTGTGCGAGAAGACCGTGTTCCGCTATTTTCCGTCGAAGACGGAGCTGTTGACGGGGATTATCCGGTACCGCGCCTATGCCAAGGAGCTGAAGGAGGAGTTTACCCGCGCCTGCCGTTGGGAACTCGGGCATGATCTGCGTTTGGCTGCCCGCCTGTATTTGCAGGCGACCAGTGCGAAGAGGAATGCGTTCCGCGCCTATTTGAGCGCGCTGGAATCCGTCGATACGAACGGGGACGATTATTTGAAGAGTGCGCGGGAGATGCTGGCGTTCCTGCACGATTACATGCTGAGGATGCAGCAGCTCGGGCGGGTGCGAGAGGGAGATGCGGAGCTGATGGCACGGACGTTCATCAATACTCTGCACGGCTATATGCTGATGTATTGCCTGAATGACGACAGGAAGGTATGGCAGTCCAAGGTGGATTCCCTGCGGTTGACGATCGATCTTTTCATTCAGGGGTTCGAACGGAAGGAGAATGAGGAAGGGAAGAAGGAGGTATGAGCAAGCATTTGAAGGCAATTTCACTGGGGAGCATGGCGCTCGTCGCCGTGGGGGGGATTTTGTGGGGCATCTGGTATGTGCGCGGGAAGCATTCCGTAGCAACGGACGATTGCCGTGTGGAAGCCAGTATCGTGTCCGTGGGGTCGAAGTTGTCCGAACGTGTGTTGCGGGTGGCTGTACAGGAGGGTGAGACGGTGCGCAAGGGGCAGGTGCTGGCCGAGCTGGATGCCCGGAGCCTCGCCGCCCGCACCTCGGCGGTGGAATCCAGGGTGGCATTGATGAAGGCGCGGTACGATGAGGTGATGGCCGGGGCTCGGCCCCATGAGATCGAATCCCAGAGGGCGAAGACGGCGCAGGCTGCCGCGACACTGGAACGCGCCCACCGCGATTACGAGCGTATTGAAAAGCTGGTGGCGGACAATGCCGGTATCAGTGTGGCGGACCGGGACGCCGTGCGCGCGGCCTATCTGGCCGCCAAGGCCGCCCGGGATGCGGAGCAGGAGAATCTTGACCTAAAGCTGGAAGGCTGCCGCGAGGAGGAGAAGCGTTCCGCCAAAGCGCAGTGGGAGGCGGCCCAGGCGGAGCTGGATGAGTTGAAGGTGTTGTCCGAGGAGTGCGTGATCAAGTCCCCGGTGGATGGGATGATTGCCCAGAAACTCGTGCATGAGGGCGAGGTCGTGAATACGGGGCAGAAGCTTTTCTCCATCGTAGACGGCAGCGATATCTGGCTGAATGTGCGGGTGGAGGAGACGAAGATCGGCCATATCCGGCTGGGGCAGGATGTGCAGTTTACCATCGACGGCTATGCCGACCGCGAGTTCCACGGCAAGGTGTACGAGATCGGTGCGACGACGTGCGCCACGTTTTCCCTGATTTCGACGGAGAATGTGAGCGGCTATTTCACGAAGGTCATGCAGCGCATCCCCGTCAAGGTTTCGTTGCCTAAAGAACAGCCGTACGTGGTGTTCCGCCCTGGGATGCAGGGGCAGGTCAATATCGCCTTGTGAGAGTATGGATGCAGAGGACGAAAGCAGGGTGAAGGAATCCACGGCGGAACGCATGCGCCGCCGGGTGCTGGTGCTGCTTGCCTTCGGTTGTACGATACTCACTTTTATCAATATGGGCAGCATCACGGCTGCCACGCCCGATTTGTCGGGCACCTTTGTCGTCGGCGTGCTGGATGTTTCGTGGTCCGGTGCGGCCTGTCCGCTGGGAACGGCTCTTTCCTTTTCGGTGGCTTCCTACCTGTGGGCCCGTATCGGGTTGAGGCGGGCTCTGCGCTTCGGGCTGCTGCTGATGGTCGGAGGCTCGGCTCTCGCCTTGGTGGCCGACCACTTTCTGATGATGATCGTGGCGCGGCTGGTGCAGGGATTCGGCGGCGGGCTGGCTCTGGCATACGGAGCGGGAGTGATGGCGGCGGCTCTGCCCCGCGAAGCTCTGGCGTGGCCGATGGGGTTGCGCCTGTATTCTCTGGGCATGGCTTCCTGCATCAGCCCCGTGGTCGGCTGTTTTCTGGTGCAGTATGGAAGCTGGCGGATGCTTTTCGTGCTGACGGGAGCCGCCGCCTTGCTGATGGCTCTCGTCACCTCGATATTCGTACCCAATGCCAGAATCCCTAAGCAGGGGAAGTTCGACTGGTTTTCCTTTCTGTCGCTGGGCATGTCCTGCCTGTGTATGCTGATGGTGCTGATCGACGGGGAGACGGAGGGGTGGACATCGCCATACGTGATGGCATGGGGGTACGGCGCTTTCTGCTTTCTGGCGCTGACGGCCATTTCCTGCCTGAACCACAAGTCCCCGCTGCTCGATTTCAGCGTTCTGAAGAATTACAGGTTCATGTGCGCCCTGATCGCCTCCTTGTGCAATATATTCTGCGTTTGCTGGATCCGTGCAGGTACGGTGCAATTCATGCGCAATACGATGTCGTACGATCCGGTACACATTGCACTGGTGTTTTCCGTGCTGGTCGCTTCCTTCTGCGTGGGGGCTGCATGTGTGCTGCCTCTGATGGTGCGCGGGAAGCTGGCTCTTCGTGTGGGGATGATGGCGGGGTTGCTGGGCCTGAGCGGCGCGGCGTTTCTGCTGGCACGCCTACATACGGGCAGCTCGTGGCTTGATGTCGCGTGGCCTCTGGCCGTGTTCGGCGTGGGCTATGCCTTTTGCATCAACACCGGTTCGCCTCTGATCATGCGCGGTGTGCCGCCGGAGCGGGCTGCCTCTTCCGCACGCACGATGCATACCGTCCGCTTCCTCTTCATCGCCCTGTTTGCAAGTAGCGTGAGCACCGTGCTGGCCCATATGAAAACGAATTACCAGTTCTCCGTTGCGGAGCAGACGCGGGAGGGGTCGCCGGGAGCCGTCGCCACCATGGATATGTGGCAACGCCATTTTGCCGATGCGGGGCAGACGGCCGGGCAGGTGCATGCCGGGGCGAATGCCGTGCTCAACAAGGCCGTATCGCTCCAGAGCCAGATCTTTTCCACCGATTATTTCTATTTGTGCATCGCCATGGTGGGTGCGGCCGGAGTGCTGTTTGCGCTCTTCTGCTTCCGAGTGCGTGCCAATCAACCGACCAATGCATGACCATGAAACGACGCCCGGGCCTTTTTCTCCTTGTTCCTCTTTCCTTGGCGTTCTGCCTGCCGTCCTGCCGGAGTACGGAGCGGTTCGTACGTCCCCAAATGGATGTGCCCGAGGGAGCGGATGCCACGCAGGATGCGGCTTTGTCCATCCATACCCGGCCCCGGTGGTGGCAGGTATTTCACAGCAGCAATCTGGACAGGCTGGAGGAACGGGCGTTCCTGTACAACCGGGATCTCGCGCATGCGGCCGCCGTGGTGGACAAGGCTGCGGCGATGGCGAGTGCGGAAGCGGCCGGAGAATTGCCCCAGGCTTCATTGAAGGCGGGCGCGGCACGGCAGGAATTGACGAAAGGTCAGCAGTATTCCCAGTCTCTTCCGGAGCGCGGGCGCGACCTGTGGCAGGCTTCAGGCATCCTTTCCTATGAGGTCGATCTGTGGGGCAAGCTGCGTATGCGCTCCGGTGCGGCGCAGGCCGATCTGCTGGCCTCTGCGGCTGCAAGGGATGCCGTCTGGCTGCGCCTGTCGGCGGAAGTGGCTTCGGGGTATATCTCCGTATGCACATGGCAGGAGAAGTGCGATATTATCCGGCGTGTGCACGAATCCTACGAACAGACGTGTTCCATGTATGAAAAACGTTTCGAGCAGGGGCAGTACCCCGAGCTTGCCCTGCGCCGCGTGCAGGCCGAGCGTGACAAGACTCTGGCCCAGCTCCGGAAGGCGGAAAACGAATTGTCGAAGGCTGAGAGCATTCTGGCCGTCCTCGTCGGGGAAAGCCCGCGGGCGATCATCTCCGGCGGCAAGACGCGAGGACGGGAAGAGCTGCTGTCCATGACCCCGCCCGCCATCCCCGCAGGCATACCGGCCGATGTGATCGACCGCCGCCCTGATATTTGCGAATGGGAAATGAGGCTTCGCGCCGCCCACGAGCGCAAGGAAGCCGCTCGCGCGGACCGTTATCCCTCTCTCGTGTTGACAGGGGAATTGGGCCATGTGAGTACTGCGCTGGAGGAGGTGCTGAACCAGCCGACGCGCTTGTACGATATTGGCGGCAGCATGCTACAAACATTGTTCGACGGCGGAAGAAAGAGGGCTGCCCTCGATGCCGCATCAGCTGAATATAAAGCGACCGAAGCAGCCTACGAACAGTCCGTGCTGGTAGCCTTCCGGGAAATACGGGATGCTCTCGTCGAACGCCGGCAGGGCGCGGCCATCTATGATGCGACGAAGAGCGAGGTCGATTGTCTCCGGCGAAGCTGGGATATTGCTTCCAGGCAGTACGATGCGGGGTATATCGGCCTGATGGATGCGCTCGACACGCATCGCAGCCTGTTGAACGGGGAGCTGGAAATGGCCGATGCGGAGGAAATGCGCCTGAATGCCGTCGTCAAGCTGTGCAAGGCTCTGGGTGGCGGCTGGAAAGGCTCCTGACCTTCCAACCGTGCTTTCGGACGGTTTTCTGAGGCAAAATGTCGCATTTCATGAAAATAATGCTTGCAAAAACGGAGTAAATACGGTGTAATCTCCCCGCTCCATGTGAGTCAGTGCTTGGATAGCTCAGTTGGTAGAGCAGTAGACTTTTAATCTATTGGTCCCGGGTTCGAGTCCCGGTCCAAGTACCATTATAAAGCCCCGTCAGCTCAACTGCTTGCGGGGCTTTTCCTTGTATCGGCGCATCCTTGCCGACTTACCCCTTCCAACGATACCATGAAACGTTCCATTCTGCCGAGCGCCATTGCACTCTTTGTTTTTGCCGTGTTCCTGTGCATCAAGTTCGATGCCTTCTGGAGAGTATCCGTCATGATGACGGCATGGAGTACTGCCGATTCTTCCGAAAGTGCATGCAATACGTTTGAATCCGGTATCAGCAACAGGACTGCTGTTGAAAGATTCGAGCTTGTTGCGCGGCAATACTTCGAACAATATCCGGATACGGAGATTGCCGTTTATATGGATATGCTCGGATTTCCTTCGTTTGTCCTGCAGCGTAGGGATCCGCAAACCGGGCGGTATTTTTCTTGCAGCTTCATTGAAAGAAACGATTCAAGAAGTGTTCTTTTTGAGCATTCATCGGAAAAGAAGCAGATCGATGAAGGGAAGGTCGATACTTTTCAAACGGTTGATGCATGCCTGCAATTTCTGGCATCGCGTAAGGATTGATCATCGGTCTGTTTTCACATAGGAGCTTTTCCTTGCATCGGCATGTGTTTGTCGGCATACTCAAACGCGACGATATCCATGAAACGTTCCATTCTGACGATTTTTGTTTCGGCCTTGTCTTTTGCTCTGGCTGTATTCTGTTTTATTTATTATGACTGTTTTTGGAGGACCTCCATTTTGTTGACGGCGTGGAGTGGCTTCGATGATTCTTCAAGTTCGTGCAATACTTTTACTTCCGAAATCAGTGCTAGGACGGTGGTTGA
Organism: Neoakkermansia glycaniphila; assembly: GCF_001683795.1. Lineage (GTDB taxonomy): Bacteria > Verrucomicrobiota > Verrucomicrobiia > Verrucomicrobiales > Akkermansiaceae > Akkermansia > Akkermansia glycaniphila. Next base: position 297,455 of record NZ_LIGX01000041.1, read on the forward strand.
AAGATTCGAGATGGTTGCGCGGCAATATTTTGCCAAGTACCCCGATACGGAGATGGCTATCTATGAGGATTCGATAACGTTTCCCTCACTTGTCTTGCAGCGACGGAATGCTCGAACAGGGCGGTATTTTTATTGCTGCTTCTATGAGGCGAATGATTCGATCGGAGTCTATTTCGAACATTCATCGGAAAAATGGCAGAATCATAACCAAAAGGTTCAAGACCTTCAGACGGTTGATGAATGTATACGCTGGGTGGCCCTTTTTTCCGAACGGTAGCATGGCCGGGCGCCGGGCGATGTGGACCCTGCTTTAAAGATGAACGGGAGCCGCTGCAAGAGAGGCTCCCGTTTGTGTCGGATGGAATGGATGGCGGCGGTTATTTGTTTTCCGCCTTGTCGAGGTTGAGGATGCCGAGGACGGACATGTTGCCATCGGCGTCCTTGCCGGAGGGGAGGTAGACTTTGGCGTTGTTGAGCATGTTGTCGTAGGCTTTGGCTCGGAGGACGTTCGGTCCCATGGCCTTTTCCTTGAGTTCGAGGCCTTCCGCTTCTGCCTTGGCCATTTGGAGGGCTGCGGCGGCTTTGGCCCGGCCCTGCATTTCGATGACTTTCGCTTCGGCTTCGCCGCGGGCAAGGTTGGCTTCGGCTTCTTTGCGGGCGAGTTCCATTTTCATGGCGCCTTCGGCTTCGCCCTGTGCTTTTTGGATGGCGATTTGTTTCTGGGCGATTTCGAGTTCGGTGGCCTTGCGTTCGTTTTCCTGCGTGGTCTGGACTTTTTTCACGACGGATTCGATGATGGCAGCCGGAGGGTTGGTTTCCCCGACGGCGACGGAGTCGATGATGAAGGGGGTGTTGTGGAGTTTTTTGCTGAGCTGCTGGAAGACGTGGTCGGAGATTTCCTGCAGGCTGCCGGAGGCGTCGAGGGCGTTGTATTTGCTGAGTTCGGCGCGGACGGCAGTGCGGAAGGGCTGCTGGATGAAGTTGTTGTAGGCGAAGAGCATGATTTCGTCGGCGACTTCGTCGTCATTCCTGCCGGAGCTTTGGGCGATGCCGCCGAAGTCTTCCATGAATTCCTTGACCTTTTTCGGGTCGAGGCGGTAGACGAGGGAGGCGGTGCAGGAGATGGGGAGTTTGTCCTTGCCGAGGACGGCTCCGCCGTTTTGCGCGTCGAATTTTTCGACGGTCGTGTCCGGGGTGATGGATACTTTGCTGACTTCCTGCCGCCAGACCCATCCGGTGGAGGAGGGGCCGACGAGGATGCCTACGAATTTGTTCTGCCCGAAGATGGGTTTTTCGTAGACGTATCCGGCGAAGCCGGAGAGGACGCGTTTGTTGCCCATGTTGGCGCCGAGGAAGATGGCAAGGGCGATGAGGGCGGCGAGGATGATGCCTCCGATGACGAGGGTGCGGCTGAAGTAGCCTGTGGTTTTGGTGTCGTATGTGGCCATATGCGTGATGGTCGGTATGGGGTGGGGTGCGCGTGGTTGAATGTGCGCGGTGGAAGTATGCCTTGCTGCGGGAGGTATGGCAATCTTCAAGTGGGGCGGTATGCGGTTAAACGGCCCGCCCCATGCAAAAAACTCTCCTTCCCGTGAAGGAAGGAGAGTTTGAAGAGCGGTTGCTCAAGCTTCAGGTCAGGCTTGTTCCAGAGCGGCCTGCGCAGCGGCGAGGCGAGCGGTGGGCACGCGGTAGGGCGAGCAGCTGACGTAGGTGAGGCCGAGTTTGTTGCAGAACTTGACGGAGGCGGGGTCGCCACCGTGTTCGCCGCAGATGCCGAGCTTGATGTCCGGGCGGGTCTTGCGGCCGAGTTCAACGGCGATTTCCATGAGTTTGCCGACGCCTTCCTGATCGATGGAGGCGAAGACGTTCGTTTTGACGATTTCGAGGTCCTGGTACTTCGGAAGGAAGGCGCCCGAGTCGTCGCGGCTCATGCCGAGGCCGGTCTGGGTGAGGTCGTTCGTTCCGAAGGAGAAGAATTCGGCGGTTTCCGCGATCTGGTCGGCGGTGACAGCCGCACGCGGGATTTCGATCATGGTACCGACAAGGTATTTGATGGTTTTGCCCTTTTCTTCGAATACCTGAGCGGCGACTTTGTCGATGACGGCTTTCTGGATGTCGAGTTCTTTCTTGAAGGCGACGAGGGGTACCATGATTTCCGGCACGACTTCGAAGCCTTCTTCTTCGGTCACTTCGATGGCGGCTTCGATGATGGCGCGAGCCTGCATTTCGGTGATTTCGGGGTAGGCGATGCCGAGGCGGCAGCCGCGGTGGCCGAGCATGGGATTGAATTCATGGAGTTCCGAGACGCGGCGCATGATGTCTTCGACGCGAAGTTCGAATTTTTCTGCGAGGTCGCGTTGCTGTTCCTTGGTCTGGGGAAGGAATTCGTGGAGGGGCGGGTCGAGGAGGCGGACAGTGGCCGGGAGGCCCTTGAGCGCCTTGAAAATGCCCTTGAAGTCGCTCTTCTGGAAGGGAAGGAGCTTGTTGATGGCTGCCACGCGGTCAACCTTCTTGGTGGCGAGGATCATCTGGCGGACGAAGTCGATGCGGTCGCCTTCGAAGAACATGTGTTCGGTGCGGCAGAGGCCGATGCCTGTGGCTCCGAACGCGATGGCGGCTTCAGCCTGCGAGGGGGAGTCCGCGTTGGTGCGGACGCTCATGCGCGTGGCCTGGCTGCACCAGTCCATGAGCTTGGCGAAGTTCTGGTAGGCGCGGCTCTGTTCGGGGGCAAGGGTTTTGTCGATGAGCACCTGGATGATTTCGGAAGGAGCGGTGTCGACCTTGCCGAGGTAGACGAGGCCGGTGGTGCCGTCGATGGAGAGGTAGTCGCCTTCCTTGACGGTTTCGCCGTTGACGGTGATGGTGCGGGCCGCGTAGTCGATGTTGAGGGCATCGGCGCCGCAGACGCAGACCTTGCCCATCTGGCGGGCGACGAGGGCCGCGTGGGAGGAGACGCCGCCGCGTGCGGTGAGGATGCCTTCGGCCGCGATCATGCCGCGAAGGTCTTCGGGCGATGTTTCGAGGCGGACAAGAAGGACTTTTTCACCGCGGTCGGCTGCTTCGACGCAGCGTTCGGCATTGAGGTAGACGCGTCCGGAGGCTGCGCCGGGGCCAGCGGGGAGGCCGTGGGCGATTTGCTTGGCTTCCTTGATGGCGTTGCCGCTGAAGATGGGGGTGAGGAGCTGGTCCACCTGGTCGGCGGGGATGCGCTTGACGGCGGTCTGCCAGTCGATGAGGCCTTCTTCGACCATTTCGCAGGCGATGCGGAAGGCGGCGACGCCGGTGCGCTTGCCGTTGCGGGTCTGGAGCATCCATACCTTGCGGTCCTGAATGGTGAATTCGAAGTCCTGCATGTCGTGGAAGTGCTGTTCCAGCGTCTGGCGGATTTCGCTGAGGGTGGCGTGAGCCGCGGGCATGACGTTGGCGAGTTCTGCCACAGGATCGGGGGTGCGGACGCCTGCAACGACGTCTTCGCCCTGCGCGTTCATGAGGAATTCGCCGTAGAAGACGTTTTCGCCGGAAGCGGGGTTGCGGGTGAAGGCGACGCCGGAACCGGATTCGTCACCGGTGTTGCCGAAGACCATGGCCTGGACGTTGACGGCGGTACCCCATTCGGACGGGATGCCGTATTTCTGGCGGTAGACGTTGGCGCGGTCGTTGTTCCAGGAACCGAAGACGGCTCCGATGGCTCCCTGAAGCTGTTCCCACGGGCAGACGGGGAATTCGTGGCCGGTACGCTCGGCGACGAGGGCCTTGAAGCGTTTGACAAGTTCCTGCGAGTCTTCGGCGGTCATGTCGGAGTCGAGGATGTCCTTGCCGTAGCGTTCGTGCTTGAGGTTTTCGATGACGGTTTCGAAGGGTTCGTGGTCTTCGCCCGGAAGTTTCTGAACGCCGAGGACGACGTCGCCGTACATCTGGATGAAGCGGCGGTAGCAGTCCCATGCGAAGCGGGGGTTCTGCGTGGCGTCTGCCATGGCGACGACGGTTTCGTCGTTGAGGCCGAGGTTGAGGATGGTGTCCATCATGCCGGGCATGGATTCGCGTGCGCCGGAGCGGACGGAGACGAGGAGGGGCATGGCCTTGGTGTCGCCGAATTTGTTGCCGACGATTTCTTCCATTTTGGCGATGCCTGCCTTGATGTCGTTGTCAAGAGTGCAGGGGTAGGTGCGGCCATGGGCGTAGTAGTAGGTGCAGACTTCCGTGGTGATGGTGAAGCCTGGAGGCACCGGGAGGCCGATGCGTGCCATTTCGGCGAGGTTGGCGCCTTTGCCGCCAAGGAGATTTTTCATAGTGCCGTTACCGTCGGCGGTCCCTCCGCCGAAGGAATAGACGATTTTGTCGGGCGTTGCGCTGCATGCGCAGGTTGTGTTAGACATATGTGTGTGTTAATCAGTGGATTGCGTACAAGTGTGCAGCGTGGTGCCGCACACGGGAAAGGAAGGATACTCTCGGGTAGGTAGGTTGTCAAGCCGCTAAGGTGTCTTCTCTGTTCCTGCCGAAAGAAAAAGGACCGACGCTCGTGAGAGTCGGTTGTCCGTTCCCGTTTGCGGAATGCCGTATGGCATTCCGCGGTTGGAAGAGGGCTGCGCGATGGCTATGGTTTCGGCTGCTCCGCCGCTTTTTTGGCGGCTTCGGCATCCAGCGCGAGGCTTTGTTTGTTGAGCCGGGCGACAATGAATAGCGGGATGATGCAGATGATGATGACGAGAGGAATGCCGGCCCAGAGCATGAGGTTTTTGTAGAATGCGCTGGTTTTGTCTCCCCGTTCTGCGCCGATGCTCCACCATTTGTATGCGCGCAACGGGTTCCACGGCTGGGAGGAGCCGGGCAGGAGGTGGAGCAGGCCGCGGCGCGCCATGGCGGCGGGCACTCCGCGTTCGGAGGCGATGTAGTACCATGTGTCCGCCAGCTCCTTGTTTCCTTGGTCGTCGTAGTAGAGTGCGAGCGCATGGGCGGCGGCGGCTCCGGGAGCGTCGCCGTAGGTGTTGGCTGCGAGAGTGAGCATGTCGACCGCTTTTTTCTCATCCCTGGCCGTGCCGATGCCTCTCATGTACATGTCGGCGGCGTCGAGCAGAGCAGGGCCGTAGCCGAAGGAGGCAAGCTGCTCGGTGCAGGCGAGGGCTTTGGCCGGATCTTTTTCAATGCCTTCTCCCGAGAGGTAGGCTTTGCCGAGGAGGTAGATGGCCGCGGGGTGGTTCCGGGCGGCAGCCTGCTGGAGGTATTTGACGCTGAGCGTGAGGTCCTGTGGTACGCCGCGGCCCGCCTTGTAGTTGGCTGCGAGCATCATCATGGCGTCGATGCTTCCGAGTTCCGCTCCCTTGCGGTACCATGCGAGAGCCTGTTCGGGAGAGGCTTCGCATCCGGTTCCCTGTTCGTACATGCGGGCGACGCGGTAGGCGGCGTGGACATGGCCTTTATCCGCTGCCTGCCGCATGTGGGCGAGGGCTTGTGCGGGTGCGGCTTCCGCGCCGAGTCCGTCGCGTTCCATGATAGCCAGCCAATACAAATCTTCCGAAGCGGCCTTTTCGGCATTCTGCACGAGGGCACCGAGAGATTGGCGGGCTTTGGCATACCATTGTTTCGCCTGTTCGGTTTCCTTGGGGCCGCCGTAGCCTTTTTCCATCATGCGGGCAATCTGGTATTGGCTGGCGGCGTGTCCTGCTTCTGCCGCCTTGAGCCACCATTTACGGCTTTCGGTGGCGTTCGGCAGGATGCTGAGGGTCATGTTGCCGAGGAGGTAGAGGCTGCCGAGGTCGATCATGGCGGCAGTATCGTTTTTCTCGGCTTTTTCCCGGAGGATCTGCTGGTATTTTTCTCCCCATTGGCCGGCCTCGATGCCTTTTTCCTGCGCTGCATAACGGATGCCGAGATCCATGGCGGCTTTGGCGTCGCCTTTGTTGGCAGCCTGTTCGAGGGCTTCCATTTTCTGGATTTCTTCCGGCGGTAAGGCTTCGGTTGCAGCCGGAGCGGAGGGGGGGGGGGTGTTTGGTGTGGTGGTTTCCGCCTGCAAAAGGTTGGCGCCTTGCAGGAGGAAGAGTGCTGTGAGCAATGTTTTCATGGCAAGGGAAGAAAAGGCCCGAAGACGGTGTGTCTTCGGGCTGTTGGTGCGGTGAGGTTTAGTCCTGGCGGCCGAAGCGGCGGTCGGGGCGATCGCCGAAGTGGCGGCTGGGCCTGTCTCCAAAGCTGCGGCGTTCGCCGAAAGGTTTGCGGTCTCCGAAGGAGCGGCGTTCGCCACCTGCATTGCGATCGTTGCCGAAGCTGCGGCGTTCTCCGTCGAAACGGCGTTCGCCGAAGGGCTTGCGGTCTCCAAAGGAGCGGCGTTCGCCACCTGCATTGCGGTCGTTGCCGAAGCTGCGGCGTTCTCCGTCGAAGCGGCGTTCACCGAAGGGCTTGCGGTCTCCGAAGGAGCGGCGTTCGCCACCGGCATTGCGGTCGTTGCCGAAGCTGCGGCGTTC